>JAJDAY010000026.1 GCA_029261655.1 Nitrospinaceae bacterium | reverse complement strand
G
This sequence comes from Nitrospinaceae bacterium, assembly GCA_029261655.1. Taxonomy (GTDB): domain Bacteria; phylum Nitrospinota; class Nitrospinia; order Nitrospinales; family VA-1; genus JADFGI01. Next base: position 416,459 of record JAJDAY010000026.1, on the reverse strand, counting down.
TTTGTATATATCTTTTGAAAAAGAGAAGTTTGAAAATTCCCGTTGGAAAAAGTTTTCCCGACTTGATGTGAATCAATACATTGTTGATATCGAGAAGACAGAGCAAAAAGGCCGCAGGTTCTCCGTTCATATATAAAATATATATATATTCCGGTTGGACAATGCTTCTGAGCTGACGGGCCATTTCGTCGATTTCTTCTTCCGTCATGGGAACGAAACCCCAGTTTTTATTCCAGGCCTCATTGTAGATATCCAGAATGATTTTTAGTTCCGATTTTAAGTTTGCCATGTTCAATGTTCTGATTTCATAAGAATCCCCGACTTCCCTGTTGATTCTTTTTGCCATGACGGTAAAAAATTCCGGTTTTTCCGTGTTTCTATCGACCCAGAAAGCGATCAGTTCTTTTTCTTTTTGATATCCAAGATGAGACAACAGGTCCGGGTAATAGGGTTTGGTGTAGGTCATCATGATTACGGGAGGGCTGTCAAAGCCTTTGATTAAAAACCCCACTTCGTGATTGGTCGTGAAATTGAAGGGTCCCATCAAAGACTCCATTCCCCTGGTTTTTATCCAGTCTTCGCAGGCGCCCATGAGTTTTTCAGCCACCTCGTCACTTTCAATGGACTCGTAAAACCCAAAAAATCCCTGCCGGGTATTGTAAAACTTGTCGTAGATTTCATCCCGATGCGCCGTGACCCGGCCCACAGGCTGGTCATCCTTATAAGCGACAAAAAAACAAACTTCGCTGTGCTTCATGAAAGGGTTTTCATTGCTGAAGAATTTTTTCCTTTCAAATCTCAGGGGAGGGCACCAGTGTTTGTCATTTTTGTATAAAGAGTAGGGGAGTTCGAGAAAATCCCGCATCCCTTTCTTGTCACCGGTCACCTGTTTTACAATTACCATTAAAAAGACTCCTGATGGTTTGGCGCTTCTGTCAAACGCAATGTTTTTGAACTATATGATATTTTTAGTTTTTTAATGAAGAAAAAATGTGCGCAGGAAGAGGGTTGTGGTGGCGACTCTCAAGCGAGGTCACCGTTGAGAAACCATTAATAAATCATTTGCTTCCCATTGTTCAACAAATTAGAATAACCCCCTCATCGCTGAAATTAATAATAAGGTTCTAAGACAGTCCTTTCCCCAAAGATATCAACGATAGCAACAAGCCCGGGACGTTAAATGAGTTCGAAAACAAATGAACCTATCGCTATCATCGGATTGGGATGCAGGTTTCCCGGTGGTTCCAACAGTCCTGATGAATACTGGAACCTGCTCAGCCAGGGAAAAGACGCCGTTGTCGAAGTTCCCGCAGACCGATGGAATATAGAAAATTACTACAGTAAGAATCCCAAAGCTCCAGGCAAGATGATCACCCGGTGGGGCGGGTTCATCGATTCCATTCAAATGTTTGACGCGCGGTTTTTCGAGATATCTCCCCGTGAAGCCGTTCAAATGGACCCGCAACAAAGAATTCTTCTGGAGTGCGTCTGGCAGGCGATGGAAGACGGCGGACAAGTACCGGAGCGTCTTGCGGGCACTCCCGTCGGCGTATTTCTGGGGATTTCAGGTTGGGAGTATCAGAGTTATCTTAAGCTGGATCTGCACTCCATCGAGGGCCAAACAGTTTCCGGCGTGGCTTTGAGCATCGGAGCCAATCGAATTTCCTATATTTTTGACTTTAAAGGCCCAAGTCTTATCACCGATACCGCCTGTTCCTCTTCTCTGGTGGCCGCGCATTTGGCTTGTCAGAGTATCTGGAATGGAGAATCGAGCATGGCCATCACCGGGGGTGTCAATGCGATTCTTGTCCCCGATGTCACCGTGGGCCTTGGGAAGGGAGGGATGTTGTCTCCCGACGGCAAGTGCAAATCTTTCGATGCGGCGGGCAATGGATATGTTCGTGGAGAGGGTGCGGGCATCGCGATTTTAAAGCCCTTGCAAAAAGCATTGGAGGACAAGGACCCCATTCACGCGCTCATCCTTTCTTCAACCGCCAATCAGGACGGTCAGACCTGGGCGATGCCCGTTCCCAACGGAGAGTCCCAGAAAACCCTGTTGCGGAAAGGTTGTGAAACTGCCGGAATTTTGCCCAACCAGATTCAATACCTGGAAGCGCATGGAACCGGGACTCCCCTGGGCGACCCGATCGAAGCCAATGCTCAGGGGGAGGTTCTATCCGAAAACCGGCCTTTGGACAATGCCTGCTATATGGGTTCCGTAAAAAGCAATATCGGTCATTTGGAATCGGCTTCGGGGATCGCGGGTTTGATGAAAGTGGTGCTCGCGCTTAAACATAAGCAGATACCTCCCAACCTTCATTTCAATCATCCCCATCCTGAGATTGATTTTGAAAAACTGCAATTGCAGGTTCCGGAAAAACTGATTCCCTGGCCCCAAAGAGACGAACCGGCTCTTGCCGGTATCAATTCGTTCGGTTTTGGCGGCACCAACGCAAACATCATTTTACAGGAATCTCCCCTGCCCATAGATTCCGAATCGCCCGTTCATTTTTCCGGGGACGATGCTTTTTTCTGCCTGCCCGTTTCGGCCCGCAGTCAGGAAGCCTTGAAGGATTTTGCGAGACGGTATCTTGATTTTTTTTCTGCTCAGGACGACTGGACAAAGAGCGACCTGCATGATGTTTGCTACACCGCTTCTCTAAGAAGGAGCCATCACGATCACCGTTTCGCCCTGTCGGGTCAGTCAGTTGCCGATTTCAATGAAGGACTGCGGGCATTTTTGCAAGACGACAAGCATCCCGGTTTGTCTGCGGGAAAAAAAATGAGCGTGGGAAAGTCGGGCGGGTTGTCCTCTGGAATGAAACCCAATGATAAAAAGGCCGCTGCAGAAAACCCAAAAATTGCCTTTATATTTTCCGGTCAGGGTCCGCAATGGTGGGGGATGGGTCGGCAGTTAGTGGAGCAGGAACCGGTATTTCACTCGGCCATCAAGAAATGCGATGAATTATTCAGCCGTCATTCCGACTGGTCTCTGTGGGAAGAGTTGATGGCGGAGGAGAGCCGATCCAAAATCAACGAAACTCACCTCACCCAGCCCGCATTGTTTTCGATTCAGGTGGGCCTGGCCGAATTATGGCGTTCGTGGGGCATCGAACCTTCCGCGGTCATAGGCCACAGCATCGGGGAGGCGGCGGCGGCTTATGTGTCGGGGATTTACTCCCTGGAGGAGGCGGTTCGCGTTGTTTATCATCGCGGACGATGGCTCCACAAAATGGCCGGAAAAGGCAAGATGGCGGTCGTTGGAATTCCCGAAGGAAAGGCCGTCTCCCTGCTCAAGGGCTGGGAAAATAAAATCTCCCTGGCGGCGGTGAACAGCCCCAAGTCCGTCACCGTGTCTGGAGATCCCGAAGCTCTGGAAAAAATGATGGAGCCTTTACGGCAAAAAGAAATATTTTGTCGTTACCTGCATGTGAATTATGCCTTTCACAGCCATCACATGGATTCGGTTCGTAAAGATTTATTGAAGTCCCTCAATGGTCTTCAATGCCAGGCCGGGTCCATTCCCTTCTATTCAACCGTTCGGGGAAAATCAGAGCGCGGCGATCAAATGGGAGCCGACTACTGGTGGGACAATGTGAGGAACCCGGTCCGGTTTTATAAAGCGACCGAACAACTGGTCCAGGATGGGTTCACGACGTTTTTGGAGTTGAGCCCGCATCCCGTTCTGGGGGCGAATATCTCCGAATGCTTGTCCCATTTTAAGAGACAGGGAACCGTTCTCCCTTCCCTGAAACACAAAGAGGATGACCGCAAGGTCATGGTGAGTTCATTGGGGAACCTGTACAGCCTGGGGCGAACCATTGATTGGGACCCGATTTTTCCGCAAGGCGGACGTTGTGTTTCTCTGCCCCATTATCCCTGGCAGAGAGAACGCCACTGGCATGAAAGGGTGGAGAAAGGATACGACCCTTTTTCTCCAGATGTTCACCCCTTTCTCGGTTGGGAGATGGAGTTTTCATCTTCCGGGTGGCAATCCCGCATTGACAAACGGGATTTGACTTATCTTGGCGACCATGTCGTCAAGAAACTGCTCATTTTTCCGGGAGCGGGTTTTATAGAGTGGGCTTTGGCGCTTTCCAGCCGGATCAAGGAGGGCGCGTCCTGTGTGCTGGAATCTGTGGAGTTTCAAAACGCTCTGGTCCTCTCAAAAAACCGCGGCCTCAAAACCCAGATGACCCACGACCTGGCCGATGGCTCCTTTAAAATTCACAGCCTGTCCGACCGGGCCAATCAGACCTGGACCCTGCATGCGAGCGGAACCCTGGGCGATCAATTCAAGCGGAATGATCTTGAAAAAATCGACCTGGAAACAATTAAAAACCGATGCGCCCATGAAGTGGCTTCGACAGGGCTTTATGAAACCTTTGAGAAGATGGGTTTGTTCTATGGTCCGGCCTTTCAGGGAATAGAACGCTCCTGGCGCGGTGAAGGAGAAGCGCTGGCATTGCTGAAAAGCCCAAAAGCCCTGGGCCTCGATGTCAAGCCTTACCAGATTCATCCCGCCATTCTGGATGCGGCCTTCCAGGTTTCCGCATTGCTGGCTTTGGAATCGTCGGCGCTCACGAGAAAACTTTTTCTACCCGTCTCGGTGGACCGGTTTCAATTCAATGGCTCTCCCGCATCCCCTCTCTGGGTCCACGTGCAAGCGGTGACTTTTGACAGCAGTCAGGCCGTGGTCGACCTGACGCTGTTTGATGACTCCGGGAAAGTTTGGGTCCAGTGCGAGGGGCTTCATTTTCGCGCCCTGAATCCGTCTAGGGGACGCGACCTGCAAGATCCTGCAAACTGGCTTTATCAATGGCGTTGGGAACCTAGTACACAAATGGGATCGAAAACAGAAGTGAGTGACTCCCCCTTTCTCCCTTCGCCCGATAAAATCGCATCTGTTCTGCAAAAGAATTTTGAGGATCTGGCCCCGGTTCTCAATCGTTCCGATTTTTATGATTCCATTGAGCCAAGGTTCAATCGTCTGAGCGCGGGATATGTGCTCGGCGCGTTGCAAACTATCGCGCCTGGATTTCGGTCCCTGACAGAGTTTTCTACCGGGTCTTTTATCGAGCAATTCAAGTTGAATCCGAAAGACCCCGCTTATCTGGAAAATTGCTTTTCAATTCTTGCGAACGAAGGAATCTTAAAGAAGGAAGATTCGCAGTGGAAGATGGGTTCTATCCCAACCAAAATTGAAAATCCGCAAAAAATCTGGAAAACGCTGATCGGGGAATATCCTTCTTATTTAGCGGAACTCAATCTGCTGAGATTGGCGGGAGAACACCTTACGGACATTCTCACGGGTGAAAGCGCGGGTCTTGAAACGATTTTCCCGGAACCGGATGCGATTTTAGAGCGTCTTCAGCAAAACGCATGCAGTTCGCGGATCACTAATTTTCAATTGCAAAAAATTGTGTCCTTACTATTCGATCATTTGCCCAGGGGACGCAAGTTAAGGATACTGGAAATCGGAGGCGGGGGCGGGGGAACGATGGCACCAGCCTTTCTTCGTCACTGCCCAAAGGACCGGGTGGAATACATCCATACCGAATCGTCTGAAGATAAACTTGAAAAAGCGGTGCAGAAACTGCGTGAATTCTCATTCGTGGAGTTTCAAACGCTGGACTTGACTGCCGACCCAAACGATCAGGAGTTTGCGCCGCACTCGTTTGATTTGATTTTTGGGTCGCGCTTGAATTATTGCGGACCCAAAAACGTTCTGGAAAATATCAAGGGGTTACTGGCATCCGACGGACTCTTTCTTGAACTTAATTGGAGTTCGACCTCCAACTGGTTGCGATTGATTCTGGGATCTTGTGAATTTGACTCCGGCGCGAAAAACGGGTTTGCCCGGTTAGTTGGCGGGAACCTTCCAGAAGAATTGAAGGAGGCGGGGTTTCAAAATGTAGTGCAATGGGGAGATTCGCCAGAGGGCGGCCATTCATTGCAAACCTTTCTGATCGCAAGAAGCCCCAAAGTCAGCCAGGGGAATTCCCTGCAGGAAACTAAAATTCCCGGACCTAATAAAAAAGGCAGTTGGCTAATTTTTAATGACGGAAAAGGCGTGGGGCAGGCGCTGGCCGAATCTCTGAAAAGTCTGGGCGAAAATTGTTTTCTTGTCACTCCGGGCGAAAAGTTTTTGGCGAAAGAGGACGGGCAGATACAAATGCGACCGGATTCCCTGGAGGACGCAGGGGATTTGATAGACCGGGTACGAAAGCAAGGCCCGGCTCTTCGCGGAATCGTTCATTTATGGAATTTGGATTTGCCGGGAACAGGGGATCTGTCAATGAGTTCCCTTGAGGACATGGAAACTCGCGGAAATATGAGCGTTATTTATCTTGTCAATGAACTAGCCAATACCAAATGGCCGAAAGCGCCCAGGCTATTTATCGTCACCCAGGGGGCTCAGCCCGTGCAACCCGAAGAAAAAAATAGTGCGGTGGCGCAAAGCCCGGTTTGGGGAATTGGCCGGGTGATCCAGTCCGAGCACGCCAATTTCAAATGCAGGATTGTGGATCTCGACCCTGATCCTGGACACGACCCGGCAAGCGCGTTGTTTAAGGAGTTATGGAAGGAGGATGCGGAAGAAGAGATCGCTTTACGGCAAGCAGGACGGTTTGTCTATCGTCTCCATCGTCCGGAATCCGAAGAAATTTTAGCGGATGGTTTTGCTCAGGGAAATAAGAAGGAGGTTCCCTCTTTCGTCATGGACATAGGTGCGCCCGGAATCCTGGAAAACTTCAAGCTCAGATCTCTTGAACGTTCCCGGCCAGGTCCGGGAGAACTGGAAATCAGGGTGTGCGCGGCGGGCCTTAATTTTCGTGACGTGATGATCGGCCTGGGACTGCTTCCGGGTGAACTCGAAGGGGTGAAAAATACCTGGGAAACCCTGGGGCTGGAGTGCTCAGGAATCGTGAGCGCCGTTGGCGAGGGCGTGCAGGATTTTCAGGTCGGCGACGAAGTGGCGGCCCTCTCAGGGGGCGGATGCTTCGGTTCTTATACGATAGCTCTGGCGTTTGCCGCGGCTCACAAACCAAAACGGATCAGCTTTGAAGACGCGGCCACCATCCCGGTGACTTTTTTAACCGCCTGGTACATGTTGCATACCGCAGGCCACCTGAAAAAGGGAGAACGGGTTTTGATCCACGCCGCCTCCGGTGGGGTGGGAATGGCGGCGGTGCAGATTGCATTGCTTGCCGGAGCGGAAGTTTTCGCCACCGCAGGCAATGACGAAAAAAGAGGTTTCCTTCGCGATCTGGGAGTGAAACATATTTATGATTCCCGATCACTTGCCTTTGCGGAACAGATCATGGACCAGACCGGGGGCGAGGGGGTGGATCTGGTTTTGAATTCGCTGGCGGGTAAATTTATTTTTAAAAGTATAGAAATTTTAAAACCCCTGGGCCGTTTTCTGGAAATCGGAAAACGGGACATTTATGAAAATAACAAGATGGGGTTGAGGCCCTTTTTGAAGGGAATTTCGTTCATCACCATGGTGGACATCAAGCAGGGGTTTTTATCCCTGGGCAACGAATTCCGTTCTATTTTTACTGAAATCATGCGGCATATGGATGAAGGAAATCTTCATCCGCTTCCCAATCGTGTGTTCCCCATATCCGATGCTGAGAATGCGTTTCGCATGATGGCTCAGGCCAGGCATATGGGGAAAGTGGTCGTGTCTGTGGAAGAGCCGGATTTAAAGATTTCCCAGGGCGAAGCGATATCCGAAAAGTTTTCGGGAGACGCCACTTACTTGATCACCGGCGGCTTGGGTGGTTTTGGTTTGGCCATTGCCCGGTGGATGGTTCAGCAGGGAGCAAGACATCTCGCCCTCATGGGCCGGAGTGAGAAATTATCGGAGGATGCGCAGTCGGCCATCACTGAAATGGAAGGGCAGGGGGCGGTGGTTCGAGTGGTCCGGGGCGACGTTTCCAAGGCGGAAGATGTCACCCGGATATTAAAGGAGATCGAATCCGGCATGCCTCAGTTAAGGGGAATCATGCACGGGGCGGTGGTCCTCGACGACGGTCTCATGGTTCATCTGACCCCGAAACGTTTCAAAAGAGTCATGGCCGCAAAAGTTCACGGAGCCTGGAACCTGCATCAACAGACCCGGTCTCTGGACTTCTTCGTCCTGTTTTCTTCGGTGGCCAATGTGGTGGGCAATCCGGGGCAGGCAAACTATGTCGCCGCCAATGCTTTTCTCGAGTCGTTGGCCCGGTATCGCCGGGCTAACGGTCTTTCCGGACAGGTGATTGACTGGGGTCCTTTATCCGGTGTGGGGGTCGCGGCCCGGCAAAAAGGGTTGATCAAAAGCATGGAGAGTCAGGGCCTGCTGAGTTTGACTGCCCGGCAGGCGGTTGAAATGCTGGGTCGGGTGATGCATAAAAATCCGGTCCAAACCGGAATTTTTCCGGTGGACTGGAAAAAACTGCTTTCTTTGAGCCGGTCGGGTTCCAACCCGCCGCGATTTTCCTATTTGCTGGGGGACGATGACCAGGGAGAAAACCAGGGAGACATGGAAGGCGATGATCTCATTCGAGCCAGACTTTTGGCGGCGCCTCCTGAAGAGTGGACTGAGATTTTAGGAGAACATCTCAAGGTGTCCATCGCCAAGGTTTTGCGGCTGGCTCCCTCCAAACTTGAAATGGACCTTCCTCTGACAGATCTGGGTCTCGATTCACTCATGGCCATGGAGTTGATTGTCAGGATCGAAACGGATTTACAAATCACGGTTCCGGTGGTGCGTTTTCTGGGGGGACCCAGTATCGACCAAATGGTTCCCTGGTTGTTGGAGGAAATAAAAAATCAGGAGGACGACGAGGAAGAACTTGATGAGGACGCGTCCCTAACTGTCGCGGGCAACGGGAATCAGGAATAGCAGGAAACTGGCAGATAACAGCAAACTCTGGTGGCGTAAAGGTTGAGCGAAGATGACGGAGTTTTCCATATTGAGTGAAAAAATCAAGGAACGCTTCGTCCAGGCGATCGCGCCTTTTTGCAGTTTTCTTTCCGGGCTGGGTATCAGCCCCAACGCGGTGTCTCTTGCGGGTTTGTCTCTGAGTTTGATTTCGGGACTGGTTTACGCGAGTGGTGCTTTTTTTTGCGCGGGCGTGATCCTGATTCTGGCGGGAACCTGCGACGTTCTGGACGGGCAAATGGCGAGGCTGACCGGGAAAATTTCCCTGTTTGGAGCCTTTCTGGACAGCGCTATCGACCGGTTCAGCGAGCTGTTTATTTTTCTGGGTCTGGCCTGGCATTTTTCCCGTCTGTCCGCTGAAAACCCGGAGTCTGCTCTTGGGTCCGTTGTGGTATTGATCCTCATTCTGGCTTTGTCGGGTTCATTCATGGTCAGCTACACTCGCGCCCGGGCCGAGGGACTGGGCGTCGAATGCAAGGTCGGGTGGATGCAAAGGCCGGAACGTCTGGCCCTTCTCATTCTGGGCTCATTATTTGCGGGTCTTCCCGTGGTGGGTCCTTCGATTATGATAGGGACGATTTTAATTATCGCGGTCCTGGGCAATTATACGGCAGTGCAAAGAATCATCTACGTTAAAAACCAGCTTTCAGAAAAGGGTCGGGAGGAGTGATTTTTTTCTGAGAGTGTTGGCGGACCCCGTATCCAGTTTTACCCCCCCTTGCGTTGTGATTTCAACCCAACTTCTCTTCTCTTTGTGACGGCGCGGCGCCGGTTTCGTAAGGGTCTTTTCCGTAAGCGGTTGCAGAAATCTTTTTCGTGTATTGAAAGCGTTCGAACAACCCGAGTTTCAGGACTCGAAGGGCGGCTTCCACAGCGATGGACATGGAAAACTTGGAATCTCCGTCGCGCCGTTCGGTAAAAATGATGGGAATTTCTTTCAGGCGGAAGCCCATTTTATGAGCAAAAAAGCTCACCTCGATTTGAAATCCGTAGCCTTCGCTTTTTACCTGTTCCCAGTCCAGGTGTTTGATCACATTTTTGTGAATGGCTTTGAATCCGCCTGTCGGGTCGGTGAGCGGCAGGCCGGTGATCCATCGTGTGTAGATACCGGCGCCGATACTGACCAGTAATCTTCTGAGCGGCCAGTTGATAACGCTGATGCCGTTCAAGTAGCGTGAGCCGATCACGATGTCGGCTCCATTTTTCAGGGTTTGCAGTAAGCGGGAAATATCCTGGGGGTCATGGGAAAGGTCGCTGTCCATTTCCATGCACACGTCGTATCCCTGTTTCAGTCCCCACTGGAAACCTTCCTTGTAAGCCGTGGCAAGCCCCTGCTTGCTTGGCCGAAGCAGTAGAAAAACCCGTTTGTCAAAGGCCGAATGATTTTTTACCAGTCCGGCGGTTCCGTCCGGTGAAGAATCATCGACCACCAGAATATCCAGGTTTTCAGGCAAACCTAAAACCGCATCCACCACTTTTATCAGGGAATCGGCTTCGTTGTAAGTGGGAAGAATGATCAGAACGCGATGGATTTTATGTTTAGAAGCGGCAGTCAACGGCGGTTTCTTCCGAAAGAAATATTAATGGATTCCAGTGAACAAGAGGGGATCATTATACTATTCAACCTGGAAAAGTCACTGCCTAAAAATATTGACAACTCATTGTTTTAAATGAGTTTTGGTGGGGTCCCGGATGGGTTCGTAGACCACATAGGGTCGTTTGACGAAGCTCAGGAAATAATGTTTTTTCAACAGGTCCAGAAAACCGCTGGGAAAATGGACTTCGCCGTAAAAACGATCCACGCCCAGGGAGGTGTGTTTTTCCATGGCGTCCTCCAGTTGGTCCAAAGGGGCGCCGGACCAGTCCAGTAAAATGATGGCTTCAAAAAAATGGTTTTCTATTTTTCGGGTAAAGTCTGCCCTGACCTCTGGAGATTTTTGGGCAATGATTCTCAAGCTGAAAGGGTCCATGACGATGGGCCGTTGTCCCATCAGCAGGGGGATCATGGGGTTTTCGCTGAGCAGGTTCTTTTTTTCAGGACCCAATTCCTGAGCGATCGCGTGGAGAGTGTCCCGAGTCGGTCTTCCTGCGGACTCAATACGGTCTTTAATGGAAATGGTGCCGGGAATCCACATGAACAAAATGCCGGCTATTATGAATAAAAAATAAAAATTATACGCTTTGGAAAAATTCTCGTCTCTTTGAAATTGAAAAGCCAGAATCAGCACACAGGCGACGAGTAAATCGAGCAAGTGATTGCTGTCGGTTCCGGGCGAGGAAAAAATAGCGACCGTTGAAAGCAGGGTGAAGCCGAAATAAAGGGGAACGAAAGATTTCCAGTGATCGGGTTTTATCTTTGCCGCCAGAAAAATCGCCAGACACAACAGGACAAAGAAGAAGGGGTCCCGAATGATGACGGTCGCGAACCAAAGGGGAGTTTTGAGGGCGTAGCCGGTATGGACTCCACCTAGAATACAGGCTTGAAATGAGGCGAGGGCTTTTCCCTCGCTGATCTCATTGATTCCCCAAAGGAGGGCCAGTGTTGTGAGAACGGTCAGGCCGGCCAGATAAAAGGCGGATAAACGCTTTTCCTTTATCAGTAAGTAGAGCGCAACGACTATCAACCCTCCCACGGTAGTGAACTTGGTAAAAATAGCTCCCAAAAAACAGCAGGCGCTCAAGGTCAAAACGCTCCACGAGTTTGTCCGAAAATATTTGAGGGCGAAAAGGATTCCCCAGACATTCATGCCGGCTGCCAGAAAATCACCCCGGGTTGCCAGGGTCAATAGTTGCAGGGAAATGGGGGCGTGAACCAGAAAAGTCAGGGGAATCGCGATTGCTTTGGAAGTCCCCGTTTCCCGGAGCAGGAAGTAAATTCCGAGGTCAAGAAATATCAGGCTCGCGAGGGATAATGATAAACCCGCCGTCACGGGGTCATTAAAAATGGAGATGAGGATGCCGTAGAGAACGAAGAAAAGCGGCATGTAGCGGGTGCCGCCATACCCTGATTCGTCGAAAACCGGACGGTAAAGCACTCCCTCGGCAAAATCATTGGCCATAGCGGCCCAGACTCCGCTGGTGATTCCAGAGGGAATGGCTCCCTGCCAAAACCAAAGTATTAGAAACAACGATCCGCAAAGAGCAAGGACTCCGGCCATCCATAGAAGACGGAAACTGAATCTGGATTCGAGTAGTTTCATCAATTTATTGAACAGGGGCTTGGTCCGCTATTGGCGTTCAAGGTCCGGGTGTTGTGGTTTTGGCTGGTGAACCCTAGAATAAAGTCTTTAAAAAAAATCCTTGCTACAATATCATACTCCGCAAAGACTTTTTATGTCCCAAACATCCTTTCACCTGCGGCCCATGCCATGTTCAGCCTGGGTAAATAATTTCTTCATCAAATAATCCGTCATGAACCATTTTTTAGATAGATGCGCGGCCTCGAATGCTTAAAAAACTGACTAGAGATGAAATCATTTTATGGGTCTCTTTTGCTCTATTCACGATTCAATGCGCCTATCTTTTGTTTTGGTACCTGCCGGACTCCCTACCGGATAAAGTGAGTAGCGGGGTTTGGACTTCTCTTGCCAATGATTTTTCCCATGGAATTTTTTACCGGCCCCTGAACAGTGACATTGGTTATGGCGGAACCCGCTACATGCCACTGTTTTTTGTCCTGCATGGTTTTTTAATTCCGCTTTTTAAGGACCCCTTTTCGGCGGGTGTGTTCTTGACTCTGGGAAGCGCTTTTTTCATGTGCCTGGGAATCCTTTTTGCCCTCAGGGAATGGGGGCTGAGCTGGTCTAAGGCCATTCCCTTTGCGGGAGCGGTTCAATGCACCATCACCTTCATGATGCAGGTTTTAACCGTTCGGGGAGATTTCCTGTCAGCGGGGCTGGTGGTTTGGGCGCTCGTTTTTTTTCATAAATATTTTAAAACGAAGGTCGCGCTGTATTTTTTTCTATCGTCGTTGATATTGGCGTTTGCGGTTTTGACAAAAATCACTTCACTCTATGCGGTGGCTGTGGGGGGATGTGCGCTTGTTTTGGCCAATAGATTGAGAGAAGGCATCCTGTGGGTTTTATCATCGACATTAATGACCGCGCTTTTTCTTTTTAGCGCCAACGCATTCAGCGATGGGAAAATGCTGGTTTCCTTTGCCGCCTGCGCTACAGGGGGTATGGATGGGATGGGGATACTGCTCTCTCCCTATCATTTCCTGATTGAAATACTCAGAGACCCCGTGTTCGCCGTGTTTTTGGGTTTTGCCGCGATTGTTTTTTTTGTCCGGTTCAGGGAAAGCTGGCGGCAGTTGCATTTTATTTATTTCATCGTCGTCATCGGGGCCACCCTGGTCATTTTTTCATCCCCTGGCACTTCAGACAACCACATGATCGACCTGCAGGTCGCGGTGTTTTTACTTTTGGGAGTGGAGTTTTCAAAAAATTACGGCCTGATAAAGCAGGTTGGAACTATCATGATATTGGTTTGCATTTATATCGGTTTATCCAGACTCCCGTTTGTTCCCTCTATCCAGAAGTTTTTTGAGACCAACGGCAAACCGACGCGGGAAACCGTGCAATACTTTTACGAAAAATATGGGGAGAAGGCCTATCCGGTGTACTCCATTTACACCGAGTTTTCGATTGTTCCCGGAAAAACTCCCTATATAGGGGATTTGTTCAACCTCAATATTCTTATGGAAAACAACCCCGATGTGAAAAACGATCTTCATCAAAAAATAAGTTCACAATTTTTCGGCTCGGTGGTTTTGTCCAATTATCCCAATCTTTTTAAACAGGATTTTGACTCGAAGGATGACGTCGGCCTTCAGGAGGCAAAGGAAAAATTTCACAACCACCAGATGCAAAAGGAATTTTACTGGTACCAGAAAAACCCCGTATATTCTTTGATCCGCCAGCACTATGAAATCACCGCTGTGAAAAGGCCCTTTGTTTTTCTTTCTCCCAAAAAAGGAACAGATTAAAGTGCCTGCGGGGTTATAGAATTGGAACGGTAATACGCGTCCATCGCCCCGGCCACAAGCAGACCGTAGGCGGTTCCCCAAAGCACATCCAGGATGTAATGATGGTTGAGGTAGACGGCTGAAAAGGCTATCAGGAGAAAGAACAAACTGCAGAAAACGCGCAGGGATTTTAATTTAAAGGCGAAATACATACAGAGCAGGGGAAACGCCACATGTCCTGAGGGAATGGCGCCAAAGGCATTGGGGCACTTTGCATAGAACTCTTTGAATAAATTGATTCCAAATAGTTCGTCAAACCTGAGAGCGCCAGCGGCGCTGGGAACGATATCCAGTTGCGCAGGACCCAGCCCGTATAAATCAACATACCAGGGAGGCGCGGCGGGATACCAATAGTAAGTGGAACAGCAAAGGAGGTTCAGCCAGAACATTCCCCACATCAATCCATGAGTTTTTATCTGGATATATTCAGGGCTCAAACGGTTGGTTTTCATTTTTTCCAATCCAAACCGGAAAAAAAGACCCACGACCAAAAAAACAGGAATAAAAAGCAGATAGGCGAGACTTGTGATGATATCCAGAACCTTGTGGGTGTGGTTTTGTAGCCACTGGCTGGGCAGGAGTCTTCCTTCGGCTGTTTCAATGCCAAAAAATGCTTTGTCGAATTGATAAGGTTCCTGAACCCGAACTTCTCCCCGTAGCAGGTCTGCGTAGTAGCCCTGACTGTCATAAAGGACAATGTATAAAGTGAAAGGCAGGAAAAAACGGTAAATGTTTTGCGTGCGGGGTCCGCTGTAAAAAGCAAGAGCAAGCAGGCCGACCGCCAGGTGTTCTGTCCGAAAGCCTCCCATCGCCAGGTGAAACATCCAGAAGCAGACGGTCAGGGTCAGCGGCAGGAGTTTCTCTGGCATAGAACGACGGCCCCACCATTGGAACCATTCTTCAAGCAATGTGGGGGGGATTGATTCGGCTTGCAGGTCACGTTGCATTTCAGGTGTTTGAACTCGATTCATCTGAGGCGGTCAACGGAAGTTTCAGGCCTTGGATTTATTCGCGACGATGGGTCGATAAAAAATAGAATGGTTGCGGCCAAAAGCAAACTGTATTCCAGGAACCTTCTTAAAAGCTGAACGAGGGGGGCGAATTTTCGCGACCCGCCCGGTTTGTCTGAGAAAATTTTTGTCAGACAATTTCTTTTTTGATATTTTTCCGCAAATTATTGAATAAATCTTTCGACCAGGACCCGGCAACCAGGTTGATAAGCCAGACGGGCAGATAACCGCCAGGGTCCACCGCTAATTTGATGGTGACCCTGGTTTTTGAATTGTCCTCAGGCAGAGATTGCAGAAAAAAACTGCTATTTTTTATTCTGGCGGAGACTTTGTCATTTTCTTCGAACGGATAGTTATCTAAAGGGTTCAGGGTTATGAGAATTTCCCGTCCAGCGATGTTTTGAGCTTCGGCGCGATATATCGCGTATCGATCTTTGAAGGGCCAGGGCACGTCAAAATGATCGTAATCAATCCTCTCACTGTCCGAAATTTGTTTCAGGATTTTCTTTGTTTTCAATCCGGGAATCATGGAGTCGGCTTTCTGGACATCCTTGAAATGATTCATCACGATGGAGAGAGGAGCGTCGATAATGCCTTCACCATTTATGAAAACCCAACGGTCTTCATTAACTTCAGTGGGTTCTATGGAAGTTGCCAGGGCCAGGGGGCAAAGTAGCAGGAAGAAACCAAATAAAGCCGGGAAAACAAAAATTTTTTTCAAAATACGGTTTTGTTCGATTGTCATTTACAAAGTCCAAAAATATTTTTTTAGAGAAAGAGTTTATCGAAAAAACCAGAGGCATTTTCAATAACCTGCTAAAATTGCATTGATTTCAAAGCAATTCTCATAATACCATCCACTTCAGTTCTTGTACAGGTCGCGTCGGGATTAAAACCTGTGGCGAAATGCCGGGAATCATACCCGCTGGCCGGGTTAAATTTTTTGTGAGTCATTTATTTCTCGTCAGTTAGAAAGCTCAAGTCGATGACGGATTCCTCCCAGATTGTTTCCTCCAGGCTAAAAATAGCCCTGGTTTGCGACTGGTTTTTGCCGCAAATTGGCGGAACAGAGATGCACATGCACGATTTGGCCGATCGGCTTTCCCAGGGGGGCCACGAGGTCCATGTGATCACCCCGGTTCCAGGCAGTGAGGAGGGTGAAAAGTATCGAATCCACCGGCTGAACGTTTCCCTGTTGCCGTATGCACGTTGTATTTATACTCGCGGTGCGTTTAAGAAAATTGAATCGATATTAAAAAAAGAAGCCTTCGATATCGTTCATTGCCATTGTAATATTATATCCCCAACCTCCTATGGAAGCCTTTATTTGAGCCAGAAACTGGGGATTCCCGCAGTCGCTACCTGGGACTCCATCCTGGGCCCTTATCGTTTTGGACTGGCTTTTTTGGATTGGATTTTTAAATGGTCGCGTTGGCCGGTTTTGTTTTCCGGCGTCAGCGAGGTTGTGGTCCGGGACGTTGCTTTGCTGGTAACAAAAAGGGAAGTCTGTGTCTTGCCCAATGCGTTGAACGTCCTCGAATGGAAGGTGGCTCCCGTTGCACGGGACCCGCAGGAACTGTGGATCGTATCTGTCATGCGATTGTTTCGGAAAAAACGTGGAAAAGCTTTGGTGGCGTTGCTTCCAAAAGTTATCAAACGCCTTCCGGCGAATATCCGAATAAAATTAAAGATCATTGGCGAGGGGCCCAAGCGGGAAGCTCTGGAAAATCAGATAAAGCGTTTGGGATTGGAAGACATTGTAGAACTTTCGGGATACCGGAGCCGTGATGAAATACGAAAAATATTTTCCAGAGCGGACATTTATGTTCAACCCACGCGCTGGGAGTCTTTTGGCATCGCCGCTCTTGAGGCCCGTTGCGCGGGGTTGCCTGTTGTCGCGAAGGTCCACGGAGGAGTCAAGGGGTTTATCCGGGCCGGCAGGGAGGGTTTTTTGGCCAGGACCGATCTGGAACTGGAGGACCATCTGGTCCGTTTGATTCTGGAGCCTGAACTGAGGGAATCCATAGCCCGTAACAACCGCGAGACCGAGCCTCCCTTTGACTGGCAGGAAGTCATGAAGCAACACGAAGCGGTATATCAGAAGGCGATGAGGATTGGGAACTCGACGGCCAGGTAAATTATTCTGCTTGAGAAATTTCTTCTTTGGCCTGATGGGGACGGATGGGGAAAAAATTACGAAACAGGAGGATGAGGTATCCCACTCCGATATAAGGAACCAAAAGACAAATATGTTGCAGGAGAGCCAACCCCAACGCCTGCTCCGCCGGTAAACCCAGATATTGATAAACAAAAAAAACCGCGGCTTCGTAAATCCCAAGGTTTCCGGGGGACACGGGAACCATGCTGACCAGACTGACTGAGGCGAGGACCAGAAAAATAGTCCATAGGGGCAGGTCAACGCCAAGGCTTTTTTGAATGGCCCATATCGCGAAAAGTTCAGCCCCTTTCATGGCCAGTGCGGCTCCCATACCCGCAACGAATAATCGAACGCTTCGCAAAGCTTCCAGGTGGTGGGCGCATCGGGAAATAAAACGCCAGACTTTGTACCAGCGGGGATGGGATTGTCTGCTCATAAAAATTTTAAAATGCCGATGCCTGAACGCGAAAAAAAACAGCACCCCGAAAAGCAAAAAAATGACCGCAAGGGCCAGCAGAAACCCCTGCCGCATCCAGTCGGGAATCGGGGTGAGCAGGACGACCACAAGGAAAAGGGAGAGTTTGGCGAAACCTTCGGCAAACTGGTCCAGGGCAAGCACCGATAAAGCCACGGCATGGCCGACCTTTTCCCGCTGGGCCAGAAGCACAATCGCAAGGGCGTGACCCGCAAGAAAAGGGACGGTGTTGCTCGTCATGGTCACAAGGGCGATGATTTCGATCATCCTGCGGAACCCAACATGATAATTTTGGGGAAGAAAGTTGAGCCATTGCAGGGTCGCGAAGACCATGATGCAGAAATTTCCAGCAACCGCCAGAAACAACCATAAAAGCCCGGCGCTTTTTAATTCTTCAAAAACGGAATCCCACTGAAGCTTTTGGACTGCAAAATAAATACACACCGAGGCCACAGCCCAGGCCGTTATGTACAGCCATCTTTTTTTGCTGGATTTTTTTAAAGCCGAAGTCATGGGCGGGTAGGGAGTTGTTCAGCGCGGTGTATTATTCAGAAAGGTTTTTTTCTCAGCCGGTCCGGGGAGGATCGTGACCTCGATCCTTCATCCCAAACGACTCTTGGAAAATTTTATGGTGATCGAGTTGACAAGCCTGAATCCCGAATGATAATACATGATAATCTGGTGAGTTTTGAAATATTGTTTGCATTCAAAGACCGTCATACGACCGGTAAGATTGAGGAATTAAATTGAGAACAGATATTTTAATAAAATCCCTTATTTCTCTGTACGTTATTGGTTTGTATTCGATCGTATTTTTGGGTGAGGTGACGACCAACAAATTGAGGATCGAGGATGGTCCCATCGAGACTCTGGGGGCCATTTTCTTTTTAAGCGCGTCCATTATATATTTTGTGTGCTATTTGCGGTCTTCCAGATTGAGCCAGAATACAAACGAGGCCCCCCAAAAAAAAAGATATTTTTATCTTTTCTTCGCAGTTCTGTTTTTTTTGGGTTTCGGAGAGGAAATAAGTTGGGGGCAACGCCTGATGGAATTGGAAACGCCGCCCTTATTTCAAGAAATTAACCGGCAGAAAGAAATCAATCTCCATAACTTAAAGGTTTTAAGCAGTGGGTTCCTGCGTTTTGATGTCTGGTTTTTCATATTCTGGTTTTCTTATTGCCTGATTCTACCTATAGTGAACAAGTATTTTTTGGAAGCGAGAAAGTTTATTTCCCGTTTCGGTTTGCCTGTGCCTCCCCTGTGGGCTGGGTATTTGCTGCTCGCCAGTTTTATGATTTATCTCATCCCCCAGTTTTTTTCGAAGGACTGGCGAAGAACTTATTATATTGACGCGGCCTTTCGAGAGATAATGGAGACGAACGTCGCTTTTATTTTTGTTGTCCTCGCCTTGCATGAGCTGAAAAAGTTGTCGATCATTCAAAAATGAATGTTGATGCAAGGATATTAAACAGACACGATTGAGGGAATTTCTTGAAAAAAGAGATTTTTAAAATAACCCTGATAACTCTGATTGTTCTCAGCGGGTATGCGGTGACAGTCCTTCTTTGGGAGGAAACCCATTCTTTTAGAGGCGAGGACCACCTCATTGAAAACCTGGGGGCCATTTTATTTTTTGTCGCGGCCCTGCTTTTTTTTGTGTGTTACCGGTTGTCATCGCGAGGTGATATGGACACCGGGAATTTTCCCCCGAAGAGGAATAGATATTATCTTTTTCTGGCGATATTATTCTTCATAGGTTGTGGAGAAGAAATCAGCTGGGGGCAAAGAATATTTGGCTGGAACTCTCCAAAAATTGTTCATGAACTGAACAGGCAAAGAGAAACGAACTTTCACAATATCAGATTGTTTAATGACTCAAGGTATCGCCGGGGAAAGCCTCTGGAAAATGAAAGAAGAACGGTTTTATCGATTATGCTGGATGTCGATACCTGGTTTTTCTCGTTCTGGTTTTCCTTTTGCGTGATTCTGCCCCTGGTGAACCGGTATTCTTTGCGAGCCAACGGAAAAATTTCTAAATGGGGCATGCCCGTACCTCCCTTGTGGATAGGAGTTTTAATGCTCGTTAATTTTTCCATGTACGCGGTTCCTCACTTGTTAAATTTATTCCCTCGCATGGATAATAGTTTTAACGAACTCAGGGAGAGCTATGACGCTTTAATTTTTGCTGTCCTTGCTCATCACGAACTGAAGAAGCAATTATTATTAAAAAAGAGTTGATGCCGGGGAAGGCGGAAGGTCAGGAACGTTTCCGGGCTGGTATCAATTATTTTTGAAAGGAAACGATGCCGGTTTCCGGTTCGGTTTCCCCGAAGCAAAGCGTAAATAAAGTTTTTTGGAAAACTCGTAGCCACTGACACAAAGATCCCCTAATTTGATGAAAACGGTGAATGGGGTTTCATGGATTGTTTTCCAGGCCAGATAAAACGTCAAAACAAACAGCCAGGTGTTGGGTATCCACATGGCAATGGTGGGGTTTAATAGATCATGGGACCCCAGCTTCTGGGAAAATACGATGGTGATATAGTATAGAGCTATCACGAACATGCTGATAATCATCCCACCGGACTTTCCTGAACGGTTCGACTTGATTCCCAATGTCGCCCCCAGAACCCCGAAGATCATGCAGGCAAAGGGCACGGAAAACTTTTTGGCGAGCCGAACCTCATCGCGATCGGTGTTCAGGCCTTTGGCTTTATCTTCTCGGATCTTTTTCTTCAATTTGCTGTAGGAAATGTCTTTATGTCTTACGGTGAGTTTGCTTTTTAATCTTTCTACATCCGGGACTTCCAGGTACCGTTCGTAGCGGTCGAAATTGAGAATATTGTAACTCTTGCCTCCCTTTGTCACGTCGTGGATGGTCCCATCCTGAAACTGGAGTTTGATTTTATAAGTCCCCGGATCGGCAATAATGACCCCTTGTTTGGCTAAAATAATGGTCGACTCGCCGTCTTCAGATTTGTCCGATACGAATACGTGGATCAATATATTTTCGGATTTTTTGTCGTTTGCATACAAAACAAGGTTTTGAAAATCTTTATTGAAGGTTTTTGGTTTGATGTCAATATGGGCTCTTTCCTGGATAATATTAAAAATTGTTTGTTTGAATGATTCGGCTCCCCAGGGCGTGGCGTAAAATACAACGAAATTGGTGGCGGCATAAATTAAAAAGGAGAACAGGAGAACAGGCTGGATCAGGAAGAAAAAACTCCAGCCGCTGGTTTTCATCGCGACATATTCGTTGTCTCCACAAACCTGATTGAATAATGTCACCGACGCCACTAACACGCTGAACGGCATGCTGATCGTTAAAAAAACCGGGCAGGTGAAAGTCATCAACTTCAATCCTTCGAGAAATGTCATTCCACGACTGGCGATCATTTGAGACATGTACAGCATTTGTTCCAGCAAAAAAATGGTCGTCAGGAAGATCACGCTGATGAAGAATATTTTTATCAGCTCTGTAAACAGGTATCGGTGGATGGTTTTCATCGTTGGGGATTTAAAAGATAAAAAATCGGATCTTTCTTTAGAAAACCTTTTGTGATGGCTGAATGGTTTGACATGCCCGGATCACAGCGTCCCACTGAAGGGAAGTAATGTCGCTGATTTTGAAGATCTTACTAAGAAATGCAAGTTTCTACTATACGTAAGTTCCTATTAAATATCCTGTTTTTTTGTCAGAGTAAAATTGCATGAGAGTATTCAAAATACATTGTTTCAGCCTGGCCAATCTGTATCAGGAATATTGCTGAGAGCATTGCATTGTTTTCAGGATTTTCCGTGGTCGGGATCTTTGGTCAGGGTAAAGGAATGCCCGGTTTTTAATTTCGGTAGAAATAAATGTACTGGCATCTGAATGTGAAAATATGATATATATTACAATCCCTTAAAATTAATCTATCCAGTTTGGATGATCTTTTTATAGAAAGAGTAAATCTCAACTTAAGGAGGAAAAATGAAGATTCCCATGTTTTTTAAATCGAAAGCTTCCGTGTTTGCAATTGGCGCAGTATTTTTTGCTTTTTTCCTCCAAATCGCAGGTTCTAATTCGTTTGCCGACAGTATGACACGGATGGTTCAGGAAGCCTTGGTTGAAAAAGGGTTCGACCCTGGTCCGGTCGATGGAATGTGGGGGTCGAAAACCAAACTGGCGGTCATGCAATTTCAGGAAAGCAACGGGTTGACGCCAAATGGGCAGATAGACGGTCCCACGAAGAACAGTTTGCTTTCAGGGGCAAGCGCACCTGACGAAATGGCGGATACAATGCCGATGTCCACCACTCCAGCGTTTTCAGAAGACGACACAGGGCCGGATGCCCCGGATGGAGAAATCGCGTGGGGACGCCACAAAAGTTAATTTTTTAGTATCGTAGAGTCAATTCCCCCTGGGAGCCCTTGGGTTCCTGGGGTTTTTTTTGTGAAGAAATTTTCTGGCAAAATCGAAGGAAAAGCAACCCCGCCGCAAGCGACGGGGGGGTCTAAACGTCAGGATATTTTCAGGTCCTAGGAAAATGCCTTTTTAGCGACACCCACCAAACCGTCAATCGTTCGACAGGCGAGCAAAGGCGCGTCTTCACGGGACAATTCGTTCCCGCCGGCATCAACGGCGATGGCGGCACGGTTCAGATACCGGCTCCTCACCCCATCCAGATTCAATTTATTGGCCTTGGCAAACGCCTGATCCGGGTCCTGCAGAAGATTGGGCAGTCCGTGGCCGGCGTTGCTGAGAACATCCGTGCCCACCACGATAACGACCTCATCCGCTCCCGCATCTTTGAACTTGCCCATATTTTCTTTAATCAGGTCCAGTTCCTTGTTGCAAAACCCGCCCGCTCCGGGCAAGGTCACAACCAGCCTTTTTCCCTTGAAATCATTGACGGAAACTTCTTTTTCCAGAGGCGTGGAACCGGCATTTTCCACGGTCCAGTCGGGGTTTAATTTGATTAGTTTTTCATTGATACCAGGTAACTGAGCCATCTACAGAACCTCCTTTTATCTTAAGGTGAATTTTTATTCTATTATGATGAATGTACTACGCTAAAGTTGCAAAATTCCTTTAATAATCCCGGCGACTCCCGGCATTAAAAAACTTTAATCCAGGGGGGAATACAAGCATTGGCTTTTGATCCAGCCGTTTGGTAGGCTGGAAGAAACTACTTTCCCTGACTTGTGGAGACGATTCCTAATGAAAAAAATTTCAACCGTGACCGGCCTGCTGGTTTTGATCGCAGTTTTGTGCGGATTTCAACTTCACTATACAGATCAAGCCCCCGATTCTAAAGAGAATTCCCGTAAAAATAAATATTATGAATACCCTGGGGACTACGGCCAGGAAGTGCAAAATTTAATGGATAAATTTAAGGCCGACTTTGGTTATGAATTGGTGGAGTTTGGACAAGCCTGGCACACCGGCGAGATGGAACGAATGCATTCCGCGTTTTCAGAACTTCCGCCGACTTTTTACCGACTGCCGGGAGTCAAAGGGTTTTACCGGTTGGAGGCTATCATGGCGGGTTCTGGCAAAGTTTCTGCCGCTGAAATCCCCGCCGCGGTCCTGCCGGGTTTTAATACCGTTTATGAGCAGGAAAGCAAATCGTATAAGGTTCTTGTGGGCGATCAGGATCCACGGGTGGAATTTTATAATGGTCTCTTTTATGAAGATGAAACGAATTTCAAAAACATCGTTCACCACGAGATGGCGCACTTGTTTGATATGACACATGGGTTCCTCAGCTTTTCCGAGGAGTGGTCGGCATTGACAAAATTTCGGATTCTTAACATTCCAGCTTTGGACGGCCAAGCGAACAGCGATTTTCGTTTCACGTTTTTAAACCGTGCGGAAGTGGATAATTACGCACCCATTTCAATTCGGCACCTACCCACCTATTCGCGGCAAAGTATGCAGGAAGATTTTGCCAACTCGGTCGCGGCCTATATACATTATCCGTATTTTCAATACAGCCATCCAGAGCGCTACAAATTTTTAAAAGAAAAAGTGTTTGGCGGCAAGGAATATTTCCCCGCTGGAGATAAAGACCAAAGTTATTCTGATAAAATACTCGCCGATTTTGAGGCCGCGATCACAAAAAAAGATTGGCCCAAAGTGACCGCTGTTATTGTCGAAGTGAGCCGCGGATATCATCCTGAACTGGAATCGGGTTTGATCCTTCGCTTACAGGAGATCGTCGAATCCGGTCCTTCAGAGAAAGACCATCCGCTGGCCTTTGCCAGCTGTTATTTATTAGACCCCAAGGCTCTGGAGTTTCGCAAATACCTGATCCGCGAAAAACGCATTCCTGTGGAAAAATTTTTAAAACAGGAACGCTGTGTCCGGGTGAGTGGAACTGTCTTTACCAAGAGTCTCGTCAAATGGCCTGTGGAAAATGCCATCTATTACCGGGAAAAAGGGCGCGATATTATCCAGTTTCTTGATCCGGTCCTGGGAGTGGCTCATTTGAGAGGTTATGAAACCAGGTATTTATGGCGACTCTTTGCGGAAGGAACGGGGGCCAGGCCCATTGCCCAGGGAAACCTGGTGGTGACAGGGGGGGGGAACGGTTCCGTCAAAATTGATCTGGCCGCGACAGCGGAAAATAAATTTTCATTGCCGGAGGGCAATCCGTTGGTCTTGGAAATGGGAGTGGTTCGTAATCACCCAAAAAATTTCAAAACATTTAATTCTGAAATTTCAAAAATCGGGTTTGTGACGCAACCCTGGTTCCGTTATCTGGAATCCGAACGGCCAAAAGTAAGGGCGATTTATCCCTTTCGTGCCGCGTACAAACAGTTCAATTGATGATCATGAAATTTTGCGGACCATGCGGTAGGCCATGTTCATATTGGCGTATTTAGATGGCCATACCTTTTGGCCGT
Organism: Nitrospinaceae bacterium; assembly: GCA_029261655.1. GTDB lineage: Bacteria > Nitrospinota > Nitrospinia > Nitrospinales > VA-1 > JADFGI01. Next base: position 391,963 of record JAJDAY010000026.1, on the reverse strand, counting down.
CTTCATATTGGATGATCAACGCCGAGGAATCTTTTTCCGCCAGCGTCCAGGTGGTGCCGGCGCTTCCCGGTTCAAAGATGGGGTCCAGATAAATTTCGTCCCCGTATTTGTCCGTATTTATTTTTTCCAGGTCAAACAGGCTCCAGGCTTCTTCTTCCGTGGGGAACCGCCAGTCCTCATACCCGGAAACCCTTTCGAGGTTGGCGATCTCCACATAATCCTGTCCCTTGAACCAATTCAGCCACTTTTTATTATCCTGAAAAGAATCGGTTTTTTTCCACATCACATTCATTTCAGTGTCTGTGATGGTTCCATTTGAATTGTCTATGAAGCGTCCGTTTTCTGCCATAGCGTTTTAATACCCTGTTTGGAATTACCACCCCTGTCCCTTGATCCCATAGGAACGGGTTCCGGCACTTCCTTTGTTTAAATAATCTTCCAATCCCTTTTTTATTTCATCCGACTCCGGCTTGTCTTTTAAATCCTGACTGTGATTTTCCAAAAACCGGACAGCGTATTCCTTCAAAGCATTTTCATCGCCCTCGAACCGTTCGAGTAGCTGTTGATAAACTTTTTCATCCAGGTCGAGGGTCAATTTCTTTTTCATAGTTAAAGCCCGTGAGGAAGCCCGATCCGAGGGGGAGGAAAAGCCAGGCTCCGCTCACTGTAGGGAGTATATAAAGTTTTCATGAACCCATAGCGCATTGGCACTGGACCCAGCGTCATGATAGTGAAGTTATCTTAAACCAATTTTAAGCGTATGAAAAGGCCGGACGAAGCCCATGATTTATTCAGGATACCGAACCGGACGCCTTGGGAGGGATTTGGGCTTCAGGAGGAGGGGGGATCGTCTTCAGTGAAACCAGTGAATAGGGGAGGTCGATGACGAAACGGGTTCCCTGCGGGGTGTTCCCCTTGACCTGGATAGTTCCGTTGTGATCGACAATGATCCGGTTGATGATGGCCAGGCCCAGCCCGGAGCCGCGTTTTTTGGTGGTGAAATGGGGAAGAAACAGCTTGTTCAGATCTTCCGGCGCGATCCCGCTTCCGTTGTCTGAAAATTCGATTTGAATTTGCTTTTCCTGCTGATTCAACCGGGTGGTGATATCAATTTTCCCGTTTTTCTCGATCGCGTCCAGGGCGTTTTCAAACAGATTGATGAAGACCCGCCGCATCTGTTCCGCATCGACTTTGACCAGGTTGATATTGGAATCAAAATGTTTTTTGACGGTTATTTGTTTTTCATGGTCCGCATATAAAATAGAAACGTCGTCGATGATTTTGTGCAGGGATGCGGGTTTGGGGTTGGGGGCGGGCATGCGGGAGAAACGCTGAAATTCGTTCAGCATGTCTTTCATGCCCTCGACCTCCTGGCAAATGATGGCAATGCTCTCCTCAAATACCTTGGCGAAGTCCTCTTTGTTTTCGTGATATTTCTTTCGCAACCGCTGGGTATTGAGTTGGATGGGGGTCAGTGGATTTTTGATTTCGTGGGCAATGCCCTGGGCCACTTCTTTCCAGGCGGCAATTTTCTGGGTTTTTATCAACTGAGTCAAATCATCGAACACGATAACAAGTCCCAGATATTTATCTGTGGGGTCTTTTAATGCCTGAATGTTGACCTGGAGAGTCAAATGGTCCTCACCCACTTTCATGTCGACATGTTCTTCCATCGAATCCTTTTGTTGATCGGCCATCTCTTTAGACATTTTCCGAATGGGCTCGTGGAAGGATGAGGTGAAAGCCTCTCGATAGCTACAGCCAAAAACGTCTCCGGCCTGAACCCCTAGTATTCTTTCGGCGGCTTTATTGAAAGTGGTGATACGGCCTTTTTTGTCCACGGAAACCACACCGGCGCCGATATTTTCAAGGATCGTTTGAATATAGTAGTGCCTCTGTTCAAGCTCGGTATTGGTGACTTTTAAATTTTCATTGGCGTGCCGGGTTTTTTGCTGGCTTTCGTTTAATTGATTGGTCATTTTATTGAAGGAATCTACCAGAATACCGATCTCGTCGCTGGCCAGGACGCCGATTTTAAAATCCAAATCGCCCTCGGCGATTCGCCGGGTTCCTTCCGCCAGTTTCTGAATGGGGATGGTGATGCCTCGCGCCATGTAAAACCCCAGCCAGATGGCTGAAAATAAAATCAGCAACGTGATCAGGAGGAAGGTGATGTAATAACTGCCGCTGACAGGCAGTTTTAGCATGCTTTGCTGTTGATAATCTTCAAACGTGCTCCTAATTGCTTCGATTCGGCCCAGCGAGTTTTGGGGAATCGGGGTCAGCGTGAGGAGGTAACCCCAGACCAGAATTTTTCCCTCCAGGGTTTGTTTGAGTGGGTCCATCACCACCAGAAACGTCCCCTGACTGGTGGAACGAATTTCCGAAACACCTTCGCCGCCAACGCTCTCTTTGAGTAAACCCCGAAAATCAGCTTTTCTGTGGGCTGAATCTTCTTCCTCGTAAACGGCGACCACGATCTGTTTTTGATGGTCATAAACCAGCAATCCCGCAAGCTCATACTCAGCCATTTTTTCTTTTGCCAACTCGTGTAACTGGTCTCGGTTTTTTTTCATGAAAAGATTATCTTTTATAATGAAACCTTCAATTTTCTGGGTGCGGTTCAAGGCTCCTTTCTCCAGATGGGCATAATAGTCCCTGGCAACGTCCATGGACCGTTGCAAAGTCTGCTCCACCTGCAGGTTGAACCAGCTTCCAATACTGAGAGTGAACAGTTTGCTGGCGGTCATGAACAGGAGGGTGGACGGCACCAGGGCGAGGATCAAAAACGCGATGATGAGTTTGGTCTGAAATTTGGACCCGATGATTTTACTTTTGCGTTCGTTGTACAGTTTGACCAGGTTTTTTGTGATGAGAACGATCAGGACAAAAAGCAGGATCAGGACGATGTTAAACACCGCCAGAACGGCGATATTATTCGCTATCGGGGCACTGGTTTCTTGTTGCAGGAAATAATTCTCAATGAAGGTCAAACCGACCAGGGCGAATATAATCGCGACAATGATCTTCTGGGTCCGGATTTTCTTTTTTCTTCGGAGGGATTCTTCGGAAGGTTGGGAAAACTGGTGACTACTTGTTGAAGGAGCGGATGACATTATTTAAGCCTCTGCCTTCTTCAGAATTTTTATTAAACGCTTCCGTTGAGGGGGCTTGCTCCGTATTAAGGGCGAGGGGAGAAGTCTGCGACCAGGAGGTTTCATAGTCGTTGAAGGGAACAAAGAAAAACAGGTAGTTGAAAGGAAACCAGAACCGGTCCATTTCGAGATCGGCTTTTACGCGGACATAATATTTTTCCCCTGGATCCAGTTGGTAGGTGGGAGCGATGGGAATATTCTTGAGCGTCTGCATTAATTTTTGATAGCGATCTTTTTTCCGGGTAATGATGGTGCGTTTCACATGCTTTCCCATCTCTGAAAACCGGTACACCTTTTTCAGGGAATCAAAATGAACGGTGTGGCTGACCGTATTGGCTCTCACCAGAGAATCGACCCAAAAAGAGCTTTGTTTCCGCAATTCGATTTGGAAGGTGATCGTCATCGGCACACCGCTTTCAATGGCCTCAAGGATCTTGCCCTCGATTCCCTCCGTCAAAATAGCATCCATGACGATGTAATTTCCTTTTGTTCCCACGCCTATGTTGGCAACCTCAGGGTTTGCGGAAACCACGGGGACAACCAGAAAGCTCAATGAAAGCCATGTCAGAGCGATGAGGCCCACAAATCCCTTATACGCGGTTTTTTTCTTAATACTTATAAAAAGGTTCAACCAGCTTCTCCTTTGGATCGAAAGGAAGGTCACTTTGCAGATAGTCTTCTTTAGGGGAATAATATCAAAATAGCTATAATATTTGAAAAGACCCGTAAAACCATAAGATACCCCCTTTTCAGAAAATTGTAAAGCCAATTAAATAGTGGACTTAGCCGGAAAATGGGAGATCGTGTTCACTGAATCTGGGGTTTGAGGGAGGGAGTCAACCTTCAACTAGTTCATATTATTGAGGTAATTTATATCAGGCTAACGATAAAAACTTCGGTTTATCAATACATTTTAGGGCAAGGCGAGGGGGCAGATTTTCATAGTAAAACTTTATTTTCCCATTTTTTTCCGCAGGTCTTTCAGTTCAAAAACCAGGTCCAGAGCCTGCTTCGGTGTGAGGTCGTCGGGGTCCAGACCGTCCAGTTTTTTGAGAACAGGGGAGGGTTCTTCTCCAAACATCAATAATTGCTGGGGGCCGCTAGGGGCGGGGGCATCCTCGCGGTGGGAAATCCGGGGTTGGCCCACCTCATCGAATTCTTTTTTTTCAAGGTTGTCCAGGACCTCGAAGGCCCGTTTGAGCACTTTCTCCGGCAATCCCGCAAGCTTTGCGACTTGTATCCCGTAACTTTTATCGGCTCCGCCGGCGACGATTTTCCGCAAAAATATGATTTCATCGTTCCATTCCTTGACCTGCACGTTGAAATTTTTTACGCCGGAAAGGACCAGTGCCAGTTCGGTCAGCTCATGGTAATGGGTGGCGAACAGGGTTTTTGGGCCACCCCGCTCTTCGTTTGAGGCGTGCAGGTATTCCACAATGGACCAGGCGATGCTGATGCCGTCGAAGGTGCTGGTTCCTCTGCCGATTTCGTCCAGAATGATGAGGCTCCTGGCAGTGGCGTTGTTTAAAATATTGGCGGCTTCGTTCATTTCCACCATGAAAGTGGATTGGCCCTTTAATAGATGATCCTGCGCCCCGACGCGCGAAAATATCCGGTCGACAATGCCGACTTTGGCCTCGTCCGCCGGAACGAAACTGCCGATTTGCGCCATCAGAGTGATGAGTGCGACCTGCCTGAGAAAAGTTGATTTTCCGGCCATGTTGGGGCCGGTGATGATCATGACCTGGTTGTCGAAAGAATCCAGAAGGGTGTCGTTGGGAATGAACTGATTGGAAGGATCAATATGCTCGACCAAGGGGTGCCTGCCGTTCACCAGTTTCAAGGTGGAATCTTCCTGAATAGCGGGCCGGCAATAATTGTTCCGGTGGGCGGTTTCCGCAAATGAAAACAGAGCGTCAATTTCAGCAATGATTCTGGCCATGTTCTGGATACGCGGACCCTCTTTGGCGATGTCCTGGCGGATTTTCTGAAATAGCGTAAGTTCCAGTTCGGAGATTTTATCTTCAGCTCCGGTTATTTCAATTTCATATTCTTTCAGTTCAGGGGATATATAGCGCTCGGCATTGACCAGCGATTGTTTGCGAATATATTCTTCGGGGACACGGTCGATATTTTTTTTTGTCACTTCGATGTAGTAGCCGTAGATTCGATTGAAACCCACTTTTAAAAGGGGAATGCCGGTGCGCTCCTTTTCCCTGGCTTCGAGAGCGGCGATCCAGCTTTTACCGTCCCGGCTGATCGACTTTAACCGGTCGAGTTCATCGTCACAGCCGGGTTTTATCAGGTGACCGTCCTTTAAGTTGACTGGAGGGTCATCGACGATCTTTTCATCAATGAGCCGGAAAATATCCTCCAGATTGTCCCACGCACCGCTATATTGGGTAGCGGCCTGGAATTGTTCAAGTACGGAAAAAATTTCCGGGAAAGTTTCAATGGAATTTTTAAGCGCGATCAAATCGCGGCCACTGCAGATGAATATGGAAATCCGGCCGACCAGGCGTTCGAGATCGTGAATTTTCCGTAAATGGGTCCGCATTTCATTTCTTAAAAGCGGGTTTTCCTTGAACGTTTCTACCTGGGTCAGTCGTTCCACGATGACCCTCTGGTCGATCAGGGGGGTCAATATCCATTCTTTGATTTTCCTTGCTCCCATGGGTGTTTCAGTCGCGTCCAGTAAGTCCAGAAGGGAATTTTTCCGGCCCCCATCGCTCGATTGAATCAGCTCCAGACTCTTGATGGTCGTCTGATCCAGAAGCATGGAGTTGTGAATGTGATAGGTGGAAAGGGAGCTGATATGGCTCAAAGCAGATTTCTGGGTTTCGTGCAGGTAATGGATCAAGGCGCCGGCGGCAGAAACAGCGTACCGCAAATTTTCGCATCCGAATCCTTCCAGAGAACCGGTTTTGAAATGCTCCAGCAATTTCCGGTAGGCTTCGCCGTGAGAAAAGGTCCAGTCTTCACATTGATGGAGACTGGTGTTGCCGTTTGCGGACCACGGAGTGCTGTCATGGGTGGTTTTGGCTGAGGATTCCGGGGTCAAAATTTCTTTTGGATCTATTTTTTCAAGTTCATCGCGCAAAAGCAATTCCGCGTTGTCTCCTGAAATTTCCGTGACCTTGAAAAGCCCTGTGGAAATATCGAGAGCGGCGAGGCCCAGCCCATCCTTGCCAAAGAAAATGGACACCAGAAAGTGATGGCTCTTGGGGTCCAGTAAAGAATCTTCGAAGACGGTTCCCGGAGTCACGATGCGGACGATTTCCCGTTGCACCAATCCTTTGGCAAATTTCGGATCTTCAGTTTGCTCGCAGATGGCGACTTTTTTCCCGGCCTTGATGAGTTTGGAGATGTACGCGTTGGCGGAATGATGGGGAATTCCGCACATCGGTGTTGCGTTGGCTTTATTTTTACTGCGCGAGGTCAGTGCGATTTCAAGAATGCGGGAAGCGACCTTGGCGTCTTCGTTGAACATCTCATAAAAATCTCCCATGCGAAAAAACAGGACGGCGTCGGAGCAATTCTTTTTAATACGATGGTATTGCCGCATCATTGGAGTTTCTTCTTCGGAAGAATCCTTGAGTTTTTCTCCAGCACTCATGATACGGAAATTATTGGGAGAGGGTTTTAAAATGCGGCAACAGATTGTCGTAAGTGGCTTGCAAATGCTCCGGGTGAACCCGGATATCTGCCAAAACGGGCATGAAATTGGTGTCTCCGATCCACCGGGGAACGATGTGCATGTGAATGTGCTCGTCGAATCCGGCCCCGCCTGCTTTGCCCAGATTGACTCCGATGTTGAATCCTTCGGGCGATTTAACGGTTCGGAGGATTTCCACGCATTTTTGGGTCAGGTGGTTGAGCTCGGTATTTTCTTTTTCATCCATTTTGGTGATGCAGGACAGGTGGCGATAGGGCGAGACCATCAGATGGCCGGTGTTGTAAGGATAAACGTTCATGATGACGAAGCAGGTATTGCCTTTATGGAGAATAAAATTTTTTTTATCCGCATTGGCCTTTGGCAGAACGCAGAAAATGCATTCGCCCGACTTGTCCTGTCTGATGTATTCCATTCGCCAGGGAGCCCAAACCTGTTTCATAGTCTTAGTTTTCGTAAGTGAATGAGGTTAAAAATTAGAATCAATAATCGCAGGCATCGGACGGCGTTTGACCGGGGAAAACCAAAGAGAATAATTCCCAGGTTTTTTCCTTCATCACCTGTTCCTCCTCTGGTGACTTTTCGTGGTCGTAACCCATGAGGTGAAGCAGGCCGTGGAGGAGCAATAGAACCAGTTCCTGTTCCAGGGATAAACGATGCTCCGCCGCTTGTCGCTCTGCCGTTTCCACAGAAATTACCACGTCTCCCAGCATATGTGAAATGAATTCGTCGTCGTCCATCTGCGGGAACGAAAGAACATCGGTGGCGACATCAATGTCTCTATGTTGCTGGTTCAATTTCTGGATAGTGGCGTCATCGACCAGCAGGACACTGAGTTCATCATCCTGCCGACCTAAAGCCCGCAGAAATTTTTCAGCATGACTTTTCAATCTTTTGGGGTCGACTTTTAAGACGTTCTGATCGTTCTGGATTTGAACATCCATTATGCGTTTTCAGGCGGACCGCCTGGGGCGCGGTCGTTTTTATCGTAAGCTTTGATGATTTTTTTCACAAGTTCGTGCCGGACGACATCTTTTTCGGTGAAGTAGACGAACTGGATACCGTCGATCCCCTGTAATAATTTTTGCACATGAATCAGCCCGGAATCTCTGGAGCTTGCAAGGTCGATTTGAGTGACGTCTCCGGTGATCACCATTTTGGAGCGGAAGCCCAGCCGGGTCAAAAACATTTTCATCTGTTCGCGTGTGGAATTTTGCGCTTCATCGAGAATAATGAATGCGTCATTCAGGGTTCGCCCGCGCATATAAGCGAGCGGAGCGATTTCGATGACTCCGTCTTCTATCATCCGCCAGACCTGATTGGCTTCCATCATTTCGTTCAATGCGTCGTATAGCGGCATCAGATAGGGATGGATTTTCTCCGAGATGTCTCCCGGTAAAAACCCCAGTTTTTCTCCCGCTTCCACGGCAGGGCGCACAAGGACAATTTTTTTAAATCGGTTTTTGAGCAAACCTTCCACGGCCATTGCCACGGCCAGGTAGGTTTTACCCGTTCCCGCAGGACCGATGGCAAGAATAATGTCATCGCGCTTGCCGGCTTGAATCAGCATTCTTTGGGACGAACCCTTGGGAGAAATGTACCCCCGGCCTGGGGCCAGGGCCACACGCTCGGTAAAGATGGAAACTAAATCAATGTCGGGGTCGTCGGCGATCAGGCGGATGGCGAATTTGATGTCTCCGTTTTGCGGCGGTTGCTTGCTCTCAAACAATTTTTGCAATTGGTTCAGGAGCCGCTGGACGGTATTTATGGAGTCCGGGGAACCGGCCACGTTGATCTGGTTTCCACGGGCTATGATGCGGACGTCGAATTTTTTCTCTATCAGTTTGAGGTTGAGGTCGTGCGTTCCAAACAGTTTGGGAATCAGATCGTTGTTTTCGATTATTATTTCTTTATTGGCGGTGCTCAAGAAGTCACCTTATTTTGGAAGTCAGGATCTTGTCCCCTGGGGTTGAATCAGGCTTAAAAATTCGCTTCTGGTTCTGGCGTCAGACTTGAAACTACCGAGCATGGAGCTTGTGGTGGTGTAGGAACTTTGTTTTTGCACTCCACGCATGGACATGCACATGTGCAAGGCTTCGATGACCACACCCACTCCCTGGGGTTGTAAAATTTTATTCAGGCAATCGGCGATCTGGTTGGTCAAACGCTCCTGCACCTGCAACCTTCTGCTGAAAGCATCGGCGATCCTGGGAATTTTGCTCAACCCGATGATCTTACCTTTGGGGAGATAGGCGACGTGGCATTTCCCCAAAAAGGGTAGCATATGATGCTCGCACAAACTGAAAATGTCGATGTCTTTGACAATAACCATTTCGTCGTAGTTTTCGTGGTACAGGGCGCCATTGACCAGTTCGTCGATATCGGTCGTGTAACCGCTGGTCAAAAACTGCAATGATTTCTCGACTCTCTCCGGCGTATTTTGCAGGCCTTCGCGCTCAGGGTTCTCTCCCAACGCCAACAGTATTTTTTCAATCTGGTCCTTCATACCCGTTCTCCGCGATAGACAACGTAATTTCTATCTGATTCGTAAAGCTTCAATTCATGCAAGGAGCCGTTTTCAATTTTTGATTCCAGAATTTCCCAGAATTTGATCGCAATATTTTCAGCGGTGGGAATCACTCCCCGCATGAAATCTACGTCCATATTAAAGTTTTTGTGATCCACCTTATTTACGATCTCCAGGTTGATCAGCTTTTTAAGAGTTTTTAAATCCAGCACCATCCCTGTTTCCGGGGAGATTTCTCCGCGTACGGTCACCTCCAGAACATAATTGTGACCGTGACCATTGGGATTGTTGCACAACCCAAAGGTTTCGGCATTTTTTTCGTCGGAGAATTTTGGATTGAAGAGGCGGTGGCTGGCGCAGAACTCAAGCCGTCGGGTGATATAGATCATAGATGAAGGGTGAGAAGCATTAAGGGGTTATTTAAGATATTTCCTTTTGTTATCGGTGGAATAAAAACCCGGTCCGTATAAATGAAAGTTCATGCTGTTAAAGCATTTATTTAAGGCGCCCTGGCATTCCTCGCATTTTTCGATGGGCTTGTCGTCGATTTTTTGCAGAAACTCAAACGTCTTTTTACATTTTTCGCATTGGTACTCGTAAACAGGCATGGTCTTTTACCTTCCAGAAATTGGCGTCCATCGGGGTATTAGTCCCGGGTTCGATCTCCCTTTCCAATGAATCTCTTCGCGCTTATTATTTCCGCGAAATACGTCCAGGGTTTTAGGAATATTTTTTTTCATATCTTCCATGCCGAATACTGACGACGGAAGTGTGAGGCCCCATTCAGGATCAAAAACTCCAATCATCATTCTGGATTGTGTTAAAACCTGAATGACCATGAACTTTTCAATCGAATGTTTTTTCTGCACTTCGAGAGGCATCATAAAGGTTTCGTTCTCTCCTTTAGAGCCCGATCTCATGACAGCTTCTCCGGCATCTACGGGTTTCAACAGAAGGGACTGGATGTATTGATCCAGTTCCTCAGTCAACTGGGCTTTGGGAAACACCACGATGCCAAGATTTTCGCCGTTTTTATAGAGCTGGTATTCGTATCCGAAGCCTGGGGAGGCCCATAACAAAACGAACAACGCTATTATCAAGGATAATTTCTTCATAATATTAGGATGTTATCACAGCCTTTTTGGATTTTTGATCTTGCAATATAATTCTATTCTACAGGATTTTATGGCAAAATTTCGGTCCCGCTGAAAAAAAATGAAACCTCGAAAGCGGCGGTTTCGGGAGAATCGGATCCGTGGGCCGAATTTTTTTCCAGATTGATGGCGAAATCCTTTCGAATAGTTCCCTTATCCGCATCGGCAGGATTTGTGGCGCCCATCAGTTCTCTCCAGTCAGCGATGGCATTTTCTTTCTCCAGTACCATGAGGACAACCGGACCTGAAACCATATAGGCGGTCAAATCGTTGAAGAAGGGGCGTTCCTTGTGAACGTGATAAAAACTTTCTGCCTGAGTTTTTGACAGTGCGGCTTTTTTTAGGGCGGCGATTTTAAACCCTTTAGATTCAATGCGCTCAATAATCTTTCCGATTAAATTTCGTTCAACGGCATCTGGTTTGATGATAGCGAAGGTTCTTTCCATTAATGGCTTTCCTTAAGTAAGTTGGGTGAATGAATGGAGATTGATAAAAAAAAAGGCATTTGAGCGGTTGAGCTCAAATACCTTTTCGGAAAAGCGTTGGGTTTACCTGATGACTATCCCGGTATTCTTGATTACAAATCCTTCATCGAGATTATCAATCCATTTCATTTTGATGGCATTGTTTTTTGCTATGTCATCGCAAATATAAACACAGATCTCACAGGCTTTGCATCGATCCACAGAAACGTAGGCGGATTTATCTTTTTCACTGTAATTGATACAGTTGGATTCCGGACAAAAGGTGGTGCACAAAGAACAGGCTTTGGATGAACAAATTTCTCTGTCAACTTCAGCAACGTAATACATGGTTACTCCAAAAATTTAGGATATTAACAAGCGGCGATCGTGGCCATATCAATCTTAACAGGGTCCGCATCGGGATGCGCCCAGCCCTGGTCGATCATGTATTTATAACTGGCCTCAAGCGTTTTCATATTTGCCTCAAGAAGCTTCTGTTTTTTAGCGAACTTTTTCTCAATGGCACTGTCAAGTGCCGCGGTTCCGCCGGAAACCACAACGCCCTTTCCTATAAACCGGTCTTTAACCGAGCCTGCCAGTGAAATCAGGTCGGGCATTCCAAAAACTGCCGCGATAGCACCGCACATTGCCATATTTGTGGCAAGTTCGGTTTTGGCAACATCGTTGGCAATTTCAGTTGCTGGAAGATAGGAGAGTTTAGCGCCTACATCGGCCATTTCCCGTTCTTCATCTTTACTGAAAGGAATGGGAGTTCGGCTGTTGATCACGATGATGCCGTCCTGTTTTAACCCGGTATAGAAGGGCATGGTGTACGATTTTCCCAGAGTGATAACCGAAGGGTGAAAAATCATAATTACGTTGGGGAATATGATTTCTCCAATTTCATAAATGACTTCACTGGAAATTCTCACGTAACTTTCTACCGGGGCGTTTCGTTTCTCGGACCCGAAAAAAGGCACGAGAGAACTGTGTCCCCCGGAAATGACCACCCCGTTACTCAGAATGTGGGATGCGGTCACAACTCCCTGGCCACCAATTCCTGCCATACGAACGTTGTAGCGCTTAATAGACATACTTACTGATCTCCTTTATTTTTTAGCTTTTTTCGCGGCTTTAGCTTTCGCTTCAAGATCCTTTAAATATTCTTTGGCCCGGTCAGAGATGATTTCCTCAAAACCATACCGGTCTTTTTCAATCTCAAACGCATCCTTCATAACGTCCGGTGTGGGAATCGAATATTCAATATTACAGGAGGTATAGGCCTGTACGTAGGTCGCGCCAAATTCTCTCGCGATCAGAATTGCTCGACGAATGGTCCGGGCAACGCGTGCAGGGTTGGTCGGTGCGAGACGAGCGATATAGTCCAGTTTGGCAACTTTAGCCAGGCCCAGCATATCCATTTTATCGTCCTTTTTACCGCGCGGAGACATTTTAAGGACTTTGCCTTTATTGGTCATGCCGCTTTCCTGACCGCCGGTGTTTCCATAAACTTCATTGTCCAGCAGAACGGTTGCAAACTTTTCATGGCGGAACCAACTGTGCATGAGACCTTGAAAACCGATATCGACCAGGCCACCGTCACCGGCACAAACCACAATATCTTTAAACTGATTGGGAAAGCGAATATCCAGCCCCCGTTTCAATCCACTGGCGACCGCGTTGGTGTCCCCATAGTTCCCATAGACAAATGGTACAGACGCCTGGGACAGGGCCAATCGGCCACAGCCTGCGGTACCGACAACGATTGTATGTTCGGGGTTGGGCATGCCAATGTACATCAGGCGAATGAACAAAGTCATGGCACATCCGGCACACATAGGGTGTTCTTCAATGATTTCCTTGAATTTCCCCATATCGGATACCTTTTTATTCTTTCCGTAGGGGCCATGATCGACAAGGTCTTTATACTCGATGGGGAGAAATTCTTTTAAAGCTGGAGATGGTCTTAAAGTTTCAAAAGACATGATTTTTTCCTTATATATAGAAAACTATTAATTTAAGGGAATGAAAAAAACACAAAACTACTTTAGCATAAACTGTTGATAGCAATCACCAGGCAACATACTAATAAAATACTTAAAACAGTCTTACCTACCCCCTGGGGGGGTGAAGCCAAAATAAGCATTCCGACTCAAGAGCAATTAAAGTTGCTTTTTTCTAGCGTCCGCCAGCCACTCCAGAATCATCTCGGTCGGCATGGTCATTCCGCCATACACTCTTGGGCCACCGATCATTGTGCCTGTAGTTCGGCCATACAGAGTCGAACAGAGTTCTTTGTGCAACCAACCTGCCTGGTTGAATTCAGGAACCATGATGCGCTTGGCATTTTTTAATGCCGCAACGAGTTCTCTCATCGGCCAGGGACGGATGGATTTGATTTTAATCATGCCAACCTTTCGACCGGCTTCTCCTTCCTGGCGCACTGCTTCACGGGATTGAGAAACCGCCGCACCGGAAGCGACCAGAAACTCTTCGGCATCCGGGTTGATAATCTCTATCAGGCCACCCAGATATTTGTCGAAGTATTTGGCCGAACGTTCTACCGCGGCAAATACCTCCTGCTGCCAACTGGAGTGCATGTGATAACTGATAAAGTTACTTTTCTGAATTGGAGCGTCACGCGAAAGCCTGGCTGGAGGATTTTCATTATCCATCGCGGGAACAGCAGACGCCCAACCATCTCTGGGCGGCAGTTTATACTCTTTGGGAGTCATGGACACCTGGCCCCTGGCGTGCGTCACAAAAAATCCATCCACAGAAACCGCGCAAGGCAAGGTCACGTCCACTTTTTCCGAGACGATGGCCGCAACTAAAGGATAATCGTAAAAATCCTGCTGGTCTTCAGCGTGTAGAAGGAGCATCCCTGTATTGAGCATGAAAGACATTTCAATGTTGTCCGGCTGGATCGCCAAAGGTGTGTTGATGACCCGGCACATATCCATCAAGACGATGGGAACACGCGCCCCCGGCCAAGAGGAAATAGCTTCCATACCGCGCATGAGACCAGGACCGGAGGTGGCCGTGAGGGTGCGAACGCCGGCGCGTGAAGCTCCGGAGCAAGCCGACATGACGCCAATTTCTTCCTCGCCGCGATAAAAATCCTTGATATATCCCTCATCATACAGGTATCCGGCTTGTTGCATCGTTTCACTCTGTGGAGTGATGGGATAAGCTATGGCGACATCAACATTCATTCGGCGAATGGATTCACGGGCGGCTTCACTGCCGGTGATGAATTCGGTTTTTCTGGGTAGTTTGAAAAACATCTCCATTGGATCGACTACTGTTTGTGTTTCTCCAAGAGGTACCCAGTCAGCTGGTTTACCTTCCGCTACGAAATCTAGATTCGACATGCACGGTCTCCTGACAATTGCATTCTATTAAACGGCGGGCCGAAGGACCCGTCAAACATAATTCTTGATTGATATCTTGATGATTATGAAGAAAAAAGTTCGCTCCATACGGGAAAACGATATCTATAGTACCACATAAAAATGAGCCTTATAATATAACAAGTACCCTCTCTGTCAAGTATTAACGGACTCTGGAAGGTCTTTTTAAGGCCGGTCGTTGTCGGGCAACATGTTTTCAAGAAGCCCCAGTTCTTCAAAGTATTTGAAAGCCTTGTCCAGAAATTCGTTCAGCGCTTTGTCGCTGTAAAACTTCAATGTTTTCTTTGCAAGATCGGTGGTGTGGCAAACTTCATATTTTAGGGGTATTTCGGTCACATATTTGATGACATCCACCTCCCAGTGGATATGGGATAATTCTTCCTGCGGCTTACTGATTGCCGTGACTCCATAGCCCTTCACTTTGTACAAAAACTGCACTCCGCCCAAACCATCCGGTTCGGCGCGATTCAATAATAAGTTGTCCTGAATTATCATGGATCGAATCCTTGAAGTTTTTTTGTTCCCTCGGTTTTTGGCGATTCTACCGAATAAAGGGGTGTGCTAATATAACCCAAAATCAACCGGCGATCTACTTTTTAACAGCTTTACCTGCTACCAAACGGTTGAAATTGAATCCTAAATCAAGAAAACCAGAAAACCGGTTGTGGCTCCCATAATCTATAGGAAATTATCATGCAAGCTATTGAATTGAGTGATCCTGCGAAAATTGAAGCTTTTCTGACAAAAATCAAATTGACTGGAAAGGGGTTCACCACCGATTGTCTGTTGCTAGACGCCTATGACGCGGGTTTGGATTACCCCGATTATCTGAAGGCCGAAGGGGAGGACCCGGACGCCAGTTATGACGGAAAATCCCCCGCCTGGGCTAAATATCATATGCGCCAGGGGAAAAGAGTGTTCATGGTTTATGGCGGGGAAGAACGGGACCGAAGGACGCATTTTTCTGAAACCCCATGACTCACCAAAGTTTGCAGGATTAAGGGCAGGGGCAGGGCGTGTTTTGAAAGACCTTTTCCGCTGATTCGCACGAAAATTTTTTCGCAAGGAATTTAAATAAAATGCAATTCGATAAAGAAACCCAGGTGAGAATCCTGCAAGTGGCCGCTGGACGCGAGGAAGGGCAGGACTTTGAAGAACAGGACGCCCGCATCGCTCATATTATGGATCTGCATCCAGAGTTCGATGATATCTGGAAACTGGGGGAACTTGGCATGCATCCCCAGGAAATAGGAGGGCAGATCGTCAATCCGTTTGTGCACACGGTTTTGCATGTGATCGTTGACAAACAGATTTTGACCGGACAACTCGAATTTGTGGAAGAAGCCTATCGCCGACTTAAAGATCAGGGGATGGAGGATCACCATGCCCTCCACGCCGTCATCGCCGTTTACGCCGAACTGCATTTTGCCAACTTCCGGCAGGGCATACAGTTCGACACTCTGGACTACGAAAGCCGTCTGGCCTATCTTTCCTTTGAAGATTCGAATTCCGAAGATTAGAAATTGGCGTGGGAAGGGATAAACAGCGTGGACGGGATGAAAACTTTTTTAGCGGAAAAGACCAGGCACCCGCCGGTTGACCGCTAAGCGGTGATCAACCTGTCGATTTTCCAATCAACTTTAAATTCATCTATTTTCCCGGCGCGGGTTTTGTATTTCAGGAAACCCTCCTTTTCGCCAAACAGAAACAAATCCCGGGTGATGGCGACATCCTGTTTGCAGTAATCAATGATCTTGCTCATCATGGATTCCATTTTTCCAGGGTCCTTTTCACCTTCCTTATACCATTTGACCGAGATCAGCCCATCGGCGGATTTTTCGGCGTTCAGGGTGTGTTGCGCCAGGTGATTGAGGCCCAGGCGGAAATTCAGGATTTTTTTAACATCCAGAAGCATATCGAAGGTATTTATTTTATTAAGATGAAATGGGCCATAGCCTTCCAGCACCGTGTAATCGAAACCGATCACGTTGAACCCGACCACCAGATCGGCGGTGTGCAGTTTTTCCGCCAATTGGCCCGCTTCGTCTTCCCGGTAGGTGAAATATTTTTTCTCCCGGCTGTCCCAGACCACACCGACCGCAAGTTTCATCAATTTGATCTGGACAGGCGACCAACCGCCGACATCATCCGAACTTTTCTGGGTCTCCAGGTCAAAATAAAGAATTCTCGGCGCCTGCTTGGGCTGGGCCGCTTTTTCGAGCGGTTTTTCCTCCGGTTCAGCAAATAAATCAAATTGTTCGCCCATTTTTTATCCTGGTGTTTCGCTGGTTGAAAAGTGTCGATAATTTAGCATTCTCAAGATTCAAAGCAAACTATTTTTCCCAGGTTTTTAATGAAAATTCGGAAAATCCGGCCCTTAACCCCCTTTCTGGAGCATGGAACAAGCAGGACAAATGAATCGTTCCAAATCAATTAAAGTTTGGCCAAAATCACGCCGATAAAGGGTTTTGACAGGATCGCTGACCCAATTTCACCTCAAGTTGAATAGACCTTATGGCAGAGTCGTTTATATCGGGAATAAATTCCAATCTGGATACGGCGGATATCATCACCAAGCTGATCCAGTTGCAAAGAAGGCCTATCGACGATCTGGAGGCCAAGGCGGACCTGGAAGCCGAAAAACTGCTCACATTTCAGGATCTGCAATCCCGGTTACAGACTTTTAAAAGTCAGGTCAACACTCTGAACTCGGAATCGAAGTTCCTTTCCACCCAGGGGGTCTTTGCAAACAGCAACACCTCCGACAACAATCAAGTGGCCACCATCAGCACCACCAGCCAGGCCGCTTCGGGAACGTTTTCCCTGACCGTCAACAGCCTGGCGCGTGCGAGCAAGCTGGTTTCAGCCGGATTCAGTTCCACCAGCGGCGCGGTCACGACGGGCACTCTGGAGATCACGGTCGGCTCTGTAACGACCAGCATTGATATCAACTCCTCCAACAACACTCTGGACGGATTGAAACAGGCGATCAATAATTCGGGGGCCGGTCTCCAGGCTTCTTTTTTGAACGACGGTAGCGCCACCAACCCCGTACGTTTAGTGGTTTCCGGGACACAAACAGGCGCCGCAAACAGTGTTTCGGTTTCGATCAAACAGGGGAGCACAGAAGTATTGTCGTTCACCGAAACTCAATCTGCCCAGGACGCGAGCTTGACACTGGATGGAATCGCGATCACAAAATCCAGCAACACCGTGACCGATGTCATTGCGGGGGCAACCATTAACCTGCAATCCGCAGGCTCGGGGACCGTCACGTTGTCTGCTGATATCGCCGCTGTCAAAGAAAAAATATCCGCTTTCGTCGATAATTATAATGAACTCTCAGCTTTTTTAAAGGAGCAACAGTTTTTAGACCCGGACACGCTTTCAACCGGTCTATTATTTGGCAACTTCACTGTTCAGAACCTTCAGCAGACCCTGCGAAATTCCTTGAGCAGTCAAGTGCAGGGCGTCTCGGGAATTTACAATTCTTTATCGCAAATTGGAATCCGGACTCAACCGGATGGAACCATAGCGATAGACGATGCCGACCTGACAGAGGCTCTGACCGCCGACATTGGCAATGTCGCCGAGTTGTTCGCCAGTAAAGGGACGACCACGGACAATGACGTCACTTTTATTGGATTCACCAGTGCGACCCTCGCCAATAATTACGATTTGCGAGTTTCAGGAGGCGTTCCGCAATTGAGCGTCGCGGGGCAGAATCAATTCTTCAATGCCGTGGGGTCGGGGAATTTCTTTTCCGGGGCCGTGGGCACTCCCGCAGAAGGTCTCAATTTCAGGCTTGCAAATCTTGCCGACGGGTCCTATGGGACGATCAATTTATCGTTTGGAGTGGGGGAGACGATCAACCGGGTGTTGACCAATCTGACAGACGATTCGCTGAACGGTCCGTTGACCACCGAAATCGACACCTTCACCAGCACCATCAATGACATCGATCAGCAGATCCTTGGGTTAGAATCTCGCCTGGAGGTTTTTGAAACTGATTTGAGGCAACGGTTTGCCAGTCTTGAGGTAACAATCGGGAGATTGAATTCCCAGAGAGACGCCTTCACAAGCGCGCTTGGAGGGCTTGAAAATCTCTTCAATTAATTGGTAAAAGAAATAGTTCTTGATCGGAAACGGGTTTTATCAGCAACATTATGGAGTTTATTTCAACATGGTTCCTTCCCGCTATCACAACGCATACAAGCACAACGAGGTTTCAACATCCAGCCAGGGAAAATTGATATTGATGATGTATGAAGGAGCTTCTAAATTTACCACGATGGCTCTGAAATGTATGGATGAAGGGGACATTGCCGGTAAAGCCACCTATATCAGGAAAACCCATGACATCATCAATGAACTTTCCGTATCCCTCGATTTGAAAAAGGGAGGCGAAGTCGCGGCCCGTCTGGAAACCTTGTACCAGTTTATTTTGCGTCAGTTGACCCTGGCGAATATAAAAGCCGATCGCAAAGCGCTGGAATCGATTTTGAAAGTGCTGGAACCCCTGGAAGACGCCTGGCGTCAGCTGTTGATCAACCCCGGCTTGATCGTGCCGGAAAAACCCCAGACCTTGAAAAAAATCGCCTCCAGGATTTAAGTCGACGATTTCGCCCCATCCTTCTTTCACCGTTTCCCAAAAACCACAAACCAGCCAGTCTCCCCCCATCCGTGCTTATCCGGGGGGGCAACTCCCCCTTTCTCTTCTTCCATTTTGCTTTGACAAGGCTAAACCCTTGTGATAAAAACGAACTCCATTTTTCCCAATCGAAAACCACTTAAATTCCCGACCGATCTATGAAAATTCATGAGTATCAGGCCAAAGAAATTCTAGCGAAATATAATGTAGCGGTGCCCAACGGAATCCTGGTGAATGACGCTTCCGAAGCGCAAGCCGCCGCCAGAAAACTGGGCACATCTGTAGTAGTGGTCAAAGCTCAGATTCACGCGGGTGGCCGTGGCAAGGGCGGTGGTGTCAAGTTGGCCAAAAGTCCGGAAGAAGCGGAAAAATATGCCTCTGACATTTTGGGCATGACACTGGTCACGCATCAGACCGGGCCTGAAGGGCGATTGGTCAAAAAAGTGTTGGTGGAAGAGGGCATGCCCATTGAGCGAGAACTTTATCTGGGCATCGTGGTCGATCGGCAAACCAGCCGCGTTCTCATCATGGCGAGTGAAGAGGGCGGTATGGAAATTGAAGAAGTCGCCGAAAAAACTCCCGAAAAAATATTCAAGGAAGTGATTGATCCGGTGATTGGTGTCAAACCGTATCTTGCCCGCAAGATCGCGTTTGCGCTCAACCTGGAAGGGGACCATCTGAAGAAAATGGTTCCTTTCATCATCAATCTTTATAACTGTTTTGTTAAAGAAGATCTCGACATGCTGGAGATCAATCCTCTGGTCACCACGTCCGACGGTCGCGTGCTGGCGCTGGACGCCAAGGTGAACATCGACGACAACGCCATGTACCGCCATAAAGACACTCAGGAGTACCGCGACCTCGATGAAGAAGATCCTCTGGAAGTCGAAGCGTCCAAGTTTCATCTGAACTACATCAAGCTGGACGGCAACATCGCCTGCATGGTCAATGGCGCGGGATTGGCGATGGCCACCATGGACATCATCAAACACTCCGGCGGCGAGCCCGCGAACTTTCTCGATGTGGGCGGCGGAGCCAATGAAGAAATGATCGAAAACGGATTCCGCATTCTCTTGTCGGACCCGAATGTGAAAGCCATCTTCATCAATATATTTGGCGGCATATTGCGTTGCGATATTCTGGCGCGCGGTGTTGTTGCCGCGGCGAAAAATCTCGCCGTGAAAGTTCCCATCGTGGTTCGCATGGAAGGGACCAATATGGAAGAGGGACACGCAATCCTTAAAGAGTCGGGCATGAATTTTGTTATCGGCAACGGAATGAAGGACGGGGCCAGAAAGGTGGTTAAAGCAATCCAATGAGTATTCTAGTCGATGAAAAAACAAGATTGATCGTTCAAGGGATCACCGGCCGCGAAGGCCAGTTTCACACCGAGCAATGCATGAAGTACGGCACCACCGTGGTCGGCGGAGTCACGCCCAATAAAGGCGGCCAGACCGTATTGGACAACGTGCCCGTTTTCAACACCGTGCAAGAGGCGGCGACGAAAACCAAAGCCAACGCCACCATGATTTTCGTTCCGCCGGCCTTTGCCGCAGACGCAATTCTGGAAGCCGCCGATGCGGGCATCGCGCTCATCATCTGTATTGCAGAGGGCATCCCGACCAGCGACATGATCGAAGTGGATAAATACTTAAAAGGCACCGATTGCCGATTGGTCGGTCCGAATTGCCCCGGAGTCATCTCTCCCGGTAAAGCCAAAATAGGCATCATGCCCGCGCACATCCATAAAAAAGGCAACGTCGGCATCATTTCCCGCAGTGGAACCTTAACCTATGAAGCCGTCGGACAGTTGACCGCTTTAGGCATCGGCCAATCCACCTGTGTGGGTATCGGCGGCGACCCGATCATCGGGACTTCGTTCATCGACGCGCTCGGATTATTTCAGAAAGACCGTGGCACCAAAGCCATCTGCATGATCGGCGAGATCGGTGGATCGGCGGAAGACGAAGCGGCGTACTTTATTAAGAAGAACGTCACCAAGCCGGTGGTCGGGTTCATCGCCGGGCAGACCGCACCTCCCGGAAGGCGCATGGGTCACGCAGGCGCGATCATCTCAGGCGGACAAGGCACGGCGGAAGAAAAAATGAAGACCATGAAAAAGTGCGGCATTAAAGTGGTCAAAAGCCCCGCCGATCTTGGAAAAACGATTGAGAAGGTTTTGTAGCTTCATTGTCCTAAAATAAACTCATCCAAAAATCCCGGTGGGTTTGCCGTCGATGCTTTTTTGATTTTTATCCTGCCAGTATTTTTTCACTCCGTCCTCGCCCTTTTTCTCGGCCCATGACACCAGAACGTCACGCTCCCCCGCGTGTTCGTACAAGGGCACGCTGAAGCCGCAGGATGTGGCCACGCTTTCGATATCCAGTAAAAATATTTGCCTGGTCCCAGGAATCGTTGGAAAGAGTCCGAGCGTTGTCTCCCATTCTTCATCGCGGGGGTGAACAGCGGTTGCTTTCCCATAAATACGCAGTATCTGAGGTTTGCCTTTGAAAGCGCAAAACATGAGAGTCATGCGCTGGCATTCCAGGACATGCGCGGCGGTTTCATTGCCGCTTCCGGTCAGGTTCAACCAGGCTACTTTATGAGAATCGATGACTCGTAACGAGTCCATGCCCTTGGGAGAAATATTCACCCGGCCATCGACTCCCGCCGTTCCCACGAAAAATAGATGCTGATTCTTTATGAACTCTTTATCTGCTTCATCCAGTTTTGAAAATTGTTCACTCACTGTGACCTCCAAATGTTATTGCAATAACCGCGTCCATTGAATCCGCCCCTTTTGGGGTTATTTCCAGCGGCCTTCCAGTTTTTCGATGACCCTGGCCCACTCCACATCTCCCAAGTGTTTAGAGTCTACTTCCTCCGGCATCGTTTCATAAACAAACCAGAAAAAATCAGCCAGTACCGCCTTTTGTTCTGAATTCATTTCATCGATTCTGCCGGAATCAAGATGAAACAGGAACTGGTCGAGAAAACTTTCCTCACCCTTTTCCAATGCCATTCGGACCAAGCCTGGCATAAAATAATGGAAGCTGGCATCTGAGGCAAACGTCATAGGATCCCAGGCCGGGCTTCCCACTTCCTTTATGCTGATGGTTTGTGGAGTCAGCCTGGCGAGGGTTTCCTCGTGCTCTTCGCATTCACAGCAATGCTTCGGGTCGCGGATGAGCTGAACGGGTCTCGGTAGATTGCCGAACACCTCATCGATTTTGGTCAGGACTTCCTGTTTGGTCATATGATCTCTTTAATCAAAGTAGATAATGTAGCGATGACAGTCTTATGGTAAAAATGATAAAATAAACGATATGAAATCAAAAAAGAAAAAAATAAAGACAAAGGAAGAATTGGAGGCCGAAGTGGCCGCCCAACAGCTTCAAACCAAACGGTATCACGAGAAGGTTAAGGAGTCCGCGAAGGTTTACAAGCGTCGAGATACCAAAAAGGAAGCCCAAGAGCAGATAGATTCGGAAAAATAATCCGCGAAGGGTGCGAGGTTTACTTGATTTGCGGACCTTCTAAGATCAGCTAAAGGTCTGGGTATCAAAAACCAGCAAAACTTTGCTGATTTTTCTTTCTTTCACTTCAAACAATTGAACCATCGGTGTGCATACTCCAGGTTTGGTGAATTGGTAAATTAAACAGGCAGAGGATTCATTTTCAAAGGATCGGATAATTTCATATTTAAATCCTTTGGGAGGGTCGGCTTGCAAAGAAGTTATGTAGGCCTCGGCGGAGTCAAACTGGTAAAAGGGTCCATTGAAATTAAAGTTATCGGTCAATAGGGAGTTCAATTTCTCAAAATTTTCACCTGAGAAAAATATATCCATAAATTCAAGAGCCAGCTGTAATGGTTTCACTGAGTCCTCTTCAAAAATTTTTACACCTCTTCACCTTTCCAGCCATCTAACAAACACTATGAGCGTAGAAATCTGCCCTAAATGTGGGACCGAAAATGTAACGAAAGCAGCCTGGTGCGAAAAGTGCCTGCACATGTTCCATGAATATGGCGAGAACAAAACCATCTTTTGCCCGGAATGCAAACACGAGAACGCCTATAAGGACAGCTATTGCGAGGCTTGCCACGAGCCGCTAAAACCCGGTCAGTGGGAATAACTCCACAGCTTCCTGTCACGATGGAAATGGGGGGGGCTTAAGTTCAATATTTTTGATTGAGAATATCATCTTTAAAATTCGAATTAACTCTGGAAACTGGCGAAAGTTTTGCGACGATTATCGGTCAATTGTGGACATCTGAAAAATACTCTCATGCTTCAACAATATCGTTTTTCAAACTGGATACGAATGCAACTACGTCATTGCATTCTTGTTGAGGTATGGATAATTTCTCCATAGTTGCACCTGCATGTTCAAAAAACACGGACCAATCCTTTTCACTGATCTTCATGCCTTTATGTGATAATTTCATATCTCTACCTGTGTAGTAAACGGGTCCACCAGAATTCGAGCATAGGAAGTCAATGAGCAACTGTTTTTCTCTGTTAAGGCCGTCGTCCCCTCGATTTTCCCAGAAACGTCCAAGCAGAGAATCTGACTGAAGTCGGGGCAGAAGGTTCTCGACAAATCCTGTGATGCCGTCGTATCCACCGAGGCGCTCGTAAAGTGTTTTTTCACTCATGTGGTTCTCCTTATTTGTGTTTATCTGGGTCCAGCGCTACGCTGGTGGCGGCTTGACCAGATAAGTGTATCCGTTGAGACCTTCCTTATATAAGGCAAGGTAGTCATCCGCTTCTTCCTGGGTGAGCGTCCCCTTTTCGACGCTGGCGATGAGAAACCTTGCCACCCGGTCCGCCAGTTCTTCGCCCTTGAACTGAACGTAATCGAGAACGTCGGTGATGTCTTCGCCTTCTATGATCTCCTCGTAATTCAGCGATCCGTCTTCGTTGAGCGATACGTGGACGGTGTTGGTGTCGCCGAACAGGTTGTGCATGTCTCCCAGGATTTCCTGGTAAGCGCCGATCAGGAATATCCCCAACTGATAGGATTCTTCCGGCTCGATGGAATGCACCCGCAGGGATTTTTCCGTCCCCCGGTGGTTACCGATGAAGGTGTCGATGCGCCCGTCGGAATCGCAGGTGAGGTCCTCCAGCGTCGCTTCCCGGTCGGGCTCCTCGTTTAAGCGGTGGATAGGCATCACCGGAAACACGTGGTCGATGGCCCAGGAATCGGGCACCGATTGAAACACGGAAAAATTGCAGAAGTATTTATCGGCCAGTCTGTTCTTTAGAGTCTTCATTTCATCCGGCAAAAATTTGAGCCGGGTCGAGAGTTTTTCAACCTTCCGGCTGACTCCCCAGTAGATACGTTCCACCAACGCCCGGTGTTCGAGCGACAGGATGCCCATGAGAAACTGGTTTTGCGCGTCCTCTTTCAAGTGCGTGGCGTCATGCCAGGACTCGATGAGATTCTTGTTGGACGTGGATTCCAGAACGTCAAAAATTTCGCGCACCACATCCGGGGCGTCTTTCTGGATTTCGACATGATTGGTCCATTCGGGAAACGAGGTGACATCCAGCACGTTGACCACCAGGAGGGAGTGATAGGCGGTCATGGCCCGACCGGACTCGGAGATGATGTTGGGGTGCGGCAGGTTTTCCCGCTCGCAGATTTCCAGCAGGTGATAGACCACATCGTTGGCGTATTCCTGCACGGTGTAGTTGGTGCTTGAATGATAAGTGGATTTGGATCCGTCGTAGTCCACCCCCAGACCGCCGCCCACATCGATGTACTGGATATTGCATCCGTGCCGCATTATTTCGGAATAAAACCGGCCCGCTTCCTTCAAACTGTTTTTAATTCTGCGGATGTTGGTGATCTGGCTTCCAAGGTGAAAATGAATCAACTGGATGCAATCCAGAATTCCGTACTCTTTGGCGATTTTCAGAGCGTCCACCAGTTCCATCGGATTCAATCCGAACTTGGAAAATTCCCCGGCGGAGGAGGCCCATCGGCCCGACCCCGCGCTGACCAGTTTGATGCGCAATCCGATGTTTGGTCGGACGCCGACTTCCTTGGCGACGTGGTATATCATTTCCAGTTCGTCCAGTCTCTCCACCACGATGAAAACTTTTTTGCCGAGCTTCTGGCTCATCAGGGCCAGACGGATGAAAGGCGCGTCCTTGTAGCCGTTGCAGATCAACAACGCTTCCGGGTTGTCCATGATGGCTAGGATGGCGTGCAGTTCCGGCTTGGAACCCGCTTCCAGCCCGATATTGTAGGGCCTGCCGAATTTGACGATTTCCTCGACCACCTGTCGTTGCTGATTCACCTTGATGGGAAACACGCCGTGGTATTGCCCCTGATACTGGTATTCTTCAATGGCGTTCTGGAATACGGTGGCTAAGTTGGTGATGCTGGATTTTAAAATATCGGAAAACCGGAGAAGAACCGGCAGTGAATAGCCTTTTGCCTCGATGTCGTCGACCAGATGCTTGAGATCGATCGCGTGTTCACTGCCTAATTTGGGTTGCGCGACGACGTGGCCTTTTTCGTTGATATCGAAATAACCTGCGCCCCAACCGTAAATATTGTAGTGCTCTCTGGCTTCTTCAATGGACCATTTCTGCATGTCTGGGCTTTCAGGGAACCAGCGTGACGCTGGACTCAATATTGACGAGCGATGGGTCGTGCCGCTGGTGGAGCGCCTCATCGCGCTGGGTTCGTCATCCCAACTCCTGCGGACGGGGGACGGCTCTTATAATGAATATCTTTGCTGGATATCCCCCGCTTAAGGCGGGATCGTCCATTAAAATCATCGAATTTCAGGTAAATGTCAAATAAAAACAAACCGGTTAAAAGAAAATTGTGAAAGGCTCAAATTGTGATATAAATTTTCGGATGGTGCCATCCATTCACAAAGGGGAAAACCTCCTTTTTTTAATAAGAATCACTTTGAGAGCCTAAATGAAAATAGAAAACGTCGATGTACTGGACATCGCCCGTGAATTCGGGACCCCGGTTTATGTATACAGTCTGGAAGAATTGCGCCGATCCATCGCCGAAATCAAACAACTCTCGCCCGTCACCCGCTACGCGATGAAAGCAAGTTCCAACGTGCGCATCTTACAAGAGATGCTAAACGGCGGGATCAAGATCGATGCGGTCAGCGTTTTTGAAGTCAAGCGCGCTTTGCGGGCGGGTTTCAAACCGGAAGATATTTGTTTTACCAGCGACGTGTTTTTTAATGCCGACGACGTCGGGTATTGTCTTGAAAATAATATATTCGTCAACTGCGGAACCCTGGGGATGGTCGAGGAATATGGCCGTGGCTGGAAAGACCTGGGCAAAGGATCGAATCGTATTTCCATCCGCATCAATCCTGGCGAGGGACACGGCCATTCCAAAAAAACCAACACAGGAGGCCCCTACAGCAAGCACGGTATCTGGCATGAAAATCTGGATGAGGTCAAGCGCATCGCGGGAACGTATGGGCTGATCATCTCAGGCGTTCACATGCACATCGGCTCCGGCGGCGACATGGAGCATTTGAAACGGATCACCAGCAAGCTGGTGGAATTTGCCAAACAGTTCGACGATTTGCAAACAATCAATTTCGGCGGCGGCCTGCCTTATCAATACAACCCCGATCTGCCCCAGGAGGATATCTCAGGCTACAAAAATATTCTGGCGGAGAGGATGAAATTATTGAATAGCCATTTTGGGCGAGAGATCGTGTGCGAGATAGAACCGGGCAGGCGGTTCGTCGCCGGATGTGGTTATCTTCTGGGAGAAGTTCGTTCGCTCAATCATACCTTCGATGAAGATCGTAAGCGTCTGGATTACGTTCTGACCAACGTCGGTTTTTGTCATTTGATCCGCCCGATGGCCTACGGTTCCTACCACCCCATCTGGTTTGTAGGGGATGACCTGGGGCCGGAGCAGGATGTCATCGTCGCGGGGCCGGTTTGTGAATCGGGAGACGTGCTGACCCAGGAAAACGAAGAGCCTGTGGCGCGCCGGCTTCCCATGCCGAAAGCGGGCGACCTCATGGTGGTCGGCGGGGCAGGGGGGTACGGATTCGTCATGTCGTCCAACTACAACACCCAGCCTCTCATTCCGGAAGTGGTGGTGGATGGGGACCGGCTCATCCTGACACGCAGGCGGCAAACCCTGGACGATATTTTGCAGGAAGAGAAAGATGTTCAGGGATAACGGCTTAAAGCGTCAAAGGTTTTTCCCTTTATGGAAGAGAGGAGGCTACCTCTTTGCTCTGGGGCGGGGAAGAAGCCTGGCGCATGCCTGATGGACTGTCGTAAAATGTCTCGTTACCGTTCACGCCATCCTGGCCGGAGTCTTTGTAAATATAATCCCAATGCCCGTCCTCGTCTAAATCCATTGCGTAGAACAACGGTTGTTTGAAAGCGATATAGTAGTAATGGGTGGTTGTGAAATTGCTGGCGAAGATGAGATATTCTGGATGATATCCTTGAACGACATCAAGAGGGTGTTTCGAGAAGTAAGAAGTTCTCACCACCCGCAGGGTATGAAAATCCAATTTGCCATTTTGGTCGGTGTCATAACCGATAAATAGCATTCCATTGCTGGCGAGATTCCAGGAGATTTGCGTCGCCTGTGAAGGTTCCGCTATGAGAGGCGGATCGCCCCACGAACCGGGTGGCGCTAAAGTAAGGTAAGCCAAAAGAACGTTCAGGGTCAGAAAGCGTTTCATGATAAACACCTCCGTTATATTTATGGCGGAAGAATTTCTCTCCCGTTAAATCCATTTAATCCCGGTTCTGATGTCAAAATCCCTTTTTCAAATTTCTGTTTGTTTTTAACAGTACGGCTGATACGACGGATTCTTTAATAATGTAAAGTTGCAACAAATATGCCAATTTGGTCAAATTTTAAGCAATGGCGGGTCAAGGCCTTATGGCATAAAGTCTTTGTAAGTAATTGAAATTATTAAGTTAATTTGAAAAAATTCTGAGGAGAGGATTTTGCGAGTGAGAGTGACAAATATTGTTAGAAAATAGAGGAATCCTTCAATCCATCCTGAGCAGGACCTTGTCTTCCTGAGTAGCTGATTCCAGAGCCTGTTGGGCCTCCGCAAGTGGGCGGGTGGAGGTGATGAGAGTTTTGAGTTTTTTCTGATGTTCTTCCAGAATTTTAAGAGCAAGCCCGAATGGACCGCATCGGGAGCCTTGCAGGCGGATTTCATCGACCACCAGTTTCGTCATGTCCAGTCCCTGGGCGGGAAGGCCGCAAGTGGTTTTTACGGAAATTATTCCTCTGGGTCTGACCAGTGACAGTGCCTGAGTGATTCCATTCGGCTGACCCGTGGCGTCCACCACGATGTCCGCTCCCAACCCTCCTGTAATTTCTTTCACCCCATCACATGCCTGTTCGGGCGATAAGGCTTGCGAGGCTCCAAAGGCCAGTGAACGCCTGCGTTTGGCTTCGCTCCGGGAAACGGAAATGACCCGGCAACCTTTAAGCGCGGCGACAAAGACGATAAGAACTCCCAAGCGGCCGGGGCCAATCACCACCACCGTTTCTTTTCCTGTGACCGGGGACATCTCAAACGTTTGCAAGGCCGCCGCCAGGGGTTCCGTGAGAGCGGCGACGGTAGACTCCATTCCGTCCGGGATTTCATGCAGGGTTCCCTGGGCGACTGTGACTTCCTCGGCAAACGCGCCGTCGTGATGGATGATTCCCGTCACCGTTCGTTGTTGGCAATGAGCGGACATTCCTATTTGGCAAGCCTGGCAAAGAGGAGAGCGGTTGTAGGCTTTGCAGGTGTTGTTGATTTCCGCAGTGACCCGTCGCCCCAGCCATCGGTTATCAACGCCCTCGCCGATGGATTGGACCCGGCCCACAAACTCGTGGCCGCACACCAGAGGCAGGGGAACCGGGTAGTCTCCGGAAAAAAGCGCTAGATCAGTTCCACAAACTCCGGCGGTTTCCACGCCGATGATCGCTTCGTTTTCTTTGGCAATCAGGGGCGGACGGTCATGGATGACAATGGTCCGGGCCGCGGTCAGTTGAGCGATTTTAGGCATTTGAAACTGAAAAAGGAGTGAAAAAAGATATTAAAGACTTTTTTACCGCAAAGGCGCAGAGGACGCAAAGAAATAACAGAAAAATACAGATTAAAAAAATAAATTGGTAGCAGGACAGGCTTTCCGGCTTGTGTTCCAATATCGAATCTTTGCGAAAACAAAGGAAAGGATTTAAATCCCTCCTCACCTTCATCCTCTCCTCTCAGAGGAGAGGAAATATTATAAACTCTCACCCCTTCCAACCAAATGGAATGCCCGTGCCGGGCATGAAGGCTAATGTTCAATACCACAAGGGCCGGGCGAGGGGATGGTTGAAGCCACAGATGAACAAAAATAATATTTTTACCGCAGAAGTCGTGGAGAACACGAAAAATATCTTAACAAATTTTAGGTTATTGGTTTCTTTGCGTCCTCTGCGCCTTTGCGGTGACCCCGTTTTTCAGCTTTTTTAAAAGTTATTTTTTCTTTTTCGAGGATTTCCTGTCCTGCCAGAGAATCAGCCAGTGCTGGAAGAGCCTGAGCGGTTGAGTGCCTTGAAATTTTCTGCGTTTGAATTTTGGGGTCTGATCGTGTTGAAGCCTTGCGACCACCGTCGAACCGATGGCTTCTTCCACAACAACGCCCCTTTGGGCGTGCTCCAGTTTTTTGGAATCGCAAACTCCGCGGTAAGCGACCACCATGCGGCAATCGAGGGGGCGATCTTCGTATACCATGCAGGCCTGATCTTCTCCCAAAAACGGGCAGGGCTGGTTGACGACCAGATTATGCCAATCCATTTGCTCGATATTGCGTTTGGTTTGCAGAACCTCACGAACCTTTTTGATGGTTCGATGTGAGCGCTCAATGATTTCATTGAGATCGATCCCGTTTTTCTCGGCCCGATTGAGAACGCCGTCCCATTCCATCTGGGTGAGAGTGACTCCCGTATAACAACAGTGGGCGCAACCCTCACCGCATTGCATGGGAGGCGTTTTTTTCTGATAGGACCGTTCAAGAAGTTTCCAGAAAGCGCTTAAAGGCGTGATTTTTTCATCCTTCGCCAATGCCTTGGACGCCTCGACCATTTGGGCATACGCCTGCTGTATTTCCTTTTCGGGAAACTTGGCCTGTATGTATTTTATCAGTTCATCCGGCTGGGTCATTCCCCGAATGAACATTCCAATATTATCGACTTGAGCGGGCATAGAATCGAGTTTAAGAAACGCCGGTTAACTTGCGGCAAAGATAATAAAAATTGATTTAAAGGGTATCACTCGTCGGGCGGGAAGTACAAACAGTATTTAATAAATGGAAGGATGGTTCGGTTTAGCGAATGACTATTGTTTGGATTTTTCCACGTACTTCATTTGCAGTTCATAAATCATCTGCTCAAGCAATTTTGATTCTTCTGGAGTGAGATTTCCCTTGGTCTTTTCCCTCAGCATAATGAGCATGTCGATGGTCTGATGGACGGCGGGAAGGTTCATTTCCGCTTTGCCCGTGAGGGGATCGGGGATTTCTCCCAATTGATAAAAAGCGGATTGCGAAAGGGACATGACAAACGTCGCGAAGTCGATTTGAAACGGGGTTTCCTCCTGTTGGGGAGGAGGCTCGGCAGAGGCGGCGTCCGCTTGCTTGTCCTGCTGGGCGGTGTCTTCCTCGGAAAGCTGGGAAGAGCGCTTGTCCTTGATTACAAATCCTTCACCCTCTAGCTCTTCTTCACTCATAGCGATAACCTGAAAAAAATTGATGAAAGCTAATTTGCCTCATCCCCGCCCAGAAACAGACGAACGGAGAATCCGAGGACGATCATTATTAACCCGAGCATGAGCGAAAGATACCCCGGACCTTCTATAAACTGCATATAGGTTTTCCCGATGATGGGCCATTGCCGAATCACCCCTGCCAGTACAAAGAGCCCGCCCAGGCCAAACAGAGTGGTCTTTGCCCAGCGGATGTTGGTATCTTCGACCTTGTCTTTGTCCATCTCTTGTTTCACGAAGGGTACAATCCCTTGAGTTTTAATAGCTGGGGAATGGTAGCAAATCGATAATTTTATGTCAAAACATTCGTAACGTGGTTGTTGCGGCCAAACGGTTCTGCTAGAGTGAAGAAATGATAAGAGCCTTCTTTTTCATTATGTTCGTGATGACAGTGACTTCAGGTTGCTCCACCGATAAAATGGCCGTTCGGCTGGCCCTGCCGTTGGTGGAAGGGCAATACACAGCGTTGCAGGAGGAGGTGGACCCTGAGCTTGCCAAAAACGCCTTGCCTGCAAATTTGAAAATGATGGAAGGGTTTTTAAAAGAAGATGAAAATAATTCCGACATTCTCATGCGTTTGTCGGAAGGTTTTTGCAGTTACTCCTTCAGCTTTATTGAAGATACCAACCCCGACCGCGCGGCGGACCTATACCTGCGAGGGAAAAATTACGCCCAGCGCGCTCTCGGCGTCGAAACAGGCATCGAAAATATTGGTGAGTTGAATCTGGATCAATTCAATTTGAAAATAGAAAAAATGGGCAAAGAAAATGTCCCCTCTTTATTCTGGCTGGGCCAATGCTGGGGCGGGTGGTTGATGCTCAGCCTGGACAACCCAAGAGCATTTGTGGCTATTTCCAAAGTGGAATCGTTGATGAAACGGGTGTTGGAGCTTGACGCGGCTTATCACTACGCCGGCCCGCATCTATTTCTGGGCGCGTTTTACGGGGGTCGCAGTAAAATGCTGGGGGGAGATCCCGAAAAATCCCGTTTCCATTTTGAAAAGAGTCTGGCATTGACTGCCAATCGCTTTCTTTTGTCCCGGGTGTTGTACGCAAAAACCTATGCCGTTCAGGTGCAGGATAAAAAATTATTTGCGGAGCAGTTGAATGCGGTTATTAATTCCTCTGGAAATATCCTCCCTGAACAGCGGTTGGCAAATGAGGTGGCGAAACAAAAGGCAAAGCGTCTAATGGAAATGGCCAATGAGTTATTCTAACTTTAGATCTCCCTTCACTTTGAAAAATAAAATCACTCCGCTTGCTGTTGTTCTTTTGTGGGTCGCGGTCCTTGTATTGGGTCCGCTGGGTGGCGAGTCTCATGGGGGCGATAAAAAAACACGCATCAAGTTTTCCACCCTGGCGCCGGAAGGTTCGTCATGGATGAAAGAAATGCAACGTCTTGCGGATGCGGTCAAAGAAAAGACCGAGGGCCGGGTGACGTTCAAATTTTATGCTGGCGGCGTCTCTGGAGATGAAAAAGATGTCATTCGAAAAATGCGGGTTGGCCAGATTCATGGTGCCGGTTTTACCGGCGTTGGCCTGGGGCAGATACTTCCCGAAGTGCGGGTACTGGATTTACCATTTTTGTTTGAGACAGACGAACAGATCCAGCATGTCTATGAAAATTTAAACGATTATTTTTACGCCCGGTTTGAGGAAAAGGGGTTTGTCCTTTTAGGCTGGGTTCCGGTGGGTTGGGTGCATTTCTTTTCCACCCAGAAAATTGTCTCCATCAACGACATAAAAAAAACCAAACCCTGGATGTGGGAAGGAGACCCATTGGTGGAGGAAACCTACAAGGCTTTGGGGGTCCGGCCGGTCCCGCTATCAATCACCGGTGTTCTGATGTCCCTCCAGACCGGATTGCTGGATACGGTTTATGCCTCGCCCCAGGGCGCCCTGGCGTTGCAATGGTTCACCAAAGTAAAATACATGTCGCGCCTCAGGATGGGTTATGCGACCGGAGCGGTGCTTATTTCCAAAAAGAAATTCGACAGTCTGCCTGTAGATTGCAAACCCATTCTCAAACAGCTCGGTAAAAAGTATCTCAAACAATTAGTGCAAACCATCCAGAGGGACAACGCCACTTCCATCGACATCATGGTAGACAACGGCGTGGAGTTGATTGATATGCCTAATGAAAAAATGATTGGGGAGTTTCATAAGTCAGGCGCCCTTGCCAGGGAAAACCTGGTGGGAAAAATCTTTCCTCCCGAACTTTTGCAAAGGGTATTGAACCATTTGCAGGAAGTGAAATGAGGGCTATAGTAGCAGGGATAATCCTGAACCCGTTTGACTTCTGGCAAGGCATCAAACCGGAGTCCCTGAATTTGCAGAATACCCGCCTTTTCTCTGCAGGATAATTTTGCCCCCTTCCCGACCTCTAAATTAAATCATTGATTTTTATGAAATTGAGTTGATTCTTTTTTTTAAGAAAGTATATTAAGCCGATACTCGTACATTTTGAATGATTCGTTTTGGCCTCGCCATGAGTAAAAGGGGTGTTGTTTGTTTGGAAAATATTTTCAGAGAACCGAACTCGGAAAAGTTCTAAAAGGAATATCGATTGCGGGAAGCTTTCTATTCGTCTTTGCCTGGGCTATCCAGAGCCATGCGGAAACTTCGGAATTTTCCAGGTCTCAGGAATATTTTTCCTCCAATCTTTCAGAATCCATTTCTTTAATAAAAGAACCCCTGTTTTTGTGCGGGGGCGATTGTCTTTCTGAAAACGTAATTTCAGCCAAGAGCACTAAAAAAAAACCTTCTGTCCGCAAAATTTCCAACTCTTCAAACCGCCGTCCCGACCTTAAACTGAATTCCGATTATTTTCTCAATATTTTTTCCGACACAAAGTATATTCTTCTTTCTCCATTGAGATGGAGGGCGAGGGATTGGGTCAAAGCCTCTCTGGTGTTGGGAACGACGGGCGCATTTTTTGCGCTCGATGACGAAATCAGTGATTTTATTCAGGATGAGCGCAGTTCGACCACCGATGATATCGCGGGTATTTTCGAGCCTTTTGGCAATGGGGGTTATACCTTCGGCGGTTTGGTGGGCTTTTATCTTTACGGGCGGGTTTTTGAAAACACCAAGGCGGAAAGGACGGCTTTACTGGCTGTGGAGAGTTTCGCTGTGACCGGGATATTCACCTTTGCGCTGAAATTCTCTACGGGAAGAGTCCGCCCCCAGTCGGCCCAGAACTCCAGGGAATGGAGCGGTCCCAATTTAGACGATGTTTCTTTTCCATCGGGGCACACTTCATCGGCGTTTGCCATTGCGACTGTATTGGCGTCGGAATACAAGAACAACCCGTGGGTTCCCCCGATCGCTTATGGACTGGCTACGTTGACGGGTTTGTCGCGCTTGAATGATAATAAGCACTGGGCATCGGATGTGTTTTTAGGCGGAGCGCTGGGTTATTTTATTTCCAAAACTATTTTGAAAATTCACAGTAATAAAAAGGGCCGGCATTACACCATCTACCCCAGAGTGTCTAAAAAAGAAGTCGGTCTGGATTTTGCGATGCGATTTTGACTCCTCCGCAGAGGGCGAACCTGGCCCTGACACTGCGCGAGGTCTGAGAACCCATAGCGCTTAATATTTCATCCGGCGGTATGCGAGACCAGGCGGGCTAAAGGCGGTTTAATTTGAATAGAGTGAGCAGGGGGTCTTTGACCCTTAGTTGATGGGTGTTTGATAGATAATCGAACAGCTCTTTGTTTATTTTTTCAAGGTCCAGGACCGCCATGCCATAATAGGACGCTCCCTTTGCGATGTATTGGTCGATATCTTTCGGAGTTAAACTTTGCTGGTATCCCAATGTCCACCCCTTACGATCCCCGTAATAAAAAGTTTGGGGCCTGTCCGAACCAATGTCCTGAAGAAGGATACGGTCATTCTTTCCTGTATGCTCCTTCAATTGTTCCCCGATGACGATATAATTCCGGTTAATATTCAACCGGCCATTTAATTTGTAAATGGAATGAATGGGAATAAAGAGGATCATGAGCAACACAAGGGTCACCTTTATGTTTTGTTTCCAACCCCCGGGGTTTGAATTCGCTTTAAAAAAATCCGCCAGAAATTTTCCGATAATAATCGCCCCCACCGGAATAATGGGAATCTGGTAGTATTCATGTTCCCTGTTGCCCACCGCCACGATTAGAAAATAAGCGCAGACCGAAAAAAACCAGATGCGGAACAGGTTCTGCTCCTTGCGTTCGACTTTTGCAATCATCCCTAGAATCAAAAACGGAAACGCGGTGAAGGCGAACATTTTTTCCACCAGCCGGGTCGAGAAAATCAATTTGTAAAACTTATAGTCAAAAAGAATGCCCTGATTTGCCAGTTTGTCATTGCCGAGCCAGATGCTTTCGCCCTGATGGGTTTGAGCGTGCAATTCCCCCATGTGGCTGTACCACAAAAAAGGCGGAATCAGGACCAGGGCGACAAATAAGTATAATTTGTATTGGGCGAAGATTTTCCAGCGAAACTTCACACACGCAAGAAATAATAGCGGACCCCCCATATAGAGGGCGGGGAGTTTGATAAGAAAGGTGAGGGTGGTGAATATCGAAGCGAGTAGAAAGTCTTTCCAGGTTCCGTTGTCCAGCCACCGGGTGAAGAAATAAAGCAGGGTGACGGAGAAAAACAGCATGGCCGACTCGGGCATGAAGGTCCGCGTATAATAGACGGACATGGGCAATACCGCGAAAACCCCTGCCGCAAACAGCCCCGTGGTCGAATCGTAATATCTTTTTCCCAACAGGTACAGCATGCCGACCGTTCCCATGGAAAAAGCGATTGAAACAAGACGGCCCAGAATGTCATGAAAACCAAAAATTTTGTAAAGCAGAGCTACCAGGAAGGGATAAATTTGAAATTCAAACTCATAATATTCCCGGACCCAATTTGTTGAAGGCTGAAGGAGGTTCATATCTCCCGTATAAAAATTCATCGCGATGGTGGCGGTCAGCGTCTGGCGCCAGCTATGAAAATCGACCAGAGGGTTGGTCACGCCCCAGAGCCTGAAGGCTGAGGCGATGAAAAACACAGCGAGCAATGCTTTTGCCGGGCTGTTGGGCTTGATGAACTTCAAATAGTTTGCGCCGGTGGCAGTTGTCAAAATAATACTTTATTTTATAGGAGTTGAACTTTTGATTGCCGTTGTGAGGGAGGTTGTCACCCCACCTTTATGTGCCACTATTATTTCTCGTGATTTATATTATTTCTTCTTCCGCCCAGTCGGCCAGTTGTTCGCGGAAGATTTTTGCATTGTGGCGAATATCCACAGGAAATTCCGGGTGGAGGAGGAAAAACTTTATTTTCTCCGTGTGCGGGAAATGTTTTCCCATTTCAAGAAGCTCCTCAATGAGGGCTTCCTTTTTGCCGGAGTCGTTTATTAAATCTTTGTTCTCAGGTTCCACAATGATGACCGCTTCCTGATCGCCTTTTTCCCCGACACCCACCAGGGCTGTGCGCTTCACTTTGGGGTGGATGTTGAAAATGGCCTCCGTGGGCAGAGTGTAAAGGGTTTCTGTTTTTGTGATCACGCGCTGTCCCTTTCGTCCGCAAAACCATAACCGGCCCTGTTCGTCCAGCCATCCCAGATCACCCATTCTGTGCCAGAAGTCGTCACCGTCCGCGATTTTGGCAAGCTGGTTGGCATTGTTTGGAGCGTTATAATATTTGCGCGTCACCCAGGGGCCGCGGACCACGATTTCTCCCACTTCAAAGGAGGATTGTGGCAAGTCCTTGTCCCAGTGGGGGATAGGATCGTCGGAAATTTTTATGATTTTAAGTTCTATGCCGGGGACGGGTCGGCCCACGCAAACGCCCATGCCCCGCTGGGTTTTCTCCCAGGTTTCCTGCAAAATCATTTTTCGGTTTATGGAAGTGACCGGAAGGGCTTCCGTCGCCCCGTAGGGAGTATGAATTTGGGAAGAATCGTCTAGAATTTTGTCAAACCGTTTGAGCATATTCCCCGACACCGGGGCTCCGGCCATCAGGATTCGTTTGAGAGAGGATAAGCGAACTTTTTTGCGGATGCAATACTTGCTCACCGTATTCCAAAGCGCCGGTGACCCGAAGCTGTTGGTGACGGAATAGTCCTGGATGGGTTGTATTATTTTTTCCGGGTTCACCATTGAGGGTTGTGTGAAATCCATGTCCGGGAGAACGCATGTCATGCCCATACAGGCGCTGAACAAGCCAAAGAGAGGAAACGTCGGCAGGTCGATCTCTCCCGGCTGAATTCCAAAGCAGGATTTCAAAACTTCGATCTGATGGCAAAACATTCCGTGAGTGTATAAGACCCCCTTGGAGGGTCCCGTGCTTCCGCTGGTGAAAAGAATGGCCGCCGGATCATTTTCTTCCATATCTATTGGGGAGAGATTATTCCTGCCCAGTTTTCTGACCTTGGACAGGGTGTCACCGCCTAAAAACCAGTGCCAGCCCACGGTGATGGAGTGTTTGATATGTTTGAACGGTTTTG
Source organism: Nitrospinaceae bacterium (assembly GCA_029261655.1). Taxonomy (GTDB): domain Bacteria; phylum Nitrospinota; class Nitrospinia; order Nitrospinales; family VA-1; genus JADFGI01. Next base: position 354,652 of record JAJDAY010000026.1, on the reverse strand, counting down.
GGAATATCTTTCTCGCCAGATAGGCTTTGGGGATGGCTATCATGCCTTTGGGCTGAGCTTGTCCAATACACTGGAGCGTGTTTTTCCTTCCCAGACCCGGGTCGATCAGAACAGGAATAGCACCCGCTTTAAACAGAGCGAACGTCAATGTGATGAAATCAATGCCGAAGGGAACGAGCAGAAGAACCCGGTCGCCCTTTGAGATTCCAAACTTCAGGAGGCCAGACGCCAGATGGCCGCTTTCTTCCGCGAGTTTCTGGAAACTGACGTTCTGTTTTTTCCACGGAACGATGACAGCGGGAGCTTGCGGGAATTCTCGAGCGATCTGGTCCAGCAGGGCCGCGATATTCATTGCAACCTTTTTTCGATTAGGGTAGGTTCAATGCCGCTTTGGCAAGGGGAAGGGTCACTTTTCTTTTTCGGGTGAACGATTCCTGGTTGATCTCATCCACGGCGGTTTTGATGGATATATAATCCCTGGGTATGTGGGTCAGCAGGAAATCAATGATTTTTTGAGGAATGCTCAAGCCGATATCTTTTGCAAGTTTTGCGATTATTTTGGCCATGGTCCCATCGTCGATGGGCTTGATTTCAGCCGTCATGCCCCATTGAAACCGTGATTTCAGGTAGGGCTCCATAGCGACCAGCTGTTCTGGCCGGTGGCGGCCTGTGAAAATGGATGTTTTGTTATTTTCGAGCAGGGTGTTGTAAACGTGATACAGCTTTTCCTGCACAGATGGTTTTCCCGAAATCACATCCACGTCATCCATAAGAAAAAAGTCGGTCTTTAGCAACGGACTGAGAAGTTCAGTGGTTTCCTGCTCGTTTTCTTCTGAAAACTTTCGGACAAATTCCTGGCCATTGGTGAAAGTAATTTTTTTATCGGGGAAGTTCTCAGAAACAGCATTCCCAATGGCCATCAACAGATGTGTTTTGCCGAGGTTTTGGTCTCCATAGAGATAAAGCGAGTTGTAGGGAAGGTCTTTGGACGACGAAATTTGCCGGGCCGCCCGCCACGCAAAATCGGACCCCTTCGATCTTACAAAGTTGGAAAATTTATAGTCCGGGCTTGCAGGGAAATCCAGTATGAGCTGCCTTGACAGAGGACCCTTCTCAGACATTGTTACAATTAAAACACAGGCTGAAATTATAATTTGAACGGCACTGTTCAGACGCTCAGGAATAAGAGTGGAGGATTATACCATTAAGCGAGAAATTATTTCGGACCAACTTGGATTTCCAGTTTGGTTTTCAGCAACGCGTCTGTGACGATGACGGTGCAGACCCGGGTTTCTTTCTCGTAATTCAGGATCATTCCATCGTGCTCCATGGCATTGACCATCCTCCAGCCTTTATTGGTCATCGCATTATGATAATAATTGACCACATCCTGGGAATCGTGCCAGCCGGAATAGTACAAACGACCCACCTTGACCGAACCGCTACCGGATTCATAAACAAAGGACTTCGCACGATTAGCGGAAAATCCGGACGGGATGGGTACATCGGTGAAGGGGTGAGCGACCTCCGAAAAACCCGATTGGGGTTCTGAGGAATCCGCGCTGTCCGGGGTCGAGGCGCATCCGGTCATGACAAAAAGAACAAAAGATGCCGCTAAAATTAAAAACAGGTTATATATTCGCTTATCCATTTTCGGTGAGAGACCTCCCAAAGTAGACGATTAATAATCCGATCAGCATGAGTACAAAACCGATCATCCGCAACGTGTTGTCGGGAACTTCAGGTATCCTGCGGGCGAATGATTTTACCTGGGTCGGAAAGCAAAAATAAGGAATGCCTTCAAACACCATCATCAATCCCAGGGCGGCTAGAAATAAACTCATTGGCTGGACCTGCTGGAAGAACACCCGTGTTAATGAAAGATGACTCACTTAAAATAATTCAATTGAACCGGGTCTGGATTTATCTGCGGTCGGTGAAACGGGCTACAAGGAAATATTTCACAAAAAAATGTCAAAATGGGCGATAAATCAGGTTCTTTCAAAGGCACTTTGAAAGTTCTTCGATCGGTCGAGTTTGCAGAGTGAACCCAGAACCTGTTGATTAATTATCTGTTATCTCATCTCTGGAGTCAATAAGTAAATGTATGACGGTAAACCCTTTGGGGAAATGGAGGTTGTAAAAAAGTTTTCCCCTCCTTATACTAATTTAATAACACCTTTTTCCGAATCCGTAGCTGGACGTAAAATATTCTAGGAGTCGCCTTTTCTTTACGGACGTATTTTGCGTAAACCGGCTTTAACAAACCATATTAACGAGTGATACTCCGGGAATCTTCTGTTTCGATCATTGCCCTGCTGGAATTTGAATGGGGGTGCAATTTTATACCCGGACACGACCGGCAACAGGGTCGCGGGGAGGGTTGTTGAAATTAAGAAAAATTAATCCGGCTTTAACTCAGTTTTAATTTCCTATTTTGTAGGCTAATTATATGATGATTGAGTGGAGAGCGGATCTCCAGGAATAAAACATCAGAAAATACAGCTCAAAAATCCCTTAATTGATAGGGGATAAACGCTTTCATTAACATGGATGAGATTATGAGGTCACACATGAATTTAAACATCGTTAAACACTCCTTCGTTTTTCTTCTGGCGGGAGCATTGCTTTTCCCTGTGTCGTTTACAAATGCGGACAAGGGCGCTCCTTTTTTGAGCGGGGCCTTTGCTTTGAGCAGTGATACTGTGCCTTTATCAAGCAATCTATTTGTTGACATCGCCAAGAAGCAGAATCCGGCGGTGGTCAATGTGAGCTCAAAATCTAAAACCAAACCGGTGACCCAGCAATTTCGTCCCCCGCCTCCGCAGGGGAAGGGCGATCCCAATGATCCTTTCCGGGATTTTTACGACCGGTTTTTCGGACAGCGTCCCGGTCCCGAGCAACGTCCAAAAGGGGGCACGGGCTCTGGGTTCATCATCGACCCTGAGGGTTACATTCTCACCAACAACCACGTGGTTGAAGGAGCGGAAGAAATCATTGTCGCTCTGGAGGATGACAGGGAATACACCGCTGAACTGATTGGGTCCGATTCCAAGACCGACATTGCGTTGATAAAAATTTCCCGTAAAAACGGCGGCAATAAACCGTTTCCCTTTTTAAAGCTGGGGGATTCGGGAAACCTTGAGGTCGGCGAATGGGTCATGGCGATCGGCAATCCCTTCGGTTTGAGCCATACGGTCACAGTGGGCGTGGTCAGTGCGCTCAGCCGCAACATCGGGGCCGGACCGTACGACGAATTTATCCAGACCGACGCTTCTATCAACCCTGGAAACAGCGGCGGACCTTTGATGAATATCAAGGGCGATGTCATTGGCATCAATACGGCGATTATTTCCGGGAATTCAGGCGGTAACGTTGGTATAGGGTTTGCCATTCCTATTAATATTGCCAAGGTCATTCTAAAGGACCTTAAAGAAAAAGGCAGTGTTACCCGCGGTTGGCTTGGGGTCATGATCCAGAAGATCACGCCTGACCTTGCCAAGTCCTTTGGGTTGAAAGATTCCAAGGGAGCTTTGGTGGGTGACGTGATTCCAGACGGTCCCGCCTTCAAGGCCGGCATTAAACGCGGTGACGTGATCGTCAGTTTTGACAAACAGGCGGTTGATGAAATGGAAGAATTGCCAAAGATTGTGGCCAAAACAACCCCTGGACGGTCTGTGAAAGTGGGAATTGTCCGCGATGGCAAGCTAAATAATTTCGATATCACCATAGAAGTTCTTAAAGACTCCTCTACAGAGGTGGCTTCTGCTAAAAGTGATCCAGTGGGTCTGCAAGTGCAGGATATCACTCCTGAACTCATGAAGAGCCTCAAACTTGAGACCAAGAACGGTGTTCTTGTTTCCGATGTTGAAGCAGGTGGAGCCGCTGGAGAAGCTGGAATCCGCAGAGGGGACGTGATCACGGAAATCAATCGTGCGCCTATCAATTCCGTTGATGATTATAACAACGTCACTTCAACGACGGAAAAGGGCAGTACGGTATTGTTTCTTGTTCGCCGTGGCGGAACCACCATTTACGTTGCGGTTAAGATTGATTGAGGTTTCGTCTTGCATCCTGAGCCAACCCCTTGAATAAGGGGTTGGCTTTTTGCCAGGGCAACAACCCGGTTTTTATTGTTTTCTTCATTTCTCCAACCTTCCATTTTGTGTTTATCTGGAACTTTCGCGGACCGGTTCCGGTCTGCCGGCCCGGTAAAACTTCTCGCTATGGCATTTCCCGGAATGAAAAATTTTGCATTGGTTTGTTTCCTCTTAGTCGGAACGGTTTTACTGAACGCATCCTTCAGTTTCGCCTATTCGGAGTCGAATCGAAGGACCCCGCTGGTTCGCGCCATTGAGAAAGTGGGTCCGGTGGTGGTCAACATCAATACCGAAGAGGCTCCGGCCAAACGAAGGAATCCGTTCCGAAGTTTTGGGGGCGGTCAATTTGGCAACGGTTTTTTCGACCGGTTTTTGCAGGATTTGATGCCAAACTTTAACGAGCGCCGCCGGAGTCTGGGATCAGGAGTCATCATCAATTCCCGCGGCTACATCCTGACCAATGAACACGCGATCGGCAAGGCGGTCAGGATCAAAGTGACCTTGATAGACAAACGCGAGTTCGATGCTCATCTGGTGGGAGCGGACAGGAAATCCGATCTGGCGGTGATCAAGATTGACTCCAAACAACCCCTGCCTTTTGTGGAAATGGGCCGTTCCGATGATCTGATGATCGGTGAGACGGTGGTCGCCATCGGCAATCCTTTCGGACTCCAGCACACAGTGACGACCGGAATTGTCAGTGCCCTCAACCGTTCCATTAAAGCCGGGAAAAATGTTGTTTACCATGATTTTATTCAGGTCGATGCTTCCATCAACCCCGGAAACAGCGGTGGACCATTGTTGAACATCAATGGATCGTTGATCGGTATCAACACCGCGATCTATCAGAAGGCGGAGGGCATCGGATTTGCCATTCCCATTAATTACGCGAAACGCATCATCAAGGATTTGATCAGTTACGGTAAGGTTCGGCGCGGATGGTTGGGCGTCTCCGTTCAGGATATGACACCTGAGTTGCTCCGTTATTTCAAGCTGGATCGGCAACGCGGGGTTTTGGTGACCAAAGTTTTTTCCGGAAGCTCCGCTCATCGTGCGGGGATCAAACAAGGCGACGTTATTCTCCATTTAGACAATCATGAAATCAGTAAAAAACTGGAGTATCAGCAGAGGGCCGGGTCTTATTCCGTGGGCAACACGATCCAGTTCAATATTCTCAGGGAGGGCCGGGAGAAAAAAATCCGCCTGCATGTGAAAGCCATCCCCATGAATGAAGTTGAGAATTTTACCTTGAACTGGCTGGGGTTGCAGGTTCAGGGGATCAATGATCAGGCGTTGAGGCAGTTTCGATTGTCGACTCGAAAAGGTGTGGTGGTGACTCAGGTGATTGATGATAGCGCCAGCGGACAGATTGGCCTGATGCCGGGCGACGTGATTCATCAGTTCAACCAGAAAAAAATTAGCGGTGTAGAAGACTTCAATAAAGCCATTCTGGAAGCCGGCAACCGCGACAGCGCTCTTCTTCTGGTCCAGCGTGGAAGCAATGGCTATTACGTGACTCTGGAACCCTAGAGCCTCCCTAAAAAGGAACCATCTTTTGAAAACCACTCACCCGGCGGTCCCTGGTGTGTCCAGGGAACAACACCCAGCCTGACCGAACACACCCTCATATGGGATCTCACCTTGTAGGCGTTTGACGTAGTGATCGGGGTCCTTTTTAAATACGTCCGGGCAATAGGGACATCGGCAGAAAAACACTTCCCAGCCCGCAATTTCCATGCGCACGGTCCACTGCACTGGTTTTTCCGCCAGACAGGTCGGGCACACGACCAGGTCCCTGGTTTCCTTAAGGTATCTGGGCGGGTCCTGATTGAACAGGTCGGCGCATCCCTGGCAACAAAAGAAATTCTCCTTTCCTTGATAACTGCTCTTGGCCCATCGATCCGAACCGATGCCCAACCTTATTAAAGAACAACCACAGGTGGGACAAATGGAAGTTTCTACCACTTTCGCGGAGCCTGAGTTATCAGTTGTCATTGCATTGGCCATTTTCTTTTTCCTTCATTTCTGGACAACAAGATGATTCCTTTTTCTTAGGAAATAATTCCACCACAAAATCAATCAGTGATTGCAATTTGCTTCTCGTGCATTCACAGGCTTGCTCAGCAGAACCCGTTTCCTCTTCTATTTTGTCCCAATCCACATACTTTTTCATAACAACAAAGAACCTCCGTAAAATAAAGCCAAAAATGCAAAAATCCCGGCAGTAAGTTTTCCCGAATTCTGGTTTTGTCCGAGATGAGAATGGCCCTGGGAATCGAATCCAATAAAAGCACCCAAGGCAATAATCCCGACGGCTAACTGGATTTGTAAAACAGTGGCTGTTGAGGAAGACAGCACTATTGCCAGGAGTGGTACAGTGAGCATCAGCCCCTTGTAAAGCAATCTATCGAACGGAATAAAATGTTCAATCAATTGCATACTAAAAGCGAAATACCAGACTAAAAGGAGGGCTTGAATCCACCACTCGGAAGCAAAGAGTAAAATTGGAAGTATGCAGACCAATGAACAGAAAACCGCATGGCTGAGACCCATTTTAAAACGCTCCCAGTATCCATATTCAAGAGCCTGCATGCCTTTGGTCTTGCGTAAGTCGTTATTCAAAAATTCCTTTAAGTCGGTAAAGTAAACGGGACCGTATATTCCTTCCCAGCCGCACTCTTTAAGTTCCTTTCTTTTTACTCCTGCCACCGCCAATTGTGGGAGTATCAAGCGGGTGTGATTAACAAGCTCTTTTACATTATAAACCTTTAAATGAGCAAGAACCGTTTCGGTTGTAAAAATACCTTCAGCCGCCGCACACCAGACGTTGGTGCCTTTGGTGTTGACCACCAGAAGAAAGCAATCTATTTGCTCTTTTTCCAAATAATTCTTTAAATGCCGGACCGTGTAATCAAAATTGCAGGTGACCAGGACCGGCGAGGATTTATCGGGAGTACCAATCGCAATGGTTTCGGACTCGCACGGAAACCGAGCAAATCGAAATAGCGTTTGATAGATGTCTTTAATACAACCGATCATTTTTTAATTTCCAGAAGAAGGAACATGCCCAGCATAAATGGCTTTCGGTTGACAATTTCCATACCCGCCTGCCGCACATCCCCATCAAAATTGGAAATAGCGTTGGTGGTGTTTTGGGTCACGATCCAGGTAAGAAGCCGCATGGGTAATCGGAAGGCATAATAAAAGCATTTGGCAAAAAAATTCTCCGGAATTATCTCGTCACCGATAAGAACTTTTCCTTCCTTTTTCAAAGTTCGTTTGATTTGTTGCAATACATGAAGCCTTTCCGCGCGGGTCAATTCGCTGAATGCAAGAGTGCTTAAAATAATATCGAATGATTCATCCTCTAAATGCTCATCCAGATTACTAAGGCTGATGTTAAGGAAATTTGCAGAAGGCGAATTTCTCTTTGCCACCTCAAGCATGCCGCCGTTGGCATCCACTCCAGTTACCTCAGCCCCTCGTTCAATGCACATTTGGGCTAAGGTTCCGGTCCCACAGCCCAAATCGAGGACTCGATCTCCAGGATTTGTATGATCCGCGATCTGACGTTTAATTTTTGTCAGCGATCCTAAAGTCAACAGACCCATCCCTATATCGTATCGCTCAGGACGGGACTCAAGAATTTTCATGTAAACAAACGACATTAGAAATACCTTCGACTATGATTAAACTTTATGCACTTCCTACCCCTGTCTGTTTTAATATATTCTCAGAAACTGAACTCATTTCACAGCATTCCAATTTACAGCAACGGCAGGAATTCTTTTGACTCCATAAAAGGTCGCCTTATCCCGAATTTCCTTTTTGTTATCCTTGGTTAAGTCATAAATAATTACTTCACACGAGGGACAAGCTAACCTTTCAACAAGGTCCACAGTGGACTCACAAATTGGACAACCACTTGTAAAAATTTCAACCTTTTTCGTAGGCATAATATTGTCTCCTTGGCGGATGATATTTAACCGGTGATTTTATTTTTATGATCGGTATAAAATTCTTCCATTTCTTTGTTGGCCGATACCGTAGATTTAAGATTGGTCAGGAACGAACCTATCTCCTTATAATTGAGTGTGGCAAGAATATGGTCATCACTGATTTCCGTAAAAGTACGCATTCCAGTACAACCAAGTGACATACCAAACGGCGATTGGTTCAGGGTGGTTGGAATGACCGCGCAAGCTGGTCTCCCCAACGCCATTGACTGCATGCTTTCTGACCATTTACAGCAACCTAAAACCTCGTTGTAGATCATCGCCTGTGATGGTTTCAACCACATCATGACCAGCTCGGGTTCCACCGGAAAGTCTTTCAAGGGGCCATAAACCACGCCGCTCATTTTCTTGGAAAGGGTGGGAATATTTGCCGGTTCATCTTCTGATAGGTAAGAACATTCACACATCTTTTCAACCAAACCACCCAGTTCCTCTTTTACCTCTTTGGGCATCTCGATCCCCAATATCATGGCTCCTATCGGGCAGTTATAATGTTTTTCCGCCGGTGCATAGAACGCTTTTTCTTCGGCGATCCTCCAAAAAGTACAAAACGAGGGGAATTCACCCTCAATGGTATTCACCCCGTCCGGTTGTCCATCAACGAAAGCCATTGCTACTGGAGGGATGGCAAGCTTAAAAGCCGAAACGATTTCCTGATTGATCTGAGTTTTGTCCATGATCCTCTCCCGGTTTTAAAGTCATTTTCCCGAAAATCATTTTTTCGTATATAATATAAAACCTGTAGTCACTACAGGTTCAAGGGGTTTTATGCAAAATAAAGAAAAAAGATTAACTATTGGGGTTTTATCCGATCTCACTCACTGTAAGATTGAGACAATCCGCTATTACGAAAAGATTGCGATATTCCCGAAACCACCTCGAACGGAAGGTGGGCATCGAATTTATAGTGAAAACCACATGAAGCGGCTTATTTTCATACGTCGTGGCAGGGACCTGGGTTTTTCACTGGAAGAAATTCGGGCTCTCTTGAGATTGGTTGATGGTGGCGATAACACCTGCGGTCAGGTGCAGGAGATCACGCTTCATCATCTGGGAGATATTCGCCGGAAGATTGTGGATCTAAAAAAGCTGGAAAAAATGCTGGCACATATTTCCTCACAATGTGAAGGGGGCGTTGTGCCCGAATGCCCCATTCTGGATGCGCTTTTTAAAAAAAAATGATTTCATTCAGTCGATTCTGTTTGCAGAATTTTGTAGAATCGCGATTTAATTTTGGAGAAGGTTTGGAGTATGTCGGCGGACGATAAAAAAGAAATCGAAAAACTGCGGCAGGAAATCCGTCAGCACGACATTCTTTATTATGTCGAGGATCGCCCGAAAATCAGCGACCGCGAATACGACCGGTTAATGCAGAAATTAATCGACTGGGAAAAGGAACATCCCGGCGAAATCCCCGCCGATTCGCCCACACAACGGGTGGGAGGGAAGGTGTCCGAACGGTTTGCGGCAATCGCGCACAAGACCGCCATGCTCAGCCTGGACAACACCTACAATCTGGACGAATTCCGCGATTTTCATAGCCGCGTGGTGAAAGGACTCAATAAAGGAGAACCTGAAGAAAGTCAGGTGGCGGAAAATGAGATTGAATATGTGGTGGAATTAAAAATTGACGGGCTTGGCGTGAACCTGACTTATGAAAACGGATTGTTTGTCCAGGGCGCCACTCGTGGCGACGGTGTGACCGGCGAAGACATCACCGCTAATTTGCGCACCATCCGGTCTATTCCATTGAATGTTCCGACGGCAAAGGAAGATTTCAATTTCTTCGAAGTGCGGGGAGAAGTCTATCTCGACCGCAAGGCGTTTCTCAAAATCAATCAAGAGCGCAAGGCCGAAGGACTGGCCGAGTTCGCCAATCCGCGGAACGCCGCCGCCGGGACTTTGCGTTTGCTTGACCCTGCGATCACCGCGAAGCGTCCGTTGGATATTTTTGTTTATAGCGTCGGATTCATGGACCGCATGCCCTTTAAAACTCATTTTGAAGCCATGCAGAAACTAAAATCTCTGGGCTTCCGCGTCAACCCGGAGAATTTTCTGTGCAGGAACTTTGAGGAAACCTTTCAGTTGATCGAAAGCTGGCGGGAGAAAAAAGAGACCCTGCCCTATGAGATGGACGGGTTGGTGGTCAAAGTGAATGATCTTGGGTATCAGAAAAAACTCGCCAGTACCGCCCGCCACCCCCGATGGGCGGTCGCCTATAAATACGAAGCCGAGCAGGTGGTCACCGAGGTTGAAGACATTATTTGCCAGGTCGGTCGCACCGGATCGATTACCCCCGTGGCCCTGTTGCGCCCCGTATTAGTTTCAGGGTCCACCGTCAGCCGGGCAACGCTCCATAACGAAGACGAGATCAAACGCAAGGACGTGCGGGTGGGTGATACCGTGGTGATTGAAAAAGCCGGGGAAGTGATTCCAAAAGTGGTGCGGGTGGCCAATGAAGCGGGGAAATCCCGTGGACAGCCATTTAAAATGCCTGAGAATTGTCCCGAATGCGAAACCGAACTTTTTCGCCCGGAAGGGGAGGTCGCGTGGCGATGCGTCAACTGGGCGTGTCCCGCGCAAATGAAGGAACGCCTGCTTCATTTTGCGTCGCGTAAGGCGATGGACATCGACCATCTCGGCCCCGCCGTGTTGGATCAGCTGGTGGATGGAGGAAAAGTCCGACATTTTTCCGACTTATATATTCTGAAAATGGAAGATCTGGTGGGGTTGGAGCGACTGGCGGAGAAATCGGCGCAGAACCTGATCGACTCGATTGAGAAAAGTAAAAGCGCGGGGCTGACACGGCTTCTGCACGCTTTGGGGATTCGGCATGTGGGGCAACGGGCTGGCAGTATCCTGGCGCAAAATTTTCACTCTATCGACAAATTGCAAAAGGCTTCATTTGAGGACTTGGAGCAGGTGAATGAAATCGGACCCATCATGGCGGAAAGTTTACGGGCTTTTTTTGACCAGGAGGTTAATCAACAGGAAATTGACCATTTAAGAGAGCAGGGAGTGGTTTTAGTAGAGGAGAGCAAAGAAACCGGCAATCGGCTGGAAGGAAAACAGTTTGTATTGACCGGTACGTTGAAAGATTTCAGCCGCGACCAGGCGAAGGAAAAAATTCTGTCTTTGGGAGGTCGGGTGACTTCCAGCGTCTCAACGAAAACCGATTATGTTGTCGCCGGAGCCGACCCAGGGTCGAAACGCGACAAAGCCCTTAAACTGGGCGTGGAAATACTAGATGAGGAGAAGTTTAAAGCGTTACTGGCCGGATGATTTCCTTAAGAAGGGGAGGGTCTTCGAGCGGGCCGGGCGCCGGAAGGTCGACGTCTTGGTTTTCCCTTGACGTTTCTATTATCGGGTTTGCGTGGCGGCGGACGTTTCGTTCTGACCCGCCTGGGGGGCACGCCTGGTTTTCCTTTGAGGAACAATTCTTCATCCGCCCAGACGACGGGGATTTGATTTTTGATATACTCCTCGACCCGTTCCAGATGGCTCGCGTAATTTTCACAGCATAGAGTGATGGCGGTGCCTTTCTTCCCGGCCCGGGCCGTCCTGCCAATCCGGTGGACATAATCTTCCGGGTCCTGAGGCAGGTCAAAATTGATCACATGGGTGATGTCATCGACATGGATGCCGCGTGACGCCACATCGGTGGCGATCAATATATCGAGGTCTCCGGCGCTGAAATTTTCCAGTACCTTGATACGTGCTTTCTGGTGCAGGTCGCCTGAGATCTGCCCGGCGTTGTATCCATTGTGTTTCAGTTTTGTTTCCAGACGTTCCGACACCGCCTTGGTGTTGCAGAAGATCAGCACCTTTTCGCCTTCCTCTTGTTTCAAAAGCCCCAGCAGAAGGTTGAATTTTTCGTGATGGCCGACATGATAAAGGGATTGGGCGATTTCATCCACGACCGCCTTTTCGGGTTCGATCGTTACCTTTTCCGGGTTGTTCATGTGCTCGTAGCAAAGTTCCATCACCCTGAAATTGAGGGTGGCCGAAAACAGCATCGACAGGCGTTTATCATAAGGGGAGGTGTTTCTCAGCAGGTAACGCAGGTCCTGAATGAAGCCCATGTCGAACATGCGGTCGGCTTCGTCGATGACCAGCGCTTCGACCAGTTTGAGGCTGAAAAATTTTTGTTTGTAGTAATCGATCAGGCGGCCTGGGGTGGCGATGAGAATATCGACGCCGGATTTGATCTGATTTCGTTGTTTATCATAATCCACGCCCCCATAAATGCAGACGGTATTTAAATCGCAATACTTGCCGAGGAGTTGGGCGTCTTTATCAATTTGCCGGGCCAGTTCGCGGGTGGGGGCGATGATGAGCGCGCGCGGGCCGGCGCGGCCTCGTGTTTTTGGTTGCTGGGGTGGATTATTTAAAAGGCGGGTAAAAATGGTGATCAAAAAAGCGGCGGTTTTTCCCGTTCCGGTTTGCGCCTGCCCGGCCACGTCTTTTCCCGCAAGGGCAAGAGGCAGGGCCGCGCTCTGAATGGGGGTGCAATACTTGAAATCCGCTCCACGGATACCTTGTAATACGGGTTCCGGGATGGGAAGCGATTCGAATGTGATTTGCTCCAAGGGAGGCTCCAACTGCGGAAAGGACTATAGAATGCTTCGTAAAATTTAATCTCTGCTATCGAGCCTGCCTACGAACCCGCCTCTTATGATTAAGGGGTTGGCGATTGCAAAGACCAGAAAGTATTAATTTTAGATATTTTCTATAAAGTTTCGCCGCTTGTAAAGGGTGGTCGGTCGTGAGCAGGTGATCCACCTGAATGAGTACTTTAGTTTCCTGCAAGTTATTATATTTCCTTATCCTGAATTTACAACCGGAAACTCATTTTTCTTGACAGACATTGATGGATAAGGGTTCAATATGCCCCTCAAATTTAACCTGTTATCTGGATATTCACAGCCCTGTCAGGGGCTTTCTTTTTAGATAAAATGCTCCGGTTTCAGATACGGGATATTGAGTTGGTTGCAAAAGCGCTATCCGTTTCATCCTTATAGAAGGATGATTAATTTAATATAAAGTTAATAGAGATACTTTGTGATTAAACATGATGTGGTCATCATTGGTGCGGGCCTGGCTGGCATGCGTGCGGCTATTGAGGTCTCCAAAGAGCTGGATGTCGCCGTACTGACCAAGGTGTATCCCTCACGGTCGCATTCCGGTGCGGCGCAGGGCGGTATCGCCGCTTCTTTAGGCAATTCCGAGAGCGACAGCTGGGAAGAGCATATGTACGACACGATCAAGGGGGGAGATTTCCTCAACGATCAGGATGCCGTCGAGGAATATGTTAAAGCCGCCCCTGGGATCATCTACGAATTGGAGCACATGGGCTGTGTTTTCAGTCGAACAGCGGATGGGAAAATCGCCCAGCGCAGTTTCGGCGGTCATTCCAAGCCGAGAGCCTGTTTTTCAGCCGACCGCACCGGTCACGCCATTCTACATGCTTTGCATGAGCAGTTGATGAAGCAGAGCGAAACCATCAAAATTTATAACGAATGGAATATGCATTCCCTCGTCACCGAGGGCAACCGATGCAACGGCGTGGTGGTCAGCAACGTCAAGACCGGAGCCGTCGAGGTCATTCAGGCCAAAGCGGTTATTTTTTGTACCGGAGGTTATGGCCGGATATTTAAAATCACCACCAATGCTTTTGCCAGCACAGCCGACGGCGTCATGGCAGCTTTCAGAGCGGGAATCCCGATTGAAGACGCAGAGTTCGTGCAGTTTCATCCTTCAGGATTGTACCGCCAGGGAATTCTTTTTTCTGAAGCGGCCAGAGGCGAGGGCGGTTATCTGCTCAATGGCAAGGGCGACCGGTTCATGGAACAGTACGCTCCGTCCAGGATGGAACTGGCGCCCCGGGACATCGTTTCCAGGGCGGAACAAAGCGAGATCGACGCGGGCCGCGGCGTCAACGGGAAAGATTTTATTCATCTGGACTTGAGGCACCTGGGCGAAGCCCGGATCATGGAACGCCTTCCGCAAATTCGCCAACTGGGCATCGACTTTACTTCCGTTGATTGTGTGAAGGACCCGTTGCCCATTCAGCCCACAGCCCACTATTCGATGGGCGGCATCCCGACAGACAAATTCAGCCAGGTGGTGATGGACGCCCAGGGAACCAAAATGGAAGGTTTTTTCGCGGCGGGTGAATGCGCCTGTGTTTCGGTTCATGGCGGCAATCGCCTGGGAACAAACTCTCTTCTGGACGCCACGGTTTTTGGCCGCCGTGCCGGGTTGTCCGCGCTGGAGTATGCAAGATCTGCGGATTTTGCCAAGGTCAACGAGGCTCAGGAAAAGACCAAGGTTCTAAAATCGTTTGAAGATATATTTCAACGGGATGGAAGCGAAAGCTACAATGACATCCGCAATGAAATGAAAGATGTGATGATGGAGAAATGCGGGATATTCCGGGACGAAGAAAAACTGAAAGCCTGCATTGAGAACATAAAAAGTCTTCATTTGCGTTTTAAAAAGGGTAAGGTAACGGATAAGGGTAAGCTGTTCAATACAGAAATTTATGAAATCCTTGAGTTGGAGAACATGCTGGAGATGGCGCAAATCATTGCGACCTCCGCGTTGGCCAGAAAAGAGAGTCGTGGCGGGCACTTCCGTTCGGATTATGACAAACGCGACGATAAAAATTTTCTGAAACACACTCTGGTGCATGGTTCCATGGAAGAGCTGGAGCTTAAGTATAAGCCGGTGGTCATCACCAAGCATAAACCCACTGAAAGAACCTATTGATGGCGACATTCAGGATCAAACGATACAATCCGGAAATAAAACCGGAACCTTATTACGAAGACTTTCAACTGGAAATTCCTGAAGGTGCGACGCTTTTAGATTGCATCAATCAGATCAAATGGACTCTGGATGGCACGCTGACCTACCGCATGTCCTGCCGGAGCGCCATTTGCGGTTCCTGTGGCATGAAAGCCAATGGTCATGCCCAGCTGGCCTGCCAGAAGCAGGCGACCAGTCTGCTGGACAAGAACGACACCATCACGGTTGAACCTCTGGGCAATATGGAGCCGGTCAAGGATCTTGTGGTGGACTTTGAACCCTTCTGGGACAAGGTCAACAAGATCAAACCTTATTTGCAGACCGATGATTCCCCTCCCAAAAAAGAGAGAACGCAGTCGCCGGATCAGTTTCATCTGATCGACGACGCCAGTACCTGCATTATGTGCGGCAATTGTTATTCCGACTGTAACGTGCTGGAGGTGGACGATAAATTTTTAGGCCCGGCGGCTCTCGCTAAAGCTCAGCGTTTTGTGGGCGATTCCCGTGATGAAAGGACTCTGGAACGGGTGACGGAACTCAGTGAACCGGGCGGTATCTGGGATTGTACGCATTGCGGCGAATGTGTGGAGCGTTGTCCGAAGCCCGCGCAACCTTTTTACCGTATCAAGGAAGTCATGGCGGTGGCGTTGGAGCAGGGTGTGCATAACAACAACGGCGCACGTCATGCTTTGTCATTTGTGAAATCGGTCAAAAGCAGTGGCCGCCTGAACGAGAACATGATTCCGGTGGAATCGATGGGGTATTTCAATATCAAGGGATTGATGGAGCTGATTCCCATTGGGTTGCGGATGCTGTTGAAACGCAAGATTCCTCCGATCATTCATAAATCTATTGAGGATGTTAAAGACGTGAAGCGTATTTTCAAGGAATTGGGTCAATGAAATTTGCTCTATTTACAGGATGTGTTTCCCAGGGGGCCACACGCGAACTGATGGTTTCGACCAAAAAGGCGGCGGAAGGTCTGGGAATTGATTTTGTCGAAATGAAAAGCGCGGCCTGTTGCGGCGCCGGCGTCGTGGGCGAGAAAAGTTCCATCCTTGCCGACACGCTCAATGCCCGTAGTTTTGCCATCGCTGAAAAGCAGGGGCTGGATCTGGTCACGATCTGCTCGACCTGCCAGGGCGTGTTGAAAAAAACCGAGTGCAACCTCAAATCCGATCCCGAATACAAGAAAAAGATCAATCATATTCTGAGTGAAGGCGGCCATCAATACGACGGCACCAGCCGGATCAAGCATTTCGCCAATATCCTTGCAACTGACGAGGGTATGACAAGGCTCAAGGAAAGGATCAAGCGCCCACTCACCGGGTTAAAAGTGGCGGCGTTTTATGGCTGTTATGTGCTGAGACCTTCGGGGCTTTCGGATTTTGATAATCCTGACAACCCCACGGGCCTTGAAGACATCTTCGAGGTGTTGGGCGCGACCCCGGTGTATTACCCAAGCCGGACCAAATGTTGTGGGTTCCCCATCGTCATGATGAACAAAACCGCCTCTCTTGAAATGGCAGGAAACGCCTTAGTAGACGCCATTGAAAGCGGGGCCGACTGTGTGGTGACAGGCTGTCCTTTGTGTCACTTGAACCTCGATTCCTACCAGCCGGAAATCGATAAACTCATGCAGAAAAAATACTCCATTCCCATCCTGCACCTGCCGCAATTGGTGGCACTCGCTCTTGGCTATTCTCCTAAAGAGCTGGACATGGACAAGCACATCGTCTCCACTCTGAATATCAAAAGAAAACTCCATCCCGTCGGTTAGCAAGCATCAAGTTGGTCTAATCGCACAAGTTCTTGAAGTACGACTCCGGTTGTTGCATATTAGCTCCTGCTTGATTCTTTAAACCCGTAAGGGGCATTTCTTTGGCCGACCTCAATTTCAAAAAACAAATCGCCGTTCTTCTCACGGGCCTGCTGGCTTTTTTCATTATTTTATGGATGCCGCAACCGGAGGGAATGACCGAATCCGGTCAACGTCTTTTGGCGGTGGTATTGTTGATGGCCATCTGGTGGATGGGAGAAGGCACCTCGATCACCGTGACCGCTCTGCTACCCCTGGTGCTGTTTCCCCTTCTCGGCATCCTGTCCAGTAAAGAGGTCGCGCCCAACTACACCAATCACCTTGTGTTTCTTTTCCTCGGCGGTTTCATGATCGCTCTCGCGATGGAAAAATGGAATTTTCATAAACGCATCGCTCTTTGGATCATTTCCCTGGTCGGGGTTGATCTGGAGCGGATCATTTTAGGGTTTATGGTCGCGGCGGCGTTTCTTTCCATGTGGATTTCCAATACCGCGACCACGATGATGATGTTGCCGGTGGGAATGGCGGTGGTGCGGCAGATCGGAGTCGAGGCGTCGTTAAACGAAGCGCGCAATGCCGAAAGCCGGAAAGCCATTCAGGAGAGTCTGGGGCTGGTGCTGATGTTGGGGTTGGCGTATTCATCCAGCATCGGCGGTGTGGGAACTTTGATCGGAACCGCGCCCAATATCGTGTTTGCCGGGTTCTATAAAAATCTATATCCCCAATATGCGGAGATCACCTTTTTTCAATGGATGGTGCTGGCGGTTCCCCTCGTCTGTGTTTTTATACCGCTGGTGTGGATTTACCTGTGTCGTTTTGTCGCTCCGATTCCATTTAAACAGATTCAGTTTGGCCAAAACGAACCGGAGATTATCAAGGACGAACTCAAGGCTCTGGGCAGAATGAATCGCGCAGAAAAAATCATCGCCGTGGTTTTTGTTTCGACCGCGCTGTTGTGGGTTTTTCGCCAACCCATCACCCTTGGCTCGATCACCCTGCCGGGGTGGTCCAGCTTGTTCGCCCGACCGGAACTCCTGCACGACGCGACCGTGGCAATGGCGATGGGGATTCTGCTCATGTTGTTACCGGTGAATTTTGGCAAAGGCATGGAGGTGAATGGAAAGCGGGAGTTTTTTATTCTCGATTGGGAAACCGTACAGGCCAAAATTCCGTGGGGCATCCTGTTGTTGTTTGGCGGCGGGTTTGCGTTGGCGGCAGGGTTCGGGACCACCGGGCTGGATCAATGGATCGGCCAACAACTGACGGGTGTGGCTTCGCTTCCATTTTTCGTGGTCATTCTGATCATTTGTCTGGCGATCACGTTTCTAACCGAACTCACATCCAACACCGCGACCACGACGATGATTCTGCCCATCATTGGAGCGACGGCAGTGGCCGCCAGTTATCATCCTCTCATGCTGATGATACCCGCGACCCTTTCCGCGTCGTTCGCCTTCATGCTCCCTGTGGCTACGCCTCCCAACGCCATTGTGTATAGCAGCGGCTGGGTGAGCATTCCCAAAATGTCGCGCGCCGGAGTGGTGCTCAACTTTTTAGGCGCGATTCTAATCACGTCGATGGTTTTGCTGTTCGTGCAGAAAATTTTTCTATAAGAAAGTTTCTTTTTTTAAACACATCACCAAAATAGGCCGACTTATGAAACCAAAAATATTTTTCAGTCTGACAGGGATTGTGCTTTTATTTTTAATGACCGAATCGGTTTTTTCGCATGGTGTGTCTGAGGCCGATAAACAAGCCATGCTCGATGGCGGCTATCTGCAATACATGTGGCTGGGAGCCACCCATATGCTGACCGGGTACGACCACTTGTTGTTTGTGTTTGGCATCGTGTTTTTTCTGACCACTTTCATGGATGTAGTGAAATACATCACCGCGTTTACGGTCGGGCACAGTATTACCCTGATTTCCGCCACCCTCATGGGAACCACCGCCAATGTCTGGCTCATCGACGCGGTGATCGCGCTCAGCGTTTGCTACATCGGTTATGAGAATCTTGGCGGGTTCAAGAAATTTTTTGAAAAAGCCCCTAACCTCCTGATGATGGTATTTTTATTGGGCTTTATTCATGGGTTCGGGTTGTCTACCCAGTTGCAACAGCTTCCTTTAGGAGACGAGGGCATTGTCATGCGAATCCTCTCGTTCAATCTGGGAATCGAGCTTGGGCAGGTCGGCGCCTTGTGCGTCATGGTGGCATTGCTTTTCAAATGGCGGCGGGCGAAATCCTTTTTGCAGATCAGCTCTGTATCGAATAAAGGGCTGATTATGGCGGGGAGTCTTTTATTCCTGATGCAAATGCATGGCTATTCACACTCGACGAACCCCGATGAGTTTGGCTTTCCTGCAGACAATCATTCTCATGCTCACGAAGCGATGGAAACGCTCCAGCCCGTTCCCGACAGTGAATTTGAAGTATCACCCTTAGGTGGATTGAAAAGGAACTCGCTCGAATAGGGAGGAGGGATGTGGAATTATTTTAAAAGTGAATTTAACCGCAAAGACGCAGAGGCCGCAAAGAAAAAAAGATAAAATTCTTTTTCGATTTGTGTTCTTCAAATAGTGGAGAAGGAGTTTGTGTAAAATTCCTGTCCTCTGAGAGGAGAGGATTAAGGTGAGGAGGGATAAAAACTCCCCCCAGCCCCCTTCAAAAAGGGGGAGAATTATTTTTTCCACCTCAGCCTGGGATGCCTTGCGGCGTGGGCTTCGTCGGGTCGGGAGACTTTGGGCCGCTTGGGGGTGTCGTGTACGGCGTCGGGATCGTCCTTGGCTTGCTCGGCGATAACTTTCATGGCCTGGATGAACTGGTCGAGAGTTTCTTTCGATTCCGTTTCTGTGGGTTCCACCATCAGCGCGGCTTTCACGATCAGCGGAAAATACACGGTGGGCGGATGAAACCCATGATCGATGAGTGCCTTGGCGATGTCCATGGTCGTGACTTTCGATCCCGCCTGGTTTTTGTCGTTGAACACGCATTCGTGCAGGCTCGGGCCGGGGTAGGGCAGGTGATAAATATCTTTCAACTGCGATTTGATGTAGTTGGCGTTCAACACCGCCGATTGGGCGGCTTCTTTGATGCCGTCCGGTCCTAATGTGAGGATGTAGGCGTAGGCGCGGAGCAAAATTCCGAAATTGCCGTAAAAGATTTTCAGTTTGCCGATGCTTTGCGGTCGGTCATAGTTCATATGGTAATGAGACCCATTTTTTTCAATCACCGGAACCGGGAGAAACGAGGCGAGTTTTTCCTGAACGCCCACGGGTCCCGCGCCGGGTCCGCCGCCGCCGTGAGGAGTCGAAAATGTTTTGTGCAGGTTGAAGTGCAGAACGTCAATGCCCATTTCGCCCATTTTGACGATGCCCATGACGGCGTTTAAGTTGGCGCCGTCACAATAAACCAGCCCGCCTTTTTTGTGCACGATGTCGGTGATTTTGAGAATATCCTTCTCGAACATGCCCAGCGTGTTGGGATTGGTCAGCATGATCGCCGCCGTATCCCCATCCATCAACTGTTCCAGTTTTTCTATGTCGATCAATCCGTCTTTGTTCGAGGGGATCTGAATCGCCGTGTAACCGCAGAGCGCCGAACTTGCGGGGTTGGTTCCGTGGGCGGAGTCCGGGAGCAGGACTTTTTTGCGCGGGTTGCCCTGGGCCGCCAGATAATCGTGAATCATGAGCATGCCCGCGAATTCCCCCTGCGCTCCGGCGGCGGGTTGCAGGCTCACATGCGGCATGCCGCTGATTTCTTGCAGGCATTCCTGGAGATCAAACAGAACTTGCAGACTGCCCTGGGAAAACTCTTCCGGCGTGTACGGATGATGCTGGCTGAAACCCGGCAGTCTTGCCATGTTTTCGTTGATTTTCGGGTTGTATTTCATGGTGCACGAACCCAGAGGATAAAAATTGGTGTCGATGCTGAAATTCCATTGCGAAAGCCGGGTGAAATGGCGCACCACGTCGAGTTCGCCAAGCTCCGGGAAGTCGTCGATCGGGCCGCGGATTTCGTCCGGCGGCAGGAGGGTTTCTATTTCCACTTCAGGCACGTCGCATTCGGGCAGGGAATACGCCTGTCTGCCGGGAGATCCTAAATCGAAAACCACCGGTTCGTTGAAAATGAGTCCGTTCGTGGCGACTGTGGAAGTTTTCTTGTCTGTCTGGGGTGAGGAATTTTCGTTCATGTAAATGTTGTCCTTGGTGAATTTTATGGGTTCAACAATTTTTCGATGGATTCAATCACGGTTTCCGGCGACAGGGCATCCGAGTTTCTCTCTTCCAGAATGATACTGGTGGTATTATACGGTCCCCAGCGCGCAATTTCCCCATGTTTGAAAATCGCTAACACAGGCGTTTGAACGGCGCTCGCCAGATGCATGATTCCGGTGTGATTGCAAAACAGAAGATCGCTTTTCTGAATCAGCAGGCCCAGTTCCTTGATCGACAAGGGAGGCAGGCGCACAGGTGTTCGCTCCATGCCGCGGATGAATTGATCGGCCATGGTTTCCTCGCCGGGGCCGCTGATGAGAAAGACTTCCGCTGTTTCTGTTTTTAAAAGATGATCCGTCACCGCTTGAAATTTTTCCAGCCGCCATCCCCATTCAGGCACGCGGGTGCCGGGTTTGATGAGAACCAGCGGGTGGTCGGGATACCTGTTTTTTGCGGTCAGGAGGGCGGTGATTTTTTCAGTTTCTTTGTCACTGAAAAACAGCTTCGGGTTGGGCGTGATTTTTCGTAACCCGACGGCTTTCAGCAGTTCAAGATTATTTTCTATTTCATGTCTGGGTTCCGGGTCGATGACCACTTGAACATCGTGCATCCACGCGTTTTGCGTTTGCTTGTAACCCACCCGGCAACGGGCGCCGGATACCAGCGTGAATAAAGAAGCGGTGGCGCTGAAGTTTTTGTTGAGGGTGAACGCCAGGTCGAATTTTTCCCGGCGCAGGATGCGTAGCGTTCTCCAGGGCTGTTTAGGGTCCCATGCTAAAACTTCGTCGATGTCGGGGTTGTCCGTCAGTAGCCCGGTATGGGATTTATCGACAAGGGCGGTCAGGCGCACGCCGGGGATGGATAACTTGACAGACTCGTATACAGGAAGCGACAGGACGACATCTCCCAAACGGTCGGGACGCACGATCAGGACGGACTTGACGTTTTCTAAATCGAGCGGCAGTTTTTCGGATTGTTTTTTGGCAAACAAAAAACCCAAAACTTTCCATAGGACTTTTTTGGCATATTGTTCTAAAATTTTTGAAAGTTCGCCCATGAATTTTAGCCTTTGCTGTTCAGGAAGAACATTCTCAATCGAGGGAGATCGCCTCGTCCACCAGCATGATGGGGATGTCCTCCTTGATGGGGTACTTCAACTTACAGGTGTTGCAGACAATGCCATCCTCTTCGGGAGTGAGCTCAAGGTCGCCCTTGCATTTCGGGCACGCCAGAATTTCAAGTAATTCCTTATCAATTGCCATTCAGTCACCTCGTTTTGAAAGTTAAAAGTTTTACCGGGAAGCAGTCATATTCACAAATTTGGAGACGCTGGTCTTGACCGCCTGATACACCTCATCCACCTCGATCTGTTCCATGCAATCGTGAGTCTCGATCGCGCAGGTTTTTTTCCAGCAGAAACTGCAGGGCATTTCCTTATATACCACATGATGATTGGGTCCGTAAGGTCCGTTTCTGACAGGGTCCGTGGGACCAAAAATGGAGACCGTGGGAAGGCCCATGCCTGCGCAAAGGTGAAGCGGGCCGGAGTCGCAACTTATCATCAAGGCTGTGTGACCGAACAGGGCGATGGACTCCTGAATGGAAGTCTCCGGCGCGAGCCACGACTTTTCCTCCATCAAGTCGGCGATTCGTTGGGCCATTGGCTTTTCTCCCGGACCCCAGGCTAATAATATATTAAGTCCCTGCTCCCGGACAATGCGGTCGGCAAGTTTTGCGAACCGATCCAGTTTCCACAACTTGGTGGGAAATCCCGCGCCCGGGTTGATGACCGCGATCGGCTTCGCTGTGAGATCGGGGTTGTCCTTGAAAAAAACGGCCACTTTTTCCCGGATCTCATCAGGCACTTCCAATGGATGTGGCTGAGGTACAGGTTCCGTTCCTCCCGTCAGGCGAATGAGATTGAGGGAAATGCCCACCACATGAGAACCTTTCTCCACAAAAGAAGCTTTTTTATGGGTGAATAAAGCGTTCAAAGGCTCCCGGCAGTTTTTTCGGTTGAGACCCAGACGCAGGCGCGCTCCCGAGAGGAAGGCGATCAGGCCCGTTTTTATCAGCCCTTGCAAGTCCAGCGAGACATCGAATCGACGTTTGCGCAACAGGGATATGGTGTCCCGGATTTCGCCGAGAGTTTTCAACGTCCAGTTTTTGCGCCAATGCCTCGTTCTGATGACGATGACTTCATCGAGGTCGGAATTATTGTAAAGCAGGTCCCGGTAGGGTTCTTCTACCAGCCAGGTAATGGCGGCGGTAGGGTGGTTGACGCGAAGCGCGGACAAAGCGGGCAGGGCATGGACCACGTCGCCCAGCGAACTCACCCTGATGAATAAAAACTTTTTTTGTGGATCGGTCATTTTGAATGGGATTTCACGCTTTCAATAACTTGCGGATTTTTTTGTAAAACAGGTATCCCAGAGTACCCATCATAATACCCCAAAGGGCTCCGCCCAGAACATCGGAGGGATAATGAACTCCAAGATAAACCCTGGAATAGCCGACCAGCAAGGCGCAAGTGTAGGCGATGAAGGCCATTTTTCTGAAACACAGGCTCGTCACGGTCGCCGCAGTGAATAGATTGCTGGCGTGATTGGATGGAAACGAATAACTGTTGGAGCAGTTGACGATATGCTGTAAATCGGGCAGGGAGTGACAGGGACGGGGACGGGCGACGATTTCCTTCAGAAAATTGTGGCTGATGAAGTCATTCAACCCCACGAAGGCCGCGGTCGCGATGAGGAAAGCAAGCCCGCGCAGTTTATAAAACCAGAGAACCAGGAGGATTAGAATCACCCCCGGAACAATAAAATTTTGTTTGATGGTGATGAATGACATAAACTTCTCTACCAGGGAATATCGAAAATGTGAATTGATCCAGTTGAAAATCGCAAGGTCCCAGTCGTAAAGAATGATGAGTCTCCTTCAAAAAGCCTGTTAATAAAGTATCTGAATTTTATGGGGTTTTACAGGGCGAGTCAAATCCATTGTCAGGTGGGAGCGTGCAAACAGGGCGGACACGTCGGCTTCTGTATTTAATAAATGACAAAAAGACAAACAAAAGCTATCATCCTTTTCGCTCGCGATCCGGTGGCGGGTAAGGTTAAAACGCGACTGGCTCCTTTCCTGAATCAGGATTCGATTCTTGAGTTATACACCCGGTTTTTAAAAGACAGCATCGATAAAATTTGCGGGGTAAAAACGGCGGACCCCTTCATTGGCGTCGCCCCTTCGGATTCGTCCGGGTATTTTTCCCAGGAGATTAAGAATCAAGAGACTCCCCCGGAGGTGTTTCTACAGGAGGGGGAGGATTTAGGCGAAAGGATGTTCAATGCCTTTCAGGCACGGTTCGATGAAGGCTATGAGCGTGTCGTCATCATCGGTTCGGACAGTCCGTCTCTGCCCGTCGCCTACATAGAAACGGCCCTTGATTCCGAGAAGGATCTGGTGGTCGGCCCCAGTACGGACGGCGGCTATTATTTGATCGGCATGTATCTAAAACCGGTGAATGTGTTTGCCGATGGTATTGAATGGGGATCTGAGAAGGTTTTGCAACAAACTCTGGACCGCGTAAAAAAATATAAATGCTCTCTTGAACTGCTTCCTCCCTGGTATGACGTCGACCGCGAGGAGGATTTGAAATTTTTAAAAACTCATCTGGAACTGATCGCCCAGGCGGGCCTGGATAACATCGGGGCCACAAGCGAATTTTTAAAAGGGCTGGATATTTAACTGCATGAAAATTTACAAATACACAGACAGCGATTTCGATTCTATTGTCGATGCCCTGGTGAACCGGGCGGACGTGGACTTTATGAATCATGACGAAACCGTGCGGAATATTTTGCAGGATGTCCGCTTAAAAGGCGATTCCGCCGTGTTGGAATACACCCATCGTTTTGACCGACATGAAATGTCGCTTGAGCAATTGCGGGTGATGCCAGATGAAATCAAGCAAGCCTACGACCGTGTTCGGCCCGAGCAAATCGACGCTCTCAAACTGGCGGCCAACAATATAAGGGAATTCCATCAACGGCAGGTGCAGGAATCCTGGGAGTATCGGCAGGACGAAATTTTACTGGGGCAGATGATTCGGCCTCTCGAAATTGTCGGAATTTATGTTCCAGGCGGAAAAGCGTCTTATCCCTCTTCCGTATTGATGAACGCTATTCCAGCGAAGGTGGCAGGGGTGGAGCGGATCATCATGTGCAGTCCGGCGCCTGACGGAGAGTTCAGCCCCCATGCTCTGGTTGCCGCAGACATTGCGGGCGTCACGGAGATTTATAAGGCAGGCGGAGCGCAGGCGGTCGCGGCAATGGCCTTTGGAACTGAAACCATTCCCGGTGTGGACAAAATCGTCGGCCCCGGCAATATTTATGTCGCTCTTGCCAAACGTATGGTGTTCGGAGTGGTCGATATCGACATGATCGCCGGTCCCAGTGAAATACTCATTGTGGCGGACGAGTCCGCCCGCGCCGAATTCATTGCGGCGGATCTATTATCCCAGGCCGAGCACGATGAGGAAGCTGTGACGATCCTGGTGACTCCGTCGGAGTCCCTGGCCCGGGCGGTCCGTGTCGAACTGGATAAACAGAAAAATCAGCGCAATCGGGAGAAAATTATCGCGGCGTCTCTCGACAGCCAATGCCGCCTGCTGGTCGTGGCTTCTCTTGCCGATGGCATTGATCTGGCTAATAGGATCGCCTCCGAGCATCTTGAGCTGGCGCTGGAAAACCCCGAAACCTGGGCGAAAAAAATAAAGAATGCGGGGGCCATATTTCTTGGAAACTTCACCCCGGAGGCGATGGGGGATTATATCGCAGGGCCGAACCATGTTCTGCCCACCAGCGGGACCGCGAGGTTTTCCTCGCCATTGGGGGTGTATGATTTTATCAAACGCATCAGCCTGATCGGCTACTCAAAAACCGCGCTTCAAAAGAGTGCCGATGCGGTGACTATTTTGGCGGAAATGGAGGATCTGGACGCCCATGCGGAAGCGGTAAAAATAAGGCTGAAATGAGTTCGGTTGAAATCCACATAAAGTCTGTGTTTTTAATAATTCCCACGGAAATCGATTTACCTTGACATGGTTTTTTCCCTATGGTAAATAATGCAAAAATTTGTAATAATATGCCCTCGGAAAATCAGACCAAAAGGCGGTGGCAAACCAGAGCTATACATTGAAAAAATTGGTCTTATAAGTCGGCAGTTTTATATAGCCGCGTTAGGGTCGGTTTTAGACAGCAGCGGAACTCGGTATTCAGGTGTTTTTTTAAGAGTAAATTTTAAGGTTGGAAATAATTTTTATAGTTAGAAAATTTTTCAAATTTTGAATACATATAGATAAAGATAAATTTCCCAAAATTTTTTTTATTGAAGGGTCCTTTAAGGAGGTCAAAACCATGCTGGGGAAACAAACTGGAAGATACCAAGCATTATCACTTGCAATGGTCATGGCATTTGCCATTTACCTGTTGCCCGCTTTTGCGACCGATGCGGTTGCTAAAGAAGCTTATGCCGGACAGGCATTTGCGGAAGAGGCTTTTGCCAAGGAAGTTCAGGCAGAGGAGGCGGCAGGCGAAGGTGAAGGCGAGGCTGAAATCGAATGGGGCCAGGACGTATTTTATAAGGACTGGGAAGGCAACCCCCTCAAAGGTCCTGTCAGTGGTTTTCCTGCTCCTGAACTGGGACCGGAAGATTACAATACGTATGAGTTCGCGCCCAGCCGGATGATTCTTTGGATGGCCAATCAACAGCATTTGTATTTTGGCAGTTTCGTTCTGGCGGTTCCGATCTTCTGTATGTTGATTGAGTTCGTTGGTATTCGGACCAAAGAATCAGACCCCATCATGTCAGCGAAATACGACCGACTGGCTCATGACCTCATGAAGGTCAGCCTGACAGCGTATTCCTGGACCGCCATCCTCGGCGGTATTTTGCTATTTACCTTCATCACCCTTTTCCCAGGCTTTTTTAAATACATGGCTGGAATTTTTCGCCCTGTTATGCATGTGTACGCTCTCATGTTTCTGGCGGAAAGCGGGGTTCTTTACGTTTATTACTACGGTTGGGATAAAATGAACAATGATCCTTTCCTGAAATGGATCCATTGTAGCTTGTCCGTTCTTCTCAACCTGATCGGTACGGTATTGATGTATTTGGCCAACTCCTGGGCGACCTTCATGCAGGCTCCCGGTGGTATTGACGAGCAGGGACGATTTCTCGGAAACATTTGGCACGTGATCCATTCCACATTGTGGAACCCGGTTGGCGTGCACAGGATCCTGGGCAATATCGTTTTCGGTGGCGGTATCGTTGGTGCTTACGCGGCTTATCATTACCTGACCGCCAAAACCGAAGAAGAAAGAGCGCATTATGACTGGGTTTGTTATGTGGCCATGTTTATCTGTATTTTTGGTCTGATTCCCCTGCCATTCGCAGGTTACTGGCTGATGAAAGAAGTTTATGCTTTCCGCCAGCAGATGGGAATCACTCTGATGGGTGGAATCATGGCTTGGTTGTTCATCATTCAAGCGGTCATGATCGGCTTGCTGTTTTTCGGAGCGAACTCGTACCTGCACAACGGTATGTCCCGCGTCAGGGGGGCGCACCGTTATATGAAGTACGCGAAATACATGATCCTTCTGCTGATCGTGTGTTTCACCATGTGGATGACGCCGCATACGATCGTTATGACTCCTGCGGAGTTGAAGGCGATGGGAGGGGCGCAACATCCGATTGTTGGTCATTTCGGGGTCATGTCGGCTAAGAACACAGCTGTGAACCTGATGATCACAACCACCGTCCTCTGCTTTCTTCTGTATCAGAAGGCGAACAAGAAGATAACCGTTCCGTGGCAAACCATCGGAAACTGCTGGCTGACCGCTATTTTCATCGGCGCGGCGGCCAACATCATTTTCCTTGGTGTGTACGGTTATTTCCTCCCTGCCAACGTGCGGGTGGGTCTTTCTGTTCCGCAGGTGACAACCACCTTGACGACATTGTTTGTTGGAACGGCGATCAATATATCCATGTTCAAGGATTCGGAATCTTATGGGGAGATCCAATGGGGAACCCAGTCAAAAGTGGGGACCTACGCGATCTTTCTCCTGGCCATTTCGTTTACCTGGTTGATGGGTTTGATGGGCTACATCCGTTCAGCCGTACGGTTGTTCTGGCATGTGACCGAGGTTGTGCGTGATAACTCTGTTGACGCGTATACCTTGACCATCGGTGAGGCCGGAAAAATGCTGACCTTCAACACCTTGTTTGTGTGGACGCAGTTTGTGGTTGTTTTCTGGGTGGCCAGCTTGACTGCCAAGAAGGGTGCTCAAACTGAGCCGGAAGCTGTGCCGGTGCCAGCGCAACAGCAACAGTAATTGCTTGAAATTGGCTGAAGTATTCGCCATTAATTTTTTGAGTTCTTAATTTTAGGGATTTAAGGAGAGGAGTTAGGGATGCTACCTGAACAGGGAGATATATTGTGGACGTTCATGACAATGGCGTACACATTGTTCGCTTTCTTTGTTTTCATCAATGTTATTCAACATTGTCGTGAAAATGAAGGGGTGAATGGCAAGCTTTGGGGTGGGATATTTGGCGTTTTTGCCGTGATCAGCTTCTTTATGACGCGCCACATGTTTGGACTCAGCCAGGGTGAACAGATAACGTTTATATTTCAGTACCAGGTGCTGACGGTATTGCTAATATTGTTTACCTGGGGTGTTTT
This sequence comes from Nitrospinaceae bacterium, assembly GCA_029261655.1. GTDB lineage: Bacteria > Nitrospinota > Nitrospinia > Nitrospinales > VA-1 > JADFGI01. Next base: position 325,951 of record JAJDAY010000026.1, on the reverse strand, counting down.
CTTTAAGAGTCAAAATATCCAAAACCAGTCGCCTCCGATCATTCGGGCGTTCTTCTTTTGGAGTACGGTGTCCATTATTCTTGCCGGATACACCAACTGGTTGCCGCAACAAAGAAGTGATCCGCCCCCGAAAGCGGCGGCGGTTTCTGAAGATCTGACCATGGAAGAATTCGTTGAAATGGGTCGGGTCATCGTTTTTGGCGCCAAGGAGGTAGCAGGCCAGAAATCTATCGGTAAAGGTCAGTGTCCTCTTTGTCATACCTTTGATCCTGGCGACAATATCGGTCGCTGTCCGAATCTGTTCGGCGTTCAGGAGCGAAGTGAGAAAAAGAAAGATGAGGAAAGATACCAAACTCATCCTGTGAAAATCGGGGAAGCTGAGCCGGCAACTGGAATTATAAAGGGTACGCCCGATCAGATTCCCGAAGAGTACCGAAGAGCCGGGAGTCCTGACTTTATAGGTGAAGATTATTTGCGCGAATCATTGATGTGTCCGACCTGTTACGTTGTGACCGGATACGGCAATGATGGCGACACCAAAAGCCCGATGCCTGTTATCAGCAAACCTCCGATCAGCTTGACTCCTGTCGAGTTAAACGCCGTTATCGCCTGGTTGCAGTCAAAAGATACGCCGGGTGAATTTGCCAATGTGACGGTTCCTCTGCCCACAGCGGGTGGTGCGACCGCCGAAGAGGCGCCTGCTGACGATGGAGACAAGCCGGTGTTTGTGACCGGGGAGGAGCCTGTTGAGGAAATGATCAATATCCTGGGCTGTCCGCTTTGTCACACCATTCCCGGTGTTGAGGGAGCTATGGGCGCACTTGGCCCGGTACTGCATGAAAAGGTCAATGCTCCTAATAGGATCAAAGATCCCAAGTACAAGGGAAAAGCCAAGAACACGAAGGAGTACGTCAAGGAATCTATTTTGGATCCGAGTGCTTTCGTGGTCTTTAATGAGGAAGCAGGCGAGCCATTTCCTGATGGTTTGATGCCCACAACCTTTTCGCAAATGTTGTCGGTGCAGGCTTTGGATAAGCTCGTTGATTTTATCAGTCAGACTGAAGCCCCTCCAGAGGGTTAATACCCTTAAAGGGTTTACGATAATAGGAGATTGAGATGAACAAAACCTTTATAAGCTTCATCGTTTTTGTTGGTGTCTTGTTGGGATTCCACAACGTGGTATTCCCAATCATGGACATCAAGGAATTCAGTTGGGTCATGAACAGGTATGTGTATTACCTGTTGATTCCCATTACCTTGATCTTTATTAATATCATTCTTCGTTTGAAGCCGCCGGTTTCCCTGATAGCGTTGATGGTGTGGGTATTGGGATTTTACTTTTACAAATATGTGCTTTATCCACCAATTCCATGGACGCTCTTCATCACCTATATGGTGATGTGGTCGATCGGAACCTTCCTGTATGTCAGTCAGGACGCGCATACGTTCAGGGAATTTAGAAAGCCGATTGTCAAGACCATTATTGGTGAATATAAATTGGCACGAATCGTTGTCTTTGCTCTTTTGCCAGTGCTGGTGGGTTGGATGACATACAACAATATTTACCCGGCTTACCAGGAGCCTGTTGAGTTGCGGACGGTTCACCCCGCACCTCCGGCCACTACTAAGGTCCATGGCAAAACCTGGACGTTGGAAACCGCTAGAAACCCTTACAGGGTTGACGAGCAGGACAATTATAAAAACAGTTTCCCATTTTTGGATGCTGACAAGAATGAGTACATGAAAAATGTCACTCAGGGCGGATCTTTGTTTTTCGAGAACTGCCACTACTGTCACGGGGATCAATTGAATGGAAACGGAATGTTTTCGCATGTGTTCAACCCGACTCCGGCGAACTTTATCGATCCCGGTACCATTGCCATGCTGAGGGAATCTTTCATCTTCTGGCGTGTGTCCAAGGGTGGCCCAGGGCTTCCGAATGAATCGACCCCCTGGTCGTCTGCAATGCCTCCGTGGGAGGAGCACTTGACGACCGAGGAGATCTGGAAAATCATCCTGTTTGAGTACTGGTATACCGGATGGCATCCCAGAACGTTTGATACGGAAGAGTCCTATGTTGGCCAGTGGGAAAAAGAGGGTAAGCCCGCTGGTGTGCATTAGAGTTTGCTCTTTGAGGACTTCTTTAATAATTAATAAACACAAACAACCTTCAACAAGAGGGAACAGAGTGTTATGAATAAGATTGTAAGATTAAAAATTGGCCGGATATTATTTGCCGGGTTGATACTGATGGCTTTCAGTTTTCCCGCCACTGTTATTGCCCAGCCGCCGGATGTAGTGAAAAAAGATTTGCTGGATAAGGGCAAGCAAGTCTATTACAAGCGCTGTGTCTGGTGTCATGGTGTTGAAGGCGGCGGGGATGGTCCCGCTGCGGACCGCCTGTTCACCCGTCCCAGGAATTTTATCCAGGGAACGTTTAAGATTCGTTTCACCGATTCAGGTGAGCTTCCTCTGGAAGAAGACCTCATTAGGACTGTGACCAACGGTCTGCCCGGTTCGGCAATGCCGGCCTGGGGTGGTTTTCTGTCCCCGGATGAAATTACAGCCGTTGTGCAATTTGTTAAAACCCTGGTTCAGGATCGGAGTTTTGACGATGTTGAGGATGAGACGGTTGTCGTTCAGGAATTTGGGAGCAATCCCTGGGGAACAAAAGAACCCTATCATCTTGGAATTCCGCAGGAAGCGATTGATCAGGGAAAGGAAATTTTCATTAAGAACAAATGCTTTGAGTGTCACGGCGGTGAAGGCCGGGGCGATGGTAACCCGACCATGAAAGATGACTGGGGATTTCCGATCGTTGCCGCGGACTGGCAACAGTGCTGGAATTTTCGCGGAAGTCGGCGCCATCATTTTGATCCTTTCAATGTTGTTCGCACCGTGTCCACTGGTTTGAACGGAACACCGATGCCGAACTTCAAGGATCAGATCACCGTCGAAGATAGATGGAAGCTGGCGGCTTTTGTAAACTCACTTTGTCCGAGAAAGAAAATCGATAAATTGACCAGTAAACCTGTGCCCGATTTTCTGATCAGTTCTCTCTATACGGAAGGTGATATTGCCGAATCGATTGAGGATCCCATGTGGAAGGCTGAAGACGATGACCCTTCTATTCGTGAGAGGAGTGAGGAAACAAAGGAAAATCCGAGGAAGAATTACATTGCCATGGCCGGTCAGATCACCCGGGGAAAGAGAAACTTCGACCCCAAAACTGACAACCTTTGGGTATCTTCCAGATGGAACGCTGAGAAAAATGTAATCTACTATCTGGTCGAATATCATATCCGCTTTTTATCCTCAGACCCTGAGTATCCTGATGCGGTGGCCCTGCAATGGCCGGCTAAGCTCTCAGAACTCTTTGGAGCTGAGAAACCCTATTTCATTAATGGGGATTCCAAGAAGCCGGTTGATATTTGGAAGGCCTCTTTCATGGCGCAAGACTATAATTCGACCAATCCTCCCAGTGAAACCGGGTATAAACTGGATGTCAAAGTGGAAGAAACAATCGGACATGGTTTTGATGCTATCACTGCGAAAGAATCTGAGCCTAAAGTAAAGGTTGTAGATGCTATTTTTAAGCAGGGAAAAGTCAGCGTTCTCTTTAAAAGAGAATTGACCACGGAAGGGGAATTCGATGTTCAGATTCCATCTGAACAATTTATCCCTGTATCTTTTTTGCAGTGGTCGGGTGACGATAAAGAAAAGGATGAGCATATGGCTATTTCAACCTGGTATTACACCATTTTGGAACCGCCTCTTCCCGACTCCCTGTACTACATGCCTCCTATCATGGCGGCTGTTTTCGTTTGCTTTCAGGGTTGGTTGGTGTGGATGACCAAGAGAACACGAAAAATGTTCGATGATGGTAAATCCCGAAGGGATTTCATTCCGCCGGATCTTTAGAGCATTTGCTGGATAGAACTACTCGAAAGCCCGCCGCAAGGCGGGCTTTTTTTTTGCTTTTCAGAATGCTAAAAGAATGAATGCTTAAAAGTGGGGCCTGTTACGAATCAGGGAAGGCGGACTTTCCCTTAAGAAAGGCACGGCATTCCATGCTTCTACAAATGGGAATAAGGATTATTTTTCTGGGGGAGGGTTGGTGCTCGCGGCTGATCGGGACTAGGAAAGTAGTATCTTATTCGTCACCCGTTTGTTCAAGGTCCATATTTCCTTCGATAATTTCGCGTAAAGCTAAAGTATAGTAGGTTTTTGGAGAAGAATATTCTTCAGGATCAACTTCAATAGCGGGTTGAGCGCCTTTTTCCAATTGGTGAATCCTCTGCGAAACCAGGATACACAATAAAAATCGACTTTTGACAACATCCAGCGCCTGAAGGGTTAACTCCAGATTTTCCTGGTAGTCTATGGTTATCACAAAAACACTCCAAAATTTAAGTTGTGGTTATTACCAAACGGTTCATTCTACGGCTTTGTTTTGGAAGTGTCAAACTTTACAGGCAATTGACCGGGCGATTTTTTTAATTGCCGGGGTCACATCCATAGCAGTGTCAGTCGAGACAAGCCCGGCAGACGGATAACACCTTGACGATCTGCTCCTGGGAGATTTCCCTGTGCAGGACAGCGCGAAACACAGCAGGATCTATCATTAAAATTTTTATTTTCTCAGATTCAAGATGGCTCAGGAAAGCCTCCGGTTCGACCTTTGGGTGGTTCAATTTAAAAAATATGATATTGGTTTTAACTTGCTCAAGGTTTAACTCCAGCCCCGTGATGTCCGCCAGTCCCTGGGCCAGTTGCCGGGCGAGTTGATGGTCTTTTTTCAGGGGTTCGATCTGGTTCTCCAAAGCCACCCGACCGGCGGCGGCCAGATGCCCTGCCTGGCGCATACCACCACCCACCATTTTGCGCAATTTCCTTGCCTTCAGGATAAACTGTTTTGTCCCACAAACCAGAGATCCCACAGGAGCGGACAACCCCTTGGACAGACAGAACATGACCGAATCCACATGCTGGACCAGTGATGCGACATCAACGTTCAACGCCACGGCGGCGTTAAAAATTCGCGCTCCGTCCAGATGAATGCCCAATGAATGTTTTTTGGCAAAACCGGCCACTTCCCGCATATAACCCAGCGGCAACGGTGCTCCCTGGCAATAGTTGTGAGTATTTTCCAGGCAGATAATACGCGTGGGGGGATAGTGAATATCCGTGTGTCTGACGACTTTTTCCAGAGCATCGAGTGCCAGAGTGCCGTCGTCATTATTCGGGACGATATGCGGGTGGATGCCTCCGAGAGCGGACATGCCTCCCACCTCGTTGAGGAAGATATGACTGCGGTCCCCCAGAATCACTTCATCCCCTCTGGCGCAATGCGCCAAAATGGAAATCAGGTTGCCCATGGTTCCGCTTGGAACGAAGATCGCGGCTTCCTTTTCGGTTTTACGGGCCGCCATTGCCTCGAGATTATTGAGGGTGGGGTCTTCTCCAAAAACGTCGTCTCCCACCTGGGCTTCGGCCATGGCAGACCTCATAGCCTCAGTCGGTTGCGTCACCGTATCGCTTCTGAGGTCAATCGAGGGCATTTTTTTCTCCACGGGAAGTTTTTATATTCATTTTTGATTTGTTTTCCAGATGATTTTTTTTCACTCGGTAATAAACCGCCGAGATCAGGAATACGGGGAGGATCATCCCGAACAGGAGAATGTTTTGCGCTTCATTGGGCGCAAAACTAAAATAGAGCAGACTTTGGTATTCCTGTTGGGTTGCGACGATCAAAATAACCGTGACGATCAATACATATCCTATCCTTTTAGATCCTTTGGGTCCTGGAAAAACCAGGGAATAGACTATGAAGTTCAGGCCCAGGAAAAGAATCCCGTTCAAAAACATCAGGTAGACGATCGTATTCTGGTCTGGAGTGAGCATGTTGAAAGCAAGTTTATGAAACGAAAGAACCGCAGGGGAATACAGATAAACAGGGTTCGGAGTTTTTTTATCCCGGCCTGCAGTCTCTCTTTATTTAAGGGATATCATTTTACCGGGTTTCCGAGGCAGGGGATACTGGAATCAGGTTTTAAAACAGTAAATTAAGGACTTCATCAATAAGGCCTTGTTCGTCTTGAGCCCGCTCGTCCTCCCGGGAAGGAGGGGATAAAAAAAGGCCGGACGAAAAATTCGCCCGGCCTTTTCGAATTGAATTTATGGGATGCCCTTAATAATAAAACAGGGCGTTCAAGGCGATCGTGTCCTGAGTATCTTTAGTCTGGCCCGCCCCGCTACCATTAAACGCGTTTCTGCTGGACTCGTCATGTCGATATTCCATCCTGACAACCATGTTTTGGTTGATGCGGACTTCCGGGGTCACGGTGATTTCCCAGAGTTGCTGACCCTGTCCCGCAGGCAGGGTGGCCGCGGAGGCGGCTCGTGTTCCGTCAAGGTCATTAAAGAATTCGCCTCTTAAGTTGATCGAAAACCATTTGTTATAATCGTGACGGACGATACCGGCGATTCCCCACCATTCTGCGTCGCCCCTTGTGCCTGCGGCGCCATTGGCCTGTATCCCATAATCAAAATTCAGTTGCGCCGATGTTTGGTTGGTCAAAGCGACATCCAGGACAACATCAAAAATATTGGTGGTGTCGTTGGAAAACGCGACTTGATTCCCGATGGCCTCTTGCCCTGCCGCCCAGTTGAGGAGCAGGGAAACGTTATCCGAGGGGGTGATGGCGATCTGCGCTCCCAGGGTTTTACCGTCATTATTATCGACCGTGTTATCCCAACCGTTGGCCACCATACCCATGACGCTGATCATATCGTTGATCGTGTATCCGGCCCGAATTCCGGTGTGGGTAAAAGGGATGGCGAGGCCAAACAAGAAAGACCGGGAAAAGTTGTTGTTAAAGCCATCGTAACCTTCAATCACTTCCGCACCGATATGGGTGATGAATTTTCCGAAATCAACCTGCAAACCGGAACCGATGGGCGCATGGTAAGACACGAAAGCCTGCTGGACATCAAACTGGCTGGACTGCGTGTCCCCGGTATCCGCCGTGGATTGGGTGACTTCGGGAACACTGAAACCGTAAGTGAGATCCGTTCGGAATCCGACGTCTCCAGGGTTCGGAGTATCTTTGAGGATCACCAACTCGCCGACATCAAACTTGAAGCTGTTATGATCCTTGTCAAAAATCCGGTTTACGTTGTTGGCGGAGTTGGGTGGACGTTGCGTGGGTTGGTTAAAATTGAACGTGTAGGAGGACGAGGCGAAGGCATGAAGCTCAATCCCTTCCAGTACCTTGAGAGCCACCTCCGCGGCATACGCGGTATGAGTCAATGTTGTCAGAAAAAATATGAGCAACGTGCTTTTTAAGGTCCATCTTTTCATTTCTTCCCCCTAGTCAGCTAATCGAAATGATGTCTCGAATTATTATTTAGTGAGTGAGTGCAAACAATATTTTTATTGGGATAAAATGTCAATGTAAAAGTTTGGCAATCCGAACTTTATTTTCCTCCCGTTAGCAGGTTGATACGAATGAAGGGTTTCCCAGACGAAACTTCCCAATAGTCACACCAGGTTATAACCCGTTTCTCCGTGTTGAGTGGTGTCCAGCCCCATTTCCTCATCTTCATCATGGACACGAAATCCGATGGTTTTGTCGATGACAGTCACAATTCCATAAGTAAGAATAAAGGAGTAACCCGCCGCCGCCGCAATTCCGACAAGTTGAATGCCAACCTGTTTCAGGTTTCCGGCCAGAAGACCCGTTCCTCCGATGGTGACGAACAGACCCGTGGCAAGAGCGCCCCAGGCGCCGCCGATTCCGTGAATACCGAACGCATCGAGAGAATCGTCATAGCCCAGCCTGATTTTTGCGATGACTGCGGCATAGCACAGAACGCCAGCTAAAAACCCAATGACCATGGCCCAAAGAGGCTCGACAAAACCGGCGGCGGGAGTGATGGCAACCAGACCGGCGACTATACCCGACGCGGCACCCAACGCGCTGGCTTTGCCAATTTTACTGAACTCCATGACCACCCAACCCAGCAAGCCCGCACCGGTTGCGATCTGAGTGTTGGTGAACGCAAGAACCGCGATCTCATCGGCGGCCAGAGCGCTCCCGGCGTTGAAACCGAACCACCCGAACCAAAGGAGACCTGCGCCCAAAAGTGTGAGAGGAAGGCTGTGGGGGATCATCATGCTCCCAGGAAACCCGCGCCTTTTTTTGAGTACGAGTGCGGCGGCCAGACCCGCTACACCCGATGAAATATGAACGACGGTTCCTCCGGCAAAATCAAGAGCCCCAAGATCGCCCAACCAGCCTCCGCCCCATACCCAATGGCAAATGGGGTCGTAAACAAGGGTGGACCAGACAAAGATGAACACGATATAGGCTTTGAATTTGACGCGTTCGGCCATGCCTCCACTGATCAAAGCAACGGTGATGATGGCAAACATCAACTGGAACATGCAGAACAAATATTCAGGGATGGTTCCACTGAGGTCGGTATGACTGACGCCTTTTAAAAAGGCTTTGTCCAGATTGCCGACAAAATGCCCGATGTCCTCGCCAAAGGACAGGGAGTATCCAATGAAGACCCATTGCACCGTAATGACACCGAGAGGAACAAAGCTGTGCATTAAGGTCCCCAGAACATTTTTTCTGCGGACCATGCCGCCATAAAATAAAGCCAGTCCCGGGAGCATGAGCATCACGAGGGCCGAGGAGATCATGACCCACGCGGTATCCGCAGAATTGATTTTTGCCGCCTCCTGCGCCCCCGCCAGGGAAATCGGAAACCCGGTCGCAAGGATTATCAAAGCGGCGGCTATCCGTTTTCCTCGATGTTTGGTTTTCATGAAACTTGGCCTCCCTGGTATCGTTTGTTGAAAATAAGTAAGTTCAAAGGCACGGTTTTTTTCCTGTTAACTCCATTCAAGAAAAAAAACCTTGGCCTGGGCAGGCAATCCATTACTTCCGTTCATTCACCCATCAGTCAGGAGTGATTTCAATTTTGATACCAAGATGGAGGAGACTCGCATTTAGACGGATTTTTTGATGCAACTCCTTAATATTAAACAGGAAATTTTTTAGAGCAGGGCTGGTCGGCGAAGTGGAAGAAGTTTTTACAGGCAAAACTCTGCCTCGAAACAGGGCAGGGAAGGTTGTTGATTGCCCCAAAACTAAACAGTCTGAAAATTTGCCAACGGGCTTGATAAAAATAATGGATTAGGATTTTATCGGTTCACTGAATATGTTAGAATTCCTTGTCAAAATAATGACTGCCAAATCCGGCAGGTTCTATCAATTTTGGATATCCTTCCTCAGGTTGTAAAATTAACTATTGAAAATTCAGAACGTTACTGTACGAAGCTCAGGTTTTAATAAAATTGGTACATTCTTTGCTTTCTTGAATTGGAGAGGTCTATAAATGGCTGAAGAGCAAGAGGAACTTCTGGACGAAGTTGAAATAGACGAGCCTGCTCCAAGTAAAAAATCACCCATCAAAATGATAGTCATTCTGCTGGTGGTTTTGGGTCTGCTGGGTGGCGGCGGTTATTATGCCTATATGAAGTACTTTCAACCGGGTCAAACACCGGAAGCTTCGGGAGCAACGGAAACGGTTGAGGAGGAATTGCCCAATCTTGGGGTCATGTTTTCGCTGGACCCGTTCGTTGTCAATCTTGCGGGCAGTCAGGGAAAACGGTTTCTGAAAGTGACGGTATCCCTTGAGTTGAGCGCTCCGGAAGTGCATGCGGAGATTAAGGAAAATATTCAAAAGATCATGGACTCTATTCTGGTTCTTTTGAGTAGCAAAAACTTTGAAGATGTGTACTCGGTCCAGGGGAAATTCAAGCTGAAAGATGAAATCACCGCCAGAGTCAACCGATTCCTGGTTCTTGGGCATATTAAAGAAGCTTATTTTACCGAATTCATTATTCAGTGATTTGGAAAGCAAACTATTGAATGCTCAGAGCATGTGCCATGAACACCTCAAATTGTTAAATGAGAGGCGCGCGTTTGAAAATAGAATGGAAGACCGATGAGTGAAGTTTTATCACAAGGGGAAGTGGATGCCTTGTTGCGAGGCGTTGGCGATGGGGACGTCGAAACCGAGACGGATCAGCCAGATGATAACGCCGAGGTTTCGGGCTACGACCTCACCAGCCAGGAAAAAATCATCCGTGGCAGACTTCCCACTCTGGATATTATCAACTCGATGTTTTCGCGTTTGTTCCGTAGTACTTTCACCTCCCTCATGCGGAAGTCGGTGGATGTGAGTGTTGTTTCCACCGACTCCATAAAATTCGGAGAGTTTTTACGATCCCTGCCTCTTCCTTCGAGCCTGCATATTTTTCGAATGGAACCGTTCAGGGGGCATGGGCTGATGGTGATCGAAAGCAAGCTGGTTTTTACGGTTGTGGATAATTTTTTTGGAGGAACTGGTAAGGGAGAGGCGAAAGTCACCGGGCGGGATTTCAGCTTCATAGAAATCCGAATGATAAAAAACGTGGTTCTTGCCGCTCTGGAAGATATCGAAAAAGCATGGAAACCGGTTCATCCGGTGACGACCACCTATGTTCGCTCCGAGGTCAACCCGCAATTTGCCGCGATCGTTCCTCCAGCGGACCTGGTTTTGGTATTGAACTTTGATATTGAACTGGAGACCATTACCGGGAGCCTGACGATCTGCCTTCCTTTTGCCTCCATCGAACCTGTTCTCCCAAAACTAAAAGCCCAGTTCCAAAGTGAAGAGTTGGAGATCGATCAGGCCTGGGTCAACCGATTGCGTGCGGAATTGCTGCTGACAGAAGTGGAAACAGTCGCGGAACTGGGAACCTCCGAGGTCACTTCCACCGAACTTCTGAAATTCAAAGTCGGAGACACCTTGATGTTGAAGGAGGACTCAGACAATCCGGTGACTATAAAAATTGAAGGCATTCCAAAAATGAGGGGATATCCGGGGACTTCCAAGGGAAATAAGGCAGTGCAAATCTCGGAAATCTTAAAAAGGGAGATCTAACCTGATGGCAGATGATTCTGGCAATGAAGAAGAAAATGCCGTGACCGATTCGGAGGGCGCTGAAGAGGCTGTTCAGGCTGAAGAAGGAGCGCCAGACCTGGATGAGCCGGATGGGGCGGGAAACAAAAGCCTGGATATGATTCTGGACATTCCCCTCACGGTTACCGTGGAGTTGGGTCGCAGTAAAATGTTGATCAATGACTTACTCCAACTGGGGCAGGGGTCGGTGGTTGAGTTGACCAAAATGGTGGGAGAGCCGGTCGAAGTTCTGGTCAATCAAAAGCTGGTGGCCCGTGGTGAAGTCGTGGTCGTGAATGAAAAGTTCGGCGTTCGTTTGACAGACATCATATCTCCCATGGAAAGAGTGCAGTCCCTCTCCTAGACCCGCGAGCGTCATAATCCCGTCCTTTTCAGAAAACAAAGAAAATTATTATAGATTCCCACCCTGGCGATTAAATTCTTCCGCTGTCCGGACTTCTGGAACTCACTGATTTTTTTATACTAATTGAGATACAGAAACCCCGCTGATGTCATCGTTCTATTTCCCTTGTCATTCGGTATAACCCTTGCATTTTAAACATTTCAGGAGTTTTGTGAGCATTTATTGACACCTCCTGGCATTTGAAACCATCTTCCCTTCGATCATGCAAAAATTTACCCAATGGGTTTTACTCCTCCTGATCATTCTCAGTCCTGTTGAAGGATTGTCTGCAGATGCTTTCACTAAAAATATCTTACGGGATGTTTCTTCAGAGTTAAGTGAAAAGGGGTTGACCGTTCGCTTTGAATTTGACAAGCCGGTATTAAATCCTGGCAAACCGGTTTTTGGCGACACTTCCGTTCTAATCGATATTCCCCTGTCCTCAGTTGAGCCTGCGAAACGTTTTTTTTATACCGGCGATTCCAGGATTCCACAAATAGTCGCGTCCCAGTTAAACCCGAAAACTCTGCGGGTGCAACTGGTGCTGGGCGAGAAACTCCCAGGGCTTGAAGAAAACTTTCGAGTCGAAAATCAGCAAGGCGCTCTGGTTGTTCACCTTTTTAATAAAGAAGAGGATGTTTTGAGCGGGTTTCTAGCCCGTGCCTCCGCCCGGATCGATTCACAGGAGGGTCAGGAAGAGGCCGATGAGGCGGTGTCCGGGGTCGAAACCATTTCGTCAAATATCCAGACTCCCCTGACTCTGGATAAGAACCCGCCTTTTAAAATGAAACAGGTTGCGAAAGAATTTCTTCCCGCTGAAACCTTACCTGGCTCGCCTCTCGGTATCAATGAAAGGAGTGGGCTTGGCTTGAAGAAACCCCTGGACCCGCTTGCCACCACAGTGCGAACCTTCGCTATGTTTGCCCTGGTTTTAGCCCTCATGTTCCTGATCTTTTATTTATTTAAAAAATATGTTTTGAAAAATACCATTTTTGGCGGCAATGAAAAATTTGTGCGGGTGTTGGGTTCTGGGTTTTTGGGGCCAAAGAAAAGTATCGTGATGGTGGAAGTGGCAGGCGAAGTCCTGGTGCTGGGAATGTCCAATGACAATATTTCTTTGCTCATGCAAATTCAGGATAAAGAAAAAATTGAGGAAATAAAAGCCTCGAGAAAAGATACGAAGGTGCGAAGTTTTTGGAATTCAGGCAAAGGGAAGAGTGCGGATGATCCGGGGAATGTTGGGATGTCCCGACTGGATGGAGCTTTTAAAGACTATCTCAAACAATTTTCCGGCGTTCCTACCGAAAAGGAAAAATCAGTGGGTGAGGTGACCGAACTGATCCGAAAAAGCCATGGAAAACTAAAAACGTCATGAAACAGCGAAACCGACGGATTCTAAGTCTGCTGGGAATTTTGTTAGGGCTAACTTTGGTGTGGCCGGTTGCCAATGGATGGGCCATTCCGTTTCCAACCATTCAGTTTGGAATCGATGATGCCAATGATCCCTCAAAAGTATCCAGCGCCCTCCAGATTCTTATCCTGCTCACTGTTCTGGCTCTCGCGCCTTCCATTCTCATCATGACCACCGCGTTTTCCAGAATCATTATCGTGCTTTCCTTTTTGCGTCAGGCGATGGGGACTCAGCAAACGCCGCCCACTCAGGTGTTGATCGGGCTTGGCCTGTTTTTGACCCTTTTCGTGATGAGTCCTATCTGGTCCGAGATCAATGAACGGGCGTTGCAACCTTATCTGGCCGAAGAGTTGTCCCAGGTGGACGCTCTGAAACAGGCGGAAATCCCTTTAAAAAAATTCATGGTCAAACAAACCCGCGAAAAAGATTTATCTCTTTTCGTTAACCTCGTTGATGGAACCCGGCCGGAAACAACCGAGGCGGTCTCCATGCGGACTCTGATTCCCGCGTTTATCATCAGCGAATTGAAAACCGCTTTTCAGATAGGATTTCTGATCTATATCCCATTTCTTATTCTGGATATGGTGGTTGCCAGTATTTTATTGTCGATGGGTATGATGATGCTTCCACCCGTTCTGATATCCCTGCCGTTTAAATTAATGCTGTTCGTCATGGTGGACGGATGGTACCTGACGGTGGGGTCCCTGATGAAGAGTTTCAGTTAGAAAGGAATCCATGACTCAGTCTTTTATCATAGATTTCGCAATGGAGAGTATGAAGATCACCCTGATGCTGTCAGCTCCCATGCTGGGGTTTGGTCTGGTGACGGGTCTTCTGGTTTCCATATTTCAGGCGGTCACATCCATTCAGGAATTGACCTTGACCTTCATCCCAAAAATTCTGGCGGTTTTCCTGGCGATGATCCTTTTTTTCCCTTGGCTGTTGCAGACCATGCTCAGTTTCACTTCCAATATTTTGATCAATTTTCCTGAATACATCCAGTAATGGATATCCTGAATTTCAATTATTCCCAGTTTGAATCCCTGCTGTTTATATTTTCACGGGTGGCCGCGATTCTTATGTTCGCTCCTATCCTCGGAAGCCCCCAGATTCCCGCCAAATTGAAAATCGGACTGGCCCTCGTTTTCAGCATTATGATTTTCCCGGTGGTGCCGATGGAAACCTTGCCCGAGCCCAGAGGGTTGTTCGATCTGGCGATTCATATCTCCACCGATGCGATCATTGGTCTGGCGATTGCGTTTGCGGTTCGTCTCATTTTCACCGCCGTGCAACTTGCGGGGACGATGGTGGATTTTCAAATGGGATTTGGCGTGGTCAACGTGATCGATCCTCAGACCCAGGCTCAGGTATCTATCACCGCCCAGTTTCACAATATTCTGGCGATTCTGATTTTTTTAGCCTCCGACGCGCATCATTTGATCATCGGCGCCATCGTGCAAAGTTTTGATTTGATAAATTTAGCCCAGATTGATTTCTCCAATGTGACCCCGGAGATTATTCTCAGGTATTTTTCGTCCATGTTTGTCATCGCGATCAAAATAGCCGCGCCTATTATGGCAATTTTATTTTTTCTGAGTGTGGGGTTGGGGCTGGTGGCCCGAACCGTTCCCCAAATGAATGTCTTTATCGTGGGGTTTCCCCTGCAAATTGGCGTGGGCTTATTGATGGTCGCATTGGCCATGCCTTTTTTCAGCCTTGTTTTGCAGAACCAGATTTCCGAAATGCCCGCCAAGCTGGTTGGGCTGATGAGATCTTTTTAGTCTCCCTCTTATTTATAGAAAAAAATGGCGGAAGAAAATAAAGATCAAAAAACTGAAGAGGCCTCGTCGAAGAGGATCACCGACGCTGAAGAAAAAGGCAATTTTGCCCTCAGTAAGGAAATGACCTCGTCGGTCATTCTTCTGGCGGCGATTACCTCTTTATATATTGTAGGACAACAAGGACCTATCGAAATGATGGCGCTCTGGCGCGCTATTCTTTCAGATCTGCATACGTTGAACTTGTCAACGGAGGAGCTTTTTAGAGCCCTGATTCTGGTAATGAAAAACACGTTTCTTATCTTGAGCCCCATCCTTCTCTCGATCATGTTTGCGGGGGTCATCTCCAACATAATTCAGACACGAGGATTGAAAATTTCTACTCATCCTCTGATTCCAAAATTCAACAAATTGAATCCACTCAAGGGAATCGGGAGAATATTTTCTAAAAACTCCCTGAATGAACTTTTTAAATCCATTTTCAAAATAGTCATCATTTCGATTATTTCCTATCAGACTATCAAGGGCAGGTGGGATGAAATTCCGCCGCTGATGGGTTTTGATGTGGCGCAGATAATGATGTTCATGGGGAATGTGTCTCTTGAAATCATGTTCAAGGTGTTGGTGGTCATGATTTTTCTTGCTTCCATCGACTATATGTTCCAAAGATTCACTTACATGGAAAACCTGCGAATGACCAAGCAGGAGGTGAAAGACGAACGTAAGGACACCGACGGCAACCCGCAGATCAAGCAAAGAATCCGTCAGGTTCAAATGGAGATGGCCAGAAGACGAATGATGACCGCCGTTCCTGAAGCGGATGTCGTGGTGACCAACCCGACGCATATTGCCGTGGCCATCAAGTACGATGTGGATAAATACGCCGCTCCCATTCTGGTGGCAAAAGGAGCCGGGGCTATCGCAGAAAAGATCCGTTCTCTGGCGGAAGAATACGATATCCCCATGGTGGAGGACAAGCCTCTGGCCAGGGTTCTGCACAAGACCGTGGAAGTGGGGCAGTTGATTCCCGCCAGTCTGTACAAGGCCGTGGCAGAAATTCTGGCCTACGTTTATCGTCTTAAAGGCAAAGGTCCGATCTGATATCGGCGGGCGCGGTATTGGCGTTCGATGAGTGATTGAGGAGCCATCGGTTTCCTTGAGTGACCGAAGATATTAACTATTAACAGAGCACAGGAAGAAAAACCTGCGCACCTGGAAAACCTCATACTATAAATTATGGCACGAGCAAATATTTTTAAAGCGGTGTTTGACAGGCCGCAGGAATTGTCAGTCGCTATTGGAGTGATGATGGTCATGGCCGTCATGGTCATGCCGATTCCTCCTTTTGCGCTGGATATTCTTCTTTCGTTCAGCCTTACTTTTGCCATCATTATTTTACTGGTGTCAATTTTCATGCTGTCCCCACTGGACTTTTCCATTTTCCCTTCGCTCCTGCTGATCGTGACCCTATTGCGGTTGTCGCTCAACGTTGCCTCTACCCGTATCATTTTGTTGAATGGCAGTGAGGGGCCTGATGCGGCGGGACAAGTGATTCAGTCATTCGGTTCCTTTGTGGTTGGAGGGAATTATGTGGTCGGAACCGTCATTTTTATCATTCTGGTCCTGATAAATTTCATCGTTATCACCAAGGGTACGGTCAGGACTTCTGAAGTCGCCGCCCGATTTACTCTGGATGCGATTCCCGGCAAGCAAATGAGCATCGACGCTGATTTGAACGCCGGTATCATCACCGATCAGGATGCCCGTATGCGCCGTCAAAACCTGGAGCGGGAAGCCGATTTCTATGGGTCGATGGACGGTGCTATCCGGTTTGTGCGCGGGGACGCCATTGCCGGGATATTGATCACCCTCATCAACATTATCGGCGGATTTGGAATCGGAGTGTTTCAGCAGGGCATGGAAGTATCGGAAGCGGCTCAGATTTATACCCTGCTGACCATTGGCGACGGTCTGGTTTCCCAGTTGCCCGCCCTCGTGATTTCCACCGCCGCGGGGCTGGTCGTCACACGGGCGGTGTCCGATAAAAACATGCCGATGGAGTTGATGGGCCAGCTTCTCAATCAGCCCTACGCCTTTGTGATCGCATCAATCGCGCTGTTTTTCTTCGGGCTGATTCCCGGCCTGCCGCATTTCCCGTTTTTTCTATTGAGCGCCCTTACAGGTGGCATTGCTTTTTACCGTCTCAAGGATATTCAGACGGAGGAAACGAAGAATCTGAAAAAACTGGATGATGAAGCGCGGGCGCCAGTGCCTGAACGAGTTGAATCCATACTTCCTCTGGATGTTATGGAGCTGGAAGTAGGGTATGAATTGATTCCGCTGGTCGATGCGGATCGAAACGGGGAGCTTTTGGAACGCATCAAATCCATTCGCCGTCAATTTGCTCTGGAAATGGGGTTCATCGTTCCGCCGCTTCATATCCGTGACAATCTACAGTTGAAACCGAGCGATTATTCCATCGTGCTCAAGGGGGTGGAAGTGGCCCACGGATCGGTGGTAATGGGTCGCTTACTGGCGATGAATCCCGGAGATTCTGACAAGGAGATCGAAGGCATCAAGACGCAGGAACCCACCTTCGGGTTGCCTGCGGTCTGGGTTCCGTCCAGCGCCAAGCAAGAGGCGCAAATTGCCGGTTACACGGTGGTCGATCCCGCCACGGTCATCACCACTCATATCAAGGAAACCATCAAGCGTCATGGCCATGAACTGCTGGGTCGGCAGGAAGGCCAGGCGTTACTGGACAAATTCAAAGAGTCCAATCCTAAAGTCATTGAAGAACTCATTCCGAATCTTTTGAGCTTGGGTAAAGTTCAGCGAGTGTTGCAGAATCTTTTGAAGGAACAGATTTCAATTCGGGATCTTCGCACGATTCTGGAACAGTTGGCTGATTTTGCTCCGACCACACAGGATACGGACGTGTTGACCGAATTTGTCCGGCAGGCCCTGGCGCGGCCTATCACCAAACAATACCAGTCCGCCGATGGGACGCTGGCTGTCATGACCCTGGACCGGGGAATCGAAGATATTATCGAAGGCTCTATACAAAGAACGGAAACGGCTTCCTTCCTGGCGCTGGAACCCGGCATTGCTGAAAAACTACTGGCGCGGTTAAAAAACGCAATGGAGTCCATAGCGCCAAAACTGGAGTCTCCCCCGGTTCTATTGGCTTCGCCGTCTATCAGGCTTCACCTCAGACGGTTCACCGAGAGGTTTCTTCCCGACCTGGTAATTTTGTCACACAGTGAGGTGACGCCCTCGGTGCAGATCCGAACTTTGGAAGTGGTGAGTATCCATGCGAATTAAAAAAATTCTGGCGAATAATTATTCCGAGGCTCTTGCCAAGGTGAAATATGAACTTGGCGAAGACGCCCTCGTCATAAGCACCCGTTCGCTGGAGCCTGACCTTCGATCGGATGGAATGGGAAATTCCGGCAGAGTGGAAATCACCGCCGCTATTGAACCCGCAGAGAAAAAAGAAAACGGGATGAGGGAAGGCGTGGTTGGAAATTCGAAGTCCCTGCCATTTCATGAAGACGATCTTGATCTTAAGACGCTCATTTTTAGTTTGTTGACCCGAACCGAACGTGCGCAATCTTTAGGGTTGAAAAGCCATCAGCTTGTAGCATATTCTCAATTGGTGGAAAGCGGTTTGAGTGAACGGCTGGCGTGCAAAGTGATCGAAAAAGCCGGTGTTGAGGGACTTGCCAAAAACCACGTTCCACAATCAGAGCCTCAGGTCATCAGGAATCTGATGAAACGGGTATTGCTCTGTAATGGAGAAATTAAACTCGAGGTAAAAAAAACTAAAAAAGTTGTTTTCGTCGGGCCTACAGGAGCCGGGAAGACAACCACTATTGCCAAGCTGGGCGCGGACTTTGCCTTTCGGCAAAAGAAAAAAGTAGCCCTGGCAACTCTGGATACCTATCGCATGGGGGCGGTCGATCAATTGCGAATTTATGGCGATATCATGCGGATTCCTGTGGATACCGCCCGCAATCGGGATGAACTGCAAACCATCGTCAAAAAACATGCGGACAAAGACTTGTTGTTGATCGATACCGCGGGAAAGAGCCCGAAAGAAACCGGTTATCCAGATCAGTTGAAAGAAATACTCAAGGACTCAGGCGATGTGGAGACTCAATTGGTGCTCAGTGTCACCGCCCAGGAAAAAATATTTCAAGAGTCGGTCAAACAATTTTCCACGCTTGGCATTGATCGCGTGTTGTTCACCAAAATGGATGAAGGCATGAGCTTTGGCGCTCTGTTTAATTTTTCACTGCGGACGCGAATTCCTTTTTCATATTTTACGATGGGGCAAAGAGTTCCAGAAGATATTGAAGTGGCAAATCAGGAAAAAGTAATTAAATTGATTTTTAATTAAATTCAAGCTAAATTGGGGACGAAAAATTGGATTTTGGAGATCAGGCATCCACACTAAAAAGAATCGCGCAAAATAATATGACAAATTCAGCACTCCGGGTTTTAGCTGTGAGCAGCGGTAAAGGAGGAGTTGGAAAAACCAATATCGTCGCCAATCTGGCGGTCGCTCTTTCTAAAAGAGGCAAAAAGGTATTGGTGATCGATGCTGACCTTGGACTCAACAATATTGATATTCTTCTGGGCTTGACTCCAAAGCATCATATCGGTCATGTCTTGTCGGGTGAAAAAAACATTGAAGATATTGTTGTCAAGGGTCCCGCCGGGGTGACGGTGCTTCCCGCCGGGGATGGCCTGCAGGAACTGACTCAGCTGGAAAGCGAAAAGAAAATGCTTCTCATGGAGGAGCTGGATAAAGTCAGCCTTGGCTATGACTTCCTTATTTTCGATACGGGAGCCGGGATTTCCGCCAATGTCACCTATTTTTGCAGTGCCGCCCATGAAATAATTCTCGTTGCCACCACAGAGCCCACCTCGTTGACGGATGTGTATGCCTTGATTAAAATTTTGCACCAGAAACATGCGCAAAATCATTTCAGGCTTGTTATCAACTCGGTGGATTCTGAAAGAGAAGCGCAGGGAGTTTTCCGTAATCTTTCGGCAGTGACCGATAAATTTTTGCCCACCATATCGGTTGAGTACCTGGGTTTTGTATTGACGGACCCAAATGTTCCCAAGGCGGTTCGCCAGCAAAAAGCGATCATGGATTTATACCCCTATGCAAAGTTCAGCCAATGCATCCAGACCATCGCGGAGAAGATTCATCTTGAAAAAGGGCTGGAGACGGGGGGAGGGGAACATTCTTTCTTTTGGAAAAGCGCATTTTTGATCCAATGACCGATATCCAGATAAAAAAAATGGCGGTATCGTTCGCTTTATTGTCCTTTGCCATCCTTGCGTTCGGGAGCGTATTGACAGGATCGCGGATGACCACAGCATTTATCAGGGGCGCTGAGGCCGCCATTGTATTTGGAGCGTTGGCCTGGAGCTTTGGGTCTATTGTGATGAGTGGCAAAGAAGCTCCTGAAGAGGAAGAGGATGATGAGGCGGATGTGTCAAAAGGCGTTCAACTGGACGAAACGATTTGATGAATTTTAAGAGAGAACCTCTTGATGGCGGATAAATCACAGGTGATTTCCAATTACAAGAATTCACCCAAACCAAAAGTTATTCAGGAAATCGAAATCTCCCCTGAAAACCGGGACGCGGTGATTCTGGAATTTGGACCGATGATCAAATACGTTGCCAACCGGATCGCAATGCGCCTGCCTCCCCACATAGAGGTGGACGATTTGATCAGTGTGGGGGTTTTGGGTTTGATCGACGCGATCAAAAAGTACGATCCGGGTCGCGGAGCAAAGTTTAAGACCTATGCCGAGTTTCGCGTGCGGGGGGCTATTCTCGATGAGCTTCGTTCGATGGACTGGGTTCCCCGGTCGGTGCGTCAAAAGGCGTCTTCTCTGGATGCGGTCGTGCAAAAACTGCAAAGCGATCTTGGGCGGCCTCCCGATGACGACGAAATAGCCGATGAAATGGGCTTGAGCATGGAGGACTATTTTGAAATCCTGAATGAAACCCGAAGCATGCCGATCTTGAGCCTTGAAGATCTGGGAATTGCAAAAGAAACAGGGGAGCAACAAAGCCTGCTGGAATGTCTGGCGGGGAAAAGCGACGCCGACCCGCAAACGCAATTCAGGCTCAATGAACTGAAAGAAATCATTGCCAAGGCCATCGATCAGCTTCCGGAAAAGGAAAAACTGATGATCTCTTTGTATTACTATGAAGAGTTGACCATGAGAGAAATCGGCGAGGTTCTTGGTATCACTGAATCCAGAGTTTCACAGATCCATTCCAAAGCGGTATTCCGCCTGCGCAGTAAACTCAAAGCCCTCATAGCCGAAGAAATTTAGCCCTTCCAAGCAAGACTCTCAATAAATTTTTTCACCTTGCTCCTCCGGTGGACGGGTTTTCCAGCGTCTATGGATCCACATCCAGTTTTCCGGGCGCTCCCTCACGACGGACTCAATCGCTTTCTGGCACGCTTGGGTCCAATTCAAAATGTCTTTTTCCTTGTCACCGGTTTTATCGAGTTTCAACTCCGGTTGGATGTCTATGGAATACGTTCCGTTTTTTTCGGGATGCACAAAAATAGGCAAAATGGGCGTGTCCAGCTTGTGGCTCAATAAAGCGACCGAACGGGGAGTGGCGGCTTTTTTTTGAAAGAAATCGACAAAAATTCCACGCACGGCGGTATTTTGATCCATCATCACCGCGACGCAGGAATTGTTTTTCAGAGCGCGGACGATTTTTAGCGGAGAGTCATCCCGGTAAAAGGTGCCATTGCCGGAACAGGTTCGAAAGGCGTGGGTTGATTTTTCCAGATAAGGGTTGTCCAGTCGTCTCACAATGGAATACAGGTGCATGACTCCCAGATAACCGTTGTAGATCGCCATGGCTTCCCAATTGCCGTAATGGGCCATCAGGATGAAGGCGCCCTTATTGCGCTTGAGGCATTCGGTGAGGATATTCAGTGCTTTGGGTTGCTCCGGGAACAGCTGGTGAATGCGTTTTTCGGTGTCATGGTGGAGCCATAAAACCTGTAAGGCGGAAACGGTCATCCGCATGAATGAAGTTTTTATGATGCTGTTTTTTTCACTTTTCGATTTGGAGTCGCCAAACGCAATATCGAGATTGGTCATGGCGATTTTAATTCGCCTGCCTGAAAAGGCGTGGGCCGTTTTTCCAAGAAAGCATCCTAAGTGATAGACTCCTCGCGGGGAAAGCGGACGTACCAATAGAGAAACCAGTCCGACACCGCCAATTTCGAGAATATGGCGGAGTTTTGTCTTAACGGACCGTTGGCTTTTCATTGGGGGTCTTTATGCTTCGGCGATGGCCTGGGCGATGGCATAATTTTTTTCATGCGAGAGGGAAATATGGATGGTTTTGATTTTTAAACGGGTGAATAATTCCTTTCCCTTGCCGTGCAGTTGGATGGCCGGCTGTCCGGTATCTTCATGGGTCACTTCGATATCATTGAACGCGATTCCCTGGTCCATACCAGTGCCCAGGCATTTCATCACCGCTTCTTTAGCTGCAAACCGGGCGGCGAAATGGCTTCCGGGGTCCGCTTTGGACTGGCAATAAAGTATTTCGCCGGGCGTGAAAACTTTTTTCTCGAACCTGGGAGAATGTTTTTCAAGCAATCGATTGATTCGGGCCACTTCAACGATATCCACTCCTGTTCCAATAATCATAAGGATAATTGCTTTATGTTTTCAGGAAGAGTCTGAAAAAGTTCAGATCGCTTTTTTATGGGACAACGATGCAAGGTGTTTCCAGAACGGCGTCGATTTCTTCTCTGCTGATAGCGCCCTCCCGGATCAGCAGGGGGGGAGACAGGGTCACGTCCAGAACGGTGGATTCTTTACCACCGGGGGTTGGGCCGCCGTCCACGATCAAATCAATCTGATCCCCAAAGATTTTTTCCACCTCCTCGGCGGTGGTGATATTTTCAGTTCCGCTGATGTTAGCGCTGGTGGCAGTGATGGGAAAACCGATCCCCGATAAAAGTTTGCAAACCATTGCATTGGCCGGTTGCCGGACCCCGATTTTCCCGGAACCTGCTGTCAATTGAGAAGGTAAATCGAGGTGGGCGGAAAATAAAATCGTCAGTGGACCCGGCCACAGTTTATCTATCAGGATTTCCGCTGTGGGGATGATTTCCTTGGTCAAGGTTTTTGTCTGGTAGGCGGATGCCACCAGGGCTAGCAAGGGTTTGTCCTTCGACCTTTGTTTGATCTTGAAAATTCTGGAAATGGCTTCCCGGTTGGAAACGGTGGCACCGAGGCCATAAAAAGTATCGGTGGGGAAAGCCATCACGCCGCCAAGGTTGAGAACCCGTTTGATCTTGACTATCTGGGATCTGAAAAGGGGTTCGTCGTTTAAATCAATCTTTATTATTTCGGGCATGAGTGGCCTGGATTTTGCGGCTTTTGATTTCTACTTCTTTGGCCTGATATTTTTTATATTGAACCAGCTTGGAGTGCAGTTTAGGGTCTTCGAGCGCAAGAATCTGCACTGCCAGCAGTCCCGCGTTTCTGGCGCCCGATTTGCCAATGCCCATTGTGGCTACAGGAACGCCGCCAGGCATTTGCGAAGTCGATAGCAGGGCGTCAAGACCCTTGTGCGGGCTGGAATCGATCGGCACGCCGATGATCGGAAGTATGCTTTCCGCGGCCAACGAACCCGCCAGATGAGCGGCGGCTCCGGCTCCGGCGATCAGGATTTTTACCCCTGTTTTTTCCGATTTTTTAACGTAATTTCGGGTGCGCGCTGGCGACCTGTGCGCCGAGGTCACTATGATTTCATGAGCGACATCGAACTGTTTCAAAATTTCGCTGGTCTCTTCCATGATGGGAAAATCTGAATCGCTCCCCATGACGATGCCGACAAGTGGTTTGCTCAAACCGGAGTCCTCCTTTTTTATGAATCACAACCCGGATATAAGGGTGAACCTGATTTATAGCAAGTTTTATCGGGTGGATCAAGAAAGGAGTGGAAAAGATTATTCACGGTTCCCGTGTTTGATTTCGGGGATGAGCATTATGCTGGCGACGACCATCATGGCCGCTGACAAGAACCCGATATTCAAAAGACCGATCTGACTGGCGGCCCAGTATCCGATGATCGGACCGATGGTGCCGCGTATCCCGGTCAGGCTGACGTGGACGGACATGTAGGCGGCGGTTTTTCCCGGCGGCGCGTATTTTGTGACCCACAAACTCCAGGCGATGCTTCCGCCGGCAAACGCAATGCCGATCAAGGCGGAACCCATGCCGATGATCCACGGATTTTTAGATAGGAAGAACGCCGCCACGCCAATGGCGAATAAAATATTCAACAACACTCGGAGAACGACAAAATTCATGCGGTCAAACAGCTTGGCCCAGAAGGGAATGAAAAGCATGCGCATGGTATCGGGAATGATGGTGATGATGAGGGCGACAAAAATTGCCGAGCCTTCTATCCCGTATTCGGCGGAGGTGACATAATCGACTCTCAGCGGAATCGTCCAAAGATTGGCGAACCCCATGATGAACCAGGTCAGGAGTACGTACCCGAAGGAGCGGTCCTGAAAAATGTATTTGAAGTTGCTTAAGGGATTTCGATGAGTATGATTCTCCATGGTTTTTGAGGGCATGCGGTAGATAGAAACTGCTTTGGCAAACGCGCAAAAAGACAGGAGGGTGAACAGCCAGGAGTAGTTTTCGATATTGCTCTCTAATAATAATGAGCCGGCATACCCGAAACCTGCAGATATCCCGACGGTCAGGATAAGGGATCTGGAAAAATAATGACCGCGTAAATGCGACGGGTAATTGTCGCCATAAATATCGGTCAAAAACGGTAACAGGGCGCTCCGGCCGATGTAAGCGACGATCACAAAGAAAGCGAACCAGCCCGCCTTGACGGCCAGGGCCGCAAATAAAAGAAAAACTCCGGTGACGACCGAGGGGATGGCTCCCCAGGAGGACTTTCTGAGACTTGTTCCCTCCGCGTAATGGAGAAGAATGACGGACAGGAACATTCCCATGAAGGGCGCCGCGGCGATCAGGGATTTTAAATTTTCGTCCGCCTGAAAATAGCGGATGGCGATGAACAGGCAAAAGGTTTGTGAGCCGGTGGCGAGCATTCCCTCGAACCCACCCCGAAAAAGATCGCACTTGTAGGTTTTACGGGTGATATCTGATTTGGAAAGGTCGGAATATTCCTTCACGGGTTCTGCTTTTTATGGGTGAAAAGGTTATGGAGAGAAAGGAGGAAAACCGGTGTCAATTCAAAAGTCCCCGGCAACGGGCAAGGTATTCCCGATTGATGTCGGCGTAGGGTTGGATTTCCAAAGCCTTTTGAAAGCAGGTCAGGGCTTCGTCGTAGCGGGCCAGTTGAAACAGGCACATCCCCATCCCGTTCAAAGCGCCGAAATGATGCGGATTTAATTTCAGGGTGCGCTCGCATTCGAAAACGGACTCGGAATAGTCTCCCTTCATGAATAAAAGAGTCGCCAGTTTGTTATAGGCTTCGGCGAAGTCGGGATAATTTTTGATCAAACTTCGGAAAACTTTTCCGGCCTCATCCAGAAGATTTTCTCCCATCAGGCGGGTTCCCTGGTCGAGTTCGTGTTCGGCCAGTTTTCCCGCGTCCCGATACCAGATTTGCCATAGCTCATGGGTCGCGTGATTGCGGGTGGCGGAGTCGGTATTTTTTAGATCGCTCAATAATTTCTGAATTTTGCTCGTCATAAAAATATTGCCCAGCGGTTCGCTGGCAGGTTTTGGTTTGGGTTTCAATATTTAAGAGACTATAGTAATGCAGAATGAAGTATTTTGGGGAACTTTGGTTGACGGAATAATGAATTTTTAGGGGAGGGGAGCCTTGTTTCCAAAAGAATCGGGCATCCGGCAGGCGGAGATCGTCGTCATCGGCAATGAAGTGGTCAGCGGGTTGATTCAGGACAGCAATTCGAGCTTTTTAAGCCTGCGCCTGCAATCGGTTGGAGTCAACGTGACTAGAATCACCTCCGTGGGAGACGATGAAGACTCGATACGCACGGTAGTTGAGCAGGCACTTGAACGTGTGGGTATCGTCATTGTCACCGGAGGCCTGGGCGCCACTCACGACGATATCACCAAAACCGTGCTGGCCAGGATGTTCGGCTCCGATTTTAAAAAGGACGATCGGGTGGCCCGGTTTCTGGAGAATTTTTATAAATCCCGAAGCCGGGAAGTGCCTGCCTCGGTAAAGACCCAATGGGAAGTCCCCACGGCGGCCACGGTTTTGTATAACGAGAAAGGAACCGCGCCGGGTTTCCTATTTGAAAAGTCGGGGAAAAAACTTTATTCCCTGCCCGGCGTTCCGTTGGAGATGGAGTACCTGTTTGACAAATATATTGAACCCGAGCTTGCATCTTCCTGCGAGTTTGGAATCTGGCATCGCGTTCTTCATACCACGGGAATTTCCGAAGCTGATCTTTGGGCGAGGTTGGGCCCGGTGGCGCCTCTTGAAAAATGGGTGACGGTGGCTTCGCTTCCATCGCACCTTGGGGTGCGCCTGCGTCTGTCGGCCTTTTCCAGCAAGGTCGAGGATGCCATGACCCGGTTGCAGGCCGCTGAAAATCTGGTGAGGTCGAAAATTGAAGATTGTATTTTTGGCAAAGATGATGAAACATTGGAAAGCAAAGTGGGTGAGCTTCTTTTAGATTCGGTGCAGACGCTGGCGGTTGCTGAATCCTGCACCGGCGGATTGATTGGGCATCGGTTGACCCAGGTTTCGGGGAGTTCTAAATATTTCATTGAGGGCGCCGTCACCTATAGCAACCAGGCAAAACGCAAACGGCTGGGAGTGGCGCAGGAACTTCTGGACAAATACGGCGCCGTGAGCCGGGAAGTCGCTTTGGCAATGGCTGAGGGAATAAGAAACACCGCAGGGACCGACATCGGCTTGTCTGTCACGGGGATAGCAGGACCTGCCGGGGGAACAGAAAGTAAACCGGTGGGACTCACTTTTATTGCCGTGAGCGATCGGGCTGGGTCAGAATGCCGCGAATTTGTTTTTCATCAGGACAGGGGCAGGAATAAGGAACGTACAGCCCAGGCCGCGCTCAATCTTTTGCGCTTGCGCCTCATAAATGTTAATGATGCTGTACAGAAAATGCAGGGCGAAAACCAATGACCTTGGGAATGTGGATGAATGAAAAAGGAGTTTTCAAATGAGTAAAATCGGTGATTTCATGAGCACAACTATTTATTATGTAAACCCCGATGAATTTGCAAGTAAAGCCGTTGAAAAAATGTATAAAAACAATATCGGCGCTCTTTTAGTCAAAGTCGGCGAGGAATATGTCGGGATGTTTACAAAAACGGATTGGATGCTTCATGTTTTGAGGGGTGAATGCGATCCTAAAGCGATGAAAGTTTCCGCGTTGATGACTAAACTTAAATATACGATCGACCAGGATCAAACCATTGCCGAAGCCTGCGCCCTGATGGAAAAAAATCATATCCGTCATATTCCAGTGAAAAAAGAAAATAACGTTGTGGGAATGTTTTCGGTCAAGGACCTGGAAAAATATTATCTGCAATTGCATAAAAAAACAGATTTTTAACCCCGTTGCACGGGGAGGGAAAGCCTGCTACGCAGAGGGCCTGAAGCTACGCGAGGCCTTTAATACACCTTCTTTGATTCATATAAGGGAAACGCTGTGCTCTCGAGCCCCGAACAATCTTTTGCAATTGCGCCTCGCTAACAGTTGAGTGATTGGAGAAAACTTTATGAGTGAACTGCCGTGCCGCGAATGCGGAAAGAGTGTTTCGGGAAGTTTGACCAATTGCCCTCATTGCGGAACGCCGATCAACCCAAATATTCCCAAATACCCCACCCTGGGAGGGTCCGGCTGGCCCATCATCGTGATGTGGGTGCTGTTCGTTGTCTTTATGGGGATGCTCCTCATCTCCATGTTTACCTTCCGGGATTGATAGTTTCATCAGTCATCCGATGTCATAAATTTAAATCAGATAGTGGATTGGATCCGTAAAAAAGCAGTTCTTGCTATTCTTGGGGATAGGAGTATTCTTTTTTAACATTCAAATTTTGTAGTTACAAATATTGCGTATTAATTTATAGCTAAATCGATAAACTGGAGTTAAAAATGCCACGCGTTACAGTCACACGCGATAAATTCCTTGAAGACCTTCAAGCCCGTACTTTTTCGGATGTTTTGAATGATTCAGAGCAACCTTTCGATGCTGTTCTGGAATTTTTTAATGATGAAAACAGGCAACGCAGGATGGAAGAATCTGAGATTCACCATGACAGACCTCCTTTGGCTGGCGTCGTCCGAGAGCTTGAATCACAACCAGTCATTGATCTGATTCTGGCAGAGACAGACACACAACGGAGCAAGCGCTTGCGGCAGGCGGTTGGCGTGGTGGTGCGCATGATTATGGAGGCACGTGGTTGGCAGAAAACGGGTCGAAAAGGATCGCTGGGTGTTCGGGATGGAAAGAAATCGTTGGCGCTTAACCACAACACGGGCGGGCTGGCATTTTGGTTCATACGCGCCGAGCGCTACAAACTCGCTGAAGGCATGCCGTTCCAGTCCGTGCGAGATCATTATCAAAAACTTGAACGTGGCGTTGGTCAGGCATTTTGAGATTCATACCATTTTTCATAAATACATTGGAGTATTTTCCCCGAACCGCACTTTGTAATAGATGTTTAAAATCGAGGATATTTTATGAATGAAGTAAAGGTGTTCGATAGTTCAGGAAATTTAAAAAAAGTGATCTCGGTAAGTCAATTGAACATCCGAGAGAAATTGCAAATGGAAACCCCTTCTATTTTCAGGAGAAACAATAAAACGGTTAAGCCGCCGGAAAAAAATCCTGACAGTAAGGACAATACTGAAAAACCATAAACTTAAAATTCGGGGGTCTTATTTCTCAAGTAATCGTCTATCAAAATCAGGTCGATCAGGCGTTGAAAATTTTGAAACGCCAACTTAGCAAGGAAGGGTTATTCAGAGACCTTAAGCGCAAACGTTTTTATATGAAACCTTCCATAAAGAAAAAACTGAAGATTAAAGATGCTAAAAGAAAGAAAAAAGCGGCGAACCGGCGTAAAAAAACTTTCTGGCAAATGTAAGTTTACCTTAACCGGGTGAACCCTTTGTTGGCGGCAAGCTTGGACCCGGGGCGAACGGGTTTAAGGTCGTGGTTCAACACCTTTTAAATGGTACTGGAGACAAAGATGACCCTAGACCGCAATGCAAAAATCTTGATGGCTGTTTTTACAATTGCTTTATTCTTGAACGGAATAAATCCCTGGCTCCAACCTCCTGAAGCGGGTGCAAAGGAAAATACTTCAATCTCTGTAAATAAAATTGATTCTGCTTGTTCCTCGCCCGATAAAGGTCCCATTGGCAGTCCTGAAGAAGTAAAAAACTATGAAAGATTGTTGGGGTACATCGAATCCACGGTCAATGACATTCAATTAACCGTTAAAGGAATTGACCGAAAAATGGACACCATGACTCCATTTAAGTCGGCGGATAGAGGATGACGAGGTTTTCGCAAGTGAGGGTTTTTTGCGGAGAGAAACCGTCCTCAAGGAGGATATGATGGAGTTCCACGCTTTTTACATCCTGATCACTTCAATGGTTCTGAATTTTATTGTATTAGGAATTTCCTTGAACCGTCCGGATTCTTTTTTTCCAGTGAGTCTTTCGGCCATTTCGATTTCCCTGCAGGGATATGCTTTGCGGCTGATCGCTATCGACTCGATCGGTTGAAGAACTATTCATTTACCTATAATTTCAAACTTAATGTATGGAGGGTTTTAAAAATTGACAGATTCTACAAAGACAGTGAGTGAGACAATGCAAACGCTAATCGATAACTTCCTGCAATTGGCAAAAGAGGCTGAAAGTCGAAGGAAAATAGCGTCGGGGAAATGGGAACTTTATAAAGTAGAGTTTTCAGATGGAGAAAAACACGCTTATGAAGAGGCGGCGAAAAAACTAAAAGCGGCTTTGAGTCAAAAATAAACGGGGTGCTCACCTTATCCTTCAGGGTTCTTTTCAGGGTTGAAAGTTCAGATTTAAAAATCCCAAGGCCTTTTAATTTCATCTCAAAAGGGAGCACTCAATCAAATCTTTTGAAATGATGATGTGACAATCGTTCCCCTTTTTATTTTCCTCTGGAGGCTAAAAATGCACCGAGATAAGATCAATATTATCAATCTTGTTGAGAAAAAGAACCCGTCGTTGACGCGGTTTGCGGTTTCCCTTTTTACGGTTTTCCTGTTTTCCGGAGCGTTGGCGGTCAAGGAAAGCATTGCGGGTGAGGTCTGGGTCGCCAATATGAAAGGCGCCAATGTCCAGATCATTGATACCGGTTCCAATCAGGTGGTGAAGACCATTGCCACCGGCGCCGGGGCTCATAATGTCACGTTCAGCCCGGATAGCAAACTGGCCTTCATCGCCAATTTAGGGACGGGCAGTATCACCATCATAGACACGATGTCAAAAGAGATACTGGCTGATGTGAAGACGGATACCAAAGCCCACGATGTGGCGGTGTCTCCCGATGGAAAGATTGCCGTTGTGTGCAACGTGGGGGCGGGAAACGTCACTTTTATCGATGTGGCAACGAAAAAGACCCTTCACACCATGGCCACTGGCAAAAAAGCCATTACAGCGATATTTTCTCCCGAAGGAGATAAGGTCTATGTTGTCAACGCGGGGGACGCGACGATTTCGGTGGTGGATGTGAAGACCTATGAGATTTCAACGACCTGGACCGGCGCAAAAGGCGCAATGGCCATCAAGCCCACCGGTGACTGGGGCCAGTTGTGGCTCACCGCTCCTGCGGAGAATAAATTGTTATTGCTGAATCCAAAGACCGGTGCGGTGGAAGCTTCTATTGATGTTCCGGGAGAACCACATGGCCTGGTGCACAGCCCGGACGGAAAAACCGTTTATGTCGGCCAGCGGGAATTGGGTCAGATAGCCATGATCGACACCGCCAGCCGTAAAATCGTCAAAACTGCGGCCATTGGAAAGCGTACGGATATGATGGCCATCAGCTCGGATGGGAAAACGGTTTATGTGGCGGTTCGGGATGAAAACAAACTGGCTGTGGTTTCAGCCGCTGATTTGAGTGTCACGATCATGATCGACGCGGATGGCGAAACGCACGGCGTGGCTTATCGAGATTGAGAAGTTTTCTATTTAAAACTCTGCATTAATTTTTTTGGGGCACAGGCTTGAATGCTTGTGCCCCATTTCAGTTTGACCGTTCAGAGCTGAGAACTTCCACTACGGATATTCGAAAAAGGACTGCTATCGGCCAAAAGCGGACATTTGGCTGAGGAAAGCTTAACGGAAAATATTTCTTAGCTTTTTACTTCAAATAAGCCACTTTTAGTTGATGTTAAAAAAGTCATGCGATTAAATAACGTTTCCCCAACGGTTTTTGGATCACTAAATTCGGTGGTAGAATTTATAATTTTATCATATTTGACCTTCGTAATTTCCTCCCCTATCATAATTATATCGCCTGTTTTGATTATAAATTTTTGAAAAAACAATTTTTATCTTTCTAATGAAAATTATTTTTAAGACTGTAAACATCCTTCTTGGCCTAACTATAGTTATCCTGACAATCATCACAGCTAACATGTGGATTGCCCCAAAATATTCTGACAGAGTAAGTGTGAACTTGGTTTCCCATGAGCTAAAAACTCTGGAACCTCTGGTTCTCAACGGAAAAGTCAATCATGCCAAAGCCATCAACACCTTAGTCCAAGGAAACCTGTT
This sequence comes from Nitrospinaceae bacterium, assembly GCA_029261655.1. Taxonomy (GTDB): domain Bacteria; phylum Nitrospinota; class Nitrospinia; order Nitrospinales; family VA-1; genus JADFGI01. The sequence continues at coordinate 294,503 of JAJDAY010000026.1, read as the reverse complement.
TCGTAAGGACCGGAGAGAATTTAGTGCCCCGGTACAAGTAAGGCAAATGGTTAATGAACCTGCCTCGCCCACGCTTCCTCCCCCGGATCTTAATTTGAAGGGAGTTCTACTCTCGGGATCAAAAAAAATCGCTTTTATAGAAGGCAGTTATTTTGTCAAAGAGGGTATTCATGGGGTCAAGAAAAAACTTCTGAATAGAAAAGGGTATACACTGGGAGCCAAAATTGGGGGTTTTGAATTAACTGAAATCGAAAAAACCAAAGTGATTCTACTCAATAACAAAGAGGTTGTTTTAATTGTCAACCTCATGCAAAGGCCAGAAGAAAAAATCATTCACCGGGCTGGAAACACCCTGATTCAAAAAGACAAAAACTTTGACCCTGAAAGTATAAAGAAAGTATCCCCGTCTCGATCTTCTTCTCAGACAACCCTAAAACAATCCAATCCCGCCCGCTCTAAGGACCAGGTCAGCCAGTCCAAGGGATTTTGGACCCGTTTCAAAAGGGAAGAAGGCCAAACTAAATAAGAATGATTCGACCGGGTCATGAATGTTTTAATTTTACTATGTTGATAATAGCCTAAAGGTAGTTTTCCCCTGGAGAAAAGTCTTTCTTTATCTCCCGCCCATAAAGTCCCCTGAAAAATTCTTTCATCTTTCTAAAATCCATGCGGTGGACTACGAGCACGACAAGATAATAGAGGAACATGGAAGCCCGGTAAAAGTACTTCTCTCTAATTCCCCCTGTGACATAACTGTGGCAACTCTTTGACAATTCCTTAATGGTTGGCATGTATCCTTTGAAAAACCAATTCATCCGAATGAGGTGAAAATTTACTTGTAGGGTTTGCAAAAAAAGGAAATGCATTATGAAAAGATACGGAGTTCTGGGTGGCATATTAAGTCTTGTTTTCATTACACTATTGGTATGCACCACGCTGTCCATAGCCCAGGTATTACCTGATGAATATCGCTCTATTGACGGCAGTGGTAATAACATAAGTAATCCTACATGGGGTAGTGTAGGCACTCAACTTTTACGCATGTCAGTGGAGGATTATGCTGATGGCATTTCCGAACCCGCAGGTGAGGGTAGAATTAGTCCGAGAGAGATCAGTAACATAATGGCCAGCCAGGAGGAGTCATTCCTGAATAGCTTGGGAGCCAGCGACTTCATTTGGCAATGGGGTCAGTTCCTCGACCACGATATCGATTTGACGACAGAAGTCGACGAGCCACGCCCGATTCCCGTCCCCAAAGGTGATCCTTTCTTCGACCCCGACTCCCTCGGGAACCAGACCATCGGCTTCCATCGATCCGTCTTCGACCCCAACACTGGGGATAGCCTGGGTAACCCGCGGCAGCAACTCAACGTGATCACCGCGTTCATTGATGCTTCCAATGTTTATGGTTCGGATGCCGTGCGGGCAACCGCTCTACGCACTATGGACGGGACGGGTAAACTTAAGACCATCAAAGGTGGTAAGTTTCTCCCTTTCAACAAGGAAGGGCTGCCAAATGCCGGTGGTTCCAGCAATAAACTGTTTCTGGCGGGAGACATCCGCGTAAACGAGCAGATTGGTCTGACTACTATGCACACCCTATTTGTACGCGAGCACAACAGGCTATGTCGCGAAATCCGGCACGCTAATCCAGGTATGACTGGAGAAATGATCTACCAACAGGCGCGTAAGATAGTGGGTGCGCAAATTCAGTTCATCTCCTACAATGAGTTTTTGCCCCTTCTTTTAGGGCCAGGGGCCATCCCGATGTATAGTGGCTACGATGATAGTGTGAGCCCTGCTATCGGCAATGAATTCTCGGCGGCGGCCTACCGTCTCGGTCACAGCATGCTGTCGCCGGGTCTTTTACTGGTCAATAAAGGTAGGAATTTTCTTGTCGCCAAGTGGGGGCATTTTCCTGCCAACAAGCCTGGTCACAAGTTTGTTAATGCTTTCCTGAAAAAAGCCTTCTTCAACCCCCACCACTTTGATAAGGGCCGTGGATTTAAGTCAATCCCACTGAAAGATGCTTTCTTCAACCCTCGCCTCCTTCGCAAGAGCGGCGGAATCGATTCCATCTTGCGTGGCCTGGCCACACAGCAATCACAGGAGGTAGACAACAAGGTTGTTGACGCCGTGCGTAACTTCCTCTTCGGAAATCCTGGTGAGGGCGGCTTCGACTTAGCATCGGCTAACATCCAGCGTGGCCGGGACCATGGGCTTGCTGACTACAACAGCATTCGTCAGGCTTACGGTTTAACATCCCTCAGCGAATTCTCGGACATACCTGCTGACAGCGATGTTCAGGATGCGTTGTCGAATGCTTATGCCAATGTTGATGATATCGATCTCTGGATCGGTGGTCTGGCCGAAACCCACGTGAACGGCGGGTTTTTGGGTGAGACGATTCAAGCCATTTTGGTTGACCAGTTTACACGGCTTCGTGATGGCGATCGCTTCTGGTATCAGAACGATTTGTTCTTTACAGGGGAACAATTGACCAAGATAGAAAATACTACACTTGCCGATATTATTCGTCGCAACACAAAAATCGGCAACGAGCTTCCTGACGACGTTTTTCGGGTCCAGCCCTAGCTAGGGTCGATATAATTAAAATCTGTGGCATCGTATGAAAAGTTCGACTCTGGGTAGACAGTTTTGTTAACTGGGAACTTGTTGCGATGCTCAAGGAGCGAAAAGAACCAGTTGTGGGCGTTTGCCATTTTCAGGTCCGCATTCCGCGAAAGGGCGGGATGAGGACCATCCCCGCTAAAAACCCGCCAATGTGGGCGAACCACGCCACACCCGGCGCGCCTCCCGATACGGTCATCCCGTTCATCACTTGCAGGCCGATCCAGAGACCCAGAAGCACTAAAGCCGGAATTCGGATGACGGTGATGAAGACGACAATGAAAATGAGCGTTTTCATTCTGGCAAAGGGGATGCTCGAAAAAGGACTGCTATCGGCCAAAAACGGACATTCGGCTGAGGAAAGCTTAACGGAAAGTATCTCTGAGCTTTTTAACTCAAATGATCCGCTTTTGGATGATGGGAAACACCCAGCGCTTCCCCGTTAATTGATCTCTCCTTCACTAGTTTTAATCGTTGGGGAGGCACTTTGGCTAGCTTGTAGCGGAACGTAGACCGGGTTAAGCCAAGGATTCGAGCCGCTTTAGTTTTATTAAAGCCACTTTTTTTCAGGGCATCTACGATCAAATTATTTTCAAACTGTTCGACACTTTTGTCCAGAGAAAACTTGCCTGCAAGCACACCCCCCACATCCAATCGACCGGAAGATACGTTTTCATCATATTCTCTTTTTATATATCCAGGGATTTCGTTCGCCCCGATGATGGGATTTTTCGATAAAATGATCAAGCGTTCAATCACGTTTTGCAATTCTCTAATGTTTCCAGGCCATTTGAAAGTTTTTAAAATTTTCCAGGCCTCTGGAGTTAGGCCTTGCACCTGCTTACCCATTTCCTGGTTCAATTTATTTATAAAAGTATTGACCAGGACTTCGAGGTCATCAATACGGTCGCGAAGCGGGGGAATAAAAATCGGATAAACATAGAGCCGGTAATACAAATCTTCACGAAACTTTCCTTCTCTAACCATTTTCTCGATATCCACATTGGTTGAGGTGATGATTCGAATGTCGGCGCGAAGTGTTTTGATTCCGCCTAACATTTCAAATTCTCGCTCCTGAATGATCCGCAATAATTTTACCTGAGTAGAGAGGCTCATTTCGGTAACCTCATCCAGAAACAAAGTGCCTCCCTCCGCCAGCTGAATTTTACCTGGCTTGGCTTTTTCAGCTCCTGTGAACGCGCCCTTTTCATATCCGAATAATTCGCTTTCGATAAGAGTGTCTGGAAACGCGGAACAATTTATCGCAATGAATGGTTTGAAGGCTCTATGGCTGTTGTAATGAATTGCTTTCGCAAACAGCTCCTTGCCCGTACCGCTTTCCCCGGAAAGAAAAACGGTGGTATTTTGTTTCGCCACCTCTCCGGCAAGTTCCAGCGCATTGAGTATCCCAGATGACTGACCGACAATTTTTGAGAAGTCATACTTACTCTCGATGTCTTTTCGCAGGACACTGAGCTGAGTTAAAAGAACTTGCTTCTGGTCCTCCAAATTTTTTTGTTCTGAAATATCCTTTATCACTCCCATCACATAAGCGATTTCACCGTTGTTCTGGTCGTAAATGGGGGTGTAAATGGTCTCGACCCAAACTTCCTTATTGCCTTTATGCGACAAGATCATCCTTTCCTTTTTACTGGCCAGTTCTCCATAAGCTGGTTTTCCATTGTCAGACCTTTTCCCCGGTAAAATTTTCTTCAGATCCTGCAATTTCCATAACGCTTTATTGACGATATCTTCTTGAGAGAGCTGGTAAAGCTCCTCACAGGCCCGATTGAAAAGGACCAATCGGTGATCACTGGCAACAATGAAAATCCCATCCAGGGCGCTATCCAGAACATATTCGAGATTATATTTCATAATTTTATTTTTTTCAGGTGATCTAAATTATTGAGGCAAGATTTCGAACCAGGTGGCTGAAATTAGCCGAAGCGTAAAAATCAGGCATCCCGATAATGGATTGATTTATATTCTGTTTTATTGAAACAGCTTGAAAAAACGGCGGATATTAGCCGGTTTTAAAATCTTCCAATGACCCCGTACAGACATAAACCCTTTAAAATCATCGCCTAAAATAAAATCAACTTTCGGTACATGCATTGCAATATAAGACTCTCATAAGGTTCCGCAAGGTTTTTCCTGAGAAATAGCACTCAGATAATTGAGGAGGATTTATCAGCGAATCACCTTGGTTGACCCATAGTTTATAAACCCGTTTCAAAATTATAATTGGAGGCAAATCATGAAGTGTGTGAAAGGGTTCGTTTTTCTAGTTTTTGCAATGGCGGTGTGTTTGTTCAGTTCCCAGGCGATGGCGGATTCACCCTGGTTTGTAGAAGAAATGAAGGGTGAGGAAGCGATACTGGAGCCAGGAACCACAACCTATTGCAACAAGGATTTTATGCTGGAAAACATGGGTGATGATTCCGCAGAAGTTCATGTCATTCTTGGCAATGGCGCAAACTATGCCTTGGACCAATTACAACCGGGCGAAACCATGAACTATTCGTTAACGGGTGATTACCCGTTGGCTGGTGGTTGGGATGGAGCCAAAGGTGTTAGGAATGACGATGCTCGAATTATTAATAGTTCTGGAACGGACTCAAAAATCAAAGTCCATTGTAAATAGCCTTAACTATTAAAATTCAGCATTCAATCGAATGCGGTTTATTTGAGCGATCGGTACAGAGTGTGCCGATCGCTTACAACCTAACGCAACAAAAGACAATAGAAAACGGTTGCGACGTGGGGAGAGATAATCCTATAAATCAGGCGGCGGCAAAATGGGCCTCCTGAGAGGTTTAGAAGGCGAAGTCTGAAGTTCCACCTCGGAAAGTAAAAAGCTCGGGGTGACACTGGTAACCGGAATCATACCAGATTCGGCTCCGCAAAAACCATTGATGACGGTATTGTCATCCCCCGTTGCAATCACCTTGCCGATCATCGAGAGCGGGGTTCCCACGAATTCCACGCCGCGGACGAGTTCCTCCCGGCCATCTTCCGGGTAAACTTTGTAGATGTAAACGGGTTTGCCTTTGAACACCTGGAAGTTATTCGATTGAGTCTGGGTCTCTCCCCCTGACAATTTTTTAATAAAAAGCCCATAGGGTTTATTTTGCAGGCGAACCTGTTCAATCAACAAGCGTTTCATTTCTTCCTGAGAAAAATTTTTCTCAGATTGAACAATGACATTGGCCATTCTCGACATGGGAGCTTTTATCCCGTCACTGCGGGCGTGCCCATTCGTCCGTTCCCCTGCCAACACTGGGGCTCGTGATAACAGAAAACTCTTCAATACGCCGTGGTCAATCAGCACGACCTTGTTGCCTTTTTGCCCCTCGTCGTCATAAAGATAATGGCCGACCAAATCAATCTCATGCAACTGTTTGATCTGGGGGTTATCCACGATGGTCAGAAAGGGCGGTAAAATTTGCTTCCCTATTTTTTTGATAAACGTTTTACCGTCGCTTGCCGTGCGCAACCGGTCACCTTCCAATCGATGGCCCACCGCCTCATGGATTAAAACTGCGGCGGCATCAGGACTGAAGAGGGCAGGACCGACAAAGGTTTCGGCTTTTGGGGATTTCTTGAGTTCTCTGATATTGGATATAAGTTGATGAACCTTTTCCTGCAACTCTTGATGAGAAGGAAAATTTTCCTGGTTGGAAAAAAAGATGGTTTCCTGATCGTGTATGGGGCTTCCGCTTTTCGCCTTGGTCCAGGCCCCTAGCATCAACTGGTAATGGATGGAGTGGGAACGAATTTTATTACCATCGGAATCGTAATAGTAACGGACCGTTCGGTCAACATGAAGTTCCACTTTCGATTTTTCGATTTCCGGCGCCTGCTTGAATAATGCTGATGCGCGTCGAACCCGGTCATTCCACGCTTCCATATCAGGATGGAATAGGGGAACAGGACTCAACTGCGACACGGGTTCATCATGCCCGCGCGAGTAGTCATGGGTTTCATGAGTGGCAACCCCGCTGATAAAGCGGCCTTTCTTTTTCATGAAATTCATTATGGCTTGCTTGTATCGCAGGTCCGTCTCATACCATAATGCCCGTTTGAGCACATAAAGGTCATCGTCAAGCGGGAGAGTCTGATCGACCTTGAGTCGATGACTGCCAGGAGTGGAACTGTCGAATTTTGAATCGCCTATCCGGACATCGACGAAAAGCGTGCGATTCTGAAAATTATCCGATTGCACAAGAGAACCAAAACTTCCGACAATTTTTATGTGCCTGTTATGACGAATCTGATATTTTACGAAATAAGGCGGGTCAAAAATATCAATTTTCAACCGGTTCAAGGACCGGTCCATTTCCTCTTCCATGGCCTGAAAAATAATGGCAGAGGTGGCATCCAGGGAATGAGCATAGGCGGGGATGCCTAACAAAAAAATTCCCAAAAATAAAATCACACTTTTTATTTTGGCTGGATTTGGTCCCATAAAATTCCCACTTTAGCATTAAAATACTTTCATTAAATTATACTGAAAAAAGAGTCTATTGAATATTAAATTAACTGAAGGAAGAGTTATTTCATGACGTTCAAGGTGGCTAAAATTAACCACTCTTAACAACATATTGATATGTAGTGAAAAGTTGTCAGCGATAGTAATGAGGGATCTGAAATAACAGGTAGGTGTATGTCTTCAAACAAAAGTGCACTAAAGTTGGAATTTAATTAGAAAAAATTTGTTGAAGAAGCAGCTTTACATTTTCTCAATATATACCCATTTTTTACTCTTTATGAAAGTGTCCGCTTTGGATCAATAGCAGACATAATGTATTCCATTCAGGACAAGGTTCAACATTTATTCCCCCTCTCATCGAGGAAACCTTCAGCAGACGATTCAATGTGGGCGTTTGCCATTTTCAGGTCCGCATTCCGCGAAAGGGCAGGATGAGGACCATCCCTGCTAAAAACCCGCCAATGTGGGCGAACCACGCCACACCCGGCGCTCCTCCGGTAACGGCCATCCCGTTCATCACTTGCAGGCCGATCCATAGGCCGAGAAGCACTAAAGCCGGAATTCGGATGACGGTGATGAAGATGACAATGAAAATGAGCGTCTTCACTCTGGCAAATGGGAACAGCACGAGATAGGCCCCAAGAACCCCGGAAACTGCACCACTGGCCCCCACCATGGGAATGACCGAGCTGGTATCGGTGGCGATGTGACCCAGGGCGGCAATCGTCCCGCAGACCAGATAAAAGAGGGTGAATCGGAATTTCCCCAGCACATCTTCAATATTATTGCCAAATATCCACAGGTAGAGCATATTCCCGGCAAGATGCAGGAAGCCGGCATGCAGGAACATCGAGGAATAAATGGCCGGATATTCGGTGACCGGAGAATTTATCAGGTCATAGGGAACCAGGCCGTATTGATTGAACATCCTCTCCGGGGGGAGGGTCGCGCTGAAAAAGGTTGTGAAATACACCCATATATTCGCCACAATTATGAGAAGGGTGATGACGGGGAAATTTCGAGTTGGGTTTTCGTCGCTGAGGGGAATCATGGGTTATTTCGGACTATTGATGGGGACGGATGGGTTCCTTGTGATAAAATCTTACGATATCAATTGATTATAAAGAAACCGCCCTATGAGTGAAACTAATGATTTGCCCGTTCCGAGTCCATCCGGCGAGGAGTCTCCGGTTGTTCAAACGAAGATTGAGGAATCTCAGGAATGGGTGATCGAGACTTTTCGGAAACACCAGCTCAAAATCGTGTCGGCCTGGCTGGACGAAACCCTGGGGGAGAAACGCCAGGGTAAATACGATATCACGCCGGTGTTGCTGGACACCAATCCCATTCATCACCGTCAAAGCCTGCAAGAGCAGGTGTTTCCTTCCTACCGGGTCATTCACGAGGATTTGCTGGAGGTCAACAGCCTCAAAATCATGCTCCGGGCGGAACTGGGCATGGGAAAGACCACTTATTTAAAAAGCTATCAGGAAAAGATGTTACTGGGAAAAGCGCATCCGGTCTATCCCTTGCCGTTGTATTTTCATTTGGGAAATCTTCCTGAGGGCACAGGTTTCGGGCAATTTTACGAAACGGTTTACCAGGAAATCCTGCGGGTGGTTTTATTGGAGCAGGAGGAGTTCCCTGAACTGGGATTGGATGAGGATCTTCTATATAAAACGATCCAGTTGATCTCCCAGACAAGCAAGATCATTTTTCTTCTGGATGGTCTCGATCAACTGGACCCGGAAGACCGGTTCCATGTCTATTTCGAAACTTTTGTCGATGACAATTCTTTCCGCAGTAATTTTGTGATTCTGGCGACACGTGATTTTCATCTTGGCCCTCTGGCTACGGATTCCGTGGTGATAAAAGGCGAGGACTCGGCGTTCCAGTGCAAGATGCAGGAAATTGACGAGAAAGACCGCCGGGACTATCTGGGCGACGCTAAAAACATCAAGTGGCTCAAAGAGGTTTTCTCTAACTTCCCTGAAATCGGTAGGACGCCTGTTTTGTTAAAGATGATCCCCGCTCTTCAAGAAAACGAACTGCTGGAAGGTCTGTCCAACCGGGAGGGTATTTATTCGGCGTATTTCGACCACAAGCTGGAAAAATCTCTCTCGGAAGATGGGAAAGACCGCCGCGAGGAAATTTTGTCCTGGTTGACCCAGGTGTCTTTCCAGTTACTGGAAATGGATCGGGCGCAACGGTTTGAGGATGTCGAACTGGGTTTTTCAAAGGAAATATTGAATGAACTGGAAGGAAACGATGCGACGGTCGAAATTCCTTCAGAGTTTGGTTTTGTTTTTCAACAGACCCCCAGCCGATTTGAATACCGGCATCCCTCTTTTCAGGAATATTTTGCTGCCCGGCATCTGGCCCTTCAACCTGATTGGCAGAGCCATGTCCGGTCCCATTGCCGCGAAGAAATCTGGGAAGAGGTCATAAAGTTTCTGGCCGCGATGGTTCCCGCAAATGAGCTGTTCGATATTCTTTTGCAGGAAGGCGCGGTATTTTTAGCGGGCCATTGCCTGGGCGAAGCCGAACTCGCGCCGGATAAAATTCTCCTCACCCGTCATTTACTGAAGTACCAGTGCAAAGAAGCGTATCCGCAGTTTTTCGGGTTTCGGTCTATCCAGACAAGTGAAGTGATAAAGGCGGTTGACCGGAAATTTCTTGACGAGCGTATTGAGGACTTGCTCCAACGCGAAAAGCGAGACAGCCGGATTCTGTTTGCCGCTCTCGAACTGCTTTTGGCTTTAAAGGGATTGGATATTCATGCCCTGGTGGATGTTCAGGATTTCAGTCCTCTTGGAAAAATCGATGAGCTTGAAGGTTTTCTGTCCGAAGCAGGGGACGCGGAAAAGGTGAAATTACCCCAGCTAAAAAAATGGGGTGAGATGGTGACTGTCCCGGCGGGAAAATTTATCTATCAGGATGAAAAGGATGAAGAGGACTGGATCGACCTCATGGAATATTCCATCATGAAGTTTCCGGTGACCAATGCCTTGTATCAGGAGCTTGACCCCAACCATCGTCATCGGTTTCCCTTGTACTCCAAAACCCCGGATCAGCCCGTGATCGGCATCAACTATTATGAAGCGCTGGTGTTTTCCATGTGGTCGGGCAAGCGGCTGGCAACCGAAAAGGAATGGGAAAAAGCCGCGCGTGGTACCGATGGGCGGGACTACCCCTGGGGAGAAGCGATGGGTTATCAGGCCGGATACAACAACACGGCAGATTATGTTTTCGGGCAAACCAACGTCGTGGAGGAATTTGAGCAGGGGATTTCCCCTTATGGCTGTTTTGATATGTCCGGCAATGTCTGGGAATGGTGTATCCAGCTCTATGCCTCCAAACACACCACTCAGAGAATCGTCCGGGGCGGATCCTGGCTCAATTATCTGATCCATTCCAAGTGTAAATTCCGTAATTCGTTCGAGCCTTCCGAGAGGCATCCCACCGTTGGTTTTCGTTGCGTTTCAGGCCCCAGAATCACTGAAATAGAAGAAGACGAGGAAGAGGATTGAACGACCTTGCCGTAAGTGGACGGGGAATTCGGTAATAATCTTCTTTTTAATACATATGAAAGTCAGAGGAAATTAGCCCCACTGGTAGGGTTGAAGCCGATTGTCCAACCATTTTCGGCCCAGTGAACCCAAAAGACCCCTCTCAGGGCTATTATTTATCCCCCCAAGACCCCTTGAAAAACCGCCCCTTTTTGCGCATCCCATAGATGGAAAAAAGTTTTCCTTGACTCTATAAACTGTTGTATTTATCATAAAATCAATCAGTTAAGTAATTTTCGGCAGGCCAAAGGTGCTCCATTTCCTGAGGGAAATCGGGAGAATTTTCGGTCTGTCTGTGGGTATTTCTATAAGATTTACACCAAATGCTATTTTAATCTGGCTGTTTAAGAGCGGTTTGCAAGAAAACACATGGAGACTCGGTTTTTGAATATCGAAGGACTCGCTAAAAAAATTCTGTGTATCGACCAGGACCCCGAACTTTCCCGGATGGTTGTCGAAATCATTGATCATTCCTATGATTCCAATGCGGTTGAAGTGCTTCATTCGGCAACGAGTGAACAGGGGCTTCAGAGAATGCAGAAAGAGGCTGTGGATATTGTTCTTTGCAATGCCCAGTTGGATGGAGATACGGACGGGTTTAAGGTTTGCAGGGAGATCCGGAGAAAATATCCGCGATGCGCGGTGATCCTCATGTCGGATCATGACCCGGAAACGGATGTTGCCGGTAAGGCCAGTTCCGCCGGAGCCGAAGGTTATCTTTCCAAGCCCATTAAGCAAGGCGAGTTTTTGTTTGCCGTGAACTCTGTTTTGCGGGTGGCCAGGCAGGACACCACCATTCATGAAAAAAATCAGCAACTGGAGGAAGCGCTTGGCCAACTGAAGGCATTTCATAAAAAAGTCGCCGACCTGAATCAGGAACTCCAGACCGACAAGAGATATCTTGGCGCCAATCTCCAGGAGATGAAGAATTTAAATACCCAGTTGGAAGAAAAGAATTCCCAGATTTCTTCCATGGTAGACGAACTCGGCCGCCGTTTTGAATCGACCGAGGCTCTTCTCGTCAATATCATCGAATTGCGTCAGCCCGAACATCGCGGGCATGTGGATCGGGTGGCGAAAATCGCCATGTTTATCGCGGAGAAAATGGATCTCACCGATTACCAGATCCGTAACATCAAAACAGCCGCCAGATTACATGAATTGGGAATTGCCGCCCTGCCGACGATGGAGAAAAGGATCGAAGCTCTGGATGAAGGGAAAAACCGGTCGCAAACCAACCATCCCCTGGTGGGTGAGATGCTTCTCAAGGGATTTCCCGGATTTGAAATGATCGCCAACATTATCCGGCACCTGCATGAAAATGTCGATGGGTCGGGGTTTCCTGACAAGTTATATGGAGACCGGATTCCCGTGGGTTCGAGAATCGTTTCCGCCGCCAGTTATTATGACCATTTCAGAATTTCTTTTCCCGAAGACAGTCCTCTGGACGCTATGGATGTCATGGCCCCGTTTTGCGGGAAATTCTTTGATGAACAGGTCATGGACTTTCTGGGAAAATTCGCGCACACCCAAATGGGTCCTGAACAGGATAAGACCCTGGACTGCTCGGTATTTGCCCTGGTTGAGGGCATGGAGTTGGCTTCAAATATATATTCCGAATCCGGCATCAATCTGTTGATGAAAGGGACGGTTTTGAACGCAGATATTCTCAATAAAATTTTAAAGTTTCATGCCGTGGACCCTATTGACGGCGCCGTTAAAATCAAACAACCCACTTAATTTATGGATATTGCAACTTTAGCTGGAATCGTAGCCGGTATCGGATTGGTTTTGATATCTATTCTGATGAACAGTGGACTGGCCCTGTTCTGGTCGGCCCCTTCAGCCATGATTGTTATTGGCGGAACCATGGCGGCTATTTTCATCGCCTTTCCGATGAATGAAGTGGTGAAGGTGATGGGACTGTTTATCAGGGTATTCATGGTCAAAAAATCTGACCATTATCAGCTCATTGAATCTATGGTCGATGTTTGTAACGTGGCCAGGAAGGGCGGTGTGCTGGCGATTGAGTCCAAACTCAAGGATATCGACAACGAGTTTTTGAAAAAGGGCCTGGAAATGACCGTGGATGGAAAAGATGAGGCGACGGTCAACGCCCTGCTCAAACGGGAAATCAAGCAGATTCAAAAATCTCATAAAGACGGTTGGGAAATTTTCAATCAAATGGGAGCTTTTGCCCCCGCTTTTGGCATGGTAGGAACTTTGATCGGTTTGATTCAGATGCTCGCCGACCTCTCAGACGTGGATTCGGTGGGACCTAAAATGGCCATTGCCTTGATCACCACTTTTTATGGGGCGGTCATGTCCAATCTGTTTTTTATTCCCATGACTGTGAAGCTGAAGCGTCGTAGCTCGACTGAAACTCTGGAAATGAATCTGGTTCTGGAAGGCATTTCTTATATTCGTAAAGGGGTGAATCCACGGTTCATGAAAGATGTTCTGGAAAATTATCTCGATTCCTATCATGGGAAAAAAGCCGGTAAAGATGATGGCAAAGGCGATAAAAAACCTGCGAAGAAATAACTGATTATGGCCGAAGAAGAGAAAAAAAATCCCGATCCTGCTGATGAAGAGGATGAAGATGACGGGTGTGATTGTGAGGAAGGAAGCCCCGCATGGGTCATGACTTTTGCCGATCTTGTCACCCTGCTCATGGTTTTCTTCATTCTGCTTTTTGCTATGGGGTCCATTGAGGATGAAAAATGGCGTCTGGTAAAGCAATCTCTTAAAACCGCGTTGGGTACAGATGATATTCCTGAAGCGGGAACGCGGCAGGGGTTGGAGGTCATATCCGCGGTGCTTAATGAACAGAGCCTTCAGGCCGTCGATGAAGTTGGCGCGATGGTGGCCAAGGAAATCGAGGAAATCGCCTCCGAAGTGGAAGAGTTCGTTTACAAAAATAAGCTGGGGGGCCAGGTGCAAGTCTCATCGGACGAGCGCGGAGCGGTTATCACGGTATCCGATATCGTCTTGTTCTCTCCGGGAACCGCCACCGTGAATAAAAAAGGCGTCCATGTGATCAAGCAGGTTTTTGATCTTCTCAATCAGTTCAATTACAAGGTGAAGATCGAAGGGCACACCGACGACACTCCCATTCGGACCGATAGATTTCCTTCAAACTGGGAGCTATCCGCTTCCCGTGCCGCTGAAGTCGCGCGTATGTTCGTCGAATCGGGATTTTCCGCTGAGAACCTTTCTATCGAAGGGTTGGCCCAGTTTCGTCCCAAGGTTCCAAATACCAGCCCCACCAACCGCGCCATCAACCGCAGGATTGAAATTGTTTACCAGCGGGGGAGCATCCGAAAACAAATGGTGGATATCATACGCCGGGGCGGGTGACCCCACTACGTGGGGAAGAAAAGTGAGCTGACGCTTTGGATATTCTTTTCATTAGCTTTTATGTACTGAGGGGATAGGATGGGAACGCTCAGTTCAACAGCCCCGAAAAGCTATAAACTCATCGTACGTTAATATTGGGTCCAGCGTCACGCTGGTTTCTCATTTGCTATAATCTCACCTCACGAATTCCTGATCCGGTTTAAATAGAATACGAAGGTTTTCATGGCGAATCTCTTGACTGAAAAAAAAACCGAAATTTTTATGCGGCGCGCTTTGGAACTGGCTTTGAAAGGGCAGGGGAGAACGTCTCCCAACCCGATGGTCGGCGCGGTGGTAGTGAAAAAGGGCCGCGTGGTGGGGGAAGGGTACCATCGGAAATCGGGACTTCCGCACGCTGAAATAGAAGCGCTCAGGAAGGCCGGAGATAAAGCAAGAGGCGCGGACCTGTATGTCAACCTTGAGCCCTGCTGTCATTTTGGAAAAACGCCCCCCTGCACCGAGGCGATACTTTCCGCCGGAGTCCGAAGAGTCATCGCAGGGATGCGCGACCCAAACCATCTGGTAAGCGGGAAAGGTTTTCGTCAATTGAAGAAAAATGGCGTGCAGGTGGTGACGGGTGTTCTTAGAAAAGAATGTGAACGGCTGAACGAGATTTTTATAAAGTTTGTCCAAACAGGCCACCCATTTGTTGTGTTAAAAACCGCGATTTCCCTGGATGGAAAAATTGCCACCCGCTCAGGAGAATCCCAATGGATTACAGGTGCTAAGGCCAGAGAAAAAGTTCATCATATCCGCAATGAGGTGGACGCGATTGTGGCCGGCGCGGGAACCATTGTGAAGGACGATCCTTTTTTAACCACACGGCTTAAGAAAAAGTCGGCCATCGTCAAACACCCTGTTCGTGTTATTCTGGACAATGAATTTCTTGTCCCTCTAAAATCCAATGTGTTCAAGAACGCCGATACACAGCGCGTGTTTTATGTCACGGGCAAGGGCCTTCCCGCTTCACGGAGAAAAGAGCTGACTCGCCGGGGAATTGATATTCTCGTCCTCAAGGAAAATAAAGGCAAAGTGGACTTAAAATGTTTGATGCAGGCCCTGGGGGATCAAGACATCACCTCCGTGCTGATTGAGGGGGGAGGCGAGGTGAATGCCAGTGCTCTGGACGCAGGCATCGTTGACAAGCTCATGGTTTTTATCGCTCCTGTTTTGATTGGCGGAAAAGACGCTCCCGGACCCTTGGGCGGGAAAGGCATCCGGCGCCTTGCGGATGCTTTTAAAATAAAAAACATGACCGTGAATCCCATCGGCAACGATTTACTGCTGGAAGGATATTTTTAACAGACTTGTAAAAGTTCAAACTCAAGTTAGAGGAAATTAAAAAATGTTCAGTGGAATTATTCAGACTCTGGCGACTGTGGAGAAAATCATTCGTTCAGATGAAAAAGCCGAAATGACGATTCGTACGGAACCGGGCTTTAATGATTTTGAGCTGGGAGAAAGCATCGCCGTCAACGGCGTTTGCCTCACCGTTCGTGATTTTGGAGAGCAGTATTTTATCGTGGATATCAGCACAGAGACCTTGAGCCGGACCGGCTTCATGGAAATCAAGGAAGGGGCAAGGGTTAATATCGAACGGTCGCTCACGCCTTCGCAAAAAATAAGCGGTCATTTTGTTTCGGGTCATGTGGATCAAATGGGCAAGGTGGTGGACATTGAACACAAAAGCGGAGAAATCCTGATTCGCTTTGAACATCCCGCCGAACTCGGACCCTATATCATCGAGAAAGGATCGATTGCGATTGACGGAATCAGCCTGACCGTGTTTTCCTGCCGGGACAATCGGTTCACCGTATCGGTTATTCCGTTCACGCATACCCATACCAATATGAACACGCGCAAAATCGGTGACTTGGTAAATATCGAATGTGATATGATTGGTAAATACGTTTATAAAGCCTGTGAGACCCTGATGGGTTCTTCTGGAACAGGCCAAAAAGTTTCGCTGGACCTGCTCCGGCAAAAAGGATTTATTTAAGGAAAGAGTTATGAGTGACGTGTTCAGTACCATAGATTCTGCCATCGACGATATTAAAGAAGGCAAAATGATCATCATCGTCGACGATGAGGACCGGGAAAACGAAGGCGATTTAATGATCGTCGCCGAAAAGATCACGCCTGAGTCCATCAACTTCATGGCAAAATACGGGCGGGGTCTGATTTGTCTGACTCTTACGGAAAAAAGAACTCGGGAACTGGGGTTGACCATGATGGTGGATGACAACCAATCCGCTTTTGAAACACCGTTTACTATTTCGATAGACGCCAGAGAGGGTGTGACGACGGGAATCTCTGCCGCCGACCGCGCGAAAACCATTCAGGTCGCCATTGACCCTGCGACCGAAAAAAAAGATCTGGTCAAACCCGGCCATATTTTTCCTTTGCGGGCCAAAGACGGCGGTGTTCTTGTGCGCATGGGGCAAACCGAAGCATCCGTGGATATATCCCGGCTGGCAGGCCTGTCCCCCTATGGCGTTATCTGTGAAATCATGAATGACGACGGGACCATGGCCCGTGTCCCGCAATTGACGGCGTTTGCCAAAGAGCACGGTTTGAAAATGATCACCACCAAAGATCTCGCGGAATACCGCCTGCAACGGGAAACTCTGGTGGAAGAACAGGTCTCGACCATACTGCCGACGGAGTTTGGGGAGTTTAAATCCGTGGTTTTCAGGAACGTTTTAATCGATCAGATCCATATCGCGCTGGTGAAAGGCGACATCGACCCGAACGTGCCGACTCTGGTTCGCGTTCATTCCCAGTGTCTGACCGGCGACGTATTTGGTTCCTTCCGCTGTGACTGTGGCGATCAGCTTAAAAAGTCCATGGAAATGATCGGTGAAGAAGGTCTCGGTGTTTTATTGTACTTGTATCAGGAAGGGCGCGGCATTGGCATCGTCAACAAAATGAAAGCCTATGCCCTGCAGGACGAGGGTAAGGACACCGTGCAGGCAAACGAGGCTCTGGGGTTCAAGCCCGATTTACGCGAATACGGAATCGGAGCGCAGATCCTGCAAAAACTGGGTTTGAGCAAGATCCGCCTGCTGACGAACAACCCCCGGAAAATTGTGGGGCTGGTAGGTTATGGACTGGAAGTGGTGGAACGGGTTCCCATTGAAGTCAGTCCGAGAAAAGACAATATCAAGTACCTGAGAACCAAGACACAAAAAATGGGTCATTTGATGAAGAACATTTCCTGAACATTGGGGTGAGAAAATAAAGACAACAAGGAAGATTGATGGCTAATAATATTGAGGGTGACTTGAACGCCGGCGGGTTGAAATTTGGCATTGTGGTCAGCAGGTTCAACGATTTCATAACCAGCCGTCTGGTGGATGGCGCCGTTGACACGCTGGTTCGTCATGGAGTAAAAGACAAGGACATCGACGTGGTCAAAGTTCCCGGCGCTTTTGAAATTCCCATGACGGCTAAAAAAATGTGTTCCAAAAAAAAATACGACGCCATTTTGTGTCTGGGTGCGGTCATCCGGGGGGCCACGTCCCATTTTAATTATGTCGCCGGTGAGGCCGCAAAGGGCGTGGGAACGCTGGCGATGGAATCGTCCATTCCGGTATTATTCGGAGTTCTGACCACGGAAAATCTGGAACAGGCGATTGAACGGGCGGGCGCCAAATCGGGCAATAAGGGGGCGGAAACAGCTCTTGCCGCCATTGAAATGGCAAACCTGTACAAGAAAATTTGACCGGGATGATTGATTGATGGGCAAACGAAGATTTTCCAGAGAGTTGGCTTTAAAGTTTCTTTATCAGCTTGAATTCAACGAGGCGGGTTTCAAGGACCAAATGGATTCTTTTGCGGACCGGCTTTCCTGCCAGGAAGAGGTCAAGGAATTCATGGAGGAACTGGTCTCCAAAGTGATCGACAATATGAAAGAGATCGACCTCGTCCTGAAAAAATACAGCGAACACTGGGCGCTTGACCGGATGACGGTGATCGACCGTAATATTTTGCGCCTCGGAGTGTGTGAATTAAAACACAGTCAAACCATCCCTCCTAAAGTGGTCATCAACGAAGCGGTAGAAATCGCCAAAAAATACGGCAGTGAAGAATCCCCGGATTTTATCAATGGCATTCTGGATAAAATTTATAAAGAAATGAACCGGGGCATCGTTCAGTCACCCATTGGGTGATCCTGTTTTTACCTTGCAATGAGATACCTCATTTTTTCAGACCTGCACAGCAACCTCGAATCGTTACAAAGTTTTTCAGAAATCATCCAAACCATCGCGCACGATAAAAAAGTTTTTCTGGGGGATCTGGTGGGTTACGGACCCGACCCCAATGCCTGCGTGGACTGGATTCGGGAAAACGCGGACATCGCCCTGAGCGGCAATCACGATTATGCCGTGGTGGGAAAGACCGAACTCACCTATATGAATTCGTACGCCTATAAGGCCTGTCTCTGGACCCGCCGGAAATTGACCCCGAAAAATAAAAAATTCCTGAGAGGACTTCCCACAGAAAAAGTGGCGGACGGTGTCCATTGGGTCCACTCATCTCCCCATGAGCCTGAAGAATGGCATTATGTGGTCTCGCGCAAGGATGGAAAAATCAATTTCGATCATTTCTCGACTCCGCTGTGTTTTCTGGGGCATTCTCACCAGCCTGTCATCATCGAGCAGGATCAGGATGGAGCGATCACCGATTGTATTTCACCGACAAAATGGGACCTCGAACCCGACCATCGCTATATCATCAACGTGGGCAGTCTGGGGCAACCGCGGGACGACAACCCCAAACCGGCGTTTGTTATTTATGATTCCACCCGAAAAACCATTGAGTACCAGCGCTACGAATACGACTTCGCGACCACGCAAAAAAAGATCCTCAAAAGCGGTCTTCCCCCGTTTCTGGCCGAACGCCTGGAAAAAGGCGTGTAAGTCATTGATTTTCCGATCCTATCTATATTGACCCCTTTTTTAAAAAGTGTTATAGTCTAGAACTGTAATGAAATTAAACGGTTAAGGAAAGACGGCCGACTGTTTTCATGAGGTTTATCATTTTTGGCGTTGCCGTTATTTTTATTTTTTCACCCCTTAAGCTAACTTTTTGAATGCCTGTATTTGATATTAAAAAAATTGCATCGTGTTTGTTGATGGCTGTTGTTTTGTTTTTCGGGACTTTTCCTGAAGCAAAAGCCAGGGATTCGCGCGCGCAATCGGTTGAGACGATGTACCAGAAAGCTCAGGGAAGTTATTATTCTCTGAAAGGTTCGAGGAAAAAACAAGCCTATCGGCATCAATGGATGGCTTCCATTAATAAGTTTGTCGCCGTTTATGAAAATTATCCATCCAGTTCCCACGCCTATAAATCTTTGTTCAATGTGGCCAGGCTTTATCATCAACTTTATGGAGTGGCGAAAAATTCCCGCGATAGGGAAAAGGCGTTGCATTTTTATTATAAAGTGATTTCAGAATTCAAGGCAGGACGGTTGACGGATGACGCCTTGCTTTATCAGGGTAAAATTAATTTTGATAAGAAAAAATATTCAGAGGCCTTGGACTCGTTTGAAAAAATTCTCCAGGATTTTCCCAAAGGAGATCAGTTCGCTAAAGCGAAAAAGCTCAGGCAGGCGACGGTCCCTTATGTGAAACCCCGGCCGATCACCCAGGCAAAGGCTGATGGGGTAGGGCCTGCCCTTATAAAGAAAATCAACTACAGTCAACTGCCCAATTCAACGCAGGTTGTGATTCATACCAGCGGTCATGCAAAAATAACTCAGAATCGGTTGAGCAACCCCGATCGAGTGTATTTTAATTTTTTGAATACCAAGCTGGACAAACACATCCAAAAAGATATTGAATTCGGGAACGGTACGCTCAAACGATTGCGTGTGAGTCAATTTGATAAAACCACCAGTCGCCTGGTATTGGAGATACCGGGAGAAATAAAAACTACCATCAGGCAGGAAGGTGGGAAAACCATTGTTGACCTGATTGCTCAGGATAAACAACCGGTGGTCGTTGCCCGAAAAGAAATTGCGGTTAAGCCCATTGCGGTTAAACCTAAAGAAACTAAATCAACCGCCAACCTCAAAAAGACTGAAGCTATTCCAAAAGGCAATATTGCGGCCATCGTCAAACCGGTTCCAGTCGCAATTTCACCCAGTGCAAAAAGAGTGGTCAGGCGGGAAGTTCCTCTTATCGTGATTGACCCCGGTCATGGCGGCAAGGACAATGGCGCAACAAGCCGGCACGGTCTATTGGAAAAGGATGTGAACCTGAAAATTTCCAAGCGCTTGAAAAAAATCCTGGAGTCCCGCTACGGTTATCAGGTGATCCTCACACGAACGGACGATACTTTTATTCCTTTGGAAGAAAGAGGCGGGATTGCCAATGAAAACGAAGCCGATTTGTTTGTCTCCGTCCACGTCAATGCGGCGAAGCGCCTCTCGGCACATGGAATAGAGACTTATTATCTGGGCAACGCGAACAGTGAGCAGGCTAAAGAGACCGCGGCTCGTGAAAATGGCGACCTGGTGCATTCCGTAAAAGACGATCAGGTCCAGGAAATTTTAGCCAGCCTCATCAGCACCACAAAAATCAACGATTCGGCCCTATTGGCGGGGCATGTCCAGGAACGTCTGCACAGTTCGATTAAAAAGAGATATTCTAAAGTGAAAGATCTCGGCGTTAAAGAAGGGCCTTTCTTTGTCCTCCACGACACCAAAATGCCGAGCATTCTTGTGGAGGTGGGGTTCATTACGAATTCGCGTGAAGAAAAAAGGTTGCGAAAGTCAGTCTACCTGGACAGGCTGGCTGAATCTATCGCACGGGGAATTCATGAGTACAAAAAGGATAGGGGTCCAACTATTTAAGGGCGCTTCAAAAAATTCAATCTGGGTCATGAGCCAATGCCTTTTTAAAGGGGTTGGCGGGTGCCGCAGGTTAAAAGATATAAACTATAAGAAGTTCTCTTAGCAAGGTTTAACCCCATGTCCGTTCCGGTAGTGGTCATCATTGGCAGGCCCAATGTAGGAAAATCCACCCTTTTTAATAAACTCACCCAAAGAAAAACCTCCATTGTCAATGATACGCCCGGCGTGACCCGCGACCGCCTTTTTGGCCGCGCGGAATTGATGGGCCGCCCGGTCATTGTGATCGACACAGGAGGAATCGAACTTGACAACGCGAATGAAATCGAGCTTCAGGTCAGGGAGCAGGTGGGGGTCGCTGAAGACGAAGCCGATTTCATTATTTTAGTGGTCGATCGGCAGTATGGGCTCACTTCTCAGGATCGTCATATTATCCAAAAAATAAGGAAAACGGGAAAACCGTTGTTTCTGGCTGTCAATAAGGTGGATGAACCCGCCCACGAAAAGGAAATTACAGAATTTTACCAATTGGGAATCCAGGCCACTTATCCCATTTCGGCAGAACATGGTCTGGGGTTGTCCGAGCTCATTGAAAACCTGGTCAAAGAACTTCCTCCCGAATCTATCCACGAGGAGCCTGTTCCCGATGCTATCAAAGTTGCGATTGTGGGCAAACCAAATGCGGGAAAATCCTCATTGATAAATAAGTTGTTGAATTCCGACCGATGCATCGTCTCCGCGATTCCCGGCACCACCCGGGATGCCATAGACACTTATTTTGAGTATCAGGGTAAAAATATTGTCTTTATTGACACCGCAGGAATCCGCAGGAAAGGCAGAACCCGAAACGTGCTCGATAAGTTCAGCGTTATCATGGCCTTGAAAGCTCTCGACCGATGTGATATTGCGGTTCTGGTTTTGGATGCGCATGATGGGGTGTCGGAGCAGGACGCCACCATTGCGGGGTATGCCTTTGACAGGGGAAAAGGATGTATTATAGTAGCCAATAAATGGGATTTAATTAAGGAGCCGAGAAAGTCTTTCTCCGAATTTGATGAACGGGTGCGGAAAAAACTTCGGTTTCTGGAGTTTGCTCCGTTATTGACGACTTCCGCGATAACCGGACAGGGTTTGAATAAATTACTTTCAAGCATTGGCCAGGTGTATCGGGAGTATTCTAAAAATATCACTACGGGCAAATTGAACGATTGTTTCGAGAAGGCAATAATAAAAAATCCGATGAGCAGTTACCGTGGTAAATTTTTGAAAATGATGTACACCACACAAGTCAAGAACTGTCCCCCCACGTTCAGATGTTTTGTAAACTATCCACAGGGAGTTCACTTTTCGTACAAGAGGTATTTGACCAATAGTTTGCGCAAAGTATTCGGTTTTACGGGAACCCCGGTCCGCTTGTTGTTTTCGGGCCGTAAAAAGGGCAGGTGAACCCGTAACGGGAAATATTTTTAATACTTCGCGCTCAAGATCTGTGAATGTGTTCAGGGAAAAAGTTTGAACTTGAAATTTTGAACCCCATTTTATCCGGAGGTTTGAAGTGAAAAACTTTAAAATTCAGGAGATCAGAAATATTGGGCTCATTGGTCATGGGTCCTCCGGGAAAACCTCTGTTGCGGAATCCATCCTTTATACAGCGGGTGTGTCCGACCGCCTGGGAAAGGTGGGCGACACTTCATCAATGATGGACTACGACCCGGATGAAATAAAGCGCGGTCACACCCTGAGCGCTTCTTTGGCTTTTTGCGAATGGGAAAAGCATAAAATCAACCTCCTCGACACACCGGGTGACAACAACTTCATCGCCGACACGCCGGCCTGCATCCGGGTGGTTGATTCTGCCGTCGTGGTCATAGGCGCCGATGACGGAATTCAGTTTTACACGGAAAAAGTGTGGAAATGGGCGGACGAGCAGGATCTTTTACGAATTGTTTTTTTGAATAAACTGGACCATGACCGGGCCAATATCGTCCCTATATTGGGAAACTTGAAAAAAAAATTCAAAAAAACTCCAGTTTTACTGCAAATGCCCGTTGGGTATGGTGAGAGCTTTACAGGAATTGTTGATCTAGTGGAAAACACCTATCATTCCTATGAGAAAGAAGGCGATGGAAAAGGCAAGATCGGTGACATTCCTCCAGACCTTGCGGACCGCGTCGAAATGAGCCGGGCGGAACTCACCGAAGCGATTGCGGAAGTGGATGACGAACTGATCGAGGTTTACCTGGAAAAGGGGGAACTCAGCGATGATGAGTTTCACTCGGGACTGAAGAATGGCATCCAAAGTGGGGCGTTGATTCCCGTTTTATGCGGATCGGGAGCCCTGAATATGGGTGTGGACCTTTTATTGAAGGCGGTGGTCGATTATTTGCCTTCTCCTGATAAAAGGGAACCTGTCATGGGGAAATCTCTCAAAGATGGTTCCGAGGTAGAGTGCCGGGCAGACCCAAAAGGGCCCTTTTCAGCTTTGGTATTCAAGACCATCGCCGATCCTTACGCGGGAAAGTTGACTTTGTTTCGGGTGATCTCCGGTTCCATTAAAGCGGATTCCAGCGTGTTCAACGCTTCCAGGGAAACCAGTGAAAGGGTCGGACAAATTTATATGCTTCAGGGTAAAAAACAAACGCCGGTTTCTGAAGTATCGGCGGGGGATATGGGAGCCGTGGCGAAGCTCAAGGTGACTCAGACCAGCGACACTCTTTCGGAACAGGAAAACGCCGTCGTCTTCGACGCCATTCAATTTCCCGTTCCTGTTTTCTCCCAGGCGATTGTGCCCAGGACCCGTGCGGATGAGGAAAAAATCAGCACGGCTTTACATCGAGTGACAGAAGAGGATTCTACTTTAAAAGTCGAGAGGAACCCTCAAACCCATGAACTCCTTGTTTCGGGAATGGGGCAGTTGCACCTGGATGTTGTCATCGACCGGTTGAAAAAAAGGTTTGGCGTGGAGGTGGACGCGAAATCGCCCAAAGTTCCCTACCTGGAAACCATTCGCGGGCGAACCAAGGTTCAGGGAAAATATAAAAAACAAACGGGAGGCCGGGGCCAATTTGGAGATACCTGGTTGGAAATCTCTCCCGTTGAAAAGGGCGGCGGGTTTGTTTTTGAAGATAAAATTGTGGGCGGTGCCATTCCCAAAACTTACATCCCCGCTGTGGAGAAGGGAATTCAGGAAGCGATGACCCAGGGTGTGATCGCGCATTACCCTATGGTCGACGTGAAGGTCAAACTTTATGACGGCTCCTACCACAATGTTGATTCGTCAGAGATGGCTTTCAAAATTGCGGGGTCATTAGGATTCAAAAAAGGGGTTGTCGATTGCAAGCCTGTCTTACTGGAGCCCGTCATGACGATGGAGGTCATTGTGCCCGGTGAATATGTCGGCGACATCATGGGAGACCTCAATTCCAAGCGTGGGAAAATTCAGGGAATCGACGCGGACGATGAAAATCAAACCATTCGCGTGCATGTTCCCATGGCTGAGATTTTGAATTACGCGGCGGACTTGCGGTCCATAACGAGTGGCAGGGGAATGTTCGTGATGGAATTCGATCATTATGACGATGTTCCCGAACATCTCGCTAAAAAGATCATCGAACAAGCGAATACTGAGTTTGATAAAGAGAAACAGGGATAGTCATAAAACTGCTGGATCGGCGTTCCAGCTTTAAAAGAAGGGATGTGGTTTGTGGATATTTTTAAGCTAAAACCAAACGTGGTGAAGTCTGATTTGGTAGAGCAGGTTTATAAAAAGGTGGGGTTCACTCGTCTGGAAGCTGAAGAAGCGGTGGATGTCTTGTTCAAGGAAATCAAGACTGAGCTGGCGAACGGGGAGAGTGTTCGCATTGCGGGATTCGCAAGTTTTTATTTGAAAAAGAAAAAAGCCAGAAATGCCCGCAATCCGCAAACGGGTGAACCCATCGTCATTCGCTCTCGCAGGGTCCTGACATTCAAGCCGAGCAAGAATTTGCTGACCTCAACGGATCAACTTTGATCTGACAATGGATTTTTGCCAGGCACGATGTTTTTCCAGTCATTTCATCTTGCTTTTACACTTCACAAAATGATTTAATAGGCACTTGTAACCTCCTGATTTATTTGCGAAATTTGATGTGACTGAGGCGAGTTAAATGGATCACGTGATTCCCGATAAGGTGTTTTTTAAAATTGGCGAGGTGGCTGATATTGCGATGGTGGAACAGCACGTGCTTCGGTATTGGGAAGATGAGTTTGATACGCTTTGCCCGGATAAAAACCGGTCTGGACAGCGACTTTACCAGAAAAAAGACGTTGAGATTGTTTTGGAAATCAAGCGGCTTCTGTATGAAGAAAAATTTACCATTGCCGGCGCGAAAGTAAAATTGAAGAAATACAAAAAGAAGGGTTCGCCCCTGGAGATTCAGGAGGACCGGGATAAATTTCTGCAATGGAAACGTGAACTCAAACAGGATCTCAATGAAATAATAAAAATTCTGGATAATAATAAACCCTGATTAGCGTTTCTCTGCTTCCTTGCAAGCCGTTCCTCCCAAGTTGCTCCGCCTCCCCATTTTCAGATGTCCCTTTGAAAATATCCTCAACTCAACCTCCAGGAGGAAGTGTTTTTGCCCCTGTCCTTTTCAGACGGATTCGCGGTCCTGATTTTTTGGCTGATCGTTTGGCATCGTTGGAGCCGTCAGTGCGGCGGTTCCATGCCCGGTCTTCCTGAAGATAACCTCTGCCTGCCTGAAAACGCTCCGATGGTGTCCATCATCGTTCCGGCGCGTGATGAAGAAAAAAATATCGAGCGTTGCATTCGATCTTTGCTGGCGCAGGATTACCCTCGATTCGAGGTCATTGCGGTGGACGATGGCTCGAAAGACGCGACCTCGGAAATATTAGCCAGGTTAGGCAATACAGATTCGCGCCTCAAAGTGGTTGAGGGGAAGGCTTTGCCGGAGGGTTGGATGGGTAAGGCTCACGCTATCTGCCAGGGGTATTCTCTGGCAAAGGGAGACTGGTTGCTTTTTACCGATGCGGACACATTTCATGAATCGTATTTGCTTTCGCGGGTGATGGGGGTTGTTCTGCCCAGTCCGGCTTCATTGGCGACAGCGGTTGGTGAACAACAGACGCCGGGGATCGGCGTTGGCCTGGTCAACCTTGCGGTTTTGTCCTATATATTTATGGTGAGCGACCGCAAGGGACTCGCGGATTCCAAATCCCGGCAAAGCCTCATAAATGGCCAGTATGTCTTGATGACCCGCGAGGCGTACGAGGCCGTGGGGACCCATGCCGCGGTTCGTGAGTATTCCAGCACGGACGCGTCGCTTGGGTATCTCGCGAAACTAAAGGGTTTTCTCACGCTGGGGATCGACGCGGGGGAGGCTCTGAAAACGACCATGTATTCTTCAATGGCTGAAGCTTATCGCGGCTGGTCGCGCAGTCTGGTCAATGGAATCTGGACGGTTCTGGGTCCCACAAGAGGTAGTTGGACTCTTCTACTGTTAACGGTAGGAATGCTGTTTTTCTGGGTGGTTCCGTGGCTGACCTGGCTCGGCGGAATGGAAACGAGCAATCGCGCTCAGGCTCTGGTCGGTTCCCTGCAAATATTGGCGGTGTTTTCTGTGTTGTGGATGAAAAGCGGAAAATTCTTGAAAGCCACTCTGGATTTGATTCTTATGCCGGCCTCGTTCCTGCTTTTTATGGCGATGGTAGGGTCTGGTTTGACAGGAGCCTGGTTCAGGCGGGGAACTGTTTGGAAAGGACGTATCGTTCCCACCGCCAAATCATTGCCTCCCTGGAAGCCGCCTTTAGTTCCCCGTCTCCGCAAGCAATGAGCTTGCGGGCGGTATCATGATGCCAGCGGAGCACTGAATGGCCCGGTCCGGCGCCATCGAACGAAATTTTCCTCTGCTAAAAGAAGCTTCGAGGAACGTGAATGATGTCCCCTGGCTTTAGCAGTATGTTCTTTGATAGATCCCCTTCAAAAATCACTTTATCCAGCTCTATTTTTATTTTTTCAATTGATTTCCCATTGCGGCCTTTGTTGTTTCGATAGATTTTTGTGTTGTTGGCTTTGGCGATATCAGTCAACCCCTCGGCCAGAAGCACAGCGTCCATGACGGTCATTCCTTCCTGATAGGTAACAACCTGAGGCTTTGTCACTTCGCCCATAACATTTATTCGATTGCCAAAATTGTCATGAATGAATATCAGATCATTGGGCTTCAACCAGATATTTTGCGTGAAGTCATCTTCTTTAACCAGGGAGTAGAAGTTAATATTTAACTTTTGCCCATTACGCAAAAGGTAGGATTTTCTTAAGTCAGCTTTATCTGTAAAACCCTTTACCAGAGAAAATAAATGCATCAAGGTGATAGGGCGATTCACTTTATAAGTTCCGGGGTCAACAGCTTCTCCAGCCACCGAAATATTAATGCTGTTTATTTCCTTAACCACAACGGTCACACTGGCATCGGTGATATATTTTCTCAAACGCTGGGTGATTTCATCTTTCAACTGGGAGGGAGTCAAACCCAGAGCTTTTATATCCCCAATTAAAGGATAGGATATGAAGCCATCAGGACGAACAGGCATTTCGGTGGTCAATTCTTTATTTCCCCAGACACTGATTGTCAGCAAGTCTTCTGGCCCCAAAACAAAAGGATTGTTTTGGTTGATGATCGGCATGGAGGGTAAAAACTCCTTCTCCGAACTTCCTGATCCCAAAATTGGTTTTCTGGCGAAATCCCTGATTGGTTCAGCTCCCGCCGAATAAAACATTTGCAACCAAACAAAAAAACCGATAGCGATTAATGCTTTCTTCTTCATACAAATTGCTCCCAATGAAGGCTGTTGTTTCCCCATATCAGACATCTATTTTACAATTTAAGGTGTATTTCCCAGCTCTTGGCCAAAAGCATATTTACGGCCAATAATTCACCCTAGCCGATGGTATTCTAAACAAGAATTACAAAGAGGCGTGGTTTATTGACGAATATCTATATTGGCTAGCGCTAGCCGGTGAGATGGTAAACAGAAAATTTCAGGTATGAAATTAGAAGCTAATACTTAGCCGCAATCTCTATAACACCGATGTGGTTTAAATAGTCATTGTCATCAAAGTTGGACAAGTTTTTCTCATATTGATATCTTGCTTTTGCGTCCAACCACTTTTGGATTTCATATACCAGGGCGGTGGAACCCGCAACTGTATTGTCAACACGGGTTCTGACGGCTCCTCCATTTGCAAAGTCAATAGAGGACCTGCGGTAATCCAGGTTATCATGGCTCAGTTCTACCAGCAGGGTGAATTTTTTCCCTAAATTTTGAGCTAACGACATAGTGATATTAGACAAAATTAACGACTGAATAGTCCCAAAGGTGGAGTCTAGTATTTCCCGGCTGGCTTTTAGAGAAACGCGGGTTCGCTTCACCGGGGTATAATTCACATCAACCTGGTACACCAGGTCTTCGCTGTCTTCGCCTGTAAAAGTATCAAATCTTTTCATATCTACACCCACCGCTACCTCGCCGGAGATCAGTGACGTGGGTTCCCACCTCATAGCGAGGAAAACCTGGTCAGAATCGGAATCATCATTAGCAGGAGAAGGAATTTGGTAGCGTCTGAGTTTATGGTTGTACTTTATGCCAAATGCCGCAGGCGTTGTCGCTTGCCAGAAGATGGACCCGCCAAAATTATATTCATCAATGTTTTGACTCACGACACCCTGGAACTTCTGGTCTTCCACTTCCGCCTTTAATTGCAACTTCAAAATCTTGGAGAGAGAGTAAAGTAATTCCGCAAAACCAGTGCTGGTTGTTGTTGCCTGACGGTTACCGATATTGGAGTTGATATCCCTGTCAGAGCCACCGGCCTCTTTTCGCCAGCTCCCGCCGATGGTCAAATCACCCCGACCACCAGGTCCGCCCAGATTGATTCCGGCATCTATCAAGTGATTGAAAAAATCCTGGGTATCGCCTTCATGGAGAAAATTTTCATCTCTCCCGCTGTATTTGGCATAAAAACCGAAAATCTCACCCGCGGCCCTATCCAGTGATATGCCCATAGAAGGTTTCACAGTAAAAATAAAATCGTCTGTAGGTTCCTCAACGGTGCCATTGGCAAAGTCCTGATCGGCCGAATCAAATATGTTGGACTCATAAGCTGAGCTGAATGCGAGACCAGGGTTTAACTGTATCCGGCCTATACGCATGTCTCCCTGCTCCAGAGACACTCCACCTTTAGTTAAATAATCAAATTTTGGAAAAGCCAGGGATGATACGGGAAGAATCAGAAGGATCAAACAGGCTGGAATTAAAGATTTAAATAAAGGCTTTAACATTTTTACTTTACCTCGTTGGATTGAATAGTACCTGATATGTCAGATCGATAACCCATTCGTAAAACTCTTGAAGATTTTATCCTTCAATCCCCATTTAGACGAGCCTTTGTATCATAGGTCATTGAACCTTACGGGGTGTGTATGTATTAAGTAATTGTTCCCACGAATCAGTCAGCGAAGGAGGAGAGCTATTCGCTCTACCAAAGTCGGCCCACCGAATATGCGCTCTACAGCTAAACAGTATGACCCTTTGCCGGTCTCACCAAACAGTATAACCTTTGAACCCCACGAAAGCCAGATAATCCCTTTAAATGCAATGCTATGAATCCGCTGGCAACTAAAAAAATACAGGCATGAAAAAATGGGTTTTCCGATGAAAAACCCCGAGATACAAATATATCTCTATATTTCTATGGTGTCAACACAAACAGTCGGTAAATTAAGGATTATTTACCAAAAAGTTCGGGATTGAGTTATCCGGACGACAATATTGTTAATAGCTCAGTCTCAGGTTAAGCGCGTGGAAATGGAGAAAACCCCCAGAATTTGGGTGGCTAGCTCATGTAACCCCTGGCGGAAACATTCCCGGTGGCAACGGGACAGGCCACCTTGAACAAACCTTCCTCCTCTGACTATATTTTCTTACCCATATTTACCATGCTAGAGACCCCTCTCTCCCGGTTATTCAGCTTTTCACCAAAAATGCTGTAAATAGTTCGATATGGCGACACAACCTTGGCCTGATCGTAACATTTAACGGTTACTATAAATTTACAGTGATTTTCTTGAGCGTGTTTGCTTAAGTATTTTAGCAACTTAATGTGTTCAATATATTTACATTGAAAGATGTAAGTATGGGTAAATTTAATTTTTAAAAATTAAAACAATTTTTAAGCAAATAACTATAAAAATATAGTAAGGTTATACGTAACACATAATTGTTATACCCTGTTTTGATTGAAGAAGGGTGAAAAATTGGACTCGATTGTGTCATTATGGGCGATGAAATGATATTTACATTAATGTCTATGGTAAATGTTATTCTATTGTGTGCATGATGATCTTTGAATGTCTGACGGGACGCTTCGTAGCTTTGGGCGGTTGGGGCGGTGTGTGGGGGAAGTCATTCGATTTTGTTACCAATCTGTGTTGAGACTTTGACCAGTTCTTAATGTTGAAGTGGCACTTTACTACTATTAATCAATTGGTTGGTTTGAGGGCGCAAGAGGAGGGGAGCAGTTTTTCTGGCTTTCCGGCTGATGGTTCTCTTTTTTTTAAAGAGAAATTTAATTTCGAAAAATCGATTTGGAAAATTTTTCCAATGTAAGAGGATTTAAATGCGAAACAAAGTACTAATGCCATTATCTCTTTTGGTGCTGGACATCATAACTCTTGGGGCCTTGTTTTTTATTTTTCTTCTCATTCGATTCAAGGGCGGGCCTCTTCCAGAAGATGTCTGGCAATCCTTGGTGGTTCCGCTCGCTATTTCCCCATTAATGTTATTTCTCATTGACGGGTATTCCTTGAAAAATAATATGCGGAGCTTAAATTACGTTACGGAACACATAGTCGCGGGTCTGGCGGCATTGGTGCTCACGATTCTCAGCATTTATATATTTACTTTTCAACCGGGCAACTATTTTGGTCGAATGGTTCTTCCCTTAAGTTTTTTGACCTTTATTGCGGTCTCTTTATTTTATCGCGCTTATATATATAGCTTGTTTCATAAGCACCAAAAGGAGCGCTATTTTGTCATCCTTGGAACGGGAGGGTTGGCCAAGGATTTTTACATGGATTGTTTGAAATCCGGAATAAGTCAGAACTTTCGTGTTTTGGATGTGTCTCAAAACAGGGTTGGACAAAAATTGTGTGGGAGTGATTCCCCGGTGATTGAAGCGGTTGCGGAAAATCATTTTGCAACTATGAACGGCTCGCAGGAAGCCGTGATTGTAGCCGATGACAGACGCAGTATGAAAAGAGAGTTTGTGGAAAAACTAATCAATTGTCATTTCAACGGGGTCCCCATCATTTCTGTTGAAAAATTTTATGAAAATTATCTGCAAAAGATTCCCAGCTCGCTGGTCAACCCGCAATTAATGTTGGGGGAGGGTTTTGACGTTCCTCGTAATCCAATATTTGAAAAAATTAAAAGATTTTCAGACATGTTGCTCGCGTCCATTGGCTTGATTCTGACGTCTCCTTTCTTCCTTCTGGTGCCTGCTTTGATTCGGTTGGGGGACAAGGGTCCCATCATCTTTAAGCAGATACGGACCGGAAAAAACAATGTTCCTTTTAATTGTTATAAATTCAGAACGATGACAACGATTCAGGTTGATAGTCCTGCGTGTACCGAGAAATTTGATATGCGCATCACCAAGGTCGGGAAATGGCTCCGATATCTACATCTGGATGAGTTGCCCCAGTTGTGGAATGTTCTAAAGGGAGATATGAGCATGATCGGCCCGCGACCGGAACAGGCAAAACTGACTGAGGTCTATGAGAAGCAATATTTCTGCTACCGGTTTCGACATCTGGTGAGACCCGGTATTACAGGATGGGCCCAGGTTAATTATAAATACGGGGAAGACCTGAACGATGCCATAAAAAAGTTTGAATATGATTTGTATTATATCCGGCACTTTTCCATTAAATTGGATGCCAGCATTGTTTTGAAGACTCTGACGAAGATGTTTATGGGAGCCGGGAGGTAACAAAACTCATACCTGTTGGAGGCGCATTGACTGGAAAAGAATGAAACCTTATAATGAAGGTCACATTTTTTACCCAGATCAAGTGTCTGATCCAGGCGGTAAGGTAAGGCTCCTTTGGAATTAGTAACATTTTCTAAACGCCCTTCTAAGTTTCCTCAAAGAACTCTCAAAATCCATTGCGCCAATCAGGACAGCAGTTAGTGGGCCAAGAAAATAAGGATTGTTGATGGATATAGACATGCCCTTTCACCGGGCCTGGCTGGATGATGATGAGATTCAGGAAGTCATTGATACTCTCAAGTCCGGGTGGCTGACGACGGGTCCGAGAACCCATCAGTTTGAGGAGGACTTTAAAAATTACATCGGGTGCAGGCATGCACTTGGACTGAACTCATGCACCGCCGGTCTTCATTTGTCGCTGATTGCGCTGGAGTTGGAGCCGGACAGTGAGGTGATATCCACTCCGATGACATTTCCCGCCACCGCGAACGTGGTGGTGCATGAACGATTACGACCGGTTTTTGTCGACATAGAGCCTGGGACAATGAATATTGATCCCGCTAAAATTGAAGAGAAAATTTCTTCAAAAACAAGGGCCATTTTCCCGGTGCATTTTGCGGGTCATCCTTGCGAGATGGATACGATTCAGGCCATTGCGGACAAACACAACCTTGTCATTATTGAAGATGCGGCGCATGCCCTGGAATCTTCTTACAAAGGGAGGAAAATAGGGAATCTGGGGCACATGACCTCATTCAGTTTTTACGCCAACAAAAACATGACCACAGGGGAGGGCGGTATGTTAACGGTCAATGACGATGAGTTGGCAGATAAAATTCGCGTCCTGCGTCTTCATGGTTTGAACAAAGACGCCTGGAAACGGTTTGGGAAAAGCGGGTTCGCCCACTGGCAATTGCACACCCCTGGCTATAAATATAATATGCCGGATATCAGCGCCGCATTGGGAATTCATCAACTGAAAAAGGTGAACCAGTTTTTAGAAACGAGAAAGCGCTATGTTGAAATCTATGATGAAGCGTTTAAAAATATTCCGGAACTGGAAACTCTGATAAGAAAGGATGAAGTTCAGTCTGCCTATCATCTCTATATAGTCGCCCTGCAGCTGGACCGCCTGACCATTGACCGGGACCAGTTTCTTCAAGAAATCCAATCACGGGGCATTGGAGTGGGAGTTCATTATATCGCGTTACATTTGCAGCCCTATTATAGTAAGCAGTTTAAAACTAAACCTGAGGATTGCCCTGTAGCGTCGAGTTATTCGGAAAGAATATTAACTTTACCTTTGTATCCTAAAATGTCTGAGCAGGATGTGAATCGCGTGATTGAAACGGTAAGCGATCTCATCAATAAATATCGTAGATAAAAATTTCATTGCCTGTTGTTTTGGCATCGCGCGCCCAACAAAAGATGAAATCTCCAAACTTGTTAAACGTTAAGAAACCCATAATCACTCATTAAGTCAGGTTTTTAAATTGCTAATTAATAAAATTAAAGAAAGAACAGCGTGTGTCGGGGTCATTGGCCTGGGTTATGTCGGGTTGCCTCTGGTTCAAGAATTTGGTAAAGCCGGGTTCCCGGTGATTGGCCTCGATGTTGATCCCCGGAAGGTGGAGAAGCTCTCCAAAGGGGAAAGCTACATACGCCACATTCCCAGTGAAGGCATCGCAAAAATGGTGAAGACCGGAAAGTTTGAAGCTACCGTCGATTTTTCGGCGATATCGAGATGCGACTGTGTGCTTATTTGCGTTCCCACACCGCTCAACGACAACCGGGAACCGGATATGAGCTATATCGTAAAAACGGCTCAGATGATGGCACCCTATTTAAGAAAAGATCAGTTGGTCGTTTTGGAATCCACCACGTATCCCGGCACGACCCAGGACGTTCTGGCGCCGGAACTGGAAGCCGGAAGCGGTCTCAAAGCCAATCAGGATTTTTATGTCGCCTATTCTCCCGAACGGGAAGACCCTAACAACAAGCAGTTTTCGACCGCAACCATCCCAAAGGTGCTTGGAGCGGACGACCCAAAAGGGTTGGAAGCCACGAACCTTCTTTATTTATCCGTTATTGAAAAGACGGTTCCGGTCTCCGGGACCAAGGCGGCGGAAGCTTCCAAATTGATGGAAAATATTTTTCGGTCAGTCAACATCGCTCTGGTCAATGAATTGAAAATTATATTTGACAAAATGGGCATTGATGTCTGGGAAGTGATCGAAGCCGCGAGTACCAAACCGTTTGGTTTCATGCCGTTTTATCCCGGCCCCGGCCTGGGCGGTCACTGCATTCCCATCGATCCGTTTTATCTGACCTGGAAGGCCCGGGAATTTGGCGTGCCGACCAAGTTTATCGAGCTTGCCGGTGAGATCAATGTGTCCATGCCGGAATACGTTTTGCAAAAGATTTTGTGGGCATTGAACAGTGCCGGAAGAAGTTTGAAGGGGAGCAAACTTCTTATTCTTGGAATGGCCTATAAAAAGAACGTCGATGACGACCGGGAATCCCCCAGCTTCAAAATCATGGAGCTTCTGGATGAGTATGGAGCCGAAGTCGATTACAACGATCCTTATGTTCCTGTTGTTCTGGGACCAAAACGAGAATACAATCAATATGTTGGGAAAAAGAGCGTGTCCCTAGACACATTACCTCAGTACGACATGACCATTATCCTGACCGACCATTCCAATTATGATTATAAAGACATCGTTGAACGGTCCAAAATTGTTCTTGATACCAGGAATGCCTGCGGAAAAATTGAATCGGACAAAATCATCAAAGCCTGATCCATCCCTCCGCCGCTGAAAAATCCAATATAATCAGGCCGGACTTTGTTCCTGAACTCTTTAGGGATGCTCGAAAAAAATCGAGCGGTTACTGTGGGGGCAAGGTTGCCGGAATTTATGAAATTTTTTTCATGAAATGAGGTTGGTTTGGATAAACCCCCGATAAAACCCAGTGGTGTGGTCGGTTTGATTCCCGCCGCTGGGCAGGCATCGCGGCTCGGTTCGTTGCCTTGCAGCAAGGAGGTATTTCCTCTTGGGCTGGAAGCGCCCGATGCCAATGGAGTGTCGCGTCCCAAAGTCGCCTGTCAGTTTTTGCTGGAACAATTTCAAGCGGCGGGTATTGAGCGGGCGTTTATGATCATCCGTCCGGGAAAATGGGATATCCCCGGTTTTCTGGGTGATGGTGAGAAGTTCAATATTCATCTGGCTTACCTGATGATGAACCATCCTTACGGCAGTCCCTACAGTCTGGACCAGGCCTGGCCGTTTATCCAGAATGACCGGGTCGCGCTGGGGTACCCCGATATCCTGTTCAAACCGGAAAATGCCTATACAAAATTGCTGAAACGTCAGGAAAGTTCGGGAGATGATGTGGTGCTGGGACTGTTCCCGGCGGACAATCCTCAAAAAACAGATATGATCGAGACCAATTCCCAAGGAGATGTGACAAATATAATCATCAAACCAAAAACATCGACACTTCGTCATTGCTGGTTGAACGCCGTTTGGACCCCTCGATTCTCCAATTTTTTGCACGACTACCTTGCGGGTGTCATCGGGCAGGCCAGGGAAACCGGTTCGATGGAAAAGCTGGCCGAACGGGAGTTTTATGTTGGCAATGTGTTTCAGGCCTGGTTGGATCAGGGTCATTCGATAGCCACAGAAACTTTCCCTGAGGGGAAATGGCGGGATATTGGCACTGTGGAAGACCTGCGGCGTGGAATGCGCGACTTTGAGTCCTCCCAGAAACCCTGCTAGTAGAGAGTCATAAGGTCAAAGTAAAAATACTTTATTGAGTAGCAACGTTACTCTCTCGATTAAAATTTTTTTGGTTATTTTCGCCAGGAAGAACTCAATGCGGCGATTCTGAACGCCAGGTTTCCTAGTTTCGGGGACTGGAATCACTAAAATCCGAAAAAAAACCTCAACGGGACCTCTGTCAGGAAATGGCCATTACGGCACACTTTAGTTTTTTTATATTCTCAGGCGATCGCAACAGATGAAAACACCTAGAAAAATTTCAGAATTTTATCCACACATAAGAATTTTTATAATTCTTTTGTTATTGGGAATTTTTCTTCAGTCAATTTTTAATCCGTTATATGTGATTACTGAAATTAATTTTTTAGGTCTCCCGTATGACTTAAGAGGTTTTGCAAAGGCGGCTATTTATTTTTTTTCATACTTGAGTTGTACCGCTTTAATTTTAATAATGTTAATGTCGAAATCGGAAATTTTATGGCGTTTTTTCCTTTTTTCATTAGTGGTATTTTACTCAATCGATCTATTTATTCAGTTTCTAAGCAACCCAAGAGGGTTTACAGAATTTGAATATCAATTGGCTCTGATAGAGGCCGCTAACTTTAAGAATATTATTGTTTTCCTTTGGGATATTCTTAAGGCAATCCTTCTCGCCATTGCAGTTGGAATTATTTTAGTCAAATTAAGAAAGAGCTTTCCAAAGAGACTGCCCATCAGATGGTCGTCGGTTATTCCCATTCCAATCGTCCTGATTTTGTGTTCCTCCGACTGGGTCTATTCAATTAATACCGGGTCATATCCGGCTCCATTAAAAATACCTGCCATAATTATTTACTATCATTTGACGTACGAAGAAAATCCGCCAAGGATTCTGGATGAAAATATTAAACCCCAAAAAGAACCTGAGGTGAAAAATTTAGTCTGGATTGTTGATGAATCGGTGACGGGTAGTTATTTGTCAATAAATGGATATAAAAAGAACTCGACACCAGATTTGGAAAATGAGGTTTTAAAAGGGTCTATTTCGAATTATGGAGTGGTGAATTCTGTGGCAAATTGTTCTTCGGAAAGTAATTTGTACTTAAGAATTGGGCTGAATCCAAATTCTGTTGAGGACTTTGAAAATGATTCCAGAAAAATGCCAACTATATTCCAGTATGCAAAACGGGCGGGGTATAAAACCTGGCTTTATGATGCTCAAGTTGTCAAAGGGAATGTACAAGGTTATTTTACCCAAAGTGATATGAAGCATGTTGACGAGTATGCAACCCTGGATAGAAGCATACCCCCGCATAAAAGAGATGGTGTGATTATGTCGCAAATTAAAAATGATCTGGAAAATAGCGGTGGTAAAAATAATTTTGTGATGTTCGTTAAAATGGGAGCTCATTGGCCTTATCTGTTGGGATACCCAAAAGAAAAAACAGTTTTCCAACCTGTCCGTAGCGCAACTCATGATGCGATGAATTTAAAAAACCGGGAAAAAACAATTAACACCTATTTGAACTTAATAAAATTTACAGCAAATGATTTTTTAATTGACTACATTGGAAAAATTAATATAACGGATTCTGTAACATTTTACACATCAGACCATGGGCAAAGCATAATCGAAGAAGGTACTAAAAGGACACATTGCACCCCGGAAAATACGCCCAGAAGTCAAGCCGACGTGCCCTTGGTGGTGATTAATTCGAGAGCCAAAGAAAAATTTCCTGTTCATCCTGAAAAAATTTATTCGCAACATCAAATTTTCCCAACAACATTGTTGCTCATGGGTTACTCCGATATACTTGTCAGGAAATATGGCCCCACATTAAACGAAGGAAAGGACCCTCAACAAAAGAGGTGGTTTTATGTGTCCGTGGAGGGCCGCAAGGAATTATTTTCAACAGGTACAATTAATTGATTATTAGATACTGGGATAATAAATTTTACTAATATAAAAAAGACTAATACGGATATGAAAATTCTGGTCACAGGCGCGGCGGGTTTTATTGGATTTCACACTTCAAAACGACTCCTGGAGGAGGGGCATGAAATTATTGGCCTGGATAATGTCAATGATTACTACTCCGTTGAGCTAAAAAATTCCCGTTTGGAACTATTGAAAAAGTTTGAGAAATTCAAACTATATAAAGACGATCTTGCCGATAACGAGGCGGTGGCCAATCTTTTTAAAAAAGAAAAGCCAGAACGCGTTATCCACCTGGGAGCCCAGGCGGGCGTCCGGTATTCTCTGGATCATCCTCATGCTTATATCCAAAGCAATGTCATCGGCACTCTGAATATTCTGGAAGGATGCCGTCATAATAACGTGGAGCATCTGGTTTATGCGTCCACCAGCTCGGTTTATGGATTGAATACAAAATATCCGTTTTCGGTCCACGACTGTGTCAATCACCCGGTATCTCTTTATGGGGCCACAAAAAAAGACAACGAACTGATGGCGCATTCCTACGCGCATCTTTATAAATTGCCGGTGACGGGTTTACGGTTCTTCACGGTGTACGGTCCGTGGGGGAGGCCCGATATGGCGTTGTTCCTTTTTACCAAGAATATTCTTGCAGGCAAACCCATTGATGTATTCAACCGGGGCGATATGGTCCGGGATTTCACTTATATCGATGATATTGTCGAAGGAGTGGTTCGCGTGGTCATGAAAACTGCCGAGCCCGACCCGGATTGGGACGGCACTCAGCCCGACCCGGCTTCTTCGCCGGCACCGTGTCGAGTTTACAATATCGGTTCCAACTCGCCGGTCAAGCTGATGGACTTTATTCAGGAAATCGAAAAAACTCTGGGGAAGAAAGCTCAGTTAAACCTCATGCCGTTTCAGCCCGGAGATTTTCATAAGTCCCACGCCGATGTCTCAAGCCTCATTCGAGATTTTGGTTACAAACCGAAGTTCAATGTTCAGATCGGAGTCAAAAATTTTGTGGACTGGTATACCAGTTATTACTCAGGTAAAGCCTAGAAGGTGATGGAGATGATTTGTAAATATTTTTTAAATTTAAAATTAAATGGCTTCCCTGGTTGTTTGTTTCTATAGAAAAATACTTCTTG
Organism: Nitrospinaceae bacterium; assembly: GCA_029261655.1. Taxonomy (GTDB): domain Bacteria; phylum Nitrospinota; class Nitrospinia; order Nitrospinales; family VA-1; genus JADFGI01. Next base: position 255,655 of record JAJDAY010000026.1, on the reverse strand, counting down.
TCGCCGCGCTGATCTATCACCTGTCCTTAGAGTTTCCTGTGGACGAATCTGTCCCCTGGATCATCGAAGCTCAATTATTCAGAAGTGAAGACAGTATTTCGAACCCGCTACTTCGAGAGGGTATTCCCGTCAACCCGTGACCACGGCTAGAAGGTAGAGGTTGGACGGTTGCATTTATTTATGGTTGCTCTGTTTTGGAGATTGAAGTTATATGTTTTTGTCTAGGGTCTGGGTAAAAAATTTATTATTGCTGTTTTTTGGATTGAGTTTGAGTTTGATTGTAGGTGAAATCTGTTTGTATTTAATGGGCTTCTCAAATAAGAATTTTTACCGATGGGACCCTCAAATAGGTTCAACGTTGGTTCCAGATATTGAAGGATGGGTGACGGGTGAGAATAAAGTATACATCCGGGTCAATAGCGAAGGATTCAGGGATCGCGAACATTCGTTGTTAAAACCGGAAAAGACTTTACGTATCGCAGTGCTTGGGGATTCGATGGCTGAAGCTGTTCAGGTTCCCATGGAGAATACGTTCTGGTCGTTAATGGAAAAAGATCTGGAAGAATGCAAGGTCATTAATGGAAATAAGGTGGAGGTGCTTAATTTCGGGATTTCCGGTTTTGGAACGGGTCAGGAGCTTCTAACTCTTCGGCATAAAGTCTGGAAATATAATCCTGATATTATATTGCTTGCCTTCCTCACTGGTAATGATTTTCGTAACAATTCCTATCATCTTGATCCAAACCCTAAAGCACCTTATTTTTATTATAAAGACGATCAATTGACACTTGATGATTCGTTTAATAAATCAGAATATTTTCTCACGAGACAAAAGTGGCATTATAAGTTTCTATACTGGGTTTATAATCATTCAAGAATTTTACAGATACTCAATAAATTCAGGGTTGGTTTGAAGAATCAAAGTTTGCCCCAAAAAAATAACAGTTTGCAGGAATCGGGGCTGGATGACGAGATTTACAAAGCCCCAGAGGGGCAAGCCTGGGAAAAGGCATGGAACATTACCGAGGACTTGTTGGAATTAATGCGAGACGAGGTCCAACAAAAGAAAAGTAAATTTCTGGTTGTGACCTTGACGAACGGGATTCAAGTGCATCCTGACAAATCAATCACAAAGAAAAATATGAAAAGTTTAGGGGTTGAAAACTTATTTTACCCGGACTTTCGCATTAAAGAATTTGGAACAAAGAAAAATTTCCCGGTATTGAATTTAGCCCCTCCTTTTCAGACCTATGCTGAAAAAAACGGGGTATTTCTTCATGGATTTGATACTACTAACCTGGGGAAAGGACATTGGAATAACGAAGGCCATCGGTTAGCTGGAAAAATGATTACAGAGTATGTTTGCAAGAATTTATAAACACCCTGTCAGCTTCAATGCTCATTCAGGATGCCGGTCAGGAATGGAATTTTAACAAGAGAGACCGTTCTGAATGGGCAGGCTCACAACGAATCGGTCGATGATATTAGAAAATCATGTTCGTGTGACCATCCCATTTTGTAAGGCTTTTTCGGCTAGGTCATTTAGAATTTCAATATCGACATTACATTTTTCGCTGATATCCAATAGGGAGTTTTGGCCGTCGCTCATGGAGAAAAAATAATTGGTTCCTACAAACCGATTATAATCTTCGTGCGGACCCACGTATAAGTTATATTTGTTCAGTTTCGGATCTCCCTTGAAAGTGACCTTATACGTTGCATTTAATTCCAGGTTTCGGATCGCGCGGAGATAAGTCTTAACAGATCCCTGCAACGCCTCTTCAGTTACCAGATCCAGATTATCGAGAGAAGTATGATACTCAGGGTATTCCATGAAAGGTGTTCTCATTAAGGAACCTATGGGCAGTCTGAACCCCGGTGAGTTGTACTGAGATTCGTCCCCTCCAATGGGTGAAAACTCTCTTATCTCATATCCAGCATCTCCCGTTTTTAATGCGCTGAGCATCACCTTGTCAATTTCATGGTTTCCCTGATAGGTTTTTTTATAAGTAAAGTTTCCAGGGTCTCCCAGACAGGACAAAACATACCCGCCGTAGATTTTTTCAACCCAGCCTGGGTTATTATGAATATATGCAATGCACCCAACGGTGGCAGGTAAAACCAATAACCTATAGGAATATTTTCTTTTAGGCCATTTGGCGATTTCTTTTGCTACTGCGGTGGCCACCACGGCATTTGAAAGATTATCGTTTGCCATACAGGGATGGCAGACATTTGTGGAGAGTAAAATTTCCTGGTCGGTTTCTCCTGGAATGAGCCATTCAGCAATAGGCATGGCGCCATTTTTTATATCCGAATCAATACAAACATCATATTTCTCGGCAGGGTTTTCCTCCATTTTCAGGTATTGCTCATGGCTGATACAAAACCCCCAGACTCTGTTGTAATAGGAGGTTCGATAAGGAATGGCGTTTGGCTTTTCAGGGAGGGAATAAAGGTGAGGTTTTAATTCCTGAAAGGACAATTTTCCTTTAAAAGGCATACTATAATTGACAACGTGGAGGCCGCATTTCTGAAAGTCGACAATTTTGTTTCCCCTGCTGTCAATGATATAGGCATCCCGGATGTTCCATTCCTCAGGGACGGTCCATTCAAAACACTCCTGTCCGCTTGGATACTCAATGGTTTTTAAACCGGTTCCCTCGGAGAGAATACCCAGGCTTTTTTTCAAACCGTCTCCGGTGATGCTTCTGCAAATGGGGAGTAATTTTTCCATCAAGGGCATCAATTTCATAATTTTAGAAACCCCGCTGAAAAGGTTGGGTGTGTTTTAGGCAACATCTCACGTACATACAGAATTTGGTTTGGGTCCGGAAAATTTCAATCCAAAATTTTCACGCCTGGAATGGGGACCACAAACTTGCCCCCCCACTGACGAATATGAGCCATCTGGTCCATAATTTCTTCTTTGATATTCCAGGGCAGGATCAATAGATAATCCGGTTTGGTTTCCTTGATCTTGTCAGGGTGGAATATGGGGATGCGAATTCCCGGTAAAACCTGACCTTGTTTATAAGGACTGCGGTCCACTGTGTAATCAATAAAATCCGTCCCGACGCCACAATAATTTAAAAGAGTGTTTCCTTTAGCGGGAGCGCCATACCCGACAATTTTTTTCCCATCTTCTTTGGCTTTGATTAAAAAGGAAAGCAGTTTTCTTTTGGTTTCCTTCACTTTTTCGGCGAAAGCGGTGTACGTTTTCATCGAGTCCAGGCCGAAGGCGATTTCGCGATTCCGCAGTTCTTTTGTGCGGTCACTGACCGGCTTCGAATTATCTTCGGAGTGTCTGGCGTAGATTCTCAGTGACCCGCCATGCGTGGGTATTTCCTCTACGTCAAAGAGAGTCAAGCCATGTTCGGTAAAAATCTTTTCCACCGTGAGGAACGAAAGATAAGAAAAATGCTCATGATAAATAGTATCGAATTGATTATCTTCTATCAATCGCAGAAGATGGGGAAATTCCATGGTGATGAACCCCTGGGGTTTCAAGACAATTTTCATTCCTCCCACAAAATCATGGATATCTGGAACATGCGCCAAAACATTGTTTCCCAGTAACAAGTCCGGTTGCTTTCCTTCCGAGACAAGTTCTGAAGCGGTTTGTTTGCCAAAAAATTTGGTTATACAGGGTATCCCTTTTTCTTCGGCAACCTTTGCGACGTTTTCCGCAGGTTCGATTCCAAGCACGGGAATTCCTTGTTCCTTGAAGTATTGCAGGAGATACCCGTCGTTGCTGGCGATTTCCATGACCTGATGAGATGAATTGAGTTTGAAACGTTCTATCATGATGTTCGTGTATTCTTTAGCGTGTTTCAGCCAGGAATCGGAGAACGAGGAAAAATAGGCGTAATCGGTAAATATGCTTGCCGGGTTTTGAAATTCTCCTAACTGCACAAGAAAGCAATGATCGCAAACATAGGCATGCAGAGGGAAAAATGGTTCCATTCGATGCAGGTTTTCCTGGGAGATATAGGAATTCGAAAACGGAGACATGCCAAGGTCCGCAAAGCTATCCTTTAACGAAGCCTTGCAAAATCGGCAAGGAAGAGCAGTCATTTTATTGTTTTTCCCTTTAGAAAAGCGTTTATTTGTTCGGTCACCACCGCCCGCATATCTTTCCTGGCCAGGTAATCCTGATGCCAGCTCACAATGGCTTGCAAGGTCGTTTCAAGGTTCCAGGTGGGCGACCACCCCATCTGAGATTTGGCCTTGGAACAGTCGAGTTTTAGATAATGGGCTTCATGAGGATGTTTTTGGCCATCCAGTTTCCAACTGGCATCCTTTCCCCACATTTTGGTCATGCTCGTGGCAATCCAACTGACCGGCTTGGCATCCTCATCGTTGGGACCAAAATTCCAGGCCTGAGCGAACCCCTTGCCATCTTCCCAAAGTTTCTGAGCCAGCAGGAGATAGCCGCCAAGAGGCTCCAGAACATGCTGCCATGGACGAATGGAGTCGGGGTTTCGAACCACCACCGGTTTTCCCGCCGAGATGGCGCGCATGATGTCAGGTATGAGCCGGTCTTTGGCCCAGTCTCCTCCGCCAATGACATTGCCTGACCTGGCAGACGCAAGAGCGATACCGTGATTGTCGAAATCTTCCGTGTTGAAAAATGAATCACGAAACGCGGCGGTCACCAACTCCGCACAACCTTTGCTGTTGCTATAGGGGTCGAATCCTCCCATCGGCTCATTTTCACGATATCCCCAGGGCCATTCCTGATTTTCATAACACTTGTCGCTGGTAATATTCACAATCGCCTTGACGCCGCCTGTTCGGCGAACGGCTTCCAACAAGTGCACCGTGCCCATCACATTGGTTGCATAAGTTTCGACAGGATTATCGTAGGAATGGCGAACCAGTGACTGTGCCGCCATGTGGAAAATAATCTCAGGACGATGTTCCGCAATCACAGACTGAAATTGTTCAAAATCACGTACATCCCCCGTGATGGAGGTCATTCCCTCGTCGATACCGGCAACGGTGAAAAGGCTTGGGTTGGTGGGCGGGGGCAGGGAATAGCCTGTCAGGTTTGCGCCCAGGTTTTGTAACCAGATCGACAACCAACTTCCTTTAAACCCGGTATGCCCGGTGATTAATACCTTTTTACCTTTCCAGAATTCCGTATCCACTACCATACTTTCCATTCAGCTTTTCCAGCGTTCCAAAGAGATTCCAAAGTATTCTTGTCACTCAACGTATCCATGGGCTTCCAAAAACCTGAGTGTTTATAGGCCGCCAACTCCTTTTTAGAAACCAATGCCTCGAGAGGTTCCCTTTCCCACCAGGTACTGTCATCCTTGATATAATCAATCACTTCAGGCTCTAATACGAAAAATCCTCCGTTGACCCATCCTCCTTCACCAAAAGGTTTTTCTACGAAAGACTTAACAAGATTTCCATCAAATGATAAAGATCCAAATCGACCTGGCGGTAGGACGCTGGTCATGGTTGCCAGTTTCCCATGTTCTTTATGGAAGCTTATCGAACTCTTTATATCAACGTTGGACACCCCATCACCATAGGTGAGACAAAATGTTCCCTTGCCAATATGGTCTTTCACCCGCTTGATTCGCCCTCCGGTGTAAGTGTCATTTCCTGTATCTATCAAAGTGATCCGCCAGGGCTCCACCTTATTTTGGTGAACCTCTATTTTGTTCTTTTTAATGTCCAGGGTGACATCGGACATGTGCAGAAAATAATTGGAGAAATACTCTTTAATAATATAACCCTTGTATCCCAAGCATATTATGAAATCATTTATTCCATGGGCAGAATAAATTTTCATAATATGCCAAAGGATAGGCTTACCCCCGATTTCCACCATGGGTTTGGGTTTTATGGAGGTTTCTTCACTCAATCGAGTCCCAAGGCCTCCTGCTAAAATAACAGCTTTCATTACACGATCCCCTTGATTTTGATATTCACTGAGCTCCCCGTGTCACCGGCCAACTCCATTCAATGCAGGTCAAATCCCCGGAATACAAAGAACGTTATATTCAGTCGGATTCTCGAAAATAAACGTCAGAAAACGAGCCCCCAGGTTTTACCCCTAGGTCGTCAATTAGCAATCATTCTGCCCTTGAGATAAGAATGACGTTTCGGTATTAAGAATTTATCGAGAGTACGTTACGCCTTGGTTACAAACAAATGAGTTTTTTTTTAAGGCTGACTATTGGAAATAATAGAGGGCTGTTTCAAATTTCAAATTTTTGACAGACTTATATGAAAACCATTAAAATAATAGTGATTACAGGTGATTTTGGTGGATTTAGATCAATAATGATGGAAATATTATTATACCTCAGACAAGGTTGTCAAGATTCTATTTTGGAGAAGAAGCAAGCTCAGAATTTTTATTTTTACGAGATGATGTTTGTACCACTCGATGGTTTTTTTCAAACCCTCCTCCAAAGAAGTTTCAGGTTTCCATCCGATCAGTTTCAGAGCGTTAGCCGTATCTGCCACCCGTATTTGCTCTAAGGGTCTTTCCGCTAAAGAACCAAACAGGGGTTTGATCTCAGGATTGATTAATTGGCTGAGGTTTTCAACCACTTTTCGAACCGTGGTCAGTTTCCCAGTACCCACTTCGATGGTTTTACCTTCAAGGCCAGGTGTTTGAGCCGTAGCGATATAGGCTTGCACAACATCGTCGACGAAAACCCAATCGACCTCACGCACACCGCTGCCAATCTTTGGGGCCTCTTTACGCAAAAGTGTGAGAATGGTGTACGGGATGAGTTTGCTCAAGTCCTGTTGGGCGGGGCCGTAAACCATGAAAACCCGCAGGTTGACCACTGGAAGTTGATAGAGAGCATGGAACATCCGGGCATAGGCACTGCTGGCCATTTTTGCGGCAACATAAGGGGAGGAGGGAATGGCTTTCGGATCACCCAAATCCGGTTCGTCCTGTGACCCTGTTAAAATAATCCGCTTGCACCCAACTTCCTGGGCGCTTAAAAGAAGATTTATACTGCTCAAAAGGTTATCGTTAAAAGTGGACATCACGTGGCTTACGTCACGCGCTCCCAACACATGGCTGGCCAAATGAAAAACCAAATCCGGCTTGATCTCTTTAAAAATTCTTTGAACGGTCTCGGTATTTGAGAGATCGCCTTTCCACCAACGAAGTCCATCTTGACTCGGTGGTTGGTCCTTTCTGGATATTCCATGGACTTCTACGCCCATGTTGCGTAGCCGACGACATAAATGAGATCCGATAAACCCGCTCGCCCCTGTGACCAGGGCTTTTTGATAAGAAAATTGAGATTCAGCCACGTTGGATTCTCCTGATTTTTTAATCGAAAACCTGGGAATTTCCTCATTTGAAGTCTTCCCTCTGAACGCAGTCGGGCCAACTTTTTTTAAGGGGAAATACAGGTATCTAATTTTTAAAAATTTTCAGTCCAGAATGTCTGGGAGAATGATCGGACAACGCTTGTTTGATTTAACCGGATTCAAGAGCTGTTTCTTCAATCACAATCCCATTTCTTTCATGATTTTGGCATTTATTTTAACCACATCAAATTTTTCAACCGCTAATTCCTGACTGCGCTGTCCCATTTTTTTTATCGCGTCTGGATTGAGGATAAAATGTTCCATCGCTTTCACCAGGGCATTCACATCTTTTATGGGAATGAGAAACCCGTTGTCCCCCTCAATCACAGTTTCCCGGCATCCCGTCCAATCGGTGGTGATGATCGGACGCCCCATTGACATCGCTTCCATAGTTGAACGGGGCAGGCCCTCCCGGTAATAGGAGGGGAGAACGAAAACGCTGGCCGCTGAAATAAATGGCCGAACATCATCGGTTTCCCCGCAATAATTGATGGAGCCCTCCTGATGCCATTTTTCAATTTGGGATCTGGACAAGGCGGATGTGTTGTTGCTGTCAAAAGGACCTAGTAAATTGAAAGAGGCTTCCGGGTACCGCTGTTTTAAGATCCGCGCGGCATCCGCATAAACGAGGACTCCTTTTTCTTTAATCAATCTGCAAATCAATAAAAATACCGGCGCACTCCGGGGCATCGGGGTCGGATGAAAATGGTTCAATTCAACGCCCTCGCCATTAATCACGACGGCTTGTTTCTGACTGAGCAATCCCAAGCCGACAAATAGATCCCGATCGTCGGGATTTAGAAAAAAGACGGAAATATTTTTTTTCAATGACAATTGAAACATGCCCCGCACCAGCAAATTGATCAGCTTTCTCATGAAACCCACTTCGATAAATGCATAGCCGGCTCCGGATATCATCGAAAACACCCTGGGAACCCCGGTCAGGCGGGCGGCCAAAGATCCGTATATGACCGGCTTCGTGGATATTGAATAAACAACGTCGGGTTTGATTTTTTTCAGAGTCTTGACTAGAAATAGAAGGGAATCAATATCATTCAGCGGGTTCATACCGTTCCGTTTCAGGGGAAAGGTGATGAAGGAGATTTTCATTTCCGAAAACTTTTGGAGAAACTCAGGGTCGTTTTCGGGTGAGCAAACAATCACCTCGTGACCCGCTTCGACAAAACTGGCGAGTAGTTGACTGCGAAAGTTCAGTAGGGATTTGGTGTGGTGCGAAACTATAAGAACTTTCATTTTCCTGAATTTTCCTTTCTCAACCAGAATTTAAACATTAACACGCCCTCATGGCATGGCCCCGATAAACCGGGCTTATATAAGAATGGGCGTTTATCCAAATGGTTTATTGGGGGAATTAAACAATAGATCGGAATACAGTGATTCATATTGGGACACGATACTGCCCAGGGAAAATCTGTTTATCGTCATTTCTCTGGCTTGTTTGCCCAGGTCGCGGCGGGCCTCGGGTTCCATATCCAACAAATCCTTCCAGGCACATGCCATGGCTTTATAGGATCGAGGGGGGACTACAATTCCCGTTTTTCCGATTATAAACGGAGAATCGCCTACTTCAGTCACCACGCAGGGTATCCCGCAAGCCATAGCCTCTCCTATAACATTGGGAAATCCTTCTCCAAAAGATGAGGAGGAGGATGCAATGTCCAGACCTGCCACCAGTACATTCATGTCCTTGCGCTCACCCAGAAGGTGAAATTTAGGGGCGAGCTTTAAGTCTTGTATCAAATCCATCAACTTTCTGTTGTTAGTATCTACATTTTTTCCAGCCATAAGAAAGTGAACATCGGGGTGAGATTTGGAAAGATGCCCGGCCGCGTGAATAAAGTTTGGATGGTCTTTCATTTCATGGTATCGGCCTATTTGCCCAATTATGATGGAGGAGGGGGGCAACCCCAGTTCTTCCCGTATTTGTATTCGTGCTTCTTTAGAAGGAGAAAATAATTCGGTGTCAAAGCCATTTGCTATCACTATTCGTTTTTCGGGAGCGTAGCCTAAAACTTCGTGCTGATCTGCGCCTACTTGAGAATTGTAAAGAATTTTATCAGGCTTTTTCGATAGTCTGGCGCAAAGGCGGATAACCCAGGCGGTCGTCTTTTTTTCATTGTTCAGATCATTGACGGAGTGGCGAATATTCCATAATACCGGTATCGGTTTGGGAAGAAAAGGCTTCGTGAACTGGGCGGCCAGGTTGCCGTGATACATCCAGCCCTGGATCAAGTTTGGCCGTAACTTCTTTACGATGCGTATCAGCCGCCAGATCGATATTGGATCAGGCCGTCCTAAACGCATGCCAACAGCGTGAACCGGAATACCCAACTCCAGAATTTTCTTTCCCATTGGGCCAATATCCATAAGGCAAACCACATCGGATTTAAATTTTTTGGGGTCCATGCCGGACAGGAGCTTGTAGAGCATTGCCTGTGCTCCAGCAGTTTCTAGGCTGGTGGCTAAATGGAGGATTCGGTATTCTGGATGAGTCGATGTCATTGGGGAGCCAATTTCCTGCCAGGGGTTCTAATAGGGTGACTTTTTACCTTTTCAAGGTAGGCTAATGTTGCAAGGACCCCAAACGTTATCAGAGGGGTTTTATGTAGCAGCAAGTTGTGATCAAGAAAGCTGTAATGAACAAATGCTAAAACAAGTACCATCCCCCGTCTGCTATTTAAAGTCCAAAAGTGGTAAAAAGCACCCCCGAGAAGCAACAAATAAAGAGCCAATCCCAGGAGTCCGTATTCTACTCCGTATCTTAAAAACATATTGTGGGGACCCAATGTGCGAGTTGCTTCAGGAGTATGTATAAAGCCCGTACCATGACCAAATAAAGGCGCGTCAATAAAAATATTCCAATATTGAATTACCAGATTCAACCGGTCATGATCTTGTGCAAACGCTAAATCACCCTGTCCCATTTTAACAATGTCATCAACTCTTTCTTTGGAGACTTTTTCTTCAAACATGGTATTGGTAGAAGCCATTTCCATAAAAATAGGCTTTGCAACAAAAAGTACCAGGAGTGCAGAAACGGTAATCCAGGTCAAACTCTTCATCACATTAACTTTTCCCTTAAAACTCAAAAACAGATAAATAAATAAAATAATCACAAACAATGAAATGCTTCCCACGGATAAAGTCGGGTAGAGAAAAATTGGGACTAAAATCAGCAATAACCAGTTCAAGCTATCAGGCTTTTCCCAATTTATGGAGGCGATGGCCAGTATAACGATACTCATTGCTCCGGCATTCGCGTCGGTGTAAAACCCGGCGGCACGGGTTGTAAGTTTAGAAAAAAAACCAGGAAAACTCATATCCCACCAAATAGAGGCGGAGGCGCCTAAAAACATCATTATAAATATCAGTCGATAATGTTTTCTAATCGTCCCGGAACTCGTAACTCCAATCGAAAGCAATAAAAGAAACCAATGGTATGGCTCATAAAAAATGGCTCTACCATTTTCGTCCCAGTTTGCGCCAGGGTGCAATCCCCATACTAAAGAGAATACGGCTAATATTCCCAATGGAACAGAAATCCATCGAGTATTGTAGTAAACCCTAAGCAAATCACGCCCCCTACTCTTGATCAGACTTCGATATAGAATCGGGGTAAAAATTGCAAGCAACAATAAAAGCGAAGGATAAGGCGGCAAAATACCAATTTTTAAAAAATAGGCGTCTGCGCCGGTCAGTACAGGAAAAATGAGGACGGTAACAATAACTATTGTAAAAAAATTTATCAAGCGGTCCATTTAAAAGAACTCTTTTTCAATTTTGAAATAATTTAATGCGTTAAATCCAGGTCGATTGGTGAAAGATTTGGTTGATTCATAGTAGAAAATCCTGCATCAAGCGATAATACTTCTTCAGTCCGTTGAACCAAATGGTGGAGGCTAAAATTTTTTTCTATTCTTAATCGCACTCGAATGGCTTGTCCGCTTTTATCCTCGTTCAGGCACTTGTCCCAACCGTCCGCCAAAGCGTTCGGATTTTTGGGTGGAACGACGATCCCCGTATCACCAATAAGCCAGGAAGAATCTCCTACATCTGTCACGACACACGGAACCCCGCAAGCCATAGCCTCTCCAATTACATTTGGGAATCCTTCGGTAATAGAAGATGAGCAAACCAGATCCAACGCATTATAGACTGAGAGCATATCTTTATGAGAACCAGCCCAGACGACGCGATTGGATAGACCAAGACGTTGTCCAAGGTCAACGAGTTCTTTCTTGTAAGGATTGGACCCATCTCCAATACAAATAAAGCGCACATTCTCTTTCTTTTTTGCGTATAAGGACGCCGCTTTCAGGAAGGTAGGGTGATCTTTCATGGGATCAAGCCTGCCCACAAGCCCGATCAGGATATCTTCCTTTTTTGCTCCCCATTCGTTACGCATTTTGGCCCCGGTCAGGGGATCAGGTTTAAATCTTTCGGTGTCAATCCCATTGGGGATGACAACCATTTTGTTTTCAGGAAATCCGTGAGAGGCTGAATGTCGGAAACCCGCTTTTGAGTTAACAATGATAGTGTCTGCAAATCGGGATAAAAAACATTCCGCTTTATAGGCAAACCTGCTCAACCAATCATAACGGCTCAAATCCATATTGGAAGCACGGACCCCAAAAATCATCCGCGTTTTTGGTAAAAATGGTTTCAGAAAAATAGTGAGACAGTTGGCAAGATCAAGATAGCCATGCAAAAAATCAGGTTTGATCTGGCGCAATTGGGTGACAAGACGATAAATGAAATTGATCACGTCCCAGCGACCGCTTTTTTCTAAACATAGGTACTTAACATGAGGGAATAACTTGATTTCCTCGGAAAAGAAACCGCCCTCATAAAAACTGATTAAAGTGATTTTGTATTTTGTCTTGTCCAAACCCTTGACTAACGTGAGCAGTTGGCGTTGCGCTCCTCCTTCATCAAGCTGCCGAATAAGAAAGCAAATGCGAATCATAGTCAAAGAGTTCCCAATTTATTGTCAAACCGCCAAGCTGGTGCGGAACTGAAACCATTTCAATAAAATCCCCGCTATTTACAACGCTCTTTTAAAAAAACCAATACCCCAACTGGCAACATGACCAGCCATAAGAATTTTGCCAAACCATTATTCAACTTTCTTAATTGATCCTTGAGACCGATTTCGGCATGTAAAGAAAAACGGGAATAATGAACTGCTGATCGAAAAAATTCCTTCGGAGAATCGCAGAACCACCTTGTGTCATTATTTAAAATGTCCAGGTGAATTAAAGCCGAACCTTTAGCATTTTCTTTTATTTTAGAGTAGGCCAAATGGAATGTTATTTGATCTTCACGGCCAGGCTCATTGATATAATAGGTTCGATAAACTTGATTTATAAAGCGAGTTTTATATTTTCGACCGATTCTGCTCCATGTGAGGCTTAGAGGAATGAAAACCTCTGTGTCTGGAAAAGGAAACTGCCGTAAAATGTCTGTTCTTTGGAAGCCCCACATTTCTCCTGAAATTTTATATTTGTAAAAAATCTCTAAAGGATCGGAGTCAAAGATATCCTTTGGAAATCTCTCTGTGGTCGGATTTCCATGTTGATCTACAACCAGGGCAGTGACAGCGGAAAAATTTTCTTTAGCGTCATCTGGAATAAGATCCCAGTATTTTTTATAACCCTCCAAGGCATCTGGAGAGCATTCGTCATCGGAGTCAAAGTTTAAAAAAAACCTGCCCTGGGCTTCAGAGACTCCGCGATTCAAAGCTCCAATGATTCCAATATTTTTTTTCCAGGAAATGAGGCGGATGGGAAAATCGGCTTCCTGAATCCATTTGTTGACAAGTTCCTGGGTGTTGTCGTCAGAACCATTATCGGCGATCAGCCACTCAAAGTCGCGAAAAGTCTGGGGCTTGAGACTTTCAAAAACACGGTGCAATAAATTTGCCCGGTTATAGGTTGTTGTGAATACGGTGAAGGTGTATTTATGATCCACGATATGATCTCCCTGATCCAGGTATTGCACAAAGCCTTTGTTTTTCCAAAACCCAATGAGTCCAATTTTTGACCGGTAAAATTTCGCTGGGTATTAAGTGGAAAAAGAGAAGCGACGGATTATTCCAATGATCAACTTCCTGTAGAAGATGATAAAAAAGTATGACATTAGGGTATCAAGAGTTTGTAGAGGACTTGTAACGCCTTGGTTACAAACCAATGAACTTTATTAGGTCTGAAGTTTTGAAACCGGGAATTTTTGATCTACCTCCAATAAATTAACCAGTCAAAATAAAAGACTATTTGGAAATTCGTTGAATTTACGGAAGTTCCAAGAGCCAGGAGATGAATGTCAATGACCGGAAGTTAAATTAATAAACCCTGGATCTTCGTGAACAGACATCGATGAAAGTCAATCCCTTGTCATGAGAAATATGATGAAAACCTGATAAGCTGTTGTCCCACTCAGGCTCATAGGTTCCCATTTGAACTTCCTCGTATTCGGTTTCATTCAGTTTTAAAATTTTATTAAAATTCAGACCGCGCCCATAGCGTCCGCCACAATTTTGAGAGGGGCGAAAAATATTACCGTCCTGTTCGAAAATTTTACCGGCGGGTCTCGCCTTTCTCGCATCAGATACAATAGGGTTCAGGGGATGCGGAGTCCAGTTTTCACTCAACGGGTCATCAGAATGAAATAAAAATAATTCGTCATCGTAGGTGGCGGTGCATGGATTTTCTTGAATATTTGTGAACAACCACCATTTCTTATTGTGGAAAAATAAAGTCGTGTCCACGGCATCTATATTTTCGAAAATCTTTTTGTGCAATTCCCAGCGGTACGGGAAATCGGTGCATTTGTGAATTTCAATGGTTCTATTTTCACAGGTTTCTGGAATCATGTAAAAATCATTTTTCCAATTAAATATGAAGGGATACGATAAATGATAAGGGGTTTCTAAAATCTTTTCAGGTTTTGAGGGATTTCCATTCTCGTCCATTAGAATCACTGATATGTAGCCCTTATTGTCTTTATGTTCTAATTCCTCTATGAAAATGTAGTGAGAGTCATCTTTGTGGACAATGAAAGGGTCTGCCCAAAATCTGTCCTTTGGAGGAATCAATTTTTTAAATTGATGAAAGTTTTTTGAAATTCCTTCACCAAAAGAAAACCTGAGTTGCCATTGTTCAAAATATAATTTATACGACAATTTTTTTTGCAGATAATTTTTGATATGGCGAAGTAACAGATACGCCATTTTCCCATTCGTCGGAGGCTTGTATGATCGTCTGTCATGAAATTCTAATTTTTTTTGAATCCGGTCTTTTTTGAAACCTTTTTCTCCCGAGTTAAAACAGTCTTCCAGTTTTCTTAAAACGAAGGAGGACGAATTCCAATAAAGTTGATTCCTGTTTCTTACCACCGAAAGCCAATGGGTGGACGAAAAAGATTTATAAATGTCGACGGCTTCGTTTGAATCACCTGTCAATGCCTGTAATGTTGAGCCTGTGACAGGTTGATTTTCAAAAACCTCCCAGAACCCCGCCGGCCCCCCCTTGTATATCTTAGGGTCTCCATGATGATAAGACCAGACACCAAATCTTGGCAGTTTCAGAGTTTCTCCCCTCAGTTTTCTGATTCCGAGTTGGATAAAAACATCAACACCAAACGCACTGAATTTTTTTATATCTTCATCTTCAATATAATCGTTGTCAGAATTTTGGCTTGAAGCAAGAGTTATCTCTGGAATCCCTGCTAATAAATCAGTGGCGTTTTTGATCTCGAAAGCATCTGGTTTTATTTTGCAAAACCTGTCATCGATTTTAGTGAACAGGTTATACAAAAAATATTCTTTGTGTTTTATTGAATATTCATTGATAGAAGATTTAGAGGGTTTTCTGTTATTGTTCGCGATTATTTCGATTTTCGCAACTTTGCTGTTAACGATTCTTTCCAGCACCCTGTATTCCCAGGCGGGGACAGAATAAGAGTCCAGCAAAATCCCAACTTTTATTTTTTCTTTGTCTCGTGGCGGCATTTTAAATCTTCAATGTTCTTACTGGTTGTAAAGGAATAGATATTGGAAAATTTCAGTTTTTTTCCAGCCAGGCCTGAAACATCAGCACATCCCAGAGGTAAAAATTCCAATCGCGCTTTCCCGAAAGGTGTTCCGACCATTTTTGCCGGATGGGCTGGGGGTGGAAAAAACCTTCTTGCTGTAGCCTATTTTCACTGAGTAATTCTTCTGCCCAATCCCGTAAGGGGCCTCTCAGCCAGGAGTCTACTGGAACTCCAAAACCCATTTTGGGTCGTTCGATCAGTTTTTTGGGGACATATTTATATAATACCTGGCGTAACAGCCACTTGTTTTGTCCATTTTTAATTTTCATTTCCAGGGGAATCCGCCAGGCAAACTCCGCAACTCTATGATCCAGCAACGGAACCCTTGCCTCTAAACTGACTCCCATGCTCGCACGATCCACTTTAGTCAGAATATCATCTGGTAAATAAGTGATGGTATCGAGAAGCATCATTTTTTGGAAAAGATCGGACTTTTCTCCCCAGGGAACTCCGTTGGAAAAGGGGGTAGGGGGTTCCTCCAGAGCCCCTATAACTAAAGAAGCGGGGTCCTTCCAGTGAGACATGAGCCTCAAATAGAGAGCCTTTGTTGACTCCATCGCCAAAACTTCAGATAATTTGTAAAGCTTATCTCCCACAGGCCCCTCATGGCCATATTTACTGAATATGGGGGAAAGCGCCCCAAAGCCCTTATTATAAATTCCTATGGGAACCGAAGTGATCAAACCCGCGAATATTTTTCGTATTCTGGTTGGCATCCACCCGATCATTTTCCAAATGTCCTGGCAGGTATTATAACGAGAATATCCGCAGAAAAGTTCATCCCCTCCATCTCCAGACAAGCTCACGGTCACATTTTCCCGGGCCAATTCCGAAACCAGAAATGTTGGAATTTGTGAAGAATCTGAAAAAGGTTCATCGTAAAGTGTGGGCAAGCGGGGAATGACATCCATCGCCTGCTGGGGACTCACATAAAGTTCGGTGTGATCGGTGCCCAGGTGTTTCGCGACAAGGTTTGCATGCTGGGCTTCATTATATTCATCCTCAAAAAAGCCAATGGAAAAAGTTTTTACGGGACGGTCACTTTGCGCCTGCATCAAGGCCACCACGGTTGAGGAATCGATTCCTCCAGAGAGAAAAGCTCCTAAAGGGACATCGGATATCATCCGCATTTTCACGGCATCGCGTAAAATAATATCCAACTGGTTGATGGCCTCTTCTTCCGAACCTGTAAAAGGATTGGCTGATTTTTGTTCCTGCATTTCTTTAGCGGACCAGTAGGGAACCGGGTTCGGAGTCGTATTCGGATTCTTTGTGTCTAAGGTCAAAATATGACCGGGAAGGAGTTTGCAAATATTTTGATAGATGGAATAAGGGGCGGGAATGTAGTTATGGCGCATCAGCAAGGCCAAAGAATTCCGGTCAACTTCGTTTTTGAAAGCGGAGTTGGCTTTGAGCGCCTTTAGTTCAGACCCAAATAAAAAAGAATTTCCCTGCCATCCATAATATAAAGGCTTGATTCCTAACCGATCGCGCACAAGATGAAGCAACCGGTCTTTTTTGTCCCATAAGGCAAAGGCGAACATTCCTATGAATTGGGAGACTGCTTTTTCAACTCCCCACTGTTCAATAGCGGCCAACATAACTTCGGTATCGGAATGACCTTGCCATTGGCTGGAGGTTAATTGTTGGCGCAAAGCTTCAAAATTATAAATTTCGCCATTGAATACGATCACATACCGGTCACTAGCCGAAATCATGGGCTGATGACCCTGAGGGGAGAGATCCAATATAGATAAGCGCCGGTGAGCCAGACCGATACCGGCTTGCGCGTCGAACCAAATGCCCTGGTCATTGGGGCCTCGGTGCTTGAGAGTCGAGTTCATGGCTTCCAAATCCTCATGCCAATTGAGGTCCCGAGAGCTAGAATTTAAAAAACCAGTAAAACCGCACATTTAATTATTTTGATTGATTTTGTTGTTGGAAGAAGTTCAGCAATGTGAACGATATTAAATTTTTACTAAAAAAATCTTTGTTCAGGCAATAAGGGTGTTTTTTTATCAGGTTGGAATTAAAGCTCATCTATTTTTATTCATAAAAGGCGATCCAATCTCTCGCAGTTTCCTGTCGTCGTTATGCATTTTTTGCGCTGAAAATAATTTTTTCCCACATTATCATGATCTTCTCCAAACCGAACCGTTCAATTACTTCTGGCGCCCGCTTTGCTAACCGATCACGCTTTTCTTTATCACTCATTAAATCGTCCAGGGTTTTGGACAAAGCGTCAATATCTTCCGGAGGCACCAAAATGCCGTCAATCCCCTCGCGAATAATTTCCCTTGCTCCACCACTCGGACAGTCATAACTTATCACAGGTAGCCCGCAGGCCATGGCTTCAAGTAAAACCATTGGGAAAGCTTCGGTTCGGGAGGATAAAACAAAAAGGTCACTTTCCCCGAATTTTTCATAAGGTTGCCTGGTAACTCCTGGGAACCGCACTTTAATTCCGAGGCCCAGTTCATCTCTCAATTTTTTCAGGGAAGAAAGTAAAGGCCCATCACCCCAAATCACCAGAGACCATTCGGGCTGCTTTTGGAAAACTTTGGCAAACGCTTTCAGTAAAATATCAAATCCCTTATCCTCATCCATCCGGCCCATGGCGATCAATGTTTTTTTGCTATTGCCGGTATCTTTTCCGGTAATTTCTTCATGGCCATTATCCTGTATGAATAATGGGTTTGGAATGACAACGGTGTGTTGCTGAATGGCGGGTGAAAAATAGGACTGAGCCGATTGCGTCAAAACTATTAACCGGGTCGCTCCCCCGTAGGCAAAGGTCCGCAAAAATTTCCAAATTCCTGACTGGCAGGTTTTCCCAGGGTTGCTGTGCTGGCAAACAAATATGGGAAGGTTTAGTTTTAAAATTGATAAATAAACCAAAATATTCATTCGTTCCATGAAGGAAATAACAACATGGGGAGCGCTTGATTTTATGGCTTTCCTGAGAACGGCAATTCTTGTGAAATTATTTCTTAGCAACTGAATGATATTGGAAGAATCACCTGCGATTCCCAGAGGGCGATATGTAATCGCGGGATGCAAATCATAAAACGGCTTTTCACTTTCGGCATTCATCGTCAAAAGGGTAATTTGCCAACCCCTTTTAGCCCAGTAATTTGCCAAAATGGACATCACTCTCTGGGCGCCCCCTGTTGAGATATCACTGATTGTAAGAGTCAATCGCATAGGTTTTCTTAATAATAAAACAGCTCTTTTAATTTAACAGGAACGAATTCTTAAAGGTTTAAACCTGCAAGGTTCCGCCTGAAATAAGTTCTTCTTCAGCACGGGAAATTTTTTTCTTGATTTCGAAAGGACAGGACAATCTTCAGCTTTTCAGGCAAGGTTAAGAAAGGTTCCGTTGGTTTTCCCACTTGGCCATTCCAGGAAGGGTCCTATAGTCTGAAATCAGGTAGTTTTAATTTCATGGGAAGGTTTTATTAAACCCTGCACCTGGGCCATTCTGTTAAACGTTCCCGATGGTTTGTTGATTAACTCCGACCAGGTACCTTGTTCCAATATTCTGCCTTCGCCAAACACAATTATTTTGTCCGCCATATGGACGGTTTTGAGTCTGTGGGCGACCATAAAGATAGCAAATTTTCCTTTGAGAGTTTCCAAAGACTCTTGAATTATTTTTTCCGATTCCCCATCCAATGAGCTTGTCGCCTCATCCAAAATTAGCAGTGAGGGATCTCGATATAAAGCACGCGCCAACGCAATTCGTTGCTTTTGGCCCACAGAAAAACGCCCGCCTTTTTCACCTACAATCGTGTTCAAACCTTCGGGCAGTGTTTGGATGAAGTCCCAGGCATGTGCCAATTGGGCACAGCGTTTAGCGGATTCGAGATCAGGGTTTTCATATCCCCAGGCAATGTTTTCTAAAATGGTTGTGTGAAAAATGGGGCTTTCCTGGATCACCAAACCAATTCTTTGGCGCCATTGGTTGAGGTTCAATTCATTCAGGGGAATACCGTCCAGAAGAATATGCCCGTTGGAGGGATTTAAAAGACCTGTGAGCAGATCAATCAGGGTACTTTTTCCACTTCCAGATTCCCCAACAAGAGCGACGCACTGGCTTTTTCCTATGGTTAAATCTATTTCCTGCAAAACCGGCCGCTCGCTTTGCGGATAACTGAAACTTAAGTTTTGAACTTGTATGGACTTTTCAAACGTGGGTTCAATCGTTCCGGAATCGTTTTCCTGGTGGGATAAGACGAAGTCGTAACGTTTTTTCCAACTCAGGTACCAGGCTTGAAAAATACGCGCATGATAGAATTCTTCCTGAACACCTCTTAGCCTGGGAACCATACGGTAAAATACGGCCAATAAAATTACCATTTCCCCCAAGGGAAGTTTATAGGTCAGCAGGGAAAGTGCCAATAACCCCCCCAGGAAAATGATGCCTCCCGCCTGGAAGGCGAATTTCATGATAATGTCAAAAATTTCGGACAGGAAAAAGTTGTCGGCGTGTTGAGCAAAAATGGCGTTGGTCTTCTCTTTAGCGGAAAGAGAGCTTCCCGTTGACCTGAAATACTTTAAATTACCAAAGATTTCAGAAACCTGGTTTCCGATCGAGGTTCCGGTGGCCGTCCAGTGTTTCGCATGCATTAAAGCTTTTTTTGAAATAATTTTGTACCCGATCGCCGCGAAAAATATAAAAACAAACGTGATTAAAGTCATCTTCAATGAGATGTACATGGCAATTAATGAAAAACCGATTGTAGTTAATAATGCTCCTAAACCCATAAGAAAATGCCAGGCTCCCTCCGCGGCATGACTGGGTTCCATTAAAATCCCTTTGCTGATATCTCCCTGTTTCATGGAATGGTAGGTCGTCCAGCGCATGGTAAATAAAATATTTGAAATTTTTCTACGGAAGGATTCATCGAGATGCCCTCGAATTTTCATAAGACCTTTGTCGGAATAGAACATCACCGTGGCAGACAATAGACCTAAAAAAACGAAGGCAGAAAAGGAAATAAAAATTAAGTTGTCAGGGGTGAAGTCAAAGGTCTTAAGCCATTCCACCCATTGGGAATCACTTTTTACAGAAGAAGCACCTGAATTTAATATCGGAACCAGGGAAAGCAAAACCAGTCCTTCTAAAAAACCGGAAAGTCCGTAAAGGCAAACAACGATAATTGCTTTACGGCGATAACCTTCCAAAATCTTCCAATGTGTCCTTAATAATTCCATGAGAGATCCTATTTAAACCACACTTTATTTTTCGTACGGAAGGTATTTAATGGGGCGAATTGTGTGAAAAGTCAGCGTCCAAAAAGTGATATTCCGGCCAAAATTAAAATTGATACAATTAATATAAACCGATAGTGCTTACGGAAGGGCAATGCCACGAAAATTCATTACTTTTAAAAAATTTTAACTGATCTAGCTTAATTTATCAATAAAAGCGAACTTACACCCACCGTCAAAACTATTTATGGGTTTTCTTAAACAGTGCTCAAAATATTTTTGGGTCTACCTGCCAGCAATAGCACTTCGTTTTGCTATTTGTTTGTACGTTAAACAATGACCTTAAAGTGTTGAGACTTTATCGAAGGCGGGTAACGGATTTGTTAACAATTTAATGATAAGTCCAGATCGCCTGTTTTTTGTGTAGAAGTCATGATGTTAATTGACAAGCTGTGAAAAATATCTTTTTTTCTTAATAAACTACCAGGATTTCCTCTTTCCGAAGTCTCGTGGCAATTGTTTTAAGAAGTTCATGGAAAAAGGAAGTTATTGAGAGCATTGGAAAATTTAAAAAAGCCCTTTTTATTGAATATCTTGCCTAAAAAATGGGTAAATTCACTATCTGTAGGGGGATTAAATTTTTTGGACAAAAATCAGGAATGTGTTAGTGTATATCTTTAAAAGGATTCAGGCGTTCTGTTATTTTTACTATTAATGTAATCTGTTTGTTTTTCCTTCCGGGACTTTGTTAAAACCTTTCCTTGGGTATTAAGTGAAATTTACCTAATTGTGACAAAAACGTTGTGTTGTTGTCGAAAAAATGTCCTATGTTATGTACAACAGGGTGTCGTTTCCCCAAAATCAGAATCCCGATAAAATATTGTTGAGAGAGGAAATTTTGAATTTTCCAACAATCTCTCTCTATAGAATTACCCAGGGGTTCTTGCAGATGAAATTCGACAAATAAATAATTAGTTTTGCAGATAAAAACAGGCTTTGTTTTAATTTAAATCAAATCATCCAGTAGGCGCATTGGTATCTCCAATTATACGGCACGAGGGTTATGCATGAACCAGAATATTGATCAGGAAGAAAACAAGGGTATAGACCTTTTAAAAGCGGGGGATTGTCTGAAAAAGCGAAAGCTCTCTTTTGCAATCATCGTTTTGATTTTTATATTATTGGGGTTGGTCTATAATTTTACCGCGAGACCCGTTTACCAGGCAGACTCCACAATTTTGATTGGAACGCAAACCTCCGACCATTTTGCAGGCAAGGGCAAACAATTCGCAGAGGTAGACCCCACAAACACGGAATTTTATAAAACCCAGTATGCATTGTTGCAAAGCCGTTCCGTTGTCAGGAGCGTCATTGATCAACTCAACCTGGTTGAAAGCGAAGAATTTAAGGCTGTACCTCCAGCCATTGATATTTCTTTCATTAAAGATGGCTTGGTGTTGATTAAAGATGGTTTTAAGTCCATTTTTGAAGCTTTTGGTTTGGTTGATCCATCCCTGCCGAAAGATGAATCGGAGAAAGATCCCGCTTTAGCGATAATGAATAGTTTTACGGACAGACTGATAATTTCTCCAGTATCTCAATCTCATGTTGTTCGCGTCGGTTTTCAAGGCTATGACCCGAATGAGATCACGGTTATCAATAATGTGTTTTTGGAATCGCTGAGACAAAGGAATATCAATCGGCGAACCAAGGTTCTGGCTGGTTCAGAGAAATGGATGAAGGATAAAATTCTTGATTTGAAAAAGAAAATGGAAGTTGCGGAAGTCAAACTGGCAAATTTTCGTAAAACAAATAACATTATTGACTTTAAAAAGAATCGGGAAATTTCCGCTCAAAATTTAAGTAAGTATCAGGATGAAATTCGAAAAGTGCAAACGGAAAAACTCAGGTTATCCGAGTTAAAGGATTTATTGTTTAAATTGAAAGAAGATCCTGTCAATTTGTTGCACACGCTTCCAGATAGCATAAAAACCACAGCCGCCGCCGCTTTGGTCACTTCCTACGCGGAGTTGGTTAAAGAATATAATCAATTGACCAACGAATACAGTTCCCTGCATCCCAAAGTTCAAATTATTTCGCAAAAAATAAAATCGATGGAAAGTAGCGTTCCTCAAGAAATTGAACGCTTGATTACCTCCATTGATATTGATTTTAAGGGCACGGTTTTGCATGAGAAGTCCATGGAGAACGCGATGCAACAGGCAAAAACACAGATCATGCGGATGGATAATCAGGAGTTTACTTTCAATGCTCTTGAGAATGAGCTGGAAACCCATAAAGTATTACACAATGATCTTTTGAAACGGTTTAAAGAGATTGATATCGCATCCTATAGTAGTGAAAGTTCGATACAGATTGTGGATAAGGCTGAGATTCCCCTGAAACCCATAAGACCGAAAAAGACCTTTGTCATGTTCGTTTCTGTTTTGATGGGCGGTATGGGTGGTTTGTTCTGGACATACTTTATGGAGAGAACGAAAAAATCCGTCATAACAGTTGAAGATGTCATGCGGCAAATAAAATATCCTTTTCTTGGCGCAACCGGTGTCATCGAGAAAAGGGATCTGCCTCTTCCGGTAGTCAATGACTCAAATACATTTTTAGCGGAAGAATTTAGAACCGTAAAAACCAATTTAATGATGAATGGGTTTGTAGACCCTAACAAGGTTTTGATGGTTTCCAGCGCCACTCCCTCGGAAGGGAAAACCACGGTCATGACTAATTTGGCCGCAACATTTGCTCAGGACGGGAAGCGGGTTCTGGTCATAGAAGCGGACTTTACACGCCCCAAAATCGCTAAAATCCTGGGGACAGAGAATAAAACAGGCCTTCTGGATATTCTGAGAAGTCCGAAGTTATTTCAGAGAATAGTGGACAGTCATATTCTGAACAGTGGTAAAATTGACAAAATCTTTTTGAAATCCTCGGTCGAAGGAGTTTATGTCCTTCCTAATGGCGGATTAAGTGGTGGGCATCCTGATATATTGAATTATGGGATATTTGAAAAAGTTCTGACGGTGACCAAAAAGATTTTTGATGTTGTGATTATAGACACGCCGCCCGCATTGGCGTTTTCCTACATATCTGTAATCGCACAGCTGTCCGATGGGGTGTTGTTTGTTATCGGATCGGGAATGAAGGATAAAGCGTTGATTTCAAGAACGCTTGATAAGCTGTCTTCGGCGACTTCTCCTGCGAGTTTTAAGGGAAGATTTAATGGAACTAATGGCTATAACGGGCAAAATGGCCAAAATGGTCAAAATGGCCACGTCAGTCAAAATGGTGAAAACGGCCATGCAGATTCCGATGATAAGTCACATGGGTCCAGAATATTTGGAGTTGTGCTCAATAAAGTTAGATATCAACGGGATGAGCATTACGTGTACCACAGAAAATATTTTAACGAATATTATTCCACCCGGAAAGTCACCACCTAAAAAGTTTCCATCGAAAGGTTTGCGCGTGGTGTCTATTTTTTTAAATGATGATAAGACGCACCGGCGCCTTGAGGGATTCTTAGGTCGTCCACCATGTCCTGGATTTCATTCGGGGGCGGGGCGGTCATTCGGCTCACCAGATTTGATATCAAAAAGTTTAACCCCATTCCCAAAGTTCCGATTCCTTCCGGTGATATTCCAAACCACCAATTTTCCTCTGAGTTGGCGGACGGATTGATGAATTTAAAATAAACGATGTATCCGGCGGTGAAAGCGAGACCGGCGATCATGCCGGAAATCGCGCCTTCTTTATTCATTCGTTTTGAAAAAATCCCCATTAATATAACCGGAAAAAATGATGCCGCCGCAAGACCGAAGGCGAACGCCACCACTTGCGCGACGAACCCGGGGGGATAGATTCCAAAATATCCGGCGATGGTGATGGCGAGCGCCGCAGATATTCGGGCAAAAAACAGTTCCTGACGGTCGGTGATATCTTTCAGAAACATTTTTTTCAAAAAGTCGTGGGAGATAGAAGTCGAGATGACCAGCAGTAACCCCGCGGCGGTGGATAGTGCGGCGGCAAGTCCTCCGGCGGCCACCAGCGCGATCACCCAACCGGGCAGGTTGGCGATTTCCGGATTGGCAAGAACCATGATGTCCCGGTCGATATAAAGTTCATTTGGGTTTTCGGTTAGATCGTTGGAAATTTTTCTTTCACCCTCCTGGCCTCGTGTCGTTAGAAACTCAGGCTTTCCATTGAATGCCTTGCCGAAGGAATACTGGATTTTCCCGTCCTGGTTTTTATCCACCCAGGCGATGAGGCTGGTATTCTCCCAGTTTTTAAACCATGAAGGAGTGGTTTTATATTCCGCATTGTTTACGGTGTCGATCAGGTTGACCCTGGCGAAAGAGGCTAAAGCCGGAGCGGTCGTATAGAGTAACGCGATGAACACCAGGGCATACCCCGCGGAAATACGGGCATCACGAACTTTTGGCACTGTGAAGAATCTCACAATGACATGCGGAAGCCCCGCGGTTCCGACCATGAGAGCCGCAGTGATGAAGAACATATCAAGGGTGGATTTCTTACCCGCCGTATAGGCTCCAAATCCAAGTTCTACGGACAATCGGTCGAGTTTGTCGAGAAGGTAGACATTGGAGCCATCGGTCAGCGTACTGCCGAACCCTAATTGAGGCACGGGGTTTCCCGTCATTTGCATGGATATGAATATAGCGGGAACCAAAAAAGCGAAAATTAAAACACAGTACTGAGCCACCTGGGTGTAAGTGATTCCTTTCATGCCCCCAAGAACCGCGTAAAAAAATACAATGCCCATCCCGATCAGAACGCCGGTGGTGATTTCGACTTCGAGGAACCGGGAAAATACGATTCCTACCCCGCGCATCTGTCCTGCCACGTAGGTGAACGAAACAAATAAAACGCACACGATGGCGACCAGACGGGCGAAATCGGAATAATAACGATCGCCGATAAAATCGGGAATGGTGTATTTGCCGAACTTCCTTAAATAGGGTGCTATCAGGAGAGCGAGCAGTACGTATCCTCCCGTCCATCCCATCAGGTAAACGGCGCCATCCCGCCCGACAAAAGATATGATGCCCGCCATCGAAATGAAAGAAGCGGCGGACATCCAGTCCGCTGCCGTCGCCATGCCATTCGCGAGGGGAGGTACGCCTCCCCCTGCAACATAGAAGTCGTCCGTATTTCCAGCCCGCGACCAGATAGCGATCCCGATATAAAGCGCGAAAGTTGTTCCCACGAAAATGTAAATTAAGGTCTGATCGTTCATGCCGATTTTACTGTTCAGGTTCTTTGCTGTCGTAATAAGCGTCATCCTGGGAATATTGATCCCGGTCCTCATCCACTCCGTATTTATGATCGAGCCTGTTCATCTTGCGGACATAGATAAAGATAAGAATGACGAAACAAAAAATGGAACCTTGTTGGGCCATCCAGAAACCGAATTTGAATCCAAAAAAACGAATGTTGTCGAGAACATCGACTAACAGGATCGCCATTCCAAAAGAAACCACGAACCATATCGCTAATAGTGAAAGAACAATGCGGATATTTTCCTTCCAGTAGGCTTTTGCTTGTGTGTTTTGAGAAGCGCGCATTTCTTTTTGGGGAGAATTTTTTAAGGCAAGGCTCAAGCCTTGCGAAATGAAAGGCCCCTTAGGGTAAGGGTTGGACTCATGGGATGCAATTAAATAAAGTCAGATGAAGGGGATAGTCGAAAGTATCCTTCTTGGCAGTCACTGTTTCACTATTATAAATGTGATCAGAATATTAAGAAACAGGGGAGACAAAATAAGGATGCGCAAATTGTCAAGGCACCAATGTCAGCTCGAATATTTTATTTGTTCAGTTTGTTAATAGTAAGTAGATGGATATTACATATTTAAAGAAATTTTTCGCAATAATTTTATTTCAGTTGTATGATAAGGCCTTGTATTTTGCCCCGAAGGGGGTTGAATGAAAAACTAATGTAACTTCATATAAATAAATATATTTTTAAGTTGGGATGAAGAAGATTATAACGGATGATGCTAATTAGCACATCGTTTAAAAGGGCAATTATGAAATATAAAATACTTGTAATTCTGGTGATCCCCTTGGTTTTGGTTTTAGCTCTCGCCTCCTACAATCCTATCGGTGGCACGGACATTATCAGAGAATCAAAATTAACCGAGACCACGGCTTTTGCCACCCAGAGAAGGGCTGCGAGAATAGAAACTGCGGGGATAGAAACCGCAAGAGGAGTGACCGCAGACGGAACAGGTATCACCCTCAAAGACTACGGCGAGACCATTGGGACAGCCACTTCCAGCGGTGGGACGCTCACAGTCAATCTTGACAAAGGTAATTTCCAGAAGTACACGATGAGGGAGAACATCACCGCGATTGATTTCATTGGGGCCAACACCACGTTGGCGACATCGGTGGTACTGGTCGTTACTCAAAATGCGTCCCGTCCAAAGACCATGAAAATGACTTCTATGAAAATCAGGGGGGTCACTAAAACGGGCTTATGGGCTGGCGCGACTCCTCCCACTCTGAGTTCCGGCGTTGGGGATATTGATGTGTTCACTTTTATTCTGAACGGAAGCTCTAATATTTTCGCATTTGTGGGTGGGCAAAACTTTGGTTAAGATATTTTTTGTATTAACCGCGCTGTTGTTTAGTGCGAACGCTTATGCCATTACGGGCATAGCTGCCGGGACAGTCGGAACCAGCCACAAGAGCTATATTCCGGTCATTGAGGGCCGCGTCGGGTTCACAACAAATGATGGATTTGGCTTTGTCCCGGTAACGAGGGCAGGTAACCCGATCCATCTGACCGTGGATAATCTCAATGATTCCGGTGCAGGGTCTTTGCGGGAAGCACTTGAATCAACCACAGCTAACCGGATTATTACCTGCAATGTGGGCGGGGCAATCGACCTTTCTACTCGTGTAAATATAACAACCGGAAATATGATTTTTTTGGGGCAGACCTGCCCTTCGCCGGGGATCACTTTTCGTAACCACCAGGTAAAAATTACTGGCGTGAGTGATGTGGTCATAGAGCATTTACGATGTCAGCAGGGGAATGAAGATTCAAATGAAAGTTGTTTTATGATAGATGCCCCATCCAGCAATGTTGTTTATTCACATGTTACTTCATCCTGGAACGATGACGAAGGCATAGGGTTTTGGTCGCCTGATAACGAAACGTTCAAGAAAAATATGTATGTTTTAGATTCGATCATGTACGAGGCAATTAACGATCCCAAGAATTCCCTTTGCGACCATGTTCAAGTCCTGTATTACAGGAATATTTTTGCTCACGCTAATGATCGCCATCCGTATGCTTCAGGAACCTGTCAGGCGGCGATGGTCAACAATTTTCTTTATGACATCGCTATTCCTACGCAAGTTGGGAACATCGACCATTCAAACGGTGACATAATTCTCGATTGGTATTCTAATGATTATTGGGAAGTGAATGGGCGTACAGCAATGATTCTCGGGAATGATGACGACAATAGCTATCCTTTTAATTCTGCGTCGGTTTACTTCAACGATAATAATCGACATGATGGCGACAATCCATCCAAAGGGGACGATTTTTCGGATCACCTGGAAGACCCGGAAAAAGACCCTGAGATAAAAAAATCCTCAACGCCTCATGCTGAATTAGCTCTGGGCAATATTGACATTACAACTCTAACCCACGGTGGTAATGAGGTCTGGGATTCGATTTCGGCAACAGCAGGCGCGTTTCCTGCTTTCAGGGATGCGGATGCCGACAGGCTGATTAATAAGATTCAGGATTGCGTTGACGAGTTGACCTGCGTTACAGGGCTTTTTAAATTTAAAAAGTTTCCTTCGATCGGATCCAGAACCCGGGGAAGCTGGGGAGTCCCATTGCTGACAGTGCCTGCGGATAAGTTTGGCATTTCTCCCACCGGCAGGATGAACATCGAGCAGATGGGCGTCAACTGCGCTTCCAGGGTAAACAATTCTAGTGGGTCGGAATGCCAATGATTACAGGAACAAAAACCTGCTGGTTTTTTTGTCTTTCGTGGGAAAGGAAAATGGAACCGCCTTCAATTAACCCCGACACCCGTCGTATACTGCCCACCGGAATTCTTTCCTAATGGGTACTTCATCTGATGTCCCCGCCTGCTTTGAACTTCGATAAATACCTGCTTGATTTGATTGAACCGTTCTTTGATCCGATGCTCCAAACGGGAAATTGACTGCTCAATGTTTTCTGACGTGAATATATTAGCAATATCCATTTTCCTTTGCGCAGTGGATATTTTTTTCATAGCTCATTTCCAATTCTTATTTACCATTGCCGGCAAAATAAATTCAGTCCGGTTTTAAAAGCATCTCTTAATTGACTCAACCGGCTTGGAATCACGGTAAAACTTTTTCGGTCGAACCAGGGGTCGGAGAGATACAGCT
This sequence comes from Nitrospinaceae bacterium, assembly GCA_029261655.1. Taxonomy (GTDB): domain Bacteria; phylum Nitrospinota; class Nitrospinia; order Nitrospinales; family VA-1; genus JADFGI01. Next base: position 226,531 of record JAJDAY010000026.1, on the reverse strand, counting down.
TTCGATTCATCTCAATTTGAATCCAGGGGACGGGATCGTTACCGTATTTCCTGGTGATATAGCCTCCCGCGAAGGGTTCGTTGATTTTCACGTCACCTTCTTGCAAGCTAAAACTTTCCTGAAAACATTCGGCTAACTTTTGCACCCATTCATCGGGACAGCTATTTCCGTAATTGTTTCCCAGACAAATAAGGGGACGCTCTTTTCCCCTATCAGGAGCAATGGAAGGGCCAACAGCTTCCATGGTATGGCAATCCAGGGCTAATTGGATTTGGGACTGGGTACTTAATAAGTCTCGAATTTTTTTATGGTAGGGATCGTAGTACTTTTGAATCAGTGATTCAACAATGGGTTCATTTTGAAATATTTGAGAAGAATAGATCGGTTGGCTATGGCAGGTTTTGCTTTTAACAATTCCATCGGGATTTTTTGGAGGCCTGTCTGATGTCTCACGATTTAAATCGACAAATGCTCTGGCGATATCAGTTTCGATTAAAGCCTGAACTTCATCTTTTATGCCGTAAATTTCCCGGGTGAAGGCGTCCCCATCCTCGAACAAATCCTTTTTTGTAATACAAACCCGATCGGAAATCTCATGAGGAATTTTTGTTCCGCCATGCGGAATGGAAATCAGGATGGGTCGTTTAGCCATGCCTCATGGCCCTTGGGCGATGCCGTCACGCCTGATTTCGGCTACCCCTTGAAACTGGTTTTTAGTTTGGCATTTAACGACGGCATGAATGGCTCCCAGATAAAAGGAATATGCTTCTCTCTGATCAATTTTATATCCGACCTGTTCAAGATAACGGATGATTTCAGGGTCAACTCGCTCCGCTTCAATGCTCAATTTTCCTCCCACGGTGCAATGAAACCTGGGCCTTTTCATGGCCTCGCCAATGGAAAGGTCGGAGTCTACAATATGGGAAAGGAACTGGCTCATGGATGAAAAAATGCGCTCACTTCCAGGGCTTCCGGCAACCATCCAGGGTTTATCCTTGTAAAAAACGATCACCGGGGCAACGGAACTCCAGGGAATCGCGTTGGGTCTTAGGTAATAAGGGTGCGAAGGATCTTGAGTGTCGAGAGAACTCATGTAGTTGTTATATAAAAACCCCAGGCCCCGGGCCGCCACTTTAGAGCCATAAACCAATTCAATGGACTGAGTGATTCCGATGGCGTTTCCCTCTTTATCCATTACCGAAAGATGTGTGGTGTCATTGGCCAATGTAAATAGTTCTTCCAAGGGCAGGGAAGGGTCGATTTCATCCCGAATGGTGGAAGATAAGTTTCTGGCAAAGGCCTGGCTCAGAATCTTTCTGTCGTCTGGTAATTGCGGGTAGATGTTCGGGTCAAAAGGACGCTCTTTATGATTCAACAGTCCCTTTCTAAAAATTTCCGCCATGAAATGATAGGCTTGCGCGCTTCTACTCTTTAATAATTTAGCCGGAAGATTTTTTAATATTTGTAAAACCAATAACAACGTTCTACCTGCTCCGGGAGGCGGGCTGGTGAATACCTTGATCTTGCGGTAATTTCTGCTGATGGGTTTCCTCTCAACGGGCCATGGAATCAAAGCCAAATCCTCGGCGCGCAAAAACCCTTCGTGAAAGCGCATATCCTCATCAATCTGCCTGGCAATATCCCCTGTGTAAAATGACTTCACCCCGTGTAGGGACAAATGCTCCAATAACTGCGCCAAATCTTCCTGTACAAATCGCTCTCCCACGGGATATGGGGTTTGACCATCTTTTAAAAAGTATTTGGCGCCCGACAAGGAATCCATGAGCAAAAAATTTTCAGCTTCACGGGTTTGCAAATCATGCTGAAGTTGGGTGATGGCATAACCTTCACGGGCAATACGAATCGCAGGCTCCAAAATTTGTGACCATTCCAGTTTTCCGTAACGAAAATTCAAATGGCCCAGCAGGGCAGGAGTGCTGGGAACCGTCGTGGCCTTATAACCCCGGAACCTCTGGGTCTTCTTATCGATGCGGTCCATATGGGCGAGAGAAGGAACGCGACTGGAACCATCCAGGGCAATTGTCTTACCTTCAATATGAAGAATGGCCATGGACTGTCCTCCCAGGCCGCTGGCTTGCGGTTCGCACACGCTCAACGCAAATGCCGCTGCGCAGGCGGCGTCAATGGCATTTCCACCTCTTCGGAGCATCTCCACCCCGGCTTCTGTCGCTTCAGGGAAAGCGGTGGAGACCATGCCATTCTCCGAGGTCGCGCATTTTCCATCTTCAGTGGGAGAGAAACTTTTTTCAATCTTCTCCAGTTTCATAAATCGAAATTCTTGGAAGACTGATAAATAAGGTAGGCGAGAAGGACACCCCGGTCGATCAGGCTGTCACGAATTACGTGTTCATTATTGGAACCATAAGCGCCTGTAACCGGACCAAACCCATCAAGAGCAGGAACCCCTTCCGCTACATTTGCCATACAGGAGACCATGCTGTTCTCGGATTTTTTAACTCTGACTTCCAATAATTTGGCCATGCGTTCTATCTTTTCATAAAACCTGAGTGTTCTCTCGGTCTCCAGAAAAGGCTTTCTTTGCGCTCCCTTAGTTACGTGGACCTTGATATTGTCTTGCGGTTTGGAAGTGAATATCAGATTGACCTGCTCTTCCAGCTTTTTTTTCTGATCTAAAGTGCGATAACGAACCACAAAAGACAACGCGGCATGATAGGTGGGTTGATCTTCCATTCCTTTAGTCTGTAATCCGGTTATGGTGGTAAAAATTCCATCCGGCTCGGAATTTAATTTTCTTAGCGCATTAATTTTTTGTGATGCAAAAAGTATGGGGTCACTGACATCGGAAGATGATTTTAAGCCCCCTTTACTCTGACGTCGATTTATTTCAATCTCATACCTTAATGTGCCGGAGCACGAAGTCATGATTTCTCCGCTCAAACCCGCTCCTCTTAACCCGACGACATAATTTGATTTTTTTGAGAGTTCTTCAATGACCGGTTTTGAGGATCGTTCGCCCAAAGATTCATCGGTGATTAACAGGATTCCGCATTTCACCCTTTTTAAAGTCCGTGTGTACCGCAATGCCTTAATCGCCCCCAACAAAACGGCGATGCCGCCTTTCCCTCTGGCCACACCAGTACCATACAACCGGCCTTTCTCTTCAATGAAGGCATTATAATCTTCGAAGTCTACAGGATTGTCTAAATTCCCAACAATAAGGATATCGTTGGTCTCTTCCATGTGATTTGTGAGATACAAAATATTTCCAAATTCTGCTCGGGAGTACACATGACGGTGAAATCCAATGGGACTGAGTTTGTTGGCTATCCAGCGACCCAGGGAATTAATGCCCTCGATATTCTGGACAAAAGAGTTGATCTCCACCATCTTCTCAAGATCATCTTCCATCGTTCGCAGATTTCCCCGCAGATAACTTCTTAGACGAATTCGAAGAGGATCTTTCTTGGCTTTTGACTCCGGCTCTTGAACTAAAACCTGATCGATCTGCTGGCCTCCAAAATAACGTTCCACCGCGACATCCAGCATTCTGTTCACCATGGATTCATAGGTATAACCCGCTACTTGGGCGGCATGAAAATAAGAGCCGGTCAGGCCAAGACTGGCCATTGAGTTCAATTCCAGAATATACAAATTGCCCTTGTCATCCATGCGAAAATCCACCCGGCAAAAATCATAAATTCCCAATATACGGAATGTCTCTTTAGTCAGGCGGCGAATTTCTTTACCTACTTTTTCATCCACCAGGGAGGGGCATATTTTCCCTTTGGGTTTTTTCATCTTATCTTCAAGACTTTGAATGGCATTCGGATCGCCTGCGAGATCAATTTCCAATATTGGGAAAATCTCCGGGTCACGGTTACCCAATAATCCCACGGCAAACTCCCTTCCGGGAATGAACTGCTCAACTAAAACAGGTTGCTTGAATTGAGCTACCAGGTCGACAATAGCGGTTTTCAGGGAATTAAGGTCATGAATGACCTGGATGCCCATGGAAACCGCTTCCATTTTTGGTTTGGTGATTATCGGATAAGGTAAATCATCTGGAATCTGATCGGCATTGTAAAAAACCCAGTACGGCGCTGTGGGGAGACCCGCCGCTTGAATCATTACCTTGGTGGTGACTTTATCAAGCGCCACTCCATGTCCGGCGGGGCTTGACCCGACATAAGGAACTCCAAGCATTTCGAGCAGGGAAGGCATATGGGTATAACGGCTCACGCCCTGAAGACCGTAGGCCATATTAAAAACCATACCCGGCTGTTCACCTTGAACGACCCTGGGCATAAATGCCTGCAGTTGCTCAATGACGTTTATATTTCCATCAATGACCCTGACATTGTGGCCGCCTTTTTCCAAAGCGGAAGCAACCCGTTCAACTGTTTTTGGATTATAAGTTTCCTGATTCTGCATTCCAAAAACGTTGAGAACTCCCTCATTGTCTTGGGATTTATTGTAAATTACCGCGACTTTCATCTAGCGTTCCTCAAGAGTTAAACGATCCAAACCAATTCCTCCAGGTGTTCTGGAAGCTGGGAGACCGTTTTAAATTTTTTAGAATCATACTCTTTTTGACACCGTAATAGATATTTTTTTGCCGGTGGATGTTTTGATTAGTTTTTACTCAATGAAATATTCCTAAGCCCAAATAAATCAACGAAGATTAAATTTTGAACTGTGAATTCGGTTTGTTACATCCCGTAGATGAATTCGGTGCGAAGGTAATCTATTTTTTTAAAATCTTAATGCCAATCTTGTAGTCCATTGTGGATGTTGCTCCTGTGCCACGGACTGTCCCGTAAGTGGGTGCGGCGATGACCGGGTCTGCCCCGGAAGCCACAGCAACGTGATGGTCGGAAACGGTGAGGCCATGAGTGGGATCGTATCCCCGCCACCCGGCACCGGGAAAATAGACCTCGGCCCAGGCATGAAGTTCTAATTCAGGGGCATCCGTGTCTAAATGGTAATACCCGCTTGTAAAGCGGGAGGCAAGACCGACGGATCGGCAGACATCCATGAACAGCACGGCCAGGTCCCGGCAGGCCGCCGGCTCTCCTCCCAGAACTTTTTCAGGAAGCATGGGGTCCCCGTGTTCGCGAAACACGATTTCACAAATCTTGTTGATTCGGGCGGCCAAAAGGCCCGGAAAGGCCGTTGGATTGTGATCGGCCTCTTTCATTAATTCTCGTGCGAACCGGGTCACCGGTTCGCTGGGGGTTATTCGTTGCAGGTAGGGAGTTAACATGTTTCCGTAATACGGGGGGTATTCAAAGGGCAGTGACTGTTTTTTTGGAAGGATAAAATTGAAGGGGTCTTCCTTAAGTGTCCTCACCTCCGATACAGTGTCGATGGAAAGGGATTCGGTTAAACCAGAAAACCAGAGCAAAGTAGTGGGCGTCCCATCAAGACCGTTGGAATCTGCTCCCCCCTGAGGGTTGGGGGTAATGTCCATTTTAAAATTCAAAAGTTCCTGCCAGGAATCGGAGCGAGGCTGAAGACGAATAATCGTCGGTTCTATAAAGACCGGTTGGGAATATTGAAACCGGAGTTGATGTTCGATTCGGAAATACATGATTCCTTTTACTCAGGTTGCTTCTTCCATTATTTTCTTGATCCAGTCGCCCGGCAGTTCATCCAGGGAGTGGCGAATGCGATTTTGCCACCATTCGGACACCGTTGATAAATCTCCTTTTTCAAATTTGTGGTGAAACATCTTATGCGAATCTTTACGATAAATGACCACATCAATGGGAAAATCGACGTGGCTCGCGCTTTGTCGGGTGGCATCAAAGGCCAGAAAACCGGCTTTTAAGGCCAGTTCAATACTGCTGTCGTAAGTGAGCGCCAGGTCCAGCAAGGATTTCCCATAGCCCGACTCCCCTATGATTTGATAGGGAGTCTCTTTGGTGATTTCCACCCAGTTGGCCTGCGGATAGATCATAAATAACTTAGGCTCCTCGTCTTTTTTCAACTGTCCCCCGACGATGGAGTGAAGGTCAAAAGGGAGACCGCTTTGGGCCAACGATTCCTTGTCTTCCTCCGCGACCTTGCGGATTTGCTCCGCCAGCTGATTGACGGCTTTATAGGTTTTATCTATATTCGTCCATGCTTCGTTCATTTGTTCATCAAAATAAGTGATCGCTTTATCACGCACGGAACGAAGCCCGGAAGTCATAAAGAACAAAGGGTATTTTCCCTGATTGTGCATGGAAACTTTTTGAGCGGTTGTGACCTCGGTTCCAGAAGTCAGACGGGTATCGGAAAGCGCCACCAGCCCTTCCTCAACCTTGATGGAAATACAAAATGTCATGATTCAAAGACTCCAAAAATTGTTACTTAAGCTCTAAAACGTTAGGTTCAAAATACGTTTCATGAAGGGCATCTATTACGGTGTTTAACTCCGACTGAAACCCGTCGAGGTATTCATGGAGGCCTAATTGAATGATTTCCTTGATGGTCGTGTAATCGAGTTGGGCACGGAGTTTTCCCAGCCTGCGCTCCGGAAGATTATGTATTTCTCCTCCCGACGAACGGGTGATGGAGAACAGCGAACGGTACGCCTGGGTCAGACAAAATATCATGGACCGGGGAAATTCATAATCCAAAATCAAAAACTCCGCAACATTGCGGGGGGTGATTTGCCGATACTCTTTTCGATACGCTTCCAAAGCGCTGGCGGATTTTAACAAGGCTGCCCATTGAATTTTATCGAGGGTGGACCCGACATAATCCACCCGCGGCAAAAGCAGAAAGTATTTCACATCCAGGATGCGTGAGGTTTTATCGGCCCGCTCAATCAGTTGGCCCAGTTGCACAAAATCCCAGGCTTCTGTATGAGCCATGGTGGCATCGGTAATTCCTGAAAAGAGATGGCAGTCCATTTTTATGCTTTTAAAAAAGGGTCCGGGATCGTGCAGGGTCGATTGGCTTAGCGATGCGTTTTTAACCATCAGATATAACTTATTGATTTGTTCCCACATTTCAGAAGGAATGGTTTCCCGGATAGTACGCGCGTTTTCCCTGGCGGCGGATAAACAAGATAAAATAGAGTTGGGATTTTCCATGTCGAACGTATGGAACTTCATGACGTTTTCACCGTTCACTTTTTCATATTTTTCATGAAAGGATTTATTATCGCCGGTGATTTGGATCAAGGGTTCCCAGGGATTTCCCAAATCAGACTCCAAAGAAAGGTCGAGCAGTGTGGAGAGGTTGACATCGATGAAACGAGCGATATTTTCAGCCCGTTCCAGATAACAACTCATCCAATATAATGAACTCGCTACACGGCAAAGCATCTTGTATAACCCAACCTTTCTTTAAGTAAGCTTACGTTTATTGAACAGTACTGGTTTTTCATGGGTGTCTGGATCAATGGTTTTGATTATACAAAACCCAGGTGTCTTTGCTTCCACCCCCCTGGGACGAGTTGACGACCAGGGAACCTTTTTTAAGAGCGACACGGGTCAATCCTCCCGGCATTACAAAAATTTCTTTTCCATAAAGAATGAACGGCCGGAGATCCACGTGCCTTGGCTCAAAACGGTTTTTGACAATGACCGGCGCCCGTGACAGTGAGATGATGGGCTGAGCGATATAATCCCTGGGATTGGCATTGATTTTGTCGGCAAATGATTTTCGTTCACGAGCCGATGATTGATGCCCCATCAACATGCCATATCCCCCCGACTGGCCCACTGCCTTGACAACCAGTTTATCTAAATTCGCCAGGACATAACCGCGGTCTTTTTCATCCACACAACGGTAAGTGGGAACATTGGGAAGCAGAGCCTCCTCACCCAGATAATATTTTATGATTTCTGGAACATAGGTGTAGATTAGCTTGTCGTCGGCGATGCCCACCCCCGGAGCGTTGACCAGAGCCACCCGGCCAGCTTTGTAAACCTCCATCAAACCAGGAACACCGAGCGCGGAATCGGGGCGAAACGCTTTAGGGTCCAGAAACTCATCATCCACCCGTCTGTAAATCGTATCGACCTTTATCAAGCCCCGGGTGGTTTGCATGTGAACACAACCTTCATGAACCACCAGGTCCCGGCCTTCCACCAGTTCTTCACCCATTCTTTGAGCGAGATAAGAATGTTCGAAGTAAGCCGAATTATATATTCCCGGAGTCAGAATGACCGAGCTGGGCTCAGCAATCGCATCAGGAGAAAGATAATAAAGAAGGTCCAGAAGACGGCTGGTATAGTCTTCAATGGGCCGAATGGGCATGGCTTCAAAAACTTTTGGAAACGTTTGCTTTAAAATCTGGCGATTGCCTAAAACATAAGAGACGCCGGAGGGGCATCTAAGGTTATCTTCCAGCACCATCAGTTGGCCATTATCATCCGTGATGAGATCGATGCCGCTGATATGACACCAGATTCCCCTGGGAGGATTGAGACCCATGCATTGGGGTAGAAAGCTCGCGCAGGATTCAATAATTTCACGGGGAACTATTTTGTCTTTCAGGATTTTCTGATCGTGATAAATATCATCGACAAATTGATTGAGAGCGTAAATACGTTGCTTGAGACCCTTTTCAGCGATGTCCCAGGTCTCGCCGTCGATGATTCTGGGAATGATGTCGAAGGGAAAAATCTTTTCCACGCCTTCGGATTCCTTGTAAACATTGAAGGTAATTCCTAATTGCATGAGGGCCGATTCTGCAGTTTTCTGCCTGTTTGATAAACCCTTTGGAGGCAATGAATTAATTCTTTCGATTAAAAGCTTCGCCCAGGGATGGGGTTCACCGGAAGAGTCAAAAAACTCATCGTAAAAATTTCCTGGGTTATACCCATCAAATTTCATAAATTTCCCTTAAAATGGAGTTTGGTGTAAAAAAAGACCCAATTGAAGCGGCAACGTAATAGGAGGTTAACCTCGTTTCAAAAAATTCTAATATACAGAACTTAACGCCTCAAAATCCAGAAGTACCTCGCGACACCCGAATAGATTATCTGGAGTAATGCTTTGCTGCGGTCCATCCCACAAGGGTTCCGATTGAAAAAACCAGAAATATCATCAACGCGCGAGATATGGAAAAATTCCACATCAGGAAATTGATTTGCACTATTTCCACATTTTGGATGGTGAAAATCACCACCAAAATCAACAGAGAAAGTCCTGTGTAAAGTTTTAAACTCATATCCCTATCTCTGACACCGGGTACTCCATTAATGTTGTCCCCAGGAGTAAAGGAAATTAATTTACTACTCATTAAACCATAAAAAGATTGAAGCATTTCCCCTTTTATCCATCAACTCATACCGAGCCTACCCGCCTCATTCTTCTTTTTGGGGGTGGAGATTTTGATCGACCTGATGTCCCCGCCTGCTTTGCACTTCGATAAATACCCGCTTGATTTGATTGAACCGTTCTTTGATCCGGTGCTCCAAACGGGAAATTGACTGTTCAATATCTTCAGACGAAATTTTATCGGCAAAATCCAGACTGATGGTCAGTAAAATGTCATTGGGCCCAAAGTGAAGAGTCAGTACTTCATTGATATGGAGAATATTGGGTTCGGAATTTAAAATATCCCTGATTTCAGTCACCACATTTTTATTTGCCGACTCACCTATCAATAATCCCTTACATTCAAAAGCAAGTAAAGAAGCTGTGGTGGCAAGGATCAATCCAATTAATACCGACCCAATTCCATCGAGAATCGGGAGGTCAAAAGCGGAACTTCCATAGATACAAGCCCCAGCCACTATCAGTCCAACTAATGCCGCTGAGTCCTCAAAAAGAACGGTGAAAACCGCAGGGTCTTTACTTCTTCTAACAGCTTGAAGCCAGCCCTGTTGTCCTTTCACCTTGCGAAACTCCTGAATAGCGACACCAAGCGCCACCCCTTCAAACACGATGGCGAAGGCGATCACGATATAATTTATTGAAGGATCGTTGATAGCCTCGGGATGCTGAATTTTTGCAATCCCTTCGTAAATGGAAATCCCCGCACCCAGCCCGAAGATGAGGATAGCAACCACAAAACTCCAGAAGTACACCTCCATCCCATATCCAAATGGATGAGATTCATCTGCTGGTTTTTTCGCAGATTTCAGACCATATAATAGTAACCACTGATTGCCAGTATCCACCAGCGAATGGATGGCTTCACTGAACATGGTGGAACTTCCCGTATAAGCGGCGGCCCAGAACTTGGATACAGCGATAAGGCCGTTCCCCACCAATGCGGCGTAAATTACCTTTTTAGACGAATGAGATGCCATTTAAAGTCCATTGAAAATTTATAAATTAGAAAAACGGGCTGACAATTCCTGTAGAAAAAATCAGCAACTTCAATTACCTTTACGAATCTATTGGGTCGAAGGATAACCGGATTCTTCCATTTTCGTGAAAAACCTTAGCATATTATCTGGTTTGAAAACGTAAATAGTCACAAAATAGATGGTACAATTTAAATCCATTTTCATCTGCGGACTGTCTAATTTTTAGCTTCACAGGTTTTTCCCATAAGCGCTATCCCCGCAGGAAAAGGTAAGCCAAGTCATATTCTGGATTTTTAATTGCGCCAACCCGAGTTCATTACTAACCAGATTCATAAAAAATAAAGAGAAACCCTATGGAAGAGGTTTTAGCCTGGGTAACAGTTTTAGAGCAAACCGCTGAGCGTTTATTGGATCAATTGGTTGAATATGCCCCCAATCTGGTCGGCGCGGCTTTGATCGTTTTTTTAGGGTGGATCATCGCGCGATTGTTGCGGGCGGGAACCAGACGGTTGGCAACCATTATCAATGGCTCGTTGGATCGTCTCTGGAAAAAGGACAAGACCAAGCGTTTTCGTTTGTCGGATACGCTTATTTCTCTCACCAGCAAAATCGTGTTTTGGTTAGTGTTTCTTTTTTTCGCGGCGTTTGCGACTCGTGTTCTTGGGTTGCACGCGTTTTCGGACTGGCTGGACGAAGTCGTTTCCTATCTGCCGACGTTTGTAGCTGGCGCGCTCATCATCGTGGCCGGTTTTCTTTTCAGCGCGCTGGTCCGGGATTTGACAATAACGGGAGTGTCTTCGGCAGGAATCCGGCAAAGCCGTCTATTTGGTGGAATAGCTCAGGGAGCAACCCTCGCCACAGCAGTGATCATTGGCCTTAGCCAGATCGGCATCGACGTTTCCTTTCTGGTGACCATGCTCTCGATTATTGTGGCTTCTGTGATGGGAAGTTTTTCCCTTTCAGTTGCGTTGGGGTCAAAGCCTTTGGTTAAAAACTTTATTGGTTCCCATTATCTCAAACAACAATTCCAGCCCGGACAAAAAGCAAAGTTTGGGGATACCGAAGGAACCATTATTGAATTGACATCCACTTCCGTAATTTTGGCTACGGAAGAGGGCCGGACAATCATCCCGGCAAAAATATTTAATGAAAAATCTACCATATTGATTTTACCGAAGGATTCTGATGAGTAGCGAATATGGTTTGACGCTGTCTTTTCTAAAATTGCACCCCAAAGAGGCGGCAAGCGAGCTTGAAAAATTGATCCCGGAGGATGTGACCGCCTTTCTTGAGGGGGTTCCGACTGGATTGGCCGCAAGCGTTTTGGATAAAATGTTGCCCTGGCCCGCTTCCCGTTGCCTGGCTCTATTAAAACCGGAAACGGCATCCAGTATAATACACGCGATCTCCGCTCCGCAATCCACCATATTTCTTCGTCTTATTCCCGACGAAACCAGAGAATTGATTTTGGCTAAACTCCCGGAATCGAAGCAAAAAACATTCAAAAAACTGCTTTCGTTTCCAGAAGATATGGTCGGCTCCTGGATGGAACCTCTTGTCGCATCCGTTCCTGCAAGCTTGAACGCGGAAGAAGCTCTTAAGTATTCCGGTCGTTTTAAACAGTCGCTGGGGAATTATTTATATGCCACCAACCAAGAAGGGGGGTATTCGGGGATCGTTTTTTTAAAAGATATATTGTTTGCCAAAAAAAAGGCCCTGATTGCCGAAATTTTAAAAAATGATATCAAACCCCTTCAGGATCGTGCCTCGCTGGAATCGGCAAAGTTCAGGCCTGAATGGAAGGAGTTTAACAAACTGCCCGTTGTGGATAGAAAAAAACGGCTGGTGGGAGAATTGGATTACGCGGGCCTGTGTAAAGGGCTTTCCTTGAATCCGGGAGAACAAATTCCTGAAAATATTGGGTCGTTAGTGGCGCAATGGGGAGAGGTCTATTTTAACAGTTTGTCCGAGCTAGTGAGTTTGGCCACAAAAGTAGATTTATCTTCGGATCAAAAAACAAGGACGAAACCATGAGTGGAAATCCGGCAGTTGTTGCAGATGCTTTAAACCGACGCTTTATATCGGACTACCCGGCGCAGACGGCGATCGAAATTGAAAAAATGACTCCTGAAGAAGCGATCCAGCAGTTGCTTCAATTTCCCGTCAGAATGCTTCTTCCGATCCTGGAAAACTTGACTCCCGGTTATTCTGCCAGCCTGCTTCCCCACATTCCCGAGGAAAAGCTCAAAAGACTTTTGACCGAGATGAATCCCAGTATCCTGGTGACGGTTCTCGGACAGTTGAATAAAGATAGTAGAAGCAGATACCTTTCTCTTGTGGATTCTTCAGTCAAAAGGGAATTGCTCAGTTTGATGGAATATCCGGATAACAGCGCCGGGCGTCTGATGGACACGCAAATGAGTTTATTTCGAGAGTCCATGTCCGTGGCCCAGGGGTTGAAGCGGCTTCGGCAAATGAAAAATAATAATCATCGCGACCTCTTTCTGATCGACTCGGAAAACAGGCTCACTGGAATCGTTGATCTTAAGGATCTGATTTTTGCCGATTATCCCAGGTTATTGAAAGAATTTTCGCGTCCTATCGGCGCAGTGGTGAACCCCTTGACCCCACGGGAAGAGGTCGTTGCAATGCTTGAAAAATCCAAACTGGCTAATTTACCGGTGACGGATTTGAATGGCCGTATGGTGGGTGTGATTCAATCCTCCGATCTGATAAAAGCCATTGAGGAAGAAGCCTCTGTCAGCATGCAGACCATGGTGGGCGCCAGTAAAGATGAAAGAGCGCTCTCCAAGGTCAGCTTTGCGGTTTCCAAACGTCTTCCCTGGCTTGAAGTCAACCTGTTGACGGCTTTTCTCGCGGCCTCGGTGGTGGGAATCTTTGAGGAGACAATCAGCCGAAATACTGCGCTTGCTGTTTTACTGCCTGTCGTCGCGGGCCAGTCCGGCAATACCGGAGCCCAGGCGTTGGCTGTCACCATGCGTGGATTGGCTTTGCACGAGATCACGGTCCGCCAATGGTATCCTGTTGTGTTTAAAGAAGTCTGTGTGGGATTTGTCAATGGCATTGCGGTAGCTTTAACCACCGCACTGGGCGTATATATCTGGAGTCGGTCCCTTGGGCTTTCACTGGTCATTGGCGTGTCTATGGTGATCTCCATGGTCGCCGCTGGTTTTGCCGGAGCGATTGTTCCCATCGGGTTGGCGAAAATAGGACAGGACCCGGCCACTTCTTCCTCTATTATTCTCACCACCGTGACCGATATTGCGGGGTTCTTCTCCTTTTTGGGAATCGCCACAATATTATCCAGCATGTTGTAATAGACCGGCTATTAATTTCATCGTCCACCATAATTATCCATGCATGATATAACCGCCTCCATCGAATTTCAAATGAGCCTGTTGCTGTTCGTTGCTCTTTCAGGCTATTTAATCGCGTCCAGAATCGGGCAACCTGCCGTGGTTGGGGAAATATTGGTCGGAATGGTCATTGGACCCAGCGTTCTGGGATGGATCACTTATACCACTTTTGTAAGTAGCGTGGCCCACCTGGGAGCGGTCATTTTATTGTTTGTGATCGGCCTTGAATTCAAGCTCAAAGATATTGCCAAAATAAAATACGGAGTCATTGCCCTTTCCGGGATTATCATTCCCTGGCTCGGGGGATATTTCCTGGCAGTCTGGTTTGGCTTCGATGGCCCTCGCGCCATGTTGATCGGTGTGGCTCTCTGCGCCACTAGTATCGCGGTCACCGCTGATACCTTGAAAGAAATCGGGAAACTAAAAACGGAAGCGGCAAAGGCCATCATTGGCGCCGCGGTGATCGACGACGTGCTCGCGTTGATGGCCCTGTCGGTGACCAATCAGATGTCAGCGGGGACTATATCATTCGCAATGACTTCTCTGGCGCTTTTAAAATCTTTCGGGTTTTTAATTGTCGGCGCGCTGTTGGGGCATTTTGTGTTGACGCGTTTTGTAAATAAACTGGATGGTTACCCCATCGCCAAAAAATACCCGGAATTTGTTTTTATTTTCGCCATGATGATCGCTTTTCTCTATGGGATGATGGCGGAACTCGCGGGGTTGTCTGCAATCGTTGGCTCTTTTATTGCTGGTGTTTCCCTGGAAGGCGTGGGGTTGAAATTCAGCCGCAGTTTTAAGGAGGGGTCTGAATATTTGCGCATCATCTTCGCGTCGGTATTTTTTGTTTCATTGGGAATCATCGCGGACGTGAAAGCCCTGACCCCCAATATTATTGGATATTTATTGCTTCTATCGGTGGTGGCGGTTGCCACCAAAGTTGTGGCCTGCGGTCTGCCGGCAAAAATCTATGGCCTCAGTACCCGCGATTCCCTGGTGGTCGGGTTTGGTATGGCTCCAAGAGGAGAAGTAGCGATGATCATTGCGCTTCTTGGGTTGAATCAGGGGATCATCGACCAGCCCAATTACGTTGCATTAGTACTCATGAGTCTATTGACGACCATCGTGACACCGCTGGTTTTCAGGTTCTGGCTTTACAAAGGAGAAACCACTTAACCTGGATTTATCCGGCAAGTATTTTTCAGAGGTTCCATGTCAACCGACTGGTAATACCTGATCCTGGGGGTTTAGCTCGTCCAGCGTTTTTTTGACTTTGTGGGTATTGATGAACGTGGCGATATGAAACAAGGCATCTCCTTTGTTAACGAGGGGTAGCTGGGTTTTGCCTATTATGATGCCTCCCACATTTGCCCGCACCGGAACATTGTGCTTGCCGAAGGGATCGCGGATAAAACCAAGATTTTCTTTGGGTTCCACATGCGCTCCTAAAAGTTTTCCTGAGGTCAATATTCCCGCAGACGGAGACCGGGCCCAGACGGTTTTCTCAGAGATGAAGGCTTCTGCGCGTATCGGTTGGGATTTGGACGGTATCATGCCGATGGAACGCATCACTGCTTTAATTCCCGCCACCCCCATTCGGATGACGTGTTCGTCATGACGCAAAGCTTCGCCCCCTTCGTAAAGCAGGATGGGAATATTTTTTTTGTGCGCTTCCGCGCGCAAGGAACCGTCTCTGGACGAAGAATTGATAATGACCGGCACCCCGAATTGAAAAGCCAGGTCCCTGGTCACCCGGTCGTCAATAAAACCACGGATCTGCGGCAGGTTGGTTCGATGAATCGCCCCTGTGTGCAGATCGATCCCGTGGGTGCATTTATCCAGAATCTCTTTTGTGAACAGAAAGGCCAGTTGCGCGGCCATGGAGCCTTTGGACGCGCCGGGGAAAGACCGATTGAGGTCGCGACGGTCGGGCAGATAACGCGAAAGGGTGTTGAAACCGAAAATATTCACCACGGGAATCGTGATCAGGGTGCCGCACAACTTTTTGAGCGGTTTGTAGGTGAGCAGACGGCGGATGATTTCGATGCCGTTGATCTCGTCTCCGTGAATGGTCGATGAAATGAATAGAGTGGGACCGGGCTTTTTCCCGCGTTTCACTTCAACCGGAAGACTCACCTCGGTGAAATCGTACAACTTGGTGACGGGAAGATTAACTATCCGGTGTTCCCCAGGCGCAATTGTTTGTCCACCAACTGAAAATTCTTTCTCCATTTGTTAACCTGCTCCGCTGGTACGGGTGTTGCCTGGACGGGCGTCTTTCTCTATAAACGCGATGATCTTGTCGGCCACGTCCAGCCCTGTGGCCTTTTCAATTCCTTCCAGACCGGGAGATGAGTTGACCTCCATAACCACCGGGCCGTGGTTGGAACGTAGCAGATCAACACCGGCCAGGTTCAAACCCATGGCCTTGGCGGATCGAACGGCGGTGCTTCGTTCTTCAGGAGTGATTTTGATACTGTTCGCGGTTCCGCCCCGGTGCAGGTTGGAACGAAACTCGCCTTCCGCCCCCTGCCGCTTCATGGCCGCGACCACTTTATCACCGACCACAAAACAACGGATATCCGCGCCGCCGGCTTCTTTGATGAATTCCTGAACCATGAAGTTGGCCTTCAAACTTTGAAACGCTCCGATAACACTTTCCGCCGCTTTATTTGTTTCCGCCAACACCACGCCCTTGCCCTGCGTTCCTTCAAGGAGTTTGACAACCAGGGGCGCTCCGTTACAAAGTTTGATCAGTTCATCGGTACTTTTTACTGAGTGGGCAAAACCTGAAATAGGCATTCCAATGCCCTTTTTGGCTAGAATCTGCAGAGACCTTAATTTGTCACGCGAGCGCGATATCGCCACCGATTCGTTCAGGGAATACGTGTTGCCCATTTCAAACTGGCGCACGATGGCGGTTCCAAAAAAGGTGATAGACACCCCGATACGGGGAATGATCGCGTCCACCTTGTTCAACACCCGGCCCTTGTAATGAACCGTGGGTTTGTGCGAAGTGATATTCACGTAGCATTGAAGGGGATTGACGACCTCTACCTCATGGTTTCGTTTCCTGGCCGCTTCCACCAGTCGCATCGTGGAGTAGAGTTTTGGACCACGAGATAATATGACGATATTCATTTTTTTACACCTGCTTTCTTTGAAGTGAGAAAAGACTTGCCTGTGTCAACGAGATAATATTTTCTAATGGCTTCCCGTCCCAGCAACAAACGAAAACCCATCAGGTCCCGATTGACCAGAGTCAATTCTATATCGTGTTTAATGCCGCCAATGTTCAGGGTGGTTTTAATGACCGGCCGCAGACTGCTTTCGCCGTTGGAACTTTTGACGGACCGGTGCTCCATGACACGAGCGGAGGCAAAGATTTCCGGTTTACTGCTCCTTTGTTTGGGATGAACCATAAACTCGATTTTCCTGGAGTCACGGTTTAGGTGAGCTTTGGAAATATGAAGAGAAGAAGTGCGGGCGCCGGTATCGACCTTGGCTTTGATTTCGTCAATACCTAAATCCGGGAAAGATACCCATTCCCTCCAACCGATTACAGGAAGGGACGCCGCCTTTTTTTTAATCTTCTTTTTAATCTTTTTTTTCAACGGCAAATCTGCCTGACCTTGAAATATTATTGTTTAATATACATTGATATTTAAAATTTACGCCAAAAAAATAAAATAGTCGTCAGCCTTATGGTTCTGTGTTTATAACGTTCATTTTTTAAAGGACTTGGCGAATTGGGAAACTAGTTGGCAAGGGTCCTGATATAAGCCACAATCTGCCATACCTGCTCATCCTGAAGGGCACTGAATGCCATCATCCCGGTTCCCTTTGATCCATTTTTGACTACCCAAAATAATTGGCCATCTGGAATATCCTTCATCATTGCCTGACAGGAAAAGTCTCGTGGTTTTGGATTCATTCCCATGGCCATCTTCCCATCCCCATTTCCTTTTTCACCATGACACTGCACACAGGCCAATGGCTTTGCTCCGGATGCGTAAAGCTTTTCACCGGCGGAAATATTATCCTGGGTGGCTTGAAGTGGATTGGATTGTTTGAAAATATTGTCAGGTGCCTGAGGGGTATTCCTTTTCTGGACGCAGTCTGCCCAGGCGAAAGTAGAAATTGAAACTACTACAATTGCTATTAAACAAATAAATCTTTTAAATAAATTCATAAACATATCTCCTTAAAAAATAAGATGTCTTGCTGAATATGAAAAAAGAAAATACCTCATCAGGAAATTATATTTTTTTAATTTCTTAATCCCAGTTTTGCTAATTTATTAAGTTTTATCTGGAATAATGCTTTTTAACATATCGTCCACTTCTTTTTTGCAGCGTTTAATTTTTACCGAGATCACTGACGCCATGCGATCATTTTGCATCACTCGAAAATGAGTACGGTGCATCTTTTGGGTGGCCGGGAGCGTTTTATTTTTTCTGCTAAGTGAAATGGTTGTTCCGCTGACTTCCACATTATACTTCTTAGGTTCATCCGCTTCTACGCGAAAGGGTTGTTTTAAAATTTTAGCGTCAACATGATACGTTTGGAACGCGCACATTTTAAGATCGACATAAGATTCCACAAGAAACGATCTCAAATAGTTTGTCAGGGCATTGACCTGAGAATCGGAAAATTGACTGAACGCCGGCATGGCAGTTCCTTCAATGCCATTTTTGATAGCCTGTTCCATACGGATGGTGGGCATCCGTTTCATCTCTTCATATTCTTTAAAATTGCGAGGTGTAACGGTTTGTCCGGCGGCAAGAGATCCGTCTCCCTTACCCTGGTCCCCATGGCATAATGGACACCCATTTTCTTGATACAACTTTTTACCTTCCGCAACGGGTATTTGTCCAGGAAGGTCCGCATATTTTTCCTGGGGAGGAGCCGCAAACGTTAGGGAGGGGATCATTATCAGAAACAAAATTAAAAATTTCATCGTCGCTATCCTGTTTGAATTCGATGTTTGAACGTGTAAATAAAAACTTTACCCAGGTACAAATTTTGTTTTTACAAATCGGGCCTAACCAAAGCCTTTAAATCATTTGATGGGCTGACGTCAAACACTCGACGGAAAAACTGCGTATGAGAATACTGACGCGCTATTGGAATGTACCTTATTCGATGGTATATACAACTTATAGTATATCCATTTTTTGAGTGAAAGTCACAGTTGCCAATACTGAGCGCGAGAGCATAGACTTTAAATTCTCAAGCCGGGAGAGTTTTTTCATGATAATAAAATTGACTATCTTTTTTATGATATTTTTTTTCGGTTGCTACTCGCCAAAGCTCATTAAGGAGTCTGATTTATATCTGAGCGAGTATGTGGTTGAAGCGCATTACCTTGAGGTATACCAGCGGATGGTCAAAGGGTTCGACATTTGCCGGGAAAATCCATATGAAAGCCATATAAAAGAAGACAAAATGACGGGTTATTTTAACGTCTATGAAAAAAACCCTGGATTGGGGCGGAACAAGCCTTTGAAAGGCATCGGTTGGATTGAGATCAAATTTCGGTCTAAATTTTTAACGGATGTGCATTTTGGGGCGAAAAGATTCTATGAGGAAAAATACCTTGGAAAGGAAAGGGCGTTGACCAAACGCTGGCTCCGGTGGGCTCAGGGTGCAGAAGTCAGGTCTTGCGCGGACAGCCAGTTTCCCAACGCTCGTCAAAAACTTTTGCAGCAAGGGGAGGAAAATTGACAACCACAAACGATCTTTTTAAGGTTTGGCCTTTGTGACTTTTAACTTTTCTTCTTCAAACATTTTATTGATTTCGACATTTCCCGGTGCCAGTTCCATAGCTTTTTGATAGCTGGACAATGCTTTTATATTTTTACCTAAAACGCTATACGATTTCGCCAATTGCAACCAGCCCTGCAAATCATTCGGTTCTTTTTCCAGTCGCGTTGCCAGACGTTGAACCATTTTGCTGATAAAATGAGATCGTTCTTCAGAAGTCATCATGCTTCCCGATTGAACATCTCCCACTGATAACGCCGAAGGCAACGATTGCGGGGTTCGCAAAGGCTGGAGTTCCTCAGGTAACGCGGGTGCATCAATTCCCAGCTTGGATGCCGCGAGGTTTAACTTTTCACCCGCCTTTCTCCACCAGGGAGAGTCTTGAGCGCCTTCCTGAGCGATTTTCAACCAAACGTCATACGCCTCCTGAATTTTCCCTTCCTGAAAATCGGCGAGCGCCAAATTGTATTTCACGCCGGGATGATTGCCTTCGATGTTTTTGGCCTTAAGAAAAAGTTTTCTGGCTTCAGGAGTGAGCCGATCATTGGCAAACCCCACCAATGCTTCTCCGTAAAAAACATGGATTCCGGCATCATCAGGTGTGAGAGCAATGGCTTTATCAAAAGCCTCAATGGCTTTTTCCTTGTTTCCTGTCACCGCGTAAGATCTGCCAAGCAGGGTCCAGCCGGCAACGTCATCAGGGTTGCCGCTCAACTTCATGGCTAATTTGGCGTTTAACTGATCCAGCGGTAATGCCATGGCCGAATTATTTTCGCTGGGTGGCGATGGAGACGCAAATTGACGGATGGAAACGGAATTTTCCTGCTCCTCTCCATTTGCCGGGTCTGAAACGCTTGATGCGATTTGAGAATAAAATGTATAGATTAAAAGAGGAATCGTCACCAACAACAGAACTCCCCATAGGGCCTTTGGGTTACTTGAAAGGGATGAGTTTTCCGGTTTGGAATCTTCAGTCATTACGTTTTCTCAAATTTATTGAATGAATTATAAATGGAAACTCTAACTTAAAAAGTAGCAAAACTTACGGGTGCCGTTCAAATGGCTCGAACTTATAATTCAACTGAAGCCCCACACCCGTATCGGGACTGCCGTCAGAAAAACCGACGACACCGTAAAGCAATCCGGTAATGGATTCTGTAATTTTATAGGTTATATAGCCAGTCCCTTCACTGGGGTTATCTGAAGACGAAGCGGACTCACGAAAATCATAAGAGGCTCCGGCACTAAATTTTTTGTTGACTTGATAGCCGCCTCCAACATTAAAAAGCCAGATATCATCCAGCTGCAATTGATCGTTCTCGCCTACAAACTTTCTTCCAACACCACCAAAAACATAAGCCTTCCCAAATACTTTTGTGATATCCACCAGTAACGTGTAATCCGTCTCGCCGGTGCCTAATCCTTTATCTTCATCAGCGGTGGGAAACTTTATTTTGCCTGTAAAATCTACATAGCTACCAAAGTCCTCAATATCCAAGGTATAAGTAAGCCCTGCGACAATATCTCCTAAACCGCTTTCGGTTGTTCTTGCTGCCCCGCCACCCTGGTTGACGGCAACACCCCCGTCTCCGACAACGACCCCGGGACCGGTGATCTGCAAATAAGGAATTGTCAGTTTAGCGGCCCAGTCTCGAAAGATTGCTTTTGTCACAAAAGGGAAATACAAAATTTCCGTATCTTGAGGATCACCGTAATCCCCTGTGCTGTAATCAAATCCAGTGGAAAACTTAAATTTTAGATCTTCCAAATATTTCTGGTCTTTACGGTCATCAAAATCCCCCGTGCTGTAATCAAATCCAGTGGAAAATTCGGAATTCAATCTTGCCAAATCCTCCTGGTCTTCAGGGTCGTCGTAATCACCTTCGCTGGAATCTAATCCAGTGGGTAATTTAACTTTCAAATTTTCCTGTGCAAGGACAGGCGGAGTCCAAATAAAGGCAGCGGTCGATAGCAAAGCGAGAATAAATGATGTAAGTTTCAATTGATTTTCCAAATCTAGATTAAAAGAGAATTTTGCAAAGAAATCCAGGATTCCATTTTCAGTTTATTCAGGCTTTTCGATCTTCTCCGGCTTTTCGATCTTCTCCGGCTTTTCGATCTTCTCCGGCTTTTCGATCTTCTCAGGCTGTTCGATCTTCTCAGGCTGTTCGATCTTCTCAGGTTTTTCGATCTTCTCAGGTTTTTCGATCTTTTCAGGCTTTTCGATCTTTTCAGGCTGTTCGATCTTTTCAGGCTTTTCGATCTTCTCGGGCTGTTCGATCTTCTCAGGCTGTTCGATCTTCTCAGGCTGTTCGATCTTCTCAGGCTGTTCGATCTTCTCAGGTCCTTCTACCTTTTCAGGCTTTTCGAATTTTTCCGGTTCCTCGATATCTTCTGGTTTTTCTAATCTTTCAAATTTCTCGGACCGGTCCTCGCGATCTTCTCGATCTTCGGGTTTCTCGCGGTCTTCACGATCTTCAGGCTTCTCGCGGTCCTCACGATCCTCTATGCCTTCTCTGTCCTCGCGATCCTCTTTGTCTTCTCTATCCTCACGATCTTCCCGGCCTTTGATTTTTTCCCGGTTTTCATCGGAACGTTTATCATCGTCTGATTTCGGGAGACGATTTTTGCCTTTAATGTCCTTTATACCTTTCCCGCTGATTTGCAGCCGGGTTTCTGGCGCTACTTTTTCGTGTACCCACCTGTCTGCTTTTATGACCCCAGTCGGCTGGCGTTCTCCAGAGACAATTATTCTTGTGCCAACCTTGATTTTTTTTCCTTTGGGTCCCAAATCAAAGTTCCGGCCATCGACTTTAATCCTGCCTCCGGGAGTCACTTTTTGAACATACCCTTGAACCGAAATATTTTTAATGTTGGAGGGGATCACCTTTACTTTACCTGGCTTGGCATTTGCCGGAATATTTTTCGGCAGTGTTTCAATTAAGGTGGCGACAATCCGACCCTCTTTGTTTTGCAGTCCGCTGACCCGGACGTTCGTGCCTGGCTTTATGGACTTGCCAATTTTTTGATCCGTGATCTGGACCGATCTTCCCAAAACCTTGACCAGGCGGCCTCCATTACTAATATCTGTGACGGGACCCTGCACCGCAAATCGAACCGCAATATTTTTTGCCTTGGGGTTGGCTCGTCCGGTTTTCTTCTCAGCGACGACATCCACCACCTGTCCTATTCGCAGGGAAGATGCCGAAAGCTTTTGGTTGTTATCTGTCGAGACCGAAATATTTTCCGAATATTCGATTTCCACCCCGTTCACGCAAATGCTTCCGAAAGCATGAATGGTGCCTGTCACATAAATCAGGTTGCTACCCTTTTGAGTTACTTTTCCCGTTCCACCTATGCCACTGGCTCTTTTTCCTGTTCCTCCAATTCCCTTGCGTTTAAACTCTCTGCCTGTCCCTCCGATACCATTCTCGTCTTTATCTTCGCTGTTCCCCGTCCCGCCAATACCATTTTCCTCTTTGGAATCATCGCTGAGACCGGTTCCGCCAATGCCGGTATCCAGAAATCCGTCATTGGTTCTGCACGGATTCGCCTCCAGGGGAAGAGCAGAAGTTATCAGGGCAAGCACTGATAAAGTTGAAATTAATAGTAGAGTTTTGAAATCTCTAAATATTCTGCCCATGGCTTTCTATTTATTTTTATCGCCGTGATTTAAAAAAACCCCCAGGGTGATATGGCCTTTTTTTGACTTGGTGTCCTTAGGGTTTTTAGCGGCAAGTTCTTTTGCCATGTTGTAGATGTCTTTAAGTAAGTCCATGCCCTTTTGCCGCACATGACTGTCAATTTGCTTTATATCCTCCTCACTCAGGCCATCATGAAAGGCGCTTCTTTCAAAGTAAGGAGGTTTTTTGCTTCGAACATTGGTTGCTGCCGCCTGCATGTGTTCTGAAAGGTTTTTTGCAAAAAAGTCCAGCTTTTCATTTAAGTCCTTTTGCGGAACAAACGCGTCTTGCTTCAGGGTCACCGTATCCACGTCATATTGAACGAGGTCCAACCGGATCAATTCATCGAGGATGGTTTTGGCTCTGACATCTTTCATAATTCTTTCAGAAAGAGCCGTGAACGATTTTGTATTTTTGTCGCTGTGCGAATAAAGGAGAGGTTGAGGTTTATTATCGCTATTCAGATAGTCGGGATTACTGATCCATTCCGAAACAACCGCCAAGGCGCCTGAACCCCGGCTTAAGGATTCGGCAAATTCAGAATCTGAGATTGGATTTTTTAAGAAAGGCGATGTTTCTTTTCTGTGAATACCCGAAACGATCGATAAAGCACTTGATGTGACTTCAGCATTTTCCCCCAATAGAAGAATTCGGGATTCCTCCAAAAAGACCCTCTTAATGATCTCCGTAAAATCTTTAAAACTGATTCCAAAATGCAAAAGCAAACGAATCATAGGCCGCAGAACCCTGACCACGGCAATGGTAACTTTACTATTTCTGTTTTCAGTTTTCTTTTGCATAAATCATTGAATAACAAGTTATTTTTCTGATTTTCAAACTCTGGATTCTCTGGTCCGATACTATTATTATACACAAATAAGGTTGACGCGGGAAAATTTCCCACTTAAAATTGAAAGATTAGACAATTATTAAGCAATTTTCTTATTTTGGATGTAATTTGTGGTCATAAATACATGATTTTAATCCATATTGATAAAAACCAATATAAAACTTTGCTTTAATCAAATTATATTTCGGTCCAATTCTTAAGGGTATTTGTCACTCTTACTTGTGATCCATATCCTCTTCGTGAAGTGTAAATTCTTATAACCTAATATTAGTGGGAAATATTCCCACTATTTATCCAAAAGGATAAACTTGTTACTGGTAATCCTAAAAATTTATATTTCGATATTTTTTAAAGCATTGGTTTATATCGTGTTTTTTATACTGGCTTGAAATTTGCTTAACTATCGAGCAAATCAAACAATTTTCCTCCCAAAAATCACATTTTCAATGATGCGACTGACCCTCCAAAGTTCTTTAGTTTATCTCGTCCCGGCGTTTTTGGTCTGGGTTTGGTATTTGGCCCGTCGAAAAAGGTTGGAGATACGAAGCCTGGCTCATCGGGACAAGGAACGCGAAGCCGGATTGATAGAACCCTCCTCACTGCATCCCATAATTGACCCCGTTCAATGCGTGGGGTGCAAGGCCTGTATTTCTGCCTGCCCGGAAAAAAATGTATTAGGAATGATACAGGGGAAGGCCGAGTTGATTGGACCCACCCATTGTATCGGTCACGGGTCTTGCAAGGTTTCCTGCCCTATGGGAGCGATCACTTTGGTTTTTGGTACCGAAAAACGAGGGGTGGACATCCCTTTGGTCAAACCCAGCTTTGAAACAAATATTCCAGGAGTTTTCATTGCCGGTGAATTGGGCGGCATGGGGCTAATACGTAACGCCGTGACTCAGGGCAAACAGGCCGTGGATTCCATTCGTAAATTAGAGGGTATTGGTAAAGGAGATCTTTTGGATCTGGTGGTCATCGGTGCCGGACCTGCGGGGTTTTCCGCATCTTTAGCGGCGATGGAACACAAGCTTCGTTCGGTGACCCTGGAACAGGAAACATTGGGCGGAACCGTTTCTCATTACCCGCGCGGCAAAGTCGTCATGACTTCCCCTGTCATTCTTCCCCTGTTCGGGAAAACAACATTCAAGGAAACCACCAAAGAAGCTCTGCTCGAATTTTGGGAAGATGTTGAAAAAAAGACAAACGTCAAAATCAATTATTCCGAACGGGTCGAGTCCGTGACCCGCAGGGAAAATTTCATTGAAGTAAAAACCCAGCGTGCCACCTACAAAACGAGGGGAGTTTTACTATCCATCGGCAGACGGGGAACTCCCAGAAAACTTGGCGTCCCTGGAGAAGACCTTTCCAAAGTGGTTTATCGCCTCATCGACCCTGAACAATACAGGGGCCAGCACGTCTTGGTGGTCGGCGGGGGAGACAGCGCTCTGGAAGCCGCGACCAGCATTGCAGAGGAGAAGGGGACAACCGTCACG
Organism: Nitrospinaceae bacterium; assembly: GCA_029261655.1. Taxonomy (GTDB): domain Bacteria; phylum Nitrospinota; class Nitrospinia; order Nitrospinales; family VA-1; genus JADFGI01. The sequence continues at coordinate 201,124 of JAJDAY010000026.1, read as the reverse complement.
CTGTCTTATCGCAGTGAATCCTTTTCCCGCGCCAAACAAAAAAACCGGGATACGGTCGCTCGGATGGATGAAGAAGGGAGATTGAATGTATTGATGGAATCCAACGTCAAATCCATTACAAAAGACAAAGTGAAAATCGACAACGCGGGCGAGGTTCAGGAAATCAGTAACGACGCCATCCTCGTGTGCGCCGGCGGGATACTCCCGACACCGTTTCTTAAAGAAATAGGAATCACGGTTGAAACCAAACATGGGACTGAATAATCCATGAACTTTTCATATTCAATGAAATCAAAAATCCCAATAATCGCTTTGGCAAACCTGAGCTTTTTGATTTTATCCTGGGCTTTTAATTTTTCCCTCAGCCATGCCGGAGACATGGATGCGGCCAAAGCCGCGGCCCGCGTGAGAGATTTCTCCAGAGCCGCTGAGTTGCTGGAGCCTTTGGCCAGGGACGGGAATTCTGAAGCCCAGTATCAACTGGCCAGTTTATTGCGTTCAGGAAAAGGCGTCCCCAGAGATTATGAGCAGGCCATCAAATGGCTGAATCGCGCCGCCGCACAGGACAATTTGGACGCTCAGTACACGATGGGAATCATGTATGAAAACGGCTGGGGTGTGGAGAAAAACCAACAGGAGGCGTTGGATTGGTTCCGCGCGGCGGCGGCAAAAGATCATGTGATGGCGAAACGCAAACTGGAAAGGGAAGAGAAAATCCAGAAGCGTTTCAAAACCGATTCGGTCCTTATCAATAAAAAGAATTTACTACGGCATTCCTTTACTGGCGATATTAAAAAAATAAAGGAACTCATCGAGAAAAAAATAAATGTCAATGTCACGGATGAAAAAGGACGGACCCCCTTGATGCTGGCGTCCGATCAGGGATATTTGGAAATTGTACAATCTCTGTTGAAAGCAGGAGCGGATATACATGCCATCGACGATTTTGGCAATTCTGCTCTATTGATCGCGGCTGGCAAAGGGCATCTTCCCGTTGTGACCTGGCTTCTGAACGCCAATGCAAATACCAATGCTCAGGATAAAAATGGCAACTCGTCTTTGATCCTGGCCACTCAAAAAAATGATTCAAAACTGGTCCTGGCGTTACTGAACCATGGAGCAGATTTAGAAATCAAAAACAGCGACGACCAGACCGCAATCCAAATCGCAAAATCTCAGCAAGACAAACTCATCTTAAAGAGTCTTTATTCCACGCAACAACTGCAAACCTCCAAAACCGCTGTACTCAATGAAGACTTTTCTAAAGCGATTCAATTAATAAAACCGCTTGCAAAGGCTGGACATGCCGAAGCGCAATTTCAATTATCGAATTTATATCGGTCGGGACTGGGTTTGCCAAAAAGTCAGAAAGAAGCAGTTCGTTGGCTGGAAATGTCCGCGTCTCAAGGCCATGCCAATGCTCAATACAACCTGGGAGTCATGTTTGAAAATGGGTTGGGAGTGAAGCGGAGCCAGAGCAAGGCTAGGAAATGGTTTCAGGCGGCATTTGAACAAGGTCATTTGACCGCCAAGGCAAAGCTGGAGCAAGAACAGGAAGAACGTCAAAAGCTGAAAGCCAATATCAATGGCGTCGCAGAGAAAAATTTACTGCAGGCAGCAAGCCGGGGTTTGGCGGAGGAGGTGGGTTCCTTGATCAAACTGGGTGTGAATATCAATGCGCGCGAAGCGTCGGGGCGAACCGCTCTGATACTGGCGGTGGAAGAAAATCGCCTGGACGTGATCAATACTTTGCTTAAGGCGGGCGCGGATGTTCACGCGGTCAATAAATACGGAGACAACGCTCTTTTTATGGCGGTGAACAGGGGAGACCCTTCCACCATCTTCCAATTGCTGGAAGCGGGGGCAGATCTAAACTCTCAAGACCCAAACGGAAACACACCTTTATTATTGGCGACGCAAAAAAGAAACAAAACCATTGTGGGGGTCCTTTTGGAAAAAGGCGCTGACGTTGAGATCAAGAACCATAAGGATATGACGGCGGCTCAGATCGCCCATGTCAGAGGATATAAACCCATTCTGCAAACGCTCCTTGCCAGGGGCGCGACTCTGGATACAAGCAGAAATAAGAATTCCTCCCCGTTTGCTTCCAGTTCAAAAAGTATTCTCGCAAACCTTTCGCCGGAGGCTACCTTTAAAGGTTGGTCTCCATTAATGACTGCCGCCTGGCGCGGGCAAACCAAAGTCGTTAACGCCTTGCTTTCCAGAGGCGACAACGTGAATTTCACCGACCCCCAGGGGCACACGCCCCTCAGCCGTGCCGCCTGGAAAGGCCATGAAGAAATTGCGCGCGCTTTATTATCCAAAGGGGCGGACCCAAAGGTGGCGCAACCGGATGGAAAATCGCCCCTGCATTGGGCCGCTGAAAAGGGCCATCTTTCTGTTGTCGAACAGTTGTTGAATGCGGGCGCAAACCCCAATGCTCAATCAAGTGATGGAGCCAGCCCATTGATCAACGCCGCCCTGAACTCTCATGAACAGGTGGCGCAACTGTTATTGGATCGCGGCGCTGATACCAATCTGAAGCGTGGTGATGGAATTACCGTGTTGATGCTCGCATCCTATTCAGGAAAGATCGATTTGGTGAAATCGTTGCTCAATAAAGGCGCCCGTTTGAATTCTCAGGACTCGGAAGGGCGTGACGTGTTGTGGTTTGCTGCCGACGCCGGCCAGACGATGGTCGTTGAAACTTTGTTGGGTAAAAAAACAACCACGGAATTTAAAGACCGCGATGGGAACACTCCATTATTGCAGGCCACTGCAAAAGGGCATGAGGCAACTGCCCGGCGTTTGGTTTTGGCAGGAGCCGATATTTTTGTAAAGAGCAAAACCGGAAATACCCCTCTCATGCTTGCCGCGGACCTGGGAAATTCTGCTCTTGTACGTCAGCTCATCAACAAGGGATCAAAGGTTAATGAAAAAAATATCGCCGGCAATACCGCTTTATTAATGGCTGTGACAGGAGGGCATCTGGAGACCATCGAAATCTTGTTGGCAAATGGAGCCGATCCCTATCTCAGGAATAATAATCGTGAGCAGGCTCATATGATTGTGCCTAAAGGCAGGAACGACATCTTGGCACTTCTTGAAAACCATAATAATTCTAAAAGCTGGCTGGCTGATATTTTTTCAACCAAATAACCGATCCAATCATGAATGCATTGTCAAAACACCAGACTGGAAATACGTCAACAGATTTTCTGGGTGACACCAACTCACTGGATGAAAAAAAAGTGAAGGCTGTTTCCTCCAAGGGAGAAGAAAAACTTTTAGCCAAAATCGCGAATGTATTTTTCTTTTTTACGGTCTGCTTTGTTATCTACGCCGGATGGAAAATTCGCGCGCGCGAGTATTTCACTGCGGAATCAGGAACGGGTTATGTCCTGGGGATCGTAGGGTCGGTCCTGATGCTCGCTCTGGTTATTTATCCATTGCGTAAGCGATACCGTTTCATGGAGCCTTTTGGAAGCGTAAAAACAATGTTCCAGACTCACATGATCATGGGGGTTATTGGGCCTGTATGCATTTTATTCCATGCAAATTTTCAACTCGGATCACTCAATAGCAACGTGGCTTTCTTTTCAATGATCGTGGTCGCTTCCAGTGGTCTGATTGGACGGTATATGTACAAAAGAATTCACTATGGTTTGTATGGGCGCCGCGCAACTCTAAACGATTTGCGGAAGAGATACGAAACCGAAAAAGGGGAGATGGCGGAAATGTTGGATTTTTCTCCCCCGATTTCCAAACACCTGCTTACTTTTTCAGAAAAAGTGTTGAACTCCCGCCAAGGTTTTTTTCAAAGTTTGGCAAGTGTCCTTGTTATGGGAATTACGACCCGTGTTGAATTTTGGCAAATCAGACGTTTGATGACACTTGAATTGAATTTCCGAAGAAAGCGCGGTGACGGGGAATCCTCTCATCAACGAAGGATGCAAAAAGAAGCCAATCGCAGGGTTTGGACCCTTTTACGCCATGTTCGTAAAGTCGCAGAATTTAATTTCTACGAGCGCATGTTCTCTCTTTGGCATGTGTTTCATCTACCGCTTGCGATCATGCTGTTGTGTTCGGGCATATTTCATGTGATAGCGGTGCATGCTTATTAAACCAGAAATTTAGTTTTGGAATCGATGTGAATGTTCGTTTTTTAATTGGATTGGCAATAGGAGTCTGTTTAATGCTTTCTTCATCGCGGGCAGTTGCAGGGCCTTTGGAAAATCTTGTGATGCCAGGACCCGTAATTGAGGGACACGCCAAGATTGAAACCGAGTGTACTGAATGCCATTCCCTGTTTGACAAGAAGACGCAAAATAAATTGTGCCGTGATTGCCACAAGAAAGTGAATAAGGACATCGTTGATAAAAAGGGGTTTCACGGCCTGAAAAAAGATATCGCCAGAAAAAAATGCAAACTCTGTCACACCGATCATGAAGGACGTAGCGCGGACATTATTCATCTGGATGAAGACACGTTTGATCACCAATTCACAGACTTCCCCTTAAAAGGGGCTCACACCTCGGTCAAATGTTACGACTGCCATGATTCTAAAAAGAAATACCGGGAATCTCCTGTGGACTGCTATTTCTGCCATAAGAACGATGACCCGCACCTTGAAAGACTGGGAAAGAAATGCCAGGACTGCCACAAGGAAACAGCCTGGAGTAAAGCTTTTTTCGATCACGACAAGAAAACCAAATTTGCTTTAGAAGGCAAGCATCGGGAAGTCAAATGCAACAGTTGCCACCCCGATGAGAGATACAAAAAAACGCTTAAAACTTGTAACGGGTGTCACGCTCTGAACGACGTACACCGAGGAGATCTGGGAATAAAATGTGAAAAATGTCACACCCCAAAAACATGGAAAAAAACGAGCTTCGATCACGCCAAGGACACCAAATTTCCATTGAAAGACAGCCACGCAAAGTTGAAATGCAATGATTGCCACAAAGGCAATCCCAAAAAAGAAAAACTAAAGATAACCTGCATTTCCTGCCATAAAAATGATGATGAGCATAAAGGCGGATTCGGCACCAAATGCGAATCCTGCCACAACTCAAAAGTATGGAAAACAGTGCATTTTGATCACGATAAAGACACCAAATTTAAGCTGGTCGGAAAGCACACGAAACTCCAGTGCCAGAATTGTCATAAAGGACTTCCAGAAAAAGAAAAAAATAAAACCAAGTGCTACGACTGTCATAAAGCTGACGATGTGCATAAAGGCCAGGAGGGAAAGAAGTGCGATAAATGCCATGACCAGCAAAGCTGGAAAAAAAACGTTAAGTTTGATCACAATAAAACCCTGTTTCCTCTAATGGGATTGCACGTGGCAACCACCTGCGAACAATGCCATCTTTCAGCTGAATTTAAAAATGTGGGGTCCAAGTGTGTGGATTGCCATATCAAGGATGACATGCATAAAAAACGGCTGGGAAGCGATTGCGGTTTGTGTCACAAATCGGAAGGATGGAACCTCTGGCAATTTGATCACAGCCGGCAAACAAAGTTTCTTTTGCGTGGTTACCATAAAGACTTGAACTGTCACTTATGCCATACCCAACCGGTCGAGAAAAAGATTCAGGTTTCCAAAACCTGTTATGGCTGTCACAAAGCCGATGATGTTCATAAAGGACAGGTAGGCGAAAAATGCGACCGTTGCCATAACAATATCGCCTGGGGAAAAAATATTCAATTCGATCATGATCTGACAAATTTTCCTCTTATCGGAATTCATGCAATTACGACTTGCGACGATTGCCACTCTTCCATGGAATTCAACGCTGTTAAGGCAGATTGCATCAATTGCCATCTCAAGGATGATTTTCACAAGAAACGCCAGGGCACTCGCTGTGAAACCTGTCATAACCCCAACCATTGGAACCTGTGGAAGTTTGACCACAACACGCAGTCAAAATTTAAACTTGATGGGGCTCATTCCGGGTTGGAGTGCAAAGCATGTCATACCAAGGAAGTGGAAAAGAAAATGGAACTTCCAAAATACTGTTCAGAGTGCCATCAGGGAGATGATACTCACAGGGGTCGATTTGGAAACCAGTGCGAAAGATGCCACACAACGGAATCTTTTAAAGAAGTCAACATGCAACGCAGGGGGCTATTGCAATGAAAAGCGAGATGGTTTGTCGTAAATTTAAATCCTTCAAGGTTGGCGATAGACCCGTCAGACTTGAATACACGGTACCCCATAAACGCTTGATCGTGTTTAAAAGTCTTCTAACGTTTTGGATATTGGCGATTACACTTGTCTTGCCCCTGAGTTCATTGGCTTCGACGCCATCGCATTTTTCATTTTCAGAGGATGCCTCTATTGGCGCAATTGAGCAAAACCCTCAAGTCCGCCAAAAAGAAAAAATAATACGCACTGCGGGGATTTTAGATTTTTTCTTTGGAAAAAGTGATGACGAAAAAGCCTTAATAAAAACTGCGCCGGAGGAAGAAAATATTCAACCAGGCAGTGATCCTCTCAAGGAGAAAAATCCACTGGTTCAGGAAAAAACCTACGATGAAAAAAATTGGACAGAACCTTCAGAGTTTGATCATCTTTCATCCGGATTCCCTTTGGACGGCGCGCATGCAAAAGTTGAATGTGAAAGTTGTCATGTACGCGGTGTTTTCGCAGGGACTCCAAAAACCTGTTCTTCATGCCATACTCTTGGTGGCCAGATAGCGGCCTCACCCATGTCAGTCAATCACCCCCTGACCACTAAAACATGCGAGTCCTGCCACGACAGCGGCACCTGGTCAAGCGTCGTTAGAGTGGATCATGACGCGGTCATGGGAACCTGCTCCAGTTGCCATAATGGAAAAATGGCACAAGGCAAGGGGACCCAACATATCGTCAGCCCCAACACCTGCGATACTTGCCATACCACAGCAACCTGGTCCGGAGCCAAATTTGACCACAACAGTGTGACAGGAAACTGCGTGAGCTGTCACAATGGAATAACAGCACAAGGCAAATCGCCGAACCACTTACAGACCAACGCGCCGTGCGACAACTGTCATATCACCAACAGTTGGGCCGTCGCTACTTTTGACCACAGCGGCATCACCCAAACCTGCGTGAGCTGTCACACCCCCGGCGGAGCGGGAACGGCGAAATCACCGAACCACATGCGCACCGACAATACCTGCGACAACTGTCACAACACCAGCACGTTCACCCCGGCCACCCGTGTGGATCACTTGTCGGTGCAGGGCACCTGCGCCAGCTGTCACGTGACCGGCGGGGCGGGACGCGGCAAATCGCCGAATCACCTGCAGACCAACGCGCCGTGCGACAACTGTCATATCACCAGCAGTTGGGCCGCCGCTACTTTCGATCACACGGGCATCACCCAAACCTGCGCGAGTTGTCATAATGGCACAACCGCGACCGGGAAAAATAGCACTCACATCAATACGGCCAACACCTGCGACGACTGTCATGTCACCACGCGCTGGAGCCCGGTGACACGGGTCGATCACGCCTCCGTTGTTGGTGCCTGTTCCAGCTGTCACAACGGATCGACCGCACAGGGCAAAGGCAACAATCATATTCAGAGTGCAAACACCTGTGACGATTGTCATACCACGAGTGGTTGGACGAATGTCAATTTCGACCACAGCAGTGTGACCGGAAACTGCGCGAGTTGCCACAATGGCACAACCGCTACGGGCAAGAACAGCACGCACATCAATACGGCCAATACCTGCGACGACTGTCATGTCACCACGCGCTGGAGCCCGGTGACACGGGTCGATCACGCCTCCGTTGTTGGGACTTGTTTCAACTGCCACAATGGATCGACCGCGCAAGGCAAAGGCAACAATCATATTCAGAGTGCAAACACCTGTGACGATTGTCATACCACCTCAAGCTGGTCGGGAGCCCGGTTTGACCACAGCAGTGTGACGGGAAACTGCGCGAGTTGTCATAATGGAACAACCGCTACGGGCAAGAACAGCACGCACATCAATACCGCCAACACCTGCGACGACTGCCATGTCACCACGCGCTGGAGCCCGGTGACGCGGGTCGATCACGCCTCCGTTGTGGGGACTTGTTTCAACTGCCACAATGGAACAACAGCGCGGGGTAAATCGCAAAATCATATTTCTACCAACAATTTGTGCGACGACTGTCATGTCACCAGTAGTTGGACGAATGTCAATTTCGACCACAGCGGTGTGACGGGAACCTGTTCCAGTTGTCATAATGGGACTACGGCAACGGGAAAACACCCGACCCACGTTCAGACCTCTGCACAATGCGATGACTGCCATACCACTTTGGCCTGGAGTCCGGCCAATTTCGATCATGCTTCCGTCAATGGGAGTTGTTCCTCCTGTCACAACGGCACCACGGCAACGGGCAAACCGGGCAACCATTTTGTGACGAATGTGCAATGCGATGAATGCCACAACACCAATCGATTTACGCCAATCGACTTCAGGCATTCGTCACCGAATTATCCGGGAGATCACAGATCCAGTGTGGGTTGTCTCGATTGTCATAAGAGTAACAATCAAATTCCAACTTATACCTCTGCAGGGTTCAAGCCCGATTGCGCCGGTTGCCACGCAAATGATTACAAAACGGATCCTCATAAAAAGTCTGAGAACCCGGATCGTAAATACACCGTCAGCGAATTGAGGGATTGCGCGGGGTCATGCCACATACTTAACAATAACGGCGGCATCAGTAAAACTCGTAATGGCCCTGAGCATCGACCTAGTGGCGGAGGTTTTTGATTGGTTTATTTTCGCAATAATCTTTTTTAATTCGCGACAGGAAATAGAAAATTCGTCTCAGGGGTATTGTGGTTTTAAGAAACAAAATCATACCGGTTTTTACTTTATTTTTGTGCGTGGCGACCTTGTTGTTCAGTGCCTCACAGGTCTCGGCGCGTATTGTGGATAACGTCGAAATCGAGACACGGGCCACGGGCTATGAAATACGCGTTAATTTTATTCTGCCTTTACGTTATGTAAAACATCGACCCACTACGCCATCCGAGACTGTTCTCATTGAAATGAGCCCCATTTCCGGAGTCACGTTGGAGGACACGGAAATATTGAAACAGTTTGAAGACAGGGAGGCCTTGAGCTGGGATCGCTCTATTCCTGTACCTCTGAAAGAAATGACATTTGACGGCAGTAGCCCAAGACTCCCTGTCCTGGTATTCAGGTTTTCCCGTAAAGTGGATTTTAATTTGCAAAGTAGTGGGGACCTCCGGTCGCTGATTTTTTTCGTAAAATCTGACGTCAAACCCAAAGAAGAAAAAAAAGTACGAGAACCAAAGGAACCCGGCTTGCCTCTTGCCAAACCCTCGAAGGCCGACCCCAAACTCATCGAGGCCATGAAAGAGGCCAAAAAGGAAATGACGGCGGAAAACTACCCGCGCGCCATTCAGTTGTATACAAAAATTTTGAGTCGTCCGGAATCAGATCTTTCTCAGGATGCTCAGGAATTAATTGGATTGGCACGCGATAGAAACAATCAATTGGCCCATGCGAAAGCTGAGTATGAAAAATATTTAAAAAAATATCCAAAAGGGGAGGGTGCGGACCGGGTTAAACAAAGACTGAATGGATTGCTCACTGCCGGAGACAAGCCTAAAGAAAGATTACGTAGCGCAAAAATTTCCAGGGATCCTGAGGAAACGGTTTGGGATACTCAGGTTTTTGGCAGTTTTTCGCAATTTTACAGTTTTGATGAAACTGATTCGGACAGTACGGGGGCGTCCCGGATCAATCGTTCTGACCTAAGCTCTGATTTTGATTTCAGCACGCGTTCCCGATCTGACAAATATGAGATCCGCACCCAGTTTGTGGGAGGGTATGACCAGGACTTTAGGGAAAATGGTGATGAAGGCGAAGCCTCCGTCAATACCCTGAATATTGAGGTTAAAGATTTAAAACGAAAATTATTTGGCAGGTTTGGTCGACAATTTGAAAGCTCAGGGGGAGTTCTTGGAAGATATGATGGAGGTTTGCTAAGTTATGGAATCAATTCCAAAGTTAAAATAAATGGCGTTGCAGGCGTTCCGGTTCAATCCACTAGAGTGGAGCCGTTGGACATAAACAAACGTTTTTATGGAATGAGTTTAGACCTCGGTACATTTGCCAAGTACTGGAATTTTAACATCTATGGAATCAATCAGGATGTTGATGGGATAACGGATCGTCAGGCGGTGGGAGGAGAGACTCGTTATTTTCATCCCCAACGGTCATTTTTGACTCTTGTTGATTACGATGTTTCTTTCAAGGAATTGAACTTGTTTATTTTTTCAGGGGATTATGTTTTTCCTGTAAAAACACGTTGGCGTCTTACTTTGGACTATAGAAAAAGTCCGATTCTAACCACAAGCAACGCGTTGCAAGGCCAACAGGGAGTGAGTAATATTTCCGATTTGTTGAGAACATTGAGTGAAGAGGAGGTTCGGCAATTGGCTAAGGACCGAACCGCTAAGAGTCGATCCATGATATTCAGCGTGACTCAGGAGTTAAATGAACAGTTTCAATTAAACGGGGAATTTTCCGTATCCGAACTATCCGGAACTCCCGCTTCAGGAGGAGTCCCTGCATTGCCCAGCACCGGAGCGGAGTTTTTCTATAGTAGCCAATTGATAGGCAGTAGTCTTTTTATGGAGAACGACATTGCAATATTTGGACTGCGTTATTCAGACCTGCAAAACGTTGACAGCTATTCTGCCGACTTAAACTTGCGGTTTCCCATAACCCGCGATTTACGGATCAACCCCAGAGTACGAATTGATTATCGTAAAAATAAAAATGACGATGGAGACCGGGTCAACATCCGACCGCTGGTGAGACTGGATTACCGTTGGAAACGATGGCTCCGATTTGAGTTGGAAGGCGGGAGGGAATGGATCAATGAAACGGTAATTGGCGATTCGCAAAAATCCACCAACTATTTCTTTTCACTCGGAGCACGAGCGTTCTTTTGATTAGAGTCTAAAAAAAGTTGAGCCTTTTGTCTTGACGAGATCATTTCCTTCACTTACTTTTACAAGGTTGCCTAAATGAATTCCGGCATTCTCAAAATTTCTGTAACTATTTGAAATATGGTAGCCCCAAGGGGAATCGAACCCCTGTTTCCGGCGTGAGAGGCCAGCGTCCTTACCCCTAGACGATGGGGCCATATTCTTTTTTCCTGCTCTAAGCGGAGTCTTGCTCTAAAAACCCGATCCCTTTTTGATCGGCGGTCCACCGCCTTTGGCTCGACGCGCTTTTTTCTTTTCATCGCGAATCTTTTGTTCTGCTTCCAGGTCCCGTTTGTTCACCCGTGAAACGAAAAATACCATGAGAGGATAAGCCGGTGCCGACATCGCCGCCCACGTAGCGAAGAACATGCCCTGCGGCGACATGGGGCTGGAGTCTGCACCTTCTTCAACGGTGGTGAAAACAAAAAACAAGATCAGGCCGAACAACATGCCGAGTAAAGAGGACAGAGCCGTCTTGTGCGCCATTTCGTTCGGGTACAAGCCTGAAAGCAAGGGAAAGTCCGAGACGTAAGCGCCTATCACGCCCAATGTGCCCATGATGAATATGGCGGTCATCAGAAAGTCCATCATGGTCGCACCCGTGGCAACCACCAGGTAAGCAGGGGCCCAGAGGCCGACAATAAAAGGATTACGGTATATATTCATTCACGTCCTTATTGATCTGTTTAAGCGGGCAAAAAAATGGCTCGGGCACAAGGGATCGAACCTCAATCTTCAGGACCAGAACCTGACGTCGTACCATTAGACCATGCCCGAACGCTAAATATTTCTATCCTGGCTCATGATAGATTTATAAATTTTAGCTGTCAAATGATATTTCCTTTGACAGAATAGGGCGGGTCAGGGCTAAAAAAGGTGGATGATAAATCATCGGGGGAGGGCGATATTCGATGCGCGTGATCGCGGGCACAGCAAGAGGCACCCGGCTTGGGTCTTTGAAGGGAACCCGTATCCGGCCCACTCTGGATCGGGTGAAGGAATCTTTTTTCAATAAAGTGGGGCAGACCCTGGAAGGCGTGGTCTTCCTTGATTTGTTTGCCGGAACGGGAAGCATGGGCATCGAGGCTCTCAGCCGGGGCGCGCAAAAAGTCGTGTTCGTTGAGAACAATCATCAGGCGCAGAGCTTGATCTATAGCAATCTTGAACGATGCCATTTTGGGCCGGACGGGATAGGGGACGATGCGAAAAACTGGGTCCTTCTGAAATCCTCCGTCCTGCATGCGCTTTCCATGCTTCGGGAGAAGGAAATCCGTTTCGATATCGTGTACGTGGACCCGCCTTTTGCCGACGGTCTGTACGAGGAATCTCTGAAAGAATTAGCCTGTTCCGGCCTTTTGGATGAATCTTCAATAGTCGTGGCTGAGCATCACCACAAAAATGTTTTGCCGAAAAAATATGGTAAACTGATCCATCAATACGAGCGAAAACTGGGGGATTCCTGTCTTTCTTATTATCGGTGGAAGGAAGAACCTGGAATTTCGGAAAAATAGATTTTTTATTTTAATTAATCCAATTTAGTAAGTTTATTTGACTATATGATTGAGAATAAAGAAAAAATTGTTATCGCTATGAGCGGCGGGGTGGACAGCTCGGTGGCCGCGGCGCTGATGAAGGAGCGGGGCTACGACGTGGTGGGTATTTCCCTGCAATTGTGGAATTACAGCACCGATACCGATGAACGCTTTGGCACCTGCTGTTCTTTGGATGATCTCGCGGACGCACGCCGGGTGGCGGATAAAATCGGGATTCCTTTTTATGTCCTGAATCTGGAAAAGGAATTTCAAAAGGAGGTTGTCGATTATTTTGTTTCCGAGTACCTGCAGGCCAGAACGCCTATCCCCTGCACCCTTTGTAATCAGAAACTGAAGTTCGATGAATTGATCCAGAGAGCGGAAGCTTTTGGCTACCGGCGGGTGGCCACCGGTCATTATGCGTCCATCGTTAAGGATGAATCGGGGCGCTACACGGTTCGGCGGGGTAGGGATCTTTCCCGCGATCAGAGTTATTTTTTGTTCAATTTATCGCAGGATCAGTTGTCCCGATTGGAGTTCCCTCTGGCGGATGTGGAAAAGACCGAAGTCCGTCGTCTGGCGAAGGAGTTGGGGTTGACGGTTGCGGAGAAAGCCGAGTCACGCGAAATCTGTTTCATACCCGACAACAATTATTCCAAATTCATCGCCAATCAGGTCAACGGTGATTATTTTAAGGAAGGCGACATCGTCGATACCAAGGGCGAGGTGCTGGGCAAGCACAACGGATATCCCGCTTTCACCGTGGGGCAGAGGAAGGGATTGAACCTGGGCGGATTGAAAGAACCTTTGTTTGTGACGAAGATCGATCCCGACAATAACCGAATCACCGCTGGAACCAAACCGGAGTTGTTTCTCCCGGAGTTCAACGCCGGAAACACCAATTGGTATTTGCCGCAATCCGGCCCCTTCACGGCGGACGTGCAGATACGCTACCGTCATCAGGCTGTGCCTGCGCGGGTCACGCCGCTTGTCGGCAAGCGGGCGCGTGTGCAGTTTGAAGAACCGCAAATGTCGATTGCGCCCGGTCAGTCAGCCGTGTTTTACCGGGACGACTGCATCATCGGCGGCGGCTGGATTGAATGAAGGACGCTCTCGAAGTCGCTGTGGAAGCGGCGCGGGCGGCGGGGAAGATCCAGCGTGACCGCAGTGAGAATATCGGCAGGATTTCTCCCAAGGGCATTCACGATCTTGTAACGGAAGTGGACATCCTTTGCGAAGAGGAGGTCATCCGCATCATCAAAAAACGCTTTCCCGATCATCAGATTCTCGCAGAAGAATCGGGAGTGAGTGAAGGCGACTCCTCTCCCAGTAAATGGATCATCGACCCGCTGGACGGCACCATCAATTACGCGCACGGGTTTCCCTGCTACTGCGTGTCGATTGGCCTTGAGCATGAGGGCGAGATCATCGTCGGCGTGGTTTATAACCCCAACCTGGACGAATTGTTTGTGGCCGAAAAAGGCAAAGGGGCGACTCTCAATTCCTCGCCCATCGCCGTATCGACCATCCCAAAATTAGAAGACAGCCTGCTTGTGACGGGTTTCACCCCGGAAGTGGTTCATTCCCTGGGTGACAATATGGGCTATTTCCGGGATTTCATGAAAGCCAGTCAGGCGGTGCGCCGTCCGGGTTCTGCGGCGATTGACTTATGCTACACCGCAATGGGACGGTTCGAGGGATTCTGGGAATTGAAACTGCATTCATGGGACGTCGCCGCCGGATTTTTAATCATGCAGGAAGCGGGCGGCAAAGTGACAAAACTGGATGGCAACCCCCTCAGTGTCTACGACCGCCAAATCCTCGCCAGCAACGGCCTGGTGCATGATGAGATGGTGGGTATTTTAAATAAAAACAAAAAGTCATAAATAGGGACCTCTTTTTTTAATTGGTCTCTTTATCTCAAAGGAAACTGGAAAATGAAAATGCGATTTATTTGGAGACATCTTTTTTTGATCGTCCCGATAGTTTTTCTTTTTGGATGGGGTTTGGCCAATGCGTCAGAGAAAAAAGCTGAAAAGAAAGAACAACTTGTTTGGGATTCAGGGACTGTTCAACTGGAATTGGAAAAGCTGGCGGAAGGAGTTTATGCTTTTTATCCAACCGATGCTAAAGGTAAAAATCCAAAGGGATATCCGGTTGCTACTTCAGGTGGGTTTGTCGTGGGAGATAACGGGGTGCTGGTTGTCGAATCGATGGTGAATAAACGCCTTGCGGATCAGGTGTTGGGGTTTGTAAAAAAGGTCACGGACAAGCCAGTATTATATGTTGTCAACACAAGCTACCATGGGGACCATGCTTACGGGAACTACGCTTTCCCAAAGACCGCGAAAATCATCCAGCACAGCAAGACCAAAGCGTTCATGGACAACAAGGAGGCTTTTGAAGCAGATAAAAAATTCATGATGCAATATTTTGGGGCTAATCGGGGAATTGAGGATGTCGTGGCGCGAACCGCGGATATCATTGTAGACGATCAAAAAATTATCAATCTTGGAAATAAGGAGGTTGAAATATTACACCTGGGTTTTGCTCAGACCGAGGGGGATTTATTTGTATGGGTTCCGGGCAATAAAATTTTTTGGACTGGAAACCCGGTTGTCGCCATGCCACCGGCTCTTCCCTGGTTACTGGATGGAAAACATGAGGAAGTATTAGTCACTATGAAAAAGGTGCGCGAGTTTCTCCCTGATGACGCGATTGTTGTTCCAGGGCACGGAATTCCCATAAAACCCAAAGACATTGAATTCAAAATCAGATATCTGGAAACTCTCCATAAAGAAGTGAAAAATGCTGTGGAGAAAGGAATGACTTTAGAGCAAGCCCAAAAAGACATTACCATGAAGGAATTCCAGGGATACGCCCTTTGGGGATGGGTTCACTCAGGGGTCAACGTTCCCAATACGTACAAGGATCTTTCAAAATAATTGCTTTTATCATTTCATTGAAAAATCAGAAAAAACAGGTGTCCGTTTCCTCATAGTCTCCCTTCTTCAATATCGAATACATCGAACCAGACATAGACAGGTCGATGGTTTTCTGGCAGGTTTTCCGGTATGTAGGATTCCATAAACTCCTGCATCTGGTCCGGCATGTCGCTGATCCGCATGTCACGCATTTTGTTATTCCAGCGGATGATCGCCATTTTATCTTTTACCGTGGATTGAGCATGTACCCAATCAGCGACTTCTTCATCGCTTGCTCCTGTCGCCACAAAATCCTTGAAAAGTTCATGGTCAACGCCTGTGAAAGCCTCCAATTCCGCGCATAAGGTACAGGGCCAGTAATTATAGTCGCCATTGGTTCCGGCAAGATACGCCCGGCACTTTTCCAGACAGCGAGCCAAAATCACATAGCCCCCCAGCATTTTGCGAGGACTGGCTGGGTACTCTTTCGTTAAGTCCTTTGCCATTTCGATCAATTTACCCTTATCCATCGAACCGCTAATTTTGTTCATTTTGAGAAGCTCCGAATATAAAGAATCAGTTGCCACACTTCTTTGTCCTTGAGATTTTTGAAAGCAGGCATTGCTGTACCGGGAGAACCGGCCTTGATGACGCCGAACATTTGTCCGTCGGATATTTCCTGCATGGTCGCCTGACAGGTGAAGTTCCGAGGTGCGGGTTTGACGCCCGCCCCTCCGGGACCTTTGCCATCGCCCAGTTTCCCATGACAGAGCTTGCAAGCCATGGGTTTGGCCGTTTTCTGATACAGAGCTTCTCCCGCTTTCAGGTTGGCGGGTGTGGGTTCCAAGGGATTTTTCCTGTTGCTGTATTTAAAGGAAACCGTTTTGGTGTTGCGTTTTTGTGGACAGTCTCCCTGGGCCTTCTTTCCTGGATCGTCTGATACCGCTTCACCGGTTTTGAAGGTTTCTTGCATATAAGCGATGACATCGGCCACACCCTGCTCTCCGATGGTCATTCCCCAGTCGGGCATGTTTGGGGATTTGCCAACCGTTTTTCCGCCGTAATAAACCAGATTGTAAAGATAATCTTCTGGAAATTCATTGAGGTCCATTTTCGCGTGCACTGCGGGTTTCGGTTCCAGTCCAGAGGCTCCCGGACCATCGCCGCCCCCTTGTGGTCCATGACATTGAACGCAATACTCGCGGTAAACCGTAGCTCCGCGTTTGACATCGGCTTTTTGAAATGGCTCTGCTTTCCACGGTTCAAAATATTTAAAATCCTCAACACCCAAAGTCATTAAATAGCCGATGATGTATCGCGCTCCCAGCATGCTGAGGTCGGCAAGATATTCACCACTGTGCGGAGTAAAATTCTGCGGGTTTTCCGCGAACTTGGACCACCAATCCAAATTGTATCGATTTCCCGAATCGTAAAGATTAGCGCTGATGGGTCCGCCAATTTTTTTACCGTCCTCTTTGATCTGATGGCATCCCAGGCAGGAAAATTCCTTGAAAATTGCAGCCCCAAACTGGGACTCCTGTTCTGTGAAAGTTGAAAGATCGACAAAACTCTTTTTTATTCTGGAATCAAGAAAATGTTTTTCAAAATAATCGGCCACGTCGTTGGCCACGGCTTCCGAAAGAACAGGATGTTTTATCTGGTCTCTGGAGATATCCCACCGGAATCCATTGGGATAAAGGTTTTCTTCTTTTCCGGTCAACCAGCGGATCAACCACGGGCGCTGATATTTGTTTCCCGCCCACATGAGATCGGGGCCTTTTAAATTGAATTTGGACTCGTGTTTTCCTTCAAACTTATGACAACTGGAACATTGGTTCTCTATTAGATTCCTGGTGCTTTCATCATTGGCGGCCCATGCTCCGACACAGGACCAAATGAATAGAACCATAAAAAAGAAACAAAATTGAAATGTCGTTTTAAGCTTTAACGAAGAATTTCCGGCATTCAAAAAATTCGTTGATGGCGGTTTCATAGCTGTATTCTGAGATGATTTCACTGGAAAGTAATTGCCCATGAGTTTTTCCTTTTTAGAAACCTGTTAGTTGTTAATCCAGGGGAAGGGTGAAAAAGAATGTACTCCCTTTACCCAATTCGCTGGTAACTCCGACTTCTCCCCCATGAAGGTTGACCAATTTTTTCACAATTGCCAACCCAAGGCCGGTGGACTTTTCTCCTCCAGTTGGTTTAGCGCTCAAAGTTTGAAACTCTCCAAATAACAACTTTTGATCTTCTTCTGAAATTCCCGGTCCTTCATCACGAACCGAAAATTGCGCCCGGCTCTTTTTGTTTTCTGTAGAGACATAAATGTTTGTATTGGCGGGGGAGAATTTGATGGCGTTGCCAATAAAGTTACCAATGGCCTGGACCACAGCATTTTTGTCGTAAGCAAAAGGAGGAAGCTCTCCCAGTTTCAGGTGAAGATTGATTTGTTTTTTTTGAGCAAGAAGCTCGAATAATTCCATCTGATTTTTGGTGGTCTCATTAAAATCCTGCACCTTTTTATCCAGCTCGATATTTCCGCTCTCGATTTTTGAAATATCCAGCAGATTTTCAAGGAGAGCTTTCATGAAGTCACTGGAGGTGAATATTTTTTGCAGGAGCTTCTTTTGCTTTTCATTGATGCTCCCAGGAGTCCCGTCAATCAATATTTCGCTATAGGATCGAATGAGGAAAAGCGGATTTCGCAAATCATGCGAGGCGATGCCAAGAAATTTGTTTTTTAGTTCATTTAACTCATGAAGCTCCTTATTTTTTTTACGGATTTGCTCCTCGCCTTTTCTTTGTTCAATGGCATCCGCAATGAGACTGCCCATCGTTAAAAGAATTTCCTGATTGCGTTCGAACCAGGGCGGGTCCGGGTCGGTATAAAGAAACAAAATACCCACTAATTTATTTCGGCTTTTCAGAGGAACAATATAATGCCCATGCGCCGTCATGTCTTTAAACTGGTTGTCATGGCGTTTATCGGAAAAACAATTGTTGCTGATAATCATTTCACCCGACGCCGCCGCCCGTCCGCATAGACATTCTCCATAGGGGACTACTTTTTCAGATTCAAGAAACTCATTTGAAAAGTTTCCAATCCAGGTGTAAAGATTCAGGACCCGTTTTTCCTCGTCTGCCAAAAATATTCCGGCTTTATATTCGACCTTGAGCTCTCCATATTCGACAATGGCCTTCATGGCCTCTTGCAACATTTTTTCTGTTCCTTCGGGGGACTGAAGGGATTTCGCTACATTATGGAGAACCCGGTATTCTTCGGTTCTCTTGCGGATTTGTTCTTCTGCTTCTTCGGATAATGGCTCACTTTTATCTAATTTCATGATCTACCTCTCACGCTATATTGTGATTCAATTCTTCCTGTAAATATATCACTGAGCCAGTTGTCTCACATAAAGGAGAATCTGCCAGATTTGTTCGTCCCGCAAAGATTTGTACGCAGGCATTCCTGTTCCTGGAGAACCATTTTTAATGATCCAGAACAGTTGTCCATCAGAAACTCCATTGATCGTTTCCGCGCAAGTGAAATTTCTTGGCGGAGGGGTGAATCCCCCGGCCATAGGTCCACTGCCATCCCCGCTGGTTCCATGACAGAGCTTGCAGGGCATGGGTTTTGCTCTGGTCTGATACAGCATCTTGCCTTTTTTTAAGTTTGCGGTTGTTGATTCAACCGGGTTCATCAGGTCATAGATTTTTTCAGGCGCCTTTTTTGTGAACCTTGGTTGCGGGCACTGCTGGGGTTCCATTGCCAGCAAGTGGGCAGGCCAGACCAGAATCATTATGAAAACTGTGAACCATTTGATTCTTTTCTTCACAAGAGTTCGATTCATGCTATCACCCGATAATTTGAATAAAAGCCGTGTTTAAAACCAGAGTCCGTATTTTTGCCGCGAAGGTTTCTTATTTCCCAAATTCACGAATATATAGAACCAGTTGCCAGATTTGCTCATCTTGCAAACCTTGAAATGGCGGCATGCCGGTATCTGGAGAACCTTTTTGGATGACCCAGAAAAGTTGCCCGTCTGGAATATCTTTCATCGTTTCCATGCAAGTAAAGTTTCTTGGTTTTGGACTCATGTCGGAACCGAAACCTCCCGTCCCATCTCCCTTGTCGCCATGGCACATGACGCAGGTGGGTTGCACGTCTGTGGAAAATAAAGATCGCCCTGCTTCAATATTTTCTGGAGTATTTTTCAGCGGATTGACCAGATTGTAAAACTCACCGGGGGCCTTCACGGTTGCTCTTGGTTGTGGGCATTGAGCTGAACCACCTTGTCCACCGCCATGATGCATTCCCATACCACCTCCATGGTGCTTGCCCCCTCCATGCCGCATGCCTTGGCCACCCATGCACCCTTTTTCATCGCTCATTTCCGGGCAATTGTCATGTCTTGAGCCTCTTCCTTCAGGAGGTCCTCTGTGTTGGATTTGAGTAAAATCAAATCCGGACATGGTTTCTGTTTGTTTAAAGCCAAACCTGGCTTCATCAGCGCCAGCAATTCTGTCTTGTCCCAGGGCAAAAACAAAAAGGGTCAGAACGGCAAGAGACCAATGAAGCGTCTTCCGTTCAAATTTTCGGGTAGTTTTCATTGCAGGTCCCTTTGGTGAGGGTTAATTAAATTCAAAATTACTTAAAGTTTTTCAATCATACACATGGGAAAAATTACAGGAAGCCATATTTTCCGGCCTCCTGTAAATTCCTGTCACATTCTTACTTCACTTCCACGACGACAGTGTCTGAAAGCGCGGGCACGTAGGGCATATGGTTCCCCAGGGCAAACAACGTTCGAATCGTGTGCTTTCCAGAGGAGAGTTCGATCGTTTTACATGTTGAACCGTCTCCCATATGGATGTGATTTGAATCCTTGGGAACAGGTTTGCCTAAATCGGGAAGTTCAACATCGACAATGATGTGATGATGACCTTTCCCCTCATTCACTCCATTTTTGGCAGGTTCTACTTGTACTCCCCATGTAGCCATACACACGGTTACAGGGCTGTAAACCATGGAATTGTTTTTGGGTTTTGCAATCGTCACCGCTTGATAATCGTTCGCAAAAGAGGCGGAAGCCGTCAATCCCGTAATCAGCGAAAGGACCAAAATCAGGTTTAATTTTTTCATGAGAGTTCTCCTTGTTTTAAGATGAGTGGTTGTGTTGCCCCTAAAAACCGGTTTCTTGATTCCAACGGTCGTTATTCATGTTTTAATAAAAGGGAATCCTTCGGGATGAGGAGCTATTGCCGAGCAATCTTGAAATAGCCCCCATCCAACCGCTTTTAAAGCTCAACCCCTTTTTTAGACATTACCTGTTGTTGAACTACGGACACTAATTTTTCCTTGTCTACTGGCTTGATCAAATAATCTTTGACACCGTTTTTTAATAATTGTGTTGCCATTTCGGTGTCAGGAAAACCTGTGACAACAACTACAGGGATGCCGGGAGCTTCCTGATGAATGTATTTGATACAATCAATGCCGTTGACTTTTGGCATACGGATATCGCATAAAATGACTCCCACATTGACCATATTATCTTCAGATTTAAGTAATTTAATTCCATCCTCACCATTTTCAGCTTCAATGATTTTAAAATTTTGCTCGCTCAAATGGAGTTTTAAAATTTCTCTTACATCCTCGTCATCGTCGATTATCAAAACTTTTCCTTTAGCCATTTTGTTTCTCTTTTTTTAATTAAAAATTTTGTTATTAATGAAAAATTTTATTTTTACAGGTGTTGACATTAAAAATGGAATAGACGGGGCAGTTTCCCATTAATCCGGTTCCAAGGGGAATCAGGCCGATTGCCGCCATAATCATTCCAGCCGTTCCAGCGATGACGACTCCTCCCGTTATGAGAACGCACCCGACAACAACTCTGAGAATTCGATCGCTCTTTCCAATATTGTGTTTCATTGTTTTCGTGCCTCCTGGGTTGAAGTTAGTTTGAAACTCCGCCGGCTCCTTATCTCCGTAAAGCGTCTAGGTTAAAAATGGTGAACCAGAACCGACGGAGCCAAAAAATGGGCTATTCTTTTACCTTTCCATGTCTTGCTTCCCAATGGCCTATAGACTGCGGAATCATGACGGAGCCATCTGGAATAGGCGCTCCTTCAGGCCAGAGATGAAAAATGATTCCATCGGTATTGCCAACATACTCCGCCAGTTTTTTCTGCTCCTCTGGATCGGTCGGGTTATGGATCACAACGCGGCCCGTCGCGATCTCTTCCGCGTGATCGTGCCAGTTCAATTCGTGCGAATGTTTTGGAATGACGCCTTTCACCAATTTTTTGGAGACCATGTATTCAATTTCCGTCATCCTTGCGTTGGGTTCGGTGGATTCAAACAGGACGCACTGGATGATGTCGTCATTGATGGGCTTGCAAAAATGATGAAAAGGTCCGACAACCTCGCCATTCATGATATGAGGTGCTGATACATGAATGGTGTAACCCGCAAGTGGGTTTGGCGGGGGCGTGTTATCCGCGTTGACACCCATTGAACTGCATCCGACCATGAAGACGGACACCAGAGTCGCCTGGAATGTTTTTCTGATTTTCATATTGAATCTCCTGTAAATTTATCGAGAAAAGAGAGCGTTGTTCCCTTTTTTATTGTCACTGGAGTCACTATAGGAAAATTCCGGCATGAAAAAAATCATCCAAACCACTAAAGATCCGTGACGAAAACTCAGGAGTTTTTGTAGTGTTTTTACTACCGGGAGGTGAATGAAAGGAGGGATAAATTAAAGCTTATTGAATTGATTGGGGTTACTTAATCAAATCATTTTTGATGGCGTAATGAATGATATCCGCGTTGCTTTTCATTTCCATTTTTTCAAGTATACGGGAACGATAGGTGCTGACTGTGTTGACGCTGAGATGCAGGTCTTCAGCGATCCCCTTCAGACGTTTACCGGTGGCGATGAGATGAAATACCTGGAACTCCCGGTCGGTCAGGTTTTCGTGCGGGAGTTTTTCGGAATCTTTGTTAAGTCCCGAAACCAGTTTGTCGGCGAGGGTCTGGGAAATATATTTTCCTCCGTTCGCCACTCTTCTTATGGCTTCAACCAATTGCCGGGTGACGTTTGATTTTCCCAAATATCCTGACGCGCCGGCCTTCAGAAACCGGATGCCGTAATGATCTTCGGGAAAAACACTCAGGATTATGACGGGTAGTTTGGGGCGAAAAGTTTTCAGTTCGATCAACGCGTCCAGCCCGTTTTTCTTTGGCATATCGTAGTCCATGATTATCACATCGACATCAAGACCGCGAATCTTTTCCAGTGCGTCTTCGCCATTTTCAGCTTCTCCCGCCACGCTTAAATCCGAGGCGTCCGATATAATGGTTTTGATGCCTTGACGGACCACGTCATGGTCGTCGGCTATAAATACCTTGATGGAATTTGTTTTTTTGGAAGTCATTTTTTAGATAGGGGAATGCGAATTTCTACCGTGGTCCCTTTTTCAGGAGCGCCATGAAAAAGAACTTCTCCATTCCAATAGCGAACCCGCTCTCTAATCCCAATGAGACCAAGTGAACTGGAGCCTTCGATTTGGTCCTTTTGGATACCCTTTCCATTATCCTTTATTTTCATCACCAATTGATCACTCTGATGGTTCATGCTCACCTGGACCTTGCTCGCTTTGGCGTGACGTACAACATTGGTGATTGATTCCTGAAAAACCCGAAAAAATGTGGTTTTCAAATCTTCTTCGAGTTCCAGATGACTTTCAAGACAGTTGAGGTCAAACTTGATTGAAAATCTTTTTTCGTACTCGCCCGCCTGCCAGGCAATGGCCTCGCAAAGGCCAAAAGCGTCCAGAATTGGCGGGCGTAATTCCATGGCAATCCGTTGAACGGATTTAATGGTATCGTCCACCAGGGCCACCATTGACTGAGTGCGCTTACTCAAGTCCAGGCCGTCCTCCGGCAACTTTTTCTCCAATTGGAATATATCCATTTTTAATGCGGTCAATGATTGCCCCAATTCATCGTGGACTTCTCTGGACAGCCGGCTTTTTTCTTCTTCCCGTATTTTCTGAATCTGATGACTCAATTGACGCAACTCACCGGTGCGGGTATCGACCAATCTTTCGAGGTGATTTCGGTACTCCTCTAGTTCCTGGTCAACTTTCTTCTTTCTAATGGTGTCCGCAATCAGTCCGCCTATGGAGAGCAATACTTCCTGACTGTGCTTGTACCAGACGGGATTCGTGTTGGTATAAAGAAACATCACTCCTATCAAGTTATTGCTGGTTTTCAAGGGAACGATGTAGTGCCCGTGAGCGGTCATATCAGAAAAAATTCTTTCATGGCGGGAATCGGAATAACAACTTTCGCTCATCAATAAATCGCCTGAAACAGCGACTCGCCCGCACAGGCAATCTCCAAACGGCACTTCCTTTTCTTTTTCAAGGAATTCCTTTGAAAAGTCGCCCACAGTGGTGAACAGCTTTAAAACCTTTTTATCTTCATCGACTAAAAAAATTCCCGCCTTATTTTCCACCTTCAATTCCTGAAATCCAGTGATGGCTTGCATCGCCGCATTCAATGTGGTCTTTAATTCTCCAGAGGCCTGCAATATCTGGGCTACTTTATGAAGGATCCGATATTCCTCGGTTATGTCGTTGGCGATGTCTTTGGAGGGTTGTTCTGTTTCAGCCATTTTAGGAAGTTTGATTTATTTATAAAAAGGTGACAAAATTTTAGCACAATTTCCGGGCAACTCTCTGAAGAGGGAGGCCACGTACAGGGGGTTATCGTCTATATTATTGCTTTAAAAGGGTTTTAGCCCCAGATCCCGGCCTGAATATTCGAGTGATCGGCCTTTTTATAATCAAAAAGTATGAGAAAATAGAGTTGAGCAAAGAGTATAATCCGAATGGAATTTATTTCGGGAAATTTCTATGGAACCCTTCAAATATATAGAGGAATTTCTCCGCCGGGTGCGGAAAAAAAGCAGGGGGGCTCTGACCCGTCAGGGAGTCTATCTCGTTTCAGCTTTTTTGCTGGGTGGTTTTCTTTGCGGCAACCTGCTTTCCTATTTTTATGCTGATCGAGTGCGCGAGTTTGGGTTGCCTCTCGCGGTTCTATTTGCAGTCGTTTTCGTGGGTCTGCTGATCCATTGTTTTCTACGCAATAAACTCACCGAATTTCCTCTCGATCACGCCGCCCTGTTGACGGAAAAAAAATTTCCCGATCTGAATAATTCTCTCATCAACGCCAGTCAATTGCAGAGGCGCCTGTCCCGCCCGGAAGATGACCGGGAAGTCTCGCACGCGTTCATTGAAGAGCACATTCGCCGGACCCGTTCACTTGTAGAACAACTCAAGCCGGAAACAATTGTCGATTTCAAGGAAACGAACCGAAACCGTAACTGGTTTCTGGGGGTTGTGCTATCCCTGTTGCTCGCGACCGTCATTTTGCCGGATTTTTTGTCCAGAGGAATCCATAACTGGGCCTCTCCACCTGTTGTCCAAAATTCCCAAACCTCGAAAGGCAAAGAGGAGCCGGCCCCGAAGGTGGAAGCAACGAGTGTCGAATATGAAATTTCGGATTTGAAACTTACATTCAGTTATCCTGCGTATTCCGGCCTGCCGTCCAGGGTGATCCACCCCGCGGATGGAAACATCAAAGTGCTGCCTGGCACCGAGGTCCAGGTGGAGGCAACCGCCAAGCCTCCCGTTGCCGGCGGTGAACTGGTCTGGAATTCCAGGGATAATTTTTCGATGCAGAAACTGGAGAACAATGTTCTTTCGTCCCGGTTTTATGTCAAGGAACAGGGACATTACCAGTTCAGAATCAAAGATCCCGAAGGCCGAAAGCATCTATTGCCGAAAAAATATTCGGTTGCGCTGACCCAGGATCAGTCTCCGGGTATCGTGCTTTTCATTGCCAACCCAAAGCCGATTTATTACCCAAATGCCAAAATAGAATTGTTTTACGATGCGAAAGATGATTTCGGTATTCAGCAAATTGAGCTGGTCGCTTATGTCAACGGCAAACAAGTCCGCCGACATGTCAAGCGGGTGAAGAACGGGGAGAGTGAAATACAGGGGAGCTATACCTGGGCTCTTGCCGAAATGGCGTTCGACCCAGGGGATGAGGTGGAATACTTCATGGAGATTCTGGACAATGATAATGTCCAGGGACCCAACAAAGGGCAATCAGAAACTTTTGCTTTCGCTATCTTTGACTCCAGGGAGGAACAGGAAAACCTGATCGCATTGCAGGATCAACTGACTGAAAAAATGATCGCCGAACTGGCCACAAGTCTGGTCACGGGGGCGGAATCAAAAGCCACTCCTATCTCGGTGATGAAATGGAAAAATCACCTCATTGCCAGCGCCGATTCGCTGATTGAAATCATCGGACTGGCTCAACAAATCCGGGAACGCGCCAAGACCCTTGAAAATATGTCACGGTCTTATTTTAATCTGCTTGATAATATCGTCAACGGTCTGAACCAAATACGCGATGAGCAGATCAATGCCATCAACAAAATTGAAAGTACGATCAACAAACCCACTCCCGTTGGCTACAGTGTCCTCGATTTGGATTCCATCAACGAAAGGCTGACCTCGCAGTTGGAAACAAATATACTATTTCTATTGCGGCTGACGAACCGGCAAAAAATGGATCAGGTCATGGATCTGGAAAACCGCCTCCATGAACTGACGGAATCGCTCAAAGAAGAGTTCGATAAAATTCTCAACAAAAAAAGTCCCATGAATTCCGAGGAGCTCGTAAAAAAGGTCGATCAAATCCGGGAAACGCTGGAAAAAATCATGGACCAGCTTGCCCGTCAGAACCAGTCCCTTCCCGATGAGTTTCTTAACCCCGATGCTTTTAAGGGAATGAACTTTGAGCAATTCACCGCCTCTCTCGATAAAATCATGGAAATGATGAAGAATGGAGACATGGACAAGGCGCAGGAAGAACTGAATAAAATGGCGGAAGCCATGAAAAATCTCACCCGCCAGTTAGAGCAAGCCCAATCCGACATGGAAAACGTGATGGATATGGAGTTGATGAGAAAACTGGACGATTCGCTGAATAAAATTCAGGATTTGGAAGGAAAACAGAAAAAACTTCTCGATCAAACGGCTGAAATTAACAAATCTCTACGCGAAGCCCAGTCTAAAATGTTTGAAGAACCCATCGAACAGATATTCACGGAAATAAAAAATCTGGTGAACGAAATCCAGATGATCTTTCGAGAAGACGGTAAATTTCTGGAGGAGCATCCCTCGATGAAATCCCTGGACGTTCTCCTGGAAAAAGAAATCGAAATTAATCAGAAACTGCAGACGCTTGGCCAGAAAACGGTCGACGCCAATCAAAGCCCCTCGCTGGAGAAAAATTTTTCAAAATTGAATTCAGCTAAAAAGGAACTGTCCCTGGTACTGGCGGAAATGGATTCCCTGAGAGTCCGGGTGTTTCAAAGATTCAAAACCACGTTGCCCAAGCTTCAGGGGAAATACAATACGCTGGAAGAACTGGCGAAATTGCACGACTTGAACGAATTCAATAATATATTTAAAAATACTTACCCCGAGGTTTTCCAGTGGCAGAATAATATCCGCACCACTCCGAACCAAAGGGAGGATCTCGGGGAGCGGATCCTTCCTGACCTCAAACAAGTCACCCGCCTGAACAGCGAGATCTCTAAAAAACTGGGGTCCATGATGCGCATGATTCAGGAAAGCGATGAAAATCTTTTGTCGGAGGAGAATAAAGCCGATTTGCAAAAAATGGCTGATGCTGAAAAACGATTGAAGGATGAATCCGAAGAACTCATGAAACAATTCAGCCAGATGAACAAACAAAATCCGACCATAACGCCGGAGCTGTCTGCAAAAATGTCACGCACCGGGCGGTACATGCAAAGAGCGGAAACCAACCTCAATCAGAAGCAGGTGCAAAAGAGCATCAATGCTGAAAACCAGGCGCTGAAAGAACTTCAGGAAACCCGTGAAATGCTCAAGGAAATGAAAGAAGCCAGTAGTGAAAAAGGCAGACAAACATCCCGTTCGACCGCGATGAAATTTGGCACAGGTCAGTCCAGAGATTCCAGACGCGGCGGTTCGGAGCGTATGCAAAAAGAAAAGGTCAATCTGCCTTCTGAGGATCAGTATAAAGTGCCCGGAGAGTTTCGAGATGAAATATTGCGCGCCATGAAAAAACAGGCTCCGCAGGACTATCGGCGAATGGTCATGGAATACTATAAGGAATTAGTGAAATGAAAAGGCGTTTTCTGATACTTCTGCTGATTGCCGGGCTTCTGGGTGGAATGCCCGTTCTGGCAGTTGCGGAATCTGTTATTGAGATCTCTCCCAAACGGGTTTTTGAAGGTCATGAGCTGGTGGAGGATTGGCGGATTTCCGAAGCTGAGGCCCTCGTGAAAACCTTGTTGCAAAAGTATCCGAAATCGGGAGATGTCCGGTTTTTGCTGGCCCGGGTTGAGTTTTTTAAGGGGAATTATGATGCGGCCTGGAAGGCGTTGAAGCCTGTGGCGGTCAGCCACCAGCCCGTACGGGAATTTAAAACACTGGTAAAAGAGACCCGGCAGGCGGCGGCCAATTTCATTTCCAGAGAATCGGAACATTTTATTTTTCGTTTTGAAAAAGGTGCGGACGAGATTCTGATTCATTTCGCCGAAGAAGTGCTGGAGCGGTCTTACCAGGTATTGGGCCAATTTCTGAATCATTACCCTCAGGAAAAAGTTTTGGTGGAAATCTATCCTGACCGGGAACCCTTGTCCCGTGTCTCCCCCCTGACCCGCAAAGATATCATCACCTCCGGGACGGTGGCTTTATGCAAGTACAACAGGATCATGATAATTTCGCCCGCCTCTCTGGTGCGCGGTTATCCCTGGATGGATACCCTCAGTCACGAATACACGCACTATCTATTAACCCAGAAAAGTCGGAATAAGCTACCCTTGTGGATGCACGAAGGCATCGCCAAATACTCCGAAGGGAAGTGGCGTGAGGCCGGGGAATTTCTGAGTCCGTTGATGAAAACTGTTTTGTCCGCAGGACTGGAAAATGATTATTTGATTGCGCTGAGTGCGATGATGCCCTCGTTGGCAAAATTAAAAAGTCAGGAAGACGTTCAACTGGCTTATGCGGAAGTGGCCTCCATGATTGATTTCATGGTCCGGGAAAAGGGCGATGCGATCCTCCCCGGCTTATTGGATGATCTTGCCGGAGGTAAGGAATTTGAAGGCGCTTTGGAGAATCGTTTGGGGATGGGGCTTCCTGAGTTTCAGGAAAACTGGAAAAATTTCACGAAACAGAAAAAATTTAAAACCATTCCCGGCATCAAAGCTCTCGAAACCCGATTTAAATCGAGCCGCACCGCAAAAGATGACAAAAAGGATTATCAGGAGGTCGGTGAAAAACGAGCGCAGGATTTGACTTTTCTTGGCGATATTCTCAAGTCCCGAAACTCTTTCAAGGCCGCTATCATCGAATATGAGAAGGCCTTTGAGGAAAGCGGCACTCTGTCGCCGGTTCTTTATAACAAACTGGCGGGAACTTATCTGGTCCTGAAAAACTACGAGCAGGCGGAATCCTATCTTAAAAAAAGCCTGGAGCACTACCCCGAATTTCATACGTCCCTCGTCAACCTTGGGGAATTGCGCCTGGAAACGGGCCGGTTGCCGGAAGCAAGGGATTATTTCGAGCGTGCTCTCAGGATCAATCCGTTCAATCCATTTGTCCACCTGAGGCTCATTCAGATTTATACCTCTTTAAATATGGAAGAAGAAAAAAAGTTTCAGGAAAAATTATTTAGCTATATCGATTAATCAGTGAGGGGAAAGGTTTTTATGGAAGATCTGGAGTTGGCAAAAGAGCTGGTGCAGGCTAAAAAAAATATTGTGAAAGAAATTCAAAAGGTCATTGTCGGGCAGGATGACGTGATCGAGGATTTGTTGGTCGCGCTTTTTTCCAAAGGCCATTGTTTGTTCGTGGGTGTGCCCGGACTGGCGAAAACTCTTCTGGTCAGCACTCTGGCTCAGGTTCTGAAACTGAAATTCAGCAGAATCCAGTTCACGCCCGACCTGATGCCGTCGGACATCACCGGAACGGACATACTTCATGAAGATCAGGCGACCGGCAAACGGTCCTTCCAGTTCATCAAAGGACCGGTTTTTTCAAACATCATTCTGGCCGATGAAATCAATCGTACGCCCCCTAAAACCCAGGCCGCTCTTTTACAGGCCATGCAGGAACAGCAGGTGACCGTGGGCGGGGCCACCTATCATCTGGATCAACCCTTTCTGGTGTTCGCCACCCAGAACCCCATTGAGCATGAGGGAACCTATCCTCTGCCGGAAGCCCAATTGGACCGGTTTATGTTCATCATAAACGTTGCCTATCCAACCCGGGAACAGGAGGTTGGGATCGCTCTTGCCACCACTTCCGGTCACCATCCGGAAATCGAAGTGATTGTGGATGCCGAACGGGTGCAGGAACTGCAAAAACTGGTTCCCCGCGTTCCCGTATCGGAACACGTCGCGCATTATGCGGTGGATCTGGTTCAGAGTACCCGCCCTAATCAGAATGGCAGTTCGCCAAGCTTTGTCAACGAATGGATCGACTGGGGCGCAGGACCTCGCGCTTCGCAATTCCTGTTGCTGGGGGCGAAAGCCCGGGCGTTGATGGACGAGCGCGTCAGCGTCACCGTGGACGATGTCCGCAGTGTCGCCCGCCAGGTTCTGGAACACCGGATCATTCTCAATTTTAAAGCCGAGGCGGAAAACATCACTCCCGCCGATATCATCGGAAAACTGCTGGAGAATGTTAAGGTCGGGTGAGAGGACGCAGTTTTTCAGGAAAAATGTGTCAGGTGTTATCCATCAAATTATCATTTTTCCTAATCGTCCTTTTTCGGCCTTGTCTTCTGGAACTGATCGAACAGGTCCATGGGGATGGGCACAAAAGTCGTTGTACTTCGCTCGGTTGACATGTCAACGAGAGTCTGCAAAAACCGGAGTTGCAGGGCAGGTGGGTGCGCTCCGATCTGGTCTGCCGCTTCACTCAATTTTTGCGACGCTTCAAACTCACCCTGGGCGTTGATCACTTTGGCCCGTCGTTCCCGTTCCGCTTCCGCCTGTTTGGCCAGCGCTCTTTGCATTTCCTGCGGCAGATCCACGTTCTTGACTTCCACATTTGCTACTTTTACGCCCCAGGGTTCGGTTTGTTGGTCGATGACCTGTTGTAACTGGTTGTTGATCTCATCGCGCCGTGACAACAAATCATCCAGGTCACTTTGCCCAAGGACGCTTCGTAACGTCGTCTGCGACAATTGTGACGTGGCATAGAGGTAGTCTTCCACTTCAATGATGGCGCTTCTGGGATTGATCACGCGAAAATAAACCACGGCATTCACTTTCACCGTTACGTTGTCCTTGGTGATGATGTCTTGCGGGGGTACGTCCATGACCACGGTGCGGAGACTCACCTTGACCATCTTCTGGATGCCGGGGATGACGATGATGAGGCCGGGGCCTTTGACTTTCCAGAATTTTCCCAGGAGGAAAACAACGCCGCGCTCGTATTCCCGCAGTATTTTTACCGCGGAGAAGACCAAGAGAGCCAAAAGAATGAATATGACCAAGAAACCATCCATGAGCGTGTCTCCTCTAAAAATTTCCGGAAGCTAACACCCTATAATAGCAGTTTTCCAGTGGCTATATGGTAAAATAAAGGCATTGTCCAGCATGACGTCGGACCCAATTCTTTTGCATGATACAGAAGGACTTTTTAGAATGAGATTGCAATCCCTGATTTTTTTGGTGTG
This sequence comes from Nitrospinaceae bacterium, assembly GCA_029261655.1. Lineage (GTDB taxonomy): Bacteria > Nitrospinota > Nitrospinia > Nitrospinales > VA-1 > JADFGI01. The sequence continues at coordinate 169,812 of JAJDAY010000026.1, read as the reverse complement.
GATGATTCCGCAAGCGGTGGTTGCGGGAGGAAACTCCTTGGAAGTCTCGACTGAAAGCCAGGTCGATGAAATGGGAGGGGTGACGGTTTTTTTGACTCTCAAAAATACCGGCAACAAACCTTTGTTTGAAATTCATCCCATGTTTCATTTTCATCACACCAATTCGATGATGCCAATGATCCCGCAACTGGAACCGGGAAAAACCGTTGTACTGGAAAATAACGATCATCCCCCGGTGATCCGGGCCGGGAGATACCCTCTTGTGGTGATGGCGCATTATAAAAATAACAGGGAAGCGCAGGTACCTGTCTCCGTGTTGCATACCGATTCCTTTTTCTATCAGGAACCGGTGGTTTCGGCGGTCGATGGCAGGATCGAGTCTGTGGTTGAACCTAAGGGGTCATTTTTGAAAGTGCTGTTGCAAAACAATTCGTCGGCGCTCAAAAATGTGCGCATGATGCTTTTGCTTCCTCCCGGAGTTATTGCGGAAAAGTTCAAGGGGATGATGGGGTTGACGCTACGAAGCGGCGAAAAGAAATATTTTGAAGTGCCGGTCCAACGGTCGGCCCAAAGCCTCGACGGCAGTTATCCTGTGCATTTGATGATTGAGTACGGCGAAACGCTCAAACACTTTTCCGGAGATATTCGGGGTAAAATTCAATTCGGGTCGGTGTTGGATTCTCGGACATTCGGGGTTCATTCAGCGGTGATCGCTTTGATGAGCCTGATGCTGTATTTGGCTTACAGAATGAAATGGAAGCAGGTTTAGTTATTCGCTTTAAGCAATTTGGCGACGACGACCGCCAGAGTGAACCAGCCGATCATGAAACACAGGCCGCCTAAAGGAGTGACGGGTCCGAAAAAACGCGGCCCATCGAAGGCCAGGGCATAGAGACTGCCGGAAAAAAGAAAAATCCCCGTGGTGAAAAAGAGGCCCACCTTCTTTAATCTCTGCTCGCCGGCTTCCCCAAAGTTCAGAACAAGGATGCCGACCAGAATGAGCGCCAACGCGTGATACCCCATGTATTGAGTGCCGGTTTGAAAGGTCGCCAACTTTTGTTCGGTCAGATGTTCTTTCAAGGAGTGCGCTCCAAACGCGCCCAGCATGACGCTCAATCCGCCGAATCCTGCGCCTAATGAAATCCAGTTCATAGGTTCTCTCCCATAAGAAAACGCTTGTTTTGCCAGTGAAATGTTAATTACGATTTAGGGTCCGATTGTTCATTTTACCTGCGGAGGTACTCCGCTTACCCCACCATGTTGTATTTGCGTGCGCGGTAATCCACTCCGAACTCTTTTTTGACGATTTCCTCACAGGCGATTTCATCCACATCTTTCTGGTTCGTCACGATGGTCACTTGCACCTTTGGGATGTATTTTTTTGCTTCTTCAATGAAAATTTTGATTTTGTCGTAAATCCCGTTTTTAAGGCCCGGTAATGGACGGCAGATTTCGTCGTAGGCTTCCGAGCTGTCGGTATTCAGGCTGACCGAGATTTCATCTATCAGCCCTTCCAGCTCCGGCAAAATATTGCGTTTGTTGATGACGTTGCCGTGACCGTTGGTGTTCAGACGGACACGGCCTCCGGCGTTTTTGATTTTTCTAGCCACTTCCAGAATGACGGGCAAACGCAGAGTGGGTTCTCCGTAACCACAGAACACCACCTCGTCATATTTTGCCGGATCGTCGATGGATTCCCAAACTTCTTCAGCCGTCGGTTCGCGGTCGAGCTTGAGGTTGTACCCTTGCACCACCGGGCGGGTGAGGCGCGTGCAGAACACGCAATCGTCGGTGCATCGCGTCGTCAGGTTGAGATAAAGTGAGTTTCGGATCTGATACGAAACGGTTCCTGTCGGAGCGTTTTTTCCGATGCCGAACAGTTCAAAAAAATTGAGTTCGGAAGTGCGTTGCACATCTTTAACCCGCAAGCCGCGTACGTCCGCGATCAATTGGGCGGTGTGATTGACAAAAGCGGGTTCGTTGCGCTTTCCCCGCTTGGGAACGGGCGCGAGATAGGGGCAATCGGTTTCCACAAACAGGCGGTCGGCGGGAACGGTTTTTGCGACGGAACGAAGGTCTTCTGATTTTTTGAAAGTCACCGACCCTGAAAAGGAAATATAGAAACCCATTGCGAGGGCTTTGTCGGCCAGCCATTGGTCGCCGGAGAAACAATGAAAAATGCCTGACCGGGCCTTGTCGTTGACGCTGTAAAACTCGGACAATATAGAGATCATGTCTTCGTTGGCGTCCCGGCAATGCACGATGATGGGTTTGTCGAGTTCTTTAGCGAGTTGCACCTGTTTTCTCAAGTGTTCCCTCTGTTGTTCCGGCGGCGAATAATTTTTAAAATAATCCAGACCGATTTCGCCCACCGCGACCATTTTAGGATGCGCCAGCAGTTGTCTGAGATCCGCATAGGTGTCGCCGTTGATGGATTTTACATCGTGCGGGTGAATGCCCGCTGTGGCGTATATAAAATCGAACCGTTCCGCAAGTTCAAGAGACCGGGCGCTGCTTTCCACATCGCATCCGATGTTGAGGATATAATCGACGCCGTTGTCCTGGGCGCGTTGGATGACTTCATCACGGTCGGCGTCGTATTGGTCCATGTCGAGATGGGCGTGAGTGTCAATGATCATCGAACACGCACTCCTTCGGGAAGTTCCTGGTCGAAACCGCCGAGAATGATTTTTCCATCTGCCGACCCTGCCAGAATCATTCCCTGAGATTCAATCCCCATCAGTTTTGCCGGTTTGAGATTGGCGACCAGAATGATGGTGCGGCCGATCAACTGATCGGGTTCGTAGGCTTCGGCGATTCCCGCCAACACCTGCCTCGTTTCATTGCCAATATCCACTTTCAGTTTGATCAGTTTTTTGGATTTTTTAACTTTCTCCGCTTCCAGAATTTTTCCCGTCCTGAGATCGACCTTCATGAAATCTTCAATGGTGATTTGTTCCACCTCATCGCTCTTTGCTGAGGCCGCCTGCGGTTTCTTAGAGTCCCCGGATGTTTGTATGTCTGCAAGAATTTTTTCAGCTTCCTTATCTTCTATTCTTGGGAACAGTTGCGAGACGGATTGAATTTCGCCGCCGGACTTCAGCCCTCCCCATTTGGCGACCGATTGCATGCCCTGTTCTTCGATGGGAACGTCGATCCCCAATTGGCGGTTCATGGATTCGGCGCTTTCGGGCATGAAGGGGTAGATGAGAATCGCGATGGTCCTGAGAGATTCGGCGGAATTGTACATCACGGATTTCAGCCGTTCTTTTCCTTCTTCGGTTTTGGCCAGGTTCCACGGAGCGGTCTTGACGATGTATTGATTGGTGGCGTCCACCAGCTCCCAGATTTCGGAGAGAATTTTGTTGTAGGCAAGGTCATCGTAAAACGCTCTTACATTGGACACTGTTTGTGCCGCCTTGGAAGTTAGAGCTGTGTCTTCCTCCCCGGCGGTCGCGGCTTCTGGGATCGTCCCCGCAAAATATTTCTGGATCATATTGGTGGTGCGGTTCAGAAGATTTCCCAGGTTGTTGGCAAGGTCGCTGTTGCGCCGACCGATGAGCGCCTTATGGGAAAAATCGCCGTCCAACCCGAAGGGAACTTCCCTTAGAAGGAAATAGCGAATGGTATCGACGCCGAACTGGTCGATCAGCGAATTCGGTTCCACCACATTGAACAGGGACTTGGACATTTTTTGTCCGTTCACCGTCCACCAGCCGTGCGCGAAAATATTTTTGGGCAAGGGCAGGCCCATGGCTTTGAGCATGGTCGACCAATACACGGCATGGGTGGTAAGAATATCTTTCCCCACCAGATGATGATCGGCAGGCCAGAACCCGCAAGCCCGGATTTTATCCAGCGTGCCGAAAGTGGAAATATAATTTATCAATGCGTCGAACCAGACGTAGGTGACGTAGTCGTCATCGAAGGGCAGGGGGATTCCCCAGGACATTCGGGACGTGGGCCTGGAAATGCAGAGGTCTTCCAACGGCTTGCTCAAAAAACCCAGCACCTCGTTTTTCCGGGACGCAGGCTGAATGAAGTTTTCATTGCTTTTAATATGTTCGATCAGCCATTCCTGATACTGGCCCATTTTGAAGAAGTAATTGCTTTCGGTGATTTTCTCCACCTTGCGTCCGCATTCCGGGCAATTGCCGTTGACGAGGTCTTTTTCAGTCCAGAACCTTTCATCAGGAGTGCAATACCAACCTTCATAACTGGCCTTGTAAATTTCCCCTTTATCGAAAAGCTCTTTCAGGATATTGAGGACGATGACCTTGTGCCTCTCCTCCGTGGTGCGGATGAAATCGTCGTTGCAGATATTGAAGCGAACCCAAAGTTCCTTGAACCGGGTGTTGAGCTTGTCCACATGTTCCTGTGCCGTGACGCCCAGGTCTTTCGCCGCCTGATGCACTTTTTGTCCGTGTTCGTCGGTTCCGGTGAGGAAATAGACTTCGTAACCGTCCAGTTTTTTGTAGCGTGCAACCACATCGGCGGCGATGGTGGTGTAGGCGTGACCGATATGGGGTACGTCGTTGACGTAATAGATAGGGGTCGTGACGAAGAATTTTTGTCCGTTTTTATGCATGGGTTTTCTTTTCAGGTCTGTCGAATTGATAAGGGTTCTATAAAGAAACTTGTCAGGATTGTTGAAGTTTGAGCGAGCCTTTCAATTCATTCAGTGGGTAGGTCATCACACTTTCATCGTCAAGGCGGACGATGATATTTTGCTCAAGAATTTCGTTTTTAAGCACCTTACCCGGCCCATCGGGGGTTTCTATTTTGCTTCCCGGTTTTGGGAGGCCCCGGATCAACTCTTTATAGGTTCCATGTTCATATTGCAGACAGCACATGAGCCGTCCACACACCCCGGAAATTTTGCTGGGATTGAGCGCGAGGCCCTGGTCCTTGGCCATGCGAATCGTCACGGGGGTGAACTCATTGAGAAATGTCGAGCAGCAAAGAGACTCTCCGCACACGCCATTTCCGCCGATCGCCCTGGCTTCATCGCGGACGCCCACCTGCTTCATTTCGATTCGGTGGTGCAGGTTCGAGACAAGTTCTTTGATCAACTGGCGAAAATCGACACGTCCTTCGGCGGTGAAAAAGAACATGGTCTTGTTTTCGGACGGGAGGTGGACCACCCGGCTGAGATTCATCGGCAGTTTCAGTTCGGTGATCTTATCATTGCACAGGTTTTTTGCCCTTTTTTCTACAGCTTCCCGTCTTTCCTGCGCTTGCAGATCGTTTTTATTTGCCGTCCTGAGGACCCTTGGATGGTTTGCTGGCCCCTCTTTAAAAAAATTAATGATTTTATTGGAGGCGACAATGCCCATTTCCTGATTGTTCCCGGCTTCGATGATCACCGTCATTCCGACTTTAAGTTTGAGCTGGCCGGGATCAAAAAGTTCGGATTTTCCTTTGTCCCGAACGCGGATTCCAATGAGAAACCGAGGGGGCGGAACGTTATTTTGAGTGGGAGTCGAGACTTTTTCGGACGGTGAGTTCATTTTATATTTATTTTAAGCCGCTTCACAAAATTGAATCAGCATGTGGTCGAGAGAAAGCTGGAGATTTGCGTTTGCCGTCAAAGCCGATTTGGTTTTGAGGGCTGAATCGAACATGGCGATCAATGTTTTTGTCGATTTTTGCGCCGCCAGAGGTTTTAATCGGTCCAGAATATCCCGGTTAAGAATTTCAGTATTTTTCCCCTGGCATTTGATGACGGCAAGATCGCGTAAAAGATGGAGCATTTCGTCCAACACCGATTGGACTCCATCTGATTTTTTGGCCCATTGTCGGGTCCAGTTAAAAATCAAATCCATGCGTTTGAATGACGCCTGCTCCAGCAGTTTCAAAATTTCTTCCCGGTAGTGACGGGTCGCTTCGATGTCTTCTTCTAACGCCCGGCTGATCCGGCCCCTGGATCTCAATGTTCGCAAGTCCATTTCCTTTTCGGAAAACCCGTCTGTTTCAGCAAAGGTGGATTGTTGCAGAATCTGCCGGACTGCGTCTGTGGACAAAAGATGAAATTTGACTCCCTGACAACGCGAGATGATCGTCGGCAACAGTTGATACGGACTGGATGAAATCAGAATGAGTATGGTGGATGAAGGCGGCTCCTCCAGAGTTTTCAGCAAAGTATTGGCGGCTTGCGGGTTCATCGTTTCCGCGCCGTCGAGTATCGCCACTTTTGTTTTTGCCTCATAGGGGAGGTAAGCCAGTTTTTTTTGCAGTTCCCGTATCTCATCAACGTTGATGATCGCGTTTCTCCCCGCAGGCGAACTTTTCTTCGGTTCTAGTAGGAAGAAATCGGGGTGGATGGCTTGATCGATTTTTCGGCAGGATGGGCATTCGCCGCAATTATCTACTGGACCGGAAACCACACAATTCAAAGCCTTGGCAAACTCTATCGCTGTGAGTTTTTTGCCGATGCTTTCCGGGCCGTAGAACAGATAAGCGTGCGATACGCTGTTATTTTCAAGCGCATTCTGGATGATTCGCCTGGGTTGATCCTGGCCCAAAATCCGTAGGAGTGACATGGCTTAGTCTATATGAATCCAACTCTTTCATTTTCCTGATGAGCTGAGAAAAAGGAGATTTCAAGGGTTTATTGTCAATTATAAATCAATAAGTTATTGTCGCCATCCGCGAAATATTCTGCACGGACCGAGAGTGAGGCTCTCCATTGGAGCGCAAAACCCTCAAACCGCGTTTATCTTAATACAGCCGTCAGTCAGTGTAAATGAAAAACCTGCTTCCGGCACAGGCTAAAGCGAGGCCATGAAAGCTTTCAGGGCCATGATTGCAGGGGGAAATAAAAAATTCCCGCTGAAATGAGGGTTGATATTGAAAATGGCTGAAGAATCTGGTATTAATCTCATGCGTTTTTGTTAGAATAGTGAAGAGCACATCATTCCCTTATTTTGTTCATATTTTATAACCGAATAATTGGAAATTCCTATGGCTGTTGGCGAAAAGGCAAAAAGAAGTGTACAAAGAAAACGAAAGCCAAAGATACTGGCGGTCATAAACGACTCCTGCACCGGTTGCAGTGGGGCGCCCATTTGTATCACCGAATGTCCCGTTGATAATTGCATGTACGAGGTGGAAAACCCGGACGCGCCTATTTTCAACAGGGTTTATGTCGATCCGCTGTTGTGCATTGGTTGTAAGAAGTGCATCACTAAAGGACCTATGGACACACTGCTGGAGGGATGCCCCTGGGACGCTATTGATATGATTCCCCTCGAGGATTTCGAGGAAGAGAATGGAACACTTGCTTATTAAGTCGAAGGTTCTTTGAGCTGCTGAGTTTTCCGAATGGTTTCCGTTAGAATATCGGTAAGGGGAAAAGTTTATTTGGACAAATAAAACCGCTTGTTGTAAGATAGCCTCCTTTTTTTCCTTTGTAGGCCGTTTTTTCCCAAAAAATTAATGAGTGAAAGCAACGACTTCCGTCAGGGCTTGGGCATAGCATTCAGGTTGGGGACGGAAATGACGGTTGCCACACTGCTTGGCGCAGGAATGGGGTACGGGGCCGATCATTTCTTTGGAACCAAACCCTGGGGGATTGTAGCGGGCGTGATTTTTGGCGGAGCCGCCGGAATGCTGAATGTCTATCGAGCCGCTCAGGCGATGACCGAGGAGTTGGCTTCGGCTGAAGAGAATGAAAAGGAAGAACAGGATCAAAACAATACACCGGATAAGGACGAAAAAAGTTAAGTAATGGATAGTCCCCTACATCATTTTGAACTACACCCCATAATTCACCTTAGCCTGGGCGGGTTGGATATCTCGATCAACAAGGCCATCATCGCCATGTGGATCGGGTTGGCCCTGGTCTTTGGGTTGTTCATGGTGGCTTCAGGAAAAGGTCGGCTGTTGATTCCCGGAAAACTTCAGAGTGTTCTGGAAATTGCGATGGAGTTTATTCAGGGGATGGTCGATGAATTCATCGGAAAAGAGGAAGGTAAGAAATATTTTTCCTTTGTCGCGTCTTTGTTTTTTTTCATCCTGACCTGTAATTTAATCGGATTGATTCCCGGCTCCTACACCATCACCAGTCAGATAGCCGTTACCGGTGCGTTTGCGGTTGGAATCTTTCTCATGACACTGGTGATCGGATTCTCCAGGCACGGGGGGCACTTTTTGTCCATCCTGGTTCCTCCGGGGATTCCAAAAGTCATGATTCCGATCATGATTCCTATAGAAATCATCAGCATGCTGGCCCGTCCTTTATCTTTGGCGGTCAGGTTGTTTGCCAATATGACGGCGGGGCATACGGTTTTGGCTGTGCTCTTTGGGCTGGCGATGACAGCTCCGGTCTGGATTGGGTGGATGCCATTTGGGTTCACGGTCATCATCAATGGATTGGAGGTCGCCATCGCTTTTATCCAGGCATATATTTTTACTACGTTGACCTGCGTGTACATTGGTGATGTGATCAGGTTACATTAATTATTGTGAAAAAAGGAGAATCAGTATGGGTGCAGAAGCAGCAGCATTAATTGGCATGGGATTGTGCGCGGCGGGTTTTTTCGGCGCGGCTCTGGGTATTGCCTATATTTTTGCCAAGACCATTGAAACCGTGGGTCGACAGCCAAACGCTGAAAAGCATGTTGCGAAATATTGCTGGATCGGGTTTGCCCTGGTTGAAGCCATTGCTCTTTATGCTCTGGTCATCGCGTTTATTATCATGCCCTAGGGTAGATTTTTTCAGAAGACGGGTCCCGTTACCGTTAAAGGGCCGTCTCCTGTATTAACACTTCCTTTTTTGTTGAAAGGGATACAATGCCACAATTTGAGCAATTCGAAGTCTTCAGCTCACTTATTTTTTGGTCGCTACTTTCTTTTGGTATTTTCTTTTTTCTCCTCAAGAAGTTTGTGTTTCCTCCTATTCTGGATACCCTGGAGGAGCGTGAGAAGAAAATCCGAGAGGATATTGAAAGCGCGGATAAATTAAAACAGGAAGCGGTGGCTATCAAAGAAAGTCTGGAGAACGAGCTTAAGAGCGCTCACGAGAAAGCTAAAACCATCGTTCAGATGGCGACCAGCGAGTCAAAAAAAATCCAGGAAAAATCATTGGAGGAGACTCAGTCCAAGGTCAAGCAAATGCAGAATGACATGGAGCGGGAAATTGAAGTGGCCCGCAACAAGCTGATGTCTGAAGTCCGTGGCTTCACCGCCGCTTTGACCATCTCTTCGACGGAAAAGTTTTTGAAAAAGACGATGGATGACACGGACAGGAAAAAACTGGCAGAAGAATCCATCGAAGAAGTTCTTAAGGAAATGCAACAAGGGTAGATGGGTTGACCACTATGGGGCCAAAGGTTCCGTGAAAAAAAGAGACCGTTAAAAATCCCATGATAGAAAATTTGATAGGCAAACGATACGCGGAAGCTCTCTCTGACAGCGTCAAGGAGGACTCTTTGCTGAACCCTGTATTGGAAAACCTGCAGGCATGCAAGAGTGCTTTTGATACCCAGGAGAAGTTGGTTCGGTTTTTCTCCCATCCCACCATTTCGCTGGACAAGAAAACCGGCATGGCGAAGGCATTGTGTGACCGGCTCAAAGTAGAGCAGGCGGTCTGCAATCTGATGGTCCTGTTGTCCGAAAGGAAAAAGATTCTGTTCCTGGGAAAAATAACAGAATTTTTTGAAAAGATCGTTGACCAGAGGTTGAATCAGGTCCGGGTTTCCGTCCGGTCAGCGCATAAGTTGACCAAAGCGAACATTGAAAGATTACGATCCGCGCTGGCCGGTATCCTGGGCAAAGCGGTTTTGATTGATGTTCATATTGATGAATCATTGATTGGCGGGGTTCAGTTGAAAATTGGAGATCAGGTCGCAGACGCGACTATTAAGAACCGCCTGACCCTGCTAAAACAGAAATTGGAAAAAGAGGAGGTGGCCTAAGTGAGTTTGCGAGCCGATGAGATCAGTTCTCTGATCGAAAAACAGATCCAGGGGTTTGATGAGAGTGTCGAGCTCAAAGAGACGGGGCGCGTGATATCTGTCGGTGACGGTATTGCCCGTATCTATGGTTTGGGAAATGCCATGTCCGGAGAACTTTTGGAGTTCCCCGGCGGTTTGGTCGGCATGGTGCTGAACCTGGAAGAAGATAATGTGGGCGCTATCCTCCTCGGATTTGACAGCGATATCAAAGAAGGCGATGAAGTCAAACGCACCGGTCGTATCATGGAGGTTCCCATTGGACCGGAGTTGATTGGCCGGGTCGTCGATGGCCTTGGAAAGCCTATCGACGGACGTGGCCCCGTTAAGACCCAAAAATTTGGCCCGATCGAAAGAATTGCTCCCGGCGTGATCGACAGGAAGTCCGTCCACGAGCCACTGCAGACAGGGATCAAAGCCATTGACGGGATGATTCCCATTGGGCGTGGTCAACGGGAGCTGATCATTGGAGATCGGCAGACGGGTAAGACAGCGGTTGCGATCGACACCATCATCAACCAAAAAGGTCAAAACGTTTTTTGTATTTATGTCGCGGTGGGTCAAAAACGGTCCACGGTGGCCCGTGTGGTGAAGACCCTGGAAGAGCATGACGCGATGAAGTACACCATTGTCGTTTCCGCGTCCGCCAGCGAACCTGCCCCCATGCAGTTCATCGCGCCTTATGCGGGTTGCGCGATGGGAGAATATTTTCGCGACAACGGACAGCATTGCCTGATTGTTTATGACGATCTCACCAAGCAGGCCGCCGCCTACCGTCAGTTATCTCTTTTGCTCAGACGGCCTCCTGGACGGGAAGCTTATCCCGGTGACGTTTTTTTTCTGCATTCAAGATTGCTCGAACGGGCCGCCAAAGTCAGCGACGAGCTGGGTGCGGGTTCCATGACCGCTTTGCCCATTATCGAAACCCAGGCGGGTGACGTTTCGGCTTATATTCCGACCAACGTGATTTCCATCACCGACGGGCAGATATTTCTGGAGACCGATTTGTTCTTCTCGGGCGTCCGCCCTGCGATCAACGTGGGTTTGTCGGTTTCCCGTGTGGGTGGTTCCGCCCAGATCAAAGCCATGAAACAGGTGGCAGGTCAGTTGCGGCTGGATCTGGCCCAATACCGTGAGATGGCGGCGTTTGCCCAGTTTGGCAGTGACCTGGACGCCGCGACTCAGGCGCAGTTGTCCAGGGGAGTGCGGCTGGTTGAACTCCTGAAACAGGATCAGTATAAACCGCTTTCCGTGGCCCGGCAGATCATTGCCATTTTCGCGGGCGTGCGCGGGTTGCTTGAAGACATCGCCCTGGAAGACGTCAAGAGATTTGAGGCCGGTTTGTTGAATTTCATTGAGGAAAAACACCCCGACATCATCAGCGGAATTGAAAACGATAAAAAACTGGACGACGCGAAGGAAGCCAAGCTCAAGGAAGTTATCCAGGAATACAAAGGGTTGTTCTAAACACAAACTATGCCTAATTTAAAAGACATCAAACGACGGATTCGGAGCGTCAAAAATACCCAGCAGATCACCAAGGCAATGAAGCTGGTGGCCGCCTCCAAATTGCGTCGAGCCCAAAAAGCCATTCAGGACGCGCGCCCTTATGCACTGAAACTGCGAGACGTGTTGAATCATATTTCCGCTCGGTGCAACCCAGACCTGCACGCGCTTCTGGATCAACGGGATGGAAAAAATATCCTGGTAATGGTGGTGACCGCGGACAAAGGTTTGTGTGGTGGATTCAATGGCAATATCATCCGTCGGTCTGCAAAACTGATTGCAGAAAATCAGGATAAGAACCTGAGTCTGGTGCTGGCTGGCAAAAAGGGGAAAGATTATTTTAAGCATCGGTCCACTGACATTACCCATGAGTTCATCGACTGGACCCGGGAATTCAATTACGCCAAAGCCCAGGAGATCGGTGATTTGCTTGCGCAATTGTATATTGATAAAAAGGCCGATAAAATTTTCATGGTTTACAACGAGTTCAAGTCGGTCATGCAACAGGAAGTGATTGTAGAGCAAGTTCTGCCCGTTGTTCCTGAACCCCTGGATGCGGCTAAAGAGACGGATCATGTGCCGGAATATATTTACGAACCTGATGAAGAGTCTATTCTGGACGCGCTTTTGAAACGCTATATGACCGTTCAAATGTATCGTGCGTTTCTGGAGTCCAGCGCCAGTGAACAAGGGGCCAGGATGACGGCGATGGACAACGCGTCCAGAAACGCCGGCGACATGATCGACGCCCTGAGTCTGACGTACAATAAAGCCCGTCAGGCCTATATCACCAAAGAATTGATTGAAATCGTGAACGGGGCCGAAGCGTTAAAGGCCTGATGACAGGAAATTCAAGAATCGTGGAGGAAGGATCGTAATGAGCGGAAAAAATATTGGAAAAATTTCCCAGGTGATGGGTCCCGTTGTGGATGTCAGCTTTTCAGACGGGAAACTGCCGGAACTGTACAATGCACTCAATATCAAAAACCCCATCGAGGGAGAAGCCGATATCGTTTGTGAAGTGGCGTTGCATCTTGGAAATAACTCGGTTCGTACCGTTTCCATGCACCCGACCGATGGACTGGTTCGCGGAATGGATGCGGAAGATACCGGCGCGGCCATCACCGTTCCCGTGGGTGAAGAAGTGCTGGGGCGCATTCTGGACGTGGTCGGTCGCCCGGCTGACCAGAAGGAGCCGGTCAAGTCCAAAGAACGCTGGAGTATTCATCGCGACGCTCCTCCCTTTGAGGATCAGGACACCAAGATGGAAATGCTGGAAACCGGAATCAAAGTCATTGATCTTCTGGAGCCTTATCTTAAAGGCGGCAAGACCGGGTTGTTCGGCGGGGCGGGCGTGGGCAAGACCGTACTCATTATGGAGTTGATCCGTAATATCGGAGCCGAGCATGGCGGTTTTTCAGTTTTCGCCGGAGTGGGAGAAAGAACCCGCGAAGGCAACGATCTTTACCATGAGATGATCGACTCCAAGGTTATCGACAAAACCGCTCTGATTTATGGACAGATGACAGAGCCTCCCGGCGCCCGAATGCGTGTCGGGTTGACGGGATTGACGATGGCCGAATATTTCCGCGATGTGGGCGGAAAAGACGTTCTTCTGTTCATTGATAATATTTTCCGTTTTTCACAGGCGGGGTCGGAAGTGTCCGCTCTCCTTGGGCGCATCCCATCTGCGGTTGGTTATCAGCCGACCCTGGCTACAGAGATGGGCAACCTGCAGGAGCGTATCACATCCACCAAAAAGGGATCGATCACGTCCATCCAGGCGGTTTATGTTCCCGCCGATGACTTGACCGACCCGGCTCCGGCGACGACATTCGCCCATCTCGATGCCACCACCGTTTTGAATCGGCGCATCTCTGAGTTGGGGATTTACCCCGCAGTCGATCCACTGGATTCCACATCGCGCATCCTTGATCCTGCAATCATTGGTGAGGACCACTACAACGTAGCCAGGGGAGTTCAGAAGGTTCTGCAACGATATAAAGATCTTCAGGACATCATCGCGATTTTGGGAATGGATGAACTGTCGGAAGAAGATAAAGCGACTGTCATGCGGGCCAGAAAAATTCAGAAGTATCTTTCTCAACCCTTTTTCGTCGCCGAAGTATTCACCGGTTCTCCCGGAAAATACGTGTCCGTGAAAGACACCATTGAAGGATTCAAGGAGATCCTTGAAGGCAGGTTGGATCATGTGTCCGAACAGGCTTTCTATATGGTAGGCAATCTTGAAGAAGTTATGGAGAAAGAAAAGAAGTTGCAGGCGAAATAACGAGCTTCAAAAATTAGCACAACTTTTTTACAGGTTCACAATAAATTATTATGGCTGATTTTTTGCATTTGAGTCTGGTGACTCCGGAAAAACAATTGGTGGGTGAAGATGTCGATCAGGTCAACGTCCCCGGTTCTGAAGGCGATCTTGGAATCCTGCTGGGCCACGCACCCCTCATCACCAATTTGCGCCCCGGACCCCTGTCCTACGAAAAGGGCGGCGCCACCACTTCTTTCATCGTGAGCGGAGGCTATCTGGAAGTGACCGACAACCGGGTGATTATTCTGGCGGAATCCGCAGAATTTCTCCACGAAGTGGACCGGGAACGCGCTGAAAAAGCTAAATCCAAAGCCGAAGCCATTCTTCTTAAGACAGGAATCAGCGAGGAAGAATTCAAAGATGCCCAGGATGACCTGTTTCGTGCCGTTGCCCGTCTGGAACACACCGAAAAATAATAAGCCTTCCCCGATCGTTCCCCCTGCATAGCGGATAGACGGAATTATTTTTTCTGCAAGACCTCTTTCAAATACTTCCCCGTGTAAGACCGTTTGTTTTCGCTCACCTGTTCCGGCGTGCCTTCCGCGAGAACCTGCCCTCCCTTATTGCCCCCCTCAGGACCAAGGTCGATGATATGATCCGCCGTTTTTATCACATCCAGATTATGCTCAATCACGAGGACGGTGTTGCCCGCGTCCACAAGTTTGGTCAGAACAGTGAGCAGTTGTTCGATGTCGGAGAAATGCAGGCCGGTCGTGGGTTCATCGAGAATGTAAAAAGTCTGTCCCGTACTGCGTTTGCTGAGTTCCTTGGAGAGTTTGACCCTCTGCGCTTCTCCGCCGGACAGCGTGGTCGCCTGTTGGCCCAGATGGATGTAGTCGAGCCCCACTTCGGCTAAAGTTCCAAGCTTTGTTTTTATGGCGGGAATATTCTTGAAAAAAGAGCACCCTTCCTCAACCGTCATTTCCAGCACGTCAGCAATATTTTTACCTTTATAAAGAATCTCCAGAGTTTCCCGGTTGAAACGTTTGCCCGAACAGACTTCACAAGTGACGAACACGTCGGGAAGAAAATGCATTTCGATCTTCAGCACCCCGTCTCCCTGACAAGCTTCACACCTGCCGCCCTTCACGTTAAAACTGAAGCGTCCGGGTTTGTAACCGCGCACCCTCGCGTCCGGAACCTGACTGAACATTTCGCGGATGAGAGTGAACACGCCGGTGTACGTTGCCGGATTCGAACGGGGCGTTCTGCCAATGGGGGATTGGTCGATATCGATCACCTTGTCGAGATACTGAATGCCGGAGATTTTCTCAAACTTTCCGGGCTTGTCGGTGGATCTCCAGAAATGCTGGGCCAGAGCTTTGTAGAGGATCTCAATGGTCAACGTGCTTTTGCCGGAGCCGGATACCCCGGTCACGCACACAAAAGTTCCCAACGGAATTTCAACGTCTAGATTTTTGAGATTGTTTTGACAGGCTCCTTTGATGCATAGAGATTTTCCATTGCCCTTGCGCCGTTTTTTTGGAAGATGAATTTTTTTCCGTCCCGAGAGAAATTGCCCCGTGAGGGATTTTTTATCTTTCAGCAACGCTTTCGGCGTTCCGGAAAACACCACGGCGCCGCCGTGCCGGCCCGCTCCCGGTCCAAGGTCCACCACGTGATCGGCGCTCAGGATGGTTTGTTCATCGTGTTCGACCACGATCACCGTGTTTCCCAGATCGCGCAGGCGCGTGAGGGTGTTCAGCAGGCGGTCGTTATCGCGTTGGTGCAGGCCGATGCTCGGTTCGTCCAATACGTAAAGAACACCCATGAGACTCGAACCGATTTGAGTTGCCAGCCGGATGCGCTGGCTCTCTCCGCCGGAAAGTGTGGCGGAGGAACGGTCCAGGGTCAGATAGTCCAGCCCCACGTTGCCGAGGAACCCGAGCCGTTCCTTGATCTCTTTGATGATTCTGCGGGCGATGGTTTGTTCCTTTGCGGTCAGCTTCAGGTCGGTGAAAAAATCCGTGAGTCCGCCGATAGACAACCCGGTCAGTTCCACGATATTTTTGTTGCCGCAACGCACAGACACAGCTTCCTTCTTTAAGCGGGCGCCCTCGCACAAAGAGCAGGGGAGGGGGCGCATGTATTTGGCGATATCTTCGCGCGCCGAAAAGGAATCGGTCTCCAGATAGCGACGCTCCAGATCGGGGATGATGCCGTCAAACGTGTCGGTGTAAAAATGCCGTCGGTCGCCTTTCTCATATTGGTATTTGATCGGCTCGTCGCCCGCGCCGTACAGAATAATTTTTTGTATTTTTTTAGGTAAATCTTTAAACGGCTTAGTGAGTTTGAATTTAAAATGCGTGGCGATGGTGTCCAGCATCTGGTGGAAATAAAGCGAATTTCTTTTTTCCCAGGGCTTGAGCGCCCCTTCGCGGATCGACAAGCCGGGATCGGGAATGACCAGATCGGGGTCGATCACCATTTTGATCCCCAGCCCATCGCATTTAGAACACGCGCCGGTGGGATTGTTGAAGGAAAAAAGACGCGGTTCCAGCTCCGGGTAACTGATGCCGCAGTAATTGCAGGCGAAATTTTCGCTGAACAACATTTCTTTGCCGGAACCGTTTTTACCCAGGATGGACACGATCAGCGACCCTTCTCCCTGGTTGAGGCCCATCTCGACGGACTCCGCCAACCGTTTGCCCATTTTGTCTTTAATGATTAATCGATCGACCACCGCTTCGATACTGTGTTTGAACTTTTTGTCCAGGTTGATTTCTTCCTCCAGCGCGACCACTTCCCCATTCACACGGGCGCGAACGAAACCTTTCTTCTGTAATCCGGCCAACTCTTTTTTAAATTCTCCTTTCCTGCCCTGGACCAGAGGGGCGAGGATTAAAATCTTTTCGCCCTCAGGAATCGCCTGCACCTGATCGGTGATCTGCTGCACCGTTTGCGAAGAAATCTGACGGTCGCATCCATAACAATAAACCTTGCCGATGCGCGCGAACAGCAGACGGAGATAGTCGTAGATTTCGGTGACGGTTCCGACGGTGGAGCGCGGGTTTTTGCTCGATGTTTTTTGCTCGATGGAAATGGCGGGGGAAAGCCCTTCGATGTAATCGACGTCCGGCTTTTCCATCAACTCCAGAAATTGACGCGCGTAGGCGGACAGGGATTCCACATAGCGGCGCTGGCCCTCGGCGTAAATGGTGTCGAAAGCCAGGGAGGATTTGCCCGACCCGCTCAACCCGGTGATGACCACCAGCTTGTTGCGTGGAAGTGAAAGAGAAATGTTTCGGAGGTTGTGGACCCTCGCGCCTTTGATTGTCAGTTTGTCTGATGCCATGTTAATGCGTTAATTCCGGTGATGAATTTTTTTAATTTATTGGATCAATAAAAATTTCTACAATTTCAAAGCAAAAATAATCAGACATGTGACCACAGCGATTAACAAAGCTCGCAGACCGCTCCAAAGCCAAAATGACCCGCTCGTTTTACCCAGAAAAAGGCCCAGAAAAAAAATAGCCAGAAGAGCGAAACCAATGGCAGATTCAAGTGGAGGAAATGGAAGAGCAATTCCAATTTGGTCCATCCACAAAGGGGCTATTATAAACAGGGAGACCAGGAAGGGGGCAAGCCCATTCACCAGAGAGATCCAAACCGGCACCCATTGCGACGCTTTACCGAATTCCGAATCGCCCAGGTCGGTTACCAGAGCCCTTTCCAATTCGGCGAGTTCCTTTTTTCTTTCCTCGGACTCACTGATATAGGCGCTGGTCAGACCGCTGATGCAAAGGGCAATGGCCGCACCGAGGCAGGCGCTGATAGCAGTGTGCGTCGGAACATCCCCGGTTGTGTAAAAGGCCACAATCAATCCCAGTATAGTCAGGGCGCCGTCATAGCCGTTTGTGAAAAAATATCTGCGAGCGATTCCATGCGCTCGGGAGAGATTTAATAGAAATCTCAGGCGTTGAATCACGATTCAAATTATTTCTGGTCAGGAGAAGCATCCGGCCCTTCTACTTCCACACCATCAATACTATGCAGGGATCCTCCTAAATTATTAATGGTATCTACGACGGCATCGAACGGGACATTTTCTCCCTCCATCACCAGTGTGACCGACTCCGTTTTTTCATCTACTTCTTCGACGGTGATCTTGACGTTGCACCGGGTTCCCTGGTCCGCAATGGCTTTCGCAAATTCGAGCACGCTGGGTTGGTGGGGTTTTAAAACATCAAGAACAATTCGTTTGACCTTGGCCATATTAGTCACTCATTCCAGTGTTGGTGAGACATTTTTAATGAAAATCTGGTAGCGCGTGAATATTACGTTCGAAATGAATAGATAAATACGAAAGCCTTCAGCCCACACAGATGATTTAGGTTTAAAGCATAATAAACTATTTTTATTTCTCACCAAACATTCGCTTCCACTTTTTATCCACCTGATCTTTGATCGTCCGGGACATAGCGATTTCGTCGGGCCAGTCCTGTTCGTAACCTTCTTCGGGTAATTTGCGGGTCACGTCGATTCCCAGGTGTCCGTCCTCGAAATGAAAATCCCGTTTGGGGTCCAGGTTGTTGAAAAATTTCCACATGATGGCAGAATAGTCCCGCAAATCGACATGGGCTTCCAGAACGATGAGGATGGATATTTTTGCAAACCCCGGATTATTGAAAAAGGCGGAAATGAATTTTCCAGGCTGATGGGCGCGGGTTTTATCGAACGCGACAAACATCACGGAATGACGGCTGTCGCTATCGAGTATGCGGCAGTCCTTAACTTCTTTAAACCGATCCACCACCGCTTTGGGGTTGGGAAGGTTTTTAGATGGCTGGCGTGAATGCGCATCTTTTCCGAAACCGGGTTCTCCTTCGATTTTTGTGGTGGCGTCGATCCCCAGTTTGGAACCATACAACGCCTGATCCGAGCCGTGATTCAAAACGTCGAGAATGCCTTCGGAAAAAAACAGGTCGCGTTTAAAATCAATATTGTTTAATAGAACCCTTAAGACAGCCTTTGTGTCATGAACATCGACGTCAGCGTCCACCACCAGAATGGTTTTGACAAAGCTCATCTGCCCCAACCCCCACAAGGCGCTCATCATGCGCCTAGCCTGCATGGGATAGCGTTTGTCGATGGAGAGGATCACCGAGTTGTGGAACACGCCTTCAAGCGGCATGTCCATGTCGACGATTTCCGGCAACTGAGTGCGCATGAGCGGTAGAAAAATCCTCTCCGTTGCCTTGCCCAGATAATAATCTTCTTGCGGTGGTTTACCGACAATGGTGGTCAGGTAAACGGGATTTTTGCGGTGCGTGATGGCGGTGACATGAAACACCGGGTAGTCGCCGTCCTGCGAGTAGTATCCGGTGTGGTCGCCGAACGGACCTTCGAGACGCATCTCCGATGGATCGATATATCCTTCCAACACGATTTCCGCCGTGGCGGGGATTTCGAGGTCCACCGTTTTGCATTTCACCAACGGAACCGCTGATTTGCGGATGAACCCCGCCAGCAGAAACTCGTCGATGCCGTAGGGCAGGGGGGCTGATGCGGAATAACAAACGACCGGATCCGCGCCGATGGCCACGGCCACTTCCATTCTCTTATTCTGACGGCGAAATTCGTGGAAAAAATGGGCCCCGTCTTTATGGATGTGCCAGTGCATGCCGGTGGTATTTTTATCATAGATCTGCATGCGGTAAAGTCCGACGTTCCTCAGTTTATCGTCGGCGCTTCGGTTGACCACAATGGGCAAGGTGATGAACCGGCCCGCGTCGTTCGGCCAGCACTGTAGTATGGGAATTTTTCCGAGATCCACGTCGTCGCCCAGATGCACGATCTCCTGACAGGGGGCTTGACCTCCACGGAACATTTTTGGCGGGAAGTTGGCCGCGTTCAATAACAGCGGAAGCAGTTTAACTTTGTCCAGGAGTGTCGCGGGCGGCGCGATTTTCAAATAGCGGTCGATTTCTTTTGGAATTTCTTCGATATCTTCGACTCCGAGCGCCAGGCTCATCCGGCGGGTGCTTCCGAAGGCGTTGATCAAAACCGGCATTTGACTGCCTTCGACATTTTCAAACAACAAGGCTTTGCCGCCGTCTGGAGATTTTGAAACACGGTCCGTGATCTCGGAAATTTCCAGAATGGGGGAAACCGATTCGCTGATTCGAATCAGCTCGTTTTCACGCTCAAGCTGTTCGATAAATTCTGTGAGGGAGTGAAAGGCCATGAACCCGGCGACTAAAGATTAATAAGATTAGTTGGAAAAAGGATTTTAACATGAAAGAAACGTATTATCTTACGCTGGAAACTTGCGAATTGCCCGGCAATTTTTCGATGTGGTAGGATGGCCAAATGATTGTCTATTTCTGTAAGCGAATCCTGTATGGCATACCCGTATTGATTACAGTGGCCACCCTGACTTTTGGAATCATGCATCTGGTTCCGGGTGGGCCCTTTGACACCGAAAAAAAACTTCCGCCCGAAATCATCGCCAATATCGAAGCCAAATATCACCTCAACGAACCTCTGGTCATGCAGTATTTTCTCTACATGAAGCAGGTTTTTCAGGGGGATCTGGGGCCGTCTTACAAATACATTGGTCGCGATGTTTCCGCCATCATCGCCGAAACCTTTCCCGTATCGCTCACGCTGGGGTTGTGCGCGGTGGCTGTCATTCTCGGGCTTGGTATTCCCGGCGGCCTCGTTGCCGCTTATTGGCGAAATTCCGCGATCGACCGGTCCTGCGTGTTTTTGGCGACCCTGGGCATCTCCGTTCCCAGTTTTGTCCTGGGGACGGTTCTGGTCTGGGCTTTTTCACACAAGCTTCATTGGTTGCCGCCGGCATTGTGGGAGGGGCCGCGTCATGTGTTGATGCCGGCATTCGCTCTGGGGGCGGGTTTTGCCGGATACATCGCCCGCCTGACCCGGACCACGGTTCTCGACGTGCTGGCGTCCGATTATATTCGGACAGCGCGCGCCAAGGGATTGTCGGAGCCGATGGTTTTGCTGAAACACGCGCTGAAAAATTCCATTTATCCTGTGGTTTCGGTGATGGGTCCTCTTGTTGCCGGGCTGGTGACGGGATCGTTCGTGATCGAGTTTATTTTTTCGATTCCCGGCATGGGCAGTTTTTTCATCACCGCCGTGACCAACCGCGATTACCCGCTCATCATGGGGGTGACGCTGGTTTACTCCGTGTTGATCGTTCTGGCCAATATCGTGGTCGATATGATGTACGCCTGGCTCGACCCCAGGGTTTCTCTGGGGAAATAAAATGTATTCCTCCAAAGTTAGCGTCCCAGCATGAAAAAATTTATCGTTTTGATTGAAGGCAAAAACTTTTTAATTAAGGACGAAAAGGAAATGTTCCAAAAATCTGGTTTTTACACTACTAGATTTATAAGTGCTGGAAGTCCATCTCAAGCAGAAAATATTGCCTTTGAAATTATAAAGGAAGATCTGAAAGATATTACATTAAATGATTTATCTAATCCCCCAATTATGCGAGTTAAAGAACTTAATGAGGTAGATTCATTTGGGGAAAACTTAGTTCCTGGTACAGGTTTTACGTGGTTTGATGAAGAACAGTGAAATTTTCTATTCATTGATATTGATTATAATCCTTCCATGAAACAATTTCCCCTATCGTCCAAACTCAGCGCCCTGTTCCTTTTGGGAGTCGCGCTGGTCGCAGTTTTCGCTCCCTGGGTGGCGCCTCACTCGTATGAAACACAGGATACGATGAACACCCTGGCATCGCCCAATTCGGCGAACCTGATGGGGACGGATCGCCTGGGCCGGGATTTGTTTTCGCGCATGATTTATGGCGCCCGCGTTTCTTTGTTTGTCGGGGTGGTGACCACGTTGCTCGCGATCCTCATCGGGACGGTTTATGGCGCGGTGTCGGGCTATGCCGGGAAAAGAACCGACAACCTGATGATGCGTGTCGTCGATGTGGTTTTTGCACTCCCCGACCTGCTCATGATCATTCTGATCACGGTGTTGATGGGGCGGGGGGTGACGGGGATTTTCATTGCCCTGACGCTGGTGAGCTGGGTCACGGTGGCCCGTCTGGTACGTGGGGAAGTCCTCAGGATCAAGGAGTTGACCTATGTTGAAGCCGCCCGGGCTCTTGGGGCTGGTCATGTGCGGATTTTTGTGCGGGAAATTTTTCCGAATATCATTGGCTTATTGATCGTTACCTTGAGCTTTCGTATCCCGGTGGCCATTCTCGCGGAATCGACACTCAGTTTTATCGGGTTGGGAATTTCCCCTCCGTTCAGCAGTTGGGGAACCCTGGCCAACGACGGCTGGACAGCGGTGAAGTTTTATCCGCATCTGATTCTGTTTCCCTCATTGGCGATATTTTTAACCATTCTGGCCTTCAATTTTCTTGGAGAGGGACTCAGAGACAGGCTCGATCCGAGAACCTGATCCCGGGAATTTCGCACGAAAAGGTCACGTTGTCGGCTTCAGATCATTATTTTCTTTTTTCAATCTCCTTGTTGATATAAAATAAAAGGAAAATAAGGGATTTTTGAAAGGCGTTATTCTCAGTCTAACCTATTGTTTTATTTGTTTGAATGTTGTCAGGTAAATATCGGATTGACAACCCGGATAAATAATAATAAATTGGCGTCTTTTTGATGCCGAATGGCTGTTGTCGGCCATACGGAAAAGAGATATCTAAATGAGCCGAATAAAAGATGATTTGATTTGTGAAATCATTCGCGTTTCACAGACAAATCTTTTAGGTAGAAAGCAATCGGAAGTAGAAGGTCCTGATGGAGAAGTCGGCGTTGTCAATTGGATCAAAAACAACGCGGCGGATTATCGAAAAAGTTTTATGGTCAGTCTGAACGCGTTTTCCGCGCGCGAGCTTGGCGATATATTGAACAAGCTGACGGGAACGGGGAAAGACTTGAATCAAATTCTGGAAGGCTGTACATGGACGCCCATTGAGGCAAAGCCTTCGCCTTAAACCCCACCATTACGTCTGAACGGGTACGTTTTTATGGAAGACACACAATCCGCACCGGATAAAAAAGCAGAAGACAAAAAACCTGCGAAACAAGCGGATACTGAAAAGTCTGCCGAAAAAGCCCCCAAGCCCAAAGCGGCGGCAAAAAAAGAGAAGCCCGCGGCGCCTCCCCTGGTGGATAATGGCGATGGCACCATCACCGATCCTACCTCAAGCCTGATGTGGAAAAAATCCGACGCCTGGATTGACATGCACAAGTTTTATACCTGGATGGACCACCGGCAATACGTGGATAAATTCAACAAGGAAAAGTTCGCGGGACATGACAACTGGCGTATTCCCAATAAGGCCGAAGCGCTGACTATTTTTGACAAAACCAAAGAGTGCATGGATAAAAACGGAACCATGTTTCCGCTCGACCCGATATTTGAAGCGGGTGGCGCCAGCAATACCTGGATCAGCGAATGTACGGATGAGCAGATCATTCGCTTTGATGGAAAAATCGGCATCGACACTCCTTATCCGACCCAGGAGGTCTGGTCTTCCATGCGCCTTGTGCGTAAGGAAGGGGAAGCGGCGGCATCACCTGCGGGAACGGAGCCGGATGCGACTGCCGCCAAGGCTGATTCAGCCGGAGCCAAAACCGACGATTCCAAAACGGCCAAGGCGGCGGCTAAATCTGCGGCTCCAAAACCTCAAGCGGCTAAAGCGGGTTCTGGCAATAAAGTTCCTGGAGCGACCCCCCGATACAATAGATCTCCAGAAGAAAAAGAAGCTCTGATCAAAAGAGCCCGTGCGCATGCGGCGGACGTGAAAGCCCGCAAGGCAAAAGGCTGAAACGGATTTCCTTCGCAGGTGAATTCCCGGTGGATAGGGTTCAGCCTTCCTCAATTTTGAATTTGACGATAAAATCCCCGCGATTATTCCCCCAGTTGATGCAAGCCCCCTGACCGGGAATGCGTAATTCTTCTCCCGTCAGTGTTTCTTCTTCCACTTCGATGGTCAGTACCGAGTCGAGAGTTTCGATTTCCAGTGGGCCGCCTTTTTCCGCCAATTCGGGCGAAATTGAGATTTCAGCATAAATATCGTCTTTCAAACGCTTGAAGCGCGGGTGTTTTTCTGCGCTGATTCTTAATAGCAAGTCACCGGGCGGGCCTCCGTTTTTGCCTTCTCCCCCGGCTTCGGGAATTCGAAGCGTGTAAAGGTTTCCGATACCAGGAGGAATTTTTACATCCAGGGTCACGCTTTCGACCACCAACCGTTTGCCCTTGCAGACGGAGCATTCTTCGGAGTCCACAAAGCCTGTGCCCAGACAGTCCATACATTTAACGTATTTTTCGTAACTGTAAGGCAGGGTTCCGCCCAGGGCCACGGTGGCCAGAGGAAGATCGACCATGAACTGCAAATCGAAGCCCCGAGTTGGAAATTCGGGATCGAACTTTTGTTCTTCTTCAGGGGTGGTTTGGCGAAAGTCACTCTGCTGACCGGTTTTTTGCCGCCCGCTGAAGTCAAAGTCATTCGATGGATCTGACCAGGCGTTGCCTCCACGGCTCTTGGGACGGGTTTGCTGACGATAGGTTTGGTCGTATTCCAGTCGGCTTTTTTTATTGCTGAGTACGTTGTAAGCGGCTGAAATGATCTTGAAATTGTTTTCAGCCTTCTTGCTTCCGTTATTGACGTCGGGATGGTGTTTTTTTGCCAATTCCCGGTAACGTTTTTTGATGTCGGCAAAGGAAGCGTTTTTTTCGACGCCGAGAGTTTTATAGTAATTTTTTGTTGTGGCCATGTTCGGCAAGAAAAACGGGATAAGAAAAAAGGATCTATCTCTATTTGAAACAACTATTTTATCCTTAAATGGGCAAACAGCACAAGAACCCAGTTGTTTTGGATGGGGGTTTCATTGCCCCGATAAAATTGTTTGTCAAAATACTCAAATATATGTATATTTAATTATATATTTTTTAACATTACCATCTTCATTTGCCAAATGATCGGAAATATTGAAGGGAGGGGTTCCATGAGAGTATTTCTAGTGTTCTTCTTGCTGATATTCGTGGGATGCACCCACCCCATTTCAAAGGACCTGCGCGCCAGTCTGGATCCCAGTGTCAGTGTCCAGGGGCTGTTTGAGTCTCCAGACTCCTATATTGGTAAAAAAGTGTTGCTGGGCGGTAACATTGTCCAGACCCGAAACTCCCCTGAGCAAAGTGATATTGAAGTGGTTCAGAAGTCGATTGATTCCTATGGTAACCTGAATACAGGCGACGCGACGTTGGGGCGTTTTATATTTCGTCGCCGAGGATTTCTGGAGCCTGAAGTTTATACAAAGGGACGAGACGTTATTGGAGCGGGAGTGATTGTGGGAAGTCAATCCGGTAAAATTGGCGACCGGGATTATTTGTTCCCGGTCATCGAACCGGAAGAATTGAAACTATTGCAAGAATATCCTGATACTCCCTACTACCCCTATTATTATGATCCATTTTATCCTTATTACTTTGGTGGTTTTGGGCATCGTCATCACAGGCATCATTACTGGTAATAGGAGGTGGGGAGGATATGGCCGCAATTTTTAAGGTAAGGCACAATTTCTTTTGGCTGGCGGTATTTTTATTTTCCGGTTGCGGGCCTGTTTTATCGCAGGCGGTCATTGATGAAAGCAACCCGAACGTTTTGCTGGGAGAGTTGCAACGGAACCCTGAGAGATACCTGGGAATGTCTGTTTTGTTTGGGGGGACCATTGTTCAGGCGGGAAATGACGCGGAAGGAAGCTGGGTGGAAATTTTACAAAGGCCCCTCGGTTACCGTCTGGAACCCGAACTGAACGACCAAACCAGTGGGCGTCTGTTGTTAAAGAGTAAAGAGATCTGGGACGAGCAGATTTTTGCCAAAGGACGAAAAATCACCCTGGTCGGGAAAGTGGAGGGGACCGAAACCCGGTCGCTGGATGAAATCACCTACGATTACCCCATTTTGCGTGTCAGGGAATATCATCTCTGGCCCCAGGGCCGAACCCGCACGGGACCGGATGTTAACTTCAGCTTCGGGCTTTTTGGCTCCTTCTAGGTATCCAAGTGCCGACTCATCGTCCTTTAATATCGCCGTGACTTTAGCTTGCGGGCTATATCAAGTCAACCGAAGGCTGACTTCTCCTGATTCAAAAGTCAGTGTCTCGCCTTTTTCAGAACACATTAACAACCTGCCGTGGGAATCCAGCCCGAGAGCGGTCCCGTCGGTGGCTGACTTTCCTTGAGTGACGGTGATTTTTTTTCCGATCATGTCCGAGTTTTCCAGCCATTTTTCCAGGAGCGCCTGTTCCCCATTGTTAAGGAAAGCGTCGTATTGTTCGTCAAGATAGCCTAAAATGGCGCAAATGAGAGACAGCCGGTCAATGGCGTTTCCTGTTTCGATCCTGAGGGAAGTTGCCGTTGGCTGTAATTCGGCGGGAAAGTCAGTGAGGCTGTGATTGGCGTTGACCCCGATGCCGACGATCACTCCGGTCTCGCCGGTGCGGGCGGGATGAGTCTCGGACAGAATTCCACAGCATTTTTTCCCATTCAAAAGGATGTCGTTTGGCCACTTCAATCGGGCTTTTTTTTTGGTGAAATCATTGACAGCCAGAGTCGTTGCCAAACCTGCCAGCAAGGTCAGTTGCGGTAGGCTCCGGGGCTGAATTTTCGGTTTCAATATGACTGAAAGATAGACTCCGATTCCCGGCAGGGACACCCAGCTCCGTCCCCTGCGTCCGCGTCCCCGGGTCTGGGATTCGGCAATCAGGACCAGTCCTTCCGGTGCGTCCTGTTCAAGATATGGTTTGGCCTGCTCGTTGGTGGAATCGACGGCTTCCAAAACAAGGATTTTTGACCCTATTCGCCGGGAATTCAGTTTGCGTTTTATTTTTTCGGCAGACAAGGGAGTGAGCACAACAGTCCTCTGTATTGGGAAAGGGTAGGGTCCTCGGAAGACGATTATCGGCAAAAAGTGAAAAATAATCATTGAATTATCAAAGAAATATTGATAAAAAGCTAGATCGAAATGCAAGAGTTTCAAGAATTTTTGAGTGCATGCGCGTCAAAATGAATAAGGAGAAAGTTGGATGAGAAAAGTAGCGTTCTTTTTGGTTTTAGCGATTAGTTTGATGGTCCTAACCTCATGTTCGATGGAAAATAAATTTCCCCACGGTAAACAGGTAAAGCCGGATAACGTAGAAGAGAAGAAATAACGGGTTTTTTTACCGATGGATCCCGTCCCCTTTTAAGGAGACCTTTGCGGGACCCGTGATTTCGAGAAGTCAACGGTGACGAAGCTGGTCAGGATTCCGGGCTTGCCCCTCTGGGGGGGCGAAAGCTTTGGAGTGATACAATGGCCACGCTACCTTGCGGCTCGCGATGACGTTTCTGGTTTGCTCGGGGTGAACTCCACGAAAGCCGGGTTTATTTAAAGTTCTTCCTTTTGCGGATGTTTCATCCTCACCCCCCTACCAGGCCCAAAGAGTGCCCGCTCTTTTTGGGGCTTGAAATATCAAAATAGTAAAAATATCCATCTTCTGATGGACCGACCACACGCCCGTATTGGCCACCGATTTTATTTCCCCATCCCTCTTTTGCCCGTCATTCTTCTAACTTCTTGACAAATTGGTCTTGCAGAGTGATAGAATGGCTTTGAAAAACTCCAGGCCTATAGCCCCAATTTGATTTTACTCCCTTGCGGTTGGAGGGTTTTGTCCATATCGAGGATAAGACTTGGTGAGCAAGGGGAGGGGGCTTTGTGACGCAATAAAAATCGTTCGTTGATTCTTAGGAGAGATGAGAACCCATGCAAGAAAGTTCTGTGACGGTTGAAGAGGTGAGAGAAGCCCAGGAGTATCTTAAAACCGGAATGACCGAAAGTGAGGAAAAAAACTTCAATGATGCCAGTGAGTCCTTCAGGAAATCGGCCTCAGTTCACCCCTTTGATGAAAAACATATCGAAGAACTTGAAAAAAAGCTGAAGGCCGGGGGATTCAAAAAACAGCAGGAATGCATGGCTTATATGGGATGCGCCGCCGTTCATCTCAAACAATTGATCGCGGAATTGAGCGACGAACAAAAGACCGAGGTTCCTGTGGACGACCAATTGCTCGCGGTTTTCAAGAATTGGGATTAACTCGACTGGTTTTGTGGCCGAGGTCATAGGAAATTTAATAAGGAATGGTGACAAGTGGATAAAGAGTTTCTTCATAATGTTCTAAGAGCCGAAATCCGGGAGTTGAAAATTCCGTTGAGCCTTGGCAAAACCTGCCCCGTGAAATGCACGTTTTGCTATGAAAAGGACCACAGTTATCGGAAAACCTTTGATACGCCGCGTACCACTCAGGAAGATTGGGATTTTATATTCAGTGAGATCAAGAAAGTTCCTACCAGGAAGGATGAATCCTGGGTTCTTGGCGGCAATGAGTATATGGAATGGACCGACCTGCCGCTTCATCCCAAAGCCATGGACTGGATCGAGGAGTTCCTGGATAATACGGATAAAAATATCACCATGTTCACCGTGGGCTACACCAATCCGGAGAGGATCAACAGACTGGCAGAAAGGCATCCTGGAAGAATCAATTTTGAATTGTCGGTGATCACGCTCGGAGAAGCCCGAAAAAAGCTGATGCCCAACGGCCCGAGTGCCGAACAGGTTTTACAGATACTGGACGGCCCCGCAGTGACTTCGGCCAATTTTTACTCTTTCGGGCCGGACACCATGTCTGAGGACGCCCGGCGGATTTCCCGGATCAACCCCAAGGTTTTGTTGTGGATGGGATGTTTGACGCCTTTGAAATACATAGACCCCGACACGACCTCCTTGATGCGTTTTGGAAAAAAATTCCTTGCCGACGAAGCCCGGAAAACTTACGATTTAAATCTTCCCAATGCCACGATGATACATACGGAATCGGATATCACTTCCTTTTTGAACCGGAATAAAATCATCAAAACGTTTGACGCCTGTGAATTGGAAAAAAAGGACACGGTCGTGATGGCAGGGAATGTTCACAAAATTTTGACACTGTTTCGCCGCAATCGCGCCAGATTTCTTTATGTTCCCAATGCCACTCTCGGCGGGGATTCCAATTGCACGACTTTGCTCACCTTCCAGGATGTCGCGGAACGGATCACTCACCAGACACGGGTGTATTTGCCAAAGGTGATATTGGAAAAATCTTCCGCCCTGGAAATGGATATAACGGGAGAGACTTTTGATGATTTTAAGGCCCGGTTTCCCAGGTGCACCTTCAAAGTCCTGAACAAAGTCAACTCAGGCCTTTCCAACCGGAAATTGTATGAGAAGGGATATCTGAAAAACTATGTGGAAGATTATCTGGGCAACCCTCTTTCAAAGAAATTTGAAATGATGGCAACCCCAAACTGACCAGATACAAGCTATCGGGACATTAAAAAAAGGGAAAAGGAGAATTCATGCAGTATCGGTTGAAAGTGGTGTTTGTAGATAATGAGAAGCTTGAATGCGAAAACACAGAAAAGCATGGCTTCAGCGACGATTTGGAATTATTCGAAATCACCACAGCTGAAGAGATCATTGTGATTCCTATAAAGCAGATTAAATTTATATCCTGCGAGTCCAAAATCTTTAAGAAATAAAACTATCAATCTCTGAAAACAACCCCTGATTTCAACGGGGAAGCTTCTCAGAAAAAATGAAATTTTCGGCGCGTTATTAGTTTTACAGTTTGAGTTTTGCTTTTTTGAGCCATCCTTGGGAGTCAAATTTTTTCTGGAAAAACTTTTCAAATAGTATCTCATTGGGAGATAAGTTTTTCCCGTCTATTTTAAAAGGATTAGAGGCTTCTATTGCGGATGAACTTTCTTCCTTCTCAGCCGCAAAATCCTCCTTCACCAATTCATAATCATCGGAACTCTCATCAGTAAAAACCATGTCCGAAAGTTCTTCCAGGCTGAGAATCAAGTTCAGAACTGAAAGATGATTGATCATATCCTTTTCTTTAAACCCGGAAAGCACCTTTTTGACATCGTCAGAGGAAACGATGGCTTTCATGATCGCCTTGTTGAGGTGTTCATATGCTTCATCTAAATGAGAGTCGAAAGGTTCCATGATTCCTTCTCCTGAAAAATGATTTGTCGGTGGACGGTAGTTATACAAAACTTTGAAAAACAATAAGTTATGGAGCAAAATTGATGCCATTTTGAAAAAGGCGGCGACAAACAGGTCAAGGCTTTTAGGTAAAATGGTTTCCGGGTTTCCGGGTATTTGGGGTGTGTCAAATAAACAAGGGCTTCAGCCATTAAATTCAAGTAATTGTGTCAAAATATCAACACCGGTTACAAAAAAAGACGCAATGATGAGGGGGCGAGACCCGCTGGATGCCAGTCCCTTGAATTGGCGGGAAGAGTAAAAAAGCTTCAAAGAGTATCTTTCAACTCCAACCCAGTATTCAATAAGTTGAAGGTGGGAGAAATACTGTGATAACCTTGGATGGTTTGCTGAACCCCGACCTGTCGAAAAAGCTGTTAAAAATTTCCTATAAAAATTTAAATTTCAGAGACTTTTTTTATTATGTCTTTTCCAATTCATAGATATCGAAGACTGAGAGCCAATGCGGGAATTTTGCGGATGGTTCGGGAAACCAGCCTCTCTACGGATGACCTGATCGAACCCATGTTTGTTTGTGAGGGCAAGGGAGTTCGGCAGGAAATTTCGTCCATGCCGGGAATCGCCAGGTGTTCTCTGGACGAACTTCTGAAAGATGTGAGGGAAACCCAAAGTCTTGGGATTCCCGCAATCATATTATTTGGCATTCCAGATAAAAAAGACAGCCGTGGTTCTGAAGCCTATAACCCGGATGGAATCGTCCAGCGAGCGGTGCGGGAGGTTAAATCGGCATTTCCCGACATGGTTGTCATCACCGATGTGTGTATCGACGAATATACTGACCACGGCCATTGCGGATTGGTGGAAGGAAATAAAATACTCAATGACGCCACTCTGGAATTGTTATCGAAGATGGCCGAAACCCATGCTCGGGCCGGAGCGGATATTGTCGCCCCGTCAGACATGATGGATGGAAGAGTGCAAGCCATCCGTAAAACTCTGGATGAAACCAGCCATGAGGACACGATCATCCTTTCCTACGCGGCCAAATATGCTTCCGGGTTTTATGGTCCCTTCCGGGAAGCCGCGGATTCCTCACCAAAATTTGGTGACCGTTGTTCCTATCAGATGGACCCCGGAAACAGTGACGAAAGCCTGCGCGAAGTATTCCAGGATATTGAAGAAGGCGCTGATATAGTCATGGTCAAGCCCGCTCTATCCTATCTGGATATCATCCGCCGGGTTCGACAGGAGGTGCAGGTTCCTGTGGCCGCCTACAGCGTGAGCGGGGAATATGCGATGGTCAAAGCCGCCGCCGAGAGAGATTGGGTGGATGGGGAACGGGTGATGCTGGAAATCCTGCTGAGTATAAAACGCGCCGGGGCACAGATGATCCTCACTTATTTTGCCAGGGAAGCGGCAAAAATACTCAACGCTTGACCCTTAATCCAGTTTTTCCCGCAAAAAATTAAGCGGAAAAAAACCGGTCAGCATCTTTTGCTAATAAACGATTGATAATGAAACGGGCATTTGCTTATAATAGGCTAAATCGGACACATTTTTTGGAGAAGGAGAAGTTTGGATGTCAATATTGGCGAAAAACCTGAAGACGATTCGCAAAGAACTGCGATGCACGCAGTCGATGATGTCAGAAATTCTGAAGGTAGGATTTCGAACCTATGTAAGATATGAAGCGGGTGAAAGAGATGCCCCGGTTTCCGTCCTCGTTAAAATCTCCAAACTGGGAAATCTGTCACTGGAACAACTTCTGACAGTTCCGGTTAATAAAAACTTTGTTTCGCCCGTTAAGAACCTGACTAAAAGTTCAGTGCCCCCTCAGGTCGGGATGATCCATTTTGCTACCGGGCAGATAAATTTGAAAAACCCCACCAGGCAGGAATTGTTGACGGTCAATAATTCCGAGCGAAAATTGCTATCTATTTTTCGCAAGATGGACTCAGGCTCACAGAAAGAATGTCTGGGAAATATTGGAAAACCCTCGAGCAAGGCTGTGAAGAAGCCCAAAGCCGGAGCAAAAAAGTCTACGACTAAAAAGAAAACCGGTGCAAAAAAAGCGGTTAGAAAACTTACCCGAAAAAAAAGATAAACAGTTCCCCGATTGCAACATAAACCAACTGAGAGATAGTATTTGGTGAAATCCGCCGGAGTTTTCAGGCAGTGGCAAGGAGTCGTTCTGCTTTGCCTCCTAATCGGGGTCGGGGCGTTGGAATTTTATGGGAAGTTTTTCGAGCGCGGTGTTGGGCATTACCTCAAATGGCAGAACCATAAACGGCCGCAGTTGGGCCGAATCTGGGAGCGCGACCGGGAAGCCCTGGTAGCGCAAGCCAAGGTCAAATCCCTTCGAACGGGTCTGGACCTGCAACACAACTCCGCCGAATCCCTGCAAAATTTCAACGAGTTGTTTGAACAGTTAGAACCCGCCTTTCCTCTTCTTGTATCCCGAAAAAAGTTTCTTGAACTCTATTTCGATTTCCCCGGTCCCTGGTCCGAGCGCATTGTCTCTTCCTACGAGTTATTGCAAATCGATTCCGAAAAAAACTGGGAACGGGTTTTTCTAAAACGGTTTGGCCCCTGGATCACCATTGGTTTTCTCGATCTCCAGGGCATTCCCATTCGGGAAATATTTCTGTCCGTGGATACCTTGTTTGAAGTGCAGTCGACACGGACCATCAAGCGCGGTCGTTTGGAGGAGATGGGGTTTCAAAAAGAACGCATTTTCTCAAGAGATCAGGTGGTGTCGATCGTAGAAACGCTGGACCCCATCACCCAGAAAGCCGTCTTTCCTGAACCCCGATGGTTTCTGGAGAAAGATTATCACGTCACCCGGATAGGAGTTTCTGACCAAACCTCCCGGTCTCAAAACCATGTGGTCTTTGGGATTGAATACAACACAGATTATTACACAGGTGTCCTGCTGATTTCGGTTCCCCAGGAAGTGGCGTACAACATGTTGTCGCAAATCGAAAGAACGGATGGTGACGATTTGACAGGAGAACCGGATGCCCTGACTCTCCCTTCCGGAGAAACATTTTGACAACGATGCGTCCCCTGATAGAAAAATTTTATTTCGTTTTGTTCGGCCTTTTTTTGTTCTCTGCTATTGCCGGCTTTGGCGTTTACTTGACCCTCAGCAAGGACCTTCCTCAGCTTCCCGAAAACCTTGCGGCCATCAACCTTAGCCTGCCGACGGAGATTTATTCATCGGATGGCGACAGGATCATGATCCTGGGCGAACGTCGGCCGATTGCCATAGAGGATATTTCTCCCAATTTCCTGAACGCCATTATCTCCGTTGAAGATTCCAATTTTTACGATCATCATGGACTGGATCATATCGGCCTGGCGCGGGCTTTTTATATGAATTTTCGGGCCAAGCGAGTGGTCCAGGGCGGCAGTACCATCACCCAGCAATTATCTAAAAACCTGTTTTTTTCATTCGA
Source organism: Nitrospinaceae bacterium (assembly GCA_029261655.1). GTDB lineage: Bacteria > Nitrospinota > Nitrospinia > Nitrospinales > VA-1 > JADFGI01. The sequence continues at coordinate 136,521 of JAJDAY010000026.1, read as the reverse complement.
GAGAAACTTTGTCCGCAAAATCAAGGAACTGCTGATTGCCCTGCAACTCGAAGCCACGTTCACCAAAGAGCAGATTCTGGAAGCCTATAGTAACCAGATTTATTTTGGCAGTGGCGCTTATGGGGTGGAGGAAGCCGCCGATATTTACTTCGGCAAACGGGCCCAGGACCTGACCCTGCTCCAGGGAGCGTTGTTGGCGGGACTGCCCAATTCACCAAACAGCGCCAATCCTTTTTACAATCTGGATCGGGCCCTGGGCCGTGCCGGCTTCATTTTAAAGCGAATGGTGCAGGAAGGCTACATCACCGAAGACCAAAAAGAAGAAGCACGGCTTTCCAGCCTCGAGCTATTGACGCCAAAACAGTCCTCCAATCCTAATTTATACTTTGTGGACTATATTATTCGCAAGCTGGAAAAAGATTACGGCAAGGAATTTGTTCATTTCGGCGGTTTGAAGATATACACCACCCTGGATAGTCGGCAACAATCACTCGCTAAAAAAGCAGCCATCTCGCACCTCGAAGCCCTGGAAGCGGAAATGTCCGAACGGGAATCCAAAGAGCCATTGCAAGTGGCGTTGGTTTCCGTGGAAAACAAGAGTGGAGCCGTGCGCGCTATGGTGGGTGGAAAAAATTACTCACACAGTCAGTTCAATCGGGCGCTATCGAATAATCGGCTTCCGGGGTCATCTTTCAAGCCATTTGTTTACCTTACGGCTATGTCGGAGTTGGGTTATTCTCCCGCCACAGTGGTGAGGGACGAGCCGGTTGTCATAGACATTCCTGGCGCCGAACCCTGGGAGCCTAAAAACTTTGGCGAAGAGTTTGCGGGGGATGTCATACTCAAAAAAGCGTTGATGAAGTCTCTCAATGTCGTATCCGCAAAACTCATGCAGTTGGTGGGGCCTAAGAAAGTGATCGAAACCGCTCGCCGTTTTGGCATTCAAAGCCCTTTGGGAGAAAATTATTCCCTCGCATTGGGGACGTCGGGGGTTTCTCCATTGGAAATGGCCGCGGCGTACAGCGTGATCGCCAACCTTGGAATTTACAATGAACCTTACTTCATTGAGAAGATCGAAGATTTTCACGGCAACCAGCTGTATGAACATTATTACCAGGGCATCCAGCGGTTTCCGCAAAAATTGATTTATCCCTTGCTGGACATGATGAAAGGCGTTGTAGATGCAGGAACAGCCCGTGGAATACGCCGGATGGGGTTTCATCATCCCGCCGCCGGAAAAACCGGAACCACCAACGACTTTAAGGACGCCTGGTTCAATGGCACGACGAAAGACAATGCTGTTTCTGTCTGGGTGGGTTACGACAACAATGAATCGATGATGGACAAGAGGGGCCGGGGGTTGACGGGCGGGAGAGCCGCTGCGCCCATTTGGGTGTTTTTTCTGCAGAAAGTTCTGGAGGGAAAAAACAAGGTCAAGTTTCCCGTGCCGGCGGGAATAAAGTTTGAAACCGTGGATGTCACAACCGGCAGGCTGGCCGATGAACGATCTCTGGAAACCCTCCGTGTCGCCGTGAAAGAAGAACTGGACTTAAGTCCTTTGCCGGTAATCCCTGAAGTCCCAGAACCGGAGGGTGAGTTTTCCGCCTCCCCGGACTTGTTTTCAATTCCTGAGAATCAATGATCATGTTTCAGACGATTAAATATTTTCTGGTTCGCACCGGGATATCGCTGTTTCTTCTAATCGTATTTGGTTTCATTGTGCTTTATGTTGTGCACGAGATCGCGTTGCCCAAAACGGCGTTTGATGATGGAGTGATCCAATGGGCGCTCCTTTTCATTTGCGTTTTTATGGGTTTCTTCGCTTATGGGCAGATCGGTGATCAGCGATTTTTGAATGCGTTTCATGCTCTTAAAGATGTCGGCCCTCTTTATGACAAGGAAATGATCGTCCGACAGTTTGAAAACCTCCTTCGTTTTACCGAGTCATCCTATTTTCTTCCCGCACAAGCCCGCCGGTTTCGTGGATTGGTGGTTAGAAAATATGCCGATTATCTTTTGTCCATCGGACGGGAAGACCCGGAAGCCCTCAAAATTTATTTGAAAGCGTTTTTGCAAAACCCGGAAAACTCAAAGTTCCGCGCGCCCCTGCTTTCGATTCTCGATCAGGGAGGGGACTTGTCTGAGAATGAAATAGATTTACTGCTGGTGATGGTGAGAGCGGAAGAATTTAAAGATGCCTACATTGTCAACCATCTCGCTTCCATCTTCTTGAGACAAAAAAAACTGACTGGGAAAACCGAACCGGTATTTTTATCCGCAGTGGAAAATAAATCGAACGACGCCGGTCAGATTTTGCAATTCGTGGTCCCCGTTTTACTGGAAAACCAGCGCGCGGATATATTCGCCCTTCGTTTTTACCTGCGGGCTTTGAGGCTGAATCTTGAAGGGGGCAGTGAAATGCGGGGAATCCTCGGCAAAAGCTATTGCGAGGGCCATTTCGAAGGGATAGACCCGGTTTTGCATGACAAATGCGGGCAGATTTTCGCCTCAATGGAACCGGACAGTCAGGCCAAAATCCGGCAGGCGGTGGAAACGAATCGAATTTCGGGGCGGTTGAAGAAAGTCAACTTGTTCAACCGGGAGGACAAACAGGATATCAGCCGTTTAAAAACCCGCCTGGGGATACAAAAATCAATTTTCCAAAAGCTGAGGGACGGGATTTTCTGGGTCGGTCGTTTGCTTAAAGATTTGGGAAGAAAAATATCTTTCAAGGCAATTGATGGATTGATCCTTTTCGGGAAAGCCAGGCTCTGGGTGAAACTGGTATCCATCTCTTTAGCGGGGTTTTTTATACTGGCCGGGTTGGGCTTGCTGGAGTGGCGGGCCACGAGGGATGAAATTGTTGCGAAAAAAGAACTCCCGTTGCCAGCGCAAACGGCCGCTCCTGTTCCAAAGCCTGTCGCTACCAAGCCGGATAAAGAACATTTTATACAGGTCGCCGCGGTCACTTCGTCCAAACAAGCCAATCAGCTCATAAAATCTCTGAAAAGAAAAAACGTGAAAAGTATTTCAATCGTCAAATCGGCTCGGCAGTCGGGAGGTAGCTGGTATAAAATCCGGGTGGGTCCGTTTGACAAAAAAAACAACGCACTTGAGCAAGCCAAACGGATGATAGATGACAAACTGATAAAAAATTATTTTCTCGTATCGACGCTCAAGTCAAAAGGGCGCGAAAAACAGGGATAATTTTCATAAGGTGTAGATTTCAGATCAAAAGGAGATCACGCTATGATTAAAATTTTAAGAAAAGATCGTTGGTCCCCCTATCTGGTTGGGACGGGAATCGGGATGCTTTCCTGGGTTACGTTTGCCTGGATGAACAAGACGCTGGGCGTTTCGACCACCATGGTTCGGGCGGCTGGCGCGATGGAAAGTGTGGTAGCGAAATCGCATGTGGAGTCAAATGCATATTTTGTGAAATATCTGGGAACCGCACTGGAGCCCAAACCGGTTTTTGAATGGCAGTTCGCACTCGTCGTCATGCTATTTTTCGGAGCTTTGCTGGCCGCAAAACTTGCGGGTTCCAAGTTTGAGGAACAGGTTCCGGGACTCTGGGCCTGGCGTTTTGGGTCCTCCAAATGGATTCGTTATTTGGGCGCCTTTTTAGGCGGGGTGATTCTTCTCTTTGGCGCGCGAATGGCGGGAGGCTGTACTTCGGGGCATGGAATTTCGGGGGCATTGCAATTGGCGGTCTCTTCGTGGGCGTTTTTCTTATCCATGATTGTCGGAGGCGCGATAACCGCCTTTATTATTTTTGGGAAAGGAGGGCGCGATCATGTTTGAAAATTTTTTCGCGGACCCTGTAACCCTTTTCAAAGGGGCGCTGGCGGGGCTGGTTTTCGGTTTTCTATTGCAAAAAGGCGGCGTCACCCGTTACCGGGTCATCCTGGGACAATTCCTGCTAAAAAATTTCACCGTCATAAAAGTCATGCTCACAGCCATTGTTGTTGGAGGTGTGGGTATCTACGCCATGCGGGCGATGGGCCTGGAGGTAGCACTGCATATCAAGAACGCGGCTTTACTGGGGAACGTATTGGGAGGGCTTATCTTTGGCGTTGGAATGGCGATTCTCGGATTTTGCCCCGGAACGGGAGTTGCCGCAATGGCGGATGGCGCCCGCCATGCTATCCCGGGGGTATTGGGAATGCTGGTGGGAGCCGCCTTATACGCGGAAGCTTATCCATTCTTAAAATCGGAGATCCTCGGCATTGGCGATTTTGGCAAAGCAACGCTCGATTCCGTAACCGGTCTTTCCCCCTGGTGGTTCATCGCATTGACGGCGGTGATCGCAATCGTGGGATTCGTTGGTCTGGAACGCTGGGAAAAGCGTCGCGCCTGAGACAGGGTCAATGACTTACCGGGAACGGAATGACCTTCAATCCTCTCTCAGCCACTTTTCGATGTTTATTTTTATACTTTGATTGAATTTTTAAATCCATTAACTCTGCTTCCAATGATTCATAGTTTTCCGCAAGCGTAATGTTTGCTTTTCGTAGATCGATAACAATTCGGCGAAATTCTATATTTTCACTGTAGACCCTGTTGCTTTCTTTCAAAAGGTCATAGTATTTGTCCTCAAAATTCATGAGATCCCCCTCTCTTTTGTCTCTGGACCGGCCTCGATTATTTTCGGCGTGCAAAAATAAGTTCTGTTTGAAAAGCGCCTGACTCCTGGGTTTTATGGATTCGATTGTCTACTCGCGACATTTTGCTCCTGAACAAGCAAACTGCCCAACAAACTACTGACCTGCTCATTGGTTCCATGGGAAAAAACGCGCTCAATCCTGACCTTATAATCGTCAAAAATTTTTCGGTTTATGGGCTCATTTTTTCTGCAGACTTCGTAGTGAACCGACGAAATGCATTTTGAGATGACCGTTTTCTGTAAATTATCGCCATTCGTTAAAATGTATTCCAAATATTGCTTGATTTCATCGTCGTTCATTTTCTCCCCCCATCATGGTCAATTGAAGATGATTTCATATTTTGACGGTCCCGTATTGTTCAGCATCAGGCCGCCTGCAAATACTGATTTTCTGCTTATTTCGTGAAAGTTACCGGTCAATTATGATTTGCTTTTGAATTTCTTTATAGGAAGTAAGTCACACTTTTCCGTGATCGAAATAACCCTTAAAGAATTTCCAGCACCTGCTCAGGAGGGCGACCCAGTGCGGCTTTGCCGTTGTAAAGCACGATCGGGCGTTCTATCAGAATGGGGTATTTGATCATGAAACCGATCAGGTCAGTATCGGACAAGTCCGGATTACCGAGGTCGTATTGGGCATAAAGAGTTTCTTTTTTGCGTATCAGGTCACGGGGAGTGAACCCTAGCTGGTTGAGAATCTCCTGCAGTTTTTTGGCGGTGGGCGGAGTCTTGAGATATTCGATGATGGTTGGCGTTTTGCCGCTTTTTTCGAGCAACTCCAGGGTTTGTCGTGATTTTGAACAACCGGGATTGTGAAATATAACCAGAGACATGATTCTCCTTTCTTTTTGAATTTGACGGGTTGCGGTATCTCGCCTTGGGCGGCGGGGCCGATCGCTGAACTATTTGGTCCCTGCAATGGTTTTCACGATGTCCAGATAGACATTTTTTTCTGCTATGAATTTAAAACCCGCCTCACGAACATTTTCGACCGTATTCCGGTCGAGGTGGGTTCCCTCCAGAGCGGCGGTGAAGATGGACATGAATTTCAAGCTCAGTCCATAGATGGGGTTTTTACTTAAAACATGTTCAAACATCAATAATTTTCCGCCCGGTTTCAGAACTCGTCTGCATTCCTTCAGCCCGGCAACGGGGTGGGGGACGGTGCAAAAGACGCAGACCGTCACGACCGTGTCAAACGTGTCGTCGGGAAAGGCCAAAAATTCAGCATTCATCAGGCAGAACCGGAATTTGCCCGGATATCGCTTCCCTCGCCAGAGGGCGCGTTCTATCATTTTTGCACTCAGGTCGATCCCTGTGATGTCGAGATCGGGAGGAAAGTTGATAATTTCCATCCCCGTGCCAACACCGATGTGCAGAACCCTGCCATGCATTTGGCTGAAATGTTCTTTTTGCGAGCGGCCCCATCGGCGCATGTCTCCCTTGCGAAAATAATCGAAAGTTTTAGCGACGCGGTCGTAATTTTTTGTAGGGCTCATAAATTATTGCGGGTGCGTCAGGTTTTTGTTTGAAAAATAGACGACAACCGATACCGCAAGTCCTACCAATCCTCCCGTGACAGAAATGCACCCATCAGTTACACTGCCATTTGTCGATGCCATTCCACTCAGCATGCCAACGCTCATGGCGATGATGCTGAGCGGAATCATGACCTCGAAGGCGCCGAAAAAAGGGGCGAGCAGGAGCAGGAAAACAAATTTCAGGATCATGCCGATACCACCGCCCGCCGCCATCGCCAAAAACATATTCCAGTTGGCGGGGATGATCTGGCTGACGGTAAAAGCGATAATGGCACCCGAACCAGCGCCAATGAGAGGGTCGATTATTTTAAAGTTCATGGGTGTCAGGATGTATAATGACCCGGATTTTGTCAATGGATTTTCCGCCTCTATATTCGACACTGGCCGCAAGTGAACGGGGTCCTGGACAATATTTAACTAAAAACCCCAGCAAACTGACGGGTATGAGCCCCGCCGCCGGGAATCGGCCTGAACCCCTTACAAGGAATCGTTAATGAATGCCCTTGATATCGATTGTCAAAACATAAAGCCCTTCATAACCGATCCCGAAATCCAGAGCCTGCAGCCGGACATCGACCGCTTGCATCAGGCCCTTGAGCAGGGGACGGGCAGAGGAGCGGACTATCTGGGCTGGCTGGATTTGGCGTCCCGGACTTCATCGGAACAGTTGGGGACCATCGAACAGTCTGCTAAACAGCTCAGGGAGCATTGCGATGTGTTCGTCAATATCGGCATCGGCGGCTCCTATCTTGGAGCTAGGGCGGCGATTTCTTATTTGAGTCATACTTTTTCCAACCAGATGTCAACGAAGGGTTCCCCGGAGATTCATTTTGCCGGTCATAACCTGAACTCCGATTATCATGCGGATTTGTTTGATTTGATCGCCGACCGCGATGTTTGTCTCAATGTGATTTCTAAATCAGGAACCACCACCGAACCGGCGGTGGCGTTTCGTTTATTGAAAGACAGGCTGGAAAAAAAATACGGCAAGGCGGAGGCGAAAAAACGCATCGTCGTCACCACGGACCAGGCGAAAGGCGCGTTGAAAAAACTTGCCGAGGAAGAGGGCTACACCACCTTCGTGATTCCCGACGACGTGGGCGGCCGATATTCCGTATTAACACCGGTGGGCCTGCTTCCCATTGCGGTGGCGGGCATCGACATTCGTGAATTGATGGAAGGAGCTAAAACGGGCGAGTTGGCCTGCTCCGGCTCTTCGGGATTGGATAAAAACCTGTCCTATCTTTATGCAGGAATTCGGCATCTGATGTATAGCAAGGGCAAAACTATAGAGATTCTCGCTTCTTTTCATCCTTCCCTGTCCTATGTTATGGAGTGGTGGAAACAGTTGGCGGGGGAGAGCGACGGCAAGGAGTTTAAAGGGATTTTTCCGGCATCCGTCGAATACACCACCGATCTGCATTCGATGGGTCAATGGGTGCAGGAGGGCAACCGCATTTTATTCGAGACATTCCTTCTGGTGGGAGGGTCCCGCAGGCAGTTGAAAATTCCCGCGTTTGAAAACGATGGCGACGGCTTGAATTATCTGGCGGGAAAAACACTGGATTTCGTCAACGACAAAGCTTACAAAGGAACGGCGATGGCGCATAAAGAAGGGGAGGTCCCCAATATGACGATCACCGTCAAGGATCGGTCCCCGCACTCGCTTGGGCAATTGTTTTATTTTTTTGAGCGGGCCATTGCCATGACGGGTTATCTGATGGACGTGAACCCCTTCGATCAGCCGGGAGTGGAGTTTTATAAAAAAAATATGTTCATGCTTTTGAACAAACCAGGATTCTCGAAAGGATAATTTAATGGCAACTGTTGGTCAAAAACTGGATGACCTGTTACACCAGCTGGCTTATGAAGAGATTGTCGGCGACAAGCCCGCCTCTGAAAAAAATGAATTGCTGGAAAAACTGACAGCATTGGGGAGTGAGTTGTGGATCGATACCGGCGACCTGGAAAAAGCTCAAACCATTTGGAAAAGTGAGTTGGCCGCCCTGACCACCAACAACACGCTGGCCAACCAGGTGGTGCAAAGCGGAGTCATGGATGAAACCATCCGCGATACGGTAAAAAAACTTCGCATCGTGGGGGCGAAACTGGATGAAGAAGAAATGGTCACGGAAATAGGCTTCGTCATCAATTGCAAAATCGCATTGCGGCTGGTGCAGGCTTTCAAGGTGAAGGTGAGTGTGGAGCTTCATCCCGCCATGTCGCGGGACATTGAAAAATCGCTGGCCTACGCCAGACGGTATTTTAAAGTTTGTCCCGAATATTTTATCATCAAGATACCCCTCACTCCCGAAGGGTTCCTTGCCGTTCGAACCTTGCGAAAGGAAAGGATGCCCATCAACTTCACTCTGGGGTTTTCCGCCCGGCAGAATTATCTGGCGGCCCGGTTGTCCAACCCGACTTACGTCAACGTATTTTTAGGGCGGCTGAATCAGGTGGTGAGTGATAATTCTCTCGGCAGTGGGGACATGGTAGGCGAAAAGGTGACTCTCGCGACTCAAGGCGCGCTGTGGGATCTCAGAACGGAGGACCCCGACGTGACCACCCGTTTGATAGGCGCGAGCATCCGCAATGGAGATCAGGTGGCGGCACTTGCGGGGTTGGATGTGTTGACCATTCCTCCGCCGGCAATGGAGGATTTTTTGAAAAACGGGGATTCTAAGAAACTAAAATCCCATGTTTCAGATAGCATCACAGCGGGGATCGATTCTGGAAATCCCTTGGCGGAAAAATTTAATATGTTGTGGGATGTGCCAGACTCCTTTAAGAAGTTTGTCGATTTATTGTTGCGCCAGGAGGGTTTGGACCGGATGACCGGAGATGGTTTGCGGGCTTTTTGTCATCAAAATAAAAGCGACCTGTTTCATTCATTTTCCGATGCAGAGTTTGGCACCCTGACCGGTCACGGAAAAATCCCCCGTCTAAAGGAGTGGCCCGACACGATCGCTCTCGATGACCTGATGACCCAGTCGGCCTTGCAGTCCTTTGCCAAGGATCAGAAGGCTTTGGACGAGAGAATCCGGTCCTTCCTTGAATAGCGGTTGGCTTTCGAAAGGAAATTAAACCGATGATTCTGGCGGCTGATATCGGCGGGACCAAGGTCAACCTGGCTTTGTTCCGGCAACAAAGTGATCGCCTTGAGCGGGTGGACTCCGCCCGGTTCGACAGCCGGAAATATTCCGGGCTGGAAGAAATTCTGGATGAATTTTGTCAAAAAAAACATCCCGAACTGGAGCGGGCGGGTTTTGGCATCGCGGGACCGGTGAAAGACGGCAAATGCCAGGTCACAAACCTGCCGTGGGCTGTCGATGTAGAAAGTTTGAAAAAGCGTCTGGGGTTGGAATCGGTTTGGCTGATAAACGACCTGGCCGCGATGGCTTGCGCCGTCCCTTTTTTGCCGGAGGCGGAGCTTGACGTTCTGCAACAAGGGCAATTGGAAGAGGGGGGGCGAATAGCCGTTTTAGCCGCAGGGACCGGGCTTGGCGAGGCGTTTTTGCTTCCCGATCAATGCGGGCGCTATCTGATACTGGACTCGGAAGGCGGGCACTGCGACTTTTCTCCAAGAACGAAACTGGAAACCGAACTGCTCCTGTACCTGAACGAAAAATTTGGCCGGACCAGTATTGAGCGCGTGCTTTCAGGGCCGGGGTTGACCCATATTTATCGGTTTCTGATAGAGCGCCGTTCCTTTGAAGAACCGCCCTGGTTGACTCGGGAATTACAGGAAAACGACTCTGGTGTCGTGATTACAGAAAACGGCCTTGAAAATAAATCCCCTGCCTGTCATAAAGCACTGGAAATGTTCGTGTCCCTCTATGGCGCCCTCGCCGGTAATCTGGCACTGCAATTCCAGGCACGCGGGGGCGTTTATATTGGCGGCGGTATCGCCCCGAAAATTCTTCCCCTGATAAAAAGCGGGCTGTTTATGGAGGCTTTTTATTCCAAGGGACGGTTCAAATCTTTCATGCGCGAAATTCCGGTCAAAGTGATTCTCAACGACCGGGCATCGCTCATCGGGGTTGCTCATTACGCGTTGGGAGATAAATTCGCTCGTTGATGTCCCCATTAAGAAACGGTATGATACCCGGCTTGTGACACTCCTGCGCCGTGGTGGGTTTTGGCGTTGGTAATTAGATTTTCAGTATTTCAAGGAAAAGGATTCATGGACAGCAAAGTAAAGAAAATCGTTTTGGCATATTCGGGCGGGCTGGATACCTCAGTCATCATTCAATGGCTCAAGGAACAGTACGGTTGCGAGATCATCGCGTTTTGCGCCGATGTGGGGCAGGGAGAAGAACTGGACCCGGTGCGGGAAAAAGCGCTTAAGACAGGAGCCTCCAAGGTTTATATCGAAGACTTGAAGGAGGAGTTTGCCAAGGATTTCCTTTTTCCCATGCTCAGGGCCAACGCGTTTTATGAAAACAATTATCTGTTGGGAACCGCCATAGCCCGTCCCCTGATCGCAAAAGAGCAAATCAGAATCGCCGCCAAGGAAGAGGCCGATGGCGTGTGTCATGGGTCCACCGGAAAAGGCAACGACCAGATTCGCTTTGAACTGGCCTACCACACTCTGAATCCGCATATCAAAATCATCGCACCCTGGCGGCACTGGGATCTCACTTCCCGGACGGCTCTCATGGATTACGCCAAAAAACACGGCATTCCCGTGCCCGTCACCAAAGCCAAGCCTTATAGTATGGACCGCAATTTGTTCCACATCAGCTTCGAGGGCGGGGTGCTGGAAGACCCCTGGTATGCTCCCGATGAAGATATGTTCCGGTTGAGCGTCGCGCCGGAAAAGGCTCCCGACAAACCCACAAGCGTCGAAATTGAGTACGAAGCGGGCGACCCTGTGGCGATCAACGGCGAACGTATGAGCCCGGCCAGCCTGCTGACCAGGCTCAATGAAGTGGGTGGAAAAAACGGCATCGGGCGCATTGATATCGTAGAGAACCGGTTTGTCGGCATGAAATCCCGGGGAATTTACGAAACACCGGGTGGGACCATCCTGCACGTCGCTCACCGGGCGGTTGAGTCGCTGACACTGGACAGGGAAGTCATGTATCTTCGGGATTGCATGATTCCAGATTATGCCAAGGCCATTTATAATGGTTTCTGGTATTCCCCCGAACGGGAATTGATGCAGAAGACGATCGACGAGACTCAGAAAATGGTTTATGGAACGGCACGACTGAAACTGTTCAAGGGAAGTTGCATCGTCACGGGAAGGAAGGCTGTTAAATCGCTTTACGATGAAAAAATCGCAACGTTTGAAGAAGACGACGGTTATCGTCAGGATGACGCGGAAGGTTTCATTCGCCTCAACGCCTTGCGGTTGAAAATTTATTCCGACGCCTATGGTAAAAAATAATTTAATAGCCCCGTTTACCAGCGATTTCATTCTATAATTTCTCCCGCACTTGATTTGTTCTTTTATTCAGAGTAAATTTTTAGAGTGCCTCGAAGTATTCACCTTTTTTCGATCCCCTGAATGATGAATTCGATTCTTGTCGTAGATGATGAAAAGAGTTTGCGCGATTTTCTAACCATAATGTTAGAGAACGAGGGTTACTCTGTGGACACAGCCAGTAGCGGGGAAAAAGCCGTTAAGCTGATCCTGGAAAAAGAATTTGATCTGGTGCTCACGGATTTCAGGATGAAAAAAGCCAACGGCATCGAGGTTCTGGAGGCTGTCAAGGAGCACAACCCCATCACTCCCGTCGTATTGATGACAGCCTATGCATCCGCTGAAACCGCCGTCGAAGCGATGAAGAAGGGCGCTTACGATTATATTTCCAAGCCGTTCAATGTTGAGGATCTTCAGCTCACCGTCAAAAATGCCATCGAAAAAAAAACTTTGGCCGATCAAAATCAATACCTGAAAACCGCGCTGAAAGACAAATTCGGGTTTGAAAATTTTGTTGGCAGTAGTCCTGCCATGCAGAAAGTTTTCAATTTGATTGAAAAAGTAGCGGACAGCAACGCCACGATTTTGATCGGGGGAGAGAGTGGTACCGGGAAAGAACTTGTTGCCAAGGCGATTCATTTTAACGGAGCTAGAAAAAATTATCCTTTTATTTCCATAAACTGCGGTGCGGTTCCTGAAAATTTATTGGAAAGCGAATTGTTCGGCCATGAAAAGGGAGCTTTCACCGGGGCAGATTCCTCTAAAGTGGGGTTGATGGAATCGGCCAGCAAGGGTACTTTTTTTCTGGATGAAGTGGGGGAAGCCCCGCTCAACATTCAGGTTAAATTGCTGAGGGTTCTGCAGGAACGGGAAATAATGCGCCTTGGAGGGCAAAGCCCTATCAGTGTTGATCTGAGAATTATCGCCGCATCCAATGTGGATTTAGCCAAAGCGGTCAAAAATAAAACTTTCCGCGAAGATCTTTTTTATCGACTGAACGTCATTCCTGTTGAAATTCCTCCATTGCGCGACAGGGTGGAGGACATTCCGTTGCTGACCGCCCATTTTATTTCCAAGTATAATGAAGACCGCCAGGATGAAAATAAAATCAAGGGAATTCATCCCGACGCCATGAGTTTGATGGAAAAATATTCATGGCCCGGAAATGTCCGTGAACTGGAAAATGTGATCGAGCGGGCGGTTGTGCTAGAGGTTGGCGACACGATCCAGGTTTCCAGTTTGCCTGATACAATATCGGGTGACACGGAACCGTCTTCGGAAGTTTCATTGCCGTCGACCGATCAACCGGTTGACTTGGAGAAGACCCTGGATCAGATCGAAAAGAAAATGCTCAGCGGCGCTTTGGACCAGTCCAACGGCATCATCAACAAAGCCGCTAAACAGTTGAATCTTAGCTTTCGGTCTATGCGATATCGCATTCAAAAGCATAAACTCAAGGGGAAGGAAGAACCGGACAGTTGACCCCATTTGCTTGCTTTAGACCCGGTCTGTTCTTCACAGACGGGAACGTTTTGCAAAATTTCACCCCTGTTTAATACTGATATGAAGGCTCGATTCCCCATAAATATTCATTATTCTTCCGGCAAGACCTTTCTGTGTTTGTGGTTGACCGGCATTTTCCTGGTTTTTTTGTCTCCTCTGATTTTTGCGGCGCCTTTTAATGACAAGCCCGGTTTGACAGATTCTTTTCGTCAGGCTGAAAGTTTTTTTCATGCGGGAGATATGGAAAAGGCCCGCCCACTTTATCAGGAATATATCGACTCTCATCCCCAAGGGGTAAAAGCCAGTCGGGTTTTGTATCGATTGGGACAATTGGATCAGGCGAATCGATCCTTTTCAACCGCTCTCAGGTATTACCGGATTTTGATAGAAAATTTTCCAGACAGCACCTCCCTGAGCCATGTGCGTTTTTTGATGGGAGAGTGTCATTACGAGTTGGGCCATTCTTTCGAGGCGGAAGGGTTTTTTCGCCAGGTGACGGGGACGCACCCGGACATCAAATTGCGTTGGCAGGCACAATTCTATCTGGGAAAGCTCGATGAGAAGAAACTTGATTATCCCGAAGCGATAGAAAAACTGGTCCGCGTTTACTCTCAAAATGAAAACCGGGAGATTAAAAACTTTGCGCTGGAAAGCGTTAAAAATATTATCAATGAAAGCCTTTCTGAAGACGCGATCGCTTCTTTAATCCGAAACTATCCAAGCGGATTTCCTGCCGACCTGTTGTTGCTCAAACTGATTGCAATTAACAGAAACCAGAGAGATATCTCCAATTTTCAAAAATTATCCGCGGATTTTGTTGCCAGGTTTCCCGACCATCCTGAGAGACCCATGATTTTGAAGCAACTGAAATCCCTCGAAACGAACCCCAAAGGGAAGGTTCGTGTCGGAGCGGTTTTGCCGTTGACGGGAAAACGTGCCGTTGTCGGTCAACAGGTCCTGCAGGGAATCCAACTGGCGCTCAACCAGTTGGGAAGTTCTGCCAAGGAAAGAGTGGAACTTGCGGTTAAGGATTCTGCTACCGGGGCGCCATTGACCGGCATTATTGCCGATTTGGCGGGAGACCCTAATATGGCGGGCATCATCGGTCCGGTTTTAAGCGGAGAGATCAAGGAAATCGTTCCGATTGTTGACAGGTTTCAAATTCCGGTGTTCACGCCGACGGCTTCTTCGGACGGGCTTCCTGAGCTGAGTCCTTTTATATTCCGAAACGCCCTCACCAGGGGGATTCAGGCCAGGTTTCTGGCGCAATATTCGATCAATCAGTTGCATCTTCGGCGATTTGCTATTTTATATCCTGTGGAAAGTTATGGCATTGAATTTAGCAAGCTCTTTAAAGAAGAAGTGGAATCTCTGGGCGGCGAGGTGGTCGCAACCGTTTCCTATGACCGAAAACAAACCGATTTTCGCTCACAAATTTTGGAGTTGGGAGGCCTTCCTGATAAACAGCTGGAAAAACTCGCCAGAGATGACCTCTTTAATGGGGCTGTCGATGAAGGGGTGGGAACGTTGTCGCGCCCAATTGTGGACATGGGACATTGGAATAATGAAAATATTGAAAATTTCAAGACCTCGCTGGAACTGAATTACGATGCTATTTTCATTCCAGGGTTTTATGACAAAGTGGGCCTCATCGTCCCACAACTGGTTTTCTACAATATTGATAACGTGGTTCTATTGGGTGCCAATGGCTGGAATTCCCCCAAACTGGTCAAAAATGCCGGAAAATATATTAAGGATGGGTTTTATGTGGATGGTTTTTTTACCGATTCCAATAGACTGGGAGTGCAAAAATATGTAGAGGCTTTTAAAGCAACGTTTGGAAAGGAACCCACCCTTCATTCGGCCCAAGCGTATGACAGCGCAAATATAATAATTCAAGGTATCCTTGAGGGTGCGGATAACCGTATCAAGGTGAAGGAACGCCTGAATGGCGTTGAAAATTATCCGGGTATCTCCGGGACGACCACGCTTCTTCCAACGGGGGATTCTGAAAAGAAGTTATTTACTTTGCGCATCAAAAACAGAAAAGTCCAGCAAATGGATTGAACGTCTGAAACTCGCCTTAAAGAGGGGAGTTCGTGTTAAGTTTCTTCCCGTTTCCTCCACTTTCAGCTCCCGATCAAAAGGTTTCTTCTTTCAGAAGTGAAATATCCTCCAGGCCGGTTTCCAGTTCGTCTTCATTTACCTCGTCTCTAAAGTCATCCATAAAAGCTTCGAACCTGGAACCCGATTCTCTGAAGTTGGCTTTGTCACCCGTTTCCGGGTTGATCTTTGTGAAAATAATATCCCTGGATTCTGGAAAATTCAGCTTGGGACTGTCTTGAAGGACATGCTTCATATATTGTAGCCAGATAGGGATGGCTGCCCTCGATCCGGTTTCATTGACTCCCAGAGGTTCGTAGTCGTCTCGACCCACCCAGACTCCGGTCACGATTTCCGGTGAGAACCCAATAAACCATGCGTCCACATTATTATTTGTGGTTCCGGTTTTAGCCGCTATGGGCCGATTGAGAACCTTGACCTTTTTTGCGGTGCCGTCTTGCACCACACTTTGCATCAGGCTGGTGATCGTGTAAGCCAGACCGCTGGAGATAGGTTGTGTGACTTCCGGTTGCGCAGAGTAAAGTAAATCCCCGGTTCTGTTTTCGATCAGGCGCACCGCAATGGGAGAAATTCTCTCCCCCCGGTTGGCAAACGCGGAGTAGGCGGATGTGAGCTCCATAAGTGTCATTCCCGACGATCCCAGTGAAATGGACAGGTTGTTTGAGAGCGGAGAGGTGATGCCGAGTTCGCGCGCCATCTTAATGGCCCGGCCAACGCCAATTTCCTGAAGTAGTTTTACCGTTACAATATTGCGGGAGTGGGTCAATGCGGTTCTAAGAGAAGTGGGACCGTAGAATTTTTTTTCAAAGTTGACAGGCTTCCATTTGTCAAAGGCATCTATTTTCTCCTTGAAGATAATCGGGGAGTCGATGACGATGCTTGCCGGGGTGAATCCTTCTTTAATGGCAGAAGCGTAAATGATGGGTTTGAAAGCGGACCCTGGTTGCCGGAGGGCCTGGACCGCCCGATTGAACTGACTTTTTGAAAAACTATAACCGCCCACCATCGCCTTGATATGGCCCGTTCCCGTTTCCAGGCTGATGAGGCCGGCTTGCACAGAGGGTTCCTGTTCCAGGCTGAGCGACCAACGCATGTCCTCTTCCCTGGACCCCAGGACTTTTACAAGGATCAGGTCTCCGGGAGACAATGCCCTTTTTGCGCTGGCAATTTTTGCCCATCTCCCATCTACAAGGATATTGGGCTTTCTCGCCCAGTCCATGTCTTTAAGCTCAATAATACCTTCGTGCTTTCCCAGTCCTACCAGAACATCATCGTCTGTTACTTCGAGAACGGCCCCTTTCAGGGTAACGTCTTTTTCAAGGGTGATTTCTTCATCTTCCGATAAACCGTTGAGTTCCCGAAGTGTGTTTTGGATGGTAAAGGGATTCTCGGATAAATCGACCGTCCCCAGTGGGCCGCGATAACCATAGCGTTTGTCGGCTATCAACAGGTTGTTCTGGATGGCTTGCTGGGCCACTTCCTGGAAATCGATATTCAGGGTCGTATAAACCCCCAATCCCTCCCGATAAATTTGGTTGCTTCCATAGGTTTCCTGAAGAAACTGCCGGATGTATTCCACAAAATAAGGGGCACGGTTGAGCATGCCGGTGATTTCGCCCAAATTAAATTCCGCTTTCTGGCCTTCTTCTGCCTGTTCCGGGGTGATGAACCCAAGCGTTTCCATTCTTCGAAGGGCGTGGTTGCGTCTTTTTTTAGCCCGTTCGGGATGGCGGTAGGGTGTGTAATTATTGGGTGCTTTGGGAAGGCTGGCAAGCAGGGCGCATTCTTCAATCGTAAGGTTCTCAGCCGATTTTCCAAAATAGGTCCGGGAGGCGGCCTCGATTCCATAGCTTCCGTGGCCGTAATAAATCTGGTTGAGGTATATCTCAAGGATTTCATCTTTGGAAAAGATAAGTTCTAAGCGAATGGCTAAAATCGCTTCTTTTATTTTCCGGGAAATGTTTCGGTCGCGGGTGAGAAACAGTGTTTTGGCCAACTGCTGGGTGATGGTGCTTCCCCCTTCGACAACTCGCCCCGCTTTGAAATTAGTGATGAACGCCCGGGTGATTGCTTTGGGGTCGATCCCGAAGTGGTAATAAAAGTGGGAATCTTCGACGGCCAGCGTCGCTTGTTTCATTTTCAGGGGAATTTTTTCTTGCGGGATCAGTATTCTTTTTTCGATGTAGAATTCCGCGATCAGTTCATCACTGTCTGAATATAGTTTGGTGATCGTGCTGGGTTGAAATTCCTTCAGCATACGGACATCGGGCAGTTCTTTCGAGTACTTAAAATAAAGGACGGCCGCTCCGATGGAAGAAAGTAGAAGAACCGCAAAGCTTAGAAACAAACAACCAATGGCAAAAGTTTGCCAAAAAGTCCGGCGTTTTTTTCGGGGAGTTTTTTTTGCCGAATGTTGGTTTTTGAAAATTTTATTCATAAAATGGGAGTTTCAAGATTTGCCAAACCAGTATCTAATTTTAATGGCTGGGGAGATGCGACTCTTTCCAGTAAATTTCAACCGGGCGAGAGACGGCCTTCTTCCAGGTCAATAAGATCGACCCATGTGGTGATATCTTTTCGGGATGAATCAATGTTATCCCGCAATTCATAAAAACGTTTCCAGCGTTCTTCGTTGTCGGGTTGGCGTTCCAGAATTTGCTTATTGACGTTTTCTATTGTGTCTGGCTGATGCGAACGACATTTATTCAAAACCCATCGATTCAGTTGTTCTTCATTTTGTGAATCCACCTGACGCACCCATTCATCCGCGTCTACTTCAAGAAAGTCTAAAATAATCTGGTCCAGAGGACAGGGAAAAATATATTCTCCCAAAGTATTTTTTTTGCTGGCGTGGGCCTTGTCGATCATCCGGGGGAGATGAACGAGACCGCTCATTTTATCTTTGGGACTGCGTGGAAATGTCTGGGTCAGGTCCATGGGTCCATACATTGAGTTTCTGCGCTGACGGATTGTGTTCGGGATGGAGAAACTGGGTCAGTCTAAACGGACACGGTTAACCCTGGTAAGGGTTTTTGAAGTTTTAATCAAGCGAGCGCCTTCAGGTCCGATATGATTCCTGAAAAGATCGAGGGTCGTGAGTTTGCCCAGATTTTCGGAATCCGCAATGAACTTTGCCCCTTCTTCTCCAATGCGATTGAATTTTAAAATGAGCTGGTCCAGCTGGGCAAAATTTTTGGATTCCGCCAAGGCCCTTGCGCCCTGAGCCGATATATTATTGGATTTCAGGTTCAGAATTTTTAACCCGCTCAGGAAAGGGGAGTCGGAAAGGGCCAGAACACCCTCATCGCCAATGTCGTTATCCCCCAACTCCAGATGCACCACTTTGGACAGAACGTCCATTCCAGCAAGTTTTTTAGCGCCCTCACTGCCGATTTTTCTGTTCTCCAGATTGAGGGTAGAACCTTCTATAAAGTTTTTTTGGACGAGTTCTTCGATTTCCATCAAGGGTCCGGGTAAAATTAAAACCTATGTCTCAAAATAAACCAAAAAAAAAATCTGATTTTTAGATATATTAAACCTAATTGAATAAAGGGTCAATTTTTTAAAAGGGAATTTCTAGCTGGCAAAACCGGCAGAACGGGTCCAATTAATTTTATTTAAAGGCGGGTTGTATGAAACAAAAGTTTTTGTTGCGATATTACTGGGGCCGCTGGATCGCCTTGGGGCTGGCGGCGGTCCTGGGGGCGGGGTGTGGTTTATGGACCTCCGGTGTGGAAGTGAAACCTGGGGTCGCTGTGAATGAAGTGTATTTGACCGTTCCCGACAGCCTGAAGAAATCCGCCTGGATGCAAACCTTTTTATGGACCATCAAATGTGAAGCGAAGCAAGGCAAAACCTGCGAGGGATCACCCTCGTTGTTGATTCCCCCGGATAAAACACTGTGCCGTTATGATTATAAGTTCGTTCAGGAGTCTGAAGGAAACACCGAGCAAGTGATACTGATAGAAAACGAGTCTTCGTTAAAAGTAAATATTCGAGCTGTCGGCGGTCCCGACTGGAACCCCTATACATCGAAAATTGTGATACAGGTGCGCGCAGTAGGAATAGCAAGGGAGGTGGATCAGGAAACATTAAAGGTCCTGAATTGTAATTCTTATTCTGCGCAAAAACGCTGAAGTGGTTGTATTTCGAAGTGTTTTTACCGATATTCGCTCATTTATCCAAATACCAGGGATGACAGAAAATGGTTGCAAGTGACGGCTGAAATGATAACTTTATAGACATGGAATAGTAATACTTGGGGGGTAACATCTAACCACTATGGGGAGTTTATAGTTATGAAAAAAGTATTGATGGTTTTAGTAGCACTCACATTTTTTCTGGTTCCATTGACCGCCATCGCCGGGGAAGGGCCGATGAAAATGCCTGCCGGCGCTAATGCAGAGGCCAATAAGCATAATGAAGAAGGAATCATGCATTGGGGAGAAGGGCATTACGATGTGGCTTTGAAACATTTTCAGGCGGCTTCCAAAGCGGGTGGAACCGGTGAGACTCATTTCAATGAAGCCATTTGTCTGGACAAACTAGGGAAACATGGGGACGCCACCATGCACTTCAAGGCGGCAAAAAAGAATGCGAATGGCAATGCGGCAATATTGAATTCCGGGATATTGAACGGACATATCGGCCATTGATTTTCGTTGGGAAAAAGTTTCCTTAAATTAAACTGGAAACATTGGGTATCAAAAAAGCGATCACCTGAAAAGAGGTCGGCAATTCGTCGGCCTCTTTTTTTTATGCGAATTGCTTTCAGTTGCGATGGGCGAGTTAGTTTACTAAAATAAATTTGGTGTGGCCTTTGGATTACTACAATACGATCTTCACGTTTGAATGAAAATTCCTCCCAGACTCACAAATCTTCTCATTGGCTTCGGTTGTTTAGCAATTTCTTCCTGGGTGATGCTTTATTTTATCATCAATGAAAAATTTGAATGGATTCCCAAAGAGGTTTTGGAACTGGCGCGGGACCCGGAACTTTTGGAAAGGCCCGAAGCCAAACGTTGCTCCGAGTGTCACGAGGCAATTTATGAAGCCTGGAAAGACAGCCGCCACTCTCTCTCATGGACAAGCAAAACTTATATTGAAGCGTCTGAAAACCGCACCAAGGAGAAGTGTCTGGCCTGCCATATTCCGCAATCGGTGCGTGGGGAAAAACCGACGCCCAGACTTGACCGCAGGGAGGAGGGCATTTATTGCGTTTCCTGTCACTTCATTGATAATAAGATGAATGGACCTTACGACCTCATGGCCCCCCCTCATCCCACGGTCCGTAACCCGGATTATGGCCGTTCAAAGTTCTGTGGCTCCTGCCACGAGAAAACTTTCAAACAATGGCAGGCAACCAAGGTCGAAGATACGTGTCAGGACTGTCATATGCCGAGGACGAAAGGCCGTTTGACTCAGAAATTTGGCCTCAACCTTCTGCATAAAAAAAGAATGGTGGGGGACCACCGGTTTCTCCACGGAGAAATCACCGAAAAAGACATCATTGTGGAGTCAGAGCTGACAGAAAAAATGTTTACTCTTAGCCTGTTAAATAAAACCATTCCACATGGTGTTCCTACTGCAGACAACGGCGACCCGAGACTCTATCTCTATATCAAGTTTTTTAATGAAGCGGGAGATGAGGTGGACAACGCTAAGGAAATCATTGCTCCGCAACAGGAGACAGAGCTTCCTTACGGAAAAAAAATGGTTTACAACTACCGGCTTTTCGACAAAGTTTCCCGTGCGGAGGTGGAATTAAAATATCAACCGGCCTGGACCAAGGAAAAAACTGATTTATGGAAAGTTTCAGTCTTACGTTAGAAAAAAATAACAGGAGGCCGGAGAAAGAACTTTAATTTGCCCCATTTGCTTTAAATAATTTAAACTATTGGTCATCCATTTATTCTGTTGCATGCGCTCATTTTAGGAGATATTTAATGAAAACATTAAAATTAATTTTGTCGCTGATGATGCTCACCTTCCTTGCGGTTTTTCCCGTTCAGGCCAAGGACATGATTGTTAAGGAACCGCCAAAATCGTTGAGCAAATTTTATCCTCCCGAAAGCAAGGAACCGAAATGGATTCAGCAAATGCATAAAATGAGCGCCCATTTTGGCGGGGTATTTGTGAACCTCAAGGAAAAAGATTTTGAGAATGTCGATAAGCACGCGGATAAATTAGTCGAAGAGTATAAAAAGACTTCGGAGATGGTACCGGAGTGGGAAGAATATTTTGATATCAAAGCGGCAGAGGAGTTTGCCGCCGCCGCTAAAACTCATGATATCGGCAAGGCTGGAAAAGCGTCAGGAAAGTTAGGCAAAACTTGTGGAAAGTGCCATGGGGATCAAGAGATTTCGGTGTGGACCAAATTTCACTGGCCGAGTTTTCATAAAATCAAAGTCACGGACCCCATTGATGAAAAAGAAGTTGAGTTTGGCAAATACATGAAAAGTATTTCCTCCTCTATGAAGGGTGTGACTGTCAATTTCGGAGAGGGCCAATACGATCGCGCTGGTAAAGCCCTGAAAGTTTTTAAAACCCGTTACATGGAATTAAAGTCCACCTGCTCCAAATGCCACACGACAGACGACGTGAAGCTTTTCTATGTCGGCAAAGACGCGGACACCGCCTTTTCCGGTCTGGCTAACGAATTGAACGCTGAAAAACCCAATCCGGGAAATTTCTGGAAGAATGTCGGGCTACTGGGAAAAACCGGGTGTAAAAATTGCCATCTGGTTCATCGCACCTACTCCTTCATCAAGGAGGCCTGGGAGGAAGAGGATAAAAAATAACTCCCATCAATCGCTCGAAAAGAGGGGGCGAGGGGGATACTTGCGTGGGCATCTTTATTTTTCAATGGGTTGGCGGTTTCCGTCGCCCATGTTACTGTCAGAGTATCGGGATAAAATTATGTTTTTAAAGTCTTTTTCTGATAGAATGCTCGCTTACTCACTGTAACGCTATAGGAGATTCATACCATGATGGGAATTGGTTTCCCCGAGTTGATGATTATTCTGGTCATCATAATGATTATTTTTGGCGCCGGAAAACTTCCTGAAATAGGCAACGCTTTTGGCAAAAGTATCAAGAACTTCAAAAAATCCATGAAAGAAGCCGACGAAGAAGACGTTTCTACTGAAGCGGCCTCAGCGAATAACGCGGAAACCTCTGGAACTTCCGCCTCAGAGACCAATCCCGAAGCGGCCAAGAAAGAAGAAGAGATGATCGACGAAGCCGCGGCGGAGATTAAGGAAAATCGAATCGGCACGATCCGCACAGCTCACGATGGATTGGTTCAGCAGGGAGACGTTTTTACCGATTCCATGAAGAGAACTCCAGGCGGCAGGGGCCGTGACCGGGGTATCTCGAGAGACGTGTTTTAAAAAGTTTTTTTGTGGTCAAAAAAACTCACCTATAGACGGGAGAGGCGTGTTTCAGCTTTCCGAGGGTTCGGTTTTGGCGGGTTTGAAAGCCATCGTCCAGCCCAGTAAAAGGCCCACAGATACCCAGGCGAGTTCTTTAATCCGGCGCACGAAGGAAACAGCCAGCCCGAGGTCTCCGGTCAGGCCCAGGCCAATAAAAATGACGACCAGTCCGCCTTCCTGGGCTCCCAGGCTCATGGGGATATAAAACGACCCGACTTTTACCAGTTGGGTCAGCGCTTCGATGATCCACAACTCCGTGAAGGTTGGGTCATAGCCCAAAAAAACCAGGGCGAAATATAATTCACCCAATCCCACCACCCATCCGACAAACGCATAAAATATCGATTTGATCGTTCGGTCGGGAAACTCCCGGTAAAAGGCGGACATCAACCCATCCAAAGTTTTCAATTGATCCAGAAAAGCATGCCCGGTCAACGCTGGAATCACACGGTCCGCCCAGGTTGCGAGAACACCCAGCATGCCTGTGACTTGAAACAAAAAGAACAGGAAAATCAGGATGGTGAATACCACCATCCCGATCAGGCTGATGTATTTAAATTCTGTTGAAACAATTTCCGATTGATAGATCAGGATGATCCCGGGGATAAAGAAAGTGATGAGCCCGGTCAGCATCGTCGTTTTGGTTATGACCAGGGATGCCAGTCCCTGTTTGAAAGTCAACCCGTGATGGTCTTTTAAAAGTTGCGCTTTGACAGGCTCTCCGCCCATCGTCCCTAAGGGCGTGATGACGTTATAAGCTTCGCCTATTTGCCGAATCCGCCACAACTGCAACGAACTGAATCTTGAGACCTGATCCGGGTGAAAATTGTATTGCCAGGCAATGGTGTCGATGTAAGTGACCAGGGCGAAAACCAGCAGGATGAGAATAAACCCATATCCCATGTCCAGGAGAAGTTCGAAAACACGGGTCGTGTCGACCGATTGCATGGCCCAGACAAGCAGGCCCAAACCGGCGAAGAGAAATATGAATTTTAGAATTCGGGTCATGGGTGCATGAAATAGAGACCGTAGTTCCCGCAACGCAGGAAGAATACGTTCAAAGCAATTTCAAAAGGGTTTTTGGTTTTACGCGCGGGGATGGCTTGAGTTCGCGGGAAGTGAATTGTTACCGGTCGCACTCTCCGCCAATCATATTTATCATGTCAAAAGTGGGCACGATATCGGCGAGCATACCGCCCTTGCACATATCTTCCATCGCCGCAGTCATTGTAAAACTGGGCGGTCGGACACGGCACTTGTAGGGTTTGCCGGTTCCATCGCTGACAAGATAGAAGCCCAATTCTCCATTGGCCGCTTCCGTTGGAAAATAGACTTCGCCCACCGGAGGTTTCAAGCCGTCGATGACCATTTTAAAGTGGGCGATCATTTCTTCCATGCGGGAATAAACATCGGGTTTTGCCGGCGCTCTCATATAAGGGTTGGCCACGTTGATGGGGCCGTCCGGCATGTCCTTCATGGCCTGCTTGATGATTCTGAAACTTTGCTTGATCTCTTCCATGCGGACCAGATAGCGGTCGAAATTGTCTCCGGTGGTTCCAAGCGGGATGTCAAAATCGATGCGGTCATAGACCAGATAAGGATGTTGTTTGCGGACATCGTAGTCCACCCCGCAGGCTCTGAGACAAGGGCCGGTGAACCCCCATGAGATCGCGTCTTCTTTGGAAATTGCGCCTGTGTCCCGCATCCGGTCGAGGAAGATTCTGTTTTTAGTGAGCAGTTTGTCGACATCTTCAAACAGCGAATCCAGCTTTTTATAGGAAACCTGCAAGTCGTCATCGAACCCTGGGGGCAGGTCGCACATGAGCCCGCCGATGCGGATGTAGTTGGAAGTCAGACGCGCGCCACACACCTTTTCCAGAAGATCCCAGACAATTTCCCGGGCCTCTACAAAGTAAATGAATGCCGTCAACGCTCCAAGCTCCAGCGCCGCCGCGGCGATGTTAGTGTAATGGTCGGAGATTCGCGACAGTTCATTGGTCACCACACGGATATAGTTGCATCTGTCCGTCGCTTCAATGCCGCAAAGTTTTTCAACCGCCACCGCGTACCCGATGTTGTTCATGATGGCCGAACAATAATTCAAACGGTCGGTGTAGGGGAAAACGTTGGCATAGGTCACGCTCTCACACATTTTTTCAAACCCGCGATGGAGGTATCCGATCTCAACCTCCATTTTCACCACTGTTTCTCCATCCAGAGTCAGCAGAAACTTGACGGTTCCGTGAGTCGCGGGATGGGACGGCCCCATATTGAGGACCATGTGATCGGAGTGTAGTTGTTCTTTTAAATCAGCCATGAGCGGTTTGTAGTATTAAAAAATTTATATTTTTTGAGTGAGCATCAACCGGCTTTGGAAACTTTGATCGGCACCAGACCTTCTTCTCCGTTTCTCAGGAGATTCACGGGAACATCCACCCAGTTCTGCGGAATATAAACCATTCCCTTCGTGGTCACATAACTGGTTTTTACTGGAACCTCAACCTTTGTGTTTGCGGATTCAACGACGATTTTGTCTCCGTCCTGAAGGCTGAGAGCTTCGGCGTCTTCAGGATGTATTTCAGCAAAACATTCCGGGCCCACGTCCACCAGCGCTTTCGCATGCTGAGTGTAACTGCCGATGTGGAACATGTGATTATTGGTTTGCAGGCGGTAGGGGTATCCCTTATTCTCGCCGGGTTCTCCCACAGTCTGGCAGATTTGAAACTCCGGTTTTCCGGCAAAGCCTGTCGCAGGCCATTGTTTGGAATCGGTCCCCGGCATCATCCCTTTATATATGGGGACACTGTTTTCAATTTCTTCCTGTACTTCCTCAACCGTGTTGCGCTCGAAAGGTTTGCCCAGAGCCTCGGCAATTTCACAGAAAATATCGAAATCGGGTTTAGACACCCCTTGCGGCAGAGTGGCCGATTTCACATTCTGCACGTGCCTTGTCATATTGGTTTGGGTTCCGTCCTTTTCTGCGAAGGTCGATGTGGGCAGAATAATGTCGGCCATTTTTGCGGTTTCCGTCATGAACACATCCTGAACCACCAGAAAGGGAACTGTTTTAAGAGCTTCCTTTACCAGACCTGCTTTGTAATAGGTGTGCAGGGGGTCTTCACCGGCGATGTACAATAATTTGAGTTTGCCGTTGACGCAGTTCCCGAAGAGATCGTCCGCCAGGTTTTCCGTTGTCGTTTCCTCAACGGGTTGGTAACCGGGAAGGAATTGTGGGGTGACTCCCATATCGTTCACGCCCTGGGAGTTGCAATGCTCTCTCGGCGGATAAATGCTGATGCTTCCCTCTCCGCCTGAGTGCACCAACAGCGAAAGGTTGAGCAGGGCTTTTAAAATGTCTTCTCCCTGACCTGTGTCCAGAATATCGTTGCCGATGATGACGAACCGGTCCGCTTCTCTCGCAAACCGCCTGGCGGCCTGGGTGAGTGTCTCGTCAGACAATCCTGTCATTTTTTCAGAATCTTTAGCTGTGAAAGATTTCAGCGACTGGACCAGCGCGTCAAAATTTGAGATGCCCGCTTTGGCTTTATTAAGGTCGACGAGCTTTTCGTCAATGATGATGCGGGTCAACCGATTGATCACCGCAAGGTCTTTGCCGTGGGTGAAGGTCAGCCGAATGTCGGTCAGAGCTTCGTTGTTGAAAACGACATCGCGCGGGTTGGCGATGATGATGTCGGTGCCGGTGAAAACCGCGCCTTTACGAATCGAGTTGCCGCCCACCGGATACTCTGAAGGGAGGTCGGAATTGAAAATAAGAACCACATCCGCGTGTTCCAGTTCGGTGATGGGTTTGGACTCGATCCCGCCCTTGAAACAGTCCAGCATGAAACGGTTGACGTAAGGCGCTCTGAGATTGGCCAGATTGGTGATCTGGTTGGAGCCAAAATGCCCGCGAAATAATTTCTGGAAAAGGAAACTTTCTTCGTTGGTCATTTTTTCGGAACCGATCCCGGCGATACTTTCGGGTCCGCTTCTGTTCACGGCAGACTGAAACCTTTCGGCAATGGTTTGAATGGCTTCGTCCCAGCCGATTTCTTTAAATTCGCCGCCCTGATTCATCAAGGGGGTTTTAATTCTGTCCTCGTTGTGGATGATGCCGTGACCGAAACGCCCCTTGGCGCAAAGGTTGCCGTCGTTGATGCCGACGTCGTAACCTTCATCCGCCTCGATGCGCAGGACCTTCCCTTTTTTCGATTGCAGGTCGATGGTGCAACCCCATGAACAATAATTGCAAGTGCTAAGGGTGTTGGTGAACATGGCCGCCAACCCGCGCGCTTCTGACGTCATGTCCATGAGCGCTCCTGTGGGGCAAACAGTGATACATTGCCCGCAGAATTCACAGTCCAGGGGTTCGTCGTTAGCGGTTCCGATGCCGACGCTCATGCCGCGTTTATGAAAGTCCAGAGCTTGTACGCCCTGGGTTTCGTCGCAGGCGCGGACGCATAGCCCGCACATGATGCACCGGTTTAAATAAAATTCGATGATAGGGTTGGACTTGATGCTGGGCTCGTTTCTGCGGTTGATGTCAAACCGTCCATTGTAAAGCTTGAGCATGTCGGTATTGTCCTGCAGGGGGCAGACTCCCGACTTGTCGCATATAGGGCAGTCGAGGGGATGCTCCACCAACAGCATTTCAAGACAGGCTTTGTTGTAACGGTCCGTTTCTTCGGTATTGATTTTTACTTCCATGCCTTCGGCTACGGGGTGGGTGCAGGAATACACCAGTTCCTTTTTGCCGTCGGTCACGGTTTCCACCATGCAGGTGCGACAGGCCGCGAAGGGTTTGAGCTTGCGGTTGTAACAAAGGTTGCTAACTTCATAGCCATTTTTCTTGGCCGCCTCCAGAATCACCGTGCCTTCAGGAGCAGTAACGTCTTTTCCGTCAATTTTAATGTTTATGGTTTTCTTGACTACCGTGCTCATTCCGCCATTGTCTCCTCAGTCTCTGCGAGGGGTTCGTCTTCCTCAAGTTTGTAGCTTCCCAGGATCTCAAGTGTTTGTTCCGGGTCGATGGTTCCGTGAGTGTCTTCACCGATGATGGCCATGGGCGCGGCCCCGCAGTTGCCGAGACAGGAGGCGGTTTGCAAGGTGTACAACTTGGTCTTGTCCGTATCTCCGGGGCTGATGTGGTATTTCTCTCTAATCTTGTTGGCGATGATTTCAGCGCCCTTGACAAAACAGGCGGTTCCATAGCAGAGCTTGATGATATATTTTCCGGGTTCCGTTATCATCAGTTGAGGGTAAAACGAGATCACGCCAAAAATCTCCGCACGAGAAATCCTCAATTTGGCCATGAGAAGTTCTATCACGGGATCGGGCAGAAAACGGTAAGCACCCTGAATTTTCGCCAGAGTAGGAATGAGGTATCGCCTTTGGTTGGGCGAGGCTGGTATCTGAGCGATGATTTCTTTCGCCGCCGTCAGGTCTATCGGTTTTTCTTCTTCATCCGGCTGGCAATGTTCTGCGAGTGCCGTGTCATTGGTTTCCATAGGGATCACTCTTTTATAGCGTTGGTTAATTATAAAAGATCACCCCGGTGAGGGTGAAAAGTTTAATAAAAAAGCCTGATTAAACAAGATCAAAACTTAATCTATTCACTTAAAAACCCACAGGTTCCGTGGTGGAGGGGGAAGTATAAAGGCTTCGTTTATTTACTGTCAACCTATTTATTGATTCTGCTATAGGGAAAACTCCTTTGTTTTGAAGGCCCTTAATAAATTCGTCGCTGGTGACCAACGCATATCGGATATTTGGTCAAATATCGTCGTCAGGCTTTCCGGGTGGATGATAATAACGTCAGTTTCAGTGTTTGCCAGACACTTGCCAAACCAATGGGATGTTGCAAACTTTCGGGTATAAAACCCCCAGTTAATTTGGAGTGATGATTATCACCGGTTGGGATGGATTCCGGTTGGCAGGACGTTTTTTTTGAATTACTGGGGAGCCTTCGTTCGTGTTTTCAGAATCCCGGTTGATCATTCTATTAGCCATTTCGAGTCTTTCCTGGGCTCCAGTGTGGTTTGGGTTTAAGCGCAGGGCTTCTTTTAGCTCTTGGGCCGCTTTTTTGAAGCGCTTCATATCTACATAGGCCCAGCCCAGGTTGAAATAGCCATCAGCGTTGGTGGGGTTCAACAGGACGGCCTGCTTGAGTGGCTCCACGGCTTCCAGAGGGCGGTTCATTTCTAGGAGCGCCCAACCCAGACTGGAGTGGGCCGGGGCGAACCTGGGATCGATCTGGATCACTTTTTTGTATTGGTTGACAGAGTCATCGAATCTTCCCAGCACATCGTAAATGAGACCTAAATTGTAATGAGCCATGACATGAACAGGGTCAATCCGTATCACTTCCTTAAAAGCGCGAATGGCTTTTTCATGGTCATTGGTCAAGGTGTGGATGGACCCCAGATGGATATAGCCGTTGAGGTAATCAGGGTCCAGCTCGGTTCCGGCACGAAAGATTTTGACGGCGTCTTCGTATCGTTTTAATTCCACGAAAACAGCCCCCAGTCGACTGTAGCCTTCAAGAAAAGCGGGGTCCAGCTGGATCGCCTGTTTGAGAGGTTCGATCGCCTTTTCATATTGACCGGATTCTACATAAGCCCTCGCCATAAAGTACTGGGCTTTGAAAAGTTTTGGGGCCATTTGAATGGATTTTTCCAGATGGGGGAGGGCTGAACGAAATTGTCCGAGTTCGCTCAGGACGATGCCCAGGCTCAATCGTGAAAGCGGGCTTTCGGGTTCTATTTCCACAGCCCGTTTGAGAGGACCGACGGCATCCTCATACTGTTTCAAATTCAGGTGAGCGAACCCCAGCTCATATTGCGCCAGGGGGTGATTGGGAGACAGTTTGATGGCGGCCTGCAAGGGGGGGATGGCTTCCTCGTATTGTTGAAGTTCGATCAGGGCAAGACCGAGGTTGAATTGCATTTCGGCGGATTTTGGGTCGATGGCCACCACTTTTTTAAATTCATCGCGTGCGGGTCCGTACCATTTCAACCTGAGATAATTCTGCGCCAGTCGTTTGTGCGCTTTCCGGTGGTTTGGTTTTATGGCCAGAACTTGTTTGTAGGAATCCGCGGCCAGATTGAACTGTTTCAGCCTTTCATGAATGGTTCCCATATCGAAATACGCTCGACTGTTTTTGGGCTGGAGGCGCACCACTTGTTCGTAGTTTTTCAAGGCCTGTGGAAATCGTTGCAATTTTTCGTTGAGCCTGGCGAGATTTAAATAGGCCGAAGCGTAATCACGGTCCAGGCGCACCGCTTCTGAAAAACTTTCCAGGGCTTTTGACCTTTGCCCGACATTTAAATAGGCTTCCCCAAGCTTAAAATGGGCGTGAGGTTTGTTGAATTTAAACTGGGCGTAATTTTGAAAGGATTGCAGGGCCGTTTCATGCTGTTTCATCTTTTGGTAGGCGGTTCCTAAAGCCAGATGAGTCTGGCCGTCTTTCGGGTTGATCAATAACGCGGATTTCAGGGGTTCGATGGCTTTGTTATAATGACCGGACTGGATGTGGGCTTGTCCGATTCCTGTCAGCGCTTCATAATAACTGGGGTTGAGTTCCAGGGCCTGATCGAAGGCGTCGATGGCAAGGTCAAACTTTTTCAGGGCCATGTAGCTCTTCCCCAAACCCAATTGCGCTTCGATAAAAAGAGGGGTGATGTCCAGGGTTTTTTTGAATTCTTCTATCGCTTTTGGCTGATTGCCAAGCTCGGAATAGCAAAGGCCAAGCACAAAATGCGCGGCGCTCAAATCGGGTTTCAAGCGAATGGCTGTCTTTAAGGGATGAAGGGCCTTATCGCATTTTTTCAGTTTGCTGTAAACCCAGCCCAGACCGTATTGACCTTCCGCATAGTTGGGGTCGAGGCGCGTGGTTTCCAGATACGCGGCCTGAGATTCCTTATAACGCCCCAGTTCTCCGTAACTACCGCCAAGCCCGTGATACGCTGCGGAAAAAACTGGCTCCAGACGCAGGGTTTCCTTGAATTCCTCAATGGCTTTTTCGTAAAGCCCTAAGGTCTGATAGATTTGCCCAAGGGCGAAATGCGGGGCGTAATCTTTTGGGTCGGCTGTGATGGCTTTTTTGTATTCCTCGATCTTTTTCTCAAAAGCCAATGAGGGCAGGGCGATACCGGCTATCAGGCAATAGAAGCATAGCGCGATGACCCCTTTAATTTTCATGACGCCTCCTCCATCATGCAGAATCGCTTGGCTTAAGTCGCGGGCTTTTTCTAGTCCTAAGTATTTACTGTATGACATCAAATTTTACCTCTGCCATTACTTCTGGTGGTTCTCTCATTTTTCCATCAATTGGTATTTTGACAATCCCATTAGACCAAGGTTTGAAGTTATGAGCTGTAGCATTTACCATATATTCATGTTTTATTTTTTTGCCCATCTCATTATAGGAAATTTTAACGTTAAACAATTTTGACACTGAGTTTAACATTGGCTGTCCATTAGGCATTTCGGCAACAAAAATAATTTCCAACACCCCATATACCCCACTTGGCATATTTAAATCCATATATGAGTTATTATCTATTTGTGGAGATAAATACTCATAAGATTCTACCTCATGAAAGCTAATAAAATTAGTCCATCCTTCTTTTGTTTTATTTTTAGTTTTTTCCATCGAAACTGCATTATTGTGAACAGAAGTATTATACTTTTTGAGACGCTCTGAGGCAGCCACTTTTTCTCCTAGTAAATCTTCCGAAATCAACCATTCGACTTTTATATCCCTTGCAACCTCTTTGCCTAGATTCTTCAACCGAAAGATTGGTAGTCTGTATCCAGCAATAGTTTCCATTGTTTTATCAGATGGCCGGGTTATTATTTGTAAGTTAGTTAACGGATCCCAAGTCAATTTATATCTGTGTTTTGGAGATTAAGAGCAGAAGGGAAGTTTCTAATTTTTTAGGGAAGGTGAGATGTAGAACAATACAGAAAACTAGAACAAATAACGAGACAACAGAAATTATTTTTATAGTTCCCGAACGCACTAAGTTTTGGATACCTGGAATATTTGCAGTTAACGCAGAAATTCCAACGGCCATAAATATAACACCTAGGTAAAAAAAGGCAGTTTGCAACTTAGCATCTAAAGTTGTTGGGGCATATTTAATCATAAGCGCCCCACCAGTTGTTATTGCAAAAGAAGCCCACCAAGGTATTTGTGCAATTCCTGACATTCTTTACACCCAGTAATTTCCGGTATGCGGTTTCCAGGCTACATTATTATAAGGTATTTACATGAACCGGGCGGAGATGTCTTCCGGGTTGGTTTCAAGTTTGTGAATGGCAAGATCGGAACCCATCATTTCATCTTCTTTTGAGAGCCGGATTCCAAATGTCTTGTCTAAAATCAGATAAACCGCGAACCCACCGCCCAGGGCGATGACGATGGCGATCAGGGAGCCAACGGTTTGCGCGATCAGGCTGACCCCGCCCATGCCGCCCAGGGCTTCCTGGCCAAAAATACCGCAGGCGATTCCGCCCCAGGTGCCGGAGATTCCGTGCAGGGGCCAAACACCCAACACGTCGTCGAGTTTTAATTTTTCCTGCTCCCAGGTAAATCCTTTGACAAAAATAACGGCGGCAATTCCGCCTATGACAAAAGCGCCAATGGGATGTACTTTGTCCGAACCCGCGCATATTGCGACCAGCCCCGCTAAGGCTCCGTTGTGAATGAAACCGGGATCGTTTTTAGACACGATCAAAGCCAGCAGGATGCCGCCCGCCATAGCGAACAGGGAATTCATGGCAACAAGGCCGGTGATCCCATCGAGGGTCGCGCCGGACATCACGTTGAACCCAAACCATCCCACACAAAGCATCCAACTGCCGAGAGCCATGAAAGGAACACTGCTGATGGGGAGAGGTCTGCTTCTCCCCTTAGAATCCCATCTGCCGATGCGAGGCCCCAGAATGATGACTGCGGCCAGAGCGATCCAGCCACCGATGGAATGCACCACAACCGACCCTGCATAATCATGGAAAGGAATGCCCCCTGAAATTCCCGCCAACCAGGAGTCTTCCTGTCCGAGGGAGGTGATTCGCCCCCAAACCATTCCTTCAAACAGGGGATAAATGAAGGCCACAAAAATACCTGCCGCCAGCGCCTGGGTCCAGAATTTTGCCCGCTCTGCGATGCCACCGGAGATAATGGCCGGTATCGCCGCGGCAAAGGTGAGCAGGAAGAAAAAATGTACCAGGTCATAACCTTGATTTTCTCCCACCAGATCCGGGGCGGATTTGTAAAAATAAACGCCGTAGGCGATGGCGTAGCCGATGCCGAAATAAATGATGGTGGATATGGCAAAATCCGAAAGAATTTTCACCAGCGCGTTCACCTGGTTTTTTTTGCGGACCGTCCCAACTTCCAGAAAAGCAAAGCCTCCGTGCATTGCAAAAACCATGACGGCGCCCAACATCATGAAAAGAACATCGCCACTGTTACTGATTAAAATTACTTTATTGTCCATGTACTTTCTCCGAATTTATATAAAGACCTGAACATTGATGGTTTTTTCATCCCTCGTAGCGAACAATAGTAAATTTTTTGAATTCCTTCAAGTGTTTAGAATGCGGGGGGATCAATCGACGTCTTGAAGAGGATGCGTTTCGTAAAAAGAAAAGGCTGGTTGACGGGCAATAAATTGAAATTCTTTGGATGAAATTGTGGACGCCAAAAATAATATTTCTCTTCGGCGGAATTTTTTTGCATGCCCTGATAGGAGGGAAAAACAACTCTTTTGCCGTTACGCTACTTTCTTCTAACATACGTATTTTAAAGGAGCCGCCCTTTGCTCAGGAATTTTGTGCTAAACTATATCCCCTGCCCGAATTGGTAAGTCTCCCGGATAATTCATGGTTTAAGGGGAGACTTTTTGTGCATTGGGCGGAAGGCTATTGAGGGCGTTATCGTTCAATGGACCAGACATTTGAGAAGCTGGTCGTCTAAAAATATTTTTATTAAAGTTCCCGAAAAGGAAAGGACTTTTCGATAGTTGACAGGTTTTGAGTTATCGTGAGTTTTTGGGAACGGTTTTTTTATCCGGGAGTGAAAAATTTTATGGCGAAAGTCAGAATAAAAGATTTAAAAGCTGGCATGGTTCTCGCCAGTCACGCCAGGGACTCAAATGGAAGACTTCTTCTTCCAGCCGGTGAAGAAGTTTCCGACAAGCATATCCACACATTGATGGCGTGGGGCATTTCCGAGGTGGATGTGGAGGTGGATATTGAGAGTAAAAAAGAAGAAGTTTCCAAAGATCGGACTTCAGCCCAAAATGCGGAAACGCTTCCAACCCAAATGAAGGAAGAAGTGGACGAGTTGTTTCGCTATTCTAACCGGGAAAATTCCGTCATTAAAGAACTGGTTGAGCTATGTATAATGAGAAAGATGAAAACTCGACAGGAGACCCCTTGAATACAGCGCCAAATATTGAAGAACTGGTCGATGGTCCCGCCAAGTTGGGGTCTTTGCCGACTATTTTTTACCAAATCAATGAAGCGGTGGAAAGTCCTGACAGTTCTTTTTCTGAGATCGCCGATATCATCCGGAAGGATTCCGCGCTCTCCGCCCGTTTGCTCAAAATTGTTAATAGTTCCTTTTTTGGTTTTTCTTCTAAAGTAGAGACCATCACGCATGCGATCACGATCGTGGGGATGGTCCAATTGCGGGATCTGGCTCTTGCGACTGCGATCATAAACAGTTTTAAGGGGATATCGAAGGATGTGGTGAACATGCAATCCTTTTGGCAACACAGCATTGCTACCGGTTTGGCCGGGCGGGTGATCGGTGTTTATATTAAGGACCCCAACCCCGAACGTTTTTATGTTTTGGGTTTGCTTCATGATCTGGGACGATTGCTGACCTACCTTGCGCTTCCTGAAGAAATGAGCCGCGTATTGATCAAATACAGTCATGGCGGTCTTTTGCATGAGGCGGAAAAAGATATTCTCGGATGGGATCACGCCGAGGCGGGCAGCAAATTGATGCATAAGTGGAATCTTCCTGAAGCATTGGTGGAAGGTGTTTCCTGTCACCATGCTCCCTCCAGCGCTTCCAAATTTCCTTTAGAGGCCGCTGTAACCCATGTGGCGGATATTCTGGCCCAGACAATGGAGTTGGGAAACAGTGGGGAGCGTTATGTACCGCCCATCGATCAAAAAGCCTGGAAAATGCTGGGATTGCCCACAAGTTTTTTATCTACGGTGTTGGAGCAGGTAGACCGTCAGGTAAGCGACGCCGTCAAAATTTTCATGTAGGGACCCATGGAACCGAGTGAAAAAAAAGACGTCCGTATTGGGTACCTGGAAAAACTGGCCCGCTCGAACCTTTACGAGCTAGGTCTTCTCGCCTCTCTTGGGGAGCTTCAGCACCCGGCCATCCTGGCTGGCGACACCTCTCGAATTCTCAAACTTTGCGAAGAACATTTAAAACAGTTGATGGGCTTTAAAGTCATCTCCTTTTTTATGGTGCGGGACGACGATTCCGAATTTGCCCTGACGACGGTTGAGCCTGTGGAGGAAGAATTCCGGATTAAGAATGAAGTCAGGGAATTGATTGAAAACGGCAGTTTTGCCTGGGCGGTCAACCAGTTCCGTCCTGTCGTGGTCGCATCCAGTGGATATGGAAAATCGTTGATCCTGCACGTTTTGGGAACCAAGTCCCGGGTGCGGGGGATGTTTGCCGGAGTCCTTGAAGAGGATAGGACTACCAATGAATCCGAGTTGTACCCGCTTTCCATTATCTTGCAAAATACGTCGTATGCGCTGGAAGGGGCTGCTTTGAACAAAATGATATCCGACCAGAATAAAAATCTGGAAGGAATTGTCCAAGAGCGCACCAAAACCCTGGAAGAGCAAACCTGTGAGCTCAAGCAGGAGATCGCTTTTCGGCGTCTGGCCGAAGAATCTCTTGTGGTGGCCAAAGAGGAAGCTGAAAGGGCTGGCAGATTCAAAAGTGATTTTATTACCAAAATAAGCCACGAATTTCGGACTCCGCTGAATGCCATTCTGGGCTATTGCGAGATCATTCAATATGAAACCAGAAATTTAAATCTGCCAAAAATTGATGAGGACCTGAAGGCCATTGAAGTTTCGGGAAGGCATTTACTGGGTTTGTTCAATGATATCCTGGATTACTCAAAAATGAAGGCCGGGGTCATGGATGTCAATTTGGAAAATGTAAAAGTCATGAGTGTGGTGGAGGACGTGATGTCTGCCATCCGCCCGCTTGCCCGAAAAAACCGCAACACGATTTCGGTCACCCAGCAGGGATTCGTAAACACCATGTTTTCTGATCCGGGGAGGGTGCGGCAAGTTTTGCTCAATCTGCTTGGCAATGCTTGTAAATTTACCGAAGAGGGTACTATTTCTCTCAAGGTGGTCAGTGAAACCATCGACGGGGGCGAATGGTTGACGTTTTTCATCACCGATACGGGTATCGGAATAAGTGAGGAAATGATTCCGCAATTATTCAAGGAATTTTCTCAGTCCGAAAACTCCGTCGCGCATAAAAATGGTGGGACGGGCCTGGGTTTGGCCATCAGCCGCCGTCTGTGCCAGGTTCTCGGTGGAGATATTAAGGTTAGAAGCGAATTTGGGAGAGGGTCGGTGTTTACGGTGAGATTGCCTGCGGACGCTTCCGCCGGCGAAAGGTTGCCTGCCGAGCAAGGCGCAGGTTCTTCTTTCACGAACGGCGAATCTTCCCTCATCAAGGAACCGGAGTTAGCGGGATTATTTCCGGCTGAATCCCAGGAACCTGAAAAAATGGAAGCGGGGAATTCATCCGGGGAAAATAGAAAGACTATCCTTGTCGTCGAGGACGACGCTTCCAACCGGGGAGCCTTGTGTCGAATTTTGAGAAGAGAAGGATGGGATGTTGCTGAGGCGGTGGATGGCAACATGGCCATGAATATGCTGGAAACCGAGAATCCTGGGTTGGTCCTTCTTGATCTGGTGTTGCCGGACGTCAATGGCTTCGATTTCCTGTCAAAATTTGAACAAAACGGACATTTCGGGGACGTTCCTGTTATTGTTTTAACGGCAAAGGAACTTTCCGGCGATGAAAAGAAACTGCTCAAGAAAAAGGTGCACTGTATTTTTCAAAAAGGCAATTACTCTCGAAGTGATTTGATCGAAGAAATTTGCGGGTTGATCGAACCGTACACCCATCCACGTTAAGCCCCACAAGTAGTTTTCCTCCCGCGCTTACCCACTCTGGAATAACTGGCAATGACTCATTTGCCTGATCGCGTCCTGATGGGTCCCTGAATTGAATATCCTGGAATCCACCGCACGATTTAAACGTCGATTTTTCAACGAAAATTAACTTATCTAGTTGGTTTATAAGGACTTATATCTTTACAAGAAAGGCGGGAGGGGTTAGCATTAATGTAGGTCCACTTCTTACATTAAATATTCAACTTAATATTTTATGGCAAATAAAAAAGTCCTGATGGTTGACCGCGAGAAAGTTGTTCTCACCACCGCCAAAAAATTATTGGCCCCGGAAAACTACGACTTGATACTTTGTAGTGAAGTTGATGAGGCTCTTGAAATAATAAGTGATAAAGGCCCCTTTGCTGTGGTGGTGTCGGACAACCAGCTAGCGGCAATGCGTGGGACGGAGTTCTTAACCAAACTGAAATCACTGGCTCCTGATACGGTAAGAATTTTGATGACCGCTCATAACGATAGCCAGTTGATTGCGGACGTGGTCAATACCAGTGAAGTATTTCGGTTCCTGAAGAAGCCTCTGGACTATAAAGTAGTTGTTCGGACCATTGGAGAAGGCATTGAGGAAAATGAAAGACTTCTTGAACTGGGAGCCCGTAAAGCAGAGCATGAAAAACTCAGTGCGGAGAAATCGGAGCTTGAAAACGAAACTGCCCATTTGGATTCGACTATTGAGGGATTGAAGAAGGTCAAAAAGACGCTGGTTTTTGCCTTGATTGCTATGGTCATGGTGTTTGGAATATTTGAGGGTTATACAAGCTGGGCCAAAAATCAAAAAAAACAGGAAACCAGTATTAAAATGGGAGACTGGATCAAATTTGTCGACGGGACCGCGAAGGATACGAGAACAAATTTAATGTGGATGGCCCGTGACTTTCGGATTCTTGAAAAGCGGCAGCCGATTGGCTGGGAGGAGGCCAACGTCTGGGTTGAGAAAATCAACGAGGAGAAATACGGGGGTTATAGTGATTGGCGCTTGCCCACCATAAAAGAATTTGAGGCCATCTATAAAGAAGATGGAAAACAGCTGGCTTATGATCGAAAAGAAAATTTCACTCTTGGGAACCCTGACGCCTTTGAAAGCGGGGGCGGTTATGGGTTCTGGTCGAATGAGCAAATGGGCCTGGATTCCGCCCGCTATTTCTTTTTCCTGGGCGGGTACAGTAAAACAAGTTTGAAAAGTTATAACAACCCTACCTTAAGTGTTCGTCTGGTACGCAACTAAACTCCGTTCAGGGGCTTTCTATTCCCGATGCTGATAAGTTGACGTTTCAACTCGCCTGATTCGACCATGCGCCGGACACGTAAAACCGCACCCGGCGTAAAATCCTTCCTCAAATAAAGTTCGCCTGTTTTTTCAGATGTGGTGAAGTTCAGGGTTTTATTTCGCCAATCCTGAATGACGGAAATCATCAATTCAATTCCGGTGGTCAAAGTTTTTCCCGCAAGCGTTTGCTCGTTGTCATCGTCCTCCAGTTCAATAGCGGACCAGGCGGCGATATTGCCCGTGTCGATTCCGGCATTGGTTAAATGGACTGACGCCCCCAGTTCTTCCAGGCGATTATTATGAACAGGCCAGAAGTTACAGGATGAACCTCTGAAGTAACGGGGCAATCCCACATGAAGATTGAATATCTGGCGGGGAAAGCGGTCCAGAAACTTCTGGCCAAGCAAGCCCGTTCCGAACAGGGCGATGAATTCAGGATGTAAGTCGCTAATTTTTTTCAACGTTTCTGGCGCGTTCAGTTTTCCTTGCGGGATTTTGATGAGAGGAGGATTGTTTAATGTTGGAGTCCAGTTTGCGGGGCCAAAAGTTTTTTCTTCAAAGTTTTTACGGCGGGTAAAAAACCAGTTCCAGGCTTTTTGTTCTTCGTCCGCATGGGCTATCGGTTTGGGATAAGTACAGGTTTCCGTCAGCACCGCTAAAAGAGGAAATCGCGTATTCAGCTGATTGACGAAATATTGATGACGTAAATCCTGTCCTGTGATGACCAGAATTTTTCCGCAATTACTTTTATTGGGAGGGGTTGGAATCATTCAGGTTTTCAGCCGCCGCCATAAATAATAGCCGCCGCCCATCAGGAAAATGAGGATATAGAACCCATAGTCGAGGATCAGGTTGTAAATGAATACCTTCACCATCCACATGAGATAGGGCCACAGGAGGTATAAGACTCCGGCCACTGCGCATAGAATAAGAAAAATTTTTGTGTTCAAAAGATCATTCCTGATTTCAAGATAACCCTAGTCAGGCGCAAGTAGTCACTGATCCAATTAGAATATATTTTACTCCATTACTGAAGGGTCCTGACAAATTTAATGAATTTAGGGCTTATTCTTTTATTTAGGTTGTTTAGACTTGCAAGATATTTCGCTATATATTCTGAAAAATAAACTCCTTTAGCATCAATAATTTGCGCCTAAATTGACTTGAAGACATTGACAAGGTTCATTGGCAGACCTAAAATAATTAAATAAACCCATCTGGTAAATACTACTGAAAGTATTTTTTGGCAGGGAAAAACTCTGTGCCAAGGCGGACCATTTTTACCTGGATTATTTGTTTGAACAAAAAAGTCAGGGCTATGAATATGAAAGACTGGAAGTATTTTTTTGTTGTGCTGGGTATTATTTTTTTCAATGGACAGGTTCTTAATGCAAAGGCTAACGCCGAAGAATTGAACGCGGAGATAAGAGAGATTCTTGCAAATCCTGAAAAAAAAATGAAACCCAGTTTGCAACAGGAGTTACGAAGAGTGTGGAAAAAGGCTGCGATGTCCGTTTTCAGGGAATTTCTTCCAGGTCTGGAAGACAAGTTTTCTTTTCGCGTTCGGACTGTCAAAATAAATAATAAACCTGCAATTTATTTTCTGGCAACAGGTGAAAAAAGAAGTCCTGATGTGACCCCTGTCGCTCACTTGATCCTTGAAGTTTTCATCAATTCGGGAGGAGATACCCTGTTGAAAAAACGCGATCATGAAACCTGGGATATGAACACAGGGAACGATAAATTTCGAATGGGCGGGTTTGTCGCCGACCGCGCGGTTCTCAGTGCCGGAATGGGCGAGAAACTTGAAAGGTATTTTTGGCAAAAAGGTGAGCACTATGTGGAAGTTCATAGTCAAGGCGATGTCAAAACTATTGCTCAAAAAATTCAATTAAAACTGCAAAGCCTGGGGTTTTATGACTTTCCCGCGTTCCTTCTGAAAAATGGAAACAACAAGCCGGCGTTCGTG
The DNA here is from genome assembly GCA_029261655.1 of Nitrospinaceae bacterium. Taxonomy (GTDB): domain Bacteria; phylum Nitrospinota; class Nitrospinia; order Nitrospinales; family VA-1; genus JADFGI01. The sequence goes on along the minus strand of JAJDAY010000026.1, from coordinate 96,325 downwards.
GTGGCCGGGGTCTTGCCTTCTCAAGAAGCTGATTTGTCAACAGACCACTCTTTGAACCGCGCGACAGAAGGCGAGTCAGGAGAGTGGGTCTTTAAAGGATGCTATAAAGATGCTTCCAGTAAAAAAATTGTCCGGCGGGATGTATTTGGTTTTATAACCAATGAAAGCGACATGACGAATGAAAAATGTATGCGGCATTGTCGAGTTCAGAATTACCCCGTTGCGGCGACTCAGTTTGGAAACTGGTGCTTTTGTGGAAGCGATTTTGGTAGTTTTGGTGAAGCCGATAATTGCAATATGGGGTGTGCCGGAAATCCGAAGGAAGTTTGCGGGGGGCGTTGGGCCAATAGCGTTTATAAATTAGCTCCGAGGATTTCACCAGAGCCTAATGACGTTCCATGATGCAGGCTATCTGTAATGTTGCTCGTATTGTTCGTTTACGAGTGTGATTTTCTTCTGAAAGTTATTTTTCCTGGAAGGATATCTTGATCGGGAGGAAATCAATCTTCAGCCAATTCTTTAGACAATTCGGCAATCAGTTGCAAGGTCCCCAGGAGTCTCATCCGTTCTTCCATTTGTTCTTCTGCGTCAGAGTTTTCCAGTAGAAAACTATAACCATTTTCTTGCAGGAAAGATTTTGCGGATTGACCATTTTCCATGGTTCTTTCCATATTGCGGAGGCAGAAAATTTCTGCCCTTGCTTGAGTAAAAATCTCCTCATAGCTTTTAGGATCTTGAATATATTTAAAAGTCCGAATGGATTCAGGCAAATCTTGTGACATCTCAATCAAAATTGGGTTGGCTTTAGAATTCATATCTGCTTATTTTCCTTTGTGGATTGCTTTGCGCTGTGTATGGATCTGTATCCCGAGTTTAATTTGCGTGATTATAGCATTCACGATTGATCTCGCAAAAATCCCTTTCCTGTCCAGTGCAAGTTTAACCACCCCATCCCCCTTGGGAGCTTTCCCCGTTATATTTTGTCATTTTGAAATTGGTTAAAATTTCCTGGAAAGGGAGATATAATCACTTCTAATCAACTGTGATTTTGAGACTTCATAGGTGAACCGATGGATTGGACAGATGAGAACCCCTGGAATGGGCTTGGTGTGGATGTCAGCGCCAACCTGTCTCCCCGGGAGCTGATATATAAGGTGAATCTCGATTATGAAGTATCCAGAGTGCCTTCGGGAATGCCAAAATCATTTGCTAATCAAGAGATGTTTCAATTTTTCAGATCCTTTATTGAGCATGGGGAGGCCCATTTAGAAACCATTGGCGCTCTGGATAATAGGAGAATAGTTTGGGCATTGGCCTCTCTGGACCAGGAATTTACCTTGGGGAAAACTGATAAAGTAAAAAATTATCTCCTGTTAGCTTCCCGGGAAACAAACAGAGATAAAATTGAAGCCCATTTCATTGCGGTGCGGTTAGCGGGCAGTAACACCCTTCAATTGGTCTCCAGGGCGAGAACTTCCTTCAGGAACGTATGCCGAAGGTCTTTTAATAAAAATTTCCCCTTTGTATCGCTAAAACCAAATAAGTTTGAAAATGACATGATTAGAAAAACCAGAGAGGCCATCGGTCTTGGGCGGGAAGCAATGTCGAAATTTTCTTCTGAAGCCGAGAGATTGGCAAATACAAAGGTAGATGAGCAGACTGGCAATAGATATATGTTCAATGTTTTTCAGCCGGATATGACTGAGAAATTATCTGAAGTTGGAAGTGACAACATAAATAAACTTGCGGAGCTTAAAACCAGGATTGGAATTGATGCGATTAAAAAGGCTCCGGGGCAGAATCTGGAACCCGCTAACATGACCGCCTGGGGTTTGCTGAATGCTGTCATCTACACCATCGACCATTGTCTTGGCAATAGCCAGGACTCCCGTTTGCGATTAGCCTGGTTTGGACCCAATGCAAAGATCAAGAAGAGAGCATTCGAGCTTGCTCTTGAGTTGTAAGTGAAGAAAATTTTTGTATTGAAGCCATTAATTTTGCGCTTCAAACTATCTCAATGAGTCTTCCTCAAGCTATTCAAAATAGAGCGGCTGTGTCGAAATCCCTAATGTGTTTTTTATCACACTAGAATGTGATGTTCTTCTTGTTGAGAAGATTGAAGATGATGGTAAACTTTTCCTAATTAAATCTACATTTGCTTATGTTTGAAAAAATTAACTCAGGAAAAATCACTCCATATCCTTCTTTAATTTTTCTAGCAATTGATTAACACTAAACGGGCTAACTGTTATGGATCGGAAAGATATAAAATTGCAGGAAGAAAATATCGCAACCAGGGAGAAAGGTTTAGCCGTCGTTCGTGAATTTGACCGGGTGGTGCGCGCCTTTAATAAAATTCTGGAAGATACGGATGATCGTGCTAAATCCATTGAGGCTGATCTACAAGGGCTTGGAAAAACTTTAAAGAAAAACCTGGATAGCCAGTATGAGATCGACCGTAATTTTGAGGTTTATGACAACAATTTGGAAAAAATCATTTTAAACCTCCAGCATTTGGAGGATGAAGAAGAAACACATTCCGGTCAGTATGAACGCCTGTTAAATGGTGTTGGAATTGAGGGTGACAGCCAGGATTTGGAAGAAGAACCTGCAAACGATGCAATGTCGGCTGAAAATGAAAACCAGGACATTGATACATTGGAAATACTTCGTAAGCGAAGAGAAAAATTTCTCAAAAATTTGAATCAGGAATTTAAAAGTTTAGAAGAAAAACTGGTGTCCATTAACAAGTTAAGAGAAGAACTTGAAAAATCCCGTAACGATATAAGCGATAAGAAAGTCCAGACTTTTCAAAAAAAGAAAGCTCTGGAGGAAGAAGGAATAAAACTTCTAAATGAAGTTGATAAATTAGAGCGTGAACTGGAAACTACATTACTCGAAGAAGAATATCTGATTGAAGAATCTGTTAAATTGATAGAACGTGTTGAGTCTAGTTTAGAGTTGGATGATAAAATAGATGAAGTTTTGTTTTCATCCCTTGCCTTGGATGAGTCCAATGAAACATCACCCGCCAGCAAAAACTCTGACAATGGGCATAAAGTCGCCATCGGGACCTGATTTTATTAATTTATTTCATGGGAATAGATGGGATGATAAGATTGGAATTTCCGACCTCAGCATCCTGATCAAATTGCCTTGGAAAATTACTTACCTTCCTTCACCACTATCTGTTTTCTGTTTACCGGGTTCTCGCTTTTCTTAATAAGATTATATTAAATTTCTTTTCACCTTGTTGCAGGAATTCAAGATGAACCGGTCCCGGTGGCTTATACTTTGGGCTTTTTTTTAACATTGTTATTATTCGATTATTTCAACAGTTTGTTGGTGTCAAGATATAGCTCCTTCGGAAAATATCTGGAAGGAACTTAACCCCAACCAATATTGCATCGCATATTGGTTAATCTAGTTCAATGGCAGAAACGATTGGGAAATAGCTCAAATCGGGGTTTCCATCCTTATCATTTTTAATAGATGCCTGCCTTAATAGCATGGTGACCATCTTTCCATTTCTCCTTTGCCTGCGAGATAAATTGAAAGTTCCGTAATTATAATCAAACGGCAACCCTTCCCTTAACTTGCATTCAAAAAACTCGTTTGCCTCTTTTTGAGTTCCAAACCTCATGCATTCTTTTTCGTCTTTTTGTAGTGGATCATGGGGATTCTGAAATAAAACATTTATTGTCCAGGGTTTTCTCATAGCGGTTCCTAAAGGAATTGCTAAAGAAGAAACGAATAGAATTGATAAAATGCCAAATATAATTGAGTCATCGAGGGTAATAATCATTTTATACCTCTGCGAATGGACGACAAAAAGTATGGAGAAACTACGATTAAGGGTTATAGCAATATTATAAATATTGGAGTGATTCGATGAGGAGCTAAACTACAAACTTTTGTGATCTGCGTTAAATTTCCCCCATAAAGTCAGCAATATTCAAAGATATTATTTGGGAATCAATTGTTGGACTGGGTGAAATTATGAGATTAGTGAAAGAACCAGGCCAAGGTGGAGAGGATTTGGCGGCTGAGGATTTTACTCAAATTTTAAAATGAGTTATCCCCCCAGATGCCTTCAGGCCTCTGGGGGGATAACATGCTTGGCGGATTCCACTCACAAAGGGACGGGAGGAGGAGGTTTCCCTTTAGTATTGCGGGTGGAATCCGCATTTATTGGCGTCAATTATTTAACTAAGGTAACAGAAAATGATGGATTTCGACTGGGTGAGAGTCACATTAAGATGTGATAAAAGTCAATTGTTTCAAATGCTTAAAGCAGTACATTAGGAGGAGTATCTATTTGGTATAAGACGAAGAGTGAAAAAGGCAAAATCGTTTGAAGGTGGTTCTCGCTTTAATTTAGGGAATGTGAGTTGTGGAAAATCTTGAGATCAAACCAAACGTGAAAAAGTCTGATTTAGTCGAGCAGGTTTATAAAAGAGTGGGGTTCACTCGCCAGGAAGCTGAAGAAGCTGTGAATGTTGTATTTAAGGAAATTAAGACGGAACTGGCTAGCGGGGAGAATGTTCGCATTGCGGGGTTCGCAAGTTTTTATTTGAAAAATAAAAAAGCTAGAATCACCCGCAATCCTCAAACGGGAGAAACGATCATCATCCGCCCTCGCAGGGTCCTGGCTTTCAAGCCAAGTAAGCAGTTGTTAACATCAACTGGTTCATCACTAAGTAGTGCCGGCAATCGTTGTTCCAATGTTTCAAAGAATAAGTTTCAGGAAGCGACAAACGCTTTCGATTCCGCTCATGAGTTAATGACAGAAATCCAAGTTGTTGAATGGTTGCAGTTAAAGAACGTACGCCAGCTCCGATATCTTTGCAACCAAAATGGCTTCCCGTACCTTCCTATAAGTAAAAAGGAAAAGAGGTTTGATCGAAATGAGATAGTGGCATGGATGAAAAAAAACCGTAGAATGGCCAATTTTTCTTAATACAATCCCTTCTCCTTGCTCTCTAACCGAAACCTGACTTGCCAAATCAATTTAAAGACCCTCCAAACCTGTCATACGCAGTGGTTAACAGCCTGCAGGTCAAACTCCGATGTAGCGGTATTTGTAATCAGACGAATTTTCTGATCAATGATTATAATACGAAGGGAAAATGTGGCACAACTTTCGGAAAATTGCCGAACGTGTCCTGCACATGTCCGTCGCAGAAAGAATAACCAGGCCCCTAAGGTTTCCATCCAAACTAACTAAGGAAAAAACAAGGCATTTGGATTGTAAGTATTTATATCTAAAAGTTTTATTTGTATTTTACGATAAGTATTGTGAGAGGAATGGTAAAGGGGGATGTTTGATGCAGGATGCATCAGCATCCCCTATAAAATTCTAAATGGGGGGTTTGATGGCTTCGATTGGTTCTTTTATGAGCAGTCCGGTTATTTCCACAGGTCATGACACATTAGGGCATGAGGCTATGGAAATAATGCTGGAAAATAATATTAATTCTATTTTAATACAAGAAAATGGTGAATGGGCGGGGATATTTACTAAAGCGGACTGGTTTCGCAAGATAGTAAGGGGAGATGGATCAATAATCTCTGAAAGAGTTCATACTGCAATGACCAAAACTATAGTCACAGTCGATAAAGTTGATTCTATGGCATTGGCAAGTAGACTCATGGAAAACAATAGAATCCGTCATCTTGTTGTAACAGATAAAGATCAAATCATAGGGGTTTTATCGTCAAAAGATTTAGAAAATTATTACCGTGAATTGCATGACCAAGAAGAATGACACTCTCGCTTTTTTTCAAGCACTTTGTTCTAATAAGGTCTGGGAAGACAATCGAAATTGATGTTGGCGAATGAGATCTATCAACCGGCCCAATAGCTCGGATTTAGGAAAAACATGGAAGATATAACGGGGAATTTGATGTTCGACGATATTCAACATAAAGGGCTCACTCCAGATACTCACCAAACATTCCGTCAGTTTTTCTTGCCTAATATTTGATGCGATTATGGACACATTATCTTCAATTGTGGACCAGTAGGGTTCTTTTATTTTTTCGTTTTTCGGTAACGCCTCTATTTTGGAGACTAGTTCGCTTTCCCATAGAGAACGCTTGCTTTCATCAAAAATAAATTGGATTGAATCTACCTGTGAATTTTCAATCGCTGGGCGCAGAAACGAGTCAAAAACTTCTTGCCGTCGGAACATCAATGGGGAAACATTAAACCAGATCATTTCTCCACGGGCTTTAGTCGAAAATTCATGGGTAACATCGCGTAAATTCTCAGGACCTACAAGTTGAACTTCTGATGGAACAAGTGTTGCGTGAAATTTATTTAATGTTTTCTGCGTTTTCAATAGGCTTTCTTCGATGCGTTCCATCCTGTGATCCCGCCGTAAACCTCGAATGAAAATTAAGGAAACAAGGGCTACCGTGACACTTAATAAAATTCCGGAATCCACCACATGGAATAAATGCAAAATGATTGCTGAAACCGCTGCAATTATCCCTGCTAAACCATCCCAATCTTGTTTAAATAAACTATTCATATCACCTCTGGGAAAATCAAGTTACCTCACTGACGACTCAACTAAGATATAAGTCCTTAAAGCTAAAGGCAATACCAGTTCAATCACAGATATCTGTGATTTCGCTTGTTGAATATTGAAAATCTTAGCAAAAATAATTCCTACCCCATGATAGGGAATTTGAAAAGTTTGAAACTTTCATCCGAGCGAAATTAATAAACTATTTTGACAATACCCTCTGCGTTGTAGGCGATGGCTACTATTTTACAATTCCATTGCAACCTTTCGGACCGGGAGATGGAGCGGGCCTGTATGTTCGAGATCGAAGTGAAGTATGCGTTGCGGGGCGCGTTCGCCACGGTATACTATCCAGTGGGATGAACTGTTGTATTGTTAATTTCCTCAAAAAATCAAGTCGATCAGAGATTAAGGTATAGACATGGAGCCCCTTGAAATAATTGAACGAATCTTTCAGGTTGTCTCATCGTTGGCTATAATTGGACTGATCATGGGCAAAGGCCGAGTCATATTATTGCCATTTATTTTTGTTTCTACAATATTATGTGTTCTGGCCGCGTACTTTTACTATAGATGACCCCTTCCGCAACCCACGCCTAATTTGACAATACATCTATCCTGAATTAAATTAAGTCATCCCAATACCTCGAAGGTGGCTATCATGCCTGAATTGCCGAACTCAAAATATTTTCAAATTGTCATTATTGTTTTAAGTATTTCTATTGTTTTTCACGGATGCGCAGGCATGCTTGACGGTCCCACTCAGGACGTGGCCATTGATACGATCCCCCACACCGCAGTATTAAGCCTGGATTCTCAGCCTGGAGCAACCTATACCTCCCCAGCCATCCTTAAGCTTGAACGTAATAAAGTCCATCTGATAAAAGTGCATTATGATGAAGCCTCGACGGCTAAGGTCGCACTTACACCGAAATATGGTGGACCAATTAAAATTCAATGTTATTTATTGCTCTGCGTTTCCTTTGATTTGCCGGTGGGCGAGTTTAAAGAATTGAAGTTAGCAAATATAACGATGGTGTTGCCTTGAATGGTGTGAGTGACTTTTCTCGTCCGTAGTAATATTTTTTGGAGATAGCATGAGTTATATTGACAAAAATCTTTTGCAGAATGAAGAGATAACCTATAGAGCAAAACTTCATTGGATAACATTTTTTGGGCCTCTGCTTCTATTTACAGCAGCGGGAATTAGTTTTTTGTTTTCTGGCATCGGACAAGATGAAAACCTTAAAAGTATTTTGAACTATGCAGGCTTAGTGATCATATTAGTTGCCATATTCAGTGGACTATCGTCTCTAATAGCCTTTCTCACCTCAGAATTTGGTGTTACCAATCAGAGAGTAATGATTAAAATTGGCTTCATCAAGAGAAACACCTTTGAATTGTTGCTCAACAAAGTAGAAAGCTTCCAGGTTGATCAATCTATTGCGGGGCGGATTTTGGGCTATGGAACTATTTTAGTGTCCGGGACTGGAATGGGCAGTGAAAGCTTCCATAATATTGATGATCCACTTGTGCTTAAAAAGAATGTTCAGCAAGCAGTGAAAGAATATGAACGTAATTATCTTCAGGGAAAAACACCTGATTTGGTCAATAAAACTGATTCTGCCAGTGTTGCTGATGAGATAAATAAACTTGTGGAATTAAAGGAGAAGGGAATTTTGACTGAAGATGAATTTGAAGAACAGAAAAGAAAACTTTTAGATGAATAGTTTTATAGCTCTAAAGCTCAAGCTATTTATATTTACTTACGAATGCATAATTTACCCCTGTCTTATGCATGTAGAATTATATGTCCACCCGGCACATCGAACCAGGCAAGAAAACAGAAACATCCATCAACGGCATCACCTTCAAATTAACTGAGGTCGAGCCCGATACTTTCCAATGGAGATGTGTTAATCCAAAGGATATCCCCCCTGATGACGTGGCCGGAAACTCTGAATCAAGGCTGGAGTGAATGATGCTTAAAAAGAGCCATTTCCTGTCAAAGATTGGGGCGGGAAAAAGTAGGACGGTCCTTCAATGGATTTTTGTATTGCTGATATTGGGTTTCCTTTATTTCACCCGTTCAGGGCTGGATGAGCAGAAAAATACTCAAGAAAAAGTTCAAGATTACGAAACCGCCCGGCGTCTTCTTTGGTCCCGGGTATATTCCGATGGCGGAGAAACGCTTTATTGCGGCGAGCGATTTGGGGCTAGAAAGGGAAAGAACATAAATGTGGAACATGTTCTTCCAATGTCCTGGGTCACCTATTCTCTGAAATGCGGCACTAGAAAAGAATGCCGGGATAGCAATTCGCAGTTCAATCAAATTGAAGGTGATCTCCACAATTTGTATCCTGCCCTGGTATCAATCAATAAGGTTCGCGGCAGTTTCCCTTTTGGGGACATTTCCGGAGAAAAGAGGAACTACGGAAAATGTGATTTTGAAGTGGATGCCGGTAAAAAGCTGGTCGAGCCCAGGGTTCACGTCCGGGGGGAAATCGCCCGAGCGATGTTTTATATGCATGCCGAGTACGGGATAGCCATCCGGCCCAGCCTGGGTAAATTGCTTTACAAGTGGCACCGTCAGGACCCGCCGGATAAAATGGAAATACGCCGCAATGGAATCATTGAAGAATTGCAGGGCAACCGCAATAAATTTATAGACAACCCTCAGATAGCAGACGATTTAAGGTTTTAGTTTGAGGTATTTGAGTCGGTGGGATCGCACCCCACTCGTTTCTCAGGCATATAGAACCGGGTTCTATTCTTTTCCTGTAGATGACTCATCTGAGGCGGGAGAATCATCTTTTCTTTTTCTGATGGTTTGAACAAGCTCCAGAACCTTATGAGTGAAATCAGCTTCAGCTGTCAACAGCGCTTCTTTTTCTTCCTCACGGCCATTTTTTTGTATGTAATTTACAAAATCCCGAGTGGTCCGGGGGACTTCAAAATTTTGGGCCTTAAGCTCATCATCTGGAATCACATCCTTGAGATACCAGTTGTCGGAAATATATTCCGGCGTATTTTCTGGAGTGTCAGACACGGTATTATTTCCTCCCTCACAACCCGATAATATTAATAAGCTCAATACTAGAAATAATCCCAAAAAAGATCTATACCTCAATCTCAATAGAACGAAACCAAGTTGATTTCTCGAAAGTATTTTTGCCATCAGGAGCCAAAAGTTTGATGAGGCTGGATACGCGATTTGAGTATCAACATCCATAGATGTTAATCACAGCCTAACTCGCAATATAATACCGGCCAAGGTTTGTTAGGAATAAATGGTCGGGATGAGAAGATTTGAACTTCCGACCCCTTCGTCCCGAACGAAGTGATATTTGCAGTTCTTACCATTTCATCAAGTTTCATGGCCATCTTTTTTTTTATAAATATAAGTAAATAAAAGAGGTTATTTGGTTCATTGTGTGTCTTGCCTTTTCTTGGTATTTCATTATAATGCCTATATGATATAAATCTATATAGGCAATTTTGAAGACCCTTCAAAAATAATGAAATTCACAAATACCTCAATTAAAGCTTTGAAGCCAAAAGATAAACGATACGTGGTTTATGAAACTGCGGGGAAAGGGCTTGGAGTTCGTGTTGAACCCTCTGGAAGAATTACTTTTTTCCTTGAATATAGGTTCGATGGGAAGAATAGAATTTATACTATTGGTAAATATCCAACAAAATCTTTAGCAGGTGCTCGAACAGAAGCCACCAAAGCAAGAGACAAAGTAGGGCAGGGTATTGATCCGGGGAAACAAAAAATTCAAGAAAAAATTGCACACCGTGAGTCGTACACGGTATTTGACCTCTCCGAGGAATTCATTGAAAAGTGGTCGAAGCCCAGAAAAAAGACGTGGCGAGAGGATGAAAGATGTTTGCATAAAGAAGTGATTCCATTAATAGGAAAGAAAAAGGCTAGGGAGATAAGAAGGCGTGACATTATTTTAATCTTGGACCAGATTGTGGATAGGGGATCGCCGGGAATGGCCAACCGGACGTTGAATGTCATTTCCAAGATGTTTAATTTTGCTGTTTCAAGGGACATTTTGGATACTTCGCCAAGTGTAGCCATCGCCATGCCCGCCGAAAAGAAAGAACGGGACAGAGTTTTGGATGAACCGGAAATTAAGAAATTCTGGAATGAATTGGAAAAATCCAAAATGTCCATTTCAAATATACTCGCCTTAAAGCTTATGTTGTCCACGGCTCAGAGAAGGGGGGAGGTTGTCAGCGCTGAATGGAAAGAACTTGATTTAAAAAAAGGCTGGTGGGATATCCCCCCTGAAAGAACCAAGAATGGAATTAGACATAGGGTTCCCTTAAATAATTTGGCGAAGAAAATTCTTAAAGAAATAAGAAAAAACTCAAAGAAGTCTGGTTTTCTTTTTCCATCTACTAGGAGAGATGGGCCGATCGATTCTAGGGCAACTACCAAGGCATTAAGAAAAATCCAAAAAGATATAGGGTTAGAGCATTTTACCCCACACGACTTGAGACGAACAGCAGCTACAATGATGACGGCACTAGGTTTCCAAAGGCTTATAGTAAGCAAAATTTTAAATCATAGTGAGAGTGGAACAACTAAAATTTATGATCGGTATACCTACGATGACGAAAAGAAGAAAGCATTAGAAGCTTGGGGTCGCAAATTGGAGTTAATTATTAATGAGAAAAAGGCGAAAAAATAGGCAATTTGGTTTGTAATTGAACCGGGCATGGGGTCGTACACCCGAAAATTAGGGCACCTTCTCCGGCCTAGTCTGACGCTACTTTGAAGGGCAATGGAAGGGATGCATTTTTATGATTGAACGAGAAACGGAAAACATTGATGGGGGCTTTGCAGGAGAAGAATATTATCAGTTTGCAAGATGTAGATATTGGACTATTCTCGAATTTTTTAGATTGGTTTTTAACAAAAAATCTATTAAATACGATAAAGAAATTAACCCTAATAGAGGTTTTATGAGTTTATTTTTCGATACGGTTGATAATAACGGTATTGAGTCCTATCCATTTGGATTTGAAGACCCTCTCCCTAAAACGTTACGTACTTTTGAATCCACGTTTAAACCAGAAACCTCCCTTGAGGATAAGTTTTTCAACACCCAAGTTTCGGCTAAACAAGCCTATAGTTTTGCTCATGAATTGCATTTAGCATTGGATATTCCAAAAAATGATCCTTGGTATTTGCTACTTGAAGGTGATAAGGCAGTTAAATTATCAGAAGATTTTTTGAAAATGGGGAGGGAAATAAATCCTAGCTCTTATTTAGATTTATTAAAAATATGTCCTGCATGGACTCTTAAAGATTTAATAAGAATAATTTTTGGTGAACGATATGAGGAAAATGAAAAAGTAGATAATCAAATTATTGGAAACTTCATAAAACTTGTAAAATCCCACATCCAAGCGAATAAATTAATTTCCATCACTCCAATTCAAGAAAAAAAAGACTTGGAAACCCCCTTGAAGCCAATTAATGTTGTAAATTTTATATGGAGCGAACCAGTATTTGGGTGGTTAATGAAAAATGGAATTGACATCCTGGAGTGGGTTGAAGAGCTTTTTGACCACGTTAAATTAGAGGAAAAGATTAGGGCTAAAGAGGAAAATGCTGAAATTTTATCCGCAGAAGAAAAACAATATAAAGAGAAAATAAGCTTTTTCCCTGCCCCAGATGGGACCTCTTGGGATAAAGTAAAATTTTCTATAACAGATGCAGGACAAATAAGGGTAAAGATCAATAATAAACAAGAACTATTTTCCTTAGAAAAATGGAAATCTAAGCTTCCTCGAGGAAAATCATTTAATCTTCTTATTAGTATTTTTGCTATAGGGACCTCTTTCAGTAAAGAAGATTTTGATGAGCCTGGACAAAAAAATAATTTGAAACAATATGTCTCGGCATTGAGAAAGGATTTAAAGGAATTATTTGATATAGATTCTGATCCGTTCAAGTCCATAGGAATAGGGGAATATCAGACAAATTTTGGCATCCAAGTGGACTACATTACTTCTCCTGAAGAGGAGCAAGTAACCCCAGAGGACAATATTGCCTATGGAAGACCCGGGGGGGATGATACCTCTCCTGAAGAAGGTCAACTAGATTGATAGATAAAGACACCTTTTTTAGCCTTTCTGATAAAAAGGGTACCAAACCTATATATTTTCCTTCGATAATCTAATTTCCTTACCACTATTCAGTTACTGCTTACCAGTAACCGGGTTACCCCGGTTACCTTACGATATCAAAATTTCTCTCATTTTTTTCTCTCCAAATTTCAATAGGTTACAGTTGATTTCTATTTTCAGGGTAACTCTCCCCTCCCAATTACCCCTTTAGGTATAAGCGAAGAAACGCCAATTGTTTCTCGCATTACAATTACTCAAGGAGGTAGCGTGAAGATTTTAAATCTAAAAGAAGTGATAGAGAAAGTTGGTCTCTCAACTACAACTATCTGGAGGCTTGAACGAAAAGGGGAGTTTCCCAAAAGGATCAAACTTTCTCCTAATAGGCGAGGCTGGGATGACCTCGAAGTGCAAGAATGGATGGATACCAGACCACGTGGGATAGAAGGGGAGGTGGCCTGTGACTAATCCAGAAACTGAAGTTGCAGTAAAATTTTTAAGTAGGTTCTTTGGGGATGAGATCATTGTCATCACAGCAATTGTACCAGACGGGAAAACTGATACTCGGTCGTTTGGAAGTGATGAGAAGGAAGAGCTAAAAAAATATATAGAACGATATCAGGGAAAGAGAAATATTTACTTTCAAGTGAATCCCACCAAGGGGCGGGTAACAAAAAAGTCTAAAAAGGCTGATATCAAATCTCTCTCGTGGTTGCATGTTGATATCGATCCTAAGGAGGGCCATCCAATTGAAGAAGAAAGAAAACGAATTTTGGATATGCTTCAGAATTCCCTTGTAAAGCCCACCGTGATCACAGACTCGGGGGGCGGTTTTCAAGCTTTCTGGAAAATCAATGATCCTGTTGTGGTCAACGGTAATATAGCGGAACTTGAAAACTACAATAAAGTTCTTGAAAGATTCTTTAGTGCGGATTCATGCCACAACATTGATCGCATCATGCGTGTTCCTGGAACAATCAACCTCCCAAATAAAAAGAAGCGAGATAAAGGACGGATTGAAACACTATCAAAGTTGATTTGTTTTGGAGAAGAGGTATACGAGCTCTCTGATTTCTCTAAGTTCAACTCATTGCCTGAAAAGTTTTTGACTCTCCTAGAGAATGATCCAGATGTACGGAGGAGATGGGAGGGAAGTTCAGATGGGCTTAATGACACAAGCCGTAGCGGGTTTGACATGTCAATGACCTCTCTTCTAAAGCGAAGAGGATACACTCTGGGGGAAATCAAGTTAATCCTTGAGCATTATCCTCATGGAAAAGCACGAGAGGAGGAAGGTTACTATGTGGAGCGAATGTTCGACCGGGCAGAACTAGATCAAGACGCAATCGCTCAATATCAATTCGTTGACGGTGGCATCATTTGGAATAAGCCGACAAAAGATGGGTTTATACCAACGCTACTGACAAATTTCACAGCTCGCATTATTGCAGACGTTGAAAAAGATGATGGAGCAGAAGTCACCCGGCATATTGAGTTGGAAGCAATTGTTAATGGGCAGAAAAGTAAAATCACAGTAAAAGCAAAAGAGTTTTCTGCACTTCATTGGGTGGTCGAAAAGCTTGGATCTGAGGCCGTTCTTCATGCTGGGTTTGCAGTCAAAGATCGTACACGAACAGCCATTCAACTTCTTTCAGGCAAGGTAGAAACTAGAAAAATTTATGGACACTTTGGGTGGAAGAAAATCAACAAAATATGGGTATTTCTCCATTGTGGAGGCGGGATAACTGGCGAAGAACTTTCTCAAGATATTAATGTTGAAATGGAAGGAGAAAAATTAAACTGTTATCTGTTTCCAGAGGAAAATATCAACGAAGAACTTCACAAGTCCATACTGGCGACACTTTCGTTGGTTGAATTGGCACCGGAGGCGGTAATGTTTTCCCTGCTTTCAGCAAGCTTTCGATCACCTTTAGGTGAGGTGTCTCCCATTGACTTTTCTCTGTTTTTTGCAGGTCCCACTGGAAGCCAGAAAACTGAGCTCACTGCTTTAGCACAGGCCTTTTATGGCTCTGAGTTTCATGGCAAGAATCTTCCGGGAAACTGGAACTCTACAAGCAACAGCTTAGAGAAAGCTGCTTTTATTACTAAAGATTGCCTTTTTACCGTTGATGACTTTGCTCCTAGTGGTACTACCAATGACATCGATAAAATGCATCGAGAGGCCAGCAGACTTTTACGTGGCCAAGGGAACCATGCTGGACGCGGAAGAATGAGCGCGGATGGGGGGCAGAGACCGGAGTACTATCCACGAGGGTTGATTGTCTCCAGCGGGGAAGATGTTCCTAAGGGGCAATCTATTCGGGCAAGAACTTGGATACTGGAAATAGCAAAAGGTGATGTGAATTTAAATAGGCTTACTGAAGCTCAACATGCGGCACGAGAGGGGCTTTTTTCCCAAACAATGGTCGGGTATTTGAAGTGGCTTGCACCGCAAATGGATGACCTTAAAAAATCCCTTGCCATACGTCAAGCAGAACTAAGAGACCAGATCCGCCAAAAGTCGTTTGCCCACGACCGGACGCCGGATATGATTGTAAGTCTTGTCATTGGATGGGAAATGTTCTTGAAGTTTGTATTTGAAGCGAACGTCATAGACCAGTCCAAACACGATGCTTTATACAGGCGAGGATATGACTCGATTCTGGAGGCCGGTGGAACACAAGCTCAACATCAACTCGGCGAGGAACCCGCGACCCGCTTTGTTGAGCTCGTCTCCGCTGCGTTTGTATCCGGACAAGCTCATCTCGTAGACACAAACCATGGTGACAAACCCTGCAAGGAGCCAATCCCATGGGGATGGCGTCCTGCTCCTAGTGAGGAGGGAATCATCGTATACCATCCAAAAGGGGACAAGATTGGTTGGTTACAGGATGAAGATATTTACCTTGAACCAGATTCTGCCTTTCGTGTTTCCCAAAAGCTGGCCAGAGATCAAGGAATGGGGCTTCCTGTTACTCAACAGACCCTTTGGAAACGCCTCAATGAGAAAGGATTTCTTGCATCCTCCGAAGAAAACCGAAGCACTGCTAGAATGACTATTGAGGGTAGCAGACGGCGAGTAATACACATTAAATCTTCCGTCTTACACCCAACTGAGAAAGCTGAGAGTGAATAAAGCTGGACTTTGTGTTTATTGGCCCACTTTTTGAGTCGCCAAGAAAAGTGGACCACAAATATGGTCTATCATCCCCAGTGATACCAACGTGGTGGTCCTATTGGTCCACTTGGTCCATTTTCTGAGATATATTAATTAATACTTTTGGGAGAGAGGAGTTAGAAGTAAATGAATGCCTAAATAGTTTTAGTCCTATTATACTTGAGAAAGCGGGCCAATCGGTCCAATTGGGCCACCCTCAAGTAAACAAAGGGGTTGTTGGGAGAAATTTTGGCTCACTTTTAAAATCTCCCATAAAACTGGTCCACTTTTTGGGCCACTAGGGCGGATTCCGAAAAAAAGATTAGTACCTCACAAAATAATTTCTTATCTAACAAACCAAACTAACCTATTGGGCGTTAGTCAAATGTCTAATATGGCCAGTCTGCTTTTTCATATTGAGTTTTAGAGAGCCACCCTTAGTCTTACGTTAATCATTTTAGAATTGGCTTAAAAAATATTTCGAGGCCTGCGTCCCGCATCACCCCAGATATATCGTATTTATATGGTGCAAAGGTTAATATACAAAAGGTTAATATACAAAGAGTATGGTTTATTATATATATACTATTCATTACGGGCCAAACTAACAAACCATTTGCCTGCAAATCCGACCCGGATCGCGGATCGAAGATCGCGGTTCCCTAACCTCTGACCACTGATCGTTATAGGCTGATCGCTGAGTCCGCAAAGCGCAACACGGTCCGCTAGTTGAGTTTCGCGGACACCTTATTCCTAAGAGCTGTTCGCTGAGCTTGGACCCAAATGGGCAGACCTATGGGCCATATCCATCTCGTCCGGCAACGCGGGTCGCAGATCGCTGTCCTCTGAACGTTGGAAGTTTATTGTGGGCAGAAAAGGATTTGAGGCAAATGAAGGTATTTTAACTAGGGTTAATAATTTTAGCGGGTTCTACGACAGATGTCTTTAAGGAGGGATTCACTCGACACTTTCTTGTTCATAACAACCTCCGTTTAAAGGAAAGTTTAACAGAAAGTATCTCTTGGAATTTTACCTAAATTGTCCACTTTTGGATGACGGGAAACACCCTTGAGATTTAACTTGTGGCCAACTTAGTTTTTACCAAATGGCAACGGGGGCAACACAAGTTCTTCAAGAAATTCATTGTGCTTGGTGGTAGAGGAAATTATTCTTAAAAATTACAGCATAGATATTTATTTTTAGAGAAAAGTGATTTTATAGAAAAATCACATCAATAAGAAGGAGAGCAAACGTAGTTACTAGGGCAGCACCCGTAATGTTGAGAAACACTCCAGCACGCGACATTTGGGGAATGGTTACCCACCCACTGGAGAATACGATGGCGTTTGGAGGAGTGGCCACAGGAAGCATGAATGCGAAGGAGGCAGAAAGTGTCGCGGGAATCATGAGCAGGAGCGGTTGGTAGCGTGCGGCAATGGCTATGGCGGCGATGATGGGCAGGATCATTGTGGTCGTTGCAGTGTTTGAGGTCAGTTCAGTGAGGAAGGTGACACCGAGACAAAGGCAAAGAATCACCAGCAACAAGGGCAACGTGGAAACGGAAGCTAGTTGTTGACCAATCCATTGGTCCAGGCCCGTTTTAGCAAAACCCGCGGCTAGCGCAAAGCCGCCGCCGAACAAAAGCAGGATTCCCCAAGGAGCCTTCTTTTGAACTGTGGGCCAGTCGAGAATAAAAAATTCGGTTTTTCCATTGAGCTCCAATCCTCTGCCCCATCGGACAGGCAGTAGCATGAGCAAAAGCCCCATTGTCATCGCTACAGTAGCATCGTGTAATAGCTCCGGACGGGCAAATATTTGCGACCAACCGGGTATGGTAAAGGAACCCAGCGCAATGGGTTTGCGAAAGATCCAAAGCCCGGCGGTAGCGACAAACACCACGGCGATGGCTCTTTCCGCGGAATTGACCTTTCCAAGGGCATCGAGTTCTTTCCGAATGATCTCGGATCCTCCCTCGCCGAAGTGGATGGAATCCATGGGAATCGGTGCGACCATACGGCAGAGATAAATCCACACCAAAGGGAGAAACAAGCATACGATGGGAATAGCGAAAAGCATCCAGTCAAAAAAACTGATCCCTCCCGCTTCGGGAAATAGTTTTTTGTAAAATCCAGCAAACACAATATTGGGTGGGGTCCCGATCAGCGTCCCTACTCCACCGATGCTACCTGAATAAGCGAGACCCAACATCAACACGAGACCCAAGCTGTTTTGAATTAATTTTTCCGTTTCCTGGTTTCGCACTCCGTTCAGGGAAGCTTCGGAAGCAATCTGCCGGGTGACAGCCATGGCCACAGGAAGGAGCATCATGGTGGTTGCAGTATTCGAAATCCACATAGAAAGAAAAGCACAGGCCGCCATGAATCCCAAAACGATGCGTTTCAAGCTGGTCCCGATGGCTAATACAATGAGGAGCGCTAGCCTTTTATGGAAATTCCATTTTTCCATGGCGATAGCGATCATAAACCCGCCCAAGAAAAGAAAGACCATTTGATTGGCATAGTTAGGCGCGACTTCTTTGCTGGGTAGGATACCAAGAAGGGGAAACAGTATCAGAGGTAAAAGGGCAGTCACAGTGATAGAAGTTCCCTCACCCATCCACCAGATAGCCATGAGGAACACCACAGCCAGCATACGTTTAGCATCTTCCGTCATTCCATCAGGAAGAGGTATATTCAGAACCCCCACAAAAAACAGGACTCCAAGAACGAGGGTGGTTATACGTTTTTTGAAGTCATTCATTTTCAGGTTTTTGAAAAAAAGTGGAATTTTTCCGCTCTCAAGTGAGTTTCCCGAAATAAGCTAGTAATTCTTTTTTAGCTAATATGCCTATAATTTTGTCGTCATCAATCACCCCAATATGCCCGATTTTATTTTTCTGCATAAACTTTCTGGCTTCTTCCATTGTGCAATTTAAATCCAAAGATAAAACAGGTTTAGACATGACCTCTGAAACAACATCCAAACCTGGATCCATGTTTTCATTGATATAAACCCTTACTATAAAATCTGTTTTGGTAACAATCCCCACATAATTTTCATTTTCTTTCACAAGAAGTGATCTGGTTCGTTTTTGCATCATAAAATCGGCGGCTTCTCTGATAGTTTTGTTTACATCAACACTTAAGATAGGCGAACTCATATAATCCTTAATCAAATTTTTAGGCATGAAACATCTCCTTTTTGGAGGTCTATTAATATATATTAGTTAAGGAAAGTGTTTAAAAATCTCCTAAAGACAATTTTCGTTTACTACAAATTGAATAGGAAGTTATTAATGGAACAGATCAAGGGAAATACGCCTTGAGCACGTATTGCTGAACCATCCGTTGCGTGTTAAAAAATGAACCGTTCAAAGCGATGGCGTGACGCATGATCTCAATGAAGCGGCTCCGGTTTGCGTAGAAAAGTGGAAGAATGGAATGCTCCAATTTCGTATAAAGGGAGCCAGCGTCTTTTGCGCGGTCGCCAGATTTTTGTTGGGTATGTCCGTCCGCCCGAATGGCCCACCCTGTCACCCCTTCAATGCACCCTTCGATCCACCAGCCGTCCATCACACTCAGAGACGGAACCCCGTTCAGCGCGGCCTTCATGCCACTGGTCCCGGAAGCTTCCATGGGCGGCAGGGGGGTATTGAGCCAGACATCCACTCCCGCCGTCATAAGTTTGCCAAGGTTCATGTCGTAGTTGGGCAAATAAGCGATAGGAATTTCATCTATTAACGTGGTCTTCATTTTAATAATCCGTTGAATGAGCTCAATTCCATCTTGATTCTGCGGGTGTGCCTTACCAGCGAACACGATTTGGAATTTCCCACCATCGCGGGCAATTTTCCTTAAACGTTCTACATCTTCAAACACGAGATCGGCACGTTTATAGGGCGCTGCCCGGCGGGCAAAACCAATTGTCAAGATGTCCTTGTCGAACCCGGCGTTCACCTCACGATTCGCATAATCAATAAGAAGACGTTTGGATTTCTGATGTGCTTCCCATATTTCCTCTTCGGGAATACTCAATGCGTATCGCAGGCTGAAGTTGTCCTGCCTCCATCCGGGAATATGGAGATCAAAGAGCTTTGCAAAGGATTCGGAAACCCAGCTTTGAGGGCGTACTCCGTTGGTGATGGAATCCACATCATACGAAGCGAACATGTGTCGTGATATTTCCCCGTGCTTCTTGGCAACGCCATTGATGTAATGGCTGAAGGTCAGGGCCAGAAAGGTCATGTTTAACCGGCCTTCATGGCAAATGGAGTCGGTGATACAGCAAGCCTCGCGATCTGCAAGAACACGATTTACCAGGTCGAGAGGAAACTGATCATGTCCCGCGGGCACGGGTGTGTGCGTTGTGAATACGCATTGTTTGCGAACCGCTTCCATGTCGTCCGGCTCATTTTCGGTTCGGCCCTCTTGATTCAAACGCTCTTGCAGTAATTCCAGGGTCAATAAGCTGGCGTGTCCCTCGTTCATGTGAAACCGGCGGAGGTTTTGGTGGCCGAGGGCTCGCAAAATCCTAATCCCGCCAATTCCCAGAACCACTTCCTGACAAAACCGGTAATGAGAATCTCCGCCATAGAGGTAGTGAGTCACTGCCCGGTCCCAGGGCGAATTTTCTGGAAGATCGGTGTCCAGGAAATAAACCGGAATTACAAAACCGTTGGAGGCGGTCACTTCATACTTCCAGGCCCGAATGTGAACCTCCCGACCTTCCAAGGTCACCTTGGCGCGAATTTCCGTATCCGTCAAAAAATCATCAACAACCCAATTGACCGGCTCCTCCTGCTGCCGGCCACTGCCGTCAAAATGTTGAAAGAAATATCCCTTTCTATGCACCAGCGTAACGGCTGCCAGTGGAACTTTCAGGTCGGCCGCCGAACGAATGGTATCTCCCGCCAGAATCCCAAGGCCACCGGCATAGGTAGGAATTTCGGCATCGATTCCAATTTCCATAGAAAAATACGCGATCTTTACGTTATTGGTTAACATTTTTTTCCTTCGCTATCTTGGTTAAAAAATAAAATCAGTTGAAAGGAAATTTGACTTGCGCTCTTTAATTATTCTGTTAATGATTTCCCGGTTCAAATCAATTTCTTTGCCGGCAACCAGTGTCCTGATGGAAAAAACTCGCAGGGCATCTGAAATGGAAAGAGTACCTTCCGCTGAATCCTTTCTCCCGGTAAATGGAAATGTGTCCGGACCCCGCTGACATTGACTGTTAAGATTAACCCGGCAGACTTGGTTGACCAAAGGATCGATCATTTTTGCGATCACGTCGGGATCGGTCCCAAACAGGCTCACCTGTTGTCCATAATGGGATTCTATAACATATCGTATCGGGATATTGATGTCGTCGAACGGAACAATGGGGATGACGGGTCCAAATTGTTCTTCATGATATATTCTCATCATTGAATTGACAGGATACAGCAGAGCCGGATTGAAAAGTGTTTTATTGAATTTGCCGCCATTCTTATTGATGATTTCAGCCCCGTTTTTTTTTGCGTCTTCGACAAGTTCAAAAAGGTATTCAGGTTTCCCCGATTCCGGCAAGGGGGTGAGCCTTATATCAGAATCCCAAGGCATACCCACTTTAAGTTTGGAAACTTCCTCTTTAAAGCGGTTTAAAAAGGCATCTACAATAAGGGAATGAACAAATATAATTTTTATCGCCGTACAACGTTGACCATTAAATGAAAGGGTTCCTAGAACACATTCCTTTACGGTAAGGTCCAAATCGGCATGTGAAAGAATGATGGCGGGATTTTTTGCGTCCAGCCCCAGAATGCACCGCAAACGATGCGGTTTGGGGTGCTGTTTTTTTAAAATGTCCGCTACTCGGCTACTTCCTATGAATGCGAGCACGTCAATTTTTCCTGATTCCATCAGGGGACCACACACTTGCTGCCCGTCTCCGTAGAGGGTATTGATCACTCCAGGGGGAAAGGAATTATGGAAGGCTTCCAGTAAAGGAGAATAAAGCAATACGCCGAGTTTGGGCGGTTTTAAAATAACGGTATTCCCCATTATCAGCGCAGGTATCAGCGTTGTGAATGTTTCATTGAGAGGATAATTGAAGGGTCCCATGCAAAGCACGACGCCAAGCGGCGCCCGTCTGATTTGTGCGATGACTCCCTGTTGAATCGTGAACCTGGAAGAGACCCGATCCAAAATTTTTAATTCGTCAATGGTTCCGTTTATGTAGTCGATCGTTCGATCGAATTCTTTTTCAGAATCGTTCAGGTTTTTTCCAATCTCCCACATTAGTAAAGTGACAATCTCTTTTTTCTTCTCTTTCATTTGAAAAGCGAACTTTTCAATATGCCTGATCCTTTGATCTACTGAAAGGGTTGGCCATAGCCCCTGTCCGCAGTCATAGGAATGAACTGCGGCATTCAATGCTTCCATAGCCTCTTTTTGGGTTAAAAGAGGATAATGCCCTACTACCTTTTGCGAAAGTCCTGAGGGATTATTAATCCAAAGAGGGGATGAGACATTTTGCATGGGTCCTTTCCAGCGGCGAAGTTCCCCATTGATAAGGTATTTATCTTGAGTAATGAATGGTAACGAAAAAGGTTCCGGAATGTTCTCCTCTTTAGGAAAATTCACCTTGATAATCCCTTCTAAAGATTTTTCGCTCGGATGACTTCCTAGACCAGAAAACCCATTCCAGCCCGCCCCAAAGCAAACGTTATCTGTTCTTCGGGAAATCGCTTCTTCACTGCAAAACTCACCATTAAAAACTCCATTACAACTGATTTCTAATCCTCAGATTGGAACAGTTTTAAGGGAGGAGGTTATAATGAAATTCAGAAATAAATTTGTAAAATACATCAATCTGAGGAAAACGCAGCGCAGTTTCCTCCTTCCCAACGAGTATTTATAATTATTTCTGAAGGATTTGCCTCAATCCAAGTTTCACAGGTTAATAATACCAATTCAGGATTTCGTCTTAAGTAGAAGTAAACCATGTTGCCTTCAGGATTTTTGAAAGTTTTCATGGGCTCTCCCATCATAGAGGTAAATTCATTAATATTTTTCCCGTGCCATGTCTTGAGCATTTTGTCGTAGTTTTTAGAGGTGGCACAACCTCCAAGAACCAAAAAACCAACTATTAATAGAAAGAAAAATACATTTTTGATTTTAATCACCTCATTTCAAGAAAAAGAGCAAAAAACTTTTTATTTTTTGAATTAAATGGTTTGGAATCAAAAGATTTTTTTTATGAAGTCTTCTTTCTTTTTTCAAATAAAGTTTCCCAAACAAATTAGGATAATCTTCGCAAAGCTTAAATTGCTGTAAAAAACGATCATTCTAATTTGAGGTTCGTGATCTCATCCGTGACTTGAAAGTCATAGCTTGGGTATTCATAAATTGGCATTCTAGTTTCTGTTTCACCAAGGGAATAGCCCCAGATACTCTTGTATTCTGAAATATCTTCGCCTATTTCCATGAGATGTAGAAGTTTATGGGACCCTACGCTTATAGCAATTTTATCCAGTTCTTGGATCTTAAGAAAAACATCATCATGTCTTCGATATGGGAGTTCTGTTTTAGTTTTTAGCACTTCAAACTCCTTTTAGTATTGGTTTCAATATTCTTTAATTCTTCTTAAATTTTTGTCTCTGCGGTTAATGCTTCGAAACCATTTATTATGTCGAGTAATTCTTCGGTAATAGAGCTCTGCCGTTTATGTTGATATCGAGCGGTCAGTTCTTCTAACCGCTCTTCAATGTTTTTTTCTGCAACTTGCATGGCCGCCAGGCGGCTGGCGTTTTCACTCATTAGAGATTCAGCCAGAGCGCGGAAGAGACGGACGGATAAATACTGCTGAATCAAGGAAGAAAACAGTTGTTGAGGATCCAAAGTGAAATTTGGAAGATTATTCGTTGGCCAGTTTTTTTTTGCCAGATTTTCAAACCATTCCTCGGCTAAAGGTAACAGTCGGAAACCGTGAGGGCGAAACGATGCTTTGGATAACGGTTGATTGTAAAACAAGAACAGCTGATCCATTTTTTCCTGCAATTGCCATGAATCTATTTTTAGCAATAGCTTTTGCACCAAGGGAACAAAACCCAATAAAGACTCAGGGACAGTAAAAACATCGGTGACGTTTTGCCCCAGCTCTTCCATCTTTGCCCTAACCCGTGTCCCCACCGCCAAAACTCTTCTGTTCTCCGGTTGGAAATGAAGATTCCCCATCGTCGAAAGAGAATAAGAAGCAATGCGTTCATTGAATTGCCCGCACAATCCTTGATCCGAACCGAATATAATTATCCCCACATGATGGTCACGCGCGGGTTTTTGAATGCGAATGACTTGCGGTACATTTCTTAAAATTATTTGAAGGCCCATTTCCACTGTCCGGTGATACTCGGCGATGGATTCGACTGTGTTCTCATACTGCCGGATGCTCACGGCCGCAAGGGTTTTCATTGTTTTTACTATGGAATGGAGATCGTTGGTAACCTGGATCTTCTTTTTGATGGCTTCGGTGGTTTCCATTTTTATGATTCGGCTAATAGTGAATTCACAATATTCTCGGAGAGATTAAGGAGAGCCGCACGGTTCTCCTCACTGAGCGGTTCCCCTGCATCAATTCGGTTGCACACCTCTGACAATTGTTTACGGGTCTCTTTGGAAATTTTATTACTTGCTTCCTCAACCCTGTTCAGAGGAAGATCGTCGTAGATGCCATTAGTAACCGCCAAAAGCACCAAGATTTGTTCTGGGACTGGGATGGGTTGTTGCTGAGGTTGTTTAAACACTTCGCGAATTCGGCGCCCCCGCTCAAGAGTTTTTTTGGTAGATTCATCCAAACGAGTATCGAATCTGGCAAAAGTTTCCAACTCCTCAAACTGGGAGTAGGCCAACCGCAAATCGCCTGCAACTACACGATATGCTGGAAGTTGCGCCTTGCCCCCAACACGCGAGACGGACTTTCCTACGTCCACTGCCGGTAATACTCCTTTCTGGAAAAGACCGGGGAATACATAGATTTGTCCATCGGTTATAGAAATTAGGTTTGTTGGTATGTAAGCGGTTATGTTCTGCGCTTCCGTCTCAACGATGGGCAAAGCGGTCAAAGATCCCCCTCCAAATTCTTTCCTCAAATGTGTGGAGCGTTCCAAAAGGCGGGAATGAATATAGAAAATATCCCCTGGATAAGCCTCCCGGCCGGGAGGACGTCGAAGTAATAGCGAAAGTTCTCTATAAGCCCAGGCATGACGGGTCAGATCATCGTACACGATTAAAACATCGCGACCCTGTTCCATGAAGTGTTCGGCCATACTTGTGGCAGCGTATGGGGTGATAAACTTCAGGCCCGGAGGATCTTCCCCACCTGACACCACCACAATGCAATTATCCAGGGCCTGGTTTTTCCGTAAATCAGCGATTACACCGGCGACGGATGAACTTCGCTGTCCAATAGCACAATAAATACAAAGAACATCTTTATCCACCTGATTGATGATGGCATCCAGCGCGATCGCGGTTTTGGTGGACTGACGGTCTCCGAGAATGAGTTCCCGTTGACCGCGGCCAATGGGAATCAACGCGTCCACTACTTTGATCCCGGTTTGCAGAGGAACCGTTACCGGGTCCCGGGACATGATGGGAGGCGCGGGCCGTTCGATGGGGAGACGCTGGGTAGTATGAATGGGGCCCTTTCCATCCAATGGTTTGCCGGTTGCATCTATTACCCGTCCTAACAATTCTTTTCCAACAGGTACGTCCAGAACCCTTCCTGTACGGTGAACCTCGCTCCCTGATTCTATTCCCTCACTATCTTCAAGGAGAATAATGCCCACTTCCTCCGGATCTAAATTAAACGCAAACCCCAGAATGTCCCCGGAAAAGCGGACGACTTCGCCTAATTGGACCCCTCCCAAACCTTCCACGCGGGCAATTCCATGCCCCATTGAAATTACACGGCCAATCTCTTCCCCTTTAAGCTGGGGTTGGTATTCTTTAAGAACCCGAACAAAGACTGAAAAAGTATTGTCCAGAAGGGCCTTTAACTCTTTAGGTTCTGTGGCCATTTGATTCCATTTTTCCCTTGTTTTTATTTTGCCTAGTTTGAGACTCGCTCAATATGGATGTTTCCTATCACTTTTAATGAAAGGCTTCATTTAGGTTTTCTTCTAACTCCTCCAAATAGTGCTCCAAACTCCATGCTATTTTTTGGTCATGAGCAATCAATTCCACTCCAAAAATCAAATCAGAAGAGCTAATAAATTTCACGATGATTTCTTTAGAAAATTGTTCCTGCAACAGATGAATAATTAAATTCCGGGTTTCGGCTGGAATTTCAAAAGCGGTTTGGACTGTGACTTTATTATTAGAAAGAATCAAAGATTTATGTATGACTTCCCGTTCCATTTTTTCTATTTCCTTAAGACGCTTTAGGAAAACATCTATTACCATTTTTTGCAGATCCGAGTTTGCGAGGTCTCTCAAAGCGTTTCGAGCCACAGCACAAGTTTGTTCGCAGGCGCGGCGACGCAATTCGGCGAGGAAAGAATTTTTTTCCTCTTGAAGAGTCTCTTGCCATTTTGTCTGAATTTGACCCACTTCCTCCCGGGCGTTTTTAATGAGTTTCTTTTTTAATGATTCGGTTTCCATTTTTACCTGGGTGAGTTTCTCTTCCCTTATATTTTCCAATTCAAGATTCTTCGCTTGGTACAATTCTTTTTCCTGTTCCGCCTGATTACGCTTTTCCTCAGCCTCGGCCAGCCGGGATGCGATTTTCGCATTCCGTTCATCCATGGCCTTCACAATGGGACGAAACAGAAAAATCCGGAGCAGTGCTACCAAAACCAGAAAATTTATGATTTGTGCGATGGTCGTGATCCAGTCGATAGCCATTGATTAACCTCCCGCCTGTCCCAGAAAATAATTCCAGAAAGGGTTCGCGAAAATTAGAATCATAGTCACCACAAAGCAATAAATTGCCGTCGATTCGACCATGGCCATTCCTACGAATAAAGTCCGAATAATGGTATTAGCCTCATCTGGTTGTTGCGCCAGGGCGGTCAAGGCATTGGCGAGAGCCCGGCCCTCTCCCAAGGCGGGGCCAATGGAGCCGATGCCTATCGTTATACCCGCCGTGAATATGGAAGCCATCCCTATTAAAGTAAGATTGTCCATGTTATGAGTCTCCTTTATTCTTTTGTGGCTCGTTATTCTGTATTTTTTCTTCATGGGCTCTTGCAGCCGAAGCGATGTAGACCGTTGCAAGAACAGCAAAGATGTAGGCCTGGATCAATCCGATCAATAATCCCAGCAATTGCATAACTATAGGGACGAAAAATGGGGTTATGATCAAAAGAATCGCCACGATCATCGTTCCGGCCATGATGTTTCCATATAAACGTACCGCAAGAGCCAGGGTGCGTGAAAGTTCTCCGATAATATTAAACGGAAGCATGAACACTGAAGGACGGATATAATGCTTAAGATAATTGATAAGCCCTTGCCTGGAAATTCCAAATAGGGGAACTGCAACAAAAACACACAGGGCCAGGGCCGTGGTTGTGGATAGCGACCCTGTCGGCGGATGATAGCCAGGAATTATAGACAGGAGATTTGATACTGCAATAAACAGAAATAACGTGCCAATAAAGTGCAGGTATCGATCAGGCTCCTCGTCACAGGTTTCCCGGATTTGATTCCCCAGGGAAGAAACTAAAACTTCTAACAGAGTTTGCCACCGCGAAACCGGAATTTCTGAAGACAATTTGTGCGTAACTGCCCAAGACCCCAAAACCAGGATGGCCATTACCAACCACGTATACAAAAGGGTGGCACTCAGCGAAAAAACCCCCCATTGAAATATTGTTATGCTGTCTGGGGTAATATTCATATGTTGACATCCTTTTTTAAGGGAACTTTTATTGCATCTTTTCCAGGACCCCATCGAAAGACCAGGAAGAATCGGGCTCCTAATAAACCTACCAAGCAAATTACAAAGCGTTCCCAGTGACCCTGGGAAACCCAATAAAAACCAAATAAAGTAACCCCAAGGCGAACCAACAAGCTCCCAAAAATAAGTACCTTGGTTCGACGGACTTTAACGATTTGCCCTAACGTCCAAAACAAGCCCCCAAAATAAAATAAACCTAATCCAATCCCTGCCGGCAGGGCAATGATGACATGTAAAGCCAATTCAGACATTTAGATCAACCCTTCCTTAGATATAGGGAAAATTTTTGTATCCGTTTATTTTTTCCAGGGTTCCCTGCCGCTTTGCTGCTTGATCCAGTACCATGCATTTAAACACCCTATAAATGTTCCAATAAAAAGAAGAGTGAGCGTCCAGGAAATTCGTCCCGGGTATTTATTATCTATCCAAACTCCCAATGTCACTCCGATAAGCGTTGGAATCGCGACGGACCAGCCAATGACACCAAACATTCCCATACCAAACCATAGACTCAGATATTTTTCTTTTCTGGCCCTTAATTTTCGGCGTTCCATGGTGTCCACCTTTTGGCTTAGCTCCTCCCAATCTTTTCCATTTTCTTTAGGCGGCTTTTTATTCATAACGTTATTTTCCGAAATCCATGAATCTCCGAATAAAATTCATTTCCAGCTTGGCCAAGGCGACGCGGGCCTTTTTTTCCTGTTCATCCAGAATATGAAATTGTTGTTCGAGTTTTTCTTTTAATTTCCCGATATCCGCTCCCCCTATAGCACGTCGGGTGGAGATCAGAACCTCCTGACCGCATTTGACCAAAGCTCCACTGTCAATCGCGTGGAATTCACCTTTTTCCTCTTCGGATTCAAAATAAAGTAATCCCGGGATGAGGGTGCTTACAAAATCAATATGTCGGGTTAAGAGACAGAACGACCCGTTGGGGGCATGACCAATGACTTTTGTCACTTCCTTTTCCAGATATATATGTGTTGGAAGCATTATTTTTAGTTTCATGGCTTCTGAGCCTCCTCAATATTTCCGATCATATAAAGAGCTTTCTCCGGATATTCGAAAAACTCATCATTCAGGATACGTTCACATCCTTCAATCGCTTTTTCCACACTTACAATTTTTCCCTCGTGACCGGTGAATCGTTCCGTGCTGAAGAAAGGCTGGGTTAAAAACCTCTCCATCCTTCTGGCTCGATTCACTATTCGTCGATCTTCCTGGGAGAGTTCTTCCAGTCCCAACATGGCCAGAATATCTTTTAATTCTTCGAAGGTAGCCAAAGTCTTTCGAACTTCCTGAGCCACACGATAATGCTTTTCTCCTACAATATGTTTCATCAACATTTTGGACTGGGATTGCAACGGGTCGATGGCGGGATAGAATCCCTGACTGGCCCGGGTACGGGAAAGAACGATGGAGGAAGAAAGATGAGAAAATGTGTGAACGGCCGACGGATCCGTGAAATCATCCGCAGGAACATAGACTGCTTGAACGGAGGTGATCGAACCCGTAGAAGTGTTACAGATCCGTTCTTCCAGTTCCGCGAGTTCCGTTTCTAATGTGGGCTGGTAACCCACTCGTGAGGGAAGTTGTCCCAAAAGTCCCGAGACTTCCATCCCCGCTTGAATAAATCTGAAAATGTTATCGATCAGGAGTAAAACGTTCTGTTTTTCTTCATCACGGAAATACTCAGCCATGGTCATTGCCGCAAGACCCATTCGGAACCTTGCTCCCGGAGGTTCATTCATCTGCCCGAATACCAGAACAGCATTTTCCAGCACCCCGGTTTCTTGCATTTCCCGGTAGATCTCTTCCCCCTCACGGCACCGTTCGCCAATACCGCAGAAAAAACCGATACCTTCATGATGCCCGATCATATTATGAATTAATTCCATAATTAATACTGTTTTGCCCACCCCCGCTCCGCCAAACAATCCAGCTTTCCCGCCACGCTCGAGCGGAGCCAGCACGTCAATGACTTTGATTCCCGTCGCAAAAATTTCCGATTGGGTGGAGCGGTTGTTCAAGGGAACAGGACGTTGATGAATGGATTTCCAATCTCCCCCATCCATATCTCCTTTGCCGTCGATCGTGGAACCAAATACATTGAGAGCCCTTCCCAATAATCGTTTACCCACTGGAACTTCCAAGGTATGCCCCGTATCGATGACTTTAGAACCCCGTGACAGTCCCTGAGTGGGAGTTAAAGCGATGCCTCTTAATATTTGGGAATCAAGATGCTTCACTACTTCAATGACAACCTCTCCATTAGGGCCAGCACGAAGCTGATTGTGAATGGATGGAGGCGTTTCTGAAAAATGCATGTCGATGACGCTGGACCGGATTGCAATGATGGTCCCTTGTTTTACTTGCCTGTCCTGTGAAATGGCCACAATGCACCTTTATTTAATCAAAGGAAAAGAGGGGAATATCTTTCCACTATATTTTTTAAGCAATCATCTCCCTTAGCCTGCCCGGAAGTTATATATTGCGGCTATCATTGCGCCAAAAAGCCATCCGAGTAAAAATGTTTCAAATACACCGATGACCGTTTCGGTCCAGGGTATCTCCCACCGGATAATGGTGCTTACATCCAAACCGTGAAAAAGACTATTGGAAAATTTAATTACAGTTTCCTTATTTACTGTTGCCATGAAGAAGACGCAACCCAAATACAGGAGGGTTGAGCTAACTCCCAACGCCGAGCCAAATCGACTTATACTTATCGTTTTCATTTTTCAATTTCTCCGAAGTGTGGAATTTTAGAGTCTTTTTATATTCATCCTAAGAATCTCACTTTCCGCAACCGAAGCGCATTTCCCACAACCGAAACGGAACTGAAGCTCATCGCAGCGGCAGCTAGCATTGGGCTAAGAAGTATCTGAAAAAAGGGATAAAGGATTCCAGCAGCAATGGGAATTCCCATTACATTGTAAAAAAATGCAAAAAATAAATTTTGTTTGATATTGCGCATTGTAGCTCGACTTAATTTGCGGGCCCGTACGATCCCTCTCAAATCTCCTTTCACTAATGTGACACCCGCGCTTTCCATCGCTACATCTGTTCCAGTTCCCATAGCAATCCCAACTTGAGCTTGGGCAAGCCCTGGAGCGTCATTGATTCCATCACCAGCCATTGCCACAATTTGCCCCTCGTTTTGAAGTTGTTTGACAATTTCGGCTTTTTTATCAGGGAGAACTTCAGCAATCACATCATCGATCCCTAGCTTTTTACCAACTGCATCCGCCGTGACCCGGTTATCACCTGTTACCATTACAACTCTAATGCCATCTTGGTGAAGCTTACTTATGGCTTCTTGTGTGGTTTCCTTAATTGGATCGGCAACTCCGATCAGCCCAGCACTCTGCCCATCCACAGCCACAAACATCACTGTTTGCCCTTCGGCGCGATACCCTTCGGCATTGGCGGATAACTCACCCAACTCAACACCCATCTCCTCTAAAAGTTTGGCGTTTCCAAGCGCGATGAAATGTCCCTCTACTTTTCCCGTAACTCCTTTACCAGTCCTGGACTCGAAGGACTCAGCATTGGCTAAATCAATACTTCTATTTTGGGCTCCGGCTACAATTGCCGCTGCCAGAGGATGTTCGCTTCCACGTTCAAGACTGGCAACCAAGCGAATCAAATGGTCCTCATTAAAATCTTTTACAGGTACTATCGTAACTAGCTTCGGTTTCCCTTCAGTCAATGTTCCGGTTTTGTCTACTACAAGAGTATTGACCTTTCGCATTTCTTCAATAGCCTCAGCATTTTTGAACAGAACTCCCATGTTTGCACCTGCTCCAGTTGCGACCATGATCGACATCGGAGTTGCAAGTCCTAATGCACAAGGACAAGCAATTATGAGAACAGCCACCGCGTTTATGAGCGCATGGGCCAATCTTGGTTCAGGTCCTATAACCCCCCAGATAATGAACGTGATAATTGCAATTAAAACGACTACTGGCACAAAATAACCCGCTACCATATCCGCCAATTTCTGAATAGGAGCGCGGCTTCGCTGTGCTTCTGAAACCATTTGAACGATTTGGGACAATAAAGTCTCGGCACCGACGCGCTGGGCTTGCATTACCAAAGATCCAGTACCGTTAATTGTTGCTCCAATGACACTTTCTCCAGGTTGTTTTTCCACTGGAATGGGTTCCCCTGTCACCATCGACTCGTCTATGGAACTGCTTCCTTCAATAACCACGCCATCTACTGGCACCTTTTCTCCAGGCCGGACGCGGAGTTTGTCACCAGGGTGAACTTGGTCCAGAGACACATCCTCTTCACTGCCATCTTCAGAAATGCGGCGCGCGGTCTTGGGTGCGAGACCAAGAAGGGCTTTGATGGCAGCTCCAGTTTGGTGGCGTGCTTTCAACTCCAAAACCTGCCCCAAAAGTACCAGGGTCACGATAGCCGCAGCTGCCTCAAAATAGACTGCGACTTCCCCTGATTCACCTCTAAAGGATGAAGGAAATATTCCTGGAATAACCGTGGCTACAAGGCTATAAATATAGGCGGCTCCGGTTCCTAGCGCAATTAAAGTGAACATATTCAGATGACGTGTCAAAATGGACACCCATCCCCGGTGAAAAAACGGGTAGCCTCCCCAAAGCACAACAGGAGTAGCCAGAATTAACTGGGCCCAAATAAAAATCTCAGGCGATAAGATGTTCTGGAGAGGTCTCCCGGGAATTATCTCCGACATTGCTATAACGAGGACGGGAACTGAGAGAACCAGACTGACCCAAAAACGCAAGGTCATATCTTTGAGTTCGGTTGTGTCCTCCTCCGCTTCTGCTGCATTTTTTGGCTCCAGCGCCATACCGCAGATTGGGCAGCTTCCCGGCCCGACTTGTTCTATTTCGGGATGCATGGGGCAGGTGAAAATTATTCCTGAAGCTACAGGGGGCTCTTCTTTCTGTTCTAAATATTGTTTTGGAGAGTTTTTAAATTTTTGCAGGCAGTGTTCACCGCAAAAGTGGTAGTCGTGATTTTCAAAAGTGAAAAGATGCTCTGTTTTTTCAGGATCAACATCCATGCCGCAGACGGGGTCTTTTAATTCGAGGGCTTGCAGATGATTTTCTTCATGTTTGTGAATATGTTTCATGGGATTCCACCTATTAAGATTCTGATGAAGAAAATTTTGGGATAAAGGCTGGAACCTGGGCGGCGTAATCGTCATACGCCTTGCCGAATTCTGCCCGTGCATCCGCTTCCTCTTTCCGTGCCAGCCTGACATATATGGTGGTCAAGATCGGGAACAGCACCAAAGTCGGGATTGTCGGCCATTGCAACAAGAAGCCGAACATAATCATGATAAATCCGATATATTGTGGATGCCTGTGCTTTGCATAAAGGCCCGTGACAGCAAGCTTTCCGGCTCTCTGTGCCTTATAAAGCACATTCCATGCTATAGATAAAATCCAGAAACCCCCACCAATGATAATAAAGCTGGCCATATGCATCGGGTCGAAATGTGCATTGCCCTTAAAACCTAAAATCGTGTGCCATAAATGCCCGTTTTCATGGCTCAGAAAATCCACGCCGGGATATTTTTCTGCTAGCCAGCCGGAGAGAAGATAGATGGTCAACGGAAAGCCATACATCTCGGTAAACAACGCCACAATAAAGGCTGAGAACGCCCCAAAAGACCGCCAGTCGGTTTTAGTCTGTGGTTTGGCAAAGCTGAACGCAAAGATGATAAAAATCAGTGAATTCAAAATCACCAATGACCATAATCCATACGCACTATCCATTCCATGTTCCATTGTCTATTTTTCCTCCTGATCGTCAGAATGGCTATGACCGCTGTGGTCGCCATGCCCGCGGTGATGAAACATGTGCATCAACGGGCATAAAAGAATAATCAGGTATGGGAGATATGGGAAAATATGTGCCCAATGTTCGGTAATAAGGAAATAACCAATGGCACCTAGAAAAAACAGAGCAGCAATCCCGCTGGTAGACTTCCACCAACGATCGTCACCTTCTGGTTTGTAGTAATGTTTATGATCCTGATGCATATTGGCTCACTCCAACTCTTTATCCTTTGGATATAAGTAATCGAGAATGGGACATTCGGTAAGCGGCATGTCTCCCCCAGGACAAATTTCTGCTAAATTGTTTAAAAGGTCATGAATGCGATTCAACTGCTTTAAATTTTCCCTTTGCTGAGCGATCTTATCCTTGGTGCGTCCTAACATATCGCGACAGGTAGTGGTCTTCGATGCTTTAATATTCAATAATGTTTTGGTTTCTGCGAGCGTAAAGCCAAGATCCTTGCCGTTGCAAATAAAACGAATTATCCGAACGCTTTCCGGGCTATATAAACGGTATCCGGCCTTGGACCGGCTCTGAGGTTGAACCAAATCAAGCCTTTCGTAATAGCGAATGGTGTCAGCGCTAACGCCGCTTTTCTTGGCCAGTTCGCCAATGGTCATCGTTGTCATAAGCACTCTCCTTTCAAGGCTGATCTTACACCTTGGACCTTGCTCAAAGGTCAAGCCAAAATTTTAAAAACTTAATATACATACTTGCTCAAATTTGAAAGAATCTATGAGTAAGTAACCACCAGACCAAAATGCTGGAGAAATATCCCAAAGCAATGGCTGGAGCCCATTTTAAATGCGTTGTAAACGTATAATATTCCCGGCTCACCCCCATGACGGCAATGCCTGCGGCTGAGCCCAATGAAAGCAAACTTCCCCCAACTCCGGTTGTCAAAGTTATGAGAAGCCACTGGTCCAGGTTCATATTTGGATTCATTTTAATTACTGCAACCATGACCGGAATGTTATCCACTACGGCAGAAAGAATACCCAAAGCTATATTCGAGACAGTGGGCCCAAAGGTTTCATAAAGACTCTGATTGAGCAATGAAAGATAGCCGATATACTGTAAAGCGCCGACTGTGGTAAGAATCCCAAAAATGAATAGAATTGTGTCAAATTGTATTCCCCCAAATTTTGTGAAGATGTCGAACCTGGGATAACGTCTCCTATTTTTATCCACTCCCAATTTTTTCAGAATTTTTCTGTCTCCCCACTGTTTCAAATAGTAACCTTCGATCATCAAGAGGCTCAATCCCAGCATCATTCCCAAATATGGAGGGAGGTGAAGAAAATGATGAAATCCCATGGACATGGCAATGGTTAAAACCCCCAGGGCCATGATCATCTTGGCACCAGGTTTCAAGATAACGGCATCAACTTTGTCCAACGGTTTATCATCAGGAATAAATCGAGACATAATGAGAGCCGGAATCAACCAGTTGATAACAGATGGGATAATTAAATAAAGGAATTCATGTGTCTGGACTTTTCCCGATGTCCACACTATGAGCGTTGTTATATCCCCGCACGGACTCCATGCTCCTCCCGCATTTGCTGCCACCACAATATTGACCAGCGATGGGATAAGAAATTTTGTGTTGTTTCCGCTGATTGCCAGCACCACAGTGGACATCAAAAGCGCGCTGGTCAGGTTATCCACTACAGGCGAGAGAAGGAAGGTGATTATTCCAGATACCCAGAACAGTCCTCTGAACCCATACCTTTTTTGGAGCATCCAGGCACGAAGTTTTTGAAAGACATTGCGTTCATCAAGAGTATTGACGTAAGTCATTGCCGCAAGAAGAAAAAAAAATAACTCTGTAATTTCGCCCAATTGAGCTTCTATAAATTGTGTGGGGTTGCCCCCGGCGTGTCCTTTTTCATAAAAACCAATTACTCCCCAAAGGAAACAACCCACTACTATCATGGGTTTGGATTTGTGGATATCAAGTTTCCTTTCAAAAACAACAATGACATAGGCAAAAGAAAAGCCTATTAGGGCAATATACCCAACCCAGGTTTCTGTTAGATCAGTCACATCCAGACCTTCGAGTCATATGCATGTTATTGAAGAAGGTTTAAATCATTCCAGAAAACCTATTTTCCGTATGGTTTTAACCCTCTTGGAAAATTAATGATGTTTATATAATCCGGTTTCAAGAATATCTATCCATGAAGTGGTTTGATGACATAAAAAGCATTGGGTTACTCGTGCTTTTGGTTTCCCCGCAACCTTTTGCGAAATCATTTTAAAATGTTTCATATAATGGCTAGGTGGCGCTTGATGACATTGAGAGCAATCCATGGATCTTGCTGATGGATGCCTATATTCGGGAATAGACCATGTTTTTGTAGTATGGCAATCTCCACAACCTTTGCCAAAATAACCAAAATGTAAGTCCTTATTTCGATGACAGGTCATGCAATTTAAAATAAATTCCCTGGGGGGAATATTTGTTCTTAGATCTGAGGAGGAATCAGTTTGCGATAACCAATGCTTTAATTGAATCACCTTGGCGCGTTCTTCGTCACTGGA
This sequence comes from Nitrospinaceae bacterium, assembly GCA_029261655.1. Lineage (GTDB taxonomy): Bacteria > Nitrospinota > Nitrospinia > Nitrospinales > VA-1 > JADFGI01. The sequence goes on along the minus strand of JAJDAY010000026.1, from coordinate 60,169 downwards.
GTCGATGGCGTCAGCCATTTGCTTAAGCCCAATGTTTGCGAGAGCGATATGGTTCATCTCCGTAGGCCGCTGTGCGCGTCCCCGATGCTCCAAATGGCACTCTTTACAAGTTTGGATATTCGCATGAAAAGAGGTCGGTTGGCGTTGTAAAACGGATTGGTTATTAGCATGGCATAAAATGCATTTGTTTGCTTCAACACCTTTTACGGTGGTATGGCAAGCTGAACAATTGTTTTCAAGTGTTGCATGAGCCTGAGATAATTTCCCTGGTTCAGCCAAGGTCTCCCACTGGTGCGAAAAGTTTGGATTAGAATGCTGGGAACCCCATGCCAAAGCGACGAATAGTACAATTAATGCGATTAAACCGAATACCTTCCTCCAATTAAAAATTTTGCTGAATTCCATTATGAAAACCACCTTAATCCAAAGTGGATTGCCCCCCAAACGTGCGCAATAAGGAGAATGTATAATACACAAGATAGCCAGATATGAAGTTTTAACCAGGACGAAAATGCCTTCTTAAATGATTCATGAGTTTTAATTGCATATTCCACATCAGCAATTGATTCGGTGAGTTGAAAAGCCTTTTTACTGGTAGACTCGACCTCTCCCATTGCAGGCGCCATGCTGAAAAAGATATTTCCGAAAAGTCGTGAAAAAACCCCTGTATAGGGTTGAATCAATTCGACCTGATCAGTACAACACGTTCTTAGCTGAAGCATTGTTTTTTTATATTCGGTATTCATTTGATCCAGCAGGGATTTTTTCTCACTTATTTCTGTTCTGATTTTTTTCATCAGGTAACGCCCTATAAAACCACTAACAACTACAATCAAGGTCATTGCTGTTAAAAAAATACCCAAAGAGCTTTCAAATTTGTGACCGGTATGCATGATGACCAAAATAGGACCGACCACACCGGCATAAATGTGCCAGGCAAGGAGCGTGCGCATGGATGTCCAACTGGTAATCCAACGGTTAATTCGCTTAACTCTCTTAATAACGAGATAAATTAGAGGAATGAACATTAAAAGTGATCCTAGAATTCCCAGGATTCCTCCAGTCAGACTGCCGGCAAAGCGTGGAGATAGGTGAAAAGCAAACCCTCCCCAAAGTAGAAGAAGTAGAAGGACTAAAATACTTATGATTATTGGTTCACGTTCTCTCATTATTTAAATGCCTTTTAAGCGTCCACTTCAACATTATTCCTGGACATAGCTTGACATGCGAGGATAACCCCCTGCTCCTTCTCATCAGGTTCTAAACCATCCTCACATTCCATGGTTACCGATCCTGACAAAAGTCTGACCTTACAGGTCCCACATACACCAGATCGGCAGGAACTTTCTAATTCAACCCCCAATTCTTCTGCGACTTCCAATATTGTATTTTCAGGAGACAAGTTCCCAGATTTTCCTGATTTTTTAAATGTAACCTTAGCGATTTGTGCATTAGCTTTTTCTTTGGTTGTTCCGGGTATTTTTTTAAAGTTCCCCGACCCAAAAATTTCAGTTTTCAAATTTGTTTTAGAAACTCCGAGTTCATAAAGTATGGACTTAATGGAGTCCATCATTGGCGGAGGTCCGCATAAGTGAATTCTCCGGGAGGAAATTTCGGGGACAGATTCTGAAATAAGTTCTTTGGTCAAACGCCCAATCTTTATGCAGGGAGTTTCTGTTTGGATACGCTCCATAGCTGTAGTTATATGAATATTCGGGTTCCGTGTTTTAAGATATTCAATCTCATTTTTGAAAATAAAATCTTCCAGGGTTCGGCAGGAATAAAGGAAATAAATGTCCTTTTTCCAACCTGTATCCGTTAAATACCGAATGACACTCATTAACGGGGTAATTCCTACACCACCGCCTATGAGTACAATGGAATCTTTTTCCCTTCCGGTAAAAACAAAACTTCCTGCGGCGGCGGAGATTTCCAACAAATCTCCTTCCTTTATGTTGTCATGTAAATACTGTGAGACCAGGCCGTTTTTTACTCGCTTCACGGTTATTTCACAGTAGTGCTGACGAGTCGGGCTGGAAACGATGGTATAACAGCGCCTCATTTTTTTTCCGGCTGATTGGGCAGATAAATTTAGATACTGTCCCGGTTCGAAAGTGAAAGGTATGGATCCCCCATTCACATTGACCATTCGAAAGGTTTTGACTTCCGGAGTTTCGGTAAATATTCGAGCGACTCGCAATTCTCCAGACCATTTTTTTTTCAAACCTGTATTTAATGAAGATTGCGGAGACAAATTTGGACTACTTGATGGGGAGGATGTACTCAATTTAGTTTTTGAAACAGGACCTTCTTCTTTGACAAGTCGTTGCAACAAATCTGTTGCCCTGCGCATTTTAAAAAAATACATTCCAATCATTGTGATTGCCAATAACGACAAAATAGTCATGACAAAAAAATGGAATGGGGAAAGTCCTCCAGGAGCCCTGTCGTTCATTCCATATTGATTCGGTAAAAGTCCCATTTCCCGCTTAAACCACTGCAGGGCTATATTATTTGGGGCTTTCCCCTCCTTCAATGCTCGGTGTGTCGCCAGTCCACTTTCAAATTGGGACAATCCCTCCCTGAGCCGGGTCGTAGCCTCTTGCATAGAAGTAAAATTATCAGTAGCAGCGGATTTTGATAAATCCTCAAATCCCTGGTCCATTAAAGCTACCCCGGATTTCATACGTCCATGAGCCTTTTTCTGCAACTTTGCGCGTTTTTCCAAAGGTAAATTAGGAAGACTCATCAGGGAAGGATAAAGATCCTTTTCCTTGGGTGCTCCCATTTGTTGCATCATTCCGCCCATTTTTCCTCCACCCATTCCACCTCCTCCTCCGCCCATCATGCTTCCCCCCTTGCCGGGAGCTGTTTCATTGATTTTTTGGGCACCCATTTGTTGCATATTTTCGCCACTATTTCCCTCGCCCAACATTGCCCCCATCCCCCTACCGGGTGTAGCTTCATCCAAACCATTTGTTTGGCCGGGATGATGCTGGGCGTGCTTTTCTGGATCTACTTGTGCGGCGCTTGTTACAAAGGTAGATAAGACAACAATCAACACAAGAAGAAATATTTCTGACTTCCCACATCTAAATTTTAATTTCATCCCGACTCTCTTTAATAGAGTGATATTAATTGGAATCTTGTTTCATTCCTTTTAATTCCTCAAGCTGTTCGGATGAAAGAACCTTAGCGGCTTCCCCAACTGCCTGAATAAAAGCCAATCTCATTTCTACTTTTTGTTGTTCAATTTCCCTTATTTTTTGCGTAATTAGTTTTATGTCCGGTGAGTCAGAGCTGGTGAGTATCCATAGGTCTTGTTCCAATTGTTGAACTCGCCTATCATTTGTTGAATTCTCCAGCGCTACTTGTTTTTTTATTTTGTTGAGCGTTCTTTTTTGTTTCCTGGCTAGACTGATATGGTTGGAATGATCAAGGAAGAAATCAGTAGATCCCATATGATAAATATGAGACATCCCAGGAAACCCGGGTAAAGACGAAGGTAAAAAGGCATTTGATTTTTCATTCATTCGACCCATCATTTTCATCCCCATCATTCCCGGTTCCTGCATTTTTGACCTTGAGCCTTCTTTTTTCATTCTCCTCTTTTTGGTTATAGAGCCAGTCATCCCGGATTTTCCCTGGTGCTCTTTTTCTAAAGCAGTTTTCAGTCTGAACACTTCCGACCGCATTTCAGATATTTGCTCTGTCAGAGTTTGTTTTGATTCAGGCGAAGGATGCTTTTTCATCCCCATCCCCTGGGAATACGCCGGGGTTCCCCAAAAAAGAATTATCATAAATAGGATAAATAGGGTTATGGGGATGAGCTTGAAATTGGGTATTTTGTTGTGCAATAAGAAATATTTCATGGCGACTCACCTTAGAGTTGAAATGGTTTTGATAAAAACTACAAAAAGTTATTTGCCAACACTCAAATTAATTTAATGCGGATGACTTGAATCAATATGAGCGCCTAAAATTTTGGAATCTAAAATTTTTTCATTTCCTTGGGCGTGGTGCTTGGCGTGTCCAAAGAACTCCGCAGCCTCCTTATGCCGGCCCAGCTTGTCCAAGGTGAGGGCTTTATTAAAGTTGGCTTCTCCGCATTTCGGATTAATATTGAGAGCTGCTTCAAAATGTTTTAAGGCCTCATCAAAATGATCTTTATTGTAGTGAGAAATACCTTCATTATTATGTTTTGAAAGCCCAGACTGGGATCCTTCATGCATTTTAAAACTCAATGGTTTTTCAGCAAAAGCGACTGCTGCAATTAATACCGCTAAAACAAAGGCCGTTATGGTCAAAACTTTTTTCATGATAAACCTCCAAAAAATTTATTAGTTAACTTAAATTGAAACCACTCATAGTTTGCTATTAAGTTAGGTGATAACAGTAAAAACACGGTGCTTTAGAAACGAAAGTTTATTCCTGCGCCGGCTCCAAATTCCGAATGATATTGGCTAACCAGAGAAAAGTTTTTAATTAGGGTATATTTTACGCCAGCAACCCATTCCTTTTTTGTTTCTGTGTCATACTCAAAGTCACCAAATATTCTTAAGTGATTGGTCAGCTGTACATTGTGTCCAATCGATATACGCAACTCTCCCTCGGAATCTACGCGCCACGCACTTTCAAAGTTAAAAGGGAGCAGGTAACGCACGCCAAAAATTCCTCGGTCATAATCATTGGTAAAATTTCCACCAATAAACGCCGTCAGAAATCGATTGAAATAATAATCATAAGCCAACTCCAAATCGTGTTCTGTCCCCTCGACGTCTTGCCATCCAATCTCCCAGGTAGCACTAAATATATTTTTGGAATTGCTGAATACTGCAACACCATCCGTCATATGAGACTGAATCGTGCCATTTATCCATGGGTACCAAGGGTCTTTATAGAGATGTTTCCGAATGGCCCCAAGGTCAGCATCGATTTTTTTGTCCTCATAACTCACCACACGAGCCATGCCCGCCTTGGCGTGATAAAGCATGTGGCAGTGAAAGAACCAGTCCTGGAATTCATTACCTTCAAATTCGATGATTTGAGTGGATAGAGGGGGTACATCTATTGTGTGCTTGAGGGGAGAATTTTCCCCTTGCCCATTGATCACACGGAAGAAGTGACCATGCAGGTGCATTGGATGGTGCATCATCGTTTTATTTATAAGTACAAAGCGAACATTTTCTCCATGGCGAATTCGTATGACATTATCAGCGGAAAGTATTTCATTATTCATCGACCATATATAACGTTCCATATCTCCTGTTAGGGTTAGCACAATCTCTCGGGTTGGGTTTTCTTTGTTTAAAGTTGATTTTTCGAAAGAGCGTAACTTTTTATACGGAGCCATAGGACGCTCACTCTTTACTGTCTTTGAAACCATGCCCGGCATCTTGTCTTTGACGCTACCCATAGACATCTTCATTTTAGAGTCCATGCTCTCCATATTCATTTCACCGGAGCCCATGGACATATCCATCTTGTAGGGATTGGGTTTGGGTACATCGGGGGCAAAAATTCGTTTTCCATCGCCTATAAATATAGATGTGTGTCCCGAGCCATCCTGAGCTGTAGCTCGGAATTCATAAGACCCATTCTCAGGTACGGTTACAATGAGGTCATAAGTTTCCGCGATTGCCATGAGAAATCGGTCTTGATCAATAGGCTCCACATCCTTGCCGTCAGCCGCAACTATCTGAACCGGCCCCCCCGAAAATTGAAGGTAAAAATATGTTGCCGTGGAAGCATTGATGAAACGCAGGCGTACCTTCTCTCCAGGTAAAGCAGGAATCGAGGTTTCAGGTTTTCCGTTTGTTAGAAACCGATCATAAGCAACGTCGGAAATATCCATGGGCGGCATACGCCTAAAGCTGCGCTTGAATACATTCATTAACGCCCCATTACGAGCAGCACCAAAAAGGCTTTGAGCGGTCCCTTTTTTTAAGCTGTAATAATCGCTCCCACTCTTTAATGTGCGCAGGACTTCGTCCGGATTCTCGTCGGTCCAATCGGACAGCACGATTACTTCATCTTTATCCACTTGAATAAGTTCCCCATTTTTTGGAGTGATCACAATAGATCCATAAACCCCTCGTTGCTCTTGTAAACCGGTATGAGAATGAAACCAGTAGGTCCCCGATTGAATGACAGGAAACTCAAATTCTAGAGTTTCACCAGGTTCAATAGGGGGATTGTTTACATAGGGCACGCCGTCCTGACGGTTGGGCAGCAAAATTCCATGCCAATGAACAGACGTAGGAACATCCATACTATTTTGAAAGCGAATTTTAGCGATATCTCCTTCACGAAACCTCAATGTAGGACCTGGAATAGAATCATTGAGGGCCATGGCTTTAATATTCTTCCCGGTATAATTCACTGTTTTGTGACTAACAGTGACATTGTATTGCACCACTTCGGCGACGCTTGTGGATGCAGGTAATAAATTAAGCATCAAATAAAAACCTACCAGCTTCCCAATCCTTCCCATTTTGATTCTCCAGAAAATTTGAATTTAAAATATTTATGTTAGTTGGAAGCTTTCTTGGCCGTAAAAACGGTATCCAGCTTGGGTTCGTCATTTAAGTTGGATCAACCCTAGTCCGTCGTAATAACTAATTGTGTCTATTTTTGACCCTCATAGAATTCCTCAACTTTTCCAATTTGTACTTTTTCCATGAACCAATCTTTCGCAATATCTTAACCTTGGACTTGGGTCAAGGGTCAAGTCCATACAACAAATTTAACTAGAGCCATACCAATGGAGTCAGTAAAGGATAATTTCATTTATTCCATGGCCAATTTCGAATTGTTTGTCTTTAACCGATGCTCCAAAACAAAGGCATAAATAGCTGGAATAACGATCAAAGTGAGTATGGTTGCAGAAACCATTCCTCCTACCATAGGGGCCGCGATCCGTTTCATGACTTCGGAACCTGTGCCATGCCCCCACATGATGGGAAGAAGACCACCGATGATGGCGCAAACTGTCATCATGATGGGCCGCACTCTTTCTGAAGTCCCTTTTATTACCACCTGCCTCAACTCATGCAGGTCCTTGATGCCCCCATTTTTCATTTGTTTTTCAAACGCATGGTCGATATAAATCAAGACCAGAACTCCTATTTCAGCCGCGACTCCGGCCAGGGCTATAAAACCAACCACCACAGCAACGCTCAATTCGTATTGCAAGTAATACAAGTACCAGATACCCCCAACAAGGGCCATCGGAAGGGAAAACATCACGATTAAACTTTCAGTGATATTTTTAAAATTGAAATATAAAAGCAAGAAAATGATAAGCAGGGTGAAAGGAATGACAATTTTCAATTTTTGTTTGGCCCTTTCCATATATTCGTATTGCCCACTCCAGACCAGACTATACCCTGGAGGTAAGGAAAATTCCTTCTGAAGGACTTTCTTCGCATTCTCAACATAGGTTCCAACATCGATATCTTTCAAATCAATATATATCCAGGCATTCAACCGAGCATTCTCGCTCTTAATCGCCGGAGGGCCTTTTTTTATTTTAATTTTTGCAACCTGGGCCATTGGAATATGCTGCCCGAGCGGTGTAGGAATCAGAACCCGTTGCAGTTTATTGATATCGTCACGGAAGTCCCGGCTGTAACGCAGGTTGACAGGATAGCGTTCCAATCCTTCAATAGTGGTGGTGATATTCATGCCACCGATGGCAGTCTGGATAATGTCCTGAACGTCTCCCGTTGTCAGGCCATAGCGGGCGGCTTCTTCCCGGTCGATCTCGAAATCGAAATAATTTCCCCCGACAACCCTTTCAGAAAATACACTGAGGGTTCCGGGAATCCTGCTGACAATCGACTCGATTTCCTCTCCCAATCTTTGGAGAGTGTTTAAATCATCTCCCGCGATTTTGATTCCGACAGGAGTTTTGATCCCGGTAGACAGCATATCGATCCGGGTTTTGATGGGCATTGTCCAGGCGTTGGTGACTCCCGGAAATTTAATGGCGGCATTCAATTCGTCAATAAGTTTATCCGTTGTCATTCCTGTCCGCCACTGATCCTCCGGTTTGAGCATGATGGTGGTTTCAACCATGCTTAAGGGAGCTGGGTCCGTCGCCGTTTCCGCCCGCCCGATTTTTCCAAACACATGATGAACCTCGGGGAACTGGCGAATGATCTTGTCCGTTTGTTGCAGCAGTTCTTTTGCCTTGGTGATCGAAATACCGGGCAGAGTGGTGGGCATATACAAAATGTCGCCCTCGTTCAACGGCGGCATAAATTCTGAACCGAGCTTCTTGAGAGGAATCACCGTAACCACAATGACTAATAAGGCGATAAGAATAACTACGGTCTTCATTCTTAAAACCAGCCAAATGACTGGTCTATAGATATTTATCAAAATCCAGTTGATCGGATTTTTTCTTTCGGGAAGAATTCGTCCACGGACAAAATAACCCATCATGACCGGAACCAGAGTGACGGAAAGAAGGGCGGCCCCGGCCATCGAATAAGTTTTTGTGAATGCCAAGGGAGAAAACAAACGGCCTTCCTGGGCTTGCAGGGTGAAAACAGGCAGGAATGACACTGTGATAATCAATAGACTGAAGAAAAGCGCCGGGCCCACTTCCGCCGAAGCTTCGTATATGATCTGCCAATGGTCCTTTTTGCCGCGATCATGTTCCAAATGTTTATGAGCATTTTCAATCATCACGATGGCACCATCAATCATGGCCCCAATAGCAATGGCTATCCCTCCCAAAGACATGATGTTGGCACTCAGGCCCTGATTTTCCATGATGATAAAGGCCATTAAAATGCCAACGGGCAAAGTCAAAATCGCCACCAGGGCGGACCGCAAATGCAAAAGGAAAATGACGCAGATGATAGAAACAACCAGACTCTCTTCGATCAATTTTTCCTTGAGGTTTTCAATGGCCCGGTGGATCAATGCGGAGCGGTCGTAAACAGGGACGATTTCAACGCCTTCCGGGAGACCGGCTTTCAAGGTTTCCAGTTTACGTTTAACGCCATTGATAACTTTTAAAGCATTTTCTCCATACCTCATAATGACGATCCCCGCGGCCACCTCGCCTTCACCATTGAAATCCACCAGACCTCGCCGCAACTCAGGTCCAAATTGCACATTGGCGATATCCCGTACTCTTATTGGCGTACCTTTCGCATCCACCCCGACAGGAATCTTTTTAAGATCATCCAAATTTTTTATGTAGCCCAAACCGCGCACCATGAACTCGGACTCCGACATTTCCAGAAGTCTTCCTCCAACATCATTATTGCTACGTTTGATGGCCATGATGATTTTGTGCAGAGGAATGTTGTAAGCGATGAGTTTGTTGGGATCGACTTCCACCTGATACTGTTTCACGAACCCGCCGATACTGGCCACCTCCGATACGCCGGGAACGGTCTGAAGCTCATACCGCAGATACCAATCCTGCAGGGACCGTAATTCGGCCAGGTCGTATTTTCCCGACTTGTCCACAAGGGCATATTCATAAATCCAGCCGACGCCGGTAGCGTCCGGCCCAAGGGAAGGATTGACTCCCGCTGGAAGTCGGCCTGCAACAAAGTTTAATTGTTCTAAAACCCTGCTCCGGGCCCAATACATATCTGTTCCGTCTTCAAAAATGATGTAAACAAAGGAGAAACCAAAGAACGAATACCCACGGACCACCTTGGCAAAGGGAACGGAAAGCATGGTTGTGGTCAGAGGGTAGGTAATTTGATCTTCCACAATTTGTGGAGCTTGCCCTGGATATTCCGTGAATATGATGACCTGAACATCGCTCAAATCGGGGATCGCATCCAGCGGCGTTCGCAGCATGGAATAGATGCCCCAGGCAATGATGAAGAGAGTGCCCAGAATGACGAGGAATCTATTTTTTAAAGACAGGGCTATGATTTTTTTAAGCATAAGGCTTCTCAGCGGGATAATTGTTTTCCCGAGATTCAGCAATATATTTCTCTGGGAATTGGGTAAATTCAGTTAAGCAGACTTGAGAACAAAAAATATAATTTATATTCTTATAGGAAGATTGAAATAAAGAATGTTGAAGAATGACAGCCATTCCACAAACCGGATCGTATTGAGATTCGGTATTCTTTCGTTGCAAAAACTCAATAAATTTTAAAACCAGAATAGGGGCAAATTGTTTTCCCATTCCTTCCTTCAAGGCGCTTAAAGTATCTTTTCTATTCAAAGCTTCTCGATAGGGTCTGCTATAAATCATGGCATCAAAAGCGTCTATAATGCTCAACACTCTAGACCCGAAAGGAATTTTATCTTCGGACAGGCCATCCGGATAACCTGTTCCGTCATATCGTTCATGATGATGGCGAATGATTTTGGAGATAACTTCAAACCCTTCCAAGGATTTGACGGATTCCGCTCCGCGTACAGGATGTTTTTTTATTTCAAGAAATTCTTTTTCGTTCAGTTTTCCTGGTTTTTTCAATATTGAGTCTGGTACGCCAATTTTCCCGATATCATGTAGTTCAGCCGCAGTGGTGATTTCTTCAATTTCTGTTGAAGGTAACTTTAAATATTCCAGGAATTGCCTAGTTAAGTCTCTAACTTGCGTGGAATGACCCTCCGTATAAGAGTCCTTCAGATCAATGAGCGAAGCGAGTGCCAACTTTATTCCCATCAATCCTTCAATTTTTTGTTGCTGAGAATGAATTATTTTTAAAGCATCAAAAAACAAAAGTATGGTCAAAAATACAACTATCAATAGTAAACCAAACATAATTTCAGCATGATGGCTTTCAAGATAACCATCTTTGAAATAAAAACTAAATATAGTCAGTAAAGTGATCGCACCTATCCCATAAATTTTCCAAAAAAGATTGGATCTGTTATTCAATAAAAAATTCATTTAATGGCTTCCAATCACTTCTTTGACATATCAGGGTGGACCTCAATAATGCCGGGAACTTTTTTTTCCATTTCCTCATGACCTGTTTTGGACATATCCATTGTTTTGTTCTTGTCTTTTTTCTCAGTCTGAAGTTTGCTTAAAGCATCTTTGAGTCTACTTTCAGAATCGATAAGGAAGCTGGATGAAGTGACTACATTTTCCCCGGCTTTGAGCCCTTTAATAACTTGATAATAACCATTGGCCTGTGCTCCCAAAGTGAGAACTCTAGAATCAAATCCTCCTGAAGAATTTTGAACGATTACAATTTCTTTCTCACCCGAATGAATGATTGCCTCTTCAGGAACAGCAACTGAGTTTTTTGCAATGCCGGATTTAAGAATGACATTGGCGTACATATCGGGTTTGAGTTTCCATGTGGGGTTGTTAAATTCCATCCTCACTTTTAAAGTGCGGGTTTTGGGATCCATGAAAGGATCAATATAAGTCACCTTCCCCTGAAACTTTTTGCCAGGATAGTAAGAGAGATTCATTTCCGCTTTTTGGCCAATTTTGATCCAGGGCAATTCATATTCGTAAACATCCGCTAACACCCAGATATTTGTGAGATCCGCAATGGTATAAAGGCTCATCCCAGGTTTAATAAACATGCCCTGCGAAGCTTCCTTTTTAATCACAAAACCTCTAAAGGGAGAATGAATGTGTAAGGTTTTGGTGATTTTTTTATCGCGGATTAATTGTTCGATCTGATGCTCCGGGACATCAAACAATTCCAGGCGACGTTTTGTGGATTCAAAAAGCCGTTCAGCCCCCTTACCAATCTCCGAAAAGGGACTATCCTTCAAAGACTGGTTGTATTTCATGGCCACAAGCAACTCCTCTTGTGTAGAAACAAGCTCAGGACTGTAAATTTCTGCCAAGAGATCATCTTCATTCACCTCTTGTCCGGTAAAATCCACATATAGTTTTTCCACCCACCCTTTATATTTGGTATGGATGTGAGTCACTATTCTTTCGTCATAAGTCAAGATGCCAACCGTGCGAATTTCCCTTGTGAGAATTCTTTTCTTGACGGTTTCTGTTTTTACCCCAATGTTTTGAATCACGGTGGGATTGATCAGAAGACCTTCACCCACCTCTGCCTCATCTTCGTAAACAGGGACTAAATCCATCCCCATCGGTGATTTGCCAGGTTTATCCGAAGTAAAACCAGGGGTCATGGGGGCCTTCCAATACAGAATTTTTCGTTGGATCTGTTGTTTCTCCTCGTAAACCGGAACCAGATCCATTCCCATGGGAGATTTTCCTGGTTTATCGGAGGTGTAACTTGGATTCATGGGTGCTTGCCAATATTTGATTTTTCGCCCAGGTTTTTCTGTTCCCGAAGATTTTTTTTCAACGAGTTCTGTGACCTTTTCTTCGACTTTTTCCTTAAGGGGTTCCGCCTTTTCAAGAGCGAATGAAGTCCATTCCGTGATCTTACTAAAAGTATTATCGATCAATTCCGGTCGTGTGAAATGGCCCACGAAAAAGACAAAGAGCAAAACGGCCGCCCACTTGAAAGCTTTGGTCAATTTGGATCCTTTCTTTTTTCCTTTTCGGCCTGATATATTCTTTTTATCCTGGGAAAAAATAATTTCCTCACTTGAAAATTCATCGTCATCAAGTTCATTGGAATAATCAGAGCCCCTTTTACTATCAGACTTATTGAGAGTCTGTTTGATGCGACTTCCCAATTTCTTGAGTAGCAATAGAAAGCGAGTTGGAATCCCCCTTTCCATGTCGGGATTAAAAATTCCCTCATCGTCCAGAGGGTCATTTATGGGTTTATCATTACGGCTGTGGAAATTTTTTCCATCGGAGCCATTAGATTTGGATAAATCTTCTATTTCTTTCATCATTCACCTATTATTGTGTTACCCAGTTTCTCCAAGGGATTGAATTTATTAAAAACTTTAAAATAAACTCTTCCCAACCGTCTGTTCCAGATTCGCCAGGGTCTGCTCGTAATTCGTCAACTCGCGGTGATATTTTATTTCCCAATCAAGGAGCGTCACTTGAGTATCCAAGAGAGTCAGAAAATCCACCTTATCTACTCCGTAACCCGCCATAGCAGAATCTAAAGATTGACGCGCTTGGGGAAGAATGGCGGTTTTTATGAGTTTCAGAGTTTCAGATGACTTAGTCTCTTGATCCATGAGTTCCTTAATTCTGAGAAAAATTTGATTCTTAGCCTTATTATAAGCCTCCTGGGCCACATCAACTTTATAAGACTGTTCCGCAACTTTGCGGCTTTGCTTGGTTTTGTACCAAATTGGGATATTGATCCCTACAAAGGCAGATACAAAATCGGGCCGGTCCTGAAAAGCTCCCGTTCCCCCGGCCCGCCCGTCCTCACGTTGTCCGTATTTAAAGCCGACATTAAAGTTTGGGTAATAATCTTTTTTCGCCAATTTTTTAGTCACTTGATACCGCTCTTTGGTTAACCGTATTTGTTCAAGAACCGGTCGGTTTTCCTCGGCAATGCTTTGCAGTTCCTTAATTTTGTAGTTGAATGAAGATTTAGTGACCCCATGCGGAATTGTCAAAGGGGACTGAGGCAACAAATTCATTAAAGTATTGAGATTTGCTTGTTCCGTTTCTTTCCGTCTATTTAATGCAATCAAATCGTCCATGATTTGGGACAATTCCACCTGGGCCTTGATGACGTCCTGCTGGATGCCCTTTCCAACAGAATATTTGGTTTCCGCTATTGTGACGAACTGTTCCAAAAGTTTTTTATTCTGTTTGGTAATTTCAATGGCCGCCAGAACAAAACATAATTCGTAATAGGATTGTTTGACATCGCGGATAATTTTAAATTTCAAGTCATCGAGATTTTGTTCCGCAACACCAACGTTTTTATTGGCTATTTCTGTGCGAAGACCCAATTTCCCTGGGAAGGGGAGTTTCTGGGAAAGCGTAATATCTTTTGTGGTTCCAACATGCTCGTCAAAGGCAAAGGAATCCACTGGGAGATTACTCAATCCAAATCTTAGGACAGGATCATCCAAAGAACCTGCTTGAGAAGGAATTTCTTTGGAAACTTTGATTCTATTTTCCGCTTCCAAAAGTTCGGGATTATTTTGCAAAGCAATGGAAATAAATTTCTTTATCTTTTCTTTGAAATTAATTTCCTCCGCTTCCACTTTGGAATTGGGTATAAACAATAATAAAACTGTTAAGATCAATAAAACTTTATTTTTCATCGGTCCCTCCCGAAAATTAGCCAGAATGAAACCATTAACCGGACTTACGGAACTATGAAAAATTCCACGGATAGGTTCCGCCAATCTTCAAAAATATGCCAAAATAGGCTATAAGCTTGAGACTAGAAAACGATTGAAAAGAAAGTTTTATCTTGGAGGATGGTAAACAGAAACCCTAAAAGGATCAGGAAGGTAGGTGGGTTTTTCCGAAAGTGTTTCAAATTGGGTTAAAAAAATACTTACTTCAGGAGAACTTGAGGTTACAGGTACAGGACAGGCTACGCAAATAGTTTGCGCTTGGCAATCCATCCCATCCATCTCCTGAGGCATCGCAGAAACATGACAAACAGAAAAGGAAAGAATTCCCAAAAAAATGCCCAAGAGGACCAACTGTTTATATTTTAGGAGCCTAGTACCCATTATAATTCTCTCAGAAAGTATATATTTATATATATACCTATTTTCATTCTTGTCAATATAAAATTAATATTTCCAATATATTACAAAAGCCAGTCTTTCAAAGTCATAGGCCTTTTCAATTAGAAGTAAGTTAAAACTGTCAGCTTCAAAAAAAATATTCATAGTTATTTAATTCATCAAAACGGGCTAATTGAAGGAAGTTTCGAAAATTAATCGCCCTAAAAATAAATTTTGCAAAGAGGACTAGTTATTAAGATAAAAATTGCGGCAGAAAATTCCACTTTTTATCATTAAAAATAGTTAATTTATTTATAGTTGGATGCCAAAAATCATTGAAAAATGGGGTGTGATAAATACTCAACGAGCTAGTTGGCAAAATAAGGAAATGGGGTTTTTCCCTTCTGGACCTTAACTATTGAAGGGAATCTTCAATCATTCTATTGTGCCCAGAGTAAAATTGTTTGTTCCTTCCAGAGGTTGTTCGCCAGACCACCAATTACCCCATTTTATTGAGGACACGTTTTGTTCAAAAATAGGCGCCGAATTATAAAACGCTTCGTACGCTCCTGAGTCCTTCGTTGCCATTGAATTGAACCATTCGCGATGGGGGAAATCCTCGAGGTCAAGTATCCAGACCAAGCCATCGTCTTTCTTTTTTATAATCAGGTATCCCCTTTCCTTTTCGAAAGAATGCTTTCCAAAAAGTGTAACCGTGGTTCCAGCAGGCCCAAATAAAGACATAGTGTATCTTCCGGTGCGATGGTAGCAAGGGTACCCATGCATGGATTGAACATCTTTACCCGAGTCAATATAAAGGAGCTCATCACAGGCACTGTCTCCTAAAGTAATGTTGTAATCCATTCTTAGCTTGTCCAACATTAATTTCCCATCGTTGGCGAAACCTGACGGAATAAAAAAAATAAAAGACATTAGAGTTGTAGCAAAAAACTTCATCATAGATCCCTAATTACGTTTCAATGAGACCCCAGTATTAACACAAATATATGCCCACATCCAAATTAGTCAATAGAGGCTCATAAATCAAAAAATACAAAAAACTAGACTCACCCATTTTTTGTTCCGGTCAAATTTAGGAAAACCGGTTTATTTTATCTGCCTCCATTAGTTGTACAACTTAAAATGCGAAATTTTTAAAACTCCAAAAAGCATCCCGCACACTATATGAATATCCTCATTCTTCAATTAAAATAATGAATAGATAGCTATATCGGACAGATACCTACGTAAATAATAGACGTTTCCTACATAACTAATTTCCCCATTCTGGTAATAATAGAAAAATCAGGAATCACACTTATTCTGAGTCAGCATCCAAATTTATTCACAAAATTTAGATTAAAAATTTAAAGAAAAATTTTCGGAAAAATGAAAGCCAAGTTGCGAAAGAACAGTAATTTCGAAATAGCGTTACTAGTTTTTATGATTAGTTTGGTATCGGCTAACCTGTCTGCTTCACCCCTGCACCATATGGATGCTTCTGATTGTGCTACGCAAACTTCCTGCAATAATTGTTTTATTTCCGCTTCAATTGATTTTCTCGCCTTAAACGTAGCCCCTTCTTTCTGTGGTAAGCTTTTAAAAACCGTGAAAATTTTTGAGTCCTACAAACTAGTTCCTACCACACCACCTCCAAAAAATTAAACCTTTAGTTAACTCATAAAACCTATCAAACTCAACCTTAGGATTAGGTATCATTAATCCTTATTTAGGATTTTCAAATTAGGGCATTCCTCCTGTTTGATAATGGCGCCGTCCTTTGCCAATTTTAAAAAATTTATTTTGGAGTGTGAAAAATCAATGAAAAAGATAATTAGTGTTCTGATTATAACAATATTTCTTGGTGGAACATTTTTAACGGCTACAGGGTGCTCTACCCCGCCCGAAGGAAGTAGAAGAGGCAATGATGGACATTCATCAGGTGGCGGACATTCCCATTAATTTTTAAAATTTAGTGGCCGGGTGAGGCGTCTTATGACGCCGATCCTGGGTTGGTCACATTTCGAAACGAATCAAGGTTTTTAAAAAAATCCTCAAACATAAATGATGCAAAAATGGAATTAATCGAATTCATTCCAAATATACATCCAATCTTCGTACACTTCACTGTGGCTCTATTATCGACATCAATGGGGCTTTTTCTCCTTGGCTTAATTGTTTCAGAACAAACCTGGAGAGAGAAACTTTTAACGGTGGCTCAATGGAACCTCTGGTTAGGAGTTGGAATCACCATAATAACCATTGGTACAGGGCTCTATGAATATTACACCGTGACCCACGACGAGGCTTCGCACGCTGCAATGACGAATCATCGGAACTGGGCCTTTTTTACGGCAAGTATTTTCTTTGTCCTGGCTCCCTGGTCGGTTCTAACCTATTGGAAGAAACGTAAAATAAAAAGTTCTTTCATTTTCGCACTTGTATTGGCAACTGTGATGCTCATGATCACGGGCTGGAAAGGTGGCGAACTGGTATACCGTTATGGTCTCGGAGTTATGTCTTTACACAAAGCAACCGAAGGAGGCTCAGGTGACTCGCATGATCACAACCATGAAGATGAAAAACATAGTCAATAGCTAATTATGATCGAGACCGAAATTGGTTCTCGGTTCTTGAGTTTTATAAATTCTGAATCGTTTTGCAGGCTTGGTCATGTTGGAAGTTGAATCATCCCGGCTATGTCTGGCAAAAAGACCGTTAAGAAAGGATGGTAGAAAAAATGGGTTTATCAAAAGCGGTGATATTGGCCGCTGGAAAAGGCCAAAGATTAGGACATTTAACTATGGGAGTACCAAAAGGGTTTATTAGTTTGGGCGAAGAAACCATTATTGAAGAATCCATAGAGAAAATTTTATTGCTGGGAATAAAAGAAATTTTGATTGTAACCGGGTATATGGACTATTTCTATGAACAGTTGAAAAATAAATTCAACTCAATCACCACGGTTAAAAACGAAAAGTTTGCTGAATCAGGCACCATGTATTCCCTGTATTGCGCCAGAAACTTTATTGACGACAAATTTTTATTGCTCGAATCGGATTTAATTTTTGAATCCAGAGGATTGGTTGATGTAGTGGAATCCTCTCGGGAAAATTGTCTCCTGCTTTCTGGACGCACGCAAGGGGGAGATGAAGTTTATGTGGAAGAAGTGGAAGGAATGGTTTCCAAAATATCAAAAGATTCGAAATGTCTTGAAAATGTGGCCGGGGAATTTGTTGGCATTTCAAAAATATCTGTTTCTTTGTTTAGAAAAATGATTCAGGCCGGCCAGGAAAAATTTGATACAACATTGCATGTTGACTACGACATGGACTGCATTAGCGGGATCGCCAAGGAAAATGACATCTTTTTCAAAAAAATTGATGATCTGTTATGGGCTGAAATTGATAACGAATCCCAGTTTATTAGAGCAACTAAAATTTATGATCAGATTTTGGCCCAGCCGCAGAATATCAGTCCAACTAGTATGCCGACTTTAGTCTTGAAGTAATTTCTCCTTCTCAAACTTCTGAAGAAAGGTCCGGTGGCACATGATTGAAACCATGTCGATTAGTTTAATATAGATCTTGGAAATTAATTGAATGCCACTACCCAAAACCACATTTTAAGAAATGTACGGGGGACTAATTTATATCTCGTCTGGAACGGCTCCATCGCCTGGGGCCTGAAAAACGAATGGCCCAATTAATTTAGTGAGAGATTAGGTCTTCCCGACTATGATTCCAGCCTTTGTCTCGGAGGCAATTAGTTAGAGTGTGTTCATACATTTGTCGTCCTGAAAGACCCTCATGGCTCTTTGCAGCCTGATTTGCGAACCCTTGGCAATATTCTTTATCCTGAAGGAATTTTGGGTTCTCAGGCGGGAGAGTGGTTTCTTGGGAAACAGGGGGCATTGCACAACTACATAAAAAAAGGTGGAATAATATTAGTTTGCGCATAAACCTAACTTAAATTTTGTTTGAAACGCGCCTTAAAGGAAACCTTAACTGCTATGACCCTCACCCAATTTTTGTGCAAGTGGTAATTAAAAATATATGACTTCTTTTTATAAAAACAAGGATATTCACACAATATAAACCATTCCGAATCGTTTTATTATTAATTAAATTTTAAAATGCTTGACTCTAGACTTGAGTCTAAGGTTTAAAATGAAAACTTAACATAGACTAAGATAAAGCAAACGTAATCACTCACTCAAGAAAGCATCCGGCGAATTAAATTTGTAAAAAAACAAAAACCTTGGGTTTTAAAATCGAGGAAATCCTTGATTTGCTCAACTTGAAATCTTCCGATTTAGCTAAAGCAAGAGATGTTCTTGAACTCGCCCAAGCCAAAATTGTCGAATTAAAACATCGTTGTGAGGAACTAAATGCAATCAGGATAATTTTAGAGGATATTGCAAATGGATGCCCCGGAAAAGGACCGACAAGCGAATTCCCGATTTTTAATTATATGTCTCCAAGGGGGCAAGAAATTTACAACCGTTAAATAGCCATTGAATAGTATTAGAGGATTCATAGAGATAATAAAAATTATTCTTTATTAATTGAAACCAAGATAAAAGGAAATTTCTTTCATTGTTTTGATGCAAATGGTTAGAAGCAGGTGGAATCATTTACTTAAGGCATTGTGGATTTCATTACAGAAGAAATCATTGTTAAATGGTTCCCCTTGATGGCCGGGGAGTTCACTTCGAGCCTGGCACCATGATATCGACTTCCGCGGTTCTAGATGAACAAATAGCGCGTCAGCTTGTTGGCCCTTAAATTATTGCAAGAACATTTAAAGCCAGAGGGAAATTCTCATGGCAAAAATTCTTATTGTAGACGACGAAATAAATATTCAACTCCTTTATAAGGAGGAGTTTCAAGGTTTTGGGCACCAGATCAACCTGGCTTCAACGGCGGAAGAGGCAATGGAGAAAATACAACAGAGTAAACCGGATCTAATAATATTGGATATTAAAATGCCAGGGACTGATGGAATTGAGTTTATGAGAAAGTTAAAAGAAGAAAAAAGTGATATTTCGGTAGTTCTTTGTTCCGCCTATGGAGGATTTAAGAATGATTTTCGCGTTTGGGCTTCAGATGCCTATGTTATTAAATCTGCCAACTTAACCGAACTTAAATCCATTGTAAAACAAACTCTTGATCATAAACGATCAGACTAATAATAATTGAATAGAAAGTTTAAGGAATTATCATAGATCTTAAAATAACCGTTGAAGGCGTATTACCTGTCTAGTAAACCAGTTTCTTATGACCCAGGACCTAGGTTATAGGTTGATGCGCCATCATTGAATCTGCTAGGAAATTAGTCAAAAATACAGAACAGGGATATGATCAATTATCTTTTGAGCCAATTATTGGTTTTATTTGATTTTGTATTGACCCTGAAGGAAATAGGATTATATTAAGTAGGTCAAGTTCCTGAGGTTAATCATGGCAAACCGATTATTTAAAAAAAATTCTCTTCTTTTGCTAGCCATACTCGTGGGGATGTTTTCTTTTTCCGTGTGTCACGCTTCGGTGATGGCCCATAACATGGACACGATGAGTTGCCATGCGCAGAAATTTTGTGGGGCATGTCCTGTTCCGCTTATTTCAGAGCCCCCGGTCCTTAATAACTCCTTAATTCTATTTGATGGGTTTTTAGAAAAACCCTCCCTCCCACCGGATCCCATATTAGATCCACTCTATCATCCTCCTAGATAAAACTTTCTTTTCAATCGTTTTCTAGTCTCAAGCTTATAGCCCGAATTGGCTTTTTTTTGAAGATTAGCGGAGCCTGTCCTTGGGTTTTGTCACTGGTTTTGCTCTGGAATTTTCCAGGAGGACCCAGTGAAAACGTTCAGTTTTCTCAAATTGGTATTGTTACTTTATATTATTCAAGCCCCATAACTGAGGCTTAATGAAAAAAATAGCAAACTATCGCTCATCGCAGAATTTTCATTTTTGGTCCGGAAAATTAATGTCAACCAAGAAAGTCTAAGTTGATAAAGGCCCAATATAGATATGTGAGGGCTATAAATCAGTAGGCCATTTCTATTTAATCTGAGCTTGTAGGAAAAAATTATGTGCAAAATTCTTATCATTGATAAACATTCCCTGATCCGGGAAGGATTAAAACAGGTTCTTATAAAATCATTGGATTTGGAATCAATCGCGGAAGCAGAAAATGAAGAGGAAGCGTTGAATAATATCCGGTATTACCAATGGGATGTGGTGATATTAAATATCACGATGCCGGGCAGGGGTGGGTTGGATATCCTGAAAACAATTAAAATGGAAAAACCAAGACTGCCCATTATTGTGTTGAGCATGGATTCAGGTGATGAGATTGCTATTCGGGCCATAAAAGCTGGTGCATCTGGAAGCGTAACCTTAGATGATGCCTTCGATCAAATGGCGTTGGCAGTACGAAAAGTTATCCAGGGAGGAAAGTATGTCTGCCCTCAACTTGCCGAAAAATTGGCTATTGAGATGGAGCAAGGGCCCTCAGAAAATCTTCATGAAACCCTATCCGACCGCGAACATCTAGTGATGCGTATGATCGCTTCTGGCAAAACAGTATCGGGGATTGCGTTAGATTTAGCCCTGAGTGTTAAAACAATTAGTACTTATCGATGCCGCATCCTGCAAAAGATGAAAATGGAAAATAACGCTCAGCTCACTCTTTATGCTGTTCAAAAAGGGATTGTCAAATGAATCAGCATTTGTTTTCTGCATAAAATCCCTTCCTCATCCTTAAAGTTTTTTTAAGCCAACGAAATCCTTATTATCCTTCCAATTTCCCGTAGGACAAACACTCACACATTAAATAGCGATAGCCTACATAAAAAATTAGCCCATTCGTGTATATAGACGGAAGGTTAAGACCCTGAAAATTTAGGGTTAGCTTTGTTAGTAAAATAAATGAGCTCTTATAGAAGAACTGCGTTTAAAAATAATTGAAATCACTATAAGACCTTCTGTCAATGGACCGACTGCAATACCTCAGGTTTAATTTTGTTGGGTGAGGATAAATTTTAAAAGGGGGAAAGAAATTATGAAAAAAGTGATTCACCTAATTAATTTGGTTACGCTTGTTTTTCTAGGGTGCTTGTTCATCGCCCCTCCTGATGCAGATGCAATTCCCGCCTTTGCCAGAGACCATAAAATTTCGTGTTCTTTCTGTCACACAGGGTTCCCAAAACTGAACTCCGTGGGAATCGCTTTCAAACAAAATGGTTACCGCATGCCGGGGTCAAAAGGTAGCTACCTTTGGGAAAAACCCATTCCACTGGCGTTCCGGTTAAATTTTGCTCTTCCGCAATACGAAAAACGGAAGTGGAACGTAATTTCCGGTCTTACCAACGTTCCCCCCGCGGGGGCGGATGGCGCCACAGGTGAATCACGAACAGATGTCAGTGATACAGCTTTGAAGATTGTTAACTGGCAGATTTTGTCCGGGGGGACTTTAGCCCCTAATGTATCTTATTATTTTCAGGTTGTTGGAAATATTGAAGGTCAGGAATCGGATAATTTTAAATTCCCAGCTCCTGAAATCGCACCGGGAACAACTGAAATCGAAACAGAAGCCATTGCGGTCCAGTTAGATGATATTTTGCCCGATGGGTTATTGAATTTTCGCGCTGGGAAGGATCACATCGACAATTTGTTTTTTTCCCGGCCCAGAAGGCTGACTTTTGCTTCTTACACCACTATGTTTCAGCCCCTTACAGGAGGCTCTCTGCATGCCAATGCGATCGGGGTTGAGGTTAATGGAGTCCATCAACCTACTGGTATTTGGTATGCGGCGGGAATGAGAAACAGGAGTGTAAGGTACAATTCAAGCGATGTTAACGAGGTTCGGCCAGGGGCGTGGTATGGCATATTGAATCTTCCCTTTTCTTTGGGGGATGAACAGCAGACGCTGGGTCTCCTTGTTAACGGAAACAAGGTAGGAAATGAAAATTTCGGCGCTACTCAAGGAGCTCCAAGTTTTGCCGGGACGGATGCGCCCACGTTGGGCACAGGCGGGGTGTTGGACCTGAATTGGGGACCCTTTAACCTCATGCCGGGTTTCTACTATTACACCGAGGGACGGGGAGCCCACGGGACCCAAGGTGATTTTAAAGCTACCAGCGGAACCGTGGAACTTCACTATACGATTATTCCTGAGCTTATCCTCACCGGTCGCTGGGATTTTCTTGATGTGATCGGCCAGCAAGCGGGTACTTTTGAAGACGATATTGATCAATTCGTTGCCAGCCTCGCTTGGTATTTCCACCCCAACGTCCGGGCTGTTTTGGAATATTCTTATCTTGATGCTCAACTGAATCGCCTGACAACACTGCCCTTTAACAACGACTTGTTCGTGTCTGTTCCTGGAGCTTTAGGAAGTCAACGGGCGGACCTGGAAGTGAATAAATTCACCTTGGGTTTTGAGGTGGATTTCTAGAAGAAAAAGCTGGGTTTTCTATCTTTTAATTTCGATTCGGGGGAAGGGTTCACCTTCCCCCATTTTTAAACCCACATTTTTACAGCATCAACCAACGCGATCAATAGATATTCACCGGAAAATGGAAAAGGTCAAAT
The DNA here is from genome assembly GCA_029261655.1 of Nitrospinaceae bacterium. GTDB lineage: Bacteria > Nitrospinota > Nitrospinia > Nitrospinales > VA-1 > JADFGI01. The sequence continues at coordinate 37,022 of JAJDAY010000026.1, read as the reverse complement.
CAAAACATTCATAACATGATCGAGAGGCCTGCCACCATAAGTTGGACTAAATTATTGGAAACCGGAAATGTTTATTCCCCCCTTATGGTGGCTGTTAATTGATTTTTAAATGAGGGGGGGAGCATGAATCGAATTTTTTTTCTTACAGCGGCATTTTTTTTGATTCCACAATTGGTGTTTTCGGAGCCCAATCTATTAATTCGTGAAACCTTGCCAGACCCTTTGCGGACGGGAAAGGGGCAAAAGCTTTTTCAGGATAACGGTTGTTCCATGTGCCACGGCATCGAAGGTCGCGGCGACGGGGCACTTGCCGGCGAATTAGAAAACAAGCCCCGCGATTTCACAGATTACGATGATATGCTTCGAGTGCCATTTATCCGCTTGGAACAGGCTATCCGTGGGGGGGTAGCGGGTACGGCCATGCCAGCCTTTTTCCATCTATCGGACGCGGATATAGAAGCGCTCCTCAATTACATCAGGTCTCTTCATGCTCCCGTTCATGGGGAATACCAAATTTGTTTTCATCAGAAACTGGAAATCGACGCAAAGAAACTTGGGGACTCAATCCGGGTCGAAAGTGATGATCCCGATAATTTTGAGGCGGAACTAAAAGGAGGCATCATAAAAATCCGACCAAAGAACTGGCCGAACTTGATGAGCAATATCCACATGCGGCCGACGTTCCGGGTCTTCAAGGAAAAGAAACTGTATTCGATCATAATCCTGCGGTTGAACCGCTGCACCAACGAATTAATGGATATGCTCAAGACCCTTCCGTGCAAAAATTAAGCAATTTCAAATTGTTTTTAAAAAAGAATTGATATCGGTCGACACAAGGAAATTATAAAACTCAAAAAACAAAGGATCAGTTAAGATGAAAAAAATTCTGATATTTTTTATTTTGTTGGTTATTTCTTTGTATTTCTCAGGAACCGTTTTTGCTGCCGGGAAATGTCCTCAACCGAGAAAAACCAAGTCCGCACCGGTTGACATATCTAAAATCGATAAAACCGCAGAAGCCAGCAAGGAAAATGGAAAAAAGCTTTACACCAAGACAGCCAAGCCAATGGCTTGCAAAAACTGCCATGGTGAAACGGGCACCGGAGACGGCATGCTGGGCAAGGCCCTCAAACCTGCATCCACAAATTTCACCTGCAAGAATAATATGAAGGATATATCGCCGGGTCAGATGTTCTGGATCATCAAGAATGGTTCCAAGGGGACTGGGATGCTATCTTTTAGTCTTAACATGAAGGACGAGGAAATTTGGGATGTTATTAAATACATCCGTGAAACTTTTATGAAATAAGACTTTCATGCACTCAAAAGATTTCCCAAAAAAGATATGCAATTGCGATTAACTGAAGTATGAAGTTTTAATAAAAAGCCCGACTTACTTTTTCCCGAAAATAATAAAAATCTGCCCGCCTTTTTTTGATGTTTCCGGAGCCCGGATTAGAATATCATTTTTGCCGTCCCCGTTGATATCGCCTATTGCCACTGTTTGTTTCAAAACATCATCCTTATTTCGTTGCAGAATGACTCCGTCAAATTGCTCATCTAATTTCGTGACCCGTGGTTTTTGGTTTCCTGAAATTATAAAGGCGGATATTCCTCGCTTTTTATGATTCCCCAACCTCCCTAGAACCAATTCCTGAGAGGAATCCCCATTCAAATCGCCCAAGGCCACAGAATATCCATTGTAGTAATCCACAGGTTGTTTCTTGGCAATTAAAGATATAGGCTCCTCCTTATCTGAGTCTTTAAAAACCAGATCAGCGTCTTTGAGTAGATCCAGGTTATACGGTGGATTTTTCTGCCCGTAAATCAAATACGCCCCAATTTGCCATTTTCTGCGCGGGGAAAGATGGGGACTCCCCGTTCCAATGATAATGTCATCAATTCCATCACCGCTAAAATCCCCGGAAGCCATCGAATATCCCGCAAAGGCTCTTTTAACCGCTCCCCAGATTGTCAAATCGGCTTCGTTGGCCAAGTCGATATTTCTTTTTATGTTTTTTCCTCCATAAATCACATAGATCTCTCCTGAGCCGGTCCGCTTGTTATCCGGCCCGTTGGCATAGGGAGCAGCTATCATCAAATCATCAATCCCGTCGGCATTAATATCTCCTGTGGTAAGCGCGGAACCCGAGCGGTCGGGAGGATCTCCCCAATCTATAAAATAAGTGTTAGGACCATCTATTCCTGTTAAATGGACGTCCCAACTTTGCGAGAGTGACAATCTTCGGGGCAATTTCTTCCGACCAAAAATCACATAAGTTTGTCCCGCCATTACTTTTCTATCCCGGTTGGCCGCTGGAGCCCCGATGATGATATCGTCCAGCTTGTCCCCATTTAAATCACCAGAGGCAACCGCAAAACCCGTTTCATTGGATACATCGGTTCCTGTAATAATCAGGTCGGCGACTTTTTGAATATTCCCTTTCCCAGACATCCTTTTTCTTCCAAACAGGACATAGACCTCTCCGGCCCGGAATCTGCTTTCTCCCCCGCTGGAATGAGGAGCTCCAAAAATCAGGTCATTGAATCCGTCCCCATTCAAATCACCAGAGGCGATGGCCTGCCCAAATCGTGCGCTGTGCGGCGAATAGGGTCTAAAAAGGATCAAATCCGCCCGATTTAAATCAATGACCCTTGGGAACTTTTTCCTGCCATAAAATAAGTAAACTTTTTCCAAATTGTCCCGGTTTCTTACCGGTCCCTCAGGGAATGGGGCACCGATAATAATATCCTGAATGCCATCCCCATTGATGTCGGAACAATGAATAGTAAATCCTATTTGTGGAGGATGTTTGGCCGCCAAAATTCCTTCCTTTTGTCGCGAAAAAACAATTTTCAAGTCAAATTCATTCTTTGGAAGCCTGTAAATAAGACGTTGAAATTTCTTCTCTTTTCCGATTTGTTTATCGGGTTCATCTGGAGTTTCACGGGATTTTAGTGGAGGGAGACGGTCGTATTTTTGAGATGCCAGGGAAGTTTTTGTTAGGCATCCAAATTCAAGAAGTATAAAAACAAATATGATAAAAAAAGTGCGATTCGATTTTAGCACTTGCTCAGAAATGTAATTTTATTGATATTCAAAAACATTTTTTAATTATAAACCAATTTAGGTAGGTTGGGTTCAAGTTTATATGCAAATTAAAGCCAATGAATTTAGCGAGAAATTAGGTCTTCCCACCCATGATCACAGCCTTTACCACTGAGACAATAAATTAATCAATATTCATAACAACCTCCTTTTTAGGGAAATTTTAGCAGAAAGTATCTCTTAGCTATTTACCTTAAATGTTCCACTTTTAGCTGACGTCAAACAGCCTGCTAAAATGGATCGAAACAAACACTAACACACCATTGTTGGTGATCAAACATAGCGGATATTGCAGACCGCCTAACCCCTTTCCAGACCACTTGTTTTTTGGCCTACCCCCCCTCCCAATAGCCGAGACCCTTGGCAAGGGAAGCTGAACCAGAAACACTGAACCGGAATTGGGGTTTGAGACATTGGATTTGGGGCTTTGGGCGGGATGGCTTGAATCATGGGGTTAGGGTTTAGCGGGTAAGGTTTTGGGTCTGGGGGATGCAGAGGTTTTCAGACAGGTTATTGAGCAAGATGAGGTTAAAAGTAAGAGAAATGACTTGCCTATATAAATGCCTATACAAAACAAAAAATGGGCTGCGGCCTAAACCGTAATCAATTGAAATATATGGTCGGGATGAGAAGATTTGAACTTCCGACCCCTTCGTCCCGAACGAAGTGCGCTACCAGGCTGCGCTACATCCCGACTCCTCAGGTTCAGGTTTTTTTATAGAAGAAATTTTTAAGGTATTTCCAGATGATGATCGATCCCAGGGCGTTGCCGATGGATTTTAACCGGGTGCTCCCTCCCAGGCATTTCTGGCAATAGGGGTGGACGACTTTATTGTCCTTGAAGCCCTCGATCGCGGCGATGATGTGATCATTATTTAATATGTCCACAATGGGCCGTTCGAACACATTCCCGGATTTGGTATTGCCGTTGTAGTCCTTGCAACAATACGTCATGTCGCCGTTACAGAGGATGGCGAAATGATCGGTCAAGGCACTGCAATAGCCAATCTTTGTCGGGATGACGCCGTCGCCGACGAAAGCGTTTCCCCAGGTATCCAGAATATAAGTCTCGAAGAAAATATTGGGCGCGACTTTCACCACGTTCCACTTGAAGGTGGATAATTTCTCGATCCGCTTTTCAACGTCCGCGATTTCTTCGGAACTCATGGGCGGGCAGATTTTGTGAACTTCCTTTGCCCAACGTCCAAACGTCTTGCGCAAATCTTTGGTGTTGTTGATCACGTTCATGGTTCCGAGCGACCAGTCTTCTCCCGGTACGTCTGATTTGATCTGAGTGTTCAGGAAGTGGACTTTCAGCTTCGGCGGTGTCTTGTGCTTGAGACAGGCGCTAATAAATTGCAAAATGCGCTTTTGATAATCATCAAACTCCATGCGCCGGGCTTTTCTTGTTTTATAGGATTCCTCATCGGGCGTTTGCAGGGAAATGTTCAATTGGGAAACAGTGACCTTTTCCAGCCGGGCGGCCATTTCTTCGTCCAGATAAGTCCCGTTTGTGGTGATGCCCGTTTTAACATTGAGTTTCGCGGCGTAGTCGAGAATATCGAAAAATCTCGGGTGCATGAACGGTTCGCCCATGACATGGAAGGTGATTTTCTCCGCCAGATTATATTCGGCAACCTGGTCGATGATTCCGCAGACACGTTCGTATTCCATGTATTCATACTTGCGCGTCATTTCCTGTTTCGGGCAAAAAGTGCAATCAAAATTACATACGTTGGTCAGCTCGATATGCACCCGTTGCAATGGAAAATCAACCAACTCCCCGATACGGCCGGGGACTTTTTTGCTCTTAAAAAGGGGTTTGACTTGGGTCAGCATAGAATATCCCGAAATGGAAGAAGTTTATGATTTGTCCCAGGTGTAGCGATTGATACTCTCGCCTTTAAAGGAATTGTTAGTGACGTTGCGGGTCACGTCTTCGGATTTACATTTTGGGCAGGTTACTTTTTTTTCGCCCACTTCCGACATTTTCATTTCTACAACGAAATTTTTTTTACATTTATTACAAGAATGATCGTAATGAGGCATTTTACTTGCTCCTAAAGCTTTACAGGATACATTAGTTGCTATTTCAGCGCAATGAAACCGGCGAAGTTGTTCCATTTGAAAAACATTTCCACGGTAATAAATCCGGCCTTGAGCAGAAGATCCAAGTTTTCTTCGACGGTACGAGGGGTCAAAACATTTTCCAAAGCCTCCCGCTTTCGGGCAATTTCCAGTTGCGAGTAGCCCTGGTCTTTTTTGAACTGGTGATGGAAATCCGTGTAGGCTTTGTCCAGTCCGGGATGGCCGCTGGTCACTTTTTCGATCATCAGCAGTAGCCCTCCAGGGTTCAGCCCCTGCAATATCCTGCGGACAACTTCTACCCGTTTTTTCAACGGGATGAACTGCAACGTATAGTTCATCACCACGACACTGGCGTTGGTCAAGAGGAAATCAGATTGCAAGTCGGCTTCAATCAGTTCGCAGGGCAGGGGAGAGAGTGCCAGTTTTTGTCGGGCCTTTTCCAGCATGGGAGCGGAGTTATCGACCCCGATCAAGTGGATGTCGGCTTGCGCCGGAAATCGATTTGCAAGCCCGGATAAAAATGTTCCCGTTGAACAACCCAGGTCGTAAACATGCGACCCTTCTTTGGCAAACTTGACGCACCACCCGACCGTGGACTCCAGACACTCCCGATACATGGGAACGCTTCTTTCCAGCATGTCATCGAACACACGGGCAACGGACTCGTTGAATTCAAACTTTTCCGTTCCAGCGGTCTGGGTGAACAGGGTGTCTTTTTCTTTAATTTCCATAAAATTTGAAGGAACAGGTCAGGGACCCGGAATTTCCCCTCCCTCGATCGGGCCTGCCTTGGACTTGATCAAAAGTTTATTGATGGCATTGACGTAGGCGTACCCGCTGGCCTCGACGGTGTTCACTCCGGCGCCTTTACCCAGCACCTTACGGTTGTCGTGACTGACATGGACGGTGACTTCTCCTTGCGCGTCCTTGCCGTGGGTTTTGGACATCACCTGATATTCCGTGAGCTTGCAGGCCATGCCGGTGACCTTGTCGATGGCGTTGAAGAGCGCGTCCACCGGGCCGTCGCCGTTTGCCGTGGCCCGGTGCAATTTGCCGTCCCGGCTGGTCAACTCCACGGTTCCTTCGGGCGACCCGCCGGTTTCAAAATGGCTGATAACCTTGCTCAGGGAATAGGTGCTCAGGTTTTTCTGGGACCAGTTTTGTTTTTGGATGAGGGTGAGAATGTCATCGTCAAAAATTTCCTTTTTCTCGTCCGCGAGAATTTTAAATTCATTGAAAACCGTATCGAGTTCCTCCTGAGTCAGATCGTAACCCAGTTCTTTGCATTTATGCTGGAGAGCGTTTCGGCCCGAATGCTTGCCCATCACCAGTTCGGAATCATCGCCGCCAATATCCTTGGGGTCCATGATCTCGAAGGTGTCCTTCTTTTTCAGAAAGCCGTGCTGATGGATTCCCGACTCATGCGCGAACGCGTTTTTCCCGACCACGGCCTTGTTACGCTGAACAAAAAATCCGGTGAGGCTGCTGACCAGCTTACTGCAGGCCATGATGTGTTTTGTGTCGATTCCAGTGTCGATGCCGAAAAAGTCCTTACGGGTTTTGAGCGCCATGACGATTTCCTCCATCGCCGCGTTTCCCGCCCGTTCGCCGATGCCGTTGACGGTGCATTCCACCTGTCTTGCTCCCGCTTGAACGGCGGCCAGGGAATTGGCCACGGCCAAGCCGAGGTCGTTATGACAATGCACACTGATAACCGCCTTGTCGATGCCCGGAGTGTTGGTCTTCAAATAATGAATCAGGTCGGAGAATTCCCCCGGTATGGTGTAGCCAACCGTGTCCGGGATATTCAACGTCGTGGCGCCGGCGTCGATCATGGCGGTGAGCACATCGACCAGGAATTCCTTTTCCGTGCGCGTGGCGTCCATCGGGGAAAATTCGATGTCGTCGCAGTACTTCTTCGCGAACCGGATCGCCTTGACCCCCATTTCGATGATCTCTTCCTTGGCTTTGTTGACCATGTGCACACGATGCGATTTCGATGTTGAGAGAAAAATATGTATACGAGGAGACTCCGCCTTTTCCAAAGCCCTGACATTGGCTTCGATATCTTTTTCCAAAGCGCGGGCAAGCCCCGCTACGCTTGCGCCCCGGACTTCACCTGCGATCTGTTTGACCGACTCAAAGTCTCCCGGTGACGCCGCCGGAAAGCCCGCCTCGATCACGTCCACTTTGAGCAGGGCCAGTTGCCGGGCGATTTCAAGTTTTTCCTTGATGTTCAAACTCGCGCCTGGGCATTGTTCCCCGTCTCGTAATGTCGTGTCGAATATGATGAGCTTTTCCGAATTCATTTTTTGGTATTTCACTCCTTTATGGTTTTGGTTATTTGGGGTTGTTAGAAATTGACAACCTGAACATCGGCTGTGAATTCAAGCCTTAAGTCCTTTACGAATAAAGTTTCGCTGTGCGGGCTCTTCTTTTAGGGCTTGTGCGTGATATCTTAAGCAAGTGATCTTCAGTCACCACCCATGCGTTATTTTTTAGTTTTAATGTTGCCACGTTAAAGGAACCGCTTAACATATTTTCGTAGTAACTCCATGAAATACTCACTTTGTACTTATTAATCCAATCAATTTTGCCAATACCAAATTTCAGTCCTGTTCCACCTAGGGATTGATGAATTATGCCACCTAGTGATTCTTGGTCAGGTGGGGGATTAAACTTGGCTTGCGAAGATGGAAGCACCTGTGGTTTTTCTCCCTGAAATCGATTCAGAAATTCTGTAGTAGGGTCCTTTTTTTCTATACTCAAAAAATAGTAATCAACATTCTTTTGACCCGCGGATGCATTATTAGAAAATATGAATCGGAAAAGTGCTTCTCTAATATCATCATTTGCAGGCATAGTCTTAAGTTCTGCGGTATGAGCGCATCCAATAGTCAAGAATGCAAGCAATAAACTGAAGTAGAAATTACTGAGGAGTTTCATCTTTTAGCAAAGCTTCCTTTTATTTGCTGATCAACTGATGATATTGATCCCCGTGAACGTGGAAGATGCCGGAAACAGTGTTGAAGTTTTTAGGTTCTTTCCCCATCACCACATCTAACAGAGTTTCGTGTAATATTACAGTAATTTAGGTCGTTAAAGGAGGCCTAATATTCATTTCATTTGGTTTCAGGGCAGGAAGATAATTTCTTCCTGAGGGCAATTTACAGAAAGGGCTTGAAAATGGGGGCCAATCCTGACATCATTTTCGAGCATCCTGATAAACAGAGGTAGAATCCCTGTCCAACCGCCAATATATTGTCAGGCCAGGGTGTTTTTTTCAACGTCAATAAGTCTTGCACTGAGAAAATTTTCCATTAATATGCGTGGAAAAGCTCTCACTATTTAGTAAAATCTCGTTTTTCCTGTAAAATCTCATTTTACCATACAGGCATCTTATTTGCATTGATTTGCTTTTGGGGAATATTGCATTCAAGATCATTTGTGAAGAAGAAGCTTGAAGTCCTCCGCCTCTGGCGAGAGTTGAATCTTAAACCAATTTAAATTTTTGAATATGGCTAATTTTAAAAGACCGAAGAAGCAGGGGCTGTATGACCCGGCTTTTGAGAAGGACAGTTGCGGCGTCGGATTTGTCGTGCATATGAAGGGGGAGAAATCCCATGAAATCGTTCTTCAGGGCCTCAACATTCTGAAGCGGCTGGAACATCGTGGCGCCTCGGGAGCCGATCCATTGACAGGCGATGGCGCAGGCTTACTGATCCAGATTCCGCATAAGTTTTTTAAGACTCAGTGCGAGAAGATTGGCATTCAACTGCCTGAACCGGGCCGCTACGCGTCGGGCCTGGTTTTCCTGCCGAAATACTACCAGGCCGAGAAATGTATAAAAATTCTGGAAGACGCGGTGGCCCGCGAGGGTTTGACCCTGCTCGGCTGGCGGGATGTTCCGGTCGATAACTCTTCGATCGGGCACGTGGCCCGAAGCGCCGAACCCGATATTCGGCAAGTATTCATCGGTGCCAGTGACGATTTGAAGGACTGCACGGAATTTGAACGCAAGCTCTTTATGGTACGCAAGCAGGTGGCCTATGGCGTACGGGGGGCGGGTTATAATGAAGACAACGAAAGTTTTTACATTTGCAGTCTGTCCTGTCGGACTTTCATTTATAAAGGCCAGCTCATGGCTCCCCAGGTCGAGACTTATTTTCTCGATATCAAAGATCCGGAAATGGACTCGGCCCTGGCGTTGGCCCATTCCCGTTACAGCACCAACACCTTTCCTTCCTGGGGCCGCGCGCAACCGTTCCGGTTCATCGCGCATAACGGAGAAATAAATACGGTTCGGGGAAATCAGAACTGGATGAAGGCCAGGCAGGCCATGTTTGAGTCGCCGCTCTATGACGACATTGAAAAAATTCTGCCGGTGCTGGCTCCCGGCGGCAGTGATTCCGCCGATTTTGATCAGGCGCTGGAGTTGCTGGTGCAGACCGGGCGTTCGCTTCCTCATTCGGTGATGATGATGATTCCCGAACCCTGGAGCGGGCACGAGACGATGGACGACGACAAGCGCGGGTTTTATGAATATCACGCCTCCATGATGGAACCCTGGGACGGACCGGCCTCCATTGCCTTCACCGATGGCCGGGTGATTGGTGCGGTTCTGGACCGCAATGGTTTGAGACCCTCCCGCTATATAGTTACCAAGGATGATCTGGTCGTCATGGCCTCGGAAGTGGGGGTTCTGCCCATACCTGAAAAAGACATTATCCATAAGGGAAGATTGCAACCGGGGAAAATGTTTCTGGTCGATATCGGCGAAGGCCGGATCATTTCCGATGAAGAAATCAAGGCCGGGATTTCCACTCAGCAACCCTACACTCAGTGGGTCAAAGATAAACAGGTGAATCTGCAATCCCTTCCGGAAACCGGTAAAACCTACGAGCCGGATTATGAATCCCTGTTGACCCGTCAGGTTGCTTTTGGTTATACCGCCGAAGACATCAAGATCGTTCTGTCTCCCATGGTGGGCAATGGTCAGGAAGCGACCGGCTCTATGGGGAGCGACACGCCGCTTGCGGTGCTCTCTGAAAAACCGCAATTGTGCTTCAGTTATTTCAAACAATTGTTTGCCCAGGTGACCAATCCGGCAATCGATTCCATCCGTGAAGAGCTGGTGATGTCGATGGAAGTGACTCTTGGGAAAGAGCGGAACCTGCTGGCTGAATCGCCCGACCATTGCCGAAAACTCAAAGTCCTGCATCCTGTTTTGACGGTTGAGGAACTGGACAAGGTAAAACAACTGAACGCGGCGGATATGAAAACCGTGGTGTTGCCGATCCTGTTTCCAGTGGACAAGGGAGAGGGCGGACTCAAAAAAGCCCTGGATGAACTCTGTCAAAAAGCCACCCAGGCGATGGAAGATGGAGCGACCATCCTCATTCTTTCTGACCGGGGCATGGACGCGGACAATGTCCCCATTCCAAGTCTGCTGGCGGTCGGGGCGGTGCATCATCATTTACTGCGTGAGTTGACCCGCACGCGTGTGGGGCTGGTGATAGAAACAGGAGAAGCGCGGGAAATGATGCATCTGGCTTTGTTGATCGGTTTCGGCGCGGGTGCGGTTTGCCCCTACCTGGCTTATGAAACCGCGGCGGATATCGGTCGAAAAGGATTGTATACCAAAAAAATTTCAGCACAGACTGCCGTTGACAACTTCATCAAATCCACCCGCAAGGGTTTGTTTAAAATTATCGCGAAAATGGGTATCTCCACCATTCAGAGTTACCGGGGAGCGCAGATATTTGAAATTGTCGGGTTGGCCAGTGAAGTGGTGAACCAATATTTTACCGGAACTCCCTCCAGAGTGGAGGGTGCGGGGCTGAAGGTGATTGCCAGAGAAAGCCTTTTCAGGCATAAAAAAGCCTGGCATAAAGCACAGGAAATTTCTTCAGCGCTGGATCTGGGCGGGAACTATGCCTGGCGCCGGGGCGAAGAGAAACACATGCTCAACCCGAATGCCATTGCCATGCTCCAGCATGCCACGCAATCCAACGACTATCAACTGTTCAAAAAATATGCCCGGCAAATGGACGAGGTTAATACTCGTCAATGCACCTTACGCGGCCTTTTCAAGTTCAAGAAAAGAAAGCCGGTTCCGATTGATGAGGTGGAACCGGTAGAGGCGATCACCAAACGGTTTTGTACCGGAGCCATGTCCATCGGGTCTATTTCGCGTGAAGCGCATGAAACTCTTGCCATCGCCATGAACCGGCTTGGAGGAAGAAGCAATACGGGAGAGGGCGGCGAAGACCCCGTTCGGTTTACGCCGGATGAAAATGGAGACTCACGCAGGAGTAAAATCAAGCAGGTGGCTTCGGGCCGGTTTGGCGTCAACAGTTATTATCTGGCCAACGCCGATGAGATGCAGATCAAAATTGCCCAGGGAGCGAAGCCGGGGGAGGGGGGACAACTTCCCGGACATAAAGTGAGCGAATATATTGCCCAAATCCGCCACTCCACACCGGGAGTGGGTCTGATTTCCCCGCCGCCGCATCATGACATTTATTCCATCGAAGACCTGCAACAACTGATCTTCGATTTGCACAACGCCAACCCGGATGCTGCAGTGAGCGTCAAGCTGGTGGCGGAAGCGGGAGTCGGGACCATCGCCGCAGGTGTTTCCAAGGCGCGCGCCGAGGGAGTTCTCATCAGCGGGTTCGACGGTGGAACGGGAGCGTCCCCGCAAACGTCGATCAAGTATGCCGGTCTGCCCTGGGACCTGGGTCTTGCAGAAACCCAGCAGATCCTGGTGTTGAACGATCTTCGCGGTCGGATACGCGTTCAGGTGGATGGTCAGTTGAAGACCGGGCGGGATGTGATTATTGGTGGCTTGCTGGGGGCAGACGAATTCGGGTTTTCCACCACGGCCCTGGTCACGATGGGATGCATCATGATGCGGAAATGTCATCTCAACACCTGCTCTGTGGGAATCGCGACGCAGAACCCGGAATTAAGAAAAAAATTCCAGGGCACACCAGAGGCGGTGGTCAATTATTTCAGTTTCATCGCCGAGGAAGTCCGGGAACTTTTGGCCGAACTTGGGTTCAGAAAATTTGAGGAGTTGATCGGGCGGGTCGAATTGCTGGAAGGAAAAAAAGCGGTGAACCACTGGAAATCCAAAGGGGTGGATGTCAGCAATATTCTTTATAAACCGGATGTTCCAAAAACCGTAGCCATACGCAATATCCGTACGCAGGACCTGAGTTGCGACCTGGACGGTGTGCTGGATCACCAGTTGATCGCGATAGCCAAACCCGCATTGGATCACAAATATCAGGTACATGCGAATTTCCCTATTGGCAATATCGACCGGGCCACAGGAGCGATGCTGAGTTACCATATTTCCAAAAGATATGGGGAAAAGGGACTGCCGCCCGATACTCTGGACTTTAATTTCAAAGGTTCCGCAGGCCAGAGTTTTGGCGCGTTCCTGGCGCCGGGGGTTAATTTTGACCTGGAAGGCGACGCCAACGATTATGTCGGAAAGGGTTTGTCGGGCGGTTCCATCATTGTTTACCCGCCACAGGAATCGCCGATTGTTCCCGAAGAAAATATCCTCATCGGTAATACCGTCCTTTATGGGGCCATCTCTGGAAAAGCGTTTTTCCGGGGAATTGCCGGGGAACGCTTTGCCGTGCGCAACAGCGGAGCTAAAACGGTCGTGGAAGGCGTGGGCGACCACGGATGTGAGTACATGACCGGCGGGGTTGTTGTTGTCCTGGGCGAGACCGGGAGAAACTTCGCCGCTGGAATGAGCGGCGGGCTGGCTTACGTTCTGGATCGAAACGATGGTTTCGCTATTCATTGCAACAAGGAGCTGGTGGATCTGGAGCCGGTGGTGGAGGATGAGGATATCAAACAATTGAATGGTCTCATCGAGGAGCATTTCCTGCGCACAAGAAGCTCGGTGGCTAAAAAGGTTCTGGATGAATGGGAATCCACATTGCCAAAGTTTATCAAAGTGTATCCAAGGGACTATCGCCGGGTTTTGGAAGAGCGGAAGAAAGAAGAGGAAGAATCAATGATTGAAGAGGTTGCTTGATGGGCGCGATTAAAGGATTCATGAAAATAGACAGGGAAACGTCTCCCGAACGTTCGATTGAAGAACGGTTGAAAGACTACCGTGAAGTTTATGATGACTTTTCCGAGCAAAAATTGCGCGATCAGGGCGCCCGTTGCATGGATTGCGGGGTTCCGTTTTGCCAAAGCGATACCGGTTGTCCTTTGGGGAACATGATCCCCGACTGGAATGACCTGGTGTATCGCGGCGAGTGGGAAGACGCGGTGGCCATGCTTCTTAAAACCAATAATTTCCCGGAATTTACCGGCAGGATTTGTCCCGCGCCCTGCGAAGGGGCCTGTGTTTTAGGCATCAACGAACCACCGGTCACCATTTGCAATATCGAGAAAGAAATTGCGGAAAAAGGTTTTGAAATGGGAGCCATCAAACCCAATCCGCCGCTAAAACGTACCGGTAAAAAAGTGGCTGTGGTGGGGTCTGGCCCTGCAGGTCTTGCCTGCGCCGCTCAGCTCAATCAGGCGGGGCATATGGTGACCGTTCTGGAAAAGGACGATCGGATCGGCGGACTGTTGATGTACGGCATTCCCCATTTCAAACTGGAAAAAAAAATTGTCCAGCGCCGCGTCAAATTGATGGAAGACGAAGGCGTTATTTTCGAGGTCAATGTCAATGTAGGGGTAGATCGCTCCATAAAGGACCTGAAAAAAGAATTCGACGCGGTTGTGTTGTGCGGCGGGTCTCAAAAGCCGAGAGACCTCCCGGTAAAAGGGCGGGAACTTGCAGGCATCCACTTCGCAATGGATTTTCTTCCCCAGCAAAACAAGCGCAACGAAGGGGATACGATTGCAGAGGAAATTGCCATCACCGCGAAGGGCAAAAACGTGCTCATTCTTGGAGGCGGAGATACCGGGTCCGACTGCCTGGGCACCTCCCTGCGTCAGGGCGCGAAAACCGTGCATCAGTTTGAGTTGCTGGAGCAACCGCCGGAGCAACGAAACGGCAACAATCCCTGGCCGCAATGGCCAAAAATTTACCGGGTGACTTCCTCTCATGCGGAAGCCAGGGAAAAAATCACTGCGTTCAACGTATCGACAAAATATTTTTCCGGAGAAAACGGAAAAGTGAGCAAAGTGCATGGCGTCAAAATAAAATTTGGCGACCCGGACCCTAAAACCGGCCGTCCCCCGATCTTAGAAATCCCCGGTTCGGAATTTGAGTTGGATGTCGAACTCGTTTTGCTCGCGATGGGATTTGTTCATCCTATCCATGAGGGCATGATACAGGAGTTGAAAGTCAAGCTCGATGGCCGCGGCAACGTGGCGTGCGACGAAAATAAAATGACCAGCGTGAAAGGCGTGTTCACCGCCGGAGACATGACCCGCGGGCAGTCACTGGTCGTCTGGGCCATCGCCGAAGGACGTGAAGCCGCGCGTGGAGTTGACAAATATCTTATGGGTCACACCCACCTGCCGCACAGCCAGTTTTTATAACCCCACTTCGTAGGGAGGAAGAGTGGGCCTGACGCTTTGCGAGGCTCTTAAAATAGTTACTCTCGCCTTGCGCCTGGCCTGTCGAGCAAATGATTTCCTTGTGAAGCAGAACCTTGGTCCGCCTAAAAATCCATAGCCCGTTAATATTGGGTCCAGGCTCAGCTTGGAAGAACCCCGCCATAACGAATCGCCGTAAGCTCCGCCATTTCTTTTTTCCAGGTCGTCAGATCATCAATGGTAAAGTCACCCAAACTGCGATGGCCGCAGGCTCTCGCCATGACTTGCATTAACTCCACAGACGCTTGAAAAAAATTCGCCAGACGCTTGGCCGATTGTTCGATGATGAGCCTTTGCCTGAGATGCTCCTTTTGCGTGGCGATCCCGACCGGGCAGTTGTTCGTGTGGCAGGCGCGCATCCCGATACAGCCGATGGCCTGCAGGGCTGAGTTGGAAAGTGCGATGGCGTCGGCTCCCAACGCAAGGGCTTTCACGAAGTCCGCAGGAATCCGGAGCCCCCCGGTGATGACTAACGTGATGTCTTTTCGTTTCAGTTTGTCCAGGTGTCGTCTGGCTCTGGCTAAAGCCGGAATGGTGGGGACAGAAATATTGTCCCGGAATAGCAGAGGGGCGGCACCCGTTCCACCGCCCCGCCCGTCGAGTATGATGTAGTCCACACCCACTTCCAGAGCCGCGTCTATGTCTTTTTCAATGTGCTGGGCGGACAATTTGTATCCGATCGGAATGCCTCCGGTTTCTTCCCGGACTTTATGCGCAAATTCCTTGACGGGGCCAATGTCGTTCCAATCCCGAAAGCGGGGAGGGGAAATGGCGGGTTCGCCTTCTTTCAACCCGCGAACCTCGGCGATTTTGGCTGTCACTTTATGTCCGGGCAGATGACCGCCGGTCCCGGTTTTTGCTCCCTGTCCGCCTTTAAAATGAAACGCCTGACATTGTTTTACTTTATCCATTGAGAATCCGAATCGCCCCGAGGCCAACTCATAAAAGTAGTGGCTGTTTGCCGCTTGTTCCTCCGGTAACATGCCTCCTTCGCCACTGCAGATTCCGGTTCCAGCCTTTTCAGCGCCCACCGCCAGGGCGATTTTGGCTTCTTCTGAGAGCGCTCCAAAACTCATATCTGAAACAAACAGGGGAATATCCAGCTTAAGGGGTTTTTTGGCATTCGGCCCAATGACGACTTCCGTGCTCACCGGTTCTTCCTCAAGAAGCGGCATGGTTGCCAACTGCGCGGTGACGAATTGAATGTCCTCCCATTGGGGAAGTTCCTGCCGGGGAACCCCCATCGCCGCCATGCGCCCATGATGGCCTAATTTTGAAAGACCGTCCTTTGCCAGTTTCTGAATGTAATTTGTATGTGGCTCCACGTCCGTACCTTCATGATCGGCGTATAAACCCAGGTACTCATCCCGCTTAAAGGCCTGAGGATTGTCCTTTTCCCAGGCCGCGACTTCTTCTTCATCCACATAAACCTGGTCATTGTTCAACCATGCGGTGAATTTGGGCAAACGTTCTTCATTGCTGTATTCACTGATGCCCGTATCGACACGAAAATCCCAGTAATGGACGCCGCAGATCAGGTTGTCGCCGTCAATATGTCCGTCGGCCAATAACGCTCCCCGATGCAGGCATCGTCCATAAAAAACTGAAACATCGCTGTCGTAACGAACCACGACTAAATCTACATTTGCCACCAAAGCGTAGGCGGGTTCCCGGTCTTTTAAATTTTTCCAATCTGCAATTGCGATTTTTTTCATTAAAGAACTCCAGATTTATTTTTTCTCATACGGATTAATTTCGAAAATACACCAGAATGAAGATGGAGAGAAGGACCCTGTAAATAATAAAAGGCATGAGGCCGACACGGGCGACGATTGTTAAAAGAAGTTTGATGGAAAGATAACCCACCACAAAACTCACCAGAAATCCCACTCCCAGATGGACGTTGTTATAAGCCTGATGATCTGCCGGATGCGATATCCACGAGACAAGGGAATGCAACCCCGCGGCCATGATGATGGGGGTTCCCAAAAGAAAGGAAAACCGAGCCGCCGTTGTATGGGAAAGGTTGCTGAATAACCCCGCCGCTATCGTGATGCCGGACCTTGAAGTTCCCGGTAAAAGCGCTATGGCCTGGGCGAAACCAACCAGCATGACCTGACCGAGGTTCAAGTCGTAGAGTTCCGTCCTGGGCTTTTTCTCGCTGGCGGAATTTCTGTCGGCAATGAAAAACACCGCCGACCAGACTAAAAGGTTGAGTGCTATGAATTGAGGCACCCGCATGTTGTCTTGAATATAGTCCATTCCGAACAATCCGATGATTCCCGCCGGAAAGGAAGCCAGCAGGATGCTGACCGCAAGTTTTCGTGTGGCGGGGTCGGATTTTGGGTCCAGCAAACTGAAAAACAGTTTGGATAAGTCGTCCCTGAAATAAATGATGATCGCTAAAAGAGTTCCTAAATGCAGGATGGCGTCCAGGGCAAGACCCTGATCCTCGAAATCAAATACCAGTGGGGCCAGGATCAAGTGTCCGGAACTGGAAATGGGCAAAAATTCAGTCAAACCCTGGATAATGCTGAGAAGTATGATATGAATAAATTCCATCATAAGGTGTATCCGCTCACAGAAAAAAGGTGGTGTTCGATAAAGTAAAAATTATTTTTTTGGATGGTGGGTGTGCCCGGAAGGAACTCAAGACGTTTTCAACCAGATAAGCACAGGGTTAACATGTTGAAATTGCAATTTGTTTAATATAATTTATAAGCTTTGCCGGGTCCAGTAAATTATGTTATCTTACCTCGTCAGCAGGCCGGGAGCTTTGAAAACATAGATTTTCCCTCCTTTCAGGGCTGGAACATGCCTTGGATTGTTTGGTTCCAGACTGCGTGAAGGCACGTCAAATACAATATTCCTGATGGATCCATGAGAGATTTTCCAACGATAAAAAGATTGCCGCCTTATGTGTTTGGCATTGTCAATGATCTTAAGCTTCAAGCCCGCAGACGCGGGGATGACATCATTGATTTTGGCATGGGCAATCCCGACATGCCCACGCCCAAACACATTGTAGACAAATTGTGCGAGGCCGCTCAAAAAGCGCCCAATCATCGCTATTCCCTGTCCAGAGGGGTTCCAAAACTTCGATTGGCCATCACCGACTGGTATCAAAGGAACTTCCAGGTGGAGTTGGACCCTGAGACGGAGGCCATCGCCACCATTGGCTCTAAAGAGGGAATTTCCAATTTAGCGCTGGCGTTGCTCGGTCCGGGCGATTCGGTTCTCGTGCCGACTCCCACCTATCCCATCCACACCTATGCATTTATTCTGGCGAATGGCGATGTGATCCAGGTTCCTTTAGGGAAGGACAGTGATTTTTTCCCAGCCCTGCTGGAAACTTTCAACCGGTCGTTGCCCCGACCAAAAGCCATCATCATTAATTTCCCCCATAACCCGACAACAGCGGTGGTGGAGATTGATTTTTTTGAAAAAATCGTGGCTTTCGCCAAAGAGCATGACTTGATAGTAATTCACGACTTTGCTTATGCGGATTTGGTATTCGACGATTACAAGGCCCCCAGTTTTTTACAGGTTCCCGGCGCGAAAGATGTTGGTGTAGAATTATTCACTCTGTCAAAAAGTTATAATATGCCGGGTTGGCGGGTTGGCTTCGTCGTGGGGAATAAAGACATTATCCAGGCATTGGGCAGGGTCAAAAGTTATCAGGACTACGGAATGTTTCAGCCCATCCAGATCGCTGGTATCATTGCCTTGAACGGTCCGAGCGATTGCGTGGAAGAAATCCGCCAGACCTATTTGAGCAGACGAGACGTGCTTTGCGAAGGGTTGAATCGTATCGGCTGGCATGTGGAACCTCCCAAGGCGACCATGTTCGTCTGGGCTGAAATTCCCGATGCCTACAAAAAGATGGGGTCGCTGGAGTTTTCCAAACTGCTCCTGGATAAAGCCAAAATCGCGGTTTCTCCGGGAATCGGATTCGGAGACGGCGGAGACCATTTCGTGCGTATTGCCCTGGTGGAAAATGAGCATCGAATCCGTCAGGCCATTCGCGGTATCAAGGAAATTTTGTGATAACAGTGATAAATACTTGAAAAATGAAAAATGTTAAAATTGGTTTGATTGGGTTTGGAACGATTGGCGCGGGGGTGGTCAAAATCCTTGCTGAAAACGCGGATGTGATTCGGCAGAGGCTGGGCGCGACCCTGGAAGTCGGGAAAATTGCCGATCTGGACATCACCACGGACCGGGGAGTTCAGGTGCCAAAGGGTGTGCTGACAACCGACGCCGATGCTGTTCTCGACGACCCGGAAATTGAAATCATCATCGAACTGATCGGCGGGTACGAACCGGCAAGGTCGTTTGTCCTGAAAGCCCTTCAAAATGGCAAGCATGTCGTGACCGCCAATAAAGCCCTGTTGGCAAAGCACGGGGAGGAAATATTTTCAGCCGCGGACGAAAAGGGATTGGGTATTGGGTTTGAGGCGGCGGTCGGCGGGGCGATCCCCATCATACGTTCCATCCGCGAGGCGTTTTCCGCCAATCGGATCTGTACCATTGAGGGAATCGTTAATGGAACGGCAAACTATATTCTCAGTAAAATGTCCGATGAAAATTGTGATTTCCAAACGGCTCTGCAAGAGGCTCAGGAAAAAGGGTTTGCCGAAGCGGACCCGACTTTTGATATTGAAGGCATCGATTCAGCTCACAAAATCGCCATATTGACACGACTGGCCTATGGCGCGCCGACAAATCTGGATGAAATAACGGTTCAGGGGATCACCAATATCACTCCTGAAGATATTGAATGCGCCAGAGAATTTGGATACAGGATCAAACTGCTGGCGATTTCCAAATTTGACGGCAATTCGATTGATGTTCGGGTGCACCCGGCCATGATTCGGATGGACCACCCGATGGCGAACGTCAACGGGGTGCTCAACGCCATCCGTGTTTGCGATGATTTGATGGAAGAAAATATTCTCATCGGACATGGGGCGGGAGCATTGCCGACAGGGGCCGCAGTGGTCGGGGATGTGATGGAAATTGTCCGTAATTCGCTGATCGGAAAAGGGACCCGTGTTCCGGCGCAGTCGTTTCAAAAAACCACGCCCATTTCTCTCAAGAGTATGGACGAGATTGAAGCGGAATATTTTTTGCGTTTCCGGGTCAAGGATGTACCGGGGGTCCTCGCCAAGATATCGGGAATATTGGGCAATCATTCGATCAGTATTGAATCCATGATACAAAGGGGCCGGGATGACAATGGCAAAGGGGTGCCTTTGGTCATGATGATTCATCGTTCCGCCGAGAAAAATGTTCAGGATGCCTTGATCGAAATCGATCGCCTGGACGTTGTTTGTGAAAAATCCAACCTGATTCGAGTCGAAAATTAATCATGGAATTACACGCCTGGTTTCAGTGCATCAACGGTTGTTCGCAACGGTACGAACTCACTGAAATTATCTATCGGTGTCCCGACTGCGGGGAACTGCTGGAAGTGAAGCACGATATGGACCAGCTCAAGAAACGATCCGGCAAGGAATGGAAACAGGTTTTTGTCGAGCGTTATCGCGCCAATGACTGGCCCTATGGCAGTTCGGTGTGGGGCAAAAAAGAACTGGTTTGCCCTAATGTAGAAAATAATAACGTCGTTTCAACGTTTGAGGGAGGAACGAATCTTTTCTGGGCCGAAAGGCTGGGCAAATTATGGGGGCTCAACGATCTTTGGATCAAACAATGCGGAATGGCCCATACAGGCTCTTTTAAAGATCTGGGCATGACGGTCCTTGTGTCCATGGTCAAACAAATGATTGCCGGCGGTAAGAATATCCGCGCCGTGGCCTGCGCGTCTACGGGTGATACCTCCGCCGCGTTGGCGGCTTATTGTGCCGTTGCAGGAATTCCCGCCATCGTATTTTTACCCAAAGATAAAGTTTCTCTCACACAGTTGATTCAGCCTATCACGCATGGAGTGCTGACCTTATCTCTGGATACCGATTTCGATGGTTGCATGAAACTGGTGCAAAAATTGTGTTCGGAAGACGAGATTTACCTCGCCAATTCGATGAACTCTCTCAGAATCGAGGGACAAAAAACGATCAGCTTTGAACTGGTTCAACAGTTGAACTGGGAAGTTCCGGACTTTGTGGTTGTCCCCGGCGGTAATTTGGGCAACGTCAGCGCATTGGGAAAAGGTTTTCAGATGCTTTACGATCTTGGCATCATCTCCAAACTTCCCCGGCTGGTGTGCGCACAGGCGGAACGCGCCAATCCATTATACCGAAGTTTTAAAAAAGGATTTAAAGAGTTCAATCCTATTCAGGCCGAAACAACTTTGGCATCGGCGATCCAGATCGGCGATCCGGTGAGCGTAAAAAAAGCCATGCGCGTCCTTCAGGCTTTTGACGGCATTGTCGAAGAGGCGACAGAAACCGAACTGGCCAATGCCGCGGGTAGAGCCAACCGAACGGGCTTATTGTGTTGTCCGCATACGGCGGTGGCTTTGGCGGTCACAGAAAAACTGGCGAAGCGGGGAGTTTTTAAACCTTCCGACAAGGTGGTGGTGATTTCAACGGCAAATGGTTTGAAGTTCACGGATTTTTTAACCAAATACCATTTGAATGAGTTAGAAGGCGTGGAATCGGAGTATCCTTTTAAGGCGATTGAACTTCCTGCGGACTATGACCGTGTCAGAGATACTATATTTGAAAATATCAAAGCCTGAACTATTTGCGGGGTGGCATGAAAATTAAAATCTCAGCGGTTGTTTTTATCATCTTATTGCTTGATAGCGGGCAACTTCTTTTTGCGGAAACGCAAACAGGGAAGCGAATTGAAGCTGGAGAATTCGTTATGGGGGACACCTATTGCGTTGATGAACAGAGCAATTCAGATTGGTGCAGTGACGAAGTTCCTCATAAGGTGCGGCTGGATTCGTATGCGGTCGACACTCATGAGGTGACCAACTCCGATTACCAAAAATGTTTCGCGGCGGGGGAATGTGGCCCCAATGCTCTGCACGAAGACAGGCCGCGGGAATTCAATCAACCCGATCAGCCAGTGGTGTTTGTGACCTGGGAAGATGCCAGGTCGTATTGCCTGTGGAGGGGAGGGCGACTTCCCACTGAGGCCGAATGGGAACGCGCGGCTAAGGGAGATAATCCGGGTGGTGCCCATTTTGGCAGGAAGTATGATCAGGGAGCGACCCGAAAAGTGGGCCAGCTCGATCCCAACTCGAATGGGTTATACGATATGATGGGAAATGTGAATGAGTGGACGCAGGATTGGTACGGTCCGTATGAGACCGAAGGTGTGTCTGTCAATCCCGAAGGACCTGCGTCAGGCAAAGATAAAGTTGTTCGCGGTGGATCATGGAATTCACCCAGTCATTATTTGAGGGTGTCGGACCGGGTCTTCAGGTCCCCCGAATTGCGCTACAGTGATGTCGGGTTTCGTTGTGTGACCCCTTCTTCTGAGAAAGGTTGATCGTCAATGTCAGATGTTAAAAATGTAG
The DNA here is from genome assembly GCA_029261655.1 of Nitrospinaceae bacterium. Lineage (GTDB taxonomy): Bacteria > Nitrospinota > Nitrospinia > Nitrospinales > VA-1 > JADFGI01. The sequence continues at coordinate 14,748 of JAJDAY010000026.1, read as the reverse complement.
TCATCATTGGTTCCGGCCCCGCAGGTCACACAGCCGCTATTTATGCGGCGAGGGCGAATCTTTCTCCTTTTATGTATGAAGGCTATGTGATGGGGGGCTCGGCGGGCGGGCAGTTGACCACCACTACGGAAGTTGAAAATTATCCCGGTTTTCCAGAAGGCATAGAAGGACCCGAATTGATGCAGTTATTCCGTAAACAGGCGGAGCGTTTTGGAACGGGAATGGTTCAGCAGGATGTGGTGGAAGTTGATTTCAGTAAACGGCCTTTTCGGATCAAATCGGATGAAACCGAGGTGCTGGCAAATTCTGTGATTATCAGCACCGGCGCCACGGCAAAAAGAATGGGCGTTCCCAATGAGGAAAAAATGTGGAACAACGGCATGTCCGCCTGCGCGGTGTGCGACGGGGCGTTGCCCATGTTTCGCAATCAACCGCTGATGGTGATCGGCGGCGGCGACACGGCTGTTGAAGAAGGCACGTTTTTGACTAAATTCGGTTCGAAAGTTTATATGGTGCATCGGCGAGACGAATTACGCGCGTCAAAAATAATGCAGGAACGGGCGTTAAAAAATGAGAAGCTGGAAATCATCTGGGACACCGTATTTGAAGATGCCTTGGGTGAGGACTACGTCACCGGCGCTAAAATTAAAAACGTCAAAACCAACGCAGTTAAAGAGCTGGATGTCGCAGGTATTTTTTACGCTATCGGCCACACTCCCAACACCAGCGTATTTCAAGGCCAGGTTGATCTGGATGATAAAGGATATATTACCGTGAAACCCGGAACCCAGGAAACCAGCGTGGAAGGTGTTTTTGCCGCCGGGGACGTTCACGATCAAAAATACCGCCAGGCTGTCACCGCCGCTGGAACCGGTTGCGCCGCGGCTCTGGAAGCAGAACGCTGGCTTGCCGAAAAGGGTCTGGTTTAACGATCAGGCCTTTCCTGCCCCAAAAAATCTAACGAAATTGCCGGAGTTTCCGGCTATTGTGCCAATACCGGCAAGCCGGTATATATGGTAAAGTTCCGCTTTTCAATCCCTTTCTATCCTGCCTTGACAATACGGTTTTCCGGTCTTATTTCAAATTAGATGTGAAATTACAATTTTTTAATTTGAGGTTCCTTCATGCGATTTGACCGGATGACCATCAAGCTTCAGGAAGCGATCACCGCTTCCCAATCTCTTGCAGAAAAAGAGAATCACCAGGGGATCGAATGTGAGCATCTACTTTTGTGCCTGCTGGAGGATGCAGATGGAATATCCACAACTTTGTTGAAAAAAGTGGGTGTAGAGCCTGCGGAGCTTGTGGCTAAGCTTGAAGCAACCAGGAAAAATTTGCCCCGCGTTTCCGGAGGAGCCAGTCAGGTCTTTATTTCCCCTTCGCTGAAAGAGGCGATAGAAAAGGGGTTTGAAGAAGCCGGAAAAATGAAGGATGAATTTTTAAGCGCGGAGCATATTTTTCTGGCGGTGGCGCAAAATACCGGTTCCAGTGCAGGAAAAACTTTTAAGTCCCTCGGCTTGTCGCGCGATGTCTTATTGCAGGCGTTGCTGACCATTCGTGGCAGTCATCGTGTGACCGATCAGAATCCAGAATCCAAATATCAGGTCCTCGATAAATTTTGTATTGATATGACAGAACGGGCGCGTAACGATAAGCTGGACCCCGTTATCGGTCGCGATCAGGAAATCCGCCGAGTCATTCAAGTACTTTCCCGTAGAACCAAAAATAATCCGGTCCTTATCGGCGAACCAGGAGTGGGTAAAACCGCGATCGTGGAAGGGCTTGCCCAACGGATTCATCACAAGGATGTTCCTGAAGGACTCAAAGACAAGCGCATTCTCATGCTGGATCTTGGTCAACTGGTTGCGGGAACAAAATACCGTGGGGAGTTTGAAGATCGCCTCAAGGCCGTTATTAAAGAGATCAACCATAGCGAAGGAGAAATCATCCTTTTCATTGATGAATTGCACACCCTTGTCGGGGCGGGTTCAGCAGAAGGGTCTATGGACGCATCCAACATGCTCAAGCCCGCATTGGCGAGAGGGGAGCTTCGGTGCGTCGGCGCGACCACGCTCTCGGAATATAAAAAGCACATCGAAAAGGACGCGGCCCTGGAACGCAGGTTTCAGCCGGTGATGGTCGGTGAACCTTCTGTGGAAGATACGATTTCGATTCTTCGAGGATTGAAGGGGAAATACGAAATTCATCACGGAGTTCGCATTCAGGATGCGGCGATACTGGCGGCGGCGCGTTTGTCGCATCGGTACATTGCCGACCGGTTTCTTCCCGACAAAGCCATCGACTTGATTGATGAGGCCGCTTCCAGCCTTCGAATGCAGATCGACTCCCTCCCTGCGGAAATTGACACTCATCAGAGAAAAATAACCCAATTGGAGATTGAACGGGAGGCACTCAAAAAGGAGCAAGATACAGAGTCCAAAATACGGCTGGAACAGATTGACGGAGAAATCAATTCCCTGAAAACGGTTTGTACTTCCCTCAAGGAACAATGGAAGCAAGAGAAAAAAATTATTGAGGAAAAGCGAAGATTGCAGGAAGAAATAGAACGGACCACTCAGGACGCAGGCAACGCAGAACGGGAAGGGCGTCTGGAAGAAGCCGCCGAGTTAAAATACGGGTCCCTGCCGCGCCTGCAAAAAGAAGCGAGTGACCTGGAGCAAAGGTTGAAGGCCGCTCAAAGTGATGGTCAAATTCTCAATGAAGAAGTTGGGGAAGAAGAAATCTGCAACATCATCTGCCGATGGACCGGCATCCCGGTGGAGCGGATGCAACAATCTGAGAAAAATCGATTGTTAAAAATGGAAGATACTTTACGCCAGCGCGTGGTCGGTCAGGACGACGCCGTACGTCTGGTTTCGAATGCCATTCGGCGGGCAAGAGCTGGTCTACAGGAACCCAATCGCCCGATTGGAACGTTTCTGTTTCTGGGACCCACCGGTGTGGGGAAAACTCAGCTGGCCCGATCTTTGGCGGAGTTTCTATTTGATGATGAGCAGGCAATGGTGCGGATCGATATGTCCGAGTATATGGAGAAACATTCCGTTGCGCGGTTGATCGGCGCTCCTCCAGGATATGTGGGCTATGAGGAGGGCGGCTATCTCACTGAGCATGTCCGTCGCAAACCTTACAGTGTGGTGTTGTTTGACGAAATAGAAAAGGCCCATGCGGACGTGTTCAATATATTCCTGCAAATTTTGGATGAAGGCCGGTTGACCGACGGGCACGGCAAAACGGTGGATTTTAAAAACACAGTCATTCTCATGACTTCCAACATCGGCGGTAAAATGATTCAGGATGCGGGATTGGAAGCCGCCCGGCTTGAAGGTGAGAGTGCTGATGGGTCGGCTGAAGTCTGGCAGGCGGAATATGAAAAAGTTCAGGAAGCGGTGCGCCTGGAATTGCGGAATTATTTTCGTCCCGAATTTCTCAACCGGATTGATGACATCGTATTATTCCGAAATCTGAGCCGGGAGCGGATCAAAGAGATCGTCGAGGTTCAACTGACGGATTTAAGAAAACGCTTGGCGGAGAAGCGGATGACTCTGCATTTGTCCGAAAAGGTCAAGGATGTTCTGGCCGAGAAGGGGTACGACCCGGTGTTTGGAGCGAGACCTTTAAAGAGGGCGGTGCAGAAATATCTGCAGGACCCGATTTCGATGAAAATTCTGGAGGAAGTCTTTGACGACGGGGATGATATTTCTGTCGATACGAACGGGACGTCTGAGAAATTTGAGTTCAAAAAGACATCCAGCAATAAAAATACGGATGAACTTATGGAAAAATAAGAAGTTTTGTTGCCGATCTTTCGGCATCGCTATTTGTGGCGCGCACAACCTTCGGGTTTTTGCGTTCCTGCCGCGAGAGGGGTGCGTTTCCCCTCTCGCTTTCCTTTCTTCATTTTAGCAGACTGACTTTCCCTGTATTCAGTGAGTTACCTGATTTATATTATTTCGACCAATCTTTTATGTAGCGGGTAATAAAGCGCTTTTTTAATTGGACGGTTTTCGCCTTTGAGTTTAAACAGTTCCTCATATTGTTCCAACTGCGACCTGTAACGTTTTACTTCTTCCCGGAAATAATGTTCCAGATTGGCGCCCTGGTGCTCACCGGTTTTATAGTCGATGATCCATCGCACTCCTTCTGAATCGATAAACGTACGATCAAGAATTTTGTTAATGTATATTTGCTTGATAAATCCTGTCAGAGGATATTCTGAAAGTGCATCTTCATGGTCGCTGAGTATCCACCGCCCGGTTTTATCTTCGGTAATATTTGTTATTGCCCTGATTCCCGTTTGAATGGCGGATTGCATTTGTGTGGGAGTCAGGCCCTCGCCAAAAAGCGCGGTTTCGAGTAGGGATTCCATCTTGTTCAAGGTCGATGACTTCCATTGTTCAAGACCTTGATCCGCAATCGATTTAAAAAACGCATGCAGGACGTTTCCGAGAAACCGGGCTTTATTGCCAGCCCAGACATATTCTGGATACAGGTCGGTCTCTTCCGTAATTTCTGTGACCGGTCCGGTGTCGATATTCGGAGCGGGTTCGGGAATTTGAAATTCCGCAGGCAGGCGATGCGTTGTGTGCATTTTATCTTTGGCAGGTGAGTTATCAACTGAAACGTCTTCTTTTTTCTCTTGCAGGCCCCTCAACCAGTCCTCTCCCAGGTGGGGCCAGAGTTTATGAAGGAGGGAATTTTTCTCCGGGCCGCTAGTGTCTTTGTTTTTCTTAACATGTCCAAAAAGGTGTAATTGTTTTTTAGTGCGGGTCGCGGCGACATAAAGGAGGCGCATGGATTCAAACTGCTCCTTATCGCGGTCAAGACGTGCGAGGAAGTCATACACCTGCGAGTTCCTTCCGCCTTTTTCCTCGATGGGAGCAATGAGCATGTCATCGCCGTGAGTCATCCAGAATACCAGGCGTTTTTCCTCACGCTTAGATGTCCTGCCTAATCCGGGGAGGATGACGCAGTCGAACTCCAGGCCCTTGGCCTTGTGCATGGTCATGATTTGAACGGGATTTTCCTCGGTGACAGTGGGGCTGGCGTATAAATTGTCCAGAACCCGGTGAAAATTTTCCAGCATGTTGGCATCGGCGCTTTCCAGAGTGTTGGTGATTTCATTAAAAAATACCTCGATATCTTCCTTCGTCGCGGCATCGACACAGGCGTGACCGCCCAGTTGTATCCAGCATCCTTCAAGCAAATCACGGAAGTTTGCGGATGGAAATATTTTCAAGGCGGGTTCGATTCGCTGGATGAAATTTTTAACCCGTGCCTGCCCGTCCCCGCTCAATTTTTCAAAACGAACTGAATCGTTGAGCAGGGTCCAGACTGTTGACTCTTTATCCAGTTCGCAGAGGCGGTGAATGTCTTTCAGAGATAGCCCGCACCACGGCGCTCGCAGAATGGATAACCAGGCAACGCGATCCCATTCGGAAAGCAGGGCGCGCATCAATGCCAATAAATCCTGAATTGCGGGACGGGAGGTCAGAGGATCAATCTCTTCGGATTTGATGGCAATTTTTAAATCCCGAAATTTGTTGGCGATCTTGGTTTCCTGAAACTTGCGGACGATGGCTTGAAGATGGGTTCTTGCCCGCACCAGAATGGCGATGGTATTATCTGGGTCGGTTTTACGGAGTGATATTATCAAGTCAGCGATCTGCTGGGCTTCCTCTTCCGCCTGTTTTTCAGAATCCGTTCCAGGGATAGGGTGATGGAAAGTTCCTGCTTTCATGTCCTGGGCTTTTGACGGGTCTGCGCTGGATTCAGAAAATTCAACCGCCCCAAGATCCTCATTATTTGATATTGGAAAAATGGTCTTGAAGCATTCGTTTACCCAGTCCACAAATTCTTTTTGGGAACGAAAATTGGTTTGCAATTTTAAAAGCGTGAGTGGAATGTTTCCGATTCTTTTTTCCCTCTGGATTTGCAGAAAAATTCCCACTTCCGCGTCGCGGAAACGGTAAATCGATTGCATGGGATCGCCAACGATGAACAGGGACCTGCCGTCATCCGGGTCCCATCCGGCGGTGAGCAATTTGAGAAGTTCGTGTTGCTTGAAGGAAGTATCCTGATATTCGTCGAAAAGAATATGCTGGATTCTGGTATCCAGATAAAGCAGAAGATCCGTGGGATTTAATTCTTCCCCCAACGCTTCGGAGGCGGCCAGAGAAATTTCAGTGAAATCGGTTTTTTGTTGCTCGATAAATATTTTACGCAGGGTTGCGGAAATTTCAGGGAGCAGATTCAAGGTCGCCTGCAAAACTTTCCATTCTTCATCGGTAAATTTTGGGTCCGGCAATTTCTGAATTTCTTCCAGTAAATTGAGTAGCACTGGTTCCATGGAGAGAGAAGCGAGAAGTTTTAAAAACTCCTCTTTCATGTCCTGGGCTTCAGTGCCTTTTTTACCTGCTGGAAAACCCATGCTCACATTGATCGTTTTTCGTAATCCACCCGCGTTCGTTAAAAGGAGATTGGCGAGAGCTTTCCATTGGTTGAGGTTGTTAACCGTTGGATCGGGCAGGGCATGGGTCAGGGTTTTCAGACAGGCATTGTTGTGCTTCGGGGCTTGGCCCGCCAGGTTAGTTCCACTGTAAGCGGCGAGAAGAGCGAGTTTTTCCGCCGCCTGATGAGGAATTAAACTTTGAGTGGCCGCCAAAATATTTTCTATTAAGGCCGCAAGAATATCTTCCTGGTAAGTTCTCAAATCTTCTGTGACTGGAAATTTATCAAAAAATTCAATCATCCATTGATCCCTTTTTTCGAGGAGTTGAACGATTCGTTTTAGAAAAGATGATTTCAAGTTATCCAGATGACTCAGAATGATTCGAACCGATTCCCCGACGGGGCTGTCCTCTTCCACCCGAGTGAGTATTCTGTGAGCTGTTTCTGTGTAAAGTTTCTGAGCGTTTTCCTGAATGGATAGCCCGCCCCCGGTTTTAGATAAAATAGGCATTTGCTGGGTCAGCCCAGCGCAAAAGGAATCGATGGTTTGAATCTTTAAGCGTGCCGGGTTTTCCAGCAGACTCCAGTTTTCTCTGGAATTTTGCGCGAGCGCGGCTTTGGCCAACTGCCATGTTTTACGCTCGTGATCGGATTCCGGGGGAGTGGAATTTTGTGCCGCCTGCAAAGCGACAATGATGCGCGACTTCATTTCTCCCGCGGCCTTACGTGTGAAAGTCACAGCCAGGATTTGTTCAGGAAAATGAACGGTTCCCAGTAATCCGAGATACCGTTGAATGAGCAATTCGGTTTTACCGGAACCGGCGGGGGCTTGTACGATGAAAGACCGGGTGAGGTTCAGGGCCTGTTCTCTAGCGTTGGCATCGGTAATGGGAGGCATCACTCTTCCTCCTCGTCTGGGTCAACCGTCTCGAAATTCTGGATTCTGCAAAGGGTCTGCTGTCCACAGTTTTTGCAGGTTGTCTTGCCATCCACCGGATCCACTTCTGTTTGTCCCGAAATAAATTGGTCGGCAAGGGCCGTTAATTTGCGTTTCCAGTAATTCAATAGTTCGTCCCAGTCAGAACAGTCGGTCAATTCGGTAATTTTTTTAAATTTGATCGGAGTCAATCCAGTATTATTGATTGCCGGATCAATGGCGCCCTTCAACTGGAGATGATTTTTTTTGACTTGACCAAACAGGATAGCACTTGGAGATTGTCCCAAAGCGTAGAGTGGGAGTTGCGGTTCTTTGATGCGGTCGCTGAACCAGTCGTTTGTTTGAATATCACCTGTTTTATAGTCGATCAAAAAAATTTTTCCATCCTGCGTTTGATCGACCCGGTCGATCCGCAAAGCCATGCGGACTCCTGAAATGTTTATGTAGGTTGCCTTTTCCCGATCGACCACTTCAAACCCGGTTCGTTCCATTTCCAAATGCAGCCATTGCAGAATGAGAGCAACGATGCGCTGTTTTTCAAGTTCCAAAAACCGGGGTTGTTTTAACTGCCCGAAATCCTGCTGGTGAAACGCTTTTAAAACAGCAGACTCGATTTTTTCCTGCAAGCTATTTTGCGCCGCAAGATTCAATAGGTTTTTTGAGGATCGGGTTTCTTTCCAAAAATTATCCAGAGTTTGATGTGCCAGGATGCCGCGTTGGCGGTGGTCAAAATCAAATTCCGGAAACTCAACGGGTTGCGTGTGCAGTCGGTGGTGGGCAAAGGAGCGAAAGGGGCACTCCGCCTGGTTTTTGAACAGGCCGTAACCTCCCCCTGGGCCTTTAACGGTATAAACAGTTTTCTCTTGTTTGGTTGTGGGGAGGGTGACGGATTCTTTAAATACCTGCAGGGGTTTTTTGAGACAAACCTGATCTTTAAGCCGATGTGATTTTGAAATATGTGTGTTTTCTTGAGGTTCCTGATCCAGATCGTTATACGGTAGCAATAGGGGGCTTATTTTTAATTCAGTGTTTTTGTTTGTCGCGGGATGACTGAAAATAATATTTGGGGCGGCGGCAATCAGGCGGCGCACCGAATTATGCGCAAACTCTAATTCCCGTTGGGCGGTTGAATGCGGCAGATTGTATTGTTTTCTTGTTTCGACGGGCAGAAACGGGTTGGGTGACGGGAGGGCAGGGAGGGCATCGGAATGACAGCCCATGACCCATAGATGATCAAAGTCCATCCCGGAAGATTCAAGAAGCCCCACCGCCTGGATGGGAGATTCATTTGTTTTTTCCTGAAAGGCGTGTTCCTGAGTGATAGCGGTCAGGGTTTCCACCGTCTGGCGCAGGGTGAGTTCTCCGAGTACTACGTCCAGAGAGGCTAATTTGTCCAGACATTCTTTCCACGACTCATAAACCTGAAATTCTTTTTCAGTCAATGAGCTTTGAGATTTTGGCCAACCGATGGCCTTTAGCAGGTCAGTGATTTCTTCGCCCCAAAGTCCGGGGATTCTTTTCTTCTCGCCCTCTTTAATAAAATCTTTCCATTTTTGGATCAGAACGAATATCTGTTTAGAATTGCCGGGGTCGAAATACTTTTCAACCATTGAAAGGTAGACTGTAGCAATATTATTTTTCAGAAGATTAACTTCCAGTTCATGAGCCGAGGCGGAATTATCCTGTCCGGAAGAAAAAAAGGGACTTTTTACCACGGAAGTGAAAACACGCAAGGGAACTTTATTTGTTTGCGTGGACAGCAACAGCAGAGCGATGTTTATCATTGGCTCTTCAGAGAGCGGTGTTCCCAGTGAAAAATTAAACGGCTGGTTTTTTTCTACCCAGGGAAAGACAGAATCCGGAGTCAATTCAGCGGTCAACTCCCGCCTGAGGATTGAACGGTAAGCCTGCATGTCGGGAACAACGATCCCAATTTTTATTCCCGGCTGAAAATGGGCGCGGACCCACCGGGAACATTGAATCGCTTCTTCTGTATTATTATTGTATTTGCGGACTTCGATATTTCGGCCTTGAACCGGTAAAGCCGAAGTTTGTTTTGCGGGGATTTCGGGGTCAAATTCAAAATGCACATCCTTGCTTTTTAGAAAATCAAGCCACTCTTGAAATTGCGGGGTGACTTCTTCGAATCCGGCAAAAACAATTCCTTTCGGCAGGGGGATGCGGCCTTTGCTCATGGAGGTGCGCACGTTATCGAAAACTGAAGCGGGGTCGAGTGCCTTATGGGTGATTAACCAATTTTTGTAGGTCTGTGCCCAACCCAAAAACAGGATACCTTCCTCTGTCCGGGAAAAACTTTCACGGTCCACTGGCAAACGATATTGCTGGATTAACGTGTACGCTTCCTGTGCTTTTTTGGCGGCCTCTCTTAAATGGAGCAGGTCAAGTTTCTTTTTCCATAGAGTCTGGCGAGCGATTTGAGCCCACAGGTTTTCTGATTGAAGCGGGGTGAGTATGTATTGCTCCGGCCAGGATTGAACCCAAACCTGTTTTAGCCATGCCGTCAGCGGCATGATATTCGGTGTGGGCCAGGCTTTCAGCCCGGATTTGATTTGGGCTTCGTTGTATTCGAGGAGTCGCCATCGGGCGAGGCGAGAATTGACCGTGAGTGTGGGCCAGGATTCTCTCTCAAAAGAGTTAGCGGAATTGGGCATTGATTAAAAAGGTTGGGTGGATGGAATGAACCCCCGATTTAATCGGATAATCAGGGTGTGTCCTGAACCCATACCTCACCTGTGGAGGTTGTTTCCCTTTTCCAGATAGGCGTGGTGCGTTTGAGTTCCGCGATTGCCCATTCACAGGCGACAAAGGCTTCTTTTCGATGTTCACCGGCGGCGACGATGAGAACAATGTTTTCTCCGATGTCGATTTCTCCGATGCGGTGAATGATGCTCATGTCGATTATTTTATAATCCTCGATGGCTTTTACGCGCAATTCTTCGAGTTTTTTTTCCGCCATTTTGGGGTAATGCTCGAAATTAAGTTTTGTGATATTTTGCCCTTTGGACAGTTCCCGGCCCGTGCCCAGGAAAACCACGATGCCGCCGATGTTGCCGGAAGATTTTTTAATCGCTTCTATTTCATCCGTGACGGAAAAATCCTCGCGTTGAATTCTTACTTTTGATTCCATTACCGTGCCCATAGTGCCTTCCTTATTGTGAACCGCCGGAAAAGGGTGGGAGAAAAGCCACTTCGTCGCCATCGTGGATGATCGTGTCCAAAGTGGCGACATCCTGATTGATCGAGACCAGGATTTTTTTCCCTTGAATCATTTCCCCTATTTGCGGTGTGGTTTTTGCCAGGGTTTCAGATAGTTTTTGAACGGTGGTTTCACTGCCCAAATCCAATTTTTCTTCTTCTTTTCCGGCAATGGATTTTAAACTGGCGAAATATTTTAAAGTTATCATTGCAGAGTACTCAAAATTACCGATATTTGTTTTGCTGGCGATGGGTTTCTGATTGGCAATATTTCAATGTGACTATTATTGACTTTCAGTTATACCCTGTTGAACGTGCCAGATTTTCCGCCGGATTTATGCAGCAGTCCGATGTTATTAAAATACATTCCCTTGTCCACCGCCTTGCACATGTCGTAAATGGTGAGAGCCGCCAGTGAAACAGCGGTCAAGGCTTCCATCTCCACGCCGGTTTTTCCAGTGAGCTTTACCGTCGCCTGAATGGTGATGTCGCACATTCCGGTTTTTGGGTCTGGATTGAGGTTTTCTTTAAAATTAATATCCACATGGGTCAAGGCGAGGGGGTGACACATGGGAATCAGGTCGGAGGTTTTTTTGGCTCCCATGATTCCAGCCACCTGAGCCACCGCCAGCACGTCGCCTTTTTTGATTTCCCCTTCCTTAATGAGACGAAGAGTTTCCGGCTGCATGTGGATCACCCCTGTCGCGACGGCCACCCGTTCGGTGATACTTTTGTCGCCAACGTCCACCATGTGGGCGCGGCCTTCATCATTAAAATGAGTCAAGGGATTGGTCATGCCACAATTTTACAATAGTTGGTTAGGGAGTCAAGGCAAACAGGGATTATCCCTCTTTTAAAGGAGGGGGTTCATAAAGCCCCAGGGTGTTGCCGTCAGGGTCCCGAAAACTGGCGAGTTTGCCATAGGGATAAACCTTGAGTTCATCGGTGAACTGCACCCCTTTTCTCGAAAGATCAGCGATCATCTGTTCAATCGGTTGCGCCAGAAAGGAGACGCCAGGACGGAATGAATCGTTGTTTTCCGGGTGCGTGTCCACCTTACTGAATGCCAGCCGTTGCCCGTCGATGTCAAACTCCGACCAGTCTTCTCTTTTGAACAGGAGTTTGAGACCCAGGACTTTTTGATAAAACTCGACGGTTCGGTCCATATCTGTGGTTTGGTACCATATGTAAGCCAGTTTATTAAGCATCGTGCGAAACAATATTTCTGAGTTAGGGATTTAAGTAACAGTTTGTTATTTTATAGTGCTTTATTGCCAGAGAGCAATTATTTGTTTCCCTCCCGCATCCTAGGAGCCTGATCCCTTGTCCCTGCTAAATGTTGGATTAATTTTACTTTCGTGTCTGTCGCATTCCCTGTGGAATATTCTTACCCAGACCAGTGCCAACTCCCGGTATTTTTCGGGCCTGAAAGGATTGTGGATCATCGGCCTGGGGTTGGTTTCATTTTTCATTTTTGACTTTCCATTGAATCATCCCGGCCTGCTTTTCTGGGCGGCCCTGTCGGGTGTCCTGCATGGGGTTTATATTCTGTGCTTATCACGGGCATACAGCACGCAGGATATTTCCTATGTTTATCCCATTGCACGATCGGCACCGGCGTTTGTTCCCTTTTTCGCTTTTTTCTTTCTTGGGGAAACCCTGAGTGTTTTTACTTTTTTTGCCATCGTCTTGATAATGCTGGCGATCTATATTTTACATTTCAAGGGGGATTTGATCCACGGATTCAAAAATCTTGGGTCCGCGATTCTGCACAAGGATCTGCGCTGGGCGTTTTACACGCTGGCTCTGGTGGTGGCCTACAGTCTGGTGGATAAACAGGGCATGGATGTATTTTTTACTCTATTCCCCGATCAGGCGTTCACCAACGGCTTGTTATTTTTCTTCATGGAATCTTTTGTCGGTTTCACACTATATGTCGTTTACCTGTTTTATAGAGAACCCAAAAAGGCGTTATTCTCGGTTTGGAAGAGCGAATGGGAAAAAGCCTTGATAGCAGGAATCGCCACTTTGGGCTCCTATGGCCTCATTTGTGTGGTCCTGCAATTTGAAGATGTCAGCGCGGTTGTGTCTCTCAGACAAACCAGCGTCCTCATGGTGGTTTACTGGGGATGCTGGAAACTGGGCGAACCCTTCGGAAAACAACGAATTTTAGCCGCAGGATTAATGGTGCTGGGCATCGCGCTCATCGGATGGGGTGAGTGAAAGTCCATGAAAAAAGGCGCTTAGGGCTTCACTGGGGTGGATGGAAAATGAAAAAATTTTAATTAGAGTCCAACCATTTAGCCGTTATACTTAAAGGGTCATTAGTTTTTCTGAAAACCCATTGTTCATAAAAATCTTCCACTTTTTCTCTAAAAAAGGCGGAATTCCGGAGGTGTTTAGTGTTGAGGAACTTATTTTCAAGAATCATTAATTTCCAACTCGTTTTCATATTATTTTTTGTCTTCACCAGTTTCACGGCATCCGCCGGGACTCGGGAAACCCGAACTCTGACGCTGGAAAACGGCCTCGGTGTGTTGCTGGTTTCTGATCCTGAAGTGCACCGGAGCGCCGCCGCTCTTTCAGTAGGAGTGGGGCATTTGTTTGATCCGAAAGAAAAAATGGGCCTGGCCCATTATCTTGAGCACATGTTGTTTCTGGGGACCAAAAAATTCCCTGAAGCGGGGACTTATAAAAAATACCTGACTGAAAACTCCGGCAGTAGCAACGCCTATACCGGGGGGGCGATCACCAATTACTTTTTTGAAGTATCGCACGATGGTTTTGAAGGCGCCCTCGACCGGTTCAGCGATTTTTTTAAAGCACCGCTTTTTGATAAGAAATTTTCGGAAAGAGAAGTCAACGCAGTGAACAGTGAGCATGACAAAAATATCCTCAGTGACGGGTGGCGGGCAAGTTATGTGACCACTCAGGTGGCGGAGGAAGGCCATCCCATCCGAAGTTTTGGAACGGGCAATAAGGACACACTCGCGGGGGACAATCGTCCTGCGTTGTTGGAATTTTATAAAAAATACTACTCGGCGCCCAACATGAAACTGGCGATGATTTCCAACCGGTCGCTGGATAACCAGGAATCCGCCGTCAGAAAATACTTTTCCGGGATTCCAGATCATCCGGTCACAATGCCGGAAATTGACCCCAACTGGCGTCGGCCTCTTGAAGGAAAATACCGCCTCTTAAAAATCAAAATGATAAAAGACGTCCGGTCCATGGAAATTGAATTTCCCACCATCCGGCTGGTCGATCATCAGGACAGCAAGCCGGCCTCGATCATTGGCTCGATTTTAGGTTATGAGGGTAAAGGTTCTCTGTTGTCCAAATTAAAGGAGGAGGGGCTGGTCCTGGGATTGAGCGCAGGAGGCGGTGCCAGTCATAAAAGTATCAACTCCATGAATATAAATGTTTCTCTCACAGAAAAGGGAGTGGAGAACTACGAGAGGATTCTTGAACTGACATTTTCTTACATAAAAATGCTCAGGGAACATGGGGTGGAAGAGTACACCTTTAAAGAAAATCAGACCATGGCGCAGATCAATTTTGACTGGAAGGATCCCGACGAGGGCATGGGGTATGTAGCGAGTCGATCGGCGATGATGCTGGATTATAAATTGGAAGATATTGAAACCCTTCCTTATCTTATCAGGAAGTATGATCCTGAGGTTTATCGGGCCATTCTTGATACGCTGTCTCCTGAAAACGCGATGGTGGTTTTGAAGACCAATTCGGTTGCTACCGACCGGACGGATAAATTTTACGGGGCCGAGTATTCCCTGGTTGAAGTGGGTGGAGCGTCGTTTGAAAAATTAACATCCCCCGTCAAGGTCGCTGAATTGACCTATCCTAAGGAGAATGATTTTATTCCGAACAATCTGGAGCTGGCTGAGGAAAAGCCGCATCTGGTGAGGGATGACGATCTGGCTAAAGTGTGGTTTCAATTCGACGACAGGTTCAAGCAACCCAAAGTTTTTTTGAGCCTTCGCATCGAAACCCCGCGTATATACGACAGCGTGAAGCACGCGCAATTGTCCGGTCTGTATATTTCCGCGGTCAGGGAGGGGTTGAATGAAATTGTTTATCCGATTCAAATCGCGGGTCTGTCCTACAGC
>JAJDAY010000025.1 GCA_029261655.1 Nitrospinaceae bacterium | reverse complement strand
TTATAAAATTGATTGTTGAAAGGAGGTCGTGATGGCCGTCACTAAAGAGGATGTAGTGTCCTTTATCGATAGCATGAGTGTTTTGGAAATGTCGGAATTTGTGAAGGAGTTGGAAGATAAATATGGGGTGACAGCGGCGGCGCCGGCGATGGCGATGGCGGCTCCTCAGGCAGGCGGCGGAGCTGAAGCTGAAGAGAAAACCGAGTTTGACGTGGTTCTCACAGCCGCCGGCGACAAGAAAATTCAGGTGATCAAAGAAGTCCGGGCTATCACCGGCCTCGGTCTCAAAGACGCCAAGGACCTAGTTGAAGCGGCTCCTAAAGCCATAAAAGAAGGGGTGAAGAAAGAAGAGGCTGAGGAAATACAGAAGAAAATCGAAGCGGCCGGGGGAACCGTCGAGGTCAAATAGGCCAAGACTTTTTGTTGTCCGGCTTGGAATAATTCCAGTTTCATTAACTTCTCACTCATTCAGAAGGTAAGACATAATATGTCAGAGAACCGTTCCCGGAGAGCGACCAGTAACCTCAGAAAAAGACATAATTTTGCCCGTATCCAAGTCATCGATGAAATTCCTAACCTGATAGAAATCCAGAAAAACTCTTT
Source organism: Nitrospinaceae bacterium (assembly GCA_029261655.1). GTDB lineage: Bacteria > Nitrospinota > Nitrospinia > Nitrospinales > VA-1 > JADFGI01. Next base: position 105,894 of record JAJDAY010000025.1, on the reverse strand, counting down.
TGAGACTTTTATTCAATGGGACACGGCTCCGGTAAACCGGGAGGTGCGTGGGTTGGAGGAAGTTTTTCAGGATGTGTTTCCCATCATGGACCTGAACATCAATGCCCGCATCGAATACGTCGGGTATGAAGTGGGGCTTTGGGAATGTGGTTGCGGAGAATTCAAGGAGCTGGGTGGTCCCGGAGTGGTGTGCGAAAAATGCGGCCAGGAAGTGACCTATAATGAAAAGCATAAGCTCAGTGAATGTCGTCAAAAAGGTCTGACCTACGCGGATTCGATCAAGCTCATGGTGCGTCTGGTGTTGTTCGACCGCGAGAGGATTGATGTCACGCCAAAATCTCTCAAGGATCTGGAGGGAAAATATGTCGTGGAGGATATCAGGCGTACGGAAAAAGGCAAAGCCATTATTGCCGCCCGGACACTGATCACCCCGGATGTCATCGAAAAAATTCAGGCGGAGAAGATCGATCAAATTACCGTGAACTCTGTTCGGGAAGTTAAAGAGCAGAAAATATTTCTCGGTGAAATGCCGATGATGGGTCCGACCGGAACCTTCATGATCAACGGTGTCGAGCGCGTGATTGTCAGTCAGATGCACCGCTCTCCCGGAGCCTTTTTCTCTCACGATAAAGGGAAATCCCACATCAGCGGAAAAATCCTTTATTCCGCGCGTATCATCCCGGACCGTGGTTCCTGGATCGATTTTGAGTTCGATATCAAGGATCTTCTTTATGTGAAAATTGACCGTCGGCGCAAGCTTCCCGCGACCATATTGCTGCATGCCTTTGGCATGACCAGTAAGGAAATTCTGGAGACCTATTATCCGATAGAGAAAGTCAATATTTCCGCCAAAGAATCTAAATTTTCCATGGCCTCCAAAAACCTTTTGATAGGTTTTAAGGTGCTGGAGGACATCATCGACTCCAAAACGAATGATGTGATTCTCAAGGGCGGTAAAAAAGTCACGCCCGCCGCCGGTAAAAAGATTTCCCGTCTGGCCCGGTCATCCAAGATTGAAATAGATGAGGAAAGCCTCATTGGTCGCTTTCTTTTTGACGAGATTGTGGACAAGGAAACGGGCGAGGTGTTTGCCGATACCAATCAGCCGATCACGGTGGAGATCCTCGATTATATAAAAGAGAATAAAATTTCAGAAATTTCTATCCTGCGTATCGACGAGGAGTCCTCTGATACCGCGTTACGCGACACTCTGGTGGCGGGAAAAATCTCTTCTCAGGAAGAGGGGATTCGGGAAATCTACAAGCGTTTGAGGCCCGGCGACCCGCCGACCCCGGAAATCGCGAAATCGCTTTTCATGAATTTGTTTTCCAACCCCAAGCGTTACAACCTTTCCGTGGTTGGACGGATCAAAATGAATCAGAAGTTTGGTCTGGATATTCCGCTTGAGAACCGGCTGTTGACCCTGGAAGACCTCAAGGCGGTGGTGAAATATATCATCGATCTGAGAAACGGAATCGGTCAGATTGACGATATCGATCATTTGGGCAACCGGCGGGTTCGAGGTGTCGGAGAATCCCTGCAGAATCAATTCAGAGTGGGTCTGGTGCGAATGGAACGGGCGATCATAGAGCGTATGTCCATTCAGCAGTTGGAAGTTTCCATGCCGCATGACCTGATAAACTCGAAGCCGGTAACGGCGGCGATCAAGGAATTTTTTGGTAGCAGTCAGTTGTCCCAGTTCATGGACCAGACGAATCCTCTGTCTGAAGTGACTCACAAGAGACGTTTGAGCGCACTGGGGCCAGGCGGATTGACCCGGGAACGGGCCGGGTTTGAGGTTCGCGACGTGCATTCGACCCATTATGGGCGAATTTGTCCGATCGAAACTCCAGAGGGGCCCAACATCGGATTGATCGCGTCGTTGAGCACTTACGCCCGTGTCAACGAATATGGGTTCATTGAAACGCCCTACCGAAAAGTGGAAAACAGCATTGCCCAGAGCAAGATAGAGTTTCATACCGCGTTGAAAGAGGACAAGTTTGTCATTGCCCAGGCGAATGCCGAACTGGATGAAAATAAAAAATTTGCCAGCGAAGTTATTTCGGCGCGCAAGGATGGGGATTTTCTCTTGTCTCCCAGCAACACGGTGGACTTTATGGATGTGTCGCCCAAGCAGTTGATCAGCGTCGCCGCGTCGCTCATTCCATTTTTGGAGAACGACGACGCCAACCGGGCTCTCATGGGTTCTAACATGCAGAGACAGGCGGTTCCTTTGCTGCAGGCCGAAGCGCCTCTCGTGGGGACAGGCATGGAGGCGATGGTGGCCCATGACTCCGGCGCCGTTGTCATCGCTGAAAATGACGGAGAGGTGATCAGCGTGGATGCCACCCGAATCGTGGTGCGGACGGTGAATAAAACCAGAGGCCACGTTAAAAACAAGCGCAGTCGTCTGCTCGACTCAAATGTAGACATATACACCCTGAGCAAATATCAGAGATCCAATCAGAACACCTGCGTCAACCAGAAACCTCTGGTGACCACCGGGACGATGGTCAAAAAAGGGGATGTTCTGGCCGACGGGCCTTCGACGGATTTAGGCGAGCTTGCGCTGGGGCGAAATGCCCTGGTGGCGTTCATGCCCTGGGATGGTTACAATTTTGAGGATGCCATCATTGTCGGCGAGCGTTTGGTCAAGGAGGATGTTTATACCTCTATCCACATCGATGAATTTCAGGTGGAAGCCCGTGACACCAAACAGGGGAAAGAAGATATTACGCGGGATATTTCCAATGTGGGTGAGGACGCGCTCAGAAATCTGGACGACAGCGGCATCATACGGATTGGCGCGACGGTCAAGGCCAACGACATACTGGTCGGCAAGGTGACCCCAAAAGGTGAAACTCAGCTCAGCCCCGAAGAAAAACTTCTCAAAGCCATTTTTGGAGAAAAAGCGGGCGATGTTCGCGACACCTCGTTGCGCGTGCCACCGGGAGTTACAGGGACCGTGATCGACGTTAAAGTGTTTTCCCGCAAAGGTGTTGATAAGGATTCCCGCTCCCTGGCGATTGAAGAAGAGGAAATCAGCCTGATTGAAAAAGATTTTAATGAAGAAATTCAGATTGTCAGGACTGAAACGGAAAAGAACCTTCAGGGGTTGCTAATCGGGAAACAGGTCACCAAAAACGCGACCGTGGGCCGGTATAGTTTCAAGAAAGGCGATGTTCTTTCGGAGGAGATGATCCGGAAAGTCAGCCTCAAGGATTTGCCGAGTATCCCGGCCAAGGATGTTGATTCCGCTGATATGCAGATCATGGCGGACGTTTGCAAGGATCAGATCAATATCTTAAAGACCATGATGGATGAAAAGCTTGCCCGCTTGAAAAAGGGCGATGACCTGGCTCCGGGAGTCATCAAGATGGTCAAGGTATTTATGGCCATGAAACGAAAACTCCAGGTCGGCGACAAAATGGCGGGACGGCACGGAAATAAGGGTGTTGTCTCCAAAATTGTTCCCGAAGAAGATTTGCCCTATATGGAAGATGGAACCCCTCTGGAATTGATTTTAAACCCGCTTGGCGTGCCCTCCCGAATGAATGTGGGACAGATACTGGAAACCAACCTGGGGATGGCGGCGAAAAAGACTGGCAAGCACATGGCCACTCCGGTTTTTGACGGCGCCAAGGAGTCGGAAGTCCGCGCTTTGCTTGAGGAGGGAGGTTGTTCCCCCTCAGGAACGGTGACCCTTTATGATGGCCGGACGGGCGCTCCTTTCAGGCAGAAGGTGATGGTGGGTTATATCTACATGCTCAAACTGCATCATCTCGTTGACGATAAAATCCACGCCCGGTCCACGGGGCCGTATTCCCTTGTCACCCAACAGCCTTTGGGGGGTAAAGCGCAATTTGGCGGACAACGGCTCGGTGAAATGGAAGTGTGGGCCCTGGAAGCTTATGGCGCGGCCTATACCCTGCAGGAAATGCTGACTGTGAAGTCCGACGATGTGGAGGGTCGTAAGCGAATGTACGAGGCAATCGTTAAAGGCGACACCAACCTGAACCCCGGCTTACCCGAATCATTCAACGTGCTGGTCAAGGAGTTGCAGAGCCTGGCCATTGATGTGGAATTGATCGAATCAGAAAAATAAAGTTCTAAAAAAATATCCAATCCGTTGAGGGTTGAGAATAATTTTTTATAAATCCTTTTAAGGAGATAAACCTGGTGGATCGCTTTACAATTTTTGAAAAGCCCAAAAATCCCATCATGTTTGACGCCATTCGCGTCCGTTTGGCGTCACCCGAAAAAATTCGCTCCTGGTCCTATGGCGAGGTGAAGAAGCCCGAAACCATCAACTACCGGACCTTCAAGCCGGAGCGGGACGGACTGTTCTGCGCTAAAATTTTTGGTCCCGTCAAGGACTGGGAATGCAATTGCGGTAAATACAAGCGCATGAAGCACAAAGGTGTGGTGTGCGAAAAATGCGGTGTGGAAGTCATTCTCTCCAAAGTTCGTCGGGAACGTCTCGGTCACATTGAGCTTGCCAGTCCGGTGGCCCATATCTGGTATTTCAAAGGTCTGCCAAGCAGAATCGGTCATATTCTCGATATCAGCCTCAAAGATCTTGAGCGGGTCATCTATTTCGAGAATTACATTGTGCTGGACCCGGGCGACTCTGACCTTAAAGAAGGACAGTTGTTGACGGAAGAAGAATACCGTGAAGTGGAGCTGGAGTTTGCGGACACTCTTAAAGTCAGCATCGGAGCCGAGAGTATTCTTGAATTGTTGAAGCAGATCGATCTGGATGGTTTGGCCGTGTCTCTCAAGGAAGACATCCTCACCACCAAATCAATCATGAACAAAAGAAAATTTTCCAAGCGGCTCAAAATAATTGAGGCCTTTCGCAAGTCCGGTAACCGCCCGGAATGGATGATTCTGCAAGTCGTGCCGGTCATACCGCCTGAGCTTCGGCCATTGGTGCCCCTCGATGGAGGGCGCTTTGCCACCTCCGATCTGAACGATCTTTACCGCCGAGTCATCAACCGGAACAACCGGTTGAAACGGCTTCAGGAGTTGAAGGCTCCGCAGATCATCATCCGCAATGAAAAACGCATGCTTCAGGAGGCGGTGTCCGCGCTGTTTGACAATGGCAGGCGGGGGCGCACCCTGCGCGGCACGAACAAGAGGCCCTTGAAATCCCTGAGCGATATGTTGAAGGGAAAGCAGGGGCGGTTCAGGCAGAACCTTCTTGGAAAACGCGTGGATTATTCGGGCCGGTCGGTGATTGTCGTAGGGCCGGAATTGAAATTTCATCAATGCGGATTGCCTAAGAAGATGGCGCTGGAACTGTTCAAGCCGTTTATCTTTAACCGACTCGAACAAAAAGGTTATGCCGCAACCATAAAAACCGCGAAAAAGATGGTCGAGCAGGAGCGTTCGGAGGTGTGGGAAGTTTTAGAAGAAGTGATTCAGGATCATCCTATTCTTTTGAATCGCGCGCCCACGCTTCATCGGCTTGGCATTCAGGCGTTTCAGCCTATTCTTGTCGAGGGCAAGGCCATTCAGATCCATCCCCTGGTTTGTACAGCGTTCAACGCCGATTTTGACGGCGATCAAATGGCCGTTCACGTACCGCTTTCCATGGAAGCCAGGGTCGAATGTAAAATGTTGATGATGTCGTCCAACAATGTGTTGTCGCCCTCCAATGGTCGGCCCATCGCCGTGCCTTCTCAGGACATGGTGCTTGGGTGTTACTACATGACCAAACCCCGGGGGGGAATGAAGGGGGAAGGTAAAGTATTTTCCGGTCCCGGAGAAGTGATTTCCGCTTTCGACGCCGACGAGTTGGATTTGCAGGCTAAAATTCTTGTCAGGATCAACGGCAAACTGGAGCAAACCACCACAGGACGAGTCATGATTGGGGATATTTTGCCCGCTGGAATGCCTTTTTCCCTGGCCAATCGGCTTTTGGATAAAAAATCGCTTTCCGACCTGATCTCCAAAGTGTTTCTCAAGATGGGAAGCGAGAAAACGGTATTGGTTTTGGACGATATTAAGAAATTAGGTTTCAAGTATGCCACTGAAGCGGGTCTGACTATTTCCATCGACCAAATGCGCATCCCCGAAGCCAAGGCAAAACTGGTTAAGGAAACCAATACCGAAGTGTTGCGGGTGTACAACCAATACCGCGATGGGCTCATCACAAACGGAGAACGCTATAACAAGGTCATCGATATCTGGGCCCATGTGACAGAAAAAGTTTCCGAAGAGATGTTTCGTGAGTTAGAAGAAGAAGATGAAGCCAGTGGTTCCGGGAAAGACGAACATGATTTTAATTCCATTTTCATTATGGCCGATTCAGGGGCCAGGGGAAGCGCCCAACAGCTTCGTCAATTGGCTGGAATGCGCGGTTTGATGGCCAAGCCTTCAGGTGAGATCATCGAAACACCGATCACTGCGAACTTTCGTGAAGGTTTGTCGGTCATCCAGTATTTTATCTCCACCCACGGAGCGCGCAAGGGGCTGGCGGACACGGCCCTTAAAACTGCCAATTCGGGTTATCTGACCCGGCGTCTGGTGGATGTCGCGCAGGATATCATCATTCATGAGGAGGATTGCGGCACCATGAAAGGGGCTTTGGTCTCCTCCCTCGTTGAGGCCGGTGAAATTATCCAGCCGCTCAACGAAAGGATCCTCGGCAGAACCGCGCTGGAGGACGTTATCGATCCCTTCACCAACGATGTGCTGGTTCGGGCAAACGATCTGATCGACGAAAAAAAGGTGGAAGAAATAGACAATGCCGGGATAGAAAGCGTTTTACTGCGCTCCTGTCTCACCTGCGAATCGAAAGCTGGAGTTTGCGTCAAATGCTATGGGCGTAATATGGCCACCCTGGAATGGGTGGAAGTGGGCGAGCCGGTTGGCGTCATCGCGGCCCAGTCTATCGGCGAGCCTGGAACCCAGCTCACCATGCGGACGTTTCACATTGGCGGCACCGCAAGCCGGGTGGTTGAGCAAACGACCCTGAGCGCGAAAAGAACCGGGACGGTGAAGTATCAAGGGTTGCGCACCATCAAGAGTTTGACCGGAGAAATCATCGTCATGAACCGAAACGGTCATCTTATGATTCTGGATGAAAACGGCCGGGAAAAAGAAAAATATTCGGTGGTTTATGGCGCCAAGCTGAAGGTCAGTGATGGCCAGGAAGTTCAGAAAAATCAGACCCTGGTCGAATGGGACCCCTATACGAATTCCATCCTGACGGAAGTCGAAGGCGTCATCGCCTTTGGAGACGTGGTTGAAGGCCTGACCATGCAGGAGGACTTCGATGAGATCACCGGTCTTTCCACCAAGGTCATCATCAGTCACCGAGACGAAAAGAAACAGCCCCGCGTTTCCATAAAGGATGCCAAGGGGGAAACTCTTCGCCGTTATATTCTGCCTGCAGGCGCGCACATCAATGTTCACGAGGGAGACAAGGTGAACGCGGGCGATGTCATCGTCAAGATTCCGCGCGAGTCGGCCAAAACCAAGGACATTACCGGAGGTCTTCCGCGTGTTGCCGAGCTTTTTGAGGCCAGGAAGCCTCACGAGCAAGCGACCATTGCGGAAATTTCCGGAAAAATAAAATTCGGCGGTTTCGTCAAGGGAATGAGAAAGGTCATTGTAGAAAACGAATCCGGGGAAGAATGCGATTATCTGATCCCGCGCGGAAAACACATCAATGTGCATGAGGGCGACGAAGTGGTCGCGGGTGAAGCGTTGATGGATGGAGCGTCCAACCCGCACGATATCCTCAAGGTGTTGGGAGAGAAGGAGTTGCAGAACTATCTCGTCAATGAGGTGCAGGAGGTTTATCGGTTGCAGGGGGTTGCCATCAATGACAAGCACATTGAAGTGATTGTTCGGCAGATGCTCCGTCACCTGGTCATTGAGGATTCGGGTGATACGGACTTTTTGCTGGGTGAGCAGGTGACTAAAAAAGTTTTCAATGAAAAGAATCAGGAAGTTATAAAAAATAAGAAAAAACCCGCAAAAGGAATGCCGGTTCTACTGGGGATCACCAAATCTTCCCTCAGTACCGAAAGTTTTATTTCAGCGGCGTCTTTTCAGGAAACGACGCGAGTGCTGACCGAGGTCAGCGTCAGCGGCAAACGCGATGACCTGATCGGCCTAAAAGAAAATGTGATCATGGGTCGGTTGATTCCCGCTGGGACGGGTTGTCGCGCCTATTCCGATATCCGTATTGAGGAGCCGGAAATAGAGGAGGTCGACACGCAACCGGAACCGGTTCCTGCGGAAGTGGAATAAACGATAATAAACAGCGTATTTTCCTTGACTCATTTGAAAAGGATGCTAGAATCACTGGCTTTCCACGCCTCGAATAATCGAATTACAACCATTTGATTTTATTGTGGCATGAGCGGAACCCAAGGCCGGGTTGCCCGTATTTTGTGCTTTTATATTAAGGAGAGGGTTACTTGCCAACCATCAATCAGCTCGTCAGGTCCGGTCGAAAAAAACCGGTGCAAAAAACAGCCAGTCCGGCGTTGAAAGCTTGTCCGCAAAAAAGAGGGGTGTGTGTCAGGGTTTATACCTCCACTCCGAAAAAGCCCAATTCGGCTTTGCGGAAAGTTGCCAGGGTTCGTTTGACGAACGGCATGGAAGTTACAACTTATATTCCCGGGGTCGGGCATAACCTGCAGGAGCATTCCATCGTCATGATTCGTGGCGGCCGGGTGAAGGATTTGCCTGGTGTTCGGTATCATGTGGTGCGGGGTTCCCTGGATACGCTTGGGGTTGAGAGCAGGAAGCAGAGCCGATCCAAATATGGCACCAAAAGGCCCAAAGCCTCTTAGTTTTTAATAATCGTTCTATAGAAAACGGCAGTCATGGCAAGAAGACGAGAAGCGCAAAAACGGAAAGTGGTTCCCGACCCCAGGTACAACGATATTCTTATCGGGCGGTTTATCAATAATATCCTCAGGCAGGGAAAAAAGAGTCTGGCGGAGAGATTGTTTTATACCGCTCTGGACGCGGTTGCCGAAAAGATCAAGGAAGACCCGGTCAAGGTCTTTCGCAAGGCGATTGAGAACGCGGCTCCGATGCTGGAAGTGCGGTCCCGCCGGGTGGGTGGCGCGACTTATCAGGTGCCTGTCGAAGTCAATGAGAGTCGGCGTATTGCGCTGAGCATCCGCTGGATGATTCAAAACGCGAAAGCGCGCGCAGGAAAGACCATGTCGGAGAAGCTCACAGGTGAAATAGTGGACGCCTATAATAATGCGGGCGGCGCAATTAAAAAGCGGGAAGAAGTGCACCGGATGGCAGAAGCAAACAAAGCGTTTGCGCATTACCGCTGGTAGATTTTAATCGGAACCAAATACGAAGAGTGACTATTTAGCATGAGTGGAAAGTTGCAGGTAGAAAAAAGACGTAATATCGGAATCATCGCTCACATCGACGCGGGTAAGACCACGACGACCGAGCGGATTTTGTATTACACCGGGCGAAGCCATAAAATTGGCGAAGTGCACGACGGCACTGCCACAATGGACTGGATGGAGCAGGAGCAGGAGCGGGGCATCACGATCACATCCGCCGCGACGACTTGTTTTTGGAAGGACCATCAGATCAATATCATTGACACCCCGGGTCATGTGGATTTTACAGCCGAGGTGGAGCGGTCCTTGCGTGTGCTTGATGGGGCCATCGGAGTATTTTGTGCGGTGGGCGGTGTTGAGCCGCAGTCGGAAACCGTGTGGCGTCAGGCGTCGAAGTATGAGGTTCCCCGGATGGGCTTCATCAATAAAATGGATCGTTCGGGCGCGGATTTCCTGAACTGTATGGGGCAGATAAAAGATCGGCTGAAAGGAAATCCGGTTGCTCTGCAATTGCCTATTGGCAGCGAAGCGGATTTTGTCGGGTTGATTGATCTGGTGTCCATGAAGGCCAATATTTACAGTGATAAAAAAGACAAGGGAGAAGTCTACGATGTGGTGGACATTCCTGATGATTGTCTTGAGCTGGCCAGGGAATATAGAGAGTATCTGATGGAGGCGGTGTCAGATGTTGATGAGAGTATTATGGAGAGATTTCTCGGCGGCGAAGAGGTTTCCGAGGAAGAAGTGATTGCCGCTGTCAGAAAGGGAACTCTGGAGTTGTTGTTCACTCCTATTTTTTGTGGGGCGGCTTTTAAAAATAAAGGCGTGCAGCAGTTGCTTGACGCCGTTGTGCATTACCTTCCTTCTCCTCAGGAAATTCCTCCGATCAAAGCGATGAACCCCAACACTCAGGAAGAGATGGTCCGAAAACCCGATGCCGCGGAGCCTCTGGCGGCGCTGGCCTTTAAGATCATGACCGATCCTTTTGTCGGGCAGTTGGCGTTTGTCCGGGTGTATTCCGGAGAGTTGAAGAGCGGGTCCTACGTTTATAATTCCACTAAAAATCAACGCGAACGGGTGGGGCGTCTTCTCAGGATGCACGCCAACAAAAGGGAGGAAGTTCAGTCCGTGAAGGCGGGGGATATCGCCGCCGCAGTCGGACTCAAAAAGACTTTTACCGGCGATACCTTGTGTGTTCAGGAGAATCCGGTTGTTTTGGAGGCCATCACTTTCCCCGAGCCTGTCATATCTGTGGCCATTGAGCCTAAAACCAAGGCTGAGCAGGATAAATTGTCCGATTGCCTCATCAAGCTCCTTCAGGAAGATCCCACGTTCAGTGTCAAGGTGGACAAGGAAACCAATCAGACGGTTATTTCCGGGATGGGTGAATTGCACCTTGAGATACTCGTCGACCGGATGCGGCGTGAGTTTTCTTTGGACGTCAGTGTTTCCAAGCCTCAGGTGGCTTACAAAGAGACGATCACCAAGAGCGTTGAGCATAGCTACAAGTATGTGAAGCAGACAGGTGGCCGTGGTCAGTTTGGGCATGTCGTGATTAAGGTCGAGCCCAGGGAGGCTGGAACCGGGTTTGAGTTTGTGAATAAAATCACGGGTGGAGCCATTCCCCGGGAATTCATTCCCGCCGTACAAAAAGGGATCGTGGAAACGATGGAGCGGGGGGTTCTTTGTGGTAACAAGGTCGTGGATGTGGGTGTCACCTTGCTGGATGGATCTTTTCATCAGGTGGATTCCTCGGAAATGGCTTTCAAGATTTGTGCATCCATTGCTTTTAAAGAGGCTTGCACCAAGGCCAGTGCGGTTTTGCTGGAGCCTGTGATGGAGGTTGAGGTCGTGACTCCTGAGGATTTCATGGGAGATGTGATTGGGAATTTAAATTCCAAACGCGGCAAGATAATCGATCTGAGCGACCGGTCCGGCGCTAAGGTCATCCGTGCGGAAGTTCCGCTTTCCGGGATGTTCGGCTATTCGACGGATTTGAGGTCGGCAACTCAGGGTCGGGCAACTTACACGATGGAATTTTCTAAGTATGAGCAGATTCCCGCGGCCATAGCGGAAGAGCTGGTTGCTAAAGCGGCTGGCAAAGAAAAATTAACGGTCTAATTAATATAAAAAAACAATATTTGGAGTGAATCGGCATGGCAAAAGAAAAATTTGTCCGGGATAAACCTCATTTGAATGTTGGAACCATTGGTCATGTGGATCATGGGAAGACGACTTTGACAGCGGCGATCACGGAAGTTTTGTCAAAGAAGGGTTTTGCGGAAACGATCGCCTTCGATCAGATCGACAAAGCGCCGGAAGAAAAAGAACGCGGTATTACGATCGCAATCGCCCATGTTGAGTACAACACTGAAAAGCGGCACTACGCCCATGTCGATTGCCCCGGCCATGCGGATTATGTCAAAAATATGATCACGGGTGCCGCGCAAATGGACGGAGCCATTCTCGTCTTGAACGCGTCGGACGGTCCGATGCCGCAGACCCGCGAGCACATTCTTTTGGCGCGTCAGGTCGGCGTTCCCAAAATCATTGTGTTCATGAATAAAGTGGACATGGTCGATGATCCTGAGCTTTTGGATCTGGTTGAACTTGAAGTGCGGGAATTGCTGGACAAGTATGAGTTTCCCGGGGATGAAGTTCCGGTCATTCGGGGAAGTGCTTTGCATGCCCTGGAAAATCCCGATGACGAGGAAAAAACCAAGTGCATCTGGGACTTGATGTCGGCTCTTGATGAATATTTCCCGGTTCCTGATCGTCCGGTTGACAAGCCCTTTCTGATGCCGATTGAAGATATTTTCAGTATCTCCGGTCGGGGAACGGTTGCGACGGGTCGTATTGAGACGGGTATCCTCAAGGTGGGTGAGGAGGTCGAGATTGTCGGTTTCCGTGACACCACGAAGACCACGGCCACAGGCGTTGAGATGTTTCGCAAGTTGCTGGATGAAGGTCGCGCCGGTGAAAACGTGGGTATTCTGTTGCGTGGAACCAAGCGGGAAGATATCGAGCGCGGTCAGGTGCTGGCCAAGCCTGGGACCATCACGCCGCACACCAAGTTCAGCGCGGAAGTTTATATCCTCACCAAAGATGAGGGTGGGCGGCACACTCCGTTTTTCAACGGCTACCGACCGCAATTTTATTTTAGGACCACGGATGTTACAGGTGTGGCGACTCTTCCTTCAGGGGTGGAGATGGTCATGCCTGGCGATAATGTTCGATTGGAAATTCAATTGATCACTCCTGTAGCTATGGCGGAGGGGCTTCGATTCGCGATTCGCGAAGGCGGTCGCACTGTTGGGGCCGGAGTTGTAAATAAGATTCTTGAATAATGAGCGACCAAAAGATCAAGATAAAGCTCAAAGCTTACGACCATAAATTGCTGGACTGGTCGGTGAGTGAAATTGTTGAAACAACTCGGCGCACAGGCGCAAAGCTTGTGGGACCCATTCCTTTGCCAACGGTGAGGAACCGGTGGACGGTTTTGCGGTCCCCGCATGTCGATAAGAAATCGCGCGAGCAGTTTGAGATTCGGACGCATAAGCGAATTTTGGAAATTCTGGAACCCACACCGCAAACGGTGGATGCCTTGATGAAGCTGGATTTGTCCGGTGGAGTGGACATCGAGATCAAGCTTTAATCCTGAAGGCGGGGTTTCGCTGGAAAATGGAAAATAATGAACGGACTATTGGGTAAAAAAGTAGGGATGACGCAAGTTTTCTCTGAGCAGGGGGCTTGTGTTCCTGTCACGGTGATTCAGGTGGAGAAATGCGTTCCTGTCCTGCAAAAAACCGAAGAAAAAGATGGGTATCAGTCGGTTTTGGTGGCGTATGGGGAGAGAAAACCCAAGCACACCAACAAGCCCTTGCAGGGATTCTACGATAAGCATAAAGTTTCTCCCGCCAGGATTCTTACGGAGTTCCGCGATCACACCATTGATGAGGCGGAGCTTGGGAAGCCCCTGAACGTGGAAATGTTTGGTGAAGGCGATCTGGTCAGTGTGATCGGAGTGTCCAAGGGCCGGGGTTTTGCCGGGGTTCTGAAGCGGCACGGATTTGGCGGAGCGCCTGCGTCTCATGGACATGCGGAAATTTTTCGCGGCGGCGGTTCGATCGGCATGCACACGTATCCCGGTCGCGTGTTGAAGGGGAAAAAGATGCCGGGCCGGATGGGGGGCGTGAAGGTTCATGTCAAAAACCTCAAGGTGGTTCGCGTGGATAAGGAAAATAATGTTCTTCTGGTTCGGGGCGCAGTACCTGGCCCGAATGGGCGAATGGTTCGAATCATTAAATCCGAAAGAGCTTGATCAATGCCAGAGTTGGATTTGTTGGACGCAAATAATAAAAAGATAGGAACCGTCGAGGCCAGCCCTTCGGTGTTCGACGCCGAGGTGCGCGAACATCTGGTGCAACAGTATGTTGTGGGCCAGCTCGCCGCCAGGCGGGGAGGCAATGCCGCGACAAAAAGTAATAAGGGTGAATTGCACGGAAGCGGGAAGAAACCCTGGAAGCAAAAGGGGACAGGCCGCGCCCGCGCAGGCAATTCCCGGTCTCCCCTTTGGCGGGGCGGGATGACGGTGTTTGGGCCGACCCCCAGGGATTACAGTTTGAAAATGTCAAAAAAATCCAGAAAGAGCGCGCTGAGGTCAATATTGACAGACCGGGTGAAGAATCAGATGTTGACGGTGGTTGATAAGTTGGCGCTGGCGAACCCTAAGACCAAGGAAGCGTTGCAATTGTTGAATGACTTGGGTTCTCCCGCAAAAACCCTGTTTTTGCTTGCCGATAAAAACCCTAACCTGGAGTTGGGTGTTCGTAATTTGCCCCATGTGAATGTTCTTCTGGTTGACGGGCTCAACGTGTATGACCTGTTGGCGGCTGAAAAAATTGTTTGCACGCCACAGGCGCTGAAAAAAATTGAGGAGCGATTGGCCTGATGGACGTGTTTCGTATTATACAAAAACCCCTGATCACTGAAAAAAGTACGGCCTTGCAGGAGGACGGCAACTGGCTGGCGTTTCGTGTTCATCCGGACGCGAATAAGATACAGATCAAGGCGGCGATAGAAAAGATTTTTGATGTCACTGTTTTGCAGGTGAACACGCTGAATGTGCAGGGCAAGACCAAGCGCTTTGGCAGAAACGTCGGTGTGTCGAAGGGCTGGAAAAAGGCCATGCTTCGATTGAAAGACGGTGACAAAATCGAAATGTTCGAGGGAGTTTGACAGGTATGCCCATCAGGAAATTAAATCCACGTTCCGCGGGGGTCCGTTTTCAAACCATTTCCGGGTTTGACGCGGTCACCAAATCCACGCCGGAAAAAAGCCTGCTGGTTTCCATTGCCCGAAAAGGCGGACGCAACAACAACGGCAGGATCACGGCGAAGCGCAGAGGCGGCGGACACAGAAAGCAATATCGCCTGATTGATTTCAAGCGGCAAAAGGACGGTATCGAGGCCCGGGTGGCGGCGATTGAGTATGATCCCAACCGGTCCGCAAATATTGCGCTCTTATTTTATAAGGATGGAGAAAAGAGGTATATACTCTCCCCCGCTAAATTAAAAGTGGATGATGTTGTTACTTCCGGGCCCGAGGCTGAAGTCAGTGTGGGCAATTGTCTCCCTCTGGCAAATATTCCCGATGGCACTTTGGTGCATAATGTGGAATTGCGTCCGGGTAAGGGCGGGCAGTTGGCGAGAACGGCTGGAAACTCGACCCAGTTGATGGCGAAAGAGGGCCGGTATGCAACGCTTAAACTTTCATCCGGGGAAGTCCGCCGGGTGGAAAAGAAATGCCGGGCGACGATTGGGGTTGTTGGCAACGCCGATTATGAAAATATTTCTATCGGCAAAGCGGGCAGGACAAGATGGTTGGGGAGGCGGCCCAGAGTTCGGGCGGTGGCGATGAACCCGGTCGATCATCCGATGGGCGGCGGCGAAGGGCGTTCGTCAGGCGGCAGGCATCCCTGTAGTCCCTGGGGGCAGATTGCCAAAGGATTGAAGACCCGGAAAGTGAAAAAAGATTCCAGTAAATATATTTTATCAAAACGAAAAAGAAAATAAAGAGCCGTTAGGCTGGATCAGGAAACTATGGCGCGATCATTAAAAAAAGGGCCTTTTGTAGACCAACATCTGCAAAAAAAGGTGGATGAGATGAATCAGCAGAATGACCGGAAGATCATTAAGACTTGGTCGCGCCGGTCCACCGTCACCCCGGATTTTGTCGGGCACACGATGGCGGTTCACAACGGCCGTAAATTCATCCCGGTTTTTATCAGTGAAAACATGGTGGGTCATAAGCTTGGAGAATTTTCACCCACCAGGACGTTTCGGACCCATGGCGGGAAAACCAAAAAAGCCGTGACCAAATAAGTCAGAACGGAAAAATAAATAATCATGGAAGTTAGAGCCATTCTTAGACATACACGAACGACACCGCAAAAAGCCCGTTTGGTCGCAAATATGATTCGCGGGAAAAACGTAAATGACGCGATGAATATTCTTACTTTTCTGCAAAAACGCGTCGCGGGAGAATTTCAGAAACTGCTTAAATCGGCGATCGCGAATGCCGAGGAGAACCACAAGGTTCTGGACGTTGACGACCTGGTTGTTAAAACAGTCTGTGTTGACGAGGGCGTGACCTGGAAGCGAAATATGCCGCGCGCGCGCGGGATGGCGACGATCATAAGAAAAAGAACAAGTCATATTACTTTGATTTTAGACGAGAATTGATTTTAGGCGTAAACCTGGTTTTGGAGAAATAACGTGGGTCAAAAAGTTCATCCCTATGGGTTTCGGTTGGGGTACAACAAAACATGGATTTCCAGTTGGTACGCCCGTAAGGACTATGCGGATTTTCTGATCAATGATATCAAGCTCAGAGAATACATTACGGCCTCCCTGTCGCATGCGGGAATTTCCAAGGTAGAGATCGAGCGATCGGCCAATCGGGTGCGGATAAACATCCACACCGCGAGACCGGGCATCATCATCGGGAAAAAAGGCCTGGAGGTTGACAAGCTGAAAGAAGAGTTGCAACGGGTGATGAACGGCAAGCAGGTCGCTCTCAATATTAAAGAAGTGCGGCGTGGCGAACTCGATGCGACTCTGGTCGCCCAGAATATCGCCCTGCAACTTGAAAAAAGAATATCGTTTCGCCGGGCCATGAAAAAGAGCGTGGTTTCGGCCCTCAGGTTCGGAGCCAAGGGAATCAAGATTCGGGTGTCCGGCAGACTGGGAGGGGCTGAAATTGCCAGAAGCGAATGGTATCGGCAGGGCCGGGTTCCATTGCACACACTGCGTGCCGATATTGACTATGGCACCGCACGTTCCAACACCACCTTTGGGGTGATCGGCGTGAAGGTGTGGGTTTACCGGGGAGATATTATTCCTGAGAAGGGCGCGACCGGTCCCGTGAATTTTAAAAGCGAGTCAGGGTCGGCGAGAAAGTAATCCAGATTTGTCTGCTTGAGTTTTTGGCGGGGATTTCATTATTTAAATATTGTATTCCGTTGGAGGGCCGGCATCATGTTGATGCCCAAGAAGGTAAAATACAGAAAGCGGCATAAAGGCCGTATGCGCGGAACCGCTTATCGTGGCGGCGTCTTGAGCTTCGGTTCGTTTGGTCTTCAGGCTTCCGAATGCGGCAGGATCACCAATCGGCAAATTGAGGCGGCCAGGATCGCGATGACCCGCTATGTCAAGCGCGGCGGCAAGATCTGGCTGAGGATTTTTCCAGATAAGCCGGTTTCTAAAAAGCCCGCCGAAACCCGCATGGGAAAAGGCAAGGGCAACCCGGAGTATTGGGTGGCTGTGATCAAACCCGGTCGGGTGCTGTATGAAATGGAAGGAGTGCCTGAGGCAACAGCAAAAGAGGCTTTTCGGTTGGCGGCGCATAAACTGCCGATATCGACACGGTTTCTTAACAAATAATCGGAAATAATTTTAGCGTTTGCGGGATTGACCATGAAAGCATCGGAAGTCAGAGAGCTCTCGGATAAAGAGAGACAGGAAAAAATAGATGATTTGCAGCAGGAGTTTTTTAACCTGAAGTTTCAATTGGCGACGGGGAAGATTGAAAACCCCGGACGGTTGAGGCTGATGCGCCGGGATATTGCGAGGATAAAAACCATCCAGAAAGAATTGGCGGCTGAGGGCGAAAGTAAGGAAGAGTCAAAAGCCTGAGGACGGATGGACATTCAATGTCTGTTTTTAAGAGCGGTTTGGTCGCAAAGCGGTTCGGTTACGGGAAAACCCTTTTGACAGTAGCATTTATTACCGGCAGACACATTATTGAGGCAAATGATTTTGCCCTTTGCCCCTGGCTAGGAGCTTGTGGGAATTCAAGGAGAAGCTTTTGAAAAGTGCGGTCAACAAGAAAACCCTGACAGGAACGGTTGTCAGTAACAAAATGGAAAAGACGGCGGTGATCAAAGTGGTGCGCCAGTTTGCTCATCCGACGCTTAAAAAGGTTGTCAAGACAACCAAGAGATATAAGATTCACGATGAAAAAAACGAGTGCCTGCCGGGCGATTTTGTGAGCGTGTGTGAAACCCGGCCCCTGAGTAAAGAAAAGCGTTGGCGTCTCATTGAAATTTTAAAAAGAGCGACACTGGTGGAACAAGGACAAGCGAAATGATACAGCTGAGAACCGTATTGGAAGTGGCGGATAATTCGGGCGCCAAAATAGTCCAGTGCATCAAGGTGCTTGGAGGGTCTCGCAGGCGCTACGCCAGAGTTGGGGATATTATCGTGGTCGCTCTTAGAGAAGTCGAGCCGCATGGAGCGTTGAAAAAAGGCGAAGTTAAAAAGGCGGTTGTCGTTCGTACGCGCAAGGAAGTGCGCCGTGGGGAAGGCAGTTATATTAAATTCGACAGCAATGCCGCGGTGTTGATCAACGACGCAAAAGAGCCCCTGGGAACGCGTATTTTCGGTCCCGTGGCGCGTGAGCTAAGGGCCAAGCGATACATGAAAATTCTTTCGCTGGCGCCGGAGGTATTATAATGCAGACAATTCCCGTGAAAACAAAAATTAAAAAAGACGACATTGTTCAAGTCATTTCCGGGCGTGAAAAGGGTAAAAAAGGCAAGGTGCTTTCTTTGCTCCCCCAGGAAAACCGCATCCTCGTTGAAAAGCTGAATATGTTCAAGCGCCATATGAAGGGCGATGGAAAAACCCAGCAGGCAGGCATTGTCGAGCGTGAAGGTAAAATGAATATCTCCAATGTCGCCTTGTATTGTGATAAATGCGGCAAGGGCGTTCGCGTCAAGCGCAAAAAGCTGGAAGACGGTAAGCGCGTTCGTGTTTGCGTGAAATGTAATGAAGTGATGGATAAGGTTTGATATGTCAAATTTGGAAACGCGATATAAAGAAAAGTATCAGGCGCAAATTCAAAAAGATCTTGGGCTTGGAAATGTCATGCAGGTTCCCAAGCTGGTGAAGGTTGTGGTTAATATGGGCCTGGGTGAAGCCCTGCAGAACGCCAAGCTGATTGAAGCCGGGGTTGAACAGTTGAAAATGATCACCGGGCAAAAGCCGGTCGTGACCAAGGCGAAAAAAGCGATCTCTAATTTCAAGTTGAGGGAGGGCGTTCCCATAGGCGTGTGTGTTACCATGCGGGGGCGCAGGATGTATGAATTTTTCGAGCGGTTCGTTTCTTTCGCTCTTCCCCGAGTGCGTGACTTTAAGGGGCTGTCCCCGAAAGCGTTCGACGGGCGCGGGAATTACACGGTGGGAGTTAAGGAGCAATTGATTTTCCCTGAGATCAATTATGATAAAATCGATCAGGTCAAGGGAATGAATGTCACCATTTGCACTTCCGCCAAAACGGATGAAGAGGGTCGGTGTTTGCTCAAGTATTTAGGGCTCCCGTTGAGAAAATAATAATCACTTTTTGTATTACATTTATCATTGGCGGGTTTTATGGCTAAGAAATCGTTGATCGCAAAATCGAAAAGGGTGCCCAAGTTTGAAGTTCGAAATTACAGCCGGTGTCGGGTATGCGGTCGGCCGCGTGGTTTTCTGCGCAAGTTTGGAATGTGTAGAATTTGTTTCAGGGAACGGGCGCTGAGAGGTGAAATTCCCGGAGTGACCAAGGCAAGCTGGTAGAGTGAATCCATTTTAAACATTGGGGAGATGCGTTAAAACATGTCTATGACAGATCCTATTGCCGACCTTTTCACCCGTATTCGAAACGGTCTGATGGTAGGGCACGGTAAAATTGATATTCCAAGTTCGCGTATGAAAGTGCGGATCGCCGAGATTCTAAAAAATGAAGGTTATATCCAGAACTTTCGGAATTTCGAGGACAACAAGCAGGGAATTTTGCGGGTTTATCTGAAGTATCATGACGATAACCCCGTGATCACCGGCATCAAGCGAATCAGCAAGCCCGGTCGGCGGTCCTATGTCGGGCGCGAGAAAATTCCCAATGTGCTGAATGGATTGGGAACCGCGATCATTTCCACCTCTTCCGGCGTTATCACTGACCGAGAATGCAAAGAAAAAGGCATTGGCGGTGAAGTGCTGGGTTTCGTCTGGTAAATAAATAATTATGTCACGTATTGGAAAACAACCTATCAAAATACCTTCAGGAGTGGATTGTAAATCCGAGGGTGAAACTTTTCGGGTCAAGGGTCCGAAGGGTCAGCTTGAGCGGAACCTGCATTCCAACATGAAGATTGAAATTGAAGGCGGAGAGATCCGTGTCCTGAGGCCCACGGATGGCCGGATGGACCGGTCCCTGCATGGTCTCACCCGAACACTCATTAATAATATGGTCACAGGTGTCACCGACGGGTTTTCCAAAGATCTCAACATCGTGGGTGTGGGCTACAAAGTGGAACTCAAGGGAAAAAATCTGACGCTTCACCTCGGGTATTCGCATACGATCGAATACAAGGCGCCTGATGGGATCGAGTTCGAGGTGGATACGAAAAAAAACTCGATTGCCGTGAAAGGGATGAACAAGGAAAAAGTCGGGCAGACGGCGGCGGAAATCCGCAGTTTAAGGCCTCCTGAGCCGTATAAGGGCAAAGGGGTCATGTATGCAACCGAAAGAATCATCAGAAAAGCCGGTAAAGCGGCTATAGGGTCGAAGGGTTAAATTAACTTATGAAAATCGCAGAAAGACAACGCTTAAGATTAAACCGAAAACGCCGGGTCAAGCGCAAGGTGCAGGTGGGTCAGGAAAGACTTCGATTGTCCGTTTTCAGGAGCAGCAAACACATTTATGCGCAGATCGTCGATGATCGGGCCGGGAAAACCCTGGTGTCCGCATCCAGTGTGTCTTCGGCCTTCAAGGAAAAAATGCAAAACGGAGGCAATGTCAAGGCCGCCGTGGTGGTGGGAAGCCTGCTGGGAGAGAAGGCTAAAAGCCAGGGGATCAAGGAAGTTTATTGCGACCGTAACGGGTTTCGTTATACGGGCCGGGTGAAGGCCCTTGCCGACGCAGTGCGCGAGACAGGCATCAAATTTTAAACCAGCCCGGCATTGCCTGGTATTTTTCGTCTGGGAAAAACATTTGCAGACGGAATATTGGAGGTTTCATTGGCACAACAACAGGACAACAAGCAGGACTACGTTGATAAAGTGGTCAAGATCAATCGGGTGGCCAAGGTGGTCAAGGGGGGTCGCCGGTTTAGTTTCAGCGCTCTGGTTGTGGTTGGTAATCGGGAAGGCGAAGTGGGCTGGGGGTTGGGTAAAGCCAACGAAGTTCCGGAAGCCATTCGCAAGGGCGTGGAAAAAGCTAAAAAAAGTCTCATTCAGGTCAGCCTTGAAGGGTCCACGATTCCCCATGAAGTCATTGGCGCCTATGGAGCGGGCAGAGTGTTGCTGAAGCCTGCATCCCGTGGGACCGGGTTGATCGCGGGCGGCGCGGTTCGCGCTGTTTTGGAGGCCGTCGGCGTCCGGGATATTTTGACCAAATGTATCCGTACCAACAACCCGCACAATGTGGTGAAAGCAACCATCGAAGGGTTGTCCGGTCTCCGCGATGCCAAAGATATTGCTAAAATGCGTGGTGTATCGGTTAAAGCTAAGGCGGCAAATTAAAGTCCCGATTAATGCAGGTGAATTTCAGTTAAGAACGGTTAAATAAAGCCAATGATAAAATTATCCAGTTTGAAAAGAGCCCCTGGTGTTCGGAAAAACCCTAAACGGGTGGGCCGTGGGCGCGGGTCAGGAACCGGGAAAACCAGTGGAAAAGGCCAGAAGGGGCAAAAATCCCGATCCGGCGGAAAGCCGCATCCCTGGTTTGAAGGTGGGCAAATGCCCCTGTACCGGCGAGTTCCCAAGAGAGGGTTCACCAATATTTTCAGAAAAGAATATGAAATCGTGGACCTTGTGAAATTGCAAAAGATCTCTGGAGACTTTCCCATCACTCCCGAAATAATGAAAGAACATGGTTTGATTAAAAAGTCCAACGCGGTCAAGGTGCTGGGGGATGGAGATCTGGCTCGGTCGATCACGGTGCATGCCCATAAATTCAGTGAATCCGCCAAAGATAAGATTGAAAAATCCGGCGGGAAGGTAGTGACCGTTTAATGAGTGGCGCGGCGGCATTTGGAAGTATCTTTAAAATTCCTGAGCTGAAAAAACGGGTTCTGTTCACGCTGGGAATTCTCATCGTTTACCGGATCGGCGCTCACATTCCAACGCCGGGAATCAACTCTGCCGCTTTAGCGGAATTATTTGAGCAGGCGCGCGGCACTATCCTCGGTTTTTTCGATATGTTCTCCGGCGGTGCGCTCAGCCGGCTGACGATATTCGCTCTGGGCATCATGCCCTATATCAGTGCGTCGATTATTATCCAGTTGATGACCATGGTCTCCCCCTATCTTGCGCGACTGAAAAAGGAAGGCGAGGCCGGGCAGAAAAAGATCACTCAGTACACACGCTATGGAACCGTTCTTTTGTGTACGGTGCAGGGTTCGGGAATCGCGATCGGGCTTGAAGCCATGAAGAGCCCCGTAGGCACGGCCATCGTCCCGGATCCGGGATGGAGTTTCAGGTTGATGGCGATCATCACCCTCACTGCGGGAACGACGTTTCTCATGTGGCTGGGAGAACAGATAACAGAAAGAGGCATTGGCAACGGAATATCGCTGATCATTTTTTCCGGCATTGTTGCCGGAACTCCCGCCGCGATTTTACAGTCCCTGGACCTGATGGGCACCGGAGAACTACCGGTCCTGCTCATGCTGTTTCTGGTGGTATTGATGGTCGTGGTGATTGGCGCCATCGTCTTCACCGAAGGGGGCCAGCGGCGGATACCCATTCAGTATGCCAAGCGAGTGGTCGGAAGAAAAATGTATGGCGGGACGAGCACGCACTTGCCCTTGAAAGTCAATACGTCAGGGGTCATACCGCCGATATTTGCGTCCTCCATCATCATGTTTCCGGCGACCATCGCGCAGTTCGTGGATCATCCCTGGATGCAGACCGTGTCCGCGATGTTGACTCCGGGAACGGCGGGGTACAGCGTTATTTTTGTAGGTGCGATCTTTTTCTTTTGCTATTTTTACACAGCGGTCATATTCAATCCGGTGGACGTGGCCGATAATATGAAGAAACATGGGGGCTTCGTGCCGGGAATTCGCCCAGGATCAAAGACTTCCGAGTATATAGACATGATTCTTTCGAGATTGACCTTTTACGGCGGGGTTTACCTCTCTTTGGTCTGCATTTTGCCTGATTATTTGATAAAGTACTTCAATATTCCGTTCTACTTCGGAGGAACCAGCCTTTTGATTGTTGTGGGTGTTTCTTTGGACACCATGCAACAAATTGAATCGCATCTGGTCATGCGAAGTTATGACGGTTTTGTTAAAAAAGGTAGACTGAAAAGCCGTCGAGGTTGATCCATGCGGTTGATCTTATTGGGTCCCCCAGGTGCCGGCAAAGGAACGCAGGCCAAGATGTTGAAAGAGAAGTTCAACATCCCGCAAATATCGACCGGTGATATTTTGCGCAAGGCGGTGAGCAACGGCACAGAGCTTGGGGAGAAAGCTGAAGCCTATATGGGCGATGGCGGTTTGGTTCCGGATGAGGTGGTTGTTGACCTCATCAAGGAAAAGATAAAAGAGGATGAATGCGCCAGGGGTTTTATTCTGGACGGGTTTCCGAGGACCATTGTGCAAGCGCAAAAGCTCGGTGAAACACTTGAGGCAATGAAGCTTAAGATCGATGCCGTGATTGACATTGAGGTGGACCCCGAGGAGTTGATCGTCCGGCTGACTGGAAGGCGGTCCTGTTCTGATTGCGGAGCCATGTTTCACGATGAAACCAGGCCCCCGGAGCAAGCTGGAGTATGCGATCATTGCGGTCATAAGCTTTTCCAGCGTACGGATGACAACAAAGAAACGATTCTCAAGCGGCTTGCGGTGTATGAAAATGAAACAGCGCCGCTCAAGGATTATTACAGAAAGCAGGGAAACTTAAAGACCCTGGTGGGTCGGGGTTCCGTCGATGAAATTTTTTCCCAGGTTTTAGCCCTGGTGACCTGATTCTCGCAAGGTGATTTGACGACGGCGGATAAATAAAAAAACTTTTCGGAGACCCTGTTTGTTCAGGGCGGGGTCGTTCATTATGTCAAAAGAAGAATCCATTGAAATGGAAGGGACGGTTTTAGAGCCTTTGCCCAATGCGATGTTTCGAGTGGAGCTTGAAAACGGTCATAAAGTTCTCGCCCACATTTCAGGGAAAATGAGGATGCATTTCATCCGCATCCTTTCGGGAGACAAGGTGAAGGTTCAGCTTTCCCCTTACGATCTGACCCGGGGTCGGATCACCTATCGCTATAAATAAAAAGAAGCAACTAACTCGGTTAGAATTATGAAAGTCAGATCCTCAGTAAAGCCAATTTGCATTAAATGTAAAGTGATTAGAAGACGCGGCGTTGTGCGGGTGCTGTGTTCAAACCCCAAACATAAGCAGCGCCAGGGCTGAATATTGAAAAAAGCAGTTTGGTTGCAATCCAGACGCTAACGACAGGAAAAAAGGAGAGATCGTGGCAAGAATTTCGGGAATAGACATTCCGAGGGACAAACGAGCGGTAATCGCGTTGACCTATATTTTTGGAATCGGAAATACATCGTCAAAGCAGATTCTGGCAAAAGCCAAGGTGTCCGAAGACATCCGCATGAAAGATTTGACGGAAGACGAAGTCACCAGAATTCGTTCCATCATCTCTGAGAACTATGAAGTTGAGGGCGACCGACGCCGGGATGTCAGTATGAGCATCAAGCGGCTCATGGATATAGGAAGCTACCGCGGACTGCGCCACCGCAAGGGATTGCCGGTTAGAGGGCAGAGGTCTCACACCAATGCCAGAACGCGCAAAGGCCCTAAGAAAACGGTTGGAGCCAGGGCTTCAAAAAAATAATCTAAAGGGAACCGGAAATGGATAAAGGTAAAGCCAAAGGCGGAAAGAAAAAGCAAAAGACGGTGCCGGAAACGGGGATTGCCCACATTCAGGCCACGTTTAACAACACGCTTGTGACCATCAGCGACACATCGGGAAACGTGGTTTCCTGGTCCAGCGCCGGGGCGCAGGGTTTCAAAGGTTCCAGGAAAAGCACGCCGTTCGCGGCGCAGGTAGCGGCTGAAAAAGCCGCGCAAAAAGCCCGTGACATGGGGATGAGAAAACTGGAGGTTCATGTGCGCGGACCAGGGCCTGGGCGGGAGTCCGCCATTCGGTCGCTTCAGGCCGCAGGCATGGAAATATTGGTGATTCGCGATAAAACCCCGATTCCACACAATGGCTGTAGGCCCAGGAAACGCAGAAGGGTATAACCCACAACTTTTTTTATACGGGAGAGAAATTTTGGCAAGATATACGGATTCTGTTTGTCGCTTGTGCCGACGTGAGGGTGTTAAATTGTACCTGAAGGCGACCCGGTGCGAGACGGCCAAGTGCGCCATCGATCGGAGAGCCTACCTTCCCGGTCAGCATGGTCAAGGCCGAAAGAAATTCTCCGAATACGGTGTGCAGCTAAGGGAAAAGCAGAAAGTCAAAAGATTTTACGGAGTGCTGGAAAAACAGTTCAGAGTTTATTTTGCGGCGGCGGACCGGCAAAAAGGGGTCACGGGTGAAAACCTGCTGCAGAAACTTGAATCGCGTCTGGACAATGTCATTTATCGAATGGGTCTGGGTGAATCCCGCAATGCCGCAAGACAATTGATCAGCCACAATCATTTTTTAGTCAATGGGAAGCGTGTCAACATTCCCTCCTACATTGTAAAAAAGGGGGATGTTATTTCTCCCAACCAAAGAAAAATTGAAAAGGCGCCCATAAAAAAAGCGTTGGAACAGGCGAAGGAAAAAACCCTGCCACATTGGCTTTCCTTCGATGTAGAAAGTAAACAGGGCTTGGTCCAGTCCCTGCCTACACGAGAAGATGTTACCCTGGCTATTGAAGAACAGTTGATCGTCGAGCTTTACTCCAGGTAACCACCTCGTCAGTTTGGTCGTTCACTTATTGTCGTTAATAAATTAAATGCATAACTTGCATAAATAGAAAAAGCACCGGAGGCTACATGTATACAGCCCAGGATATTGTCAAACCCAAACGCTTGGAATTCGACAAAAGAAATAAAACCTCTCACTATGGGAAATTCATTGCGGGTCCCTTTGAGAGAGGGTATGGAGTGACCATCGGTAATTCGCTCAGAAGGATGTTGCTGTCCTCAATTGAGGGCGCGGCAATTGTCGGGGTGAAATTTGAAGGGATCTACCATGAGTTTTCATCGGTTCCCGGAGTCCTGGAAGATGTCACTGAAATCATACTCAATCTAAAGCAGGTGAATATTAGAATGGCCGGGGAGGCTTCTGATAAAAGAATTTATATTAAAAAAGACACCCCCGGTGTTGTGACTGCGGCGGATATCACAGCCGATGCGGATATCACCATTTTGAACCCGGAACACCCCATTGCAACGATCGATCAAAACGGCAGTCTGGATGTGGAAATGATCGTTCGCCGGGGACGCGGATATGTTCCCTCTGAGCAACAGAATCTGGAGGATGAATCGGTGCAGATGATTCCCATCGATGCCATTTATTCTCCGGTCGAAAAAGTGACCTATCTGGTCGAAAAAACCAGGGTAGAGCAATCCACAGACTACGACCAACTGGTCATGGAGTTGTGGACCAATGGCGGCATCACCCCCGACGACGCGGTGGCGCATGCGGCTAAAATCGTGAAAGACCATATGCAGATCTTTATCAACTTTGATGAAGAGCCTGAGCCTGTGCAACCGCAGGTGGATGAAAAGAAGCAGAAGGTTCTTGCCAATCTGGCGAAATGCGTCGAAGAACTGGAGCTTTCGGTTCGTTCCTACAATTGTCTCAAGAATGCCAATATTCAAACCATTGCCGAACTGGTTCAAAAGACCGATGGAGAAATGCTGAGAACCCGGAACTTTGGCAGAAAATCCTTGAATGAAATCAAGGAAATCCTTGAAGACATGGGACTGCATCTGGGAATTAAAATCGATGAAGAAGATTTAAAGCAAATCAACCAGGTGAGAAAAAAGAAAGAAGTCGAAACCGATCTGGTGGGATGAACCCCGGGTTTTTCTTTCGCTCATAAGCGCGGGAAGAAACATGGGGCTGACATCCTTAACCGGGGATGAGTTCGCTCACGAGTCCCTTAAGAAACTATAGATTAAATTATCTATAGTGAGTAAACATTGGGTCCAGTGTCACGCTGGCCACTTTCTGGAGAGCAAAAAAATTCATGCGTCACTTAAAAGCCGGCAGGATATTAGGGCGTACATCAGCGCACAGGAAAGCCCTGTTTCGCAACCTTGTGACAGCTCTGATCACACGGGAAAGGATTCGCACGACCCTTGCCAAGGCCAAGGAACTGCGAAGTAAAGCGGAAAAAACCATCACCCTGGGAAAAAAGGGAACCCTCCACGCCCGGCGTCTGGCGTTTCGTACCGTGCAGGAGAAAGAAGCCCTTAAGAAACTCTTCGGCCCCATCGCCGAGAGGTTTGCGACGAGAAATGGCGGCTACACGCGCATCATAAAGATCGGCAATCGTAAAGGCGATTCAGCCCCAATGGCTTTCATAGAGCTTGTGGAAGGTCCCGAGGAAAAGGCGCCGGAAAAACCGGCAAAAGGAAAAGCCAAGGCCCAGAAAACCGGCGAGAAAAAACCTGCGAAAAAGGCGGAGCCAAAAGCCAAGGCGGAAACGACGAAGAGCGAAAAGCCTCCCACCAAAAAAGCGGAAGCGAATAAAACCGATCCGAAACCTAAAAAAGCCACATCATCTGTAAAGAAGGATGAAAAGAAAAAGCCAAAGGAATAAAAAAGCAATTTTTGATTGAAAGAAAATGACCGGAAAGAGAATTTCAGATCAACACTCCAATAGTGTTCCTCAGTAAGCCGCTATAATTTCAATTTCATTTTTCTTCCCCCTGAAACTTCAAACCCATTATTTTTATAGAAATTGATGGTTTGTCCAAATTCGGGAAGGGGAGGTGTCGTCACCTCAAAAAAACTCCAATTTTGACCCGCCAAATGTTCACGGGCTTTACTAAGCAGTCGTTTGCCAATTCCCTGAGATCGCTTTTCTTTTATCACAAACAATTCAGAAATGGTGCCATAGGAACCACCTGCATAGAGGGCATGGCTTTCATAAACCGCTATAAAACCGACCGCTGTTTGCCTGGACTTTGCAATTATGAATGTGGACTTTTCTTCTTCGATATATTTTTTCGCCAGGGCCATTAATTCTTGGGAATCGACATCAAAATGACGCTGTCCTGTGGCGTCCATGATTTCTTCCAACAGCGCTTTTTCCAAGTGTGCGATTGTCGGGGCGTCTGAGGAAGACGCGACATCAATGGAAAGGTTCATTCACGCCTAAAGAATATTAGCCGGAACACCGGTGGGTTTTTGCTTGAACCGGAAGTTTGTGTTTTCCTTGATCCAGGCCAACAGCTCGTCGTAGCTTTTGAAATGCTCGGTGAAACCATAGTCAGAGCCTGTGTATTCACAGTTTTCGGTGCTGTGTTCCCGGCACATATACGGGCGGGTTTCGTAGATGGCACATTTGTTGTCGATGGTTAAGAAATTGCAACGAGTGTTTATCATGATGTACCAGTCGTTACGATAGATATAAATTGAGACTTTCTCGTGCGCCAGTTTCCATAGCAGACTTTCATAATCCCTTCGGTCTTCCGGCTCGTCCAACCCAAAAGCGAAGTAATTGCAGCAATAAGCTGGTAAACATTTTTCGCATTGGCTGGTGTCATCTCTTTTGCTTTTTGTTTTCATTCAAATGTTCCTTTTTTCTCAGCATTGCGGAGTTTTTTATCGCCAAAATTTAGCAAGCCATTCTGCCTGCAAAAGAGTTTGAAGTCAAACAACAAGCGGTTCAATGATCCAGACTTTACTCATCCTCGTGACTTTTCTGGGACCAGGTGGCACTTTAAGGAAGGTAAATAAAGGGGGACGCCTGATCTTTTTTAAGAACCCAATCGAGGGCGATGAGAAGATTGGCGTGGGGGCTTAAAAAAATTTGACAAAAAGGTTTTTACTAGCTAACCTGAGTACTGATCTCCAATAGCTCCCAAAAAACTCCGACCAAACAACCCGGCTTATTTTCTACCCTTCATAGATAAACATCTATTTGCAATATATCTAATACCTATAAATAAACGAGAATTTTAGTTTTATCCCCAAACCCAAATCCAAAACAATAACCAACCTAAAAATCTCTACTTCAAAGAGACCCTGACCTATGAGCCAAATGAATATTGAAGAACTAAAGTCAAAAACCATCTCCGAACTCACTAACATTGCTAAAGATCTGAAGATTCAGGGGCACAGTGGCTTGCGCAAGCAGGACCTGATTTTCAAGATACTGGAAGCCAAAACGGAAAAGGACGGCTTGATGTTTGGCCAGGGGGTTCTTGAGATCCTGCCGGACGGGTTTGGTTTTCTCCGGGCGCCGACCTACAACTATTTGCCGGGGCCTGATGATATTTATGTTTCTCCCTCGCAAATCCGAAAATTTGACATGCGGACCGGTGACACCATTTCCGGCCAGATTCGACCTCCCAAAGACAGCGAGCGTTATTTTGCTTTGCTGAAAGTTGAAGCCATCAACTTTGAAAATCCTGAAAAAACCAAAGATAAAATCCTGTTCGACAACTTGACGCCGCTTTATCCGGAAGAGCGTCTGCGTCTGGAAACACCGAACTGCAAAGACTACAGCGCAAGAGTCATGGACCTGATGACTCCCATCGGCAAGGGCCAGCGCGGATTGATCGTGGCTCCGCCCAGAACCGGTAAGACGATGCTCCTGCAGTCGATCGCCAACAGCATCAGCACCAATTTCCCTGAAGTTGTCCTGATGGTATTGCTGATCGACGAGCGCCCTGAGGAAGTAACGGATATGGAACGTTCCGTTAAGGGAGAGGTCATCAGTTCCACCTTTGACGAGCCGGCCCAGCGTCACGTGCAGGTCGCGGAAATGGTGATCGAAAAAGCCAAACGGCTGGTGGAACACCAAAAAGACGTGGTGATTCTATTAGACAGCATCACGCGCCTGGCCCGGGCTTATAACGCCATTGTGCCGCCAAGCGGCAAGGTGCTCTCAGGGGGTGTGGACTCCAACGCCCTGCAAAGGCCCAAGCGGTTTTTTGGCGCGGCCCGGAATCTGGAAGAGGGAGGAAGCCTGACCATCATAGCCACGGCGCTGATTGATACGGGAAGCCGAATGGACGACGTGATTTTCGAGGAGTTCAAGGGAACCGGTAATATGGAAATCGTTCTGGATCGTAAATTGGCCGATAAGAGAACTTTTCCTTCCATCGATATCAACCGTTCAGGAACACGGAAAGAGGAGTTGCTCCTGCCGGATGAGGATCTCCAGCGGGTCTGGTTGCTGAGAAAAGTGTTACTGCCGATGGGGATTCATGATACGATGGACCTTCTCCTGCAGAAGATTAAGGAAACAAAAACAAACGCCGAATTTTTGGCCGCGATGAATACTTGATTGAGGAAGAATCTATTATGAAATCGGGAATCCACCCTGAATACCATGAAACCATGATCCGTTGCGCTTGCGGGCACGAAGTCAATATCGGTTCGACCGTGAAGGATCTGCATCTTGAAATTTGTTCCAATTGTCATCCGTTTTATACCGGCAAACAAAAACTTCTGGATACGGCCGGTCGCATTGAAAAATTCAACAAGAAATACGGCAAGAAAAAATCTGCCGAAAGCGATCCCGAACCCACAGCCGCAGGTTAGCTTCATTCCTCGCCAAAAAGCATATATGCTCTGATGATTGGGGCATGAAGTTCCCTGAAATTATCAGCCAACTCAGTTGTCCAAGTAGCCTGAGGTCCCCTCAGGCCGACCCATGATTGAAAAACTCGAAGCCATTGAACAACGTTACAACAAACTCAACGAACTGCTGAGCGATCCCAACATCATTGCCCAGCAAGCGGAATACCAGAAGTATGCGCGCGAACAATCCGAGCTTTCGCCGATCGTGGCAGGAGTCAACGAGCTGAAAACAATCGTTCGACAACTGGAAGAAAATGAAACCCTGCTGGCCGAGGAAAAGGATTCGGAACTTTTGGAGATGGCGAGGGAAGAACTCGACGTGTTGAAGGAGACCCGTAAAACGGTCGAGACAACCTTGAGAAAGCTGTTGTTGCCAAAGGACCCACGAGACGGTAAAAGCGTCATTATGGAAATCCGCGCCGGCACAGGGGGGGAAGAGGCGGCTCTGTTCGCCGCGAACTTGTTTCGCATGTATTCCCGGCACGCCGAAGCGCATAAGTGGAAAACGGAAATCCTCAGCACCAATGTCACCGGTAAAGGCGGGTTCAAGGAAATCATCCTCAGTATCAGCGGTCAGGGCGTTTTCAGCCGGCTGAAGTATGAAAGCGGAACGCATCGAGTGCAGAGAGTCCCGGAAACGGAGACCCAGGGCCGGGTCCATACCTCTGCTGTGACTGTGGCCATCATGCCGGAAGCGGAAGAGGTAGACATCAGCATCAATCCAGCCGACTTGAAATTCGATGTGTTCAGGGCCTCAGGGCCGGGCGGTCAGAGCGTCAACACGACGGATTCCGCGGTGCGCATCACGTATGTCCCGACGGGGCTGGTGGTGACCTGCCAGGACGAAAAGTCCCAACACAAAAATAAGGAAAAGGCGATGAAAGTTTTAAGGGCCCGCCTTTTTGATGAGATCCAGCAAAAGCAAAACGATGCGATGGCAAAGGAGCGCAAACAACAGGTGGGGTCCGGCGACCGCAGTGGACGCATCCGCACCTATAATTTTTCCCAGGAACGCGTGACCGATCATCGCATTGGATTGACCCTGCACAAACTTTCCCAGATTCTTGAAGGCGACCTGGACGCCATCATCGACAGCCTCACTCTCCACTTTCAGGCCGAGGCTCTCAAAGAAAATATCAGTGGAATGGAAAAAGAAGAACAGGCGAGAACGACGGCCTGACCAGAAAGTGAACGGGGCGAATCGGATATTTTCTCATACTAAAGAGTCCGAAAAAATGACCTGGACATCCAAATCGTTTTTAGAATGGTCCGCCGAACGTTTAGCCCAGGCGGGCATCGACTCCCCCAGGCTGGAGTCTGAGATTTTGCTGGCCAGGGGGCTGCATTCAAGCCGCGAAGACCTGTACCGAAACCCCGACCGCGAATTGGGCGAGGCGGAAAGGGTGCTTTCAAAAAGTTTCGTGGAAAGGCGGTTTCTAAGAGAGCCTGTGGCTTATATTCTGGGTCGTCGGGAATTCTGGGGCCTGGAATTTCAAGTCACCCCCGATGTCCTGGTCCCTCGCTGGGAAACGGAAATTCTGGTTGAAAAATTTTTACAATGGACTGCCTCGGAATCGTCTCCAGAGTCGCTACGAATTCTGGACCTTGGAACGGGTTCGGGAAACATTGCCATTGCGGTGGCCAAAGAACTGCCCAAAAGCCGGGTGACGGCGGTCGACATTTCCAGATCCGCGCTTGCGATCGCCAAGGCGAACGCCTGGGTGCATGAAGTGGCGGATCGGGTTCGCTTTGTCGAGGGCGATATGTTCGCCTGCGAATTGAAAACCTCCTTTCATGCCATCCTGTCCAACCCTCCTTACATCGAAGAAGACCAGAGAGATTCCCTGATGCCCGATGTGCGAAATTATGAGCCTGAACAGGCGTTGTTTGGCGGGCCGGACGGTCTTGCCTGTTACCGGCAGATCCTGCTCCAGGCCTCACAGCATTTGGAAGAAAATGGAGTCTTGTTTCTGGAGATAGGCAACGGCCAGGTGAATGACGTGTTGTCTCTCATTGAGGGCCACGGCGGTTATCATGCGCCAGAGGTGACTCTGGATTATATGGGGATGGAACGGGTGGTTTCCGCACAAAAGAAAAAGAGCCATGGATAAATTCATCGTCGAAGGAGGACAAAGGCTCAAGGGAAAAGTTGCCATCAGCGGGGCAAAAAACGCGGTCCTGCCTGTTTTGGCCGCCACCTTGTTGACCGCGGGCAGAAACGAAATTCAGGGCGTGCCCAGGGTGCGCGATGTGTTCACCATGATTCGTCTCTTGAGCTATCTCGGTGCGAAGCTCGAAAGCTTTGAAGGCGATACCTTGGTGATCGACACCACAGGCGTGAATAAATCGGAAGCGCCTTATGAACTGGTGTCCACCATGCGTGCCTCCTGCCTGGTGCTTGGACCTTTGTTAGCCCGCTTGGGCCAGGCAAAAGTTTCCCTGCCGGGAGGGTGCGCCATCGGAGCCCGTCCCATGGATTTGCACATCAAGGGTCTTGAAGCGCTGGGGGCGAAACTCGACCTCAATCAAGGTTATATTCAGGGTACCGCGCAAAAAGGACTCAACGGAAATCGTATTTATTTCGATACAGTGAGTGTGACAGGAACGGCAAATCTCATGATGGCCGCGACGCTCACAGAAGGCGAAACGATTTTGGAAAATGCCGCAAGAGAACCTGAGGTCGTTTTTTTAGCGGATGTTCTTAATCTGGCCGGAGCAAAAATCGTCGGCCAGGGGACGGATGTCATCATTGTCCAGGGAACCGGCGCGCTCAGGCCCATTGAATGTCGGATTTTTCCCGACCGCATCGAAGCCGGGACTTTCATGATTGCCGCCGCTATCACCGGCGGAGATGTGGAAATAACCAACTGCGTCCCGTTGCATGTGGAGCCGCTGATTTACAAATTGCGGGAAGCAGGCATTCAGGTTGAGACCGGCGAACGGAGCCTGAGAGTTCTTGGCAACGGTGGTTTCCGGTCGATCGACATTAAAACCCAGCCGCATCCAGGGTTCCCCACCGATCTGCAGGCGCAGACAATGGCGTTGATGACTTTAGCCAAAGGGCAGAGTATCATTGTGGAGAATGTGTTTGAAAACCGGTTCATGCACGCGGCGGAACTGAAACGCATGGGCGCGGAAATTTTTCTGGACGGGCACACCGCCATTGTGACAGGCGTCGAACAGTTGTCCGGCGCCCCCCTGATGGCGACCGACTTGCGGGCGAGCGCGTCTTTGGTGTTGGCCGCTTTGGCGGCAAAGGGCGAGTCGGTTATTTCCCGCGTGTATCATATCGACCGGGGATACGAAGGGATCGAAGAAAAACTGGTCCGACTGGGCGCGAATATCCGCCGCGTCAGTTGAACCGGGAAAATGGGTAACCAGAGGAAAACTTCAGGGGTTGCGCTTCGCTAGAAAAACTTTTTCACTAAAAGGCCGATAAGCCGATGCACGATTCAGAAGACGTTCCATTACACGAACAAGATTTTCACAATATCCTGTTGTGGATGCCCAACTGGATCGGCGACGTTATTCTGGTCATGCCGACCTTGCAGGCCTTGCGGAAAAAATTCCCTCACTCCAGAATAACGGCGGTGGTAAAGGCTCCGGCAGACCAACTGCTGTTGAGCCATCCGGCGGTGGATACGGTGATGCAGGTTCCGTCGGGTGAGAAAAAAGGTTTTCTGTCCGGACTGCGATTTGCCTGTAAGCTCAGAAAATACCAGTTCGACCTTGGAGTCGTTTTCCCCAATTCCTTTCACAGTGGTTTTTTGCTGTCCGTCTCTGGCGCAAAAAATCGTCTGGGCTACGCCACCGACTGCCGGGAAGTTTTTTTAACCCATGCGGTCGAGGTCACCTCGCACGCAAAAAGGACCGAGTACCGGGTCGATTATTTTTTCAACCTTTTATCCACTCTCAAACTGAACCCGGACGAACGCGGATTTTTACCGTTGAACAAAAACCGGGAAGAAAAGGCGGTCGATGAATTTGTAAAAAAAATCGGCTGGCGGGAAAACCAGTTTTTGATCGCCCTTCATCCGGGCACGTCCAAACCGGAAAGGGGCTGGCATGTCGAGAGGTTCGGCATTTTGTGTCAGAAACTGGCCAAGGAATATCCTGTTAAAATCATTGTTCTTGGGCAGGAAAACGAAGCGCAAATGCTGGCGCAGATACAAAGGTTTTCACCTGAGCATGTGGTTTGCCTGCCTGGAAATATGGATTTGCGGGAAGTCGCCGCCCTCCTCGAAAGGTGTCATTTGTTCATCGGCAACGACAGCGGCATGATGCATCTTGCCAGCATGATGAACATTTCGGTCGTGGGCATTTTTGGTCCGGGAAGTCCTCTGACCAGCGGGCCTTTCATGGACCCTGGGAAACTTGAAATCGTGAGCAAAAATTTTGACTGCTCTCCCTGTCGGCAAAAATTTTTCAAGGAATGCAAACCTTCATCGCACAACAAGCCTTTCTGCCTGGAAGACATCACGGTGAAGGATGTGGCCCAGGCTGTGGCGCGACTGCTGAAAAAAATTGAAGGCAAAAAAGCGGCCGGGGTGTGACGGGAAAAACCTTTCTATACGGTCCTTCCCGGGGAAAAGATTTTGCTTTTAAAAAGTCACCGGGTTTTTCCAGCCTTTTACTTTTTTCCCCGCCGAATAAGTTTGTTCGACGAAATTTTCCCCGACGCAATAAAACAGATCACGGTAATCGCCCGTTTTGAGCACGATGAAATCCGCCCGTTGGTCCAGGCGGAGTCCGCCAAAATCCTCGTGGCTGTCCAAGGCGCGGGCGGAACCATGGGTGGCCGCGATCAACGCCTGATCGGGAGTGATTCTGTATAGAGACTGGGCCATGCCAAGGACCGTCTGCATATTGTAGGAGGGGTGGCTTCCGGGATTGTAGCCGGTGGCCAGGGCTAAATTCACTCCCGCTTTTAGCATGGCATGCACGGGCGGAATTTTTTTACTTCCGAGAGAAAAGTTTGCCCCCGGCATGAGCACGGCTGTGGTTCCGGCAAGCTGGAGCGCGCGGATGTCATGCGGGGTGATGTGCTCCAGATGGTCGCAGGAAATAGCGCCCAATCGGGCGGCGTTGTGGCATCCGCCCTGATGAGAGAACTCATCCACATGCGCTCTGAGTTGATGAAACCCCACCAGCTTTGCGTGCAGGAAAAGCCGTCGAAGGTGGGCGACGGTGAACACGCCCTTTTCACAGAAAATGTCCACCCCGTCAGCCAGGCTGCGAAATTCGGGCAGATGCTCCATGACAAACTCAAAATACTGGTTGCTTGTTTTTCCCTTGGGAGTTGCGTGGGCGCCCAGATAAGTGAGGGTGACGGGGATCTTGAGATTTTTTCTGAGACGCCGACCGACCCGCAACATCTTTTTTTCTGTGTCCAGATCGAGCCCGTACCCGGATTTGATTTCAAACGCCGTCGTCCCAAGCGTCATCATCCGAAGCACACGCAGACGCGCCGTTTCATGCAACTCGTCTTCTGTCGCCTGACGGGTGGCTTTGACGGTGCTTAGAATGCCGCCGCCGTTTTTGTGGATCTCCATGTAGGACGCTCCAGCCATCCGCTGTTCCATCTCGTCTTTGCGGTTGCCAGCGTGTATGAGGTGAGTGTGGCAGTCCACGAATCCAGGAAGAACGGCCCGGCCCGCCAGATCGACTTCCCTGAAAAAATCATGGAGATGGACTTCCGAATCCGGGATCACTTTTTTCACTCGTCCCTGGCTCACCAATAAGGCGCACCGGGTTTTCTTCACAATCGTCGGGGTTTCTCCCCCGGATTGCACCTGAATTAATTGACCTATATTTCTAAAACAAGTGACTTTCTCCATTCAGATCCCTCATGAGCCTGGTTTCGTTTGCGGATATGGCTTTAAGTTGCGTTATTTTCCACTCCTTCGATTCCCTCTATAATTTCGAAAGATATCCTCTCACCTGATTTTGTTCCTGATAGGTATAAGTCCTGGGGAGCCATTTGTAAACCATCGGTTTGTTTGGAAAAAGGTTCGCTCATTGATAGCCTTGAATGCTATCCTCATATTTGCTATATTCTAGGATCGCTAAATCCGCAATAATATTCATTTTAAGGAGAGTGCCCAATGTCCGCTGCCGCCGAAGCCTTAAAAAAGGCTATGGAGCATGAAAAATTAGCTCTGGAAAGATACAAAGAGGCCATCAACTGTTCCACGCACGACGAAACCAGGGAAACCCTGAAAAAGTACGCCAGCGAGAAAAATCAACAGATTGATTCCCTGCACTGGATGGTTTTGGCCGAAGCCGGGCAACTGGAAGCCGGGGAAACCGGAACCCAGGCTGAGGAGTCTGAGGCTCCCAAAAGCAATGCCAGCAAGTGTCCGTTTTCCGGCGCTCTCAAGGAAGCGGGAATCGACATCACCAAAATGGGTGAAATGTCTCCTGATATGATGGAAAAGATGATGGGGGGCATGTCGCGTGAAGAAATGGCTAAATCTATGGGACTCACGCCTGATGCCGGCGGTGAGGAAAAAGCAGAATCCTGATCACACCCGGAATTGCTTTTCATGTCGTCACCGAAACCCATAGAGCTTCTTATTTCGTGCAGAAGTTGCGGAATTGAGAATTTGCTCGTCGATTATACGCCCGGATTGCCTGCTGTGTGCAGTCAGTGCCGGGAGGGTTTGATCGATATGGAACTCATGGACTCCCACAAGGAAGTTGTGTGCGGGGACTGTGGCATGACCCTGCTTTTATCCAGGGACACTGCAATCACCTTGGGGGAGTCGACCTGCCGGTGCAACAGCACGAATCTCATTTTGCAGGCCTCCCCGTCCATCCCCCTTTTGGCCAAGGAAGCCAATAGCCTTGATTCAATGGAGGATGAAGACCCGGCAGATTCCGATTTTGACTGGTGCCGCCCGGCTCCCGATGAGGAAACATCGGAGGATTATAACGATATTTTCGACGATGACCCCGGATATTGACCGGGTTTGTTAAATCCCGCCTAGGTTTTTTCAAGACTGACTCCCGCCTTAAATAAGGTATTGTCCAATTTTTCAATGGTTTTCCCTTGTAATTTACAACGAATCCCACTTATAATTATTGGGTTGTTCAGGGTCCCGTCAGGGCCTTGCCCA
Organism: Nitrospinaceae bacterium; assembly: GCA_029261655.1. GTDB lineage: Bacteria > Nitrospinota > Nitrospinia > Nitrospinales > VA-1 > JADFGI01. The sequence continues at coordinate 68,123 of JAJDAY010000025.1, read as the reverse complement.
AATGCCCCGGATTGTGACCGATCGGTTACCAAACTGTCATCGCAAGCGTATCATGAGGCGTTATAATATAAGCAACTCGCTTCAACCCGATTGATTTTTATGATGAGACAAAAAGTCCCGACCGCAAAAAATTTATGGGAGGACAATCTGGAAAAGGCGGCCTCCCTGATCCAATCCAATGAGACCTTTCTGTTCAGCGCCGATATCGATCCTGACTCCGTCGGCGCCATGGTGTCCCTCTCTTTGTACCTTAGAATGATGGGCAAGCAGGTTTACATCGTCCTTTCCAGTTCGCTCGGAGAAAACCTGGATCATCTGGAGAAGATGATCGCCTACAACAATATCCACACCCTTCGTAATACAGACGAAATATCCGGCATCAAGAATGGCGTCGACGTGGTTATTTTCTGCGATACCGCAAATTCTAAACTGGTCCCGTTTTTTCCATTTATCAAAGAACACCTGCTTTCCAGGAAGGTCCCCGTCATTGAAATAGACCATCATTTTGGCGCGGACAGTGAAAAACTGACCGATCAGGCGGTGACTCTTTACCAGTACGCCAATGCCACAACGGAAATCACAGGCGAGCTTCTCAAAAAAATCCACAAAAAAAACCCGGCCCTGCCGCACCCTTTTAACCAGAGGAATATTGTTATCAGCATCCTGACCGGTATTTTAGGGGACACGATGGGCGGACGGGTGGTTTCCCATAAACAAAGTTACGTTCAATGGGTGGGAACCCTGGGAAATAAACTCAAAAGAAATACACGTTTGCGAAAACCCAATGGCGCACGCCCCGGAGATGACAGAAAAACCAAGTTTGCGAATCCCCAGCAGATCCAGAAACATTTGACCCGGCTTTCCACAGAACAGGCGAGATGTATCAACGCCCTGAAGGAACGAGGGGTGGAGGATGGCGATGTGGAATCGCTGAACCTGTTGAACTCGATTTATCCCGAAGTCGAGGAGTACTGCCGGCCCTTCGATTCTCCCTGGTTCACCTATATCATTGGTTTTCTGTTGAGCCAGATTTCCGAAGACTCCACATCCTCCACGAAACTGGGGTGTGTTTATTTTCATGGCAAAAATGCGGAGGATAAAGACTGTATTTATATAAAAATCCGGTGCTCCGGCCATTATTCAGGAATTGACCTCAGAACCACCGAGAGTCATTTAAGAGACGTTTTCCAGGACAAATACATGGGCGGTGGCGGTCATGCCGGAGCGGTGTCTTTCCGCGTTCATGTGCACGATGAGAACGAGTTTCTCGACAGTTTCGAGCAGGTCCTGACAGCCATCAAGAAAACCCTCGTTTAACCAGCGTGACGCTGGATCCAAAATCAACGTTCGATCTGCGAGTCCCGGTTAAAAATTCGGCTGAAAACCAGACGATCAAAATCATTGAACGTCCTGAAAGCAAGCAAGGCGGAAACATAGACCGTCCCCCCCAATAGAATCGCCAAAATCAACGGCAGGGAGTCCCAGCCAATCAATAGCATTGCCATTCCAAGGGAGGCCAGCACGGGCCGCCAGAGCAAATTAGGGATTCCCGTTTGACCGCAGATTTCCCGGACCTTTAAATAGTACGCAGAGAACACCCATCCCTGGGTCAGCGTGATGGCCCAGGCCGCGCCGATCAACCCCCATTTGGGTATCAGAAAAAAGTTGAGAACCAGATTGAACAGGGCCGCTCCCCCTGTGATCCGTAAGACACTTCGGGTTTTGTCTTGCGACAACAGCAGATAGGAAGCCAGGTCGTTTAAGCACAGCAGGGGAAACCCAAGAGCCATGACCTGTAGAACCGGTCCCGCAGCTTCAAAAGCGGTCCCGTAAAGCAGGCCGAGAATCCGCGAGGCAAGTAGAATCATGCCGACGGACACGGGGATGCTGATCAGAAATAAATAACGGGTGGTTTCCTGCCAGATTTTTTGGTAATGATCGCTCCCTTCCTTGAAAGTTTTCGACAACACTGGAAAAACCCCGAGCCGGATGCTGGCAATGAGTAAGGAAAGCGTTTCAATTAATTTGAACGCGGAGGAATACAATCCTGCCTCCAGTTTTCCGAGCAGGAAAAAAACCAGGACGGCGTCGCTGCGAAAATAAATATAGGTGAATAAGATCAATCCGCAAATGGGTAAAGATTCCTTGAAAATCTCGATAGCCTGTTGATCTTTGGGCATTGTAGTGGGAGGACTCTGCTTGAGGTTCGCCTGCTGTCGGGTGACGATCAGAAGTATCAGGGAGACGAGAAGAAACGTTGATGAGAATAAAACGACATCCCCTCCCCATATCAACACGGCCAGTCCCAGAATAAAAAACAGGACTCTATGGGAAACCATTAAAATCGACACGATTCGCATGCGCTCAAAAGCCCGGAATACGGCCAGGTACATTTCCGTATAACCGTTGATCATCAGAGCCAGCCCGATCGCGATGGCAGAGAAAAAACTTTCCTGCCCCAGAGAAGCCATCGCCAACCCCGCGCCTAAAACAAAGCTGGTCCCAAGAGATAATTTCCACTTCAATCTGAAAACATTGCGCAGGCAGGTGGCAAAGGTTTCTGGATGGCGGCTGACTTCACGAGTGATGAAAGTGCCAAGGCCGGTGTCGATGAACACGATGAAGGCCCCGGTCAAGGCAAAGGCCACGCTGAAAATGCCGTAACCCTCTCCCCCCAGGAACCGGGCGGCAAAAATCTGGGTCATGAGCGCAATGATTTTGGAAAAGCCTTCCGCGGTGAACAACCAGATGGAATTCTTCACCAGTTTTTCCGCTTTATCAGTATTTTCCTTGAGGGGGGCAGTCATTAGAAATTTTTTCTGGGAATATCAGGACGGTTCAAGACGAATCCTCTTGATATAAAGCAGTTCCATCGAATTCATTTCCAGCCCTTTGACGTGGGGTTTGATGAGCATGTTCTGTACCTGAATAAAAAGCGGGATCATCGCGGCGTCTGTTTCGGTTAAAATCGTTTGCGCCCGGTCATAAAGGGCTTGTCGCTTTTCAGGTTCGCGGATGACGGGGCCTTGGGCCACCAGTTCGTCATATAGAGCGTTGGACCATCCCAGACGGTTGTTGCCGCTGGTGGAAATAAACAGGTTCATGAAATTGTCGGGGTCGGGAAAGTCCGCTCCCCAGCCCAGGCGGAACAGGGCCGGCGCGTCCATCTGCAAACGATTGAGAAACACCTTCCATTCCTGGCTTTCTAACTCAATGTCCAACTTGAGATGTTGCTTCCACTGGGCTTGCAAAAACTCGGCAATGAGCTGGTTGCGACTTTCGGTGTTGAACATGGCTTGTGTTTTTGGGAAGTTTTCCCCCCCTGGATAACCGGCTTCCGCCAACAGCTGTCGCGCTTTTTCCGGGTCGAACTTGAGCCCGATGTCCGGGTTGTAGCCGAACATGCCTTTGGGAATCCACGAGGACGTTGGAATCTCGCCGCCTTTTAAGATAACGGGAATGCGGGAACGATCGATGGCGTGCGCGAACGCCTGACGGACGCGCACATCGTCGAAGGGAGGCTTGTTAACGTTGAACCCGTAATAATAACCGCGCAGCTGGGGTTTGCGGGTGAATTGCGGATCATTTTTATAATGTGGAATGGCGACCGGCGGCAGTTCCAGTATGTCCAGCTCCCCGGTTTCAAAAAGCGTCAACGCTGTGGTCGGCTCTTCCACCACATACACCAGAACCCGGTCGATTGCGGGACGGCCTTCGTAATGCCGGTCGTTGGCTTTTAAGATCAGTTTGTATTCGTGCTTCCATTCGGAAAGGATGAACGGGCCGTTGGTCACGATGTGTTCGGGGTCTGTCCATTGATCGCCATATTTCTCGATGATGTCCTGGCGTTGCGGGAAGGTCACCATGAAGGTGGTGATGCTGGGAAAATACACCACCGGTTTTTTCAGGCGGACTTCAAGCACCAGAGGGGAAATTGCGCGTACCCCCACCCTGGAGGGATCGGTGATTTTTCCCGCGTTGAATTCGGCGGCATTTTCAAGGTCAAATAAAAAATAAGCGTATTGCGCGGCGGTTCGGGGATTGAGCAGTCGTTTCCAGGAATACTCAAAGTCCTGGGCGGTGACGGGTTTGCCATCGCTCCAGAACACATCGTCGCGCAGATAAAAAGTGATGACCCTTCCTTCTTCAGAAAACTCCCAGCGTTTGGCCACGGCGGGAATGGGTTCCAAGTCGGCGTTATATTGGGTGAGCCCTTCCATCAGGTTGGTGAGCAGATTGACGGATATGCTGTCGGTGGCCAGCGTCCAGTCCAAAGTGGGCGGTTCGGCCCGGACCGCCATGCGGAAGGAACGTTCCTTATCGACTTTGACATCGGAGCAGGCGACCAGTATCCCCATCAGGATAAAGCTCACTGCAATGCCCAGAGTTTCGAGACGACGATGTTTTTCTTTGAAGATGACAATCGCACTCATAAGCCGAAAGAATAGCATTCTTTGCTTTATATTAATTCTTTACTTTTCAAGGGACATCGCTAGAATAAAAACCTTTAACCCATTCCATAAAATTCATGGCTGACGATATCTCCTACATTCGTAAGTGGTTGCGTAAAGGCATCAGTAAGGACGGACTCACGCTCGATCTTTCAGGAAAAGGCATCCGCAACCCGGAGGCTCTGGAAATTGCCGAGAATATGGCGGTTCCAGACCTTGAAATTTTATACCTGCACACCAACAAAATTAAAGACATAGGATTGGAAGAGCTGGCTCAATCGGAACTGTTTGAAACTCTTAAAGAATTGTGGTTGTACGAAAACCTGATCGGCAACGACGGGGCCCAGGCACTGGCGGAATCTCCGCAACTGACCGGATTAAAATACCTGAGCTTGTACACCAACCGGATCAGCGACGAAGGGGCGGTCGCTTTGGCTGAGTCTTCCTCGCTTGGCAATCTGGAAACTCTGGATCTTTCGTTCAACCGGATTGGCGACCAGGGTGCGATCGCATTTGCCAACTCCACACATTTAAAAAACCTGAAGGTTCTGCATCTGGACGCCAACCGTATCGGCTACGACGGTATGGCGGCTTTTGCCCAATCCACAGGGCTTCCAAGCTTAACGACCCTCAACCTGACATATAATAAACTCGATCCCGAAGGCTTACAGATCATGCAAGACTCAAAACGCTTGCAGGCCATGCAGGCGGTGAAGACAGATTTGTTTGTCGCGAATGACTGATACATGAACGTAAATAAACGCGATTTACAACTGGTTCGCCTTCTGCGGGAAAAAGTAGAACTGAAGGACTCTGTTCTTGACCTCCGGTATGAACGGATCGGAGATGAGGGGGTCACTCTGCTTGCCAGGAGTTTCGATCTTGCCTCGGTCACTAGGCTGGACTTGAGCTGGAATGAGATGACCAGCCACGGCCTGAAAGCTCTTGCTGAATGCTCCTCATTGTCCAACCTGACGGTTCTGATTCTGGACGCGAACAAAATCAGCAATGCCGGGATCAACTCTCTGGCCCGGTCTCCCCATTTGGCAAAATTGCAAACCATCAGCCTGGTCAACAATCGAGTGGGCGACGAAGGGGCCCTCAACCTGATAAAATCATCCACCCTTAAAGCCCTGCAAACGCTGGAGCTTGAGATGAATCGCGTGGGTCGAACCCGGTTGACAACATTTCCCGACGGTCCCGCCAACCCCGCGCTCAAACTATTGAATTTAAGACGCAATCAAATCGGCGACATCACTTTGGCCGACTGGGTGCAAACCGGCGCTTTCAGCCATTTAAAACATTTGAATATGGGATGGAACAACATCCACGACCACGGAGCCAAAACCCTGGCCAAGGCTCCGACCTTGAGCGGGGTTCAGGAGCTGATTCTCGATTCCAATAGCATTGGCAATGAGGGGGCCCGTGCCCTGGCGGATTCCAAACATTTGTCGAATTTGTACGCCCTTTACATGCACGATAATGCATTCACAGGATTGGGGGAAACCCTCTTACAGGATATGCAGATCAGGCTTCTGGTGAAAAAAAACCTGGCCGGGACCGTGTTGAACCTCAATGAAAGCCGTCTCAACAACAAAGATCTGGAAGCGTTGGCCCGATCGGAAAAGCTAAGAGATGTGGAGACGCTGTCTCTTCGCGCCAATGATTTCGATCACCGGGGTCTGCGCGCTCTGACCGAATCGGGTGCGTTGCAAAAGCTGAAATCCTTGAACCTGATGGACAATAAGATTGGCAATAAAGGCGCTGTACTGCTGGCTCAATCCCCGATATTATCCCGGTTGAATACTCTCAATCTGGAAAAAACCCGGATCACTTTTCCGGGGTTCCTGGCGCTGGCCCGGTCAGATCAACTCAAGGAGCTTGAGGATTTTAACATCAGCCTCAACGACATAACAGAAAAAGGAGTCCACGTTCTGTCCACATCAAAAAACTTTCAGCACCTGAAAAAATTGCGGGTGATGGATATTTTTATGGGCGATCTCGGCTTTTGGTCGATTGCCAATTCGGGCCAGTTCGGCGGGCTGGAAGAGTTGCAGTTAAATGGCAACGCCATCACCCGGTCGGGCGTTGAATTTTTTTCAGCTTCCCCAAACTTGCAATCCCTGAAGAAACTGGATCTTCGCCGCAACCAATTTAAAGTGGAAGATGGGCTTTTCATGAAAGAGTCCCCGCGCTTCAAAAAAATCGAAACCCTCCGATTTTAAGCAGGTTGTTAAAAAGAATGCGTTCAAGGCATTCCTGTCCCGGCTGACATTCTGATCTTTGTGTTGGTCTTGTTGGAACCCCACCCCCTATTTCTTCTACTGTGACCGTTGGTTTTCCGGCGTTTGCTCAACCCCACGTATGTGTTTGCCCCGCCAAACCCCCTTGATCCCTCAGGCCCTGTTGGCGCAGGCGGTCTTCTGGAGGCCTTGATCTGGTTTAATGCCTGAAAAAAAAGGTCTTTGTCTATTGCCCGAATTTAACAATTTTGTGACCCAGGCATAATAGCCATGTGACGAAAGTTCGGTATGCTGAATTCAATGAAGTTGAAAAAGTTCTTGACGTTTGTTTTTTTTGCAGTTAAAAGTAGGCATCCCTAAAAAACATTGAAAAACCGAGCGTTCGTTTTTTTGCGTTCCAAGGTTAAAGGAGAAGGGGGAATTCATGAGCAATCAATCGACCGCTAAAACATTTTCGTTTGAGATCGCCATTACTTTATTGATATCGGTGATAATCACCTTTTATTTTGCCTTTCCACGCGCCGGTCAGGCCGAGGTTGAAACAGCTGAATCCCTGAGTCAAAAAGTGATGACCCTTTACCATGCCGGAAAATATCAGGCCGCTTTCCCCATTGCCAAAAAAGTTTTAAGAATCCGGGAAAGAACCCAGGGTCCGGATCATTACGACGTGGCGGTGACTTTGCAAACGCTGGCGGGGCTTTACGAGGCCGTGGGTGACTTGACACAGGCCCGGAATTACGATGAACGAGCGTTGAAAATATTGAACAAAGATTTGGAACCCGAGATCCAGCCGACAACCTGAAAATTTACTTTGGGGTTTTTTGTACGCCTGAGCCTTAGAGGTTACTGAAAAATTTCTGTTGCAGGGAAGTTTTGAGAGGCTGAAATTTTTCCGGGCATAAAAATAAAAAAATTTTGACGATGGATCGGCCCGATTCCATTATATCCACGTTGGCCAAATTCATTTTCGCGATTCGCTGGTCAAAAATAACTTTAAAGTAGGACGACACCGCCTGTTTTTGTTTTTCCTCCGTTGCAAATGAAGGCTCAATGATTCTTGCCAGTTCCCCTGAATCGACCCAGAACCCACTGCATTTTGCGCATTGACACACTTCCACCTCTTGTTCCCTGCTGAAAAAATGTCGTAACAAAAGTGTGGTTTTGCAGTAAGGGCAAATGGCTTCTACATTGCGGAAAAACCGGACGCCTTCCGCCCTTGGGACGTTCAATAGTCGTTTCCCGTTTCCCAGGCTTTGCCCATCCAATTTCAAAACCTCAAGCCGGCCAAACCATAGTCCGCCACAGCCTCCCTGACAGACGAAAACGGAAAGTCCCCCGGCCGTTATTTTATGAAGTTCCAGCTTGCAGGACGGACAATTCATTCCCCAGGCTCCGGCAGATAAACCCGGCTCCGTTGACAAAACGGGTCCGCTGACCTAGATTGTGTTTTCATGCCTGAAAGATACCATCCGTTGTCGAACATGGTTTTTAGTATCTCACGATTTTTTTGACCTGAGGAGCCGCAATGAAAAACTCTTTTTACTATACGTTTCTGCTAGGGGTCGCCATCATATTGATCGCCACCGGTTGTGAAAAAGGAACGACCACCGGGAAGCAATCGACCGAAAACGAGAAACCCATTTCCGCGGTTGGAGATAAGATCCCGGCCGGCGCTCTCTTAGCCCCGGATACCGAACCTGGGGCCTCTGAAAATAATGAAGGCGTTGGGCATTATAAGGAAGGTCACTGGAAAACATCATTGAAACACTTTGAGGAAGCTGTCGCCGCCGGTCCCAAATTGGCCGAGGCGCATTATAATATGGCCCTCACTCTCGACCAACTGGGTGATCATGGCGGCGCGACCACGCATTTTGGTGAAGCGCTCAAACTTGCGCCTGACAATCCAAAAATCAAAGATTCCAAAATTTTGAAAGATCATCTGGGGATGTGAAAGGGTTCGTAAAAATGGCTCTGCCACAGAAAAATTAGCTATGAAAAATGAGTCAGCAATAAGTCCATCGCACGTCAGTGCAGGCTCAGCCTGGTTTTCTCGACCGGAAATAATAGTTTTGAAAAATGGGGGGCAAAACCTTTGGGAGAAGTCGATCCGCCAGATTATAAAATTTCACGAAAGAGGGGTTGTTCTTTATTGCTTCCGGCAGGCGCGCCAATTCGTTTCTGGGCAAAACCGCATACCCTTTGACTTCTTCCACAGTGAACCCCGCGGCCTCATTCAAAGCGTGAATATTTTGTCGCGTGAATAAATAAGGGTGGTGGTGCTTGGACGGGATTTGCCTGGCGAGGGCTTCGACCCAGCTGTATTTATTCGGAAAATGAAAACACAAAAACACGCCGTCCTTTTTCAGGACACGGCGGATTTCTTTGAGACTTTTTATTTCATCCCCGCCTTCCTGACGCACATGTTCCAGCACGCCGACCGAGACCACCGCATCAAACGATTGGTCGGGGTAGGGCAATTGCACCGGGTCGCCGGACGAGATTTTAAAGGTGAATGCGTCTTTGAACCGGGTCGTGAGAAGGTCGGCAATTTTGATGCCATCGGGATGGTAGGAATCGCCGGCATTCACATTGAACGATTCGGTCTTGAATCCGTTGTTCAATAAAAAATAACTGAAATGACCGCTCCCGCAACCCCAATCCAAAACCGTGGCTTGGGGCCTTGGAACCGATTTTAGAAAATGATCGTAGACCATCCAGTACTGGGAAGCGGTCGCGATATTATCAAACGCAAAAAGCTGGTAGTTTTCAAGAGTCTGAAAAACTTCCACCCAGCGGTTTTCTAAAGCGGTCCATTGCAAAGGCCTGCTCCTTATGATTTTATTTTAACAAGGGCTTGCTTTTAAAGGCGTGGGCAAAAAAAAGCCCATGACGATCTAATCGCCAGGGGCTTTTTGGTTGGTCGAAGATTATAAAATCGCCAGGAAACCGCAGGCCTCGTAGCAGGCGTTGCAGTTGATGCATAAATCCATATCAATGTGCGCCGCCACCTTACGGGTTCCCCCTGTTATAGCGCCGGTGGGGCAGGGCTTGATGCACGCGCCGCAGGCAACGCACTCTTCTTCTTTTACATAATAACGGTAGAGTCCTGTGCATTTTGCGGCATCGCAAATCTGGTCATTGATGTGCCGTTCAAACTCCTTGCGGAAATACTTTAAGCCGGTCAAAACGCATTTGACAGCGGTTTCCCCCAGGCCGCACAGCGAAGTCACATTTATTTCTTCGCACAGGGCCTGCAATTTATCGAGGTCTTCCATCTTGCCCCGGCCTTCGGAAATATCGTCCAACTTGTTTTTGATGAGGGTCAGGCCGATTCGGCAGGGGGTGCATTTCCCGCAGGTTTCACCTTCATTGAAGCCAATGGAAAACTTTGCCAGGTCGATCACGCAGGCCGAGTCGTCGTAGGCTGAGAAACTGGCCTGTCCCATGAGGACTCCGGCATCCAGCATGCTTTCGTAATCCATCGTGATGTCGATTTTATCCGGAGGCAGAAAACCACCGGTGACGCCGCCAATATGGACGAGTTTGAGTTCCTTTTTCTTGACGATGCCGCCGCAGATATCATCAATGACTTCACGGAAGGTCAATCCCATGTCCAGTTCCATGAGGCCGTTGTATTTCAGGTTGCCCGCGATGGCCCAGGTTTTGAAACCCTTGGCATTTGGAGTTCCCTTGCCGGCGTGCCAGTCGGCGCCGTTTTTGATGATCGAGGGGACGGTGGCCCAGGTTTCGGCATTGTTGAGCAAAGTGGGTCGTCCCCACAGCCCTATTTCAGTGGAATGCGGCGGTTGCGCCCTGGGAAAAGGACGTTTGCCCTCAATGGAGGACATCAAAGCCGTGGACTCACCGCCAATAAACGCTTCAGCGCCTTCATGGACGGAAATATCAATGCTGAAATCAGTCCCCAGAATGTTCTTGCCCAGAAACCCGCGCTCTCTGGCCTGCTCAAGCGCCATGTTCAGTCGCTTGACGGCAATCGTGTAATCGGACCGGGTGTAAATAATGCCTTCGGTGGCTCCGATGGCGTACGCGCCGATGATCAGCCCTTCCAGCACCTGGTGAGGACAGCCTTCCATGACGCTGCGGTCCATATAGGATGCAGGATTGCCTTCGTCGCCGTTGACCAGAATAAAACGTGCGCCATCGTGCGAAGGAGCGATCGCCGCTTTCTCCCATTTATGACCGGTGACGAACCCGCCCCCGCCTTTGCCGCGCAGGCCGGACTTGATAACCTCGTCCCTGATTTCTTTCGGCTTCATGCCGGTCAGGGCTTTTTTCAAAGATTCGTAACCGCCGACCGCAAGGTATTCGTCGATGTTTTCAGGATCGACGACGCCGCCAAACTCCAGCGCGACCCGGGTCTGTTTCTTTATCTGTTCGTAATAGTCGTCCTTGGCCGCGGCTTTTTTGAATACTTTGCCGCCCACGACATGATCTTTTAAAATTTTCGAGACCATTTCGGGTTTGACTTTTTCATAAGTCACCCGATCCTGCCCGGGAATGTAGACATCGACCAGAACATCACGACTGCAATAACCGCGACAGCCCACCTGTCCCATATTGCATTGCCGGTCACCCAGCTCGGCGTTTGCGCTCATGGCCGCAATTTGTTTCTCAAATTCCTGATAGACTTTTTCGCCGCCCTCGGCCACGCCGCTCAAGCTGAGACACACGGTGATTTTAACCGTTCCCTGCTTCTCTTCAGTCGCCTGGGTTTGTTCTTCAACCGCTTCCATGAAACTATCTCCCTTTTCCTGGATATTTATCTGAAAAATTTGGAAAGCTTATATTCAATTCACAGGATGAACCGCAACCGGGCACCCCTTTGAAAACCATTGATCTGGACGTACAAGAATGGCATAAAACAGCGCAGAATTCCAGCATTTCCGGTGACAGAACCCGCTATTTTTTCTTCCACGCCACCCCTGAGTTGAGAAAATCAGAACTTTTAATAAAATCAAACTGTTAATCCCAAAAATGGGTGTTTTTCCCGCCTCTTGACCCAGGCAGGAAATAGCCGTGCCCCTGCTCCCTTGAGGGGGGAATTGTTCATGGGCTTTAGGAATCTTGAATCAGCAGATAAAGAGGGGGGGCATTCGGGTACCTGGTCACGCGGGCGCTTTTGGTCAGGGTCGTTGGTCGGGAATGATTTATAACAACCCTTAAAGACGAATGAATACAGTCTGTCAGGAAAAAGGTTGATCGGATTGGGGCTTAAATATAAACTCTAGCTTCGATAAAAAATCCAAGAATTCTGGATAACATCTATTAAACACCCCTAACCTTCAAAGCGAATTCAATGATAAAAACAACCGTTAAAAACGAAAAACTATTTCAACACAAGACCCCCTGTCTGGTGCTGTTTTGCTCTGAAAGCAAAAAACCCGGGGCTGATTTGAAAAATATTGACGAAGCCTTGCAAGGCCCGGTGACGTCCGCGTTCAAAGAAAAACGTTTTGAGGGTAAGCCCAATCAGACCATTCTGTTAAACGCTCGCGGCGCCATGAAAGCGGATAATGTTCTGCTCGTTGGCATCGGCAAACCTAAGGAAGTGACGGAAGAAGGTTTGCGCCAGGCCGCCGGAACCGCCGCCAACCTTGCGGAAAGCTCTCAATTTAAAAAAATAACGTTTTATCTCCCTTCGGGAGAAATCGAAAAGATCCTGACCAAAGACAAAAAACTTTCTTCCAGTGAACCTGCCTGCGCGGTGGTTGAAGGCAGTTGTCTGGCCTTGTACCACTTCGATCAATATAAAAGCGTTGAAAAAGGCGAGGAGTCCAGCCGCATAGAAGAGATCACCCTGTTGTCAAATTCCAAATCAGCGCTTGCCAAACTCAAACAGGCGAGCGAACGCGCGACCAAGGTCACTGAGGGGGTTTGCCTGGCCCGTGATTTGCAATCGCAACCGAGCAACACCGCGACGCCTACTTACCTCGCGGACACCGCAAAAAAAATCGCCGCCAAACATAAAATCACCTGTAAGATTCTGGGTAAAACAGAAATGCAGAAACTGGGGATGGGTTCCCTGCTCGGTGTGGCCAAAGGCAGTCATGAGCCACCCAAATTCATCATCCTTGAATACAAGGGCGGAAAAAAGAACGTTGCCCCCATCGCCATTGTGGGCAAAGCCGTCACTTTCGACACGGGCGGCATCTCGCTCAAACCTCCTGCCAACATGGACGAAATGAAGATGGACATGTCGGGCGGAGCCGTGACGATCGGGACTCTGCAAGCAGTGGCGAGCCTGAAACTGCCGATCAACGTCGTCGGTCTGGTCCCCGCCACAGAGAATATGCCGGGTGGCTCGGCTATTAAACCTGGAGATATTTTAAAGAGCATGTCGGGCAAGACCATCGAGGTGCTGAACACCGACGCCGAAGGCCGGTTGATTCTGGCGGACGCATTGAGTTATGCGGCCCGGTTCAAACCGCGTGCGGTCATCGACCTTGCGACCTTGACGGGAGCTGTCATCATGGCGCTCGGTCATTTTGCAGCAGGGGTTCTGGGAACCGACGAAAAGCTGATCGAAAAATTAAAAGCCAGCGGCACTCTCACGGGAGAAAGATTGTGGCAACTGCCGCTTTGGGACGAGCACGATAAAGCCACCAAAAGCGACATCGCCGATCTTAAAAATATCGCGTCGCCGGGAGTGGGCGCCGGGACCACCATGGGCGCGGCATTTTTAAAACCTTTCGCAGGCGATCAACCCTGGGCGCATCTGGACATCGCCGGAACTTCCTGGGGCGAGAAAAAACCTTATACTCCCAAAGGCGCGTCCGGGTTTGGCGTTCGGCTGTTGGTTCATTTTCTGGAAAAGGAAGCCAAAAAAGTAAAATGAATGACTCCAGAGAAAGTGGCTCCCGAAACGCGGACACCTCCGGGGAGGGCGCTCGCCCGGCGAGGGGGAGATTGCTCACACCGTGTAACTTTTTTTCGAGGCCGCGCGTAGCGTCAGCCCTAAGTTTCCTCCCTGTATAACGGGGCGGCCAAATAACATGGAAAATAATGTTCTCATTTTCATCCACCTGATGTCAGCGGCTATTGCGGTGGGCAGTCTGGCCTATTGCCTCTTGTTCTTTTTGCCGGCCATGGAAAAACTGCCTGAAGAAAAAACAAAGGAAGAGCATAGGGTGGCTTATAAAGCTCTGGAGGTGCTGGCGCCGACGGTTCTGGCCGCTGTATTGATGCTCATCGGCACCGGTATTTATTATTTGCTGACCAACTACACCCGGCAGGTGGATCTGGCTCCCGGTTATTATAATCTGTTCGGGGTCAAGATGGTGTTTGTGATCATCACCCTGTTTCTCAGTGTGTACCACACCTTCACCCTGCGCGCACGCATCGCCAACCTGGACTTGAGCCCTGAGAACCGTGAGATGGTTCCCGCTACCTTGCAAAAGATGAAGACCTTCGGTCAAATGATTCTGGCCACTCTCACAGGGGCTGTATTTTTAGGCATCTGGCTGGCAAGGTTTTAAGCGCAAAAAAATCTATTTTGAGCAAGCCAAGAAAATTGAGAGGATGAAAAATGAATGAAGAAGTGAAACCCCCGGCGGAGACTGTATCCGAAACCCAGGGTGAAAGCCCGACCCGTCCTTTGGAACCCGTGGAAAAAGAGATTGATCTGAACCTTCTTTTTCCAGATTCGGAGGCCGACCTCAATGCCCTGTTTCCGGATGAGGACATCAAACATCTTTTAAAAAGCGTGACCAAAAATAAAAAAGATCTGCACTCATTAAAAGAACGTTTTCTCCAGGAAAACGAAACCGATGATGATTCCGAAGAGATTGCATCGAGCGATTGACAAGCCGGATGTTATGACGAAAAAAAAGCCCTGATTTTTCGCTGATTAAGACATAAAATCCCCTGCCTGCCTTATCCGTCTATATAATTATTATAGTAATAAATAAAAAAACATTAGGGGGCGTTATGGCGGTGAAAACTTATTCGGTATGGATAGTCTTTTTAATATTGCTCTTCGTTTTCTCGTCTTCCCTGGAAGCTGAAACTTTCAAATGGGTCGATGACAGCGGAATCGTTCACTATTCGGATCAACCTTTAAAGAGCGAGGATTCCGAATGGGTTGATGACGAAGAAGAAACTTATTTCACTTATAACCCCTCCAAAGATTCCGAGAGTGATAAAACCCCGGTTTCGTTTTCTGGTAACGCCAAACCAAACACGAGTCCGCAACCAAAAAAATACCGGCCAGGTTTGGTTCAGGCGCCAGCGGGAAGAACCTATCAGCCCCCTCCACAGCAGTCATCGTCGGAAGGGAGCTATACGAGACAGAACTCCACATCGCGATCATCAGGAACGCGATCATCAGGAACGCGGACCTCAGGGGGGCGGTATTAGGGTGGGTTAGAAAAAAATGATGGTTTGACAAATCAAGGGGCAAGATGTTTCAGCAGATCTTTTGGTAAAGAACAAATCCAAATCTTAACCAAAGAGCAATTCAGTGTGCCAGCACATAGCCCCGAAGGCGGGGAGCAACGTCAACAAACTTGTCTTCTGCTTAAGGAGTGCGCCCGGGATGACTCGAACATCCGACCTACGGATTCGGAATCCGTCACTCTATCCAACTGAGCTACGGGCGCGTATTTTTGATGGATTGTTTTTCGGAAGCAATCGTTTTATTTCAACCCAGTCCGGACTCATCGTCATCGGCTTCCTGGGCGCTCATGGACATATGCCCCACGGTTTTCTCTGGTTTTTCGCGTCCAAATTCGCGGATACTGTCGAGCCGCCACATCCACCATTTGACTTCTTCTTTGGTTTCAGCCGACGCATTTGAAGGAATTGGTAAGGATTGAACTTGCCCCGCGCCCACTTTTATGTCCACACCTTCCGGTAAAGTCAATCCACCCGCCAGCATCAGGTCGATCGGGGTGGCCACGAGTTTCGCTTTAAAATCTTCGTCCGTCACCGCGCGGGCGGCAATCGCTGTCCATTTTTTATCCATGTCTGTTTTTTTTTCTTGGTCCATTTCTCTATCCTTCCCGGCCCATCGATCACCGAAGGTTAAATATTTTCAGGAGAATATTTTTTCAGGAGTTCGTCAAGAATATAGGACCGGCCTTCATTCTGCAATGACAAATCGTTTTTTCCTTTAGAAAAGACGGGCTTCAAATTTCGGTGAACCGACAAAACAGACGGCCTATTTCTCATTGAGGAGGGACTCCACTTTTGCAAGCGCCTCGTCTATTTTATCGACTTTCGTGCCTCCCGCCTGGGCCATGTCGGGCCGCCCTCCGCCTGATCCGCCCACGATGCCGGCGATTTCCTTGATAATGGCTCCGGCCTGAAACCGGTCGGTGAGGTCTTTTGTGACTCCCGCCGCCAACATCACTTTTCCGCCCGTGGCTGTGCCCACCACCACCACTCCCGATTGAATCTGGTTCTTGGCATTGTCTATGAAAGAGCGCAGGGTTTTAGGGTCCATTCCCTCCACGCGCTTTATCAGAACGGACACGTCGCCAATTTTTTTAACATCGTCCAGAAGTCCGGCACCCTTGCCGCTGACCAGTTTTTCCTTGAGGTCGGCGATTTCATTTTCAGCTTCGCGGGTTTTCTCGAGTATTTTTTTCAGCCGGGTGATTTCTTCCTCCGGTTGCACTTTGAGTAAGGCTCGAATCCCGGCTAAAGTTTCGTTTTCCTGCTGGATTTTATCCAGAGCCGCTTTTCCTGTGACCGCCTCAATGCGCCTGACGCCTGCGGCGATCCCGCCTTCGGAAATGATTTGAAACAGGCCGATGTCTCCCGTGGCGTTGATATGCGTGCCTCCGCACAATTCCTTGCTGAAACCGGGGACCGAAACCACACGAACCTCGCCCCCGTATTTTTCTCCGAACAGGGCCATCGCGCCTTCTTTCATGGCGTCTTCTATTTTCATTTCCTGAGTGGTGACAGGAATGTTTGCGCGAATCTTTTCGTTGACAAGATTCTGGATTCTGATTTTTTCCCGTTCGCTCAGGGGAGAAAAGTGGGTGTAGTCGAACCTCAGCCGGTTGGGAGCAACCAGCGATCCCGCCTGTTTGACGTGGTCGCCAAGAATCTCATGCAACGCGGAATGTAGCAGATGGGTGGCGGTGTGATTGAGTGCCGTGCTGGCGCGAGTTTCTCCCTCGACTTCAAGCTTGAGCTTGTCGGACACTTTTAAAGTTCCGCTCGACACGCGTGCTTTATGGACGATCAATTCCGACAGGGGTTTGGTCGCGTTTAAAATCTCCAGGTGGACGGTCTGATTATACGCAAGTCCACGGTCTCCGGTTTGTCCGCCGGACTCCCCATAAAACGGAGTCTGGTCCAGAAGGACCTCCACCTCGTCGCCCTGGGATGCGTTCTTAACGGGAACATTCTCTTTTAAGATGGCGAGCACGGTTCCTTCTCCCTGCGTGTTGCCGTACCCTTGAAAAACCGTCGGCGGGGAAGTTTTGATCAAATCCTTGAAGAAGGGCGCCACCGTTTTTTCTCCGGAACCTTTCCAGGAGGCCTGGGCTTTTTCCTTCTGGTTTTGCATGGCCCGGTCGAACCCCGCCATGTCCAACTCGACTCCGGAATCACGGGCCATCTCCTGGGCCAGATCGACAGGAAACCCATAGGTGTCATAAAGTTTGAAAATTTCTTCACCAGGGAGAGTGGTTGATTTTTTATTTTTAAGATCGGTGAGAAGTTCCTCCACTCTTTGGAAACCCATGTTCAAAGTGTTGCTGAAATTTTCCTCTTCGTTCTGCACCACTTTCTGGATGAATCCGGCATTGATTTCCAGTTCGGGATACACCTCTTTGTATTGCGCGATCACTTCATCGGTGATGCGGAAAAAAAACGGCTTGTTTTGTTCGAGAAGTTTTCCGTGCCTGAGCGCCCTTCTCAGGATTCGCCTGAGCACATAGCCCCGGCCTTCGTTCGAAGGCAAAACCCCATCGCCCACCAGAAAAGCCACGGCGCGGGCATGATCGGTGATGACGCGAATGGAACCGTCGTTGTCTTTTTGTTGGCCATACTTTTTCCCCGTCACCTGGCTGACTTTATCAATCAACCCCATCAACAGGTCGCAGTGGAAATTGGAATGTTGTCCCTGAACCACCGCTGACAGGCGTTCGAGGCCCATGCCGGTGTCGATGCAGGGACTCGGCAGGGGCGTCATCTTCCCGGACTCATCGCGGTGAAACTGCATGAAGACCAGGTTCCAGATTTCAAGGTAACGGTCGCAATCGCAACCCACCTCGCAGGTGGGTTTGCCGCAACCGATGGCTTCACCCTGGTCGATGAAAATTTCCGAGCAGGGTCCGCAGGGGCCGGTGTTGCCCATCGCCCAGAAATTATCTTCATCGCCCAGACGGGAGATCCGGTTTGCGTCGAGGCCAATGTCTTTTCGCCAATGGTCGAAGGCTTCGTCATCGTCGTGGTATACGGACACATAAAGACGGTCTTTGGGTAGCCCGATCGTCTGAGTTAAAAAATCCCAGCCGTAATGAATGGCTTCTTTTTTGAAATAATCGCCGAAGGAAAAATTGCCGAGCATCTCAAAAAACGTGTGATGCCTCGCGGTGTGCCCGACCATTTCAAGGTCGTTGTGTTTGCCGCCCGCCCGGACACATTTTTGTACAGATCCTGCGCGGGTATAGCCTCTGTCCTCTTCTCCCAGAAAAACGTTTTTGAAGGGAACCATGCCGGCGTTGGTGAACAGCAAAGTGGGGTCGTTTTTCGGAACCAGCGAACTGCTGGGAACGACGGTGTGCCCCTGGCCTTCAAAATAGTGCAGAAATTTTTGTCTGAGTTCGTTGCCGGTCATTTTAAACCATCAATCTATAAAGGATGAAATATCTTGCATGAAGAGGGTGTCGTTAGCCATATTCTCTTCGTTTGTTAATTTTTGGTCCAGCCTTCAGGCGGGTTCAATTGATCCCGGCTTTCAGTAAATCCTGCAGATGAAGGATGCCTTCTATGTGTTTGCCGTCTTCAGAAACCACCAGGGACGTGATGGCATTCTCTTCCATGATCTGCACCGCTTTTTGGGCCAGGCGATCCCTTGGAATGCACCTTGGGTTCTTTCCCATCAAATCGCCGGCCACGGTGCCTGAAATGTCCTTTTTATTTTCAATGAGCCGCCTGAGATCGCCATCGGTGATGATTCCCCTAAGATCGCTATTTTGGGCCACGACGAGCGTCGTCCCCAGGCGTTTCTGACTCATTTCTTTGATCACGTCGTAGATATTGGCGTCTTCCAACACTTTGGGTATTTCGTCTCCTGTGTGCATCAGGTCGCCCACGGTCATTAAAAGTTTGCGTCCCAGACTGCCTCCCGGGTGGTTCAAGGCAAAATCTTCCTCGCGGAATCCGCGCAGATCCAAAATTGCCATTGCCAGAGCGTCGCCCATCGCTAAAGCCGCGGTGGTGCTGGCCGTCGGGACCAGCCCTATCGAGCAGGCTTCTTCCTCGACGCTGATGTCGAGAAGGTGGTCGCTCCGTTTCGCAAGCGTTGAGACCGGGTTTCCGGTCATCGCCACCAAAGAGCATTTGATGCGGTTGAGAGTGGGAAGCAGTTTTATGATTTCCTCGGTCTCGCCGCTGTTGGAAATAGCGATGACGATATCGCCTCTGGACAGGATACCCACGTCCCCGTGGCTGGCTTCTGCCGCATGCAGAAAAACCGAAGGAACGCCGATGCTGGAGAAGGTGGCGGCAATTTTCTGGCCGATCAATCCGGATTTTCCCATGCCGGTGACCACCACATGACCCTGGCATTGATCGAGCGCCTGGACCACCTGGGCGAAGCGGTCGTCTATTCTGGCGATGAGACCGGCCACGGAATCGCTCTCGATTTTCAGCACCCGTTGGGCTCTTAAAATCAGCGATGCGGTTTTTTCACTGGAACTTTTGGGGGAGGTTTTCATCTCGCCCATGACACGCGGAGTCGCACTATAGTCCTTTGTTTACAATAAGTTTAGTGGTTAAAACGAGAGGCATCATAGCATAATTCGTTGGACTCGGCAATCGGCCGCCCCTATAATCGTTTTTCATTCACGGGGGCGTTTTCCCCTTCCCCAGAAAAATTATTTCCCCATGGACCCATGAGCGACAAACAAACCCTCTATTTGATAGACGGGTCTTCTTATATTTTCCGGGCTTATTTTGGAGTCAGGCAAAATCTTTCCACGTCAAAAGGTCTTCCCACCAATGCCCTTTACGGGTTTGTCACCATGTTGCAAAGAGTGGTGCGGGATGAGTGTCCTGACTACCTGACCGTGACTTTTGACAGCAAGGAAAAGACATTTCGCCATGAAATGTACGCTGATTATAAAGCCAACCGGGACACCCCGCCAGAAGATTTGCAAAAACAGTTCCCCTATTTTGAACGTCTGGTTGCCGCTCACAATATTCACTCGATCCGCATTCCAGGTGTCGAGGCCGACGACATCATCGGGACTCTGGCCCGGCAGGGGAAAAAAGCGGGTTTGAAGGTCGTCATTGTCTCAGGCGACAAGGACATGATGCAGTTGATCGAGCCTGACATCCAGATGCTGGACACGATGAAAAATAAACGTTTCGGCAAAAAGGAAGTGATCGAAAAATTCGGCGTGGGACCGGATAAGGTCATTGATGTGATGGGGTTGATGGGCGATTCGAGCGACAACATTCCCGGCGTGAAAGGGGTGGGGCCAAAAACGGCGGCGGAATTGATTCAGAAATTCGGCTCGATTGAAAATATTTACCAGCATATTAATGAGATCGACAAAAAAAAGCTCAAAGAAAAGCTGGAGACGGACCGGGAAAATGCTGAACTGAGCCGGAAGCTGGTCACCATCGACACGGACGTGGCGGTCAATTGTTCCATCGATGATCTGAAAGTTCAGGCGGTGGATATGACAGCGCTCACCAAAATTTTTACGGAGTTGGAGTTTTCTTCCCTGATCCCCAAGGAAGAAAAAACGCCTGTTCGAGCGCCGCATAAATATCAAACCATTTTGACAGAAAAAGCGTTTGATGCGTTGCTGGCTGACCTTGGTTTTCAGGAAGAGTTTGTTCTCGACATGGAAACCACCAGCCTGCACCCGGTGGATGCGGAATCGGTGGGGATTTCTTTTGCATTTGAGGAAAATGAGGCGTATTACATCCCGCTCACTCATAGGTATCTGGGTGTGCCGGAACAGTTGGACCCTAAAATGGTTTTCCAGAAATTAAAGCCTATTCTGGAGAATCCAAAAATAGGCAAAATCGGGCATAATATCAAATACGACCTGATCGTCCTCCTAAACGAAGGCATTCATCTCAAGGGAATTTCATTTGACACCATGCTCGCCTCTTATGTGCTGGACCCTTCGCGCCGGGGGCATGGCATGGATGCGCTGGCTCTGGAATTGCTCGGGCATCAAACCATCACCTATAAGGATGTGACGGGAACCGGGGCCAAACAAATCGGCTTCGACGAGGTGGACGTTGAACGGGCCACGGAGTATGCGGCGGAGGATTCTGATATTACCTGGCGGCTTTACAAAAATCTCAAACCAAAGTTGACCGATGAACTGCTTCAATTGTTCAACGAAATGGAAATGCCCCTTCTCGAAGTGCTGGCGGAAATGGAATTGAACGGTGTGTTTCTGGATAAACAACACCTGGCGGATTTGTCAAAGCAGATAGAAAAGAAACTACGCACCTACGAGCAGAAAATCTATCAGCTCGCCGAGGAAGAGTTTAATATCAATTCACCCAAGCAGCTTGCGGTGATTTTATTTGAGAAGCTCAAACTTCCGGTTGTCAAAAAAACCAAAACCGGATATTCCACCGACGTTTCGGTTTTAGAAGAACTGGCCGACCAGCATGACTTGCCTGCGAATATACTGGTCTTTCGCCAATTGGGGAAATTAAAATCGACTTATGTCGACACGCTGCCTTTGGAGATTGACAAAAAAACCGGTCGGGTGCACACCTCGTTCAATCAAACGGTGGCGGCGACCGGGCGTTTGAGCAGCAGTGATCCCAATTTGCAAAACATCCCTATCCGCACGGACATGGGCAAAGAGATAAGAAAGGCGTTTGTCGCCGAAGGGGAAGACAAGTTGTTGTCCGCCGATTACTCGCAGATCGAACTCCGAATTCTGGCGCATCTTTCAGAAGATGAAACCCTGATAAAAGCGTTTAAGAAGGGAGAGGATATTCATAGCCGGACGGCGGCGGAAATTTTTGGAACGGCTCTCGATAATGTCGATCAGGAAGCCCGCCGGATGGCCAAGGCGGTGAACTTTGGCATCATTTACGGATTGAGTTCGTTTGGCCTGTCCAGGCAATTAAAAATTTCCATGAAAGAAGCCAAGACATTCATCGATCAGTATTTTGATTTGTATCCGCGCATCAAGACTTATATGGACAACACCATCGCCCAGGCCCGTGAGAAGGGATACACGATCACGATCATGAACCGCAAACGCACCCTGCCGGACATTCACAGCAAAAACAAACAGGTGAAGCAGGCGGCGGAGAGGATCGCGATCAACTCGCCCATTCAGGGAAGCGCCGCCGATCTTATTAAAGTGGCGATGATCAATTTGTCCGGGCAATTGAAAAAGCGCAAACTGCGATCGAAGATGATCCTGCAGGTCCATGATGAATTGGTTTTTGAATGCCCGCCCGCTGAAAAAGAAGAAATGCAGGCTCTGGTGAAAAAGGAAATGGAAGGGGTCTATAAATTTTCCGTTCCCATCATTGTCGATATGGGATGGGGCAACAACTGGAACGAAGCGCATTGAATAAATATTGTTTTACGAGGACCTTTTTTTCTTGCGCAGAAATTTTTCCGCCAGATGAACCAGTTCCCCGGACAGGGATGTGAACCGTTCCAGCGCTTCATCCTGTAATTTCAGTTTGCCCTGGTCATTGATATCAAAATAAGGATCGACCGGTTTCTTTTTGCGGTTTTTAATTTCGCCTGCCTCCAACTGTTTTAGAAACGCTTTGATCCGCACTCCCTTGCCATTCAAGGTTCCTCCGCTTTCGCTGAAGCAATCTGTCAGCCGGAAAAAAAGGGTCAACTCCTCCCAGCCGTACCAGGTGATTTTGGGGTCGAATTTGTACTGCCAGTAGTCTATGGCCCGGACGAAGGGTTTGCCGGAAATATTTTTCATGCGTTTGGGAAATTTCCCCGGGGCTGGGAGGGTGCATTTTTTATTCATTTCCTTTTCCAGAAAACCCCGGCAAACGATAAATCCCAATCCGTATTGCAGGCTCGCTACATCGCAGTTTATGGGTCCGGCGATACGGTTGGATCGGTTGACGGTTTCCTGGACGGTTTGTCGAATTTCGTATAACACGGCATCATGGTGTGTGCTCATATTTACAATCCTTGGTGGGGTCGTGAACAGGTATGATAGGATACCTGAAAAAACTTCAATCAAAAATGGCAACGCGGTTTCGAATTTAACCTTTGATACAATTTAGGTCAATGATTTTATCTGAAGTTCTGTAACAACCAGGGATAATACCATGCCAGAAAATTTACATTTTGACCGCAAGAAAATCATCGCTGAAAAAGACAACCTCAAGGGCGCAGATCTCTCCACTCTGGATCTTGGTAAAGCCAATTTCAGTTATGGCGATCTTCGGGAAGCCAATCTCAGCGAGGCTTTTTTGAGCGAGGCTGATTTTTCAAATGCGAATTTGAATAAAGCGAACCTTAATAAAGCCAACCTGAGCGGCGCAAATTTTTATAAAGCCAACTTGAGCGGGGCAAATCTGACAGAGGCTTTTCTACGAAGGGCTAAGTTCGAAGGTGCGTTTCTGAAGGGGGCGAATTTCAGTCAGGCAAATTTACGCGAAAGTTTTCTGATGAAGGCAAACCTCAGGCGGGCAAACTTAAAGGGCGTTAACCTGCAAGATGCTCAGATCCCCCAGGCGCATTTAGAGGAAGCCAATCTCGAAGGCTCCGATCTCCAGAGAGCCAATCTCAAGGGTTCTAATCTGGAGGGAGCTTGTTTGAAGGGTGTCTTGCTCCAGGGAGCGGATTTACGCAATATAAGAAAATTATCGTGTAAAGATCTCGAGTCTGCCGTGGTGGATAACACCACGAAGCTTCCCGATCATCTCAACATAAAATGGACTTCGGACACGACTTTCGAGTGCGAGGAACAAAAAAAGACTCCCCGAAAAAACGAGTGATCCAACGAGGTACGAGTGTTTTAACGCAGAACGAGTGATTTAATAAAGACGGAGTGATCTATCAAGGCAGGTATAAGGCGGATGGCACGCACGGCCCTACAAGTTTATCCTGGAATCGTTAAGAAATTCACGGAAAGCAGCGGCCAAGCAGGCGATGAATCACATCATAAAATAAAAAATGATCGCGGGAACGACGGCTCCGCAAAGAGACGCGGCGATTGTCTTCATGATGAACTGGCGGGAACCGTAGGAATCGTTTTCGCCACTCAAAGTTGCCGGGATTGGGTAAATGACTTTCACTTTTTCCATGATCTCTTACCTCTTATATAAAAATTTGAATCGGAGCCTCCTGATTTTCGTAACGGTTAATGAGCGAAAAAACTTGAGGTTTACGAAGAAAAATTGAATCTGAGACAGCAGGCCGCCCCCCCTCGTCGACCGCTCCCGGTCTCATAGGCTACGAGGGCAGATGAGATCTTCGCTTTATAGAGGCGGGCTTTCGCCTGATCATTCTTTTTCAGCCTTGTTACGATCCTCATAATCGCCCTTCCACATCCTTGCATATCCTCCCGTGGGTTGATTTCCTGCCCGCCCTGAAAAAATCCCTTCCAAGCTAAGGAAACATCCGCTTTGTTCTTGCAAAGGGCCGATTTTACAACCCTTTTGCAGTGGCCCCCCAGGTTTTTTCAAACAGTGACATCCCTTTAACCAAACCTTAACACCCATCGTCCATCATGGAGCTCAATACAGGCTGGTGGGTGTTATCCGACAGGGTTCGGTCTAAGAGGATGCATCGCTTCTATAACTTGTGTTGAAAACAATTTTAAGTGCCCAAGTTGACACTATTGTGACATTGGATTGATAAAAACTTAACAACCGTACTGCAATATTCACCTCAAGACATTTAATTCGAGAGGGTTCACACAGGCCGGTTCGAGAAAGATCACCAATGCCTGGCTGTGAAAATAACTTTTTTACCAGAGAGGTTCATCATGTGTAAATTTTCAGGAAAAATTCTGATGCTTGCGGTTGCGGCGCTACTCCTGAGCGGAAGTTCCGCTCTTGCCAACCCTTCTGCAGATTGGAACAATAGTTGGGGCTTTCCATCATCATTTGAAAAAGCACGCCTCGTGGAGCAGGCACTCGCCATCGAACTCGTTGAAGAGGATGGATTCAATAGTTCTTCCACCTATTTCGGTACGGAGACAACTCACATTGGGAGTCAGATCATTCAAATTGATAACTCCATAAATGATTCTGTGCTCGATTCCTTCAACACAAAAGATTCTTTTAACAAAACCAAAACTTCGACGACAACGACGAATATTAATAAAACCATTCAGAACAGCAATAACACAACCAATACGAACACCACTCATACGAATATCAACAAGAATATCAATAAATAAGACCGTCAGTTTTGATGGCAGAACCGACGAAACGACATTTTTAAATTCTAATTACTTGTTTCATAACCTTGCTTAATTCGGAGGCACAAAAAATGTTCAACGAGAGACTAACAAAGCTTTTTTTAGCTTTAAGTATTTTAGCTTTGGGAAGCGGTTGCGCCGCCACCACTCCCTTAAAGCAAGATATGAAATTGACGGAAGGACCCAAGCCTGTTTATCAAATAACGACTCCCTATGATTCTTTGCTTTCCTGCCTGAGCTCTACCTACCTGGGCAAAAAAGCCAGCATCGGTGTTGGAGCGATCAGTGATGAAACCGGTAAGTTCTCCATTTCCGACTCTGGAAACGGAAAATTTGTGACCCAGGCGGCTGGCGATATCGTTCAGAGCGCCTTGTTGCAATCCCAAATTGCCCGCGTGGTCAACCGACGTGATCCCCGAGTGATGAAGCTGGAAGCCTCTTTTGGCGGAAAAGTGAAATGGATCGGTTCCGACTATCACATCACAGGTTCTATTAACAGCCTGGATTTCCTTCCCGGCGGCGGCATCGACGCCAGTGTGTACGGGGTGGGAGCTAAATATCGCCAGCACCGCATGTTGATCGGGATGGATCTGTTTTTAACCGACACCAAAACTTCAGAAGTGGTCGGACATTCTTCCATCTTCAAACAGGTTGTTGCTGACGAAATAGGCGCGAATATCGGCCGGTTTTTTGGGGATATTTTAGTGGCTGTCGATTTGGGCGAACAACATCGTGAAGCCGTCCACTTCGCATTGCGCAATATGCTGAAAATGGCTGTCTTTGAGATGATGACGGACCTTTACGACATCGACTCAAAATCCTGCTCGTCAATCATCGCAAATGTAGAAGGTGTTGAAGATGCTCGTAAGGCACCCCCTATCGCGGCTTCTACCCAAGTTGAGCCGTTTGACGAGGAAGACGACTGGCAGAAAGTATCGTACTGATTTTTCATTTCGATCACAGGATCGAAATTTTATTGTTGCTTGACCTAATGCAGTTTATTTAATCACTTGCTTAATTTAAGGAGAAACATCATGCAGAAGAAAATCTTATCCGCAGTATTGGCACTTTGTCTGGTAGGTTCTGCCAGCGTAGCTTTCGCAGGTTATTACGACATTGATGTCAGCAAATCTTTCAACGATCGTTCTGATGACGATTATGTAGATGTTGATGTCAACAAATCTTTGAACAACATGGACAACGATTTGATCGATGCTGATATCACAGGTTCTTTCAACAAAGAAGCTAATGTTTGGGCCAGCTCAGATACGAAAGTTGATGTAAATGCTCAGGGCAACCTGGTGAAGGGTAAATTTGTGGTTCAGCAGTTTGGTGGCGCCGGTGCAGCAGGTGCTGGTGACGTGTACAACATTGATAACTCTATCAATGGTTCTAAGATTAATTCTAATAACGACACCAATTCTCATAACAGTACCTATACTTCTACTCACAACTACACCTCTACCAAGAACATCAATGATTCTTTCAACAAAACCCGTACCTCCAGCCACACGGCAGACATCGATGTGTACGTAGACGTCGACAAAAGCCAAAACTTCAAAGCAGTGAACAGCTTCAACCGCAACCGCTTGGGTGGTATCGGACCTCGCTAACTTTGATTAACGGAATCAGATCGTTTGATTCTGTTGTAACGGTTTAACAAGCACGGCAAGGAGGTACAACATCTTCTTGCCGCACTTTAACCCAGCTTCAATTGACCTATTTAAGGAGAAACATCATGCAGAAGAAAATCTTGTCCGCAGTATTGGCTCTTTGTCTGGTAGGTTCTGCCAGCGTAGCGTTCGCAGGTTACTACGATATTGATATCAGCAAATCTTTCAACGATCGTTCTGATGATGATCTGATAGATGTTGATGTCAACAAATCATTGAACGGCATGGACAACGATGGTTTGGACCTTGACGTCACGAATTCTTTTAATAAGACTCACAATATTGATATTACCAAAAAAACAAAAGTTGATGTAAATGCCCAGGGCAACGGGGTGATCGGAAAATTTGTGGTACAGCAGTTTGGTGGCGCCGGTGCAGCAGGTGCTGGCAGTGTGGTTAACGTGGATAACTCTATCAATGATTCTACGATTAATTCCCATAACGACACCAATTCTCACAACCGGACCTATACCTCTAATCACAACTACACCTCTAGTTCCATGATCAACAATTCTTTCAACAAAACTCGTAGCTCCACCCGTAGCCTGGACCTTGACGTTGATGTGAACGTTGACCAGAGCCACAACTTCAAAGCCATTAGAAGTTTCAATGGCAATCAATTGGGGGGCCTTCGTGGACTTCCAAACGGAATGAATTAATAAGCGGATTCAGAACGTTTGAATCAGTTTTGTAGATTTAACAAACGCGGCAAGGAGACACAGCATTTCCTTGCCGCACTATATCCAAACTTTAATTGACTTTAATTTAAGGAGAAGCATCATGCAGAAAAAAATCTTGTCCGCATTAATCGCACTTTGTTTGGTTGGTTCTTCCAGCGTAGCTTTCGCAGGTGGCTATTGGGGCGGAACTGATATCGATGTCAAAAAATCTTTCAACGATAATTCAGATGACGATGGATTGGATCTTGACGTCACAGGTTCTTTGAACAACATGGATAACGATGGTCTGGATGTTGATATCAAAGATTCTTTCAACAAGACTTACGATGTCGATGTTACCAACAAAACCAAGGTTAATGTAAATGCTCAGGGCAACCTGGTTGGCGGAAAATTTGTGGTTCAGCAGTTTGGTGGCGCCGGTGCCGCAGGTGATGGCGATGTGGTTAACATTGATAACTCTATCAATGATTCTACGATCAATTCTTACAACCACAAAAATTCTTACAACACCACCAAGACCAAGAACGTGGATGTGATGAAAAACTACAACGTCAACAACTCTCACAATAGCAACAGTTCCTACAACAGCTCCACCAACGCGTGGATCGGTGTAGACATTGATGCCAGCAAAAACTTCACAGCGAAGAAGAGCTTTAACCGCAACCGGTTGGGCGCTCCTCGCGTAATAGCAGTACCCTAGTAAACTGAATCAGAAGTTTGATTCAATTTTGCAGGTTTAAATAAAAGCGGCAAGGAGATGCAACGTCTCCTTGCCGTTTTTTTTGTCTGACAGGTTGACCGATCTTTAGTAATGCTTATCAGCGTCTGAAACTAAAGCTGCCAAGGTTTATGCTGATTCCCCTGTTAAATAGAATGCCGCCCTGGACAAAGGGAGAGACAAAAGGCGACAAAAAATTGGTTGTTGGCAGGAGCTGGTCATTCACCACAATGAAACCCGTTCCAAAATCAAAATCTCTGTTATTGGAAGTTATCGTGTAATAGTCTATCAGGGCCGCATACTTTTCTTCTCCATAAAACCCGCCCCCATAGTAGCCGTTGGAACCGATGCTTTCCCGGTACAATCTCTCGTTGATTTTGAATTCCTGTTCCTGTTCCTGTTCCTGCTCTTGCTCGGCGACAGGGCTTTTCTGGATGGGATTTTCCTGGATAATTTCCGGTTCCTCATACAGTTCATTGTCGCCGCTTGATTGATTGGCTCCGCTGAACGCGTCGAAATTTCCTCCGGCGAACGCAGGAGATGCGAACAATAAAATCAGGATGGTCAGTAGATATTTCATAATTCCCTCGCTTCGTGGTTAACCTCCATGTTCCATCCTCCCCCGAGGACTGTGTGAAAACCTCATATCTACATTTAATCTATCAAAGTTATTAAAAATTTTGCAATAGCAACTTTTTGAATTCATCTTAATTTTTGGAATGAAAGGGCAGGGGCATGGGTTAGGCGGATATTTATCGGTATATCCTCTTACTAAGAGGCACACATTTCGGCGCCGCCATATTTTCAGAAGATAAATATTATTTAGAAAGCCTTGATGTGGGGGATAAATTCCGGGTGGTAGAAAAAATGATCGACAAAATATAATCGGGCAAGTTTGGGTTGCTGGAAGAAAGGGGGGAATAAAATAAATTTTTTTGATTCCCAACAGCGGGTCAGAATCTCCCGCCTCGATATGCGGAGGGCAAATTAGCTGACGCTTCTTCCAGAGGAAGCTTGGGCCTCGAGAAAACGCCAGGCCCGGAAAATATATGAGGTGCGTGGGGTTCCCGTGAGAGTTAGTGGTCTGAATGGGCTTAAGTGATGCGATGCGCTAGTCCCTTGGGTCAGGATCAGAGAGTGCGTTGCGGTTCGAGACCCGCACTTGGGGAGTCGCCGGGGAGCCGTGAGGTATTTTTTTTAAAGAAAATTTAATAAGCGTTTAAAGAAGTTTATTTCCTTCCAACCAGGTATTTCATTTTTCGGTTTCCTATCCGGAAATTCAATAGAACCGATCTCCATAACAACCGCATCCCTAATTTTTTCCAGTGCAGAAACTCTATATACCGAGCCTTTAATTTTATCCTGGCAATCTCTTTAGGTAAATTTGCAGTGTCCATAGTTGACCTCCCCATTAAAAGTGAATGGCTTTTCTGGAGTCAACAGAATCTCAAATAAATATTTAAACAGGGTTAAGGTCCTGTCACGTTTTCGTCACGGTTGGAGGTTTTGGACCCTTTGGTCCAAGGCCGCACGGTTATTGTAAGATATTGAAAATAGTGATATTATGGTTTCGATCGCCGGACTTTTTGGGGCTTTATTTGCTGAGAAATAATGTTTCTATGATGAATGTTTCTCTGGACTGAGAGGAAGATTGGCATGAATCTGTCAGCGGAAAAAAGAAAAATGCCCAGAATGCAGGTGGGTTTGTCGGCGTGTATCATTTGGGGCATTGCCAAAAACCGGTCGGAGGTCAACATCCGGGACTTGAGTATTCACGGAATATCTTTTTGCGCCCCAAAGTATTTCACCAGCGGCACGCAGTTCGATTTGATCCTTCCCATGCAAAAGCAGGAATCAGAGCCAAAAGAAATTCAAGCGGAAGTGGTGCGTTGTAAAACGCTCACCGGTTATTCTTCCTCTGGACATTTCGAGGTGGGGGCAAAATTTTCGTTTATATCTCGTCGATCGGCTGATCCAGAAAACAAACCCGTCACCGAAACCCTGACGCCTTTTCAACCCACCGCTCCTGAAAACTTTCACCCCAAAAATTATGATGAAAGATTAATAGATGAAAGATTAATAAATGACCCGTTCCCGGAAAATACAGTAGGGACGCTAGGCTCCTCTTCTTCAGGGATCCGTTTTTTAGAACTCAACGCTGAATTCATTCGGTCTGTAAGAACATCCAAAGGGGAAGAAACAGTCGTGACCCGCATTCAGGTTAAACAAGCGCGGTTGATTTCTTCAGCCTCGGTATCCCCAACCAGGGCGACGATTGACCTCAAAGACAACACTCTAAAATTTCTTTCATCAAAGGTTGCAAATAAAAACGACCTTTTTTGAAGAAACTGCAAAAACCATTTTTTCTTACCATTTCATTCCCACCCTTAAATTAACTCTTTTTTATAAGCATCCCCCGGCCAACAGAGGATCATTTTTTTGCTTCAGGAAAATGCCTTCATCTCATTTCCCGTTGATTTTCTGCAGGTTATTCTCCCATGGGCCGGGTGTCTAAAATCAAATTCAAAAGTAATCAAACCGTCACATGCTCTTAACGGATCTGCGATATAGCTATGGCAAAGTAGTAATCATCCAAGGCGATGATTTTCTCGCCATTAAAAATAGTTAGGATTCCATCCGTCAGATGAAAACGTCTCCTCCAATGATCCCCCCTTCTGGCGGATGGTTTCCAACAACACTTTGTAAGTTTTTAACTCGAATTCAACCACTCGGCACCGGAGGTAAATTATGTTGTACGAAGTTAGAATCTATGACGGCACCGGAAAATTGATGAACATTGTCACACGTTCGGAATTAGAGAAAAGATCCCTGGACTACGTTCGCACCCAGTTTACAGAGAGAGATAGAGAGCATGTCATGAGCCTTGAGGATGAGGATGAGACTTCCGCAATACGCACCCTTATGTAACCAGGATATATAACTCAGAGCCGCTGGTGACAGAAATATTGCGGCCTGGGTTTTCCCGATCGGCGCTCTAGCGGAAAATCCACCGCGAGGGTTCTATTCGAGTTCCCCGATAATTCCTTCCCCTATTTTAAAAAAATGAGGCCCCCGGTCTCAGAATATTCTCAGGCCTAAACTCCCTGCCTCCAGGGCAGGGGGAGTGCGGCAAAACACCCGAAGGTTTCGAGATGACAATATTTGGCACAAAAGCCAGTAAAACAATGGGTTGGATTTATCCATTTGTGGTCTTTTCATCCGCTTCGTGGGCGGAGTGAAGGTTGAAAGCTCTTGAAAAACCGTATTTTAATTGAATTTATAGTTTTTCCCCGTTCTGGCAGGAAATTTGCTTCTTTAATCAGTTATCGAAACTATTTTTTATCAGAAAAGCCGATCACCGGGTGTGATGGGTAGAAATTGAGGGCGCTAAAATGGCAATGTCTGAGACCAGGAATTTTTCTGCATATCCCCCACTTAAAAATCAATTTTTTATCATTTTGATTGTGTTGTTCCTGGGGGCGTTTCCCGCATCTGCTTTGGCTTTTAATACGGAAAAAGTTCTTTATGAAGCCATTCAGGATAACGACAAAAACCAAATCGATTCCTTGCGCAAGGAGGGAATTAAAGTTAATGAAGGAAATTATTTAAACAACGTCGCATTGAACAAAAATAAGGAAATTTTTAAACTGTTACTGGACATGGGGGGAGATATCAACCAGGCGCAGGAAGGACCGCCGTTGAATCATGAAGGAAAAAATGATGTGGGCGGAAAAACTCCATTGTGCCTGACGGTATCGAATTTTCTTTCCAGTAAAAAAGAGATGGACGGGGTCAAGGGGAGCGACGAATGGGTGGCGTTTTTATTGAATCACGGAGCCGACCCGAATAAAAAATGTTACGGCAAGTACACCCCGATCATGATGGTTGCGGGAAAGGGAGCCGACGCAAAAGGACTGTCTCAATGGGACCGCTTGGACATGGCGATGAGAATCATCGTCCTCCTTATGAAAAACGGGGCCGATCTGGATGTGAGTGTTGATGGTTTTACGGCGATGGATTTTGCCCAGGAATCGCAAAACCTGGATCTTGTCATGTTTTTAAAAAGTCTGGGCGCTTCACAATAATATTTTTACAATCGCTTCTCCCCTCTCTATAATTTCCGCCCGGTTGAAACCCCTCTCCTATTGGACCTTACTCGATGGTTATCGGCCCCGTAGCCCTGGGCCGTAAGCGCAACGTTCAGCACCTCTCAATATTTAAGGCTCGAAAAAATACTTGTCATTCGGGCCTGGCCTCATGCCTCGATTTCCTGTGACAAACCTGTGACCGGGACTCGACCCACCCGCAATACCCTTTCCCTATACTAAAAAAGTCATCGGCATTTCGATATTTCAGGGGTTTTTTTTGTCAACCTGTTGCGGGGTTGCCCTGAGCGAAATGGTTGTGATCCAGGGTTGCGTTGAAACCGGAAAGAGGCTTGAGACTGTGAATGAGGAAATCAGGAAACTGGAACAATCGGTCGCAAAGCTGACGGATGCTGTAAGGCAGTTGACGGCATCCTTCAATGCCGCCAAGTCCGTTAACGGTCACCCGGATTCGCCGCTAAATAATTTCCATCTTTCCCAAGGCCCAAAATCAATTTGCCGGGACGTGAATTGTGGTGTGCTCAACTCGGACTCCACTCTCTGCGACCATACCCTCGCACGGTACCAGTCTGAGTATGACTGCGGATAGCCATCTGGAAATATTTTTAAGAATAAACGAAAGATTCAAGTTTTCAATTCAGGAAAATTAGTGAAGGTGTCTCATGAAAGACCAGCTGATTGAGTTAATGAAAACCAATTTAGATTTGGTTGAATCCTCGATTCAACTACACATCGAAAACCAGAAGCTCCGATCCAAGGTCGCATTGCTTCAGGAAAAATATGACCGGGCCAAAAAAGACAAAAAACGGTTTTTGAGTAATCTTTCCAACAATCGAAATTAATCCTCCCGTTGAGACAAACGTATTTCAGTTGAAGAGAGTTGGGTGGCCTTAAAAAAGTTTCGTCCGCGCATATTTAAATCAGGAGACTGACATGGCTTTGAAAATATCGCAAAAGGCACTATTCATTTTCCTGAGTATTGTAGCGGCTCACCTATTTCCGGTTATTCAGGCAGATGCCAATTCAGGCCCATTTGAGGTTCGCCGACTCAACAAAAATGTGATCCTCCTTTACCGATCGCATAAATATGAGCAAGCCATTCCCATAGCCAGGAAAGCGATGCGGTTGATGGACCAGGTCAAAAAACCCAGTCCGGTATTGTTTATTCAGACTTTAAACAACCTGGCTGAGCTGAAACGTAAAACGGGAGATTTTGTCACCGCAGAAACCTTATTTCTTCGTTCCCTTAGAGTATCGGTTCAATCCCTGGGGAAAACTCATTCATCGGTCCCGGTCATTTGCAATAACCTCGCCTTACTCTACGAAAATTTTGGAAAATTCACCGAGGCCGAAGCCCTCTATCAACGATCTTTGAAGATAAGGGAAAAAAAATTCGGCGCGGACCACCCGAAAGTCATCACCCTCGTTCATAAACTTGCCGCCCTGGTAAAAAAGAGAAACCAGCAAAATATGTAAACCGGCCCCATCCCTCCTCATTAAAATGAAAAGGCAACCCCGGTGGAACTCTCACGGTCGGCCCCCTTTTAAAGTCCGTTTTTCAAAAAAACCGGACTTTAAAACCTTGAACTGAAACTTCCAATAAAACGGCCCTTTTGGCGGGTTCTATCATCCCTGTTAGCAAACTAAATAAAGGTTCGGCTTGTAGAAATGGGGGTTTGATGGTACCCTATGCCGAATTCGTGGACCAACTGTTAGATAGAGTATTTTTCGTGGTTGGTGATTTGCCAGATATTTTCCTCTCCGCTTTACCAAGTCGCCTTAGAATTTATTTATTAAGAATAGTTAAATAAAATTTCCGGGAAGTATGGAAAAAGATATTTACCGCAAAATACAGGACGAAGATCGAAGGGGTGCGCCACCTCATTTGAAGCGTAATAAAATTGTCGCGCTTCTTAAAAAGGAGTTCGACTTTGAGAATTCCCATCTTCGTTTTTCACCTGACAAGGGAAGCGGCCTCCTTTCCAAATGTTTCAGCTACAACGCGCCGGACCAGGCCAGGGATCTTGGAATTTATCCATTTTTTCGGGAAATTGAGGAAATGGAAGGGCCTCTGGTTGTTATCGATGGAAAAAAAATCATCACCGTTTCAACCAATAATTACCTCGGCCTGACAAAAGACCCCCGGGTGATTGAGGCCGGGAAAATAGCCCTTGAAAAATTTGGCGCAGGTTGCACCGGGAGCCGTTTCCTCAATGGCACCCTGAGCTTACATAATAAGCTCGAAAAAGAATTATCCAGCTTTCTCCAGCGTGAAGACGCCATTGTGATGTCCACGGGCTTCCAGGCCAATCAGGGAACCATTTCCTCCCTTTTAGGAAGACGTGACATCGCTTTTTCGGACCGCGAAAATCATGCCAGTATTTATGAGGGGTGCGCGATTTCACCCGGAAGAACGGTCCGCTATCGGCATAACGATATGGATCACCTGGAATATTCGCTGAAAAAATTTTCCGATGTTGAGGGCAAACTCATCATCACTGACAGCATCTTCAGTATGAGCGGGGACATCGCCAATCTCCCGGAAATAGTAAAACTCGCCAGAGATTATAAAGCCACCGTTATGGTTGATGAAGCTCATGGTCTGGGTGTTTTGGGCAATCAAGGGAAAGGCGTGACCAATTATTTTAATCTGGAAAAAGAGATCGACGTTTATGTCGGCACCTTTTCCAAAAGTTTGGGGTCTATTGGCGGCTTTGTTTCGGGCAAGTCAAAAGTCACCGAATTTATTCGTCACAAGGCTTCCGCCTTTATTTTTACCGCCGCTTTACCTCCGGCATCTGTCGCGGGTGTTACCAAAGCACTTGATATCATGATCAATGAACCCGAACGGCTCAATAAGTTGCATGAGAACACCTCTTACGTCAAAAAAGGGTTTTTCAATATGGGATTTCAGGTCAACAACAATCCCGTACCCATCGTTCCCATTAAGATCGGGGACGAAGCCCTCACCTTGCTGATGAATCAACTCCTTTTCGATGACGGCGTGTTTGCGGGTGTTGCGGTCTCTCCTGTTGTTCCTCCCCACAATGCCATGATCCGGACCAGTTTTACGACCTGCCACGATCGCGAGGACTTGGACAAGGTTCTGATATCCTTTGAAAAGTTCGGCAAAAAACTGGGCATCATTTCCTAATAACGGGTTTTTTAAATCCACCGCCATCGGAAACCCCGGTCTTCGCACTGTTTTTCCGATACAGAAAGATGGATTCCCCTGTCAACGCTGGATCATTTCCATTAATCCCAGGGAACCTGTGCGTTGGGGCTTTCCCCAGGCAGAGCGTTTTTTTGAGTGGGTCTATTCATGCAACAACTTCGAAGCCTGGACCATGCCACTGTTTTTGTCACCGGGGCTTCAGGGTTCATCGGCAGTCACTTGGTCGATGCTCTGTTACAACGCCATTGCACGGTTCATTGCCTGGTGCGCAGGACAAGCGACCTTAGTTGGATGGATCGTACAAAAGTCCAGATTCATTTTGGGGACCTGGAAGGATCTTTTTCGCTGGAAAAATGTTTGCAAAAAACGGACTACGTCTTCCACTGTGCCGGGCTGACGATTGCTAAAACCCGGCAGGAATTTTTCCGGGTTAACGCCACGGCCTGTAAAAACCTCTATGAACAATGTGTGGAGTACGGAAAACATCTCAAGCGAATCGTCCACATCAGCAGTCTTGCGTCTGTGGGCCCTGCTGAACCTGATTCGCCGGTCAATGAAAACACGCCCACGAGGCCCCTCACGTATTACGGAAAATCCAAACTGGCGGGAGAAGAGATCGCGCTCAAGTTTTCATCCTCCCTGCCTCTGGTCATATTGCGACCCCCTGTCGTGTATGGGCCGCGAGAAGTCAATTTTTACGCTTTTATAGATGCCCTTGCCAAGGGCTGGAATCTAAAACTAGGCCCGGACAACCGCGTTTTGTCCCTCATTTATGTGGCCGATCTGGTTCAAGCCATGCTCCTAGCCGCGACTCACCCTTCTTCGGGAGGGGGCGTTTATTTCATCACCGATGGAAATTGTTACCGCTGGAATGACCTGGTCCAAATCGCGTCAAAGATATTGAAGGTTCATCCCCGGTCCATTCGCATTCCAGATGGGCTTCTGACATTTGCCGGACTGATGCTGGAATTCATATCCATCTATCAGAAAAAGGCGCCTTTACTGGATAGCCAACGCATCATCGATATTCGTCAAAGCACTTGGACGGCGTCATCAAAAAAATTTTTCGACCGGTTTGAATTTCAACCCAAATATGATTTCCAAAGAGGGCTGGAGGAAACCGTGAACTGGCATAAAAAACAATCTGACCGGTAAAAGGATAAATCCTCAGGCTTCCATCGTCCGGTATTATTCATTGTTCAGTGATTCAAATATTAAAAAATAAGCGCCTGGGCACATGGCCGACAAGCGCTTATTTTGAATGGGTGTGAAAGAGATTCCCTGCTGTGCCTCATTCCTGCATTTTAAAGGAGGATTTGGCATAGTAAGCCACAAGATCTTTTATGGATAGCATGCCTACAATTTTGTCATCCTCAGTAACAGCCAAGTGACGAATTTTTTTTTCGTGCATGAACCTATTGGCCTCTTCAACCGGAAGAAACCGGTCCATACTTTGCACCGGGCAAGTCATGATTTTGGATATTGGAGTCGTTTCCGGGTTCAATCCGCCACCCACCACCTTGCGGGATAAATCCGTCTCGGTAACGATTCCCACAAAATCATCAAACTCCTTTATCAAAAGTGAGCCAACATTACTGACGCGCATGTATTGCGCCGCTTCCTGCACAGTAGAGTCATGGTCGATACTGAATACCGGAGAACTCATGTAATCGCCGATATCATCCAGCATGCTGTCCGCGCCTTCAATGTTGTTACCAGAAATATCTTGTGCCATTGGTTTTAGCCCCTTCCCAGGAAAAATAAAAACTCAACGTTGAAATAAAATATTTTTTAAGAACCGGAGGAAACCTGGTCGAATTAATTTCTTACCAGGTTCTCATTCTCGGATTGGCAAAATAAGCAACTAAATCACGAACAGATATTATGCCGATGATTTCATCATCTTTTGTCACGCCCAAATGACGAATTTTGTTTTGCGCCATCAATTGATTGGCCTTTTCAACATGTTCCATACAATCCAGAGTATGTATAGGCGCTGTCATAATTTTTTCGACATTTGTGGTTGCGGGATCCAGACTGTCGGCAACGACCTTGCGCGATAAATCATTCTCGGTGATGATCCCGGTAAATTTATCGCCCTTCTTGACAAAAAGCGAACCAACATGTTTGGACTGCATGATTTCGGCGGCTTCTTTTACGGATGCTTTGCAATCAACATGCAATACGGGCGATGTCATGTAATCGCCGATCTCTTCTAAGTGATCTTCATGTTCTTTGGAGAACCGGTGGGGAACATGCTTGCTCTTCATAGGCGCCCTCTCTTCCTGAACAATGACGTTTAAGATGAATATCGTTCCTCTGGAAAGGGTCTTAAATTTATAAGAACAACTTTTAAAGTCTCTATACTGGAGATCGGACTCAAAAACCCATTTCCATTAATTGGAACTTTACTTAATAATGGGTGCTAAAGTTTCCATTGAGGATTCCGGCTTTCACCTGAATTTCACAACTCTTAAATATAGGTCTGAGTATTGAACCGCGCCACTTTTTTGTGTTTTTTTTAAAAGAAACCCTAGTAGGCTGATTTTGTTGGAGGAATTCTTTTTGCGTAGAACCTGGCAGAAGACGCAACGTTTTTTAAGGCCATTTAAAGGAAAGAAAAACCATGCCCCATGACCTGAATATCGTGCTGGTAGAACCCAAAATTCCTGTGAATACCGGGGCCATCGGCAGGCTCTGTCTAGCAACGGGAAGCACCCTGCATTTAATCGAACCGCTGGGATTTGAAATCAATGACACTAAACTCAAACGCGCCGGCCTTGATTACTGGAAACACGTTAGCGTGGTGATCCATAAAAGTCTGGGGGATTTTTTTGTTGCCATCCCAAACGAATCTCCCAAAGTTTTTTTTTCCACAAAAGCGGAGAAAATTTTTTACGATCATCAATTTAAGGAGGGGTCGTATCTATTTTTCGGCAGTGAGACGGAGGGTCTTTCTGATGAGTTGCGGAACACGCATGCCCGGACCATTTACCGCATTCCGCAATACGACGACCGGGTTCGTTCGCTCAACCTGGCCAATGCGGCGAGCATCGTGGTCTACGAAGCCATCCGGCAACTGGGTCCCTAAAGATCTTTTATCTCATCAGCAAAGTCTTCGGGCTTGAATCCGTATTTCTGGTAATAGTCACGCAATCTTTTATAAGCGCGTTCCTTGTTGTTGGAATCCCCTTTTTGGTTGAAGAGGTTTCCGGCTCTGAGAATATGCAGGATGGCATTTTTACCATCGTCAGCTTTTGCGTATAAAATACCCAGGTTAAAATACGCTTGTGCCGATTTTGGGTTGAGACGCAAGGTTTCCTTGAACTCGCCGATGGCTTCTTCAAGGCGCCCTTTTTCTTCATAGGCCGTGGCGAGGTAAAAATGCGCCTCCGCGTCATCGGGAAAACTTTGCAATCGTTCCTTATACTTTTTAATGGCTTTGCCTTCGCCGAATAATTTCCAAATTCCCATCATCAATCCCAAGGTCCGTTTTAGGACTCAACATCTCCCAAGTCATCTTCCTCAAACAATTCCTTCATCATTTCAAGAGTGGTTTTTTCAGAATTCATCTGATGTTTGCTGTCGATGAACTCGTTGACGCGCCGTAAATGATCCGTCGAAATTTGACAGAGGATCAGTTTTTCCATCAAAGTTTCTTTCTCGAAGACATCGAGCAATTTTCCGAGGCTCGCATTCAGGAAAGGCGTGATGATACTTCGGACACCCGTAAAATCCAGTTCGACTTGAGCACCACCTTGCAACTCCTTGTGGATGGCCTGATACAACTTGCCGCCATCATCCAGGGATTCCAGTTTGTCTCCTATCATATCCGATAAATTGACTCGCATTTAAATTCCGTAAGTTATAAAATTTTTCACTATTTCATCATAGCCAAACCGTCAGGTAAAGCCAAAATTGAGACCTTGTACCCCCGGTTGAAAAAAGGTTGAGGTTCGAGGGGAAGTCTATAAAATACCTGAATACCGGAAAATTATACAATCTATTTAACCTTTGGGAGGCCCGTTTTGCAAAAAGAGGATTCCATGAATTCAAACACGACCCGGCAGGATAAAGTTTCAAACGAAAAATCCCGTACTCTGAAAGAAAAACTGTGGAATCTTTTTGGGATTTTATTTTATATCACGGTCGCGGTGGGGGCGATATACCATCTCATTCCCATACTCAAACCCTGAACTCAGGCACACCCTCCGCTCATGCCATCGTTTTTCGCAATAAGGTCTGCAATTATTCCCCGGTTAAAAATTTTACTCATGGCAGGCGGTGTTGTTTTTTCCGGCTTTGGCGTGTTTGTAGCCGGAGCAGAACCCATCCGCTATGCCGCCATCGGCGATTCTTATACCATTTGTCATGGAGTGGCCCAAACGGGCTGTTGGCCGGTATTGCTGACCCGTCACCTCACCGAGGCCGGCATAGATATCGAACTGGTCGCCAATCCATCCAGAACCCGCTGGCGGGTGGGAGACGCTATCGAACAGGAACTTCCGGTTTATGAAAAAGCCAGGCCTTCTTTTGCGACTTTGTTGATCGGTGTGAACGACTGGATTCACGGCTCCGGGAGAAAAAATTTCACGGCCAATTTAAAAATAATAATGGATCGCATGATGAATGAACTCCCATATCCTGAGCGTTTGCTGATCGTCACCCTGCCGGATTTTTCCTGCGCTCCCAAAGGAGAGTCTTACGGTTTTGGCAGAAACATCGCCAAAGGAATATCCAGATACAACGCCATTATTCAAAAAGAAGCCCGGCTAAGAGGACTTTCTATCGTAGATATTTTTCCGCTTTCACAAACCTTTTGCAACCAACCGGAAATGTTCGTGGACGATGGCATTCACCCTTCGGCAAAACAGTACACCCACTGGGAGGAGCTTATTTTTCCTGTGGCTTACGAGATTTTGAGCCGATAAACAGTTTATTGTGTTAGAGCCAAAATAGGCGTCTCATGAAAGTGAACCGCAGGCTTGTCAAAGTTTTTTTTATCGCCCCCTTCAATATCATGGTCGTCGTTCCGGGGTTGCTCCTTTGGTTTTCCAACCAAACGGGGTTTCTCGGGTCTTTCGATTGGAATCTAAATTTGTTCCTGGGGGCACTGGGCGCCGGTTTGATTTTCCTGGGGGTAGTTATCGCCTGGTCGTGCGTGTCCCTGTTCAAGGATTATGGAGACGGAACCCCGGCCCCCTGGGACCCGCCGAAACACCTGGTCGTGCGTGGGCTGTACTGCCATGTCCGCAATCCCCTGGTGGAAGGAGTTTTTTGTGTCCTGCTTGGCGAAGCCCTTTTGGCGGGCTCCTTCCTGTTGCTCCTCTGGTTTTTTTTCTTCGTGTCGATCAATCTTGTCTACACCCTCCTGATAGAGGAACCGGAACTTCTTAACCGCTTTGGCGAACCTTTTCGCACCTACATGAAAAACGTTCCCCGCTGGTTTCCAAGGAAAACCCCCTGGGAAAACTAACCTTAGGAAGGCTCTTTTTGCAGACATTTCTTTGGTCTTCAAATAAGTCTAAATTATTGATATAATTGACAATATTTTATTGGAAGATTTTATTTCAAGCCGGAGCATCGTTTTTTACGGCAAACATTCCTGACGGATAAACAAAGTGACATTGCGACCTTTGAAAATTTTTCTTCCGGTTCTTGCGGCCATCTTATTTTTTGCCGGGCCCGTTGCCAAAGCCCAGGAAAATCTCATTGAGGTGGAAGACGGTTCATTCCAAACCGAGAGCATGAGAAAATTTCTTCGCGATCACCGGTTGGAATGGCGGAAGTCCAAAATTGATGTCTCAGGCATTGTAAAAAAATTCCGTCAGGATCTTAAAAATATTCAACAAGAGCGATCAAGAACCCTGCAAGTGACAAGAAATTTCAAACCCCCCGTTTTGATTCATCGGAAAACGGACTCCGGCGGTAAAGAGAATGTGGAGCGGTCAGAACCTTCTGTGGACCTCAAGCAATTTATTCCTGAGTCAAATTTCTATGAGTTTCAAAAACCCCGCCCGAAAGAAGAGTTTTTCAATCTTGAAGAAAGAAAACGCCGGGCGGATATCAAAAATGCCAGCCAGGAAAAAATCCTGCGCGCTCAGAATACCGCCCTCGGCCAACTGCTTTTGGAAATAAAAACGGAGCCTTTAAAATCGCATCAGGCTGAGCTGACCCGGTTCAGTGAAAAAATAAGAAAACTGCATGGGCAATTGCAGGAAGGCAGGGGTGTTCAGCGAACGGTTTTTCTTGATCTTGGCAATGCCTACCTTGAGTCGCACCAATATTTGAATGCGTTGAGCGCGCCAAACCGATTGAAGCTCACAGGGTATGCGGATCATTCCGGGATCACCCTGGGGAGTCATGAGTCGGCTTTATGGGTTTTTAATATGGCACTGGCCCGGGATCCGAACGATGGGGAAACAAATTTTACCATCGGAAAAATTTTATCCGATATGGGAGAGCAGGACCTGGCTCTGAGACGCGTGAAAAACGCCAGGTATCTGTTTGGTAAAAATAATCAGCCGGATCGAGTCCAGCAAACGCTTGGTTTCATGGAGTCCCTCAAAAGCGTTTCTTCTGAAAAATAAATACCGGTTTGTCACCCCTCACAGGCTGTACAGGATGCTCAGCCTCCCTCCTCAAATTTAAATTTTCACTATTCACCGATTGGTTGCAGGAATCCGGTATAATGGGGCAACCCTATGAAAGCACTCTTGCATCAAATTCATTCCAGGACACCTGAAAAAAGGAAGGCGATCCTGATTGGCGCTCAACTCCCGCAAACCGGTTCAAAGTCTCAACCGGTTTCGCTGGACGAATTGACAGGTTTGGCCACGACGGCTCATTACCATCCCGTGGCTGAGCTTGTTCAAAAACTTTCCACCGTCAACCCCAAAACCTTTTTGGGAAGCGGCAAGGTGGAGGAACTCAAGCTGGCGGTCGAACAGCATCAGCCGGAAGTGGTTATTTTCGATGCTGAGCTATCTCCGGGGCAAAACCGAAATCTGGAAAATATTTTTAATTGCCGGGTGATCGACCGGTCGTGGCTCATTCTGGAAATATTCAACGATCACGCCAATACGCGCGAGGCCAAGACCCAGGTCGAACTGGCCCGATTGAAATACGCGCTTCCCCGGTTGACCCGCATGTGGGGGCATCTGTCCCGTCAGCGTGGGGGCATTGGGTTGCGCGATGTGGGGGAAACTCAAATCCAGTTGGATCGCCGCCTCATCCGAAACGAGATCACCAAGCTGGAAAGAAAACTTAAAGGGATCGATAAGGAAAAAAAGACCCAGCGTAAAAGCCGGAGTGGTATCTATCGCGTGGCCCTGGTCGGTTATACCAATGTCGGGAAATCCACCTTGATGAATCAGTTGACCGGGGCCGACACTCTGGTGGAAGACAAACTGTTCGCGACCCTGGACGCGACCATTCGTAAAATCAAAAAAAACTTTCCCTATCCTGTCCTGCTTGCGGACACGGTCGGCCTCATTGACAAATTACCGCACGACCTGGTGGCGTCTTTTAAAAGCACTCTGGATGAAGTCCTGGAAGCTGATCTGCTCATTAAGCTTGTGGATTTTTCCCATCCTGACCACAAGCAACAAATGGAAACAGTCGATGAGGTGCTCACCGAACTGGGAGCGAATGAAATCGATTCGATTTTGGTATTCAACAAAATAGACCGTATCGCCGACCCTGAAATTCTGGCCAACGAACAACAGTTAAACCCCGAAACGGTTTTCATTTCAAGCAGGACGGGGGAGGGGATTGATCGCCTTCAAAAAGAAATCATCCGTTGTTACGAAAGTAGATTGACTCCTTGTACCCTCGAACTGGATTATTCCCAGGCCAACCGGATTTCTGACATCCGCAAACAGGCCATCATCGTCAAGGAAGATTATCAGGACGACCGTATTGTTCTGGATCTTCGACTGCCTCCAGAAGGAAAAGCCCGGCTGAAAGAAATCTTACAGCAAACAAAACCCAATCCCGTGGTCTAGGTCTTACTTCCCGATCAGTTCTTTGGCCACGTACAAACCCTTGTCAGTCACAATATATTTCCCGCTGATAGAGTCGCCTTTTTTGATGCCTGTG
Source organism: Nitrospinaceae bacterium (assembly GCA_029261655.1). GTDB lineage: Bacteria > Nitrospinota > Nitrospinia > Nitrospinales > VA-1 > JADFGI01. The sequence continues at coordinate 24,375 of JAJDAY010000025.1, read as the reverse complement.
AGATTCTCCCAGCCCGTGATTTTTGTCTGATCGTTGACAATCAGCGTGAAGCGTTTTTTGGACACGGGGTCCTTGACGGCCACCTTGTTTTTTTTCACAAGCACTTTTTTCACTTCTCCGGAGAATTGAACCGCGTTTGGGTCATCGGCAAAGGCCGCCCCCGAAAATAGAAAAAGAAACGCTGTCAGACAAATGAATTTTGTTAGGCCCGCTTTGAAAAACATAATGCCTCCAGAAAAAAACTGCTCGCACCAGGGAAATAAATGGGCGATCACTATTTATAAAAATAAAATGTTCTCAGAGAGGGATCAGTTTAACATGTTTAGCGGCAATTTTTTTCTTGCCGTGAGGACGTTTGAAAAATATTTCCAATTTCAGATCGTCCTCGTTGCCAGTCCGATTCAACACCACCCCGTTGCCAAACTTTGGGTGCAGTAATTTTGAACCAATGGAATAGGGCTGGTCGGACGACACTTTTTCGGACCGGGACCGAATGGCGTAGGAGGGGCCGGATGATTGTGAAGGACCCGGTTGCGCGGTGAATCCTCGGTCCTGGCCAACCGCACTTTCGTTGACCATGATATCGGGGGGGATCGAAAGTAAAAACTGCGACGGAGGATAACTCGATGTGTTGCCATAAATTGTACGCCGACGGGCGTTGCTGACGAATAACATTTTTTTGGCGCGGGTGAATCCCACATAACAAAGGCGTCGCTCTTCTTCGTATTCGGCGGGGTCCGACATCGAACTGCCATGGGGTAGTAATCCGTCCTCCATGCCGATGACGAACACCGCACAAAACTCCAGACCCTTGCATGAATGCAGCGTCATCAGGGGCAGAATCCCCCGTGAATCCTCCAGCGAATCGAGATCCGAGACCAATGCCGTGCTATCCAGAAATTCCTGCAAAGTGTTTTCCTGTTCGACAGACTGCTCCAGAGCAGAAACCAATTCCTGCAGGTTTTCCTGGCGGCTCCGGCTTTCAATCGTATTATCCTTCTGCAACATGGCGGTGTAACCTGAACGGTCGATGATTTCGCGCAGAGCATCCACAGGCGAACCCGTTTGACATTTGTCCCGGAACACGGTCATCATGTCAATAAACGCGGCGATCTTTTTTGCAGGTCCGGTGGGTAGCAACCGCTTCTCCTCCACCTGCCGTAACCCCTGAATCAACGGCAGATCAGACTGGTCGCAAAAAGCCTCAATTTTATCCAGTGAGGTTTTGCCGATCCCCCTTACGGGATAATTGACAATGCGTTTTAAAGAAACAGAATCTTCAGGGTTCAGGGCAACCCGCAAATAGGCAAGAATATCCTTGATCTCTTTTCTGGCATAAAACCTCAACCCGCCAAATACCTGATATTGGATATTTTTTCTGCGCAACGCGTCTTCCATCACCCGCGATTGCGCGTTGGTGCGGTACAACACCGCCATATCATTGAACGAAATGCCTTTTTGCAGGTTTAATTTTAGAATGCGCTCGCAGACATTACGCGCTTCATCGCCTTCGTCCTGGGCGCGATAATAAACGATGGGGTCTCCATCTTCATTTGTGGTCCACAGGGTTTTGGGCTTTCGGTTGTTATTTTCCTTGACCACTTCGCCCGCCGCTTTGAGGATGTTCTGTGTCGAGCGATAATTTTCTTCCAGCTTGATGACCGTGGTTCCCGGAAAATCCTTTTCAAAATGCGCGAGGTTTTCCACATTGGCGCCCCGCCAGCGGTAGATGCTTTGGTCGTCATCCCCCACCACGCACACATTGCGGTGTACCTGGGACAGAAGCTTGAGCAACTGATACTGGGTCTTGTTGGTGTCCTGAAACTCATCGGCCAGGATGTATTGGAACCGGTCGTTGTATAACTCCGAGACTTCTTTGACTTCGCTCAACAGCTTGACGGCCCAGATCAGAAGATCGTCAAAATCAAGCGCGCTGTTTTTCTTCAATCCTTCCTGATACACGGGATACACCTGGGCGGCTTTTAGCTGGTTGCCATGAGGCAGGGATTCTGGATCAACATCGCGCGGAAAAAGATAGTCGTTCTTGAAACCGCTGATGTGGTTGAGAATGGATTTCGGCGGGTAGGTTTCGACATCCATCGACATTTTTTTCATGCATTGTTTGATGAGAGACAGCTGGTCCTGGGTGTCGTAGATGGCAAAATCACCGGGGTAACCCAAAGCGGAAATATGGCGTCTTAAAATTCTGAGACAAAAGGAGTGAAAGGTGCTGATCCACGGGGAAGACGCGTTGGGCCCTAATATTTTGCGGACCCGTTCTTTCATTTCGCCGGCGGCCTTGTTGGTGAATGTGATCGCCAGAATACGCTCCGGGGCGATGCCCTTTTCCTTTATCAAATGGGCGATGCGGGTGGTGATGACCCGTGTCTTGCCGGAGCCCGCGCCTGCCACCACAATGAGCGGGCCGTCTGAATGAAGGACAGATTGTAATTGTTGAGGGTTCAGTGAATCGGTGAGCATGCAAGGATAATACTGAGTTTAAAAAAAAATTGAAAGCCTAAAATTTTTTTAGCTGGACCGTTAATGTGACGGGACCTTCAATTAATAGCGTGGTTGAAAATCAAGCCAGGTTTTCCCAGACGATCGCGGACAAAGTTTCGATGAACACCGGGGACAGGTTCATGGATTCGGTTCTGTAAAGATCGAGTTTGCGTTCTTTGGCGTAGTTTTTAAATTCAATGTCAATGTCATATAGAATTTCGATGTGATCCGAAACGAACCCCACGGGAAAGACCAAAACAGTTTTTGAGCCAATACGGGCAATTTTGTCGAGCACCGATTCCACCGTAGGGCCCAGCCAGGGCACGGGTATCATCCCCTGGCTCTGGTAGGCCATGTGCCAGTCGTCGGGTTTGACCCGTTCGACGATCTGCCGCACGGTTTTTTCATATTCGTCGGCATAGGGGTCTCCCTCATCCAATGCGGAGGCGGGGATGCTGTGCACAGTGAACACGGTGTGAAAGCGGTCCTTGCCTTTTTGTTTTAACTTCTCGACGGCCTGTTGGTATTTTTCTACGAACGCGTCGGTGAGACAAGGATGGTCGCACCAGCTTGCGATATAATGAACCTCGATCTCGTCTTTTCCCGCGCATGTCTCGAGCGCTTCGTTGAACGATTTGAAATAACGCTCCGTGCTCCATTTGCTGTATTGAGGCGCCAGACAAATGGCAAAAACCTTTTTAATGCCATCGTCCACCATTTGCCGAACCACGTCCTTGATATAGGGACTCCAACTGCGCATGCCAAAATAAACTTTAAAGGTATTGTTCCCGTCCTGATTGATGAATGTTTCCAGCGCCTTCGCCTGACCCCTGGTGATCTCAAGCAAAGGCGAACTGCCGCCGATGGCTTCGTAACGCTCCCGGATGATCTGGATCACTTCGGGAGTGGAGTCTTTGCCTCCCCGGATATTTTTCAGGTAAAGCGGGATGTCCTTGACCTGGGTGGGCGCACCGTGCGCCATTAGAAATATGGCTGTGGTGGGAGAAGAACCGTCACTCATGATTGTATTCGTGAACCATATCGCAGACGGCTTTGACGTGATCGACAGGCGTGTGCTGTAAAATCCCATGTCCCAGGTTGAAGATATGACCCGGACGACCCGCGGCTTGCCGCATGATGTCGTGGACCCGTTCCTTGATGACCGGAAGAGGTGCGAAAAGCAGGACAGGGTCGAGGTTGCCCTGAATCGGACGATCGTAACCGATCTGTTTCCAGGCGTCGGCTAAAGAAATCCGCCAGTCAAAACTGATCACGTCGCCGCCGGCCTTGGCAACTTCCGGCAACAGGGTGGACGTGCCGGTGCTGAAATTGATGACCGGGACTCCTGAATCTTTCAATCCGTCGATCACCCTTTTGGTGTAGGGCAAAACATATTTTGTGTAATCGTGAGGACTCAGACACCCCACCCAACTGTCAAAAATCTGCAGGGCCTGAGCGCCCGCTTTCACCTGCATCTTCAAATAGTCGATCAGCGTGGCGCAGACTTTATCCATCAACTGCGCCCAGATTTCCGGAGTTTCGAACATCATCAGTTTGGTGGTTTTAAATTCCCGGGACTTGCCGCCTTCCACCATATAACTGCAGAGCGTGAAGGGGGCTCCGGCAAAACCGATCAACGGAACTTTGCCATTAATTTCCTTGCGCACCATGCGGATGGCGTCGCCGACAAATCCCAGCTGCTCCTCGGCATTGACGGGGCGCAGGTTCTCGACGGCTTTGAGGTTCCGAACCGGGCGGGGAATCGAGGGACCATCGCCCACAATAAACTCCAGGCCCGTTCCCATGGGTTCGAGCGGCAGGAGAATATCCGCAAAAATAATGGCGGCGTCGATGTCCAGGGCGTTCACCGGTTGCAGGGTGACTTGGGTCGCAAGCTCCGGAGTTTTGCACATTTCAAGAAACGTGTGCTTTTCCTTGAGGTCGCGATAGGCCTTCATATAACGACCCGCCTGCCGCATGAACCATACCGGAGTTTTGTCCACCGGTTCGCCCCGGCACGCTTTTAGAAATCGAAAATTGTTTTCTTCGTTCATATTTCCTTTGGGAGTTTGGATTTAAAAGGAGTCAATTATAGGCTGTGGACAGCAGGTTTATCAATGCCTTTATTATTCAAGGGAAAAATAAGAGCCGGAGGTCCGGCGGAAAGTTTTATCCACATTCCGAATTTCTGTCAATACCATTTCATCGCTCTCCTGGGAGAGGGTTTCCCACAAAACCGTGGGCGCTTTTTCCTGCAATAATTCTCCCAAGGCCCAAACAGCGTGGGCGCGGATGAGGGGTTCGGGGTCTCCCAATACCTCAATGAGGGGGGCGACCGCGTCCAGGTTGCCTGAATTGCCGAGAGCCACCGCGACGTTGCGCAGAAACCCCCGGCGCTTGATACGCTTGATGGGGCTGTTGTGAAAACGGCGTCTAAAACCCTCGTCATCGAGCTGGATCAATTCAATGAGAAGGCGATCGCCTTCTTTCCCGTGGAAAGCCTGTTCATCGGTTTTCACCGCGAAAGAATTCCACGGACAGACGATCTGGCAATCGTCGCACCCGTAAATTCGGTTTCCGATGGCCTGCCGGAATTGCAAAGGGATCACGCCCTTGAGTTCGATATTGAGATAGGAAATGCATCTTCGGGAATCCAAAACGTAGGGCGCGACGATGGCGCGGGTCGGGCAGATGTCGATGCACTCCCGGCAGGTTCCGCATCGGTCTTTAGCCGGCTGGTTGAGAGGAAGGGCGATGTCCGTCAGGATTTCAGATAAGAAATACCAGGAGCCAATGCCCTCGCTGATCAGATTGGTGTGTTTGCCTATCCAGCCGATCCCGGCCTGCTCGGCCAATGGTTTTTCCAGCACCGGACCTGTGTCCACATAAACTTTGGTTTGGCAGTCGGGAAACTCCTGATGAATTTTTTCCTCAAGTTGTTTGAGCCTGGGAAGCAGGACATCGTGATAATCTTCGTTCAGCGCGTAGAGGGAAATATCGCCGTCATCGGTGTTGTCCAGAAAGCGCAGGTCTTTTTCTTCGGGAAGATAATTCTTCCGCAAGCAGATCACGCTTTTGATGCCGGGCAGAACGTTGTTTAAATCAGAACGCTTGTCCACCCATCGGCTCATGTACCCCATTTTGCCTTCATACTCCAGAGCCAGCCAGCGCTTGTATTTTTCCGTTGCTTTGGGCGTGTCGGGTCCGGCAATGCCGAAACCGTCAAAACCAAGGTCGGTTGCCTTTTGTTCGATCGCCCAGACTTTTTCCTGCGTATTTGTAGCATCCATAGCGCTTGTTCTGAATTTGGTATTTTGATATTCTCTCACAAAATACATCCAGGCAAAGAACAACCTGAACTTCAGGACAATTCTCTAAAATCAGGAAACCGATCTCTATGAGAAAAACCAGTTTTTTATACAATCCTCTTTTTCTGAAACACGACACCGAACCGCACCCTGAGAATCCGGGCAGACTGGAATCCATTTACAGTAAAATTCAGGATTCGGACATTCACCAGAACCTGATTTTCACCGAACCGCGGGAAGCCACGCCTGAGCAGATTGCCCAAAATCACGACGCGGGCTATATCGAGCGTGTGCGCACCGCCTGGGATAACGGGTCGCGCAACCTGGACGCGGACACTGTCATCAGTAAAGATTCTTACGAAGCGGCGGCTCTGGCCGCAGGCGCGGGATTGACTGCCGTGGACCTGGTGGTGGACGGCGTTGCTGACAACGCGTTTTGCGCCGTGCGCCCGCCTGGGCATCATGCGGAACAAGGCCGGGCGATGGGGTTTTGTCTGTTCAATAACGTCGCCATCGCCGCGCGCTACGCCCTCCGGGAAAGGGACCTGAATCGCGTGTTTATTTTTGACTGGGACGTGCATCATGGCAACGGCACCCAGCATTCCTTTTACAACGATCCTTCCGTGTATTACGCAAGCGCCCATCAGTACCCGTTTTACCCAGGAACCGGCGATGAGGATGAAACCGGAACGGGCGACGGGTTGGGAACCACGCTCAATTTTCCGATGCGAGCGTATTCCGGAGACGAAGACTATATGGACCGGATAGAAAACAAACTCATCCCCGAAATGATTCGCTTCAAACCGGATCTCATCATTATTTCTGCGGGCTTCGACGCGCATGAGAGAGACCCGTTGGCCAACATAGAAATCACCACCGAATGTTTTGGCAACATGACGGAGCGGATCAAACTGGCGGCGGATGAAATCTGCGGCGGCAGGCTGATCTCCATGTTGGAAGGGGGCTATGACTATCAGGCCCTGAGCGATTCCGTGTTCACGCATTTAAAGCAGCTGTTGAAATAGCCGGCTAAAACCAGCTGGCTTCTTAAACCAAATTGAAATTCTTAAACGGATGGTCCCGGTATGGATGAGAAAGAAATACAAAGAATATTGTATCGTTTCAGCGGAGCATTCCTTGTTGTCGCAACGGTGATGGTTTTAAAGGGGAGTTCCGGGAACTCGGTTTTCGTCTTTGCGTTCACCGTTTTATTGCTCGGCATGGCTAGTGTCGGGCCATCAACAATCAAAACATGGGGCGCAAAATGGGGAGGGGACGGCGGTCACATTGGTTTTGACCGTTATCAACCCACCGAACCTGAACGGCAACTTGCTCTCAAAGTTTCTCAAGACCAGCTTTCTTCTGAAATCAAAAATGAAGGTGAAGAATACATCGAGGAGGCAAAACAACGCTCGCCGGAAAAACGCTCGCCGGAGGATTATCTCGCGTTGGCCACTGAAAAATGGCGTGCCAAAGACTACGACGGTGCGTTGGCCGACGTATTTGCCGGGTTGGCCTTGAATCCAAAAGATGTTCGCATCAAAGCCACTTTGATTCACCGAAAAGCCAGCATTTATCTGTTTGCTGGATTGAAGGACTTCGGCGTCAAATTTTACAAAGAAGCCATTGCTCTTGACCCCGATTTTTCATGGCCCCATTACAACTTGGGAAACTTTTATTTTGATCAAGGGGAGTTGGAGGAAGCAAAAAAGGAGTATGAAGAAGCCCTGCGGTTGGACCCAAATGATAATATGACAAAAGAAAACCTTGAGATATTAAAAAGAGAAATGAAAAAAAATTAAGTAATAGACCGTTGTGACAACTTCCCAAATACCATCCCCCGACAAACGCCTGGTCAGCATGGCCCTTCTGGTCGCGCTGGGAGTCATCCTGCATCGGGTCGAGGCTCTGCTTCCTCTGCCCGCGCCGTGGATCAAACTGGGGCTTGCCAACGTCATGACGTTGTTGGCGTTGGTTTTTCTGGGGTTTCGGGAAGCGATGATTGTGACCGGGATGCGTATTTTTCTGGGTTCCATCATCGGCGGAACGTTTCTTGGACCGACGTTTTTTTTAAGTTTTGTCGGTGGGGTCTCAGCCCTTCTCACGATGGCGCTGGTGTATCGGAAAGGGTCCGGGCCGTTCAGCCTGATCGGCGTCAGCGTCGTGGGTGCCACGACCCACATTCTGGCGATCGCTTTTTCTGTCTATTTTGTTTTTATCCCGCAAAGCGCCTTTTTGCAATTATTGCCGATTTTCTTGTCGCTGGCTCTGGTTTCAGGAATTTTAACCGGCATCGCCGGAAATATTTTGTCCCGTCAATTGGCCGAAGCCAATGTCGCTTTCCGGTGAAAATTCAAGTTGTTTCATGTTTTAAAAATCCAGCCGGGTCACTGTCATCGCCGGTTCGTCCAAAATTTTATTAGACAACGATGTTCTCATCCATTAGTATTTCAGACATGAACTCTCCTAACGACAGTAAATTTTCTATCCTTTCCGAATTCTGGGGATTTATGAAGGAGCGCAAAAAATGGTGGCTCGGTCCCATTGTTTTTATGATGTTGCTCTTGAGCCTCCTGATTGTTTTGAGTCAGGGAAGCGCCGTTGCGCCGTTCATATATACTCTGTTTTAAATTCAAGGTTTCTTCTTGAAACTTTCGATTGTCATTCCGGTTTACAACGAACGGGCCTCCATAAAGGACGTTGTCCATAGGGTGGAGGCGGTGGATTATGACAAGGAAATCATTTTGATCGATGATTGTTCCACCGATGGTTCGCGCGAGATTCTGGAAGAATACAAGGATCGGTCTGGTTTTCACGTCCTTTTCCATGCAAGGAATCGGGGGAAAGGCGCCGCCCTGCGCACAGGTTTTAGCCACGCCACGGGCGACGTGATCGTCATTCAGGACGCCGACCTGGAGTATGACCCCACAGACTATCCAGTACTCTTAAAGCCGATTATTGATGGCCGGGCCGATGTGGTGTACGGGTCCCGGTTTCTTGGCGGGCCCCACCGGGTGCTGTTTTACTGGCATTCCGTCGGCAATAAATTTCTCACCACCCTTTCCAACATGTTCACCAATCTGAACCTGACGGACATGGAAACGGGTTACAAAGTTTTCTCCAAAAAAGTCATCGACTCCATCACACTGAAGTGCGACCGATTCGGTTTTGAGCCGGAGATCACCAGTAAAATTGCCAGAAAAAATTTCAGGGTTTACGAGGTCCCGATTTCTTACAGCGGCAGGGATTATTCTGAGGGTAAAAAAATAACCTGGAAAGACGGCATGGCGGCGCTCTGGTTTATCATCCGGTTCCGGTTTTCCGATTGACCCGCTTTAAAACCCGGCGGGTCAGATTGAGCTTCAGGCCGGGTCCAAAGATTCCCCGCAAAAATCGCAAACCGTGTCCTTTGCCATGACTGTGTGACCGCAGGCGGAACAGGCGGCCACCTGTTCGCATTCTTCGATCAACTTCCGGGCTCTTTCGGCGTCAGATTTTTTTGTCCAGATGCGAACCTTGGTGAGTCCCGCGACAGGAATGGGTTCCGCGTGGAAGGCCAGGTTTTCCAGTTGGCAGGGGATGCCTTCATTCTCGAGAAACCCGCGAATGATGTAGGCGTTCTCTTCCTGCATGACGGTGCAGGCGATTTCAAGATCTTCGATTTCCATGAGTGCCTCCGCTTGGAGAGTTTTTTTGAGTACTAAGGGTACTCGTTTCTCCCCGGCAAGCCAAGCGTCAATCGTATTTTCCGATGGAGCCGTCCTTGATTCCCGCTTCGAAGGCTTTGGTTTCCTTAGCCAACAGACCGCTCATGAGGAGAAGCCCGATCAAATTGGGAATGGCCATCAAACCGTTCATCACATCGGAAAAATTCCATACCAGTTCCAGCTTGGTGACCGAACCGATAAAAACAAACAACACCCAGACAGTGCGGTAATAGGGGACGAATCGAATACCGGTCAAATATTCAAAACATTTTTCGCCGTAGTAACTCCAGCCCAGGATGGTTGAAAACGCGAAATTGATGACGCCGACGGTCACGATCCATTTCCCCCACTCCCCTGGCAACCCGGCGGAAAACGCCTGAATGGTTAAAGAGACTCCCGTCGCGCCCGAATCCCAGACCCCGGTGGCCGCCAAGACCAGAGCGGTGAAGGAGCAGACGACGAGGGTGTCCAGAAAAGTACCGGTCATGGAAACCAGAGCCTGTTTGGCGGGTTGATTGGTCTTTGCCGCGGCGGCGGCGATGGGAGCGCTCCCCAGACCGGATTCGTTGGAGAACAGGCCGCGCGCGATGCCAAAGCGGACTGTCTGGGCCAGGGTGGCCCCTGCAAACCCGCCGGTGAGGGCGGTTCCAGTGAACGCCTGCTGGACAATGCCGACCAGTCCCGGCCAAACCTGCGGCAAATTTTTCAGGATGACAACCAGAGCGCCGCCGAAATAAACGATCACCAATACCGGCACGAGAACGCTGGAAACGCTGGCAATGCGTTTGATGCCGCCCAGAATCACCAGGGCGGTCAGCGTCGCAAGAAGGATTCCGACGGGGAATTTCCCAATGCCCGCGACTTCGGTGAGCGCCTCCGCTGTGGTGTTGGCCTGCACCATGTTGCCGATGCCGAACGCCGCCAATGCGCCAAAAAGGGCGAAACACAGCCCCAGCCATTTTTTGCCCAACCCGTGTTCGAGGTAGTACATGGGGCCGCCGGAAATTTCACCGTTGCCGTTGACCTTGCGATACCGTACCGCCAGAAATCCCTCGCTGTATTTGGTGGCCATGCCAAACAGCGCGGTGATCCACATCCAGAAGATCGCGCCCGGCCCTCCCAGGGCCACGGCTGTACTGACTCCGGCAATGTTGCCCACGCCGATGGTCGATGCCAGTGCCGTCACCAACGCGCCAAAATGGGAAATGTCACCCATTCCCTCGCGCTCTTTGGCAAAGGTCAGGCGCAACGCGTAAAAAAGACAACGAAATTGAATGCCACGCAGACGGAGGGTCAGAAAGACGCCTGTTCCCACGAGCAGGAACAACAGCCAGGGACCCCAGACGATGCCGCTCAGATCGGAGAAAAATTTGTTCAACGAGAACATAGGGTCAGGGAGAGGGTTTGATTTTCGCGCTTATTTTCAGTAACCGCCGTATTTGCGGGTGGTATTTGATGCGTCCTGTTCAAGATCTTTGGCAGGTTCGGGTGGTGTTTGTGCTTTTTGTGGTTTCGCTTTTTGGGATGTTTTGTCAGGAGCTGATGCCAGTTGGGCACTCAGCTTTTTTATCAGCGAACTTTTTATGGATTGTTCTCCGTTCAGCCGTGTGCGTTCTGAAATGAAAATCAAGCGTCGCGGATGCTCGCGTTTTTTCGCTTCGTAATCCTTCTGCAGGCTGGTTTTGAGATAATCGCTGACTTGCTTGAGAAGTGCCGAATCAGACTTCCCCAGTTTTTTTGCCAGAGCTTCCTTGGCGGGAATGCCGTTCACGATTTCATCTCTCAGCACAACCGCATGGCGGTGCTGGGGAACGAAGTCGTCATATTTTTTATAACGCTGGACATCGCTTTTAAGGAAATTGAGAGCGGCCTGCATGTCGGCAAGCTGTTTCTCTTTATTTTCCTTATCGGACTCATCGGTTTTTTCGCCCGGCTCGTCCTGATCTTTGGCGGTGTTGTCCGCGCCTGCCCTGGCGGTGGTTTTTTTGGAGCCTGGTTTTGAGGGCCGCAGGCCGCGGATCTTTTCCAGATTTGGATCGGAACGGTATTGGCGCGGAATCTTCAGGGGATCATCTGTGAAATGGACTTTTCCCTGCTCGTCCTTCCACTTGTAAATGCTGGAAACTCCGGCAAAACCGGGGCAGGAAAAAAACACCAGCACGCCCAAAACGACAAATACCTGCAACAGCCCGATATCTAACAGAGGTTTTTGCTTCATTCAGTTGACTCCAAACTCGTCCGCAACATTAGACATAAAAAAACCAACTTCCTTCAGGTTATCATAACCATTCAAATCAGGCTATGATATAATGATTTCAATATGATATAGGTATTTTGGTCGGGGGCGGTAACGTCAGAAAATTCAACCTTTTTCAATTCTCAAAGACTCCATGACCTCTGGCAGACTGGTTTGCATTTCGGAAAATATTTATAAGCTCCGGCAACAGGACCGGATCATCGGCTGTTTTCTTTATGATGATTTTGATGAGGCGGTGTCCCGAGTCGAGGCGCTGGTGGTGGAAAAGGGGACGCATCTGCCGCGCTATATCCTGATAACCCTGGGCGGTGCGCTCAATGTTCAGGGAAAAAAAGTCCTGCTTCCGATTGAGCATTGCCGGTCGATCGATCTTGGGAAAGTGAAAACAAGCTGGCGCAAGGAATCCCTCTTGAATGCGCCCACTGCGATTGACCCGAAAAACCCGACGATGGCTGAAGAAGAAAAAATCCTGGACTATTTCGACCTGAAACCCTACTGGAGTGCAGATCCAAGGGGAGAAACCGAAGACGGTTCAGATGCCTGACCTCAGTTCCAAAGGCATGGGTTTTCTTTGCGGTATTTGCGGTGACAAGCCTTTTACCAGTGTTCCCTGATTCTTATTGGAATTTTCGCATCACCCCGATCACCACACCCTGAATGTTGAAATCCCCATCCTGAACGATGATCGGTTGCATGTCCGGGTTGGCGGGTTGCAGGCGTACGTGGTCTTTTTCCCGATAGAAGCGTTTCAGGGTCGCCTTGTCGTTGTCGAGGAGAGCCACCACGGTTTCACCGTTTTCCGCCCATTGTCTTTTCTCGACGATCACGAAATCACCGTCTTTGATATGGTCTTCGATCATGGAATTTCCATTGACGCGGAGCACGAAAACGTCTTTGTCCTTTGCGTCGGGCATAATGGCAACCACTTCCCGATTCTCCAGCACTTCGATGGGCTTTCCCGCTACGATAGAACCCAGCAACACGAATTCTCTGGAGAACACTTCGCCTGTCTCCTCGACGATCTCGATTGAGCGGCTCAGGTTATGCTGTCTGCGTATGAGGTCTTTGTCTTCCAGATGGGTCAGGTGCTTGTGCACCGTCGCAGGAGAGCTGAGATTGAACTGTTTGCCGATTTCCAGGATGCTTGGGGCATAGCCCTTGTTCTGGATGTGTTCTTTCAAGTATTGATGTATTTCCTGCTGGCGTTTGGTCAGGTGCACGATGTCATTCCTCTATTAGTTCGGCCTTCAGACCGGTGGGACTTTCAGGTGCAGTGTAAGCGAAAATTAAGCGAAAATCAACGTCTGGACTGAGAGGCCATGCGGGTGAATGAAAGGGAAACTTTTACCGGGGAAATTGGGGTAACTTCCGAACCTGTTGCCAGTGAAGGGACTTCACTTGAAAAGGGAATTGAGGAATCGCAGGTTTTTTATGGATCGCCTGAGGGTTATTTTGAAGGCACGCGGGTTTTCTCATCGGCGTTGGCCTGTTTCAAATCAAGCTCAGGCTTTTTCCCGGCAAATGTTGAAGGGACGTTGTTTTTCAGGCGATTTTTCAGGATGTCCTGCGGCTCATTAGATGGGATGCCGTTATTTTTGACAGGCTCCGGACCCACCACCTCAGCCCAGTAAACTTTCTGGGGTTGATTGGAAATTCCTCCGTTCCAGGCTGAAGCGATCTTTGTTTCGTCAAAGGTTTTTTCCGCATTGGCTTCGTTTGGGTTCTTCACTATGGACGTCAGTTTGTCGACCATGCTGGCGGTCAATTGATTCAACTTGAGTTTATTGGTCACCAGGTAAATGGGGGCGATCACTGCCGCCGCAAAGCCGGTAGGAATTTTTGCGATGCCCTGAATTTCCGATTCTGTCTGTTCCGCCACCCACAAAATTTCGCCGCTTCTGGTGTCGATCATTTGCACCGAAACGCAGAACTCAATGGAGGAGTGGATCAGCAGATAGGATTTCTGTACACGATTGATCCGGCTGATCAGCACGGCATCAACGCCTAAGGCTTCGCCGAACTTCATGGGGTCCAGTTCGCCATAGATAGAAGGGTCCATCAGGCCATGCTTTTGCAACTGGCCATCGACCACATAGTGCTCAAGCAGTTTGAAGGAGGATTGCCTCAGGTTGGCGTGCAGGCTTTGTCGGAAAACTTTGGCCATGTCCATTTGCTGATTGCTTTGAACTTCTACAGGCAATATCGCAACCGTTTGCAGAGAAGTCAATTTGCCCAAACTCCCTGAAACCCTGGTTTGCAAGCTGTTGGTGCAGGCGGATAGGCCGACTGCCAGAATTAGAATCACCACCCACTGCCCACCATTTCGATTATTCAGACGCATCGTATCGGCCTTTATTTCCAGGTTATATTCAAGTTCTTTCTTGGGAACCGGTTGACCTCGGTTCATTCAATAAAGCTCGAATGGGGTTTTACCGAAAACAAGTGCAGAGAAAGTGCCAAAAAACACAGGGGGCAGGGGAGTTTACACAACTGGCAATTAAACAAAGAAAAAAAAATAAGTAAAGGAATTCCCTGGAATTGCCATTGCGACAAAGATGACATTGTTGTGTGATCTGTGTCATATTTTATTCATGATCGGGATATTTGTGTGCAAAAATTGACAATTTTTGGATGGTCTTTATATTTTTGTGAATAACCTGCGGCAATAGAGTGGTTTCCAATTTCCTTGCTATAATGAACCGGGAATGGGGGAGAGATCCGACAACTTTCAACTTAAGAGTCAATGATGCTAAAAATAGGGGTTCACCTGATTTTATTTCTTGTTTTCTCTGGGATGGCCGGGCTTGTGAACGCTGAGTCTGGAAACGGGATTTCCGCGAGCCTCCCTCTTGAGGAAGACAGTTTACGCATCGCTGTGGTGGGCGATACAGGAATTGGGGAACGTGCTTTTCACAGGGGGTTTCTGGCGGTTCAGGGAGCGATCCGAAATCATGAGCCGGATGTTTTATTGCATTTGGGAGATTTTATCTATCAGCCTGAGTTCAAGCCCGTATCTTGTCCCGACAAATATATCCGGGAGGTTGAGAAAACTCTGGTGAGCCCCTATCCTTACAGGCTGTTTGTCCCAGGGGATAACGATCTTCCGCCTAAAATTACCAAACCCAAGGCTTCTGGATGCTGGAGCAGGATTGATCCTCTGGACAGTCCTTTTGACATTGTTGCTGATTCCGGTACGGGTCCTGCGCCTTTTGAAGGAACGAAAATAATCGGCAACAGTTTTTTTGCCATTTTAAATTCCTATCCCTGGAAGGACCCCACCGGCTGGCTGGCTCCCAGAATCGAGACCGCAAAAAAGCAGGGTTTGTGGATTATCCTCGCTTTACACGAGCCTGCCCTGACGACGGCCTGGTATCTGGATAATCGCCAAACGGTTTTACAACAGGTGAACGCACTCGAACCCGATCTGGTGTTTTCGGGCAACCAGCATTCTTATGAGCGGTTTCATCCATTGGGTGTCCCAAAACCTGGAGAAGAACTGCCCGTCAGAAAAAACGAGTCGTCCCGATACCAAAGGGGAGAGGGTACGATCCATATTATATCGGGCGGCGGTGGCGCCACTTTCAAGCCCTTTGCGGATTTGCAGGGAAACAAACGCCACACAGCCCCTGAAGATGTTTTCAACGCTCTGGCGAAACGCGCGCTGATGAATCACTATATTATTCTTGAGATTTCGGCGGAGGTTCTAAGAGGAACCACTCACCGGGTCTGTCCGGGTTACGATCCGGTGGAGGGCGAATTGGGTCCGCGCTGGAAACCGCATAAACCGGTGTGGGAAAAAATCACTTTGGAATGCGCGGGAAAACCGGAGGGGGTGGCGGTGTTTGATCGGTTTGAAATTTCAAGGTAGGCCCCTGACCGAATAGCTCTCTCTTTTGGACCCGGTCAGCGGCGGGGAACCGCTTAGGGCATCCTGCCTTATCAGGAATCAAGCTCCTTGAGCAGGGCGTCTATTTCATCACAGGTTTTTTTGACCTCTTCGGCGGATTTGTTCAATGACGCGTTTTCTTCATCGGTGAGTTTCAATTCAATGATCTTTTCCATTCCGTTGATGCCCATTTTGACAGGAACCCCAAAAAAGATGCCGTTCCAGCCGTACTCTCCTTCCAGAAAAGCGGTGCAAGGCAGAATTCTTCTTTTATCGTGAACAATGGCTTCGATCATTTTAACAACCGACGCGCCGGGAGCCATGAAGGCACTGCCTTTTTTAAGCAGTCCTACGATTTCCGCGCCGCCCTTTCGCGTTCGGTCCACCAGCCGGTCAATCTGCTCCTGATTCATGAGCTCGGTGATGGGGATCCCCGAAACCGTTGTGTAACGGGGTAACGGCACCATCGAATCGCCATGTCCGCCTAAAACCATGGCGTCGACATCGACCAGTGAACAATCCAGGTCCAAAGAAACAAAGGTCCGTAACCGCGCGGAATCCAATACTCCCGCCATCCCGATGATTCTGGTGCGCGGAAGATTGGAAACTTTTTTGGCCAGGTAGACCATGGCGTCCAGCGGATTGGACACCAGAATGATGATCGGATTGCGGGAATACTTCATGATCTCTTCGGTCACCGATTTCACGATCTTGGCGTTGATCGCTAAAAGATCTTCCCGGCTTTGTCCTGGTTTTCTGGGCAGGCCGGCGGTGATGACCACGATATCCGATTCCGCCGTGACCGTGTAATCGTTGGTACCGACGATGAGGCTGTCGAACGCCTGCAAACAGCCGGACTCCTGGAGGTCCAAAGCTTTTCCCTGAGGCACTCCTTCTGCGATGTCTATGAGAACAACATCGCCAAGGTTGTGGTAAGCGCACAGCTGAGCCACCGTAGAGCCCACTTGCCCCGCACCCACCACTGTGATTTTATTCCGAGCGGTATTCATATTGATTATTCCTGCTGAGATTAAGGAAAAAGTTGAGTGATAGCCAACGCCCAATTCGGCTCATATTTAAGTAAGCCGAATTGGGAGTGTCGGATTCCGCGACCCACAGTCGATCGCCCGTTGGCGATCAAAACAACCGGGCCTTAGTTATCCAGTATTTTGTTGAATGTTGCGCTTGGACGCATGGCCGCACTGACTTTCGCCAGGTCGGGCCGGTAGTAACCGCCTATATCAACAGGCTTTCCTTTAGCGGCGATCAGCTCTTTAAGAATGTCATCCAGTTTTTCTTCAAGCGCTTTTGCTATAGGAGTGAAATGTTCTTTGAGAGCTGGGTCGTCATTTTGTTCGGCCAGTTCCTTGGCCCAGTAACAGGTCAGATAAACATGGGTCCCGGCGTTATCCAATTCGCCAACCTCACGGCCGGGGGATTTTTTGTTTATCATTAAAGTTCCAGCGGCCCGATCGAGAGTATCGGCGAGCACTTGCGCTTTGGTATTGCCAGTGGTTCGGCTCAAATGCGCAAGGGATTCGGAAAGCGCTAAAAACTCACCCAGAGATTCCCACCTCAAATGGCCTTCTTTCACAAATTGCTGAACATGCTTGGGCGCGGAACCTCCGGCTCCGGTCTCAAAAAGACCGCCGCCATTTATCAGCGGAACGATGGACAGCATTTTGGCGCTGGTGCCAAGTTCCAGGATGGGGAACAGGTCTGTCAGGTAATCCCTCAGAACGTTACCGGTGGCGGAGATGGTGTCTTTGCCCTCTTTGGCGCGTTTGAGTGCGTGCTTCATCGCGTCATCGGGAGACATGATCGAAATGTCCAGGCCGGACGTGTCGTGATCCTTTAAATAGACATCCAGTTTTTTGATCAACTGAGCGTCGTGAGCGCGGTTTTTATCCAGCCAGAAAACCACCGGCGTTGACGATAACCGGGCGCGACTGACCGCCAGTTTGACCCAGTCCTGAATGGGAATGTCCTTGACCTGGCAACTGCGGAAGATATCCCCTTCTTCGACATCGAATTCATGCAGGGTGTTCCCCGCCCCGTCGATGACTTTTATGGACCCTTTGCCGGGAGCTTCAAACGTCTTGTCGTGCGATCCGTACTCTTCCGCCTTTTGCGCCATCAAACCTACATTGGGAACGGTGCCCATGGTGGTCGGGTCGAATTCGCCATTCTCGCGGCAGAAGTCAATGGCGGACTGATAAATGCCCGCATAACTGCTGTCCGGAATAATAGCGAGGGTGTCGTGCTCTTTACCATCGGGTCCCCACATTTTTCCGGAGGTGCGAATCGCCGCCGCCATCGAGGCGTCGATGATGATGTCGCTCGGCACATGCAAGTTGGTGATGCCTTTGTCCGAATCGACCATCGCGAGATCCGGCCCGTTCTTGATGCAGGCTTGAATGTCCGCCTCGATTTCCTTTTGTTGGGCGTCCGGCAGGCTCTTGATTTTTGCATAGACATCGCCCAGACCGTTATTGGCGTTGACGCCTATTTTTTTAAATGTATCCGCGTGTTTTTCAAAAACATCCGCGAAAAAAACGGTGACGCCATGACCAAAGATGATGGGGTCCGAGACTTTCATCATGGTGGCTTTCATGTGCAGGGATAATAAAACGCCCTGCTTTTTTGCTTCGGCGATGGATTGTTTGATGAAGTCGCGTAATTCTTTTCGTCTCATCACCGTGGCGTCGACCACGTCGCCTGCGTCCATGACCACGTTGTCTTTCAAAACGGTGGTGTTGCCGTCCGCACCGACGAATTCGATCCGGCCCTTGCCCGCTGTTTGTTTGGTGATGACCGCGGATTTTTCATTGGCTCTGAAATCGCCGCCCTTCATGTGAGCCACATTTGTTTTGGAGTCTTTCGACCACTTGCCCATTTTGTGGGGGTTGCTCTTGGCGTAATTTTTGACCGACACCGCCGCTCTTCGGTCGGAGTTGCCCTGTCTTAAAACCGGGTTGACCGCGCTTCCTTTGACCTTGTCAAACTTGGCTTGAATTTCTTTTTCTTCATCGTTCTTTGGGGCTTCGGGATAGTCGGGAATATTGTATCCCTGGGCTTGCAATTCTTTGACAGCGGCTTGTATCTGGGGAATGGACGCGCTTATATTGGGTAACTTGATCACATTGGCGTTGGGGTTCATGACAATTTCACCCAGCAACGCCAGGTCATCCGGTTGCTTTTGTGCGTCGGTGAGTCTTTCAGGAAACTGAGAGATGATTCTGCCGGCGAGAGAAATATCTTTTGTGCCGACGTTGATGCCCGCAACCTTGGTGAAGGATTGTATGATTGAAAGAAATGATCCGCTCGCAAGTTCAGGCGCTTCATCCACTTTTGTGTAAATAATATCTGGTTGTTCCGTATTGGCCATGATTGCAAATATCCTCTATAAAAATGGTGATGTTAGATTATGAGTTGCCGGTAAGGTTGATTCCGGAGGAGTTCTCTGGAAAACAATTGAAAAATAGATATATTTGGGTCGGAGTAAGTTAGATTATTCACCGGGTTTTGTCAAGACTATTTGGAACTCATCTTTCTGGATTCATTGGGAAAGCAAAAAGCCCATCCACGAGAGCCGGGACGGAAAGTTCCCGTTATTGAAAGCATCTCTTCTGCTCACCGAGTTGCCGATAATCTTATTTGTTTGATTTTTATTCCATTTTTAGAATTTACGCTTTGATGATATTCTGGTAGTGGCTGGAAATTCCCAAAGGGCCGGCATCAAATTCAAGCCTGGCCCGACTCTAAAGACCCTGAAATCCTCGAAATTTCGCGTCAAATCGACACACATTAACTTCCAGCCTTCCTGCTAAATTCCGGCGAGGCTTATCTTATAGATGAATGATTCCAGTGGGCAGTACAAGTTTGAGATCGATTTCAGCCCGGTCCGGGGAATTCCCGAAGACCCTAAGGAGCGCCTTTCCTTTTTCACTTCCTTCAAGGTGCTCTTGAAACAGGAAAAGGAAAAAATCCAGGCATGGCATCGGCAGGGTGCGGGAGGACGGGAAGTCATTCAAGCACACACCAGCCTCATCGATGAAGTGATCCGCCATCTCATCACCCGGCTGGTCACTCTCAAACCGTATTCCCGATCAAAGGTTCTTGAGGAGTTTGCGCTCGTTGCGGTCGGCGGATATGGCAGGGGAGAGATGAACCCCTTTTCCGATATTGATCTGCTTTTTCTCAGGCCCGAAAAATTCCAGAAAACCACAGACGAATTCATTCAGGACCTCATTTCCATTTTCTGGGGGATCGGGATGGAGATCGGCCATAGCTGCCGTACCATCAAGGAATGCGTGCAACTGTCTAAAGAGGACATGACCATCAAGACCTCCATGATCGAGACGCGGTTTTTAATCGGTCAAAAAGGGATTTACGAAAAGTTCAATCAATCTTTCGACAAAAACGTTCTTAAGAAAAATATAAAATCTTTTCTACAGTCAAAATTAACCGAAAAATACGATCGCTACGGAACGGAAGAGGGGCTGGTTTTCGCCCCGGAGCCAAATGTCAAGGAAGGCCTGGGAGGATTGCGGGACTACCACACGGCTCTGTGGGCAACGGCGGTCCGGTTCGGCGGTCTGTCATTGCGGGAAATTGGCACCAACGACATGATATCGGCCCAGGAAATTAACGGCCTTTATGATTCGGTCAATTTTATTCTAAGAGTCCGCAATGAACTGCATTATCTGATGGGGAAAAAAACCGATGTGCTCTATCTTGATATCCAAAAAGATCTTGCCCGAAACCTGGGTTACTTAGCCGAGACCGAAGCCGCCCGGGCCGAAAATTTCATGCAGGATTACTTCCTCCATGCCACCAATGTTTTTAAATTGTCGCACACAATTTTTGAGCTTTGCCGGCAGTCAAATAGCCGTTTGCAGTCGGCGCTCGCGGGTTTCAAGCAAAAGCCTCTGGGAAACGGGTTCCTTGCCATTGGTCCTGAGCTTGCTCTGGAAGGAGACGCGAAGGAAATATTTCAAAACGAGAAAACCCTGCTCCTGAAATTATTTTACCTTTGCATGGAAAACGATCTGAAGCCCGATATCCAGTTGAAAAGACACATCAGGCGATACAAACACCTTTTGGACAATGAATTTATAGAAGCCAAGGGCGCCGAGATAAAAGAATTTCTCTTTTCAATTCTTAAAGGTTCCCAGTCTGTAAAGAGTCTTCGCCTCCTGCATGAATCCGAGATTCTGGGGCAGGTCCTCCCGGAGTTTGGCAAGGCGCATTGCATGGTCAATTATGATTTTTATCATCGCTACACCGCCGACGAGCATTCGCTCAGGATGATTCGGTTTCTGGAACAACTGACGGATGCCAACGGAAACGAAACCGAGGAGCTTGCTGAAATTTATCAGGGTTTGCCGGAACAGTTTCTGCTCAAATTCGCCTTTCTCCTGATGTCCATCGGCAAGGACCACGGCTCGCAAACGAGGAGTAACCAGATCACAATATTGTCCGGCATTGCCGAACGCTTTCGCCTGATCCCCAGGAGATTGCGGCTGGTGAGCTTTCTGATCGAAAACCAGAATGAAATGATCGAAACCGCCTTGCATCAGGATATCTATCAACCCGCCACCCTCCAGAATTTCGCTCAAAAAGCCATCGACGAGGAAGGTTTGAAATTGTTATACCTCATGAGTTATGCGGAACTGAGGGCCGTGGCGCCTGGGACCTGGACTTCCTGGAAAAATGTTTTGCTGTTGGAGTTGTACCGCAACACCCTGGAGTATTTGCAACGGCCGGAGTCTCTGGCAGAAAAATCAACGGCCACCCGTGACGAAGTGTTAAACACTCTCAAACAGGAAGTCCCGGTCAATGAAATCGAACGTCACTTAAATCAGCTTCCAGACGACTACCTGCTTTCGGTGACTTCCGCCGAGGTGGCTTTGCACCTTCGTCTCATCCGGTCGCTCAGGGAAAAACCGTATATCCTGCACCACGAGTATAATGACGCGGGTATGTTTCACAATGTGACCCTTTGTTGCCTCGCGAAACTGGAGGCGTTTAAAAAACTGGTGGGGACGCTGACCTCAAAAAACCTGAATATCCGGGACGCCCGGATTTATTTGAAAAAAGATGGCATTGTTATCATCATCGTTCAGGTGGCGGAAACCAAAGAAGACCCGAAAAATCTGAAAGTGTGGAAAAACGTCAAGGAAAACCTGGGCAAAGTCTTTGCCGGAGAAATGGACCTGCAAACCCTGTTCAGGACGCGCACCCGCTACGTCACGGCAAAAACCGCGTCGATGGCCATCATCCCGAAAGTCAAAGTGAATAACACTCTTAAAACGCCGTTCACCGAAATTCGCGTCGAGGCGCGTGACCACATTGGCATGCTCTACAAGATCGCCAAAGTTTTCGCCGATATGGGCATACAGGTGCATCACGCCAAAATAACGATCCGGGGCGATCGGGGTATCGACGTATTTTCCGTATCGTTGAACGGTAAAAAAATTGTGTTGCCCCGGCTCATCCACCAGGTCAAGGAGCAACTGGTGCGCATCCTTTTGGTGGACCGGATAGAAGACATTGCCTGACCAAAGGAGCTTACGTTTTTGAATGATGAATTATCTTGCAGGAATTTTGCTCATTCCCGGATGGCTGGTGACGGCCTCTCACGACGCGCCTCATCCCGGCCTGGACCTTGGCAAGAAAGTTTATCTGGAACGGTGTAAGGTTTGTCACGGCATCAAGGGCAACGGCAAAAGCTTCGCCGCCAACGCGCTCAACCCGCCGCCTAAAAACTTCACCTCTGAGCCGTCGAAAAAACAACTCGACCAAAAACGCATGATCGACTCCGCCACCAATGGTAGGCCCGGCACCGCCATGATGCCGTGGAAAGATGTTTTGACCCAAGAAGAAATTCGCGCGGTGGTCCACTACATCCGCAAGGAGTTGATGGGGGTTGAGGGGTGAAGAAAGATAATGTCATGAAAATAAAATCAAAAAGGTTTTTTCTTAGTATTATTTTAATCTGGCTTTCCGGATGTGCAGCGATTGGAGTTCCTTACTCAAGTGATCCGATTGAAAAGTTAAAATCAGCCTGTATCCTTTTTGATCACGATGAGCGACCCCTTCCGGCCGAAGACTTAATTTATGAAGCTATTGAGATATGCCAGAAAACAAACGACACCGAATGTTTAGCTCAAGCCTTTCTTACAAACGGTTTATTTTTTAGATCTCTTTCGCTTACGGGGAGGTATAAAAACCATTATGTGAAGCGTGGGTTTGATGACAAAGCCGTAACCTATGAGACACGGTTAGCTAAATCTGATGAATATTTTGAAAGAGCCCTGGCTCTAAAACCAAAGAATCCAAAAATTTCTGAAATCATTGATAAAGTAAAGCGCGGCCAATCTCCAGAGGGAACCGGCAGGCGTTGCTTTAATTAGAAGAGCCCAAGCCTCACCCCGATTCACTTCTTCACAGACTTCCCCAGTTTCGATTCGATAGAAGCGATTTTTGACTCCAGTCGCCCTTTTGGGCCATCACGGTGATCGACCTTGATCGAGCAGGTGATGCGTTTGCAATCGGCGCTCATTTTGTCGTAGCACTGTTTCACCACGGCCATCACCTCGTCCCATTCGCCCTCTAAAACCGTCCCCATCGGGTTTAAGCGATAATCCACCCCGCTGTCGTCGATGATTTTGAGCGACCGGCTGACGTAGTCACCGACGCTCTCCCCTTTGTCCAGCGGGGTCATGCTGAATTCAAGCAATACCATTTCGCCACCCTCCCGGATAAAATATATTTGCTATTTAAGCTCAAACTATGACATTATCCTACACTTCCATTCGAGATCCCCTAGGTTTTTCGAAAATCCAACGGAAGGCGGTATCATGCATTGCCTGATATTAAAGATCTACGCGAAAAAATAGACAAAATTGACGATCAGCTGTTGAAGCTGATCAACCGGCGTGCCGCTCTCGCGGTTGGTATTGGCAAGGAAAAATTCAAAAAAAGCCAGGCCGGTCATTTTCATGTGCCCCACCGGGAACGTGAAATCATCAAGCGGGTGACGGATGCCAACCCCGGGCCGTTTCCAGACGAATCTGTCGAAATGGTGTTTCGGGAGATTTTTTCCGCCACGCTCGCCCTTGAAAAACCCCTTAAAATAGCCTTTTTAGGCCCTGAGACCACTTTCAGCCATCAGGCGGCGATCAAACAATTCGGCCATTCCGCCGTCTTATCCCCCTTCAACAGCATCGAAGTCATCTTCTCCGAAGTCGAGCAGGGCAACTGCGCTTACGGAATCGTGCCGGTGGAAAATTCCACCGAGGGGGTCATCAACCTGACTCTGGACTGCTTCGTCGATTCACCCCTTTTGATCTGCGACGAACTCAAGCTGGAAGTTTCTCTCTGCCTGATGTCTCAAGTGAAGGATCTCAAGCAGATCGAGGTGGTCTATTCGCACCCGCAGGCTTTGGCCCAGTGCCGAAACTGGCTGAACAGGCATTTGCCCGGAGTGGAACAGATCCCGGTCTCAAGCACGGCCAACGCGGCCCGGCAGGTCAAAGGCGAAAAGAAATCCGCCGCCATCGCCGGTTTTTTAGCCGCGGAAATGAACCAGTTGAATGTTCTCGCTGAAAAAATCCAGGACCGCTCGGACAACCACACCCGCTTTCTGGTCATCGGCAAGGAAAAAGCCAAAAAGGCCAGGCACAATAAAACCGCCATTCTTTTTTCCAT
>JAJDAY010000024.1 GCA_029261655.1 Nitrospinaceae bacterium | reverse complement strand
CGCCATGGCGGCCAGCGACAAAGCCCCTTTCACTGGTTTGACCCGGCCGTCGAGGGAGAGTTCTCCGAGAATAACAAACTTGTCCAAATTGGCGTTTTTTATCAACCCGTTGGCTGACAGAATTCCGAGGGCGATGGGCAGGTCGAAGGCCGAGCCTTCCTTACGGATGTCTGCGGGTGCCAAGTTGACGGTTATTTTACGCAGAGGCAGTTCCAGGCGGGTGTTCCTGATGGCGGCTGTGACCCGGTCCCCGCTTTCCTTGACCGCTGTGTCGGGAAGCCCCACGATGGACATGCCGGGAAGACCCGCCGCCAGGTTGACTTCCACTTCCACGAGATATCCGTCAATTCCTGTCAACGCTCCGCTGTGGGTTCTGGAAACCATGCGATAACTTCCGGTGAGATGAAAATTCCAAGCAACCGTACAACACCGCGGAAGCCGGGTCAAGCGTACTTGATTCCTCGGTCACACCGATTCATTTTGTGAACCCTCCGCAAAATGTCGAAAGGCGGGTAAAGAAATTTCCGAATTGCCCCGATAAAAAGTATGGGAAATAAACGTTTCGCTACAAAATTTCTCCTATTTACCTTAACCTTTTCGATGCCTATGAAATTTACCAAACGAGTGATTATTTTCTTTATCTTTGGGATTATCGCGTGTTCATCCAGCTTGTCCGATAAAGAAGCTGTAAATCTGGCAAAGAAGAAACACTTTGACAGAAAACTCGAAGATATGAAGGAGTATGACGATCAGGTAACGAGATCCCGTTTACTTCAATATGAGGTGACCTCGGAAGTGCTGTCCAATGATGGGGATAAGGCAAAAGTAAAACTCACGGTGAGCGAAAAATCTGCTCCACGAATAGGATTTTTCCCAGAACCTTATTCTGTAGAGGTTGAGGTGACCAGGCCGAAATAGGTGCGGAGGGGGAACGGTCAATTTTTTGCCGGGTCGTTATTTCTCAAAGGGGCCATTGATATGTCATTTGTCTCTGACGAAAACCGGGAAAATATTAAAAACGTAAGTATTGGAATGGACAGCAAAAGGTGAAACTTCGCGTGGTGCCATAAAAAACGGTCTGCCAGTTCAAAGATCATCAGCCAAGATGGTAAACCGGCGCCTACAGCCCAAAATAGTAAATTCCTTTTTCGCATGAGCGACCCCTATCAACCAATCGTAATATCGGAATAACTATAACATATTCCGAATTCCGAATAAAGGGGTAGGTGCTTTCACCTCAATTGGCAATATTTTTAGCTGACGTAAACCACCCTGTACTTCTGTAAATTATTGATTTATAATAATTTGTGTTGTTTTTTTAGAGAGACCGTATTTTAAAACTTTCATGAAATAGGGTAACCATATATGACATCTGCTGCTTATAGTTCGTCGGAAACGGCTTCAACAGGTTTTAAATTATTCAAAATATTTAGGAACGGGAAAAACGGAAGCTCTGACCTCGGAAAGCAGTTCGATGCTATCCACAATGCGTTGGCGGTTATCGAGTTTGATCCCGAGGGCAATATACTCACCGCAAATGATAATTTTCTCCAGGCAATAGGATATAACTTGAGTGAAATTGTCGGTCAGCATCACCGGATGTTCGTAGACTCCCAACTCGCTCAAAGTCAGGAGTATCGGGATTTCTGGAGGGATTTAGAAATGGGTAAGTCCCAAACCCGAGAGTTTAAGCGGGTAAGAAAAGGCGGGGTTCCGATTTACCTGAGTGCCTCCTACATGCCGGTATTCAATTCATCAGGCAATGTTGTAAAAATTATAAAAATTGCACAGGACATCACCGAACAAAAGCTGCAAAGCATGGAGCGTGAAGGTCAGGTCGATGCCATTAGTAAATCTCAGGCGGTTATTTCATTCAATATGGATGGGACTATTATCGAAGCGAATGAAAATTTCTTGAATGCTGTTGGTTACTCCCTTAATGAAATTAAAGGTCAGCACCACCGGATGTTCTGCGAAGATTCGAGCAGCCCGGAATATAAAGCCTTTTGGGAGAAGCTCAATCGTGGAGAATTCGATTCCGGCGAATACAAGCGTGTGGGGAAAGGCGGCAAGGAAATCTGGATTAACGCCACGTACAATCCTATTTTGGACTTCAACGGCAAGCCTTTTAAAGTTGTCAAATTCGCCAGTGATGTGACCGAACAAAAACTGAGAAACGCCGAATATAAGGGAAAACTGGAGGCCATCGGAAAATCCCAGGGGGTCATCGAGTTCAATATGGACGGAACCATCATTACGGCCAATGAAAACTTTTTGAATGTGGTTGGCTATCCACTTGCAGAGATTCAGGGCCAGCATCACCGTATATTTTGCGAAACTTCCTATGCCAATAGCGCTGAGTACAAAGCATTCTGGGAAAAGCTCAATCGCGGCGAATTCGATTCCGGTGAATACAAACGGCTGGGCAAGGGCGGTGTGGAAGCCTGGATTCAGGCGTCTTACAACCCCATCATGGACTTAAACGGAAAGCCATTCAAGGTTGTCAAGTTTGCAGTGGAGATCACGGATAAGGTCAACAAAGTGGCCCAAATTCTGGAAGTGGTCAATGCGGCCAGTGAAGGTGATTTGACGAAAGAATTAAAAGTGACCGGTACCGATGACTCAGGTCAAATTGGAGAAGGATTGTCGAAATTCTTTTCCAAGTTGCGTAAAAGCATTTCCGATATTGGCCACAACGCCGAAACTCTGGCGTCTTCGGCTGAGGAATTAACCGCAGTCAGCCAACAGATGGCGGGGAACGCGGAAGAAACATCGGCCCAGTCGGGTGTGGTGTCCGCCGCTTCAGAAGAAGTCAGTAAAAACGTGCAGACGGTTGCGACAGGTGCTGAAGAGATGAGCGCCAGCATCAAAGAGATCGCGCAAAATGCTTCCGAGGCATCGCGGGTTGCCGCTGAAGCGGTGACAGTGGCCGAAACCACAAATGCCACGATCAGCAAGTTGGGCGAGAGTTCGGCTGAGATCGGTCAGGTGATCAAGGTCATCACTTCCATCGCGGAGCAGACCAACCTTCTGGCATTGAACGCTACGATTGAAGCGGCGCGTGCGGGAGAAGCCGGTAAAGGTTTTGCCGTAGTCGCCAACGAAGTGAAGGATCTGGCCAACCAGACCGCCAAAGCCACCGAGGAGATCAGCGGTAAAATCGGCGCCATTCAGTCGGATACGAAAAGCTCGGTGGATGCGATTGCCGAGATTTCCGAGGTCATCAACAAGATCAATGACATCTCCAACACCATCGCAAGCGCCGTGGAAGAGCAAACGGCGACCACAGCGGAGATTGGGCGTAATGTCGGTGAAGCGGCAAAAGGAACCGCCGAGATCGCGCAAAACATTACCGGGGTTGCTCAGGCGGCTCAAAGCACAACTCAGGGCGCGACCGATACCCAGGGGGCTTCAAGCGAGCTTTCCAAAATGGCGGCAGAGTTGCAAAGTCTGGTCGGTCAGTTTAAAGTTTAAAACTGACTTCAAACAAATAAAAGGGAACGGGGCGGTTAAGCCCGTTCCCTTTTTTTATGATTAGTTTTTGAAGACACATGCTAATGACCGCTGTGGGTCGTTAGCGGACATTCAGTTAAGGAACCCGATTGGTAAATATTTTCTGTGCCGGGTCTTGCCGATAAAAATCCTGTAAGACCTGATACAGTTTTGGATGATGGTGTTTCATATTTTCGGGTTCGCTAAAAAAATGTTCCGTCGCCACCGCGAAAA
Organism: Nitrospinaceae bacterium; assembly: GCA_029261655.1. Classification (GTDB taxonomy): domain Bacteria; phylum Nitrospinota; class Nitrospinia; order Nitrospinales; family VA-1; genus JADFGI01. The sequence goes on along the minus strand of JAJDAY010000024.1, from coordinate 96,902 downwards.
ATTCAGTTTCATTCGTTGCCGCATAACTGTCAAAAAAAGTAGGCTGGCCGTGTTCCACCTTGTCACATAGCTCCAGATACTCTTTGGAACAAACTTCAATCCACCGCTGATATTCCTCAGGAGTTGTGAGTGGTGGAGTGCCATCGGCAGTGCCATCGAGCATGTCCAGTTTATGAGCGAATTCGTGATAGACAACATTATGACCGTGTTCAGGATGCCGGGTTTCTCTTTTTATTTCATCCCAGACGAGTATCACCGGGCCGCGATGATGGGCTTCGCCCAGAATTGGCATCGGGCCAGACAATGGGGTCGTGCGGACTTCAAAAAATCCTGTTGAATTCTCAGGAGAAAAGATGGTTGTCGGATAAACATAAATGGATTCCACATTGCGGTAATAATCGTTTGGCAACGCGAGTATCAGCAGGCAGGCATGGGCCGCGATTATGACGCAAATTTCATCTGTCAAGGCGAGGCCATTGCACCCCAACCAATTCTTTTCGGCAATAAAGATTTGGATGAGGTCCTTTAAGCGTTTTTTTTCTTCGTTATTGAGGTGTTGGTAATATTGAATATTATTTTGAATGTGTTTCTCCCACTCGCTCGGAAAAGGAGCGGCCAGAGTTTTTTTTCGCCGATTATCACGAAACCAGTCCAGAAAATTTGCGACGATATTCAAAATGATGACCGGTAGCAGGTTAAACGTGACCTGACAGACAGTTCCAGGCGCTCTTAATCCCCGAAAGACCGCCGTCTGCCAAAAGCGGACATTCAGATAATGAAATTTTTTACAGAAATTATTTCTTAGCTTTTACCTCAAGTGATCCACTTTTGGCTTACGTCAAACACCTATGGCTTCTTTAATAAATCTTGAAATTTCATTTAAACTCATCTCATCCCTTAGTAGATCGAGATGCTCTTCTTTAAGTTTTTTTATTTTCATTTCAGGGAAAATGAGGGCAAAGCTTTTGGGAGGCCGTCCTGCCGAAACTGTTATAGTCCCGTCGCCCAGCATTAGGAGTTTCGCGGTATCAAAATCTTGGAGAAATTGTTTTATATTTTTTCCAGGAAAGAGGATCTTACGTTTTTCTTCATGCCATAAAGCACTGTGTAACGTGGGTATCGAATCTCCATACATATATAAAAACGGTAAATTGCTTTCAGCATTCGATGACGGGGCATGCAGTTTCTTATTCAACAACTCGGCACGTGAAAGCATGACGCTGGTATAGTTCATCCTTTTTTCCCTGGTCGCAACATCATATGCCATGGAATTTTTTATCAAGCTCCAGTTCCCATCGCGCCACCGCTTTGCATCAAAAATCCAATCTGAAACATCTACTCCCTGAAGGGTCGATAACGCTCTCGGATACTTTGGGAGAATCTGGTAACTGGACGGAAACGATGCCACAGCTAATCCATCAAGCGCCTTCGCATTCAAACCAAACCGGATACCATATTGCATATTGCGAAACACTGCTTGAGTGCCTTTGAAGGGAACGCCTGCCATTGCAACCCCATGAATTCTTCTGGCGCCAGACATATCCATTCGGGCATTGTTCAACTCCTGATTTCCATACAACAGGTAATAACTTGTTACAAGCCCCCCCATGCTGTGGGCAAGAATCGCCACCTTTGAAGCTCCCGCTTCGTACAAATCTTCTACTTTTTGCGACAATTGATGAGCGGATATAGCTATGTCGCCACGCCAATCATATGCAAAGGGAACCACATTGGCACGCCCTGCAAGCCGAGTGTTTAAACCGTCGATAATGTTTCCATAAATGTCTTTCGACAGCATCGAGGAAAAGAAATCCACCGACCGGAGAACCTCACCCACCTTGAATGAGGTGGTTCCCGGGATATGAAGCCCGTCCACATCAAGCGCCAAGGTTTGGTCGCCCCATAACGCTTGTGCTCCGGTAAACCAAATTTTCTTACCGTCGGCTTCTCGTGTGAGGGTGCTGCCATAATATCCAGGAACAAAAATGACCTGTACCGGAGCGGCGGTGTTTTCCTGCAGAGGTAGGGAAGTAGTGCATTTCCAGCCGAACAAACAGATGAGGGCAGCAAATATTAATCGATTCATTGGAAACTCCAAAAACCTATGGCCTGCCTGTTAGTTGTAACACCTTCTAATTTTAAGTTTCGACCTTTTGGGGTTGAATGGCTTCCGGGGCGGGAGGCCGATATGAATCGGATGAATATTCCGTATTCACGTTTTTAATTATGAACATATTATTTCTTTTAAAGATTGAGCCGCATAAAAGAAGAGTAATTCCTTCTTTTCATGACTTCAATATTAAATTGTGAATGTCCGCTTTGGGTCGAAAGCAGACACATCCAAACAATTATATTATACTAAAATAATCCGATCCCGGAGGCCGGGAAGGCTTCTTTCTGACCCTCTCACTATTATCCCACCTATCTCAAACCGTCATCACAAAAACCTGTGATTAACCTCCTTCCTGCTAACGATAAATTTCGAGAAAATGCGGAATCAAAAAATGGTTGAAATTTTTTTGGGGGGAACAGACATGGATATTTTAGAGGTCGTTAAACAGGTTTTAAAAAAAAGATATTCAGACCGGGGAGACCATGAGAAAAAATCGGGGGATCCAAGAGATTTGATTCTAGAGAACTGTTTCTCCTCACCAAGGGGGGAAATTACTAATTCCTACAATCGTTTGCGGCCAAGTGGGAAGGATTTTAATTTTCGTAAATGGGTCGCATGACACGCAAAATTCCGGATCGATTTTATATTTCACCTTCCCCTCGGGGAGTCCTTGGGTCCCTGAGGGGTGTTGATGGTGGTAACGGATCCATCCAGTTTCATGACAAAATCTTGTGATACCTGCCAGTTCTTCAGATACCGTTCCGATACGCCAACCGGCTTGCACTTAACTCATCCGCAAGCGAGCCAACATCCTCGGATAATTCCTCCACAATCCTCTGATTGAGGAAATGTGACTCAATTGTGACAGTTTGTTGTCTGAATCTCAACAATCCCCCCATATCGTCAATTCTGTATAAAAGTATTTAATTTATTGGGGTCAATGCTGAATCCTGGGGTCGGATTTATTGGGCATTTCAGCAATACGGACCGCAGACCACATAGATCCAAATGGAACAGACGATGGTTGTTATGGGAACGCCAGAAAAAACTGACGAAGAAAACGGTCCTGAAAAGTGGATGCCCGATGATGAGGTGATGAATCCCGTCAAGCAAATGGGTTTCCCCACAGACGACAGCGGGCCGGATCTTTCTTCCCCCTCTGTTCCCCCAGCGCAGAAACAGAGGGGATTTGGTTTTAAGGATTTCCTGATAATAATCACCAGCATTATTTTTGGCACCGCTCTCTCTTTTGTGTATTTGAGTAAAGCCCAAAATATGAGTGTTCCCGGTCAGGGAGGGGACGCTTCCGTAAAAATCGACTCTAAAGCCCTGCAAAATGAGTTGCGAAAAATCGTTTCCACAGAGAAATTTATGGGAATGTTACAGGAAACAGGCCACCTCGAAAAACTGCGTGGGTCAGACGGGGAAAAAGGACTTCCCGGAGAAAAAGGGGAACCAGGCCCCCCAGGTCCGATTGGCCCTGAAGGGATTGCTGGACCCGCAGGACCGGTGGGACCCCAGGGAGTGCAGGGTCTGGTAGGGTTCACCGGACCACCGGGACCCCAGGGAGAGCAAGGTCCTGCAGGACCTGCCGGTTCGCCCGGATCTGAAGCGGAAGGGGGAGTGATGAATGGCATCTCTGGGTGGGAGATTTTGCAAAGTAAGAATTTTAAAGTAGAGCCTGGAAAAAGAACAACGGTCCTCCTGAGTTGCTCTCCAGGGAAAGTATTGCTTGGAGGCGGGTATAGCGCCGAAAAATGCGCGGACTGTTCTGGAATCAACAACTATCCTTCCAGCGGCAATACCTGGGAAATGACCCTGTTTAACAAAATGAGTGATCGACCGGCAGATTTAAAAGTCTATGCGATCTGCGCCAGGCCCACCCTGTAATATTAGAAACTTCCTGCCAATTTTCAGCTTTTCCCAAGAAAAAACCCGTATTCCTTAAAGGATGGTCAAGCTTTGGTCGATAATGAAATGATAGTCTGACTTGTCATTTTTTCGTTCTTAAAGCGTCTGAGTGCCCATGCAAATCCTTTTAGCCATAAAGGGTCGAGCCATTTGTCCGAAAAATCTCCTGTAAAACAGTTATTGATAATAGGCGGCGGGGTGTTCCAGCTTCCCGCGATCAAAACCGCCAAGGCCATGGGGTTGAAAGTGGCGGTCACGGATTACAACCCGGAAGCCGCGGGCATGCGGCTCGCGGATTTTCCCATTGTGGTCAGCACCCGCAACATCAATCTGACTGTCAACACCACCCGGGAATTTCACCAGACCTGTCCTTTGGATGGCGTGATGACCGTTGGCACCGATGCCTCGCAAACGGTGGCGGCAGTGGCCGACGCCCTGGATCTTCCCGGAATCCCTTTTGAAGTGGCGGAACGGGCGACGGACAAAATTAAAATGCGGTATTGTCTCCGGGAACATAATGTCCCGATCCCCGACTTTCGTCCTGTCTGGTCTCTTCAGGAGGCCGAGATGGCCCTCAAAGATCTGCCGCTTCCTTTAGTCATCAAGCCTTGCGACAACATGGGAGCGCGCGGTGTTAAAAAAATCTTTCGACCGGAAGACTTGATCCCGGCTTTTCAGGAAGCCAAAGAAGCGTCCATCAGTGGCAAATTGATTCTCGAAGAATTCATGCCGGGGCCGGAACTGAGCCTGGACGCTCTCATATTCGATGGCCGGATCGAGATCACCGGAATCGCCGACCGGCACATTGAGCGGGAGCCGTATTTTGTAGAAGTGGGGCATACTTTGCCGTCCAACCTGCCCGAAGCTCAATTAGAAGAGGTGAAAGATGTTTTTCGCCAGGCCATTCGGGCGTTGGGCATCGACCACGGCGCCGCCAAAGGGGATATCAAACTGACATCTGAAGGCCCGAAAATTGTGGAAGTCGCCGCGCGTTTGAGCGGCGGCTGGATGTCCGCTCATACCTACCCGTTATCTTCCGGGGTCAACCTCATGAAAGCGGCGATACAGGTGGCTCTTGGGGAAACTCCAACGGATTTAAAACCTAAAACCACGCTGGTGTCTGCCGAGCGTTCGTTGATTCCTCCTCCCGGCAGGATACTCTCGATCAAGGGAGTTGAAGAGGCCCGCAAGATCAAGGGGGTGAAAGAAATAATCTTCATGAAAGAGGCGGGTGACTCGATGGAGGAGATCACCAGCAATCTGGGTAAAACCGGATACGTCATCACCGTCGATAAAACCCGTGAAGAAGCCATCCGTATCAACGATCTGGCCAGGAAAACCATCCGGATAGAAATGGGCGAGCCGAATACTTTGACCTGGGACATCATTCGCAACAACGCGCGGCGGAAATTTTATGTCGCCTGCAAGGCTTGCGTGGTTTGCGATGGAGCGGAGTGCCGGGGCAAAGTTCCCGGTATCGGTGGCATCGGAACCGGCGAGTCGTTCACGGAAAACCTGCGGGCTTTGGCCCGGTACAAGATCAACTTGCGGACGATTCACCAGGTAAAAATCCCCGATCTTTCGATAGAACTTTTCGGGCGAAAACTGTCCCTGCCGGTTCTGGCCGCGCCCATCACCGGAATGGAGACCAATCTGGCCGGCGGCATGGACGAAAAGGAATATGCCTCAGCGGTGCTCGATGGTTGTCTGGACAGCGGGTCTCTGGGCATGGTGGGGGACGGCGCCAGTCCGAAAAAATATCTCATTGGTTTGGAGGCCATCAAAGAGAGGGGAGGACTGGGCATCCCCATTTTTAAGCCCAGAGAAGATAGCGATGAGATCATCACCCGCTTCAAAGCGGCAGAAGAGGCTGGCGCCATTGCCGTTGGTATCGATATCGACGCCGCGTCTTTCAAGACCATGGCGCTTAAAAGTCAGGCCGTGGGGCCAAAGTCTGTGGAAGAATTGCGCTTGTTGAAGTCGCATTTGTCCGTCCCGTTTATTCTGAAGGGAATCATGAATGTGGAATCGGCTTTGGCGGCGGTTTCAGCCGGAGCGGATGCGATTGTGGTTTCCAATCACGGTGGCCGGGTCATGGACACGATGCCGGGGACGGCGGACGTTCTGCCGGAAATAGCCGCCGCGGTCGCGGGTCGCGCAAAAATTCTGGTGGACGGCGGGATCCGTGAAGGCATTGATATTTTAAAGATGCTGGCTTTAGGGGCGGACGCGGTGATGATAGGCAGACCCGTTTGCATAGCGGCTTTTGGGGCGGGTCGGGAAGGAGTGGATTTTTATCTCAACCAGAAAAAGGACGAATTGAAAAAAGCCATGATTCTCACCGGATGCGCTGACATCGGCCAGATCGATCCTTCGGTGATTTTCCGCAACTCCAAGGGAGAACGATGATGAACGCGAAACAGCCGCAATTGATGAAGATGATTTCTCCCCGGATAAAAAAAGGTTCGACCCAGAATCTGATCGCATGTCTTCTGAATTTAAAAAACCAGTTTGGCGCGAGTTGTTTGAAACTGTCGACCGAAGACGCGGCCATGTCGTTTGAGCAAATCCGGTTTTGGACGGAGTTGATCCAGGGGGTTCTTCCGGTCATGGTGAAAATTGGCGGACCCAACGCCAGAAACGATGTCAAACAATTGCTCTCATTAAAGATAGACGGCCTGATCGCGCCGATGGTGGAATCCGCTTATGGGTTGGAAAATTTTTTAGCGGCGGTCCGGGATTTCACCACTCCCATGCAAATGCAGAGGCTGGTCAAGCAGATCAATATCGAAACCGTGACGGCGGTCAAACAGCTCGATGCCATCCTGGCTGTGCCGGAAGCTGGTTTGCTCGATGAAATCACCATCGGCTGTAGCGATTTGTCCCAATCCCTTAAAAAAGACCGCATGGATGCTGAAGTCCAGAACCTCGTCCGGCAGGCGGTTGTCCGAATCAAGGCCAAAAATATCAAGGTCTCGGTGGGCGGCGGTATCGCTCCTGATACCATCGACGCCATCCTCCACGATATCCAGCCCAATCAGTTCAATACCCGCGTGGTGACCTTTTCTGTGCAACCGGGACGGAGTTACCGGAAAGCCGTGGCCGAAACCCTTGATTTTGAACTGCAAATGCTGGAACACGACCTCAAAAAAGGTTTTATTTCTTTAGATGAAGAAAAGTTTCGCGCCCGCCAGTTGCGCAAGCGACTGGCTGAATTTCGCTCCGTTTGACTCAGCATTCTCCCTGCATTAACTCTTTCTGGACCCCCGAAAATCTTTTCTCAAATTTTTAGTCTTTTTACCGCCTGAAATTGCAAGGAAACCATTGACAAATGTTGCTTTTTCCTTACAATACCGTCCCGCATTCCAATTAAACAGCCGAAATTATTTATCTTTATACTGTAGGATAATTTTAACGAATTTCTTCATATTTTTTAAAAGCAGGACCATTCATTCCCAATTGAAATCAACCGTATTTGGTTGCCAATAAATTTACACGTTAGCAGGAGAATAAAATGCAGTTAACCGGCATGCTCTGGGGCAGAAAATTATTAGACCTTGTAGAATATCCTCATTCTGATGTGCGGGGACCCGAACTCACGTCCGATGAAATCAAGGAAATGATCAAAAAGCACGGCGAAGTTTTTATCAAGCCTGTGTTCAGGGGCGGAGTGGGGAAAAAAGGCAAATCGGGATTGATTGGCCGCGCTAAAAATTTAAACGAAGCCTTGAAGGAAAAAGAGCGTCTTTACTTTGCGGAACATAAGGATGGGCTGGCGACCGTTAAAGCCGAAGGCGTGACCTACGAAGGGGCGGTTCCTGCGACGCACGAGGTTTATTTTTCCATCAGCGAAAGCACTGTTTTTCGCGCACCGACCATGACCATCACCCATCACGGCGGCGTGGATATTGAGGAACTGGAAGAAGAAAAAATCGCCAATGTTCCTTTTGATCCTTTAACAGGTCTCAAGGCGTTTCACGTATCCAATGCGCTGTCGGAACTTGGGGCGCCGCCGGAAGTCATCAGCCCTTTGGTACAAAATCTGCCTAAATTGTGGGACCTGTACAACAACTACGGCATGATCATGCTTGAGATCAACCCGATTCGTATGATGCCTGGCAAGGGCGGACGCCTGACACCTGTGGCCTGCGATCTCAAGGCGGCTTTCGACCAGGATGACCCGGCCTGGAAACGTCTGGGATTGCCAAACTACCTGTTTGAATCCGACGCTTCCGACTTTGAGCAGGAGATCAATCAGCTCAGAACTTATCAGGGCCAGAGCGATGTGTTTGTCATGAACGATAAAGGCACCATCACAGCGCCTACCTTTGGTGGCGGGGCCAACGCCATGGTAACCGAACTTCTTGGCGAGGCCGCGACGATTTCATCGGATTTTGGCGGCAACCCGCCTTATGAGAAGATGCATGACATATCCAGAATCACTTTCAAGCATTGGTTTCAGCAATCCAATATTTTGTTCATCATTGGCGGCAAGGCCAACAACACCGATATCTTTGAAACCTTCCGCGCCATGGGCGACGGCATCCGCTGGTACTTCCAGACGTATGGACCCATTCCGCTGTTTGTGGTGGTGGGACGGGGCGGACCGAATCTGATCCGGGGAATGTCTTACCTCAAAGATATTCTGGATTCGTTACAAGTTCCGTACCGGTTTTTCGGTCATGACAGCGCCATGTCGGAAGTCATCAACTATTCCCTCAAGGTGAACGAATGGATGCTGAACGGCGGAAAAGAAGAAATCATGTCCAAAATGAATATTAAGTAATTTTCATATATTTAAGACTAATCCGAAAGAGAGGATTTTTTAATGCATAAGCAAGGTATAGGAGAGTTCCCCTATTACGTAGGCATCAATTCATTGAGTGAGCTGGCGACAAAAGACGACCGCGTGGTTGTTTTAAACATTTTGGGTAAAGAAAGTTCCACCGTGACGCCGATCAGTCATGAATATTCCGGCGGCAATATTGTATTCGGCACGGGACCGGGCAAGGCGGGAAAATCTTTGCCCACGAAAATCGGAAAAATCCCGTTTTACAATTCCATCAAGGAAGGCATGGCGGATGGTCATAAGTTCAATACCGTCATTGTCTATCTTCCGCCGTCCGGTGTGAAGGATGGCATCGCCGAAGCGGTTCGGCAGAATCCCGATCTGAAAAAAGCCATTATTCTGACAGAAAAAGTTTCCGTCAAGGATTCCCGCATCATGCGGGCCATTTGTCAGGCCAACGGGGTCGATCTGTTTGGCGGCAATTGCTTAGGTTTGGCCGACTCCTGGAATCATGTCCGCATTGGCGGCGCGTTGGGCGGCAGTCATCCTGAGGAATCCCTGATGAAGGGGTCGGTGGCTATTTTTTCCAACTCGGGGAACTTCACCACCACCATCGCGGTTTATCTCTCAACCGGCGGATGGGGAACCACGACTTCCGTGTCCAGCGGCAAGGATGTTTATATTCAATACGGACCCAAGGAATTTCTGCACGCGTTTGAAAATGACGACCGGTCAAAAGCCGCGGTCATGTATTCCGAACCCGGCGGCTATTACGAGCATGGCTTGAAATCCAGCAAGCCGATCGTGGCCTGCGTGGTCGGACGCTGGAAAGCGCGCTTGACCAAGGCCTGCGGACACGCAGGGTCATTGGCAGGGTCGGGCGATGACGCCATGGCTAAAGAAAAATGGTTCATGGAAATGTTCGGGGTGGACAATATTTACACGCCGGAGAATCCTGTATTTTCTAAAAAAGGCGCTCTCGTCACCAACATCGCTTATATTCCCGAAGCCATGACGCATGTGATGGAAGCCAACGGCCTCAAACCCGATTTTCCCTCTAAAGGAAGTCTGGCGTTAAAAGCCTGGTTTGGCAACAACCACGGAGTCAAACTGCCAAAAGAATTGGATGCGCCCGTGGTCGAGGCGATCAGCCCTTACAACGAACAGATCACGGCTCTGGACCGACAGGTGGGAGCGCAGTTTCGGCGGGAAACCCTCAAGGACGCCAGCGGCGCATCCATGATGGACCCCAAGACCCAGGTTTCTAAAATCAATAATGTGTCCATATTGGACGCGTCGACCAGGAACTACGAAGCCAATCTGGTGTTCGCGTTGACCAAGCAACATCCTGACGCGTATGGAGAAACGATCGCCAACATCGCGCTCAATACTTATGTCAATCAGCATCGATTGCCCACACTGGTGGCGGCGGGAGCGTCTCGTGAAAATGGAAACTCGCCCAATACCGTAGTGGCATCCGCTGTAGGGATTGTCGGAAAGAAAGTGGCCCAGGCATCAATGGATTCCGCAAGGGCTCTCATGGATCTTTTTCAATTCACCAAGTTGATGGACCCTTCCGAAAAATTCGACACCTCCGAGCAATTGAAGGAAGCGGCTAAGTATAAAGATGTTTTGGTGGCGGGAAGTGAAGACCCTACAGCCGCCATGATGGAAAAAGCTCTCAACAAAGCCGGGAAATCGGTGTTTCTGAGCTTTTGTCAGGATCTTGCGAAAAAACACAAAGGTCATTTGTCTGCGGACACCCTGCTTGCGATCATTTGGGTGACCCTTGGGTGGAACAGCTTAAAAACCAAGAAAATCTCCAAGGATTCCCTGTGCACTCTGCCCTGGCATTCCAAGATTTACAGCACCATCGTCGGGGTGACGGCTTCGCACGAAAAGCACGAAAAGGACAGTTTCTGCGGTGTCAAGATGGACGCACTGCTCACGAATAGTTTTACCAAAACCGCGTTTCTCGCGTTGATGGGGAGAGAACCCTCCGAAACGGAATTATTCGAGTTTCAGGTCCTGTTGGGCCTCATCATTACAAACGGTCCGGGAACGATTTCCGCTCAGGGTGCCAAGGGCGCCGTCAGTGCCGATGGGCCTGAGCAGCCGGACCGTGTTCAAATTAACAAGGGGTATATCGGATTCCTGACGCATACCGGATTCGCCCACGGCGGCAATGGCTATGAAGCGGCGGCGTTTCTGATCGAGAAGTTCAAGGATCAGAATTTGAAAGACGCGGCGGATAAAAATCATGGCATTGATCTGGACGCCATCGCGATGCAGGTCGCCAAGGAATACGGGGATTATAAGGGCAAGCAAAAGGCGCTCGGTAATCTCGATTACGCCAAAATCCCCTGCGTGAACCATCCGATTTTCAAAGGCAAGGATGTCAACGTGGATCCGCGTGAAGTTTTTGTTTCCGGGTTGTTCAAGGAAAAAGGGTTGGACAACGTCTTCCTGGATTTTTATCACAGCCTGGTCAAGGCTCTGTTCAAGGCCAAAGTCAGCAATAACGTGTACTGCGTGAACATCGACGCAGTGATCGCGGTCATTCTGCTGAAGATGGTTTGGCCGGAGTACAAAGCTGGAAAATTGAAAGAAAACGATATCGAAACCGCGAGTTTCTCTACCTTCCTGTTCGGCAGGATGATCGGCACTGCGGCGGAGATCGACGATCACACCAACCGGGGCAAAAATATGGACACCCGGACGCCTGCGAGCAAGGTGGCCTATGTAGGCTAATTGCTGTCAAGTAATCGTAGTAACATTAAATCCCCTGTCACCCTGAAGCGAGTCCAAGGGTGGGAGGGGATTTTTTTTGAAAATTTTTATTTGGTTTTTTTTGGCAATCCTGAAATCACCCCTTCTTTTTTAGAAATTGTATTGAGTGTAAAAAAGATAGACTGCGCCGCTGATGGCAACGACAGGGCCGCCCCAGACTTTCAAGGTCGCTTTCCAGGAGAGTTGTTTGACGAGGTCTGTCTCTTTCATATTACTGAGGATGTAGGGGATGCCTTTTCGTTTTCTGAAAACCATTTTGATATTTTGGGTATCCGTTTTCTCCTGAACGGGCGGGGCTTCGACCTGCAACCCATGACCAACGATTTGAGCGCCTCGTTCTAGTTCCTCCGGGGCCAGAAACCCGTCTTGATTGCGGTCGAATCGATTTTGCAGAGTCGGGTCAGTATCAATGGTCTGTTTTGCTTTCAAGAAGTTATCGAATGATAATTTTTTTTGCTTCGTTTGTTTGATTCCTGATTCAGCGTATCCAAGAATGTATACCGATTCCTCCGGGACAAAACACCACTCCATAAACCGATATTTTTGGGAAAACAGCCAGGAAGTACTCTTATATTTAAAATTCCGCAATTGATCCGCATTCTTCCGCAAGGCCTGGGCCAATTTTCCCGGCAGGGATGCAAAATCATTCGAGCTGGTTTCGAATTCTCTAACTCTTCCCCGCCTTTGAATTTTTGCTCCGGCAACGAAAACTTTTGCGACCGCTCCGCTTTTATCATCGACAATAAAATTCGGGCTGGAATAAAAATGATCGATGGTCTTCCAATGACTGTGATCCTTCGTTCGAACCAACTTCTGAATTTCGATGGAATAAAATGCACAGGTTTGACCGCTCACCGGACCTTTAAGAAATGGCTCTTTATCTTGAAGAATATTCCCTTTGATTTCCACATGAGCCCCCACCGCTCCAGTAGAAATTCTTGACGTTGGGATGTTTTGGATGGTCCGTGAGGATTTTAGTGTCCGAAAGCCGGTGAAAAACCAGTACACGCCAAACCCCATCATCAGGCATGGCATGTAGAGTCCTGCAATATTCATTGCATTGACGGGAGTTTGATTTTGATGTCTACGTCCTGGCGTTCGGTTTCAGGAACTTGAAACGGGTCTTCACAAGTGAAGTTGAGGAAATTGGCGACAAACAGATCGGGAATCTGCTGGATTCTAATATTATAGTTGTTCACACTGTCATTATAAAACTCCCGGCGGTCGGCCAGACTTTCTTCTAAATGAGATATGCGGTTTTGTAACTGTAGAAAGTTGTTGTTGGATTTTAGATCCGGGTAGTTTTCTGCAAGTGCAAAAAGTCCGCTCAGGGCCGAGCTGATGGCGCCACTGGCTTTCGCTTTTTGACTCACCGTGTCGGCTCGCATATAGCCTTCTCTGGCTTCCATCAAGCGGTCGAGTACGGATTTTTCAAACTCGGCATAGCTCTCACAAACGGAGACCAGCTTGGGGAGTTCATCGTATCTCTGCTTTAACATGACATCTATATTTGCCCACGATTTCTTCATGTTTTCTTTTAAAGAAATCAAGCCATTATAAATAACGAAAATGTATCCCAGGATCGCTAGAACTCCAAAAATCAAGACCCCAAAAATAATGATGTTGCTCATGTCCATCGTCTCACCTCGAATTATTCCCTCTCCCCAGGAGCGCACCCAAGCCCCCCTCGGCACAAGAAAAATAGTCTGTATTGTTTAAAATGGATAATATATTTTAGCATGCGGAAATTATGTTATGATAAAAAATTCAATAAGTTACGTAAATTCAAGGGTGCGGGATATGTATGGATTGCGGGTAAAGTCCAGTGGAAGAGAAGAAATTCTATTGAGTGCAAAACCCGAGGTTTTTCAATTGCGGAAAATTTCATAAGATTCGCTTTCGTTGATCCCGCCTTTTTGAGACACATCCTGATCGGTTCGGTAGCGATACCGACGCCCTCAAGGTTGAGCAATAACACGCCTTGTTTGTCACTTTTATATTTTGATGGAAAAATTGGTTGGAAAGCGTTCGGACGGGGGATTCATGAAAGGTGATAATATAGTAGCGGTTGGAGTTAGAGAGGTCAGTTCATGTTAAAATTTATATAGTTGGAGTATCTTTTGAGTTTTGAGTTCTTAGATATAGAAGCTTATTGGCAGATCAAATTTATCCTGAGTACTTTCTTAAGAAACGTTGCTTATAACCGGGGGATTAAATATGGACAAAATTTTAGATTTTATGGCTTCACCTGTTGTGAGTATTGATGGCCAATCAACGGTTGAGGAGGGGGCAAAATTATTATGTGAAAAAAATATAGGTTCCCTGCTGGTGGTGGAAAACGAAGACTATGCGGGAATTGTCACCAAAACGGACATAATAGAGAGAGTCATTGCAAAGGGGCTGGATCCTAAAACCACAAAAATTAATTCTGTCATGTCAAAACCGCTTTTATCAATGGACCATTACTTACCCCGAAGTGAAGCCAATGAGTTCATGCTTCGAAAAAAGATCAAACATCTTGTGGTGACCAAGTTTGGAAAAGTTGCGGGTATTTTAACCCTCAAAGATATGGTTTGCTAATAACCCCTATGCTGGACCTGATTAAAAAATATCTTGGCCCTGGGACCGCGTTGGTTATCCTGGTTACCCTGGGGTTGTTTGTTTCTGCACTATTCATGAAGGGGTTCACCCACGACTTATTGCTCGAAGCGGCGGTGTTCCTTGTATCGGTCAAGCTCATCATCATGACCTACAGAAACACCAAAGCGGTCGAGGCGATTCAATGCAAGCTGGACAAAATCCTTAGTGAAGAAGAGCACATCGACAAGACTCTAACCTCTATTAGGAATAGTCAGGCAAGCAAACCGAATTCCCGATCGAAAAACGAGCCTGATGATTGACCCTGTCCGTTGAAGCATAAAAATTATAGAAGGTCTTGAACAGCGCGATAGTGGTAGGGTGTCCTCTCATCGAAGGGCGAGGTAAAGAGAGCGGAAGAAATTTGGGGCGATGACAGTTGGGATGGGAAAAAGATTAATTTGAGAATTCTGATGGATCGTGTTTAGAGACGATAGCTTCATTTTGGGTACTTAATGAAAAAACGGGTTGGCAAAGAATACATAGCGCCATGGGAAAAGGCTTTCGATCGGGTATTAACGCCGCTGGAAGATTTTATTCATCGCCAGACCACCAGTGGCGTTTTGCTCATGCTGTGCGCGGTTTCCGCGCTCTATCTTGCCAACAGCCAGTGGAATGAGTCCTATCATCACTTGCTGGAGATGCCGTTCACGATTGGAGTCGAGGGGTTCCAGTTATCCAAATCCCTGCATCACTGGATCAACGATGGTTTGATGGCGCTGTTTTTTTTCGTGATCGGGTTGGAACTCAAACGTGAAATTCTGGTGGGGGAACTGGCCGACCCAAGGCAGGCGATGCTTCCGCTGATTGCGGCGATGGGCGGCATGGTGATGCCGGTTCTTATTTATATTGGCATCAATCCGTCAGGGCATGCCTTCGATGGCTGGGGAGTGCCGATGGCAACCGATATCGCTTTTGCGCTGGGCGCTCTGGCGTTACTGGGGAATCGGGTACCGAAAAACCTGCTGACTTTTCTGGTGGCTTTGGCGATAGTCGATGACCTGGGCGCTGTCATGGTAATAGCGCTGTTCTATACAGAGACATTAAATTTTATTGCGCTGACCACCGCAGGCGCTGTCTTGGCAATTCTGGTGACATTGAACCTCGGCGGGATACGCCACACCTTACCTTACATCCTGCTTGGCGGGGTGCTCTGGATAGCAATGTTAAAGAGTGGCGTCCACGCGACTCTGGCTGGAATTATATTAGCCTTCACCATTCCCATGCGCCCGAAGTACGACCCTCTTCGCTTTCTATCACAGGTGAATGCGATGGTGGAACGAATTAAACGGGCCTACACCCGTGAAGAGAATATTCTTAAGAATGAGGAACTACGCAACCGGGTTCAATCTCTGGGAGAGGGGGTACAGCTGATCCAGGCGCCTGCGCAGATCCTGGAACACAAGATGCATTTACCATCTGCTTATATTGTTGTCCCAATCTTTTCATTGGCTAACGCTGGCATTCCTATCGACTGGGCCACTTTTGGGGATATAGCCACTCACCCGATTTCAATGGGGATTGCGAGCGGCCTGGTGATCGGAAAACTGATTGGCATTGCTGGATTCTCCTGGGTAGCTGTGAAGCTGGGTCTGGCCTCGCTTCCTCAGGGCTTGAACTTCAAGCACATTGCAGGTGTCGGGCTGATGGGGGGCATTGGTTTTACCATGTCGATATTTATTGCGGAACTGGGGTTTGCCCACCATGCCGAGGATCTGTTGATCGCAAAAACCGGGATTCTTCTGGCCTCTGCTTTGGCTGGAGTTTCGGGTTTTCTCTGGCTGTATTTCACATCTGAGAAAACTGAAGATCGTGTTCAGGATAAATAGCGACACCTGCAGGAACTTTCTCGTATTAACGATACCGTTCCACCTCGAAGCGCTGCATTTCATAAGCTTCGCTTGCGTCGATCCCGCCCTTTTTGAGGCAAATTCTGAGTTGTTCGGCTACGGTGTCGATTCCTTCAAGGTCGGGCAATAGCACACCTTGTTTGTCGCCTGAAGTCACGATCAGGCCGAATTTTTTACAGTCCAGTTCGGAAACATCCGCTACTTTTTCCAGGGGAGCGAGAACGTCCACGGAAAATGTGAGATCCGTTATTTCGTCTTTAGAGATGGGAGAAAACCGGGGGTCCCGGCTGGCGGCGCTCACAGCGTTCTTGATGATTTCGATGGCGAGGTTTTCGTGGGTTGGAATCAATTCGCCGATACATCCCCGAAGCTCAAGGCCGTTTTTTATGGTAACGAACGCGCCTTTTGTTTGCAGTAAATCGTCCGTCAGGTTTTCAGGACATGGCAGGGGAACGCCGTGCTCCAGATAATGCCGGACGGATTGGAACGCCAGCTGGACATAGGGATGTGGTTTGGTTGGCATCATTCATTTTCATTAAAAGAACTCTGGAAATCATGATACGGCCTTTGAAATCAGTCGCAACTCATTTATTCAGCCCCCCCGCCATCGAGCGGGGCGGATGGATCTGGCAAAAGCCGCGACCTGGCCAGGGTCGGAAAACAATTCTAGGGGCAGGTCTTAGCCGCAGTGTACCGATCCACTGTATGGTCGGCGACCGTGATGAGGTAGTCGATATATTCAGGAGCCGGAAAATTCCCCTTACGCAGAGTGTTTTTGGCCCGGTCAAGATATTCTCTGGCAAGGTCGAGGGTGTATTCTATCGACTTGGTTTCTCGCAGACAATCGAGAATGAATTCAAAATCCTTTTGCGCAATGTGTTCGTTCTGGACGAAGGATTCGATTTTATTTTTCATGGCCCGATCACTGTTTTGATACAGATGGAGGAGAGGCAGGGTCACGTGGCCTTCCTTGAAGTCGGTTCCGGGAGGTTTGCCTAAGAGGTCTTCATCGCCGTCATAGTCCATTGCGTCATCCACCAGTTGAAACGCCATGCCAAAATCATTGCCGAAGGATACCAGAGCCTGTTCCTGCTCGTCCGTGGCGCCGGCTAATAACGCGCCCATTTGACAGCTCACGGAAATGATGGATGCGGTTTTACGGTAAATCACGTCCAGACAATGTTTTTTGCTGACCTCAAGCTTCCGGGCATGAGTGTATTCGAGAATGCCGCCTTCAACTAAAACTTTGGTGGCTTCTGCAATAGCGCGGATGATTTTAGGGTTACAATCCTTTGCCAGCATGAGGATGGCGCGGGAGATCAGAAAGTCTCCCACCAGAATGCTGGCGTCACTGCCCCACTTGGAATTCACAGTTTCATTGCCGCGCCGAACGGTGGTTTCATCGACCACGTCGTCGTGAAGCAGGGTCGCGGAATGGATGTATTCGATGACACAGCCATGTTTGATGACCATATCGTCTGCTTCCTGCCCGCAAAGATTGGCGGATATGAGGGTCAAGAGGGGGCGAACGCGTTTTCCGCCGCCATTCATCAGGTACGCACTGATTCCGGGAATCAGGGGAACGTCCGACTCGTAGTTCTTGCGGATGGATTCCTCTACCCGTACCAGTTCTTCTTTAAATCGTCTTGTTACCGCGTTAAAATCCATAAATCAAATACCCATTTTGGAGCAAAATTATACGGTCAAGCGAGCCTGGAGGGAAAGATCGAATAAATATCATTCGTTGGAAGTTTATTCTCGAACAATTCGCCAGAACCCATTATTTTTATGGGAAAAGTGGCATTTTGTCAAGGCAATTATGGGGGCTGGCGATCTTAAGAATACCGAAAAATTTGCTGTTCCGAAATATCAAATTATCCTTTTTTCAGTCAGATCAAATCATCAGATGCAACCTGTATTGACGATCATTATTCCCACCTTTAACCGGGCCGGTTTTTTAAAGGAATCCGTTCTTTCGGTTTTGGCTCAAACTTTCACCGATTATGAATTGATCGTGATCGACGATGGTTCTACCGACCTGACCCAGGAAGTGATGCTGGAGTTTCCCCGTGTTCGTTATGTGGCTTGCCCGGAGAATTCAGGCGTGTCTCATGCCAGGAACCTTGGAATCGGAATGGCCAGGGGGCGCTATATCTGTTTTCTGGATTCCGATGATTTGTGGGTCAAAAACAAGCTGGAGAGGCAGATTCGCTGGATGGAATCGCATTCGGATTGCCAGGTGTGTTATACCGATGAGATATGGATTCGCAAGGGAGTCCGGGTCAACCCCATGAACAAGCATCGCAAGTATTCCGGGGATATTTTTGCCCCCTCCCTGCCGCTTTGTATCGTCAGCCCTTCGTCTGTTTTGATGCGGTCTTCGCTGTTCGATGAGGTGGGGTTATTCGACGAAGACTTGCCGGTTTGCGAAGATTATGATCTCTGGTTGAGAATATCGCTGAAATACCCGGTGCATTTTATTGAGGAAAAACTGATCGTCAAACAGGGAGGACATGAAGATCAATTGTCCACAAAATACTGGGGGATGGACCGGTTCAGAGTGGTCGCTCTGGAAAAACTCCTTCGGGAATCGTCCCTGAGTGAAGAAAGACGCGGTCTTGTTGTCAAGACCCTGCTCCAGAAATGCGGTATTCTGGTTCAGGGATTTTCCAAGCGGGGAAAGGTGCAAGAAGCGGAACGCTATCAAGTATTGATAGAAAAGTATTCCCACTCCAGTTAACCTGGGTATTGTTCCCCGATAGCGGGTTTGAAAGTATTGCAATGATGCAAAATTTAAGGGCGAAATTTTTTTGGACGACGGTGCTCCTGGCGGGTTTTCTCTTGCCGGCAGAAACTTTGACGGCGGCCCAAAAGCCCGACGACGTGATTCTGAAACTGAGACAGCGCTGTCTGGCGATTTTGTATCATGCGATTGAAAGCGAAAACGCTTATATCAGAGGCGCCGCGGCACGGGCGGCTGGGGAATCCGGGGACAAGGAACTCATTCCTCTTTTACAAAAAGCAACGACCGATGTGTACCACACCACCCGTTTGTTTGCCCTGCAGGGGTTTAAAAATTTTTCGCCAGAATCAGCCTCTCTCACCGCAAAGTACCTGATAGACGATCATAATATATGGGTCAAAAGCGCTGCCCTGGAAATGCTGGGAGATCTTGGTCGACAAGATGCGCGGGGTCTGATCCGCGCCAATTTGAAATCCTATGACCGGCCCGTTCGTTTGTCCGCGGCGGCGGCTTTATACAAGTTGGGAGAGAAGGAAAAACTCACTCTCGTATTGGATACCCTGGAGGATTCCAATTCCGTTGCCAGATATCAGGCCATCGGCTATATCGGGAAAATGAAATCCAGGGAACTGATTCCGCATTTAACCGCTTTGCTCGATGACGCGGAAGACGAGGTGATTTTTTACAGTTTGAAAGCCATCGGCGATTTGGTCCAGCCGCAATTATTTCCCCGCTTGGCGGAGTTGACATTGAGCGATCACCCGTCCGTCAGGTATCAGGCCGTGTTGGTCATGGGCTATCTTCCCGCAAGCATTGCCCAAAACCATGTCCGAAAACTGTGTCAGGATCCCGATCCCATGGTGCGAGTGTCCTCAGCGGTCGCGATGCATCGGTTGGGTTCGGACAATTGCCGGGAAGTTTTTGCCCAGGAGCTGGAACATCCCGATTACGGAGTCCGCAGCAGCACCGCCAGGATAATGGGTGAAATTAACTTGCCCGATCGGGCTGAGTTGCTGGGCCGGGCATTGAACGACGAGAACACCCGGGTTCGCACGTCGGCCGTACGGGCTGTGGGAATGATGGGGGGAGCGGACGCTTTTCCGCTTCTGGTGCGTATGCTGGATGATCCGCGGGAGGCGGTTCGGGCCTATGCGGCGGGTAACCTGATCAAACTGACGCGTTGAGAATCGTCTCGCTGGCTCGATTAAAATGACGGTAAATTCACGACGCGGGTCTTTGAGTTGCTCTGCTTTAATTCATCGGGAAGGGAGGCGATGATACTTTTATTCAGGGCTTCTATGATGCTTTGCTTGAGAAAGGACCGACTGGTGACGATACTGACTTCGCGGGTGGGAACGGGGTTATTGAAAAACCTGAGTTTCTTTTTGATGTCCGGGCGAGGCATGCCCATGGTGGCCAAATAGGGCAAAAGAGTGTAACCGAAGTTTTTATCGACCAGACGTATTAAAGTTTCAAGGTTGCCGCTTTCGAACACCAGGTTTTTATGCTTCCCGCCCGCCATTTTTCTTTTTTTACAAAGGTCCATTGCTTGTTCCCGAAAGCAGTGGCCTTCATTCAATAACCAGATATCGTTCAGGTTTAAATCTTTTTCAGAAACCTTTTCCAGTTTGTGCAGGGGATGTTTGGAAGTCAGGTAAACGATGAACGGCTCATAGAATAAATGCTTTTCCAGAATCCCTTTTATTTTTAAAGGCGTGACTAAAATTCCCGCGTCCAGGGAATCCTCTTTTAGTTTTTCAATAATGGAATGGGTCTGCAATTCCTCAATGATCAGGTCCACCATCGGGTATTTTTTTGTGAAGGTTTCCAGAAACCGGGGCAGGAGGTAGGGAGCCAGAGTGGGAATGACGCCGAGCTTGAATTCACCTTCAACTTTACCTTGTTCCGATTGGACAAGTTCTTCGATACGGGAAACTTCCTGAACCGCGATCTGGGCCTGCCGAATAATTTTTCGGCCAATGGGAGTCGGCTCCACCGGTTTTTTTGTCCGGTCGAAAAGCACCACGCCCAATTCCTCCTCCAGCTTGTGTATCTGCATGCTGATGGTGGGCTGGGTCACGAAACAGGATTGGGCCGCGAGTCCAAAGCTCTGTTTTTTAGCGACTTCAACGATATATTCGAGTTGGGTCAAGGTGATAGATTTCATCTATAAAAGTATAAAGTTAATCGATTCGACTTATCAATTGAAATCCTCCAATATTGTTCTATAAATAGAAACGGATGCAACTCTTTTCGTTAAGGAGAAAAATATGATAATCAAAAAATTAATTGAAACCGGAAAACCGCAATTGCTTGGATTGGCGGGAGCCATCCTGCTATTGATCGGAGGAGCGATAGGTGTGGAAGCCGCGTCCCAGGAAGCTTATGAACAGGAAATTCCCCTGGGACTCGATGAGGAGGGTTTTAAGGTTCCGAAAGACAACCCGCTGACAAAACAGAAAATAGAGTTGGGACGCTTGCTCTTTTTTGATAAACGCATGTCCGCGGACAACACGATTTCATGTTCCACCTGCCACATCCCGGCACTGGCCTTCACCGATGGCCAGCCGGTTTCGGCGGGGATCAAGCGTCAGCAGGGAGGCCGAAGCGCGCCCACCTCTATCAACCGGGGGTTCAGCGAGGTGCAGTTTTGGGATGGCCGGGCTCCCACGCTCGAAGATCAGTCCGTGGGTCCGTTGACAAATCCAATTGAACACGGTTTCCCCGATAATGATGCGGTGGTGGCGAGAATAAACAAAATCGCAGGCTATAAAAAGCTTTTTAAAGATGCTTTTAGAACAAAAAATATTAATATTCAGCATGTCGGAAAAGCAATTGCTTCTTTCCAGAGAACCCTGATTTCGGGAAACAGCCCTTTCGATCGGTTTGATTATGAAGGCGATGCAAAGGCGATTTCCGAGTCCGCCAAACGAGGTAAAAAACTATTTTTCGATAAGGCCCGATGTAACCTTTGCCATTTTGGCACCAATTTCTCCGATGAAAAATTCCATAATATTGGAATTGGCTGGGGTGGAGAAACGGTTGATGTGGGGCGGTATCATGTGAGCAAGGACCAAAAAGACATCGGCGCGTTCAAAACGCCGACGTTGCGCGAGATATCAATGACCGCTCCTTATATGCACGATGGCCGGTTCGCGACCCTGGAAGAAGTGGTGGATCATTACAACAACGGCGGTGTCAAGAACCCCTTTCTGGACAATCAGATCATTCCTCTCAAGCTAACGGAATCAGAAAAGGCGGATCTTGTGGAAATGTTGCGCACCCTCAACGGGGTAGGATGGCAGCACGTGAAAGAGCCCACGTCATTTCCGAAGTGAGCCGGGGCTTGAGCGGTCTTGACCATTAGGAGCCTTGAAATCGGATGCCGGAATTTACCTTTAGTTTTCTGGTCGATTTATATTATGATAATTACCTCAAAGGATTTTAATTGACGGGGTTTTTTTTGAGATAGTCATTTTAGGCTTATTAATTCTTAATGGGAGATTGAAAAATGCGGTATTCCTTTAAATCGATTTTCATGATGAGTGTCGTGGGTTTTCTGGTGGTGGGTTGTATGGCGACTCCAGCCATTAGTGGTGGCGGTAGCCCGGCGGATGGGTATACGATTCATGTGCAGGCGCCGCATATGATGGCTGACGGCACCGTTGGCGGACCCTATCACCATTATTGCAAGGGGATCCAAAAGGGTGAAATTCTTCAATGCATGCTGTTTGAAACGACCGCTCCCGATGCCAGACTCGTCGCTGTCGAATATTTTATCGCCAAGGATCTTGCCAGGAAAAACGTACCGCTCGTCCAGTGGAATCGAACTTTCCACGATCACCAGGTTGAGATAGATACGGGCCGGGTGGTCATTCTTGACATTGAAGATCCCAAGGAAGTGAAAGCTCTTGCCGAGGCCGCTGGTAAAACCGATGGCGTGATCTTTCATTTGTGGGGGAAAGATCAAGTGATACCCGATGGGACCGTGACCACACCCACATCTTTGGGTCACGTCTTCCGAACAGAATAAACAACAGGTGCTGGGAAGGGCGGGGGGCCGTCCTTCCCAAGCCTTATGAAAAAAATATTTAACCATGAGGAGTCGGGTCAATGGTGGGACGTGTGCCGGGGCAATGGTTTTTTTATGCGCTCTGTTTGATTCTCTTGCCCATGGGAACGGAAGCCGCCGATCCTGAAATCCTGAAACCAAGGGTTCCTCCGGGGCAAATAGAGCAGGCCCGGTCCTGGAAAAATCCGTTTCCATCAACCCAGGATAATATTGAAAAAGGCAAAAAACTTTTCTACGGCAAGGCATTTTGTGTCACCTGTCACGGGAAGGACGGTAAAGGTCTCGGCAACATTCCCGGACTGGTTGGAAAACTTCCCCGAAATTTTACAGACAAATCCTGGCAAGCCGCGCGAACGGACGGGGAGTTGTTATGGATTCTGAAAAACGGCAGTCGGGGAACGGCCATGGCTCCATTTATTCCTCGTATCCTGACCGAGGATGAGGCCTGGCAGGTTATTTTGTTTGTGCGATCGTTTGGAAAGTAGAGCCGGATAAATCTCTTCAGGCGGAATTTAGTTTTCCGTTAACAGCGGTTATAATCATCCTGATAACGGATGATGTCTTCCTCGACCACTTTATCGCCCATTTGGACTTCAATCAGGATCAGCGGCGTTTCGTGGGGGTTGGCCAGACGATGTTTGGACTTGAGGGGAATGAACAGGGATTCGTTCTCCTTTAAAGTGATTTGTTTGTCGTCGAGGTCCACCAGGGCCGACCCTGAAACCACGGTCCAGTGTTCACTCCGGTGATTGTGTGATTGCAGGCTGAGCCGTTCCCCGCTGTTGACTTCAATTCGTTTTACCAAGTAATGGTCTTTTTCCTCCAGTCCGGTATAGGAACCCCAGGGTTTTTGTACGGTGACTCCAAGTTTCACTTCCGGGCGGTGTTTTTCTTTCAGTTTGTTTACCAGAAGCTTGACCTTCTGGGCCTGGTTTTTGTCGCATACCAGCAGAGCATCGGGGGTGTCCACCACGATAATATCCTTGAGGCCCACAGCGCCTATCATGCGTCCTTCGCCCTGGATGATGGAACCTGTGCAATCCAGCGGGGTCACATTTTCTGTAAACACATTTCCTTCCGCATCTTTTTCGGCCACATCTTCGAGGGCGTCCCAGGCTCCAACGTCATTCCATTGGATGGTTGCGGGAATCACCGCAACCCGTTTTGATTTTTCCAGTATCCCGTTGTCAATGGAAATGAAGGGCAGGGAGTCATAGATTTTTTCCCCCTCCGAATCCAGAAGACGGTAATCATATTTGCGGTTATTTTCAATCGTGTGCGCAACAATCGAAGGGAGTGCGGCATACAGCTTTGGCAGGTGAGTTTGTATTTCCTCCAGGATGGTAGCGACCTTCCAGAGAAATACGCCGCAATTCCAGGAGTATCCGCCCTCGGCGATAAATTTTTGCGCCGTCATGGCGTCCGGTTTTTCGACGAACCGTTCGACCTCAAAAGCGCCTTTCGATCCTTCCAAAGTCCGGCCTTGTTTTATATAACCGTAACCTTCTTCGGGCCGGGTGGGTTGAATGCCCAAAGTGACCAAATATCCTTTTTCAGCGATTTTCTCCGCCCGACCCAAAATGTCACAAAACGCTTTGGGGTCCTTTATGACATGGTCCGCTGGGAAGACAGCCATGACCGCATCCGGGTTTTTTTCATGCAGTATTTTTGCGGCGAATCCAACCGCCGCCGCCGTATTTTTCCCCACAGGTTCTGCTAATAACTGGGACGGGGAGATACCGAAACCTTCGGTTTGACGGCAGGTTTCAAAAGCGTGCAGGGCATGAGTCACCATGAATATGTTTTCAGCTGGAATCAGAGGCAACAGCCTTTCGACCGTATTTTGGATCATGGTATTTTGGCCGATGATTCTGAGAAGTTGTTTGGGGGATTGCTCCCGGCTTTTGGGCCAGAACCGGGTTCCACTTCCGCCTGCTAAAATGACTCCGAACATGGTGCTCCTGAACTATCAGTTGAGAAAAGTGCTATGTGCAACGGGGGTGTCAAAGGTGATAGCTTATTGAATATCTTTGTGATAATTTTACAAGCCGGTTGAGTTTTCCCCTGCCGTTTCCGGTGAATCAGGAAATGGATTCCCAAAGGTTTGCGATTTTGAGCATGCGGGAAAAATCGGAAACTATATTAGCTGAAAGTTCATCCAAGGACTACCAAAAAGAAAATTGCCCTAGGGCGGTTGATAACCAACAATTTTAATAAGTATCTGATTCCCATTATGGAAAAAGCAATATTTTATCCCTTCCTCGTATTCATATTTTTAATCACCATGGTCGGTGGTTGGATTCCCACGATCAAAATGTGGTCGAAATCCACTTTTCGCATGATCATCAGTTTTTGCGCGGGGATTTTACTGGGAGCGGTGTTTTTCCACATTTTGCCTGAAATTGGCGATGTTTTGGGAGGGAGCATGGGGTACTCGGTCATGGCCGGGTTTCTCATGATTTTTATATTGGAAAAATTCATCATGGTGCATCCCTGTGAAGAAGGGGAGTGCAACTATCACAAAATCGGCTTGTCGGCGTATGTGGGAATAGGGTTCCATAGTATTCTGGACGGCATGGCAATTGGCGCCGGGAGTTTGATGGACCTGAGCACGGTCATCATTCTGGCGGTGACCATCCACAAATTTCCCGCGGCGTTGGCTTTAAGCAGTCTTCTGGTCCGGGGTGGAGAATATTCCAGAAAAAAAATCCTGATTTCCATGTTCATTTTCGCGTTGGCCACGCCCTTTGGCGCCGTTCTCTCGCTGGTAATTTTTCAGGGGTTGACAGAGCAGGTGGTGGCTGTCGCTCTGGGAATTTCCGCAGGAACGTTTTTATTTATTTCCACCACCGACCTTCTTCCAACGGTGTACGAGGAACATGAATCACGAGAATACAAAAACCTGGTATCTCTCTGTCTGGGAATTCTGGTCATGATCCTTTCCAAGGGAATCGTGTGACAGGAAAATGATTCCCGAGAAGATCAAGCCCTTCCTGCCGTTCATGGCCAAGTACAAGCGGGAAATGGCTGTCGGAATGGCTGCCTTATTGATCACGGACATCACCGCTCTGGTGATTCCCTGGTTGTTGAAAGAATTTATCGACCTTCTTCCCGATGACCCCAGCCGGTCCCATCTATTAAAGTATGCGGGGTTATTGTTTCTGACCTCCGCCGTTCTGGCCATTGGCCGCTATGGGTGGAGAAAATATATGTTCGGCCCTTCCCGCAAAGTCGAATTCGATATCCTGAATAAACTATTCGCGCATTTTCTGATCCTGGATAAATATTATTTTCACCGGCAAAAAATCGGCGATCTGATTTCAAGAGCGACCAATGACCTTCGATCCGTTCGGGATTTTGTGGGTCTTGGATTACTCATTCTGGTGGATTCAACCGTTGTCATCATCGGTTGCGTTTGTTTGATGGTCTGGATCAATCCCGGTCTTACTCTGGCGGTGATGATTCCGCTGCCCCTGGTTTCCATCCTGTTTTTTAATTTTGTAAAAGAGATCAGCAAGCGGCATCGGGCGGTGCAGGAACATCTGGCTAAAATGACCGCGCGCGTGCAGGAAAATATAGCGGGCATCCGCGTTTTGCACGCATTTGTCCAGGAGGAAAACGAAAAAAATAAATTTGATGTGCTCAATCAGGAGTACATTCGCAAAAATCTCCGCATCACAAAACTGTTCGGTATCTTCACGCCCTCGCTGATTTTTACTCTGGGGGTGGCGGCGGTGCTTTCAATCTGGCTGGGCGCCAAGGCTGTCATCGCAGAGGAAATGACATTGGGCGCATTCGTCGCTTTCAACGGTTATCTGATGATGCTGTCCTGGCCCATGATGGGGATCGGTTATGTGATCAACCTGACGCAAAAAGGACAGTCGGCGATGGGGAGGATTCAGGAAATATTTTCATCTTACCCGGATATCAAGGACGGGCCTGCCGGGGAAGGAGTTGCAGATACTTTTCAGGTGGAAGGAAAGGTTGAGTTTGGAAATTTCAGTTTCTCTTATCCTGAAGCTGAAACGCCGGCATTGAAGCACATCGCCCTGACCATTGCAAAAGGTCAGACTGTGGCCATAGTGGGGAAAATCGGTTCCGGCAAAAGCACACTCGCCCAAATGCTTCCGCGCTTATATGAAGGGAGCCGGGAGGGGGAAATTTTGATCGATGGTAAACCGATTCAAAATATTCCTCTTTTGAATTTACGTAAAGGCATCGGTTATGTGGATCAGGAGCCATTTTTATTTTCGATGTCAATTCGGGCTAATATTGCTTTTGGAAACGAGGGCGCGACGTCCGAGGAATTTGAGAGAGTGGTTGAGGACGCCGGGTTGGAGGATGACCTTGGTCGCTTTCCCGATGGCCTGGAAACGATTGTCGGGGAACGGGGGGTGTCGTTGTCCGGCGGGCAGAAACAGCGGATCGCCCTGGCAAGGGCTTTGCTGAAACGTCCCGGAATACTCGTTCTTGATGACGCGTTTTCCAGTCTGGATGCGGAAACAGAGGAATTTATTTTGAAAAAAATCTGCGCAAGAATGAAGCAGGTGACCACAATTATCATCACCCACCGCTTGTCCATCGCCCGCCAGGCGGATCAAGTGATCGTCCTGAATCAAGGAGAAATTGTAGAACGGGGCACGCATTCCGAACTTTTTAGGAAGAAAGGAATCTATTCGACGATGATCAAGAGTCAATCTCTGGCACAGCAAATGGAGATCACTCTGCAATGAAGACGACGTTACTGGAAAATTTAAGCGACCGTTATCAGGACTGGGCTTTGTTCAAGAGGATTTTGTTCTACCTCAAACCCTACCGCTTGCTGGTTGCCGTTGCTATTTTCTTTTTGTTCGCCGTTTCGATTCTGGGCCTGGCCGGTCCCTATTTCACTAAAATTGTCATCGACGACTACATCAAAGCATCGCGGTTGGAGGGTCTGGACCTTGTCGCGCTTTTGTATCTGGGGGTTCTTGCGCTGGGCTTTGTGTGCCAGTTTTGTCAAACATATCTCATGCAGTTGATCGGTCAGAAGGTGATGTATGACATGCGAACTCAGGTCTTCGCGCACCTGCACAAAATGTCATTTAGTTTTTTCGATAAAAACCCTGTCGGCAAATTGATCACCCGGGTGGTCAACGACGTTGAAGTTCTCAATGAAATGCTGACCTCCGGCCTCATTTTGATTTTCAGCGATCTGTTCACGCTGGCGGGGATTTTTTGCGTCATGTTTTATCTGGACTGGCGATTGACGCTGGTGGTCTGTATTGTGTTTCCATTTTTGTATCTTGCGACTCAGGCTTACAGGACAAGGGCCAGAGACGCCTTGCGTAAAAACCGGGCGCATATTACCGGGCTGAATACGTTTCTTGAAGAAAACCTGTCCGGTATGGCGACCGTACAGTTGTTCCATAAGGAAAAAGACCATTATGAACGGTTTGAGGGAATCAACCGGGATAAATTAAAAGAAGACCTGCGCTCCCTGCACTATAACGCAGTTTATCTTCCTTCGATTGATTTGTTCAGCGCCCTTGGAGTCGGCCTGGTCATCTGGTATGGAGGGGGACGATTCGTGCAGGATGAAATTCAGCTGGGTGTCCTCGTCGCTTTTCTGCAATACCTGCAGAAATTCTTTGAACCCATTCGTGATCTGGCTGAAAAATTCAATATCATTCAAACCGCCATGGCTTCTTCCGAGCGCGTGTTTGAACTTATCGACACGCCTGAAGAAATACCAAACCCAAAACAAGCGGTTGTGCCCGCTGAAAAAATTCGTGGAGAAGTGGAGTTTCAAAACGTATGGTTTGCCTATAAAGGCGATGATTTTGTGCTCAAAGATATTTCCTTTTCCATCAGGGAAGGGGAGAGTCTGGCCATTGTCGGCGCGACTGGATCGGGTAAGTCAACGATCGTCAACGCGTTGTGCCGGTTTTATGATATCCAGAAGGGAGATATTCTGGTCGATGGGACTTCTATTCAGAAAATGAATAAATATGAATTGCGACAGCAAATCGCCCTGGTTCAGCAGGATGTGTTTTTATTCTCCGGAAATATTCTGGATAATATCCGGCTGGGAAGCCCAAATCTGAAACAGGAGGAAGCCGAGTCGATTGCCCAAACGGTCAATTTTGAACATTTCATCAACAACCTTCCTTTAAAATATGAGCACGATGTCCGAGAAGGCGGGAGCAATTTGTCTTTGGGGCAAAAACAATTGCTTTCCTTTGCGCGCGCCCTTGCGGTGGCTCCACGGATTTTGGTGCTTGACGAAGCGACCGCCAGTGTCGATACGGAAACCGAGGCCCATATTCAAAAGGCGCTTCAAGAACTGATTCGCGGCAGGACTTCGATCATCATCGCTCACCGGCTGTCCACCCTCAAGCATGTTGACAAGATTCTGGTGCTAAAGGCAGGTGAAATTGTGGAATATGGTTCCCCGCAGGATCTTCTTAAGAAAAAAGGGGTCTATCACAAGCTTTACAATTTACAGGCGGATGTTGCAGAAGCTTCGTCAACTAAAACTCCTGAAAAGTGATATTCTCTGGAGGGAGGAAAAAATTTATAAATATAATAAAAACAATTAGCTATGCCCTATTTTCTCAGCCGGTCTATTAGGATAAAATTCCGCTCTCTGATTGCATTGGTGGTTATGATCCTGGTTTTAGCCGCCTGTTCTACGGTCAAGAAAACCTACCGGGCGGGCAAAGGGACCGTGAACGGCGCTCTATGGGTCGTAACGGGCGCATATAAGTTTACCAAAGGAACGACCAAGCTTGCTTATAAGATCGGAAAATTTTCTTTCGATGTGGCAATGGCCCCGCTCGACTGGCCGTTGATGAATGAGCATATTGAAGAAATTGATGGCTTGCCGGTGAAGGAAGCTATCCGGCAGGGACGGGTGAAAAATTCCCCCTATACTGTGAAGGGGAAAAGATACCATCCCATGACCGTCGCAAAGGCTCAGGAATATGAGGAGGAGGGCATCGCTTCGTGGTATGGAAATGAAACCCTGCGCCAGAAAGACGGGCACATGACGGCCAACGGAGAGGCGTTCAACCCCAAAGCTCTGTCCGCCGCGCACAAATTGTTGCCGCTTCCAACCAACGTGATGGTGACAAATCTGAAAAATGGACGCTCGGTCATCGTCAGGGTGAACGACCGAGGGCCTTTCCCAAGCATTCATAATGCCAAATCGGGCGACCGCATTATTGACCTCAGCACAGCCGCCGCGAAAAAGCTGGGTTTTTACAGACAGGGCACCGCGCATGTTCGGGTCCAGGCCATCGAACTTGTAGAGACAGGGTAGGGCAGTCGGTCTGTGTCTAGATCAGTGTTTCAGCTTTTTTGTTTGAAGGGAATTTTGATGCGTTCGACCACACGGTCGTTGAGGATATGTTCCTGAAGGATTTCTTCCATGTCTTCACTGGTCTGCGGGGAATACCAGATGTTGTCAGGGTAAACGACCAGAGAGGGTCCGTATTCACAGGCGTCCAGACAACCGGCTTTGTTAACCCGGACTTTTCCTTTCAACCCCATTTCTTTCACCCGGCCTTTTGCGTAGTCGAGCATGTCGAGGGAACCGCGCCCGACGCAACAGCCTCTCGGATCATCAGCCTTACGCTCGTTGTTGCAGATGAAGATATGTTTTTGAAATCGTGGCATGAGAGGGAGTATACGGTCCGGTTATTTTTTCTGGGTTTTTGCGATTTCTTCCATGACCGTTTCCACTTCCTCCTGTTTTCGCCATTCCCAGACTTTCAAATTGGAACCCATATAATAGGCATGGTCCAGCAGAGATTCTCCGTCCACGGCTCCCCATCGGCCATCCTGGGCAGGCATCAAATATTCATAGATGGGGTTTTCAACCGAGGTGTAAAACAGTTCCAGATCTTTTTGACCGATTTTTTTATCCAGTAAAAGGTCAATTGTAATATCGTCAATTTCAAATTGTTCTTTGACGGCTTGCAGAGCTTGTTCACGTGATTTTCCGCCACTGATTTCTTTTTCCACCTCTTCCAGTATGGCCGCGTTTCGCTTGGCAAAAGGATAGTGGGTGTAGCCTAAGTCCCGTCCCAGGTGAAAATCCAGATCCTGAAAGTAAAGGTAGGCCCAGTCGTCAAAATCAACTTCCATTCCTTTGGCAATTTTAAGTTCTTCGGCTTTTTCCGGGGCTTCCCTCAGTAGACGGTTATAAATTTTGATGAATCCCTTCATGGACTCATAAACAACCGCGTGGTAATAGGAGTTCATCCGGTACCAGTTGTTTGTTGAGTTATGACCGTTGAGTAGTTTTCTCAACATGAGCATGAGCGTGTCGGCATCGGCAAATCGTCGGGAAATAGGAAATGCTTGTTCGAGAAAGGGCTTTATTTTTTCAGGATCTCCCATGGCCTCCTGAAGGTGCTCCTGCAACTCACTTTTCGCGTGATCCAGCGAATGGTAGATGAGACGTTCATGGTCCAGCCTTCGCTGATAGTCCATGTATTCCTTCAGCTCGGTATTTTTGTCTTCTTCGGGATGAATGGGCATGTTCTGAGTGATGTCTTTGGCAAATGCTAACATTTTGGCTCTCAATGTAGGTGTTAATGCCCCATTCTGACCGGATTGAATAATGATTTCAAGGAAATTTAAACCTGGTGCGTTGTTCACCATTCCGAAAATCGGTTATTTCTGACTTATTGCCGGAAAATGATAATATAATGCTGGAACTCTTCCAGACGGGCGAATCGCAGTCCATCGCGATACCAGACAATGGCGCGGTCCTTTGGAGACAATCCGGTCACTAAAGGCAGGGTCCAGACGTTAATGAGGGGCCCATGCCTTCCATGAGGTTATAAAATGAACATCATTTTGAACAGCTATTGCAATTTAAAATGCAATTATTGCTTCGCCGATGAATACATGGAGGAGAACGTAAAAACTCCGGATAAATCGATGGATTACGATTTCTTCCTGAAAGAACTTTTGCCGAGAGTCAAAACCGCCTCCCTGATTAATTTTATGGGTGGGGAACCCACCCTGCATCCTCACTTCATGGATATCATGTCAAACACCCTCGAAACCATGCAGCCGTTTTCATACCTTGGGGTCTTCACCAATGGGTTGATGCCGGATAAGGTGCTGGATCTTCTGCTGGGAACCGTGGGCCGGGGCGGCAGTATCGAACGTCAGATCCAGTTCTCTGTCCTCTTGAACTGGCAGACCCTGGAGAACACCACCGAGAAAAATCATCAAAGGTGCCGGGAGGTGGCGAAAGCTATTTTAAGCAAAAACGGGCACAGCTTGATGTTCAGCCTGAATTTGTATTCCACGAAGCAGGAACTCTATCGGCAATGCATGGAAATAGACGAAATCTATCAGGAACTGGGACTCCCGCCGGGACAGAAGTATAAAATCCGGGTCAGCCCGGCCTTCCCAATTGTAGGGGAGGAGGTGCAGAACGTGACCTTACCCATTCGGGACTACCCTAAAATGGGGCGGATCATGATCGATCTTTTGAAAGATTTCCCGCAGATGTGTTTTCGCTTCGACTGTTCGTTCCCTCCTTGTTTTCTGGATGAAATTCAGGAGGAGGAATACTCGTTGGTCGAACGGTTTATTTATCATGGGAGCCAATCCGTTCCCGACATCCGCGAGTGGAAGACCAACGGTGTTTATTTCGGGTGTGCCGACGACAGCCCGATGGACATCGACCCTAAAGGCGACTGCTTCAATTGTTTCCCGTTCCACAATTTCAAGATGGGAAATATCCAGGATCACGAGCAGATCAACGACCTCGCGATCAAGAAAATGCACACCAAATTCCTCAGCCACGTTTTTGAAGACACCGAAGCCAAGGAACCCTGCAAATCCTGCCCGCATTATATGGTGCGATGCTCCAGCGGATGCTTCGCCTACAATTTCACTTGATAAATCCTGGATCTTTCTCTTGAGGTGAGATTCTCAACTCTGTAGAAAGCCCCGTCCACACTCCACTTTGGTTTAAAAATGCGCACTTCCATTTTTTCGAACGGACGAGTCAACATCAAACGACTGTGAAGCCGATGGACCGGATTGAAGGAAAGAAGGGAATGTGTTAGTTTTTGGTATCAAACTTGGTATCTATAAGGAGGGATCATGCTTCGATTGGTGCTATTCTTGGGAACGAATCTGGCGATCGTATTATTGATCAGCCTGACGTTCCGGTTGCTGGGGTTGGATGGATTGCTCCAGCAAAATGGCGTTGATCTCGATATCAACGCCCTTGTAATTTACTCCGCGATCATCGGGTTCGCGGGTTCCCTGATTTCACTCCTGCTTTCCAAGCAGATGGCGAAAGCGGCCATGCGGGTCCAGATTATTAAGGAGCCGCGTAGCGATATTGAGAGATGGTTGTTTTCCACGGTGCGCTTGCATGCCGAAAAAGCTGGAATCGGGATGCCCGACGTGGGTATCTTCGATCAGCCGTCGCCAAATGCCTTCGCAACCGGATGGAACAAAAATTCGGCTCTCGTGGCGGTTAGTACAGGATTGCTTGAAAACATGGACCAGGGAGAAGTCGAGGCGGTCATTGGCCATGAGGTCAGCCACGTCGCGAATGGCGATATGGTCACGCTTGCTCTGATACAGGGCGTTGTGAACACCTTCGTAATTTTCCTTTCCCGTGTCCTGGGGTTTCTTGTAGACCGTTTGGTCTTCAGGGTCGAGCGTGGGCACGGGCCAGCGTTTTGGATAGTGTCCATGATAGCGGAACTCGTGTTTGGAGTCCTTGCCATGATGATTGTCATGTGGTTCTCCCGATGGCGCGAGTTTCGAGCCGACGCGGGTGGAGCGTCTTTGGCCGGTCGGCAAAATATGATCAATGCGCTTAGGCAACTTCAAAACTCCCGGCACGGTCCTAAAATGCCGGATGAACTGGCGGCCTTTTCTATTAATGCCGGTCGAGTGCAGGCGTTGTTTGCGAGCCATCCCCCGTTAGAAAAACGCATTGCCGCATTGGAGCGAGCGAATTGATTCTTTTGGAAACCCAATTCATGAGTGCCTGAAATGGAATATCTGCTAACGCTGGCGACTGATCCCACTGCCTGGATCGCTCTTGGAGCTTTGATAGCGATGGAGGTCGTGCTGGGGATCGACAACCTCATTTTTATTTCAATTCTAACTAATAAGTTGCCAGAGCAGCTCCGCCCCAAAGCTCGCAGAATAGGTATCACCGCCGCGTTAGTCCTTCGGCTGGCTCTGCTTGGCACCGTGGCTTTTATTGTTAAGCTGACGGACCCGGTTTTCAATATCTTCGATCAAGCGTTCTCCTGGCGCGATATCATCCTGATCGCGGGGGGGCTTTTTCTGGTTTGGAAGGCGACTAAGGAAATTCATCATAGTGTAGACCCGGAACCGGGCCCGGACATGCTGAATCCCGCCGTGACCAACGCCAGTGTCGTTACCGTAATCAGTCAGATACTGATGCTGGATCTGGTGTTCTCGATTGACAGCATAGTGACCGCCGTCGGCATGACCGAGCATCTTCCGATCATGGTAGTTGCTGTTATCATTGCTGTCATTGCCATGCTGTTGGCGGCTGACCCGCTCGCGAATTTCATCCATGCGAACCCGACGATTGTCATGCTGGCCCTGGGCTTTCTGCTCATGATCGGGACTATGCTGATTGCGGACGGTTTTGGAGTTCATGTTCCAAGGGGATACGTATATGCCGCGATGGTATTTTCTGCTTTTGTTGAAGGACTCAATATGCTTTCCCGGCGCGCTCGCCTCAGACTGACAGAAGAAACAATTGGTTCAACGAAAGAACCTTAAGGGCATACAGGGGTTAGCCGGTCGTCAAGTATTTTCCCTTCTACAATTTCAAGATGGGAAATATCCAGGATCACGAGCCTGTCTATGACCTCGCGATCAAGAAAATGCGCCCCAAATCCCAAGCCCAAAGAACTCTGCAAATCCTGCTCGTATTATATTGTGCGCTGCTTCAGCGGATGCTTCGCCTGCAATTTTTCTTAGAGAAAGCCCGGTCCTGTTCCTGAAAGTGGGACAAATGGGGAGAGAAAACTTTTTAAGCGCCGGTACCAAAACAGAAAATATTCGCGGCGGTAACTACCGTGACTGCGCAAATAACTTAAGGAGTGTCCATGCAGACCATTCCGCTTGCAGAACTGAGCATTGTCTTCATACCTACAATTTTTCTACTTGCTGTGATGTTACGTTGGAAGCTCAAAGCATGGGTCGGACTGTACGCGAATGCCCGTATGGTCTTTCAATTATTGCTGGTAGGCTATTTTCTCACTCACGTCTTCGAGACCACGCAACCATGGGTCATCCTCCTCCTGGTAGCCCTGATGATAGGAGTCTCTGCGTGGATCGCGCTCAGATCGGTCGAGGTACAGGGGGCCACTCCCTACCTCATCATTCTCACTTCAATCGGAGTCCCTGGACTTATTTTGTTGGCGCTAGTGACACAGTTTGTGCTGGAAATGCCAAGATGGTTCGAACCCCGCCTCGTTGTTCCGATTGCCGGAATGATCTTTGCTAATTCAATGAATACAGTCAGCCTGGCGGCGGAGCGTTTTGAATCGGAGTTTAAACGCGGGGAAAGTTACGTGAATGCAAGGAGGACCGCTTTGGATGCCGCGCTTATACCGCAGGTAAATGGTCTCTTTGCTGTTGGTTTGGTTTCGCTGCCGGGAATGATGACCGGACAGATTCTCTCCGGGGTAGATCCTAACATTGCTGTGCGTTACCAGATCATGGTGATGTGGATGATCTTTGGATCAGGAGGCATTGCCGCGATGATGTATCTGGTCCTGCGGGTGCGAATGGTCAGGCAGAATGAGACCTGATAAGAAAGTTTTCAACTGAAAATTATAAAAGGAATTGCATCACCCCTTGCTTAACTTGTTAAGCCAAAGTGAGGGCAGGAAAACTATTTTTCCGTGTCGGGGTGGGGGATGTGATGCGGAGGATGGGTTTCCATGTATTCTTTAAACTTGCCGAAATTGATGTAGCATCTTTCGCAACTGTCGGGGAACACGGTCACGATGACGCCTTTTTTGATGCGTCCGGCCAGTTCCAGTGCCCCCACCATCGCCGCGGCGGCAGAGTGTCCGACCAGAATGCCTTCTTCTCGTTCCAGCCGTTCCACCATTTCATAGGCAGTTTCTGTGCCGACGCTGATTTTCCCGTCGAGTTCTTCTTCTTTGTAGATTCCCGGCACAATGGAAGAAGCCATGTGTTTGAGTCCTTCAAGGCCGTGCAGGTCTTCGGCGGGTTCCACGGCGTAAGTTTTAATATCGGGATTTAATTCTTTCAACCGACGGGTGTTTCCCATGATGGTTCCACCTGTGCCGATACCTGCCAAAAAGTGCGTCACCCGGCCATCGGTCTGCTCCCAGATTTCGTTGGCGGTGGTTTCGTAGTGGGCTTTCCAGTTGGAATCGTTGTTGTACTGATCCGGCATGAAGTAGAGGTCCGGGTTTTCTTCGTAGATTCTCTTGGCCTCTATGATGGCTCCGTCGGACCCTTCAAAGGGGCTGGATGTCACGATCTCGGCGCCGTAAAAATCGGCCATCAACCCTTTGCGTTCTTTGCAGACGTTGGCGGCCATGACCAGTTTGACTTTATAGCCTTTGATTTTGCCGATCAGCGCATAGGCGATGCCGGTATTCCCGGAGGTGGAGTCGAGGATGATTTTGTCTTTGGTCAAGGCTCCGGATTTTTCCCCGTCTTCTATCATTTTCAAAGCCGGGCGGGATTTGACCGAACCGCCGGCATTTCTCCATTCGGCCTTGGCGTAGATTTCCACATCCTTAAATTCCTTATCCAGATGCTGGATGCGGATCAAGGGCGTGTTGCCGATGGTTTGCAACACCGAATCATCGGTGATGACGGGACACGACGGTGTCTGAACTTCTGAAGGTGCGGGTATACTCATCTTTAATTTAGACATTTGCCGTATAAGATGGTTTATATGGTCAAGAAGTTGCGGATTGTTTTAGAAATTTATTATCTTGAAAGCCCGCAAAACTCCACATAATCAATCAATTCAGTGATCGTTGGATTCTCGCCGCATACGGGGCAGTTGGCATCCTTTTTTAACTTTAATCTGCGAAATTCCGTGTTCAGGGCATCGTAAATCAAAAGTGTTCCTACCAGAGTGTTGCCTTGCCCCAGGATCAATTTCAAAGTTTCGACCACTTGCAGGTTGCCGATCACGCCCGCGAGCACTCCCAAAACGCCGCCTTCCTGACAATTGGGAACCAGACCAGGCGGGGGAGGTTCGGGGTAAAGGCATCGGTAACAAGGCCCGTCGCCAGGTTTGAAAACCGTTGCCTGTCCCTCAAACCGGAAAATACTGCCATGAATATTGGTCTTCCCGGTCATCACGCAGGCATCGTTGATGAGGTAGCGGGTGGCGAAATTATCGGTACCGTCCAGAATATAATCGTAGTCTTCAAAGATGCGCAGAATATTTTCCGAAGTCAGCTTTTCATTAAAAAGGGTGACTTTGACATCGGGGTTCAGGTCGGCGATGGTTTGCCGGGCGGACTCTGTTTTCAGCATTCCAATGCGCTTTGTGGAATGGATGATCTGCCGTTGCAGGTTGCTCAAATCGACGACATCGAAATCCACAATCCCCAGGTTGCCGATACCGGCGGCGGCAAGATAATAGGCGGCGGGCGATCCGAGACCGCCTGCACCAATGAGAAGTACTTTGGCCTCCAGCATTTTTATCTGTCCCACGCCCCCCACTTCGGGAAGCATGATGTGCCGGCTGTAGCGCTCGATCTGTTCGTCGGTAAAATCTGTCATTAACGGGTTCCACCTGCGATGGCTGGAATGATGGAAATTTCGTCTCCTTCTTTGACAGCGGTTTTCTCGCCATCCAGGAAACGAATATCCTCTTCGTTGACATATATGTTGATGAAACGCCTGGGGGAGCCGTTTTCTTCGCAGATTCTGTCTTTGATTCCAGAAAACTGCGCTTCCAGGTCGTTGAAAATATCTGAAATAGTCGATCCCTCTGCAGTCACTTCACTCTTGTTGTCGGTCAACTTCATGAGAGGGGTAGGGATTCTGACTTTCACTGCCATGATGCTCTCCTTATGATTAAGCCATTATACTGTTTGAAAAAATTTCCTCAAAACTGTGTAGATGAGGTTCGATCACCTGCGGAGGCGCGAAAGCCGCAGCCAGCGCTTCCTGAGTTTTAAGGCCGTTTCCGGTGACGCAAATAACCGTCAATTCATCGGATTTGATCCGCCCCTGCTTGATCAATTTCTGAGTCACCGCGAGGGTCACGCCGCCTGCGGTTTCTGTGAAAATGCCTTCTGTTTTTGCCATGAGTTTCATGGCTTCGACGATCTCTTCGTCGGAAACGTCTTCCCCATAGCCGCCGCTTTCATTGGCGGTCTTGACGCCGTAATAACCGTCCGCCGGATTGCCGATAGCGATGGACTTGGCGATGGTATTGGGTTTGACCGGGGTGATGACATCGGTGCCATTTTTAATGGCGGTGGTCACCGGCGAGCATCCGGTCGCCTGCGCCGCAAAAACTTTGGTCTTGAAGGGACCGATCAGATCCATCGCTTCAAACTCATGGAAGGCCTTCCAGATTTTTGTGATGAGCGAACTCCCGGCTACCGGAACCACGACGTTGTCTGGCGCTTTCCATCCCAATTGTTCGGCGATTTCATAACCGTAGGACTTGGACCCGTCGCCATAATAGGGGCGAATGTTGATATTCACGAAGGCCCATTTATGGTCGGCGGCGATTTCACTGCACAACCGGTTGACATCGTCATAGCTTCCCTTCACCGCGATCAGGTTGGTTCCGTAAACCAGGGTGCCGAGAATTTTCCCCGCTTCCAGACCGTCCGGGATAAAAATACAGCTTTTGAGTCCCGCTTCCGCCGCATGCGCCGCCACGGAGTTAGCCAGGTTTCCGGTGGACGCGCAGGAAAGCGTGTCGAACCCAAATTCCAGCGCTTTGGAAACAGCGACCGCGACCACCCGGTCCTTGAAGGAAAAGGTGGGGTGATTGACGGAATCATTTTTAATGTAAAGATTTTTTATTCCCAGAGCTTTCCCAAGGTTTTTTGCCCGTACCAAAGGAGTGAACCCTGTATGCAACCCTACTTTGGGATCTTCGTCGATAGGGAGAAACTCCCGGTAGCGCCACATGGAGGGCGGGCCGGCTTCGATGGATTTCCGGCTGACGACTTTTTTGATCCCTTCGTAGTCGTAGTCCACTTCCAAAGGCCCAAAGCAATACTCACACACGTGTATGGGTTCTTTGGGGAATTCTCTTTTACATTCTTTACAGCGTAAGCCTTTTACGTATCCCATGAGTCCTTTTAGGGGTGCTTCAATATTCGGAATGAATAAAGACGCCCTTAATTAAAAAATTTATTAAAACTAAAATACCTTTCGCCGGTATCGGGCAAAATGACAACGATGTTTTTATCCGGGCCCAATTCTTTTGCCAATTGATAAGCGGCAAAACAGGCGGCCCCGGAAGAGATTCCCACCAGCAGGCCTTCTTCTTTGGCCAGTCGTTGGGAATATTGAAACGCGTCTTCATCGGAAACCGGGCGAATACTGTCAACAATATCCATATTCAAAACCTTCGGTTTGAAGCCCGCTCCGATTCCCTGAATTTTATGCGGTCCCGGAGGATTTCCGGAAAGAACCGCAGAGGTTGCCGGTTCGACGCCAACGATTTTTACATTTTTATTATTCTGCTTTAAAACTTCCCCGACTCCGGTGATGGTGCCGCCGGTTCCTATTCCCGCTACAAAGGCGTCAATGGTTTCACCGTTCATCGCTGAAACAATTTCCGGCCCGGTGGTTTGGCGGTGGACTTCCGGATTGGCGGGATTGTTGAACTGTTGCGGCATGAAGTAATCCGGATTTTCCGCCAACAGTTCTTCGGCCCTTTCAATGGTTCCTTCCATGCCGAACTCGGCACGGCTCAATTCTGTTTTCGCTCCAAAACTTTCAAGGATCATCCGCCTTTCCGAACTCATGTTCTCGGACATGACCAGAATGACTTTATATCCTTTCACCGCTCCCACCAGAGCAAGCCCGATACCCGTATTTCCACTGGTGGGTTCGATGATGGTGGAGCCGGGTTTCAAGACGCCTCTTTTTTCCGCGTCCTCAATCATGGAGAGCGCGATCCGGTCTTTCACACTGCCGCCCGGATTCATGAACTCCAGCTTCGCGTATATATTGCCGCCATCGGGGGGAGTGACCGTGTTGAGCTTAACCAATGG
The DNA here is from genome assembly GCA_029261655.1 of Nitrospinaceae bacterium. Classification (GTDB taxonomy): domain Bacteria; phylum Nitrospinota; class Nitrospinia; order Nitrospinales; family VA-1; genus JADFGI01. The sequence continues at coordinate 56,736 of JAJDAY010000024.1, read as the reverse complement.
CGTGGAGCCGATCAACTCTAAACTATTATCAAACCGTGATTTAAGTTTGTCGATGGGCTGTGAATTTGCCGTCATTTTGCTCCTGTTCCTGCCTTAAAGTCAAACCGTGAATTGTAATGGATATGAAATTCCCAGTCAACAATTGGATGGCGGAGGATCACTATAATAATAAAAACAATGACTTCGGTAGAGTTTATGCGTGCGGGCTTTCGTTCCCTATCCAAAGCCAATCCAGGGTCGACCGTTCTTCCCCAAACCCTTTGATTTTTATAAATAACCAATGGCAATACTATGCTTTAGATTGGGATAAAATTCAACAGGATTTCTAGACCAGGGTGTTCACCGCAATTTCTCAATATCTTCCAGTTTGCAGGATTGGTGGTTGAGCACGGGGTGGACAGTGAACAGGGGGGTGTTGAAAGGGACGAATGCCGTGTCTGTTCCAGGGCTCAATTGCAGATGGATGTTGACGTAATTGAAGCTCAAATTTTCGAGAACGGGGTTGCGCAGTCCTTCCGCATAGTTTTCCACCTTGTCCGACGCGTGGCTTCGAGTCATGAGGCCGGATCCTCCTTGTAAGCCATATTCGTATAAATCCGGCGCTCCCTGGATCAACGGCGAAACCACGGAAGAATCGAACCAGATTTTGAAGTGCGTGACGATCTGGAAAAAGGGCCCCAGAGTTCCCGAGCGCTCAATCACGGACACAGGGTAAGCCAGTTCTGGCGGAACATCCGGCCTGTCAACTTCCGGCGGATTTCTGAACTCTTTCTCCTTGGTCCTGGAAGCGGATACGAACAACAGATTTGGGTCGTCCATGGGAATGTCCAGCACCTGCCCGTCCTGCTGGCTGATCAGCTTGCCCATCTCATAGGCCAGCGGAAACGAATACCCCGGCTTGCAGTAAAAAATTCTAACAATCGCGTCCAGAGACTCATCCGGTTTTTTGCTGATTTTGAGGTCGAACGGAAGCATGAGATGAAAGGCATTGGTCCGGGCGTTCATGAAGGGGGCGCACGCTCCGGAAAATTCTTTCTGCACGTCCGGGTTGTCAGGATCAAACTTTCTGGTCGATCCTGAAAAGTGTTGCGCGGTTTTCGCTTTTTTTGTCAAACCGAATTTTTCCTGATAATAAGACGTGGTTCGCTTTGGCGCGATAGTCAAAAAATATTCGGGAGCGTCGGTTTGCACGATCAATTTTTGCTGGCTTAATTTCGGCGGGGGCGAGCCTTCATCTCGTTCGGGGCGCATGGCTTTGATGTAAATATCTATTTCCGCGCGCGTCTTTTGTATGTCCTGATCCAGTCGCTGATCCAGTTCCCGGTTGAAAAAATTTGATCGCCCAAGAAGTATTTTGGCTTTCTCCAGCAATTCAAGCTTCATATTGTAGCGCTTGGGTTCGGGGGCCAGGGCTTGAATGGTCGCCATCAAAATGGTGAACTGCTCCTCCGGCGACAGACCCATTTCATCGAGATCGTTTTCTTTGATGAAAGCAAGCGCCAAAGGGCCAAAAGCCTCCTCCTGACGGATGTTGAGGGTCAGTAAATAATTGAGATGGGTTCGCCCCTCCTTGAGGTCCATGCTTTCTCCCGAGACAAGATGGGTGGATAGTTCATTGAATTAAGTGGGCAATATAACTCGGTATCCCGACCGGAGAAAGGGTTTTCTTGCTGTGTGTAGGAAAAATAACCAGTAAAAAACAGGCGGTTTCGGCATTCCTTTTGTTTCCGATCTTTCGATCTTGTATACTTTTTTTGGAAAAACCCTGGTATCGCCTTTCGGAGTCCATCGTGACAAAATCAGCAATCTTTTCAAGTGTACTGTTTAGCGTCTTCCTGATATTACCCGCTTGCGGTGGTGACGGCGAGGATCAGAAAAAGGCCGCCGACCCTGAGACCTTGACTCAAAAGGCGGTCATTAAGCAGGGAATCGGCGCTTTTGAGGAAGCCGTCGAATTATTGAATCGAGCCGTTTCCACCGATCCGGGCTATCTTCCGGCTCACGTTCAGATGGGACATGTGTATCAGGAGTGGGACAGGCGAAAGGAAGCCATTCGGGCTTACGAACAAGCGCTCGTTATCGATCCCAAAAATAGGGAGTCCCGTCTCGGGTTGGCTGAGGTTTATGCCAAGATGAACCGCAACGATATGGCGATCAAAGAGTATTTAATAATCGTCGAAACGCGGCCAGATGATCTGGAACTTCATTTCAAACTCGCCCTGGAATACTGGTATATCCAAAATCTGGAAGGAGCGGCAAAATATTACAATAAAGTAATCGCCCTCAACCCGGACCACTTGCAGGCCCACCTGAATTTGGCGAGTGTCTACGAGAAGATGAAAAAATGGGAAAACGCTATTGAGGAGATTGATATCGCCCAGCGAATTGGACGGGCAACAAACGATGAACAGGCCATCGCGATTGCGGAAAGAAAACGCGGTTTTATAAAAGGCCGGATGAACCTGAGCAAAGAGGATTACAACCGTAAGACCCAACCACCCTTCGATTAGAAATGCTTTTATCCAGTTTGCTTTGCAGAGAGTAAGAAGGGCCGGTCAGGGTATCGTCACCGATCGGGACGGAGTTTATCGCATCTAAAAAATCAACTTTGATCGAGTTCTTTTTTGAATGATCCCAACCGTCTTTGAAACTGTTTGGTCACGAAATTGGAATCTTTATCGCTGGAGATAACGTGGGGAGTGATAAAAATCATCAACTCGGTTTTTTTGTTGGATTCCGTGTCGGTGCTGAAAAGCTTTCCCAACCAGGGAATTTTTCTTAAAAGCGGAATGCCTTCATTGGAGACGAGCGTATCGGTCCGCATCAATCCGCCCATCACCAGTACCTGATTGTCCTTAAGAACAACTTCTGTGTGTAACTGCTCGGTTCTGAAGGAGGGGACGGTATTTACATCCGGTCCCTGGCTACTCACTTCCTGATCTATTTGCAGGTTGACATAGTTGTCGATATTGATTTTTGGAAATATATTTAATTTGATGCCGACACTCCGGTATTCAATATTAGTTTGGGTGACCGGATTGGCGGCCCCGGCGGATGTGAGGGTGGTGCTTTGAACGGGAATTTCATCGACAATGGAAATCCCGGCTGCTTTGTTGTTAGAAGTTACAAGGATGGGGTTGGCCAGGATATTGGCTTTTGAGTCCGAGGAGAACGCCTGAAGCTGAACAATCAGATTGCCGGGATCATTGACAATCAGGCTTCCACCGGGTTGAAGAAGGCTTGCAGTAGCACCGCCGAGTGCAGACCCCAGAGAGGGGGGAGTTTGGTTCACGCCCCCAATAAAAGTTTTTCCCCCGCTGCTTCCCTGAAGCACCCAGTCAAGCCCTGCGCGGGTTTCCGCGTCCAGGGTCACGTCAATGATCAATACCTCAATGAGCACTTGTTGCGGAAATAAATCCAGTTTCTTTATGAGCGCGAGCAGGGGGGTATAATTTCTTGGGTTGGTTCGGATGACCAGGGAATTAGTGTCCGGGTCCGGGATGATAATGATTTCCCCTTGAAAGCTATCGGCGATGCCCCCCTGAGTCAGGACCGAAGCCGTTTTTTTCTGTTTGGATTTGGGTTTGTCTTTATCGGCATCTTTATTTGCGTCCTTCTTGGGGTTGAGTTTTTTTAACTTGTTATCGGCATTGTCGTAAAGCTTTTTCAATTTTTGGGCACTGCCCGAATCGTCGCTCGAATCATTTTGCGATTGGAATATTTCATTGAGCAGGCCCGACATTGCGGTGGAATCGCCGTTTTGAATGTAATAAACGAAGGTGCTGGATTCTCCTTCTGAAATGGGTTGGTCCAATTTTTTGATCCAGAATTCGATGGAGGGCAGTATTCGCTCAAAGGCATTGACCACGAGAATGGAGTTCATCCGGGACAATGAAAGAAAGTTGAGGGAGTTCCCCAGAGATTCGGCGTAGCCCATGGAAGAAAAAACTTCCTCAAGTTCAGTCACCACGGTTTCGGAATCCGCATGGCTGAGATTGAACAGTTGAATATCAGAAGAGGCTAATTTATCGATGTCCAACGCCTCCACCATTTGCAAAATTCGCTTCACATTGACTGCCATCTCGACCAGCATGATATTTTTGGTTTCAGGAATATCGATGAAAGTCGCATTTGGAGTGAGCAGGGGAGTGAGAATTTTTTGCATCGATTTCGAGGAAACGTATTTCAGAGGAATGATTTGAATAATCATACGCTCCCGCGCGGGGATCAAGGGGTCGTTGCCGTAGAAAATATCCAGGGGCTTTTTTCCCGCATCTTTCGCTGGCACGAACCGGAAAAAACTACCCCGCTTAATAACGGCGATATTGTGCAGGGAAAGAATTTGTTCCAGAACCACATAAAGATCCCCCACCGGGATTTCGTTGAAGGTTTGCAAAGTCACCTTGCCTTTGAGATTTCCCTCAATCAAATAATCAATCTCCAGAAGCTCGCAAAAGGTGGTGATGACATCGTAAACTTCGGTCCCTTCAAAATTCAAAGTGATGTGTTTGGCTTTTACCAAACTTTTTGGAAGGGGAGGAGTTGAGTTAAAAGCAGTGCGGAAACTTCCATTGGGAATAGATTTTTTTTTCTGGAGGACTTCCTTCTCAAGCCGGGTATCCATCGATGGGGTAGACTCTTCTTTAAGCAGGTCACCCGTTGAAGGGGTTTTCTCCTCTTGTTTTTCCTGGATGGAGGAGAAAAGAGCGGATATGAAGAATTTCTGGTTGAGGCCATTCCTGACGAAATACCAGGGGGTGCCGCCGGTGGAGGCGCTATTTTTGACACGCAACAACTCGAAGGTCTGGCCCTTGGATGCGACGCCCAGTTTTTTGAATGTTGGCCCAGGTCCCTGGCGGAGAGGAACATTGTTGCCGGATATTTTTACCGTTTTCTCGATAGTTTTCGCCGGAATTTTCCGGAGCTGTTTTTTGTCGATGACTTCTTCGGCGAGCTTTGCCAGGGGTTTTTTTGTTTCCTGGGAAGGGGCGGCCCCGGCACGTATTTCAATGGTGCGGGGAGACGGTTTGTTCTTGTTAGACGGGCGTTCCCTGGCGTCCTGCGGCGGGAGGCGCATGGCGTCAGCGAGGCTTCCCATTTGCCTGGATCGGTCAGGAGAGGGGGGCTTCTGATGACTACAGGCCGTTGCCAGAACAAAAAATGAAATGAGAATGAGGTTTAAAAGTTTATTCATGCCTTGGGGCCGGTTGGGCGGGGAGTGATATTCTGAATAAATCCGCTGACCAGCAATCGGGTTTTTAATTCTTCAGGGTTCGATTTATTTATTCTTTGTGTGGTAATTTCTTCCACCACTAAAAACTTTTCGGCATTTTCCATGCGATACACAAATTCGCTCAAGTTTCTCAAGCTGGAACGCAAGGTCATGTTGATGGAAACAGCGGGCATTTGATCGATTTCTTTTGTTTTTTCCACCCGCACCTGTTCAATGATGACTCGGGATTGCAGGGCAAACCCTTTAATGATTTTTTGCAACCTTGCGGCGGCCAGACCGGGTTGGGTTTCATTTAAAAATTTTTTATCCAGGAGGACTCGGGCACGCTCATTGGCTATTTTTTTTGATTTGTAATAGGAGTCGTGGTTCAAGAGCTCATGATATTTCTGGATGAACTGAATTTTATTCAGGATTGTCTGGTCCACGTGCTTTTGTTTGGCGTAAATGGGCTGAACCACCCAAACGGCCAGCAGGTAGACGCCGAGGAAGACGCCTCCAACTGTTAAAAATTTTTTATCCCTGGGTGTTATTTTCAGATTCATGGATTGCCTTGAAGTTCCGTTCGAATGGTAAATTTTTCTCCTTCTTTTTGACTGGTGATCGACCCCACGAACCTTGTCTTGGTGAAGAATGGGGAGCTTTCTAAAACTGGAACCAGCCGGGAGGCGGTATTGGAATATCCGCTTATTTCCATATTATTTTTGTCGATCTTTATATTCGTCAACCAGGTATCTTTCGCAAGGGTTTTGCTCAATTCCGCCAGAATGGGGAGCTTGGATGGAAATTTTTTTTCAATCGAGTTCAGCGTATTTATAAAATTACCCAGGTAATCGTATTCCCTGTCAATTTCCTGCAACGACTCAGCCTGTTTTTTGACCTCAGTCAATTGCCGGTCCAGACTCGCAATAATAACATTTTGGCGAATGATTTTGTTGACGAATAATCCTATCAAAAGTAAAACCGCCGCTGTGGCGAGGCCGATAGTGAATTTTGCACTATGTTTTTTTCTTTTGGGTTTCATTTCGGCGGATAATAGATTTGCCTCGATCTCACTTCGTTTTAATTCTCTCAATCCCAGGCTCAGGGAAGTTGCCATGTAGGCGTTTCTAAAATCACCCTTGGAATCGTCCGATACATCGGAGGGAATGCCGACTCGGGTTGTGGACACCTCTGCTCTTTTTTGGATTTGCGCGGCAAGATAAGGGCCGTAGGGTCCCGCTCCCAGCAGATAGATCATTTCAACCGATTCCGTTTCATCAATATTGCGGGAGGATTCCAACGCGTATTGCAATTGCTCCACGATTATTTTTGCCAACCCCTCGGCGATTTTCTCGTAATACGACTCTTCCAGAGTGGTTCGGAAAAAACCTTGTTTAAAATCAGGATCGTTGAAAGGGAGGTTTATGGAAAAGTCGATGTGGCGGTTTTTTAAGAGAGACAATTCGATCCCTTGAGAACCCACATCCACCACCGCGGAAAGAGGGAGGCTCCCGGTGGATGGCGTCAGAATCAGGTTGGCGTTGGAAAATGTGGGCACATCAATAATGCCGGGCTTCAGGTTCAAACGATTCAACAACTCCAGATAATAATGCGCGGTTTTCTTTTTAACCGCCACGGACATGACATGAAACAGGCTTTCTTTTATTTTGCTGGCATGATAGCCAAAATATAAATTATCCGTATTGGAAGAAAAATGTCTTTCCAACTCAAACTGGACCATTGCATGAGCCGATTTCAGGTCAGGTGCGGGAAGTTCAAACGATTGAAAACTGTAATGAGTCCTTGGCAGGCTGATCGTGAGATTTTCCGGCCAGGCGTTGTTTTTTATCAGGAAGCTGTTGGTTTTTTCAAGGAAAAACTTCTCCGACTTTTCCTTGTCCTCGGAAAGAAAGGGGATTTTGAAATAATCAGCGTCGATGATTTTGAGCGACTGAAATGTTTTCCCCAGAAGAGTGATGGCAACCGACTCTTCCCGGATATCAATGCCGAGTGATTTTTCCAGATAAAAAGTATTCATGGTTCTATAAAGTTGTCGTTCCAGTAATTCGTCAATAACCCTGAACCCTGGATTGCTTTGGGTTTTTCGAGAATCACGGACAGGGTGTGGCGGGTGTTGCTTCCTGACAAACTACCTGTCGAATGAACACGAAAATGGGTGGATGTGGTGTCGTTGTAATATCCTTTTTCTTTTCTTGCCGCGAGAATTTCCTGCGCCTGTGTTTCATCAAACAGAACGGCAAGAACTTCGGGGCTTGCCGTGTTGGGGTTGACAGGGGATGCGTCATAAGTGGTGAGAATTTTTTCCAATCCTTGATAGACTCCTTCTTTATTTGCCTGCGAACCATAGAAAATTTCTTTTGTCATTCCGCGGACCTTGAGCAACTCCGTCAGCGTTTCGATTCTACCATTTTTTGCCGTATATGGCAGGCCCTCGTTTTTGTAATAATCATTTTCCGCTCCGTTGATACGATGATTGGAGTCCGGGTCAATCCAGTCCAGGATAGAATCGATGATGATATCCCTTTCGACTCCAACTTCAACGCCCGCATAATTGAACACCTTTGCTAAAACCCCTCTGGACGCGGTGTTGATAGCGATTTTCCCATTTTCGTCAGTGATGGTATAAGTCACTTCGCCGTTGCCCACAGGAATTTTTTCGCGGACAATGGTTGCATACTCTGCTTCCTTTTCCTTGCCGTCATCAAACCCGTTTTTTTCTGCGGTGCTCGTCCCGGATTCCAGGGCCTTGCCTGAAATCCATCCATGGTCGGGGTGAATCGAGTGAAACCGGGCGGGTTTCAACAATTCGGACATGGCCAGAGCGATTCCCGCTTTGGCAAGATAATAACTCTCGAAGTCTTCCTTGAAATTCCTTGTGGTGTTCACTTCCATTTTCATGGAAAAGGCAAACTCCGTGGCCAGGGCAATCAGGAGAACCAATACCCACAAGACCACCATCATGGCGATGCCATTTTGATTTTTCTCAGGACGGCGCATTGTTTTCCTCGTCGTCAGGGACAGGGAGGTTGAACTCCATCCCCGAATGAAGCAGTAATAGAACCGGCGGGGAAGAAATCAGTTCGGGCTTTTTATCGTTATCGGAAGTTGCTTTCCTCAGTAGACCCAACGAAAATTCCACCCCTTTTGGCAGTGTGATGGCAGTTTCTTCCTGCAATGCCTTACTGCCGCCCGGTGCGTACTCCGATCTGGACCGCGTTGGAGGGTTGAATAAAACCTGATCGACCCATTCCCCACGGTAGGTGGGCATATTTTTTTTCAACCCTGGTTCCTCAGAATAACTTTTTTTCATGATGTAATACCTGAAATTGAGATAAGCGACATCCTCCGCCAAAAGGTAATACCGCTCCTTGTCGCGTATGGAACTGGTTTTCGTGAAAACATTTCCAGGTGAGATTTCCTTTTCCACCATGATGATTCCCTTTTTGCCCGATTTGGGGTGTTCCCCCAGATAGAACCGCACTTCATGCGCCCAAACGGAATCATCCGTTGATGCGATCGGGCTGGAGAAGGTCACAAACCGGATCGAATTATTTTTCCCTTCAAAAGCCAGCAACTGTTTGGAGACACCGATGGTGGCTTTGTTGCCGAGGGATAGAATTTTGGGTGGAGGAACAAATTTAGGGTAGCTGGATTTGATTTTTTGAGACAGATGCTCACCAATGATTCGGAGCCGCTGATACGTTTCCGTTTTTTGCTGGCCCACTTCCTGAGTGGAAACCCCCAGGCGAATCGTTCCAAGGGACAGGGCAATGATAAAACCGACCAGGCCCATAGCCAGAATCAATTCCAGCAGGGTGAATCCTTGGGAGTTTTTTATAGGCCGCATCATAAGAATAACACCTAAAAACCAGAGATATTTTGAGATTGCGATTGCGACGACCCGCTGATGTTGGAATTCACCTGATTCCCGGGTTCGCTCACCCCGGATGAAGAAGGTGGGGATACGGGAGTCGGTTCAACTTCCTGATCAGAACCTGAGTCGGGGCCTGACGCAGTGATTCCGCCGCCAAAAACCTTTGCCAGTTGCGAGTCGGGCGCCGGGTGGGTTTCGCCATCCAGTTTGAGGGTGACAAGTTCCACGTTGCGGCTTTTCTGGTTGTCGTCCCATAAAACCTTTAAAGTTACTTTCGACAGATTGATGTTTTCGTCAGGATCATTCAGGGAAGATTCATAAGGTTCGATGTTCAGCGACCATTGAAAATTTTCTTCATTTTTAAAAATTCCGGATGTGGCGTCGGTCTCATAATTCAGCATTTCTATTTCGCTGAGTTTTGTGTTTGCCAGGTTGACCGCCCGTTGATACTGATCCGACATTCCAAGGGATTTTATGCTGACTGTGAACAGGTTGAAGACCGTCATGTAGCCGATCGCCATGATGGCAAGGGCGACGATGACTTCCAGCAGGGAAAACCCTTCGTTATCGAGTTTCCTGATTGATTTTGGAAGTCCCGGTGATGGCGTCGATGGTGATTTCATAGACTGTATCGGTTTTCCCGGATGGATGCGTTGTGACCCGAATGGCTCCTCCGTTGGAGTTTCCCCTTGGAAAGAACTTAATGGCAAAATTTCCCTTTTCGACCGTTTTATCATCGTCTGTAACATGCGCCATCGCATAACCGTTGGCGAGGGTCCGCATTTTTAGGGAGCGGCTTTTATCTTTGGCGGCGATCCAGTATTGTCGGGAGTCGATATCTCCGTTGAAGGTGAATACGGTTTTCCGGGTGATGGCTTCGCTCCTGGCAAACCGCAAAGCCGATTTTATTTTACGTGTTTCGGTTTGGTGTTTAACGCGTTCCAGGGTGGACATCAGGAAGGGGGTGGTTAAGCTCGCGACCAACCCGATAAAAACGAGGACGAGGACGACTTCCAATAAGGTGAACCCCTTGGTGTTCCTCAGTTTTCCTGAAACCTCACTCAAAATTCTTCCAACTGACGATATCCAGATCGAGACCCTCGCCCCCCTCCGCTTTGTCCGCGCCGTAGGAAACAAGATCATATTCTCCGTGTTCCCCTGGTGAAGTATAAACATATTCATTTTTCCATGGATCTTTAGGAAGGGCTTTTTTGAGGTAGCTTTTCAAAGCTTCCAGACCTTCTTCCGTGGTCGGGTATTTATGATTTTCCAACCGGTATAAGTCGAGCGCCTGCCCCAGCATTTCGATTTGCACCTGCGCGTCCTGCTGTTTGGCTTTATCCACCTTGCCAAAAAACTTGGGCGCGACCAAAGCCGCCAACCCCGCAATGATCAACATGACCACCACGAGTTCTATCAAGGAAAAACCGTTGGCGTTGAGGATCCGGTGTGGGTAGGATTTTTGGGTTATGTTCATCTCTATCCTTCGTATTTAGGGTTCAAACGGTTTATTAAAAAGAAATATCATTGATACTGAATATTGCCAATAACATGGAGATCACGATAAACCCGATAATGAGCGCCATCAACAAAATCATCAAGGGTTCTATCAGAGACATTAATTGTTTGATGGAAAGTTCCACTTCCTTGTCGTAAGTTTTCGAAACTTTGGCCAGCATTGCATCCAGGGTTCCCGATGTTTCTCCCACGGTGATCATGTGCACAGCCATCGGCGGGAAAATACCCGATTGCTGGAGTGGCCCGGACAATCCCTTTCCGCTTTTCAGACCCGACTGCAAAGGGTTCATTGCGGAAACGATGACGCTGTTGCTCAATATGGTTTTCACGATCCCCAGCGCATGCAGAACGGGGACTCCGCTTTTCAATAAAGTGGAGAGAGTCAGGCTGAAGCGCGAAACCTCGATTTTTCGTACGAGGTCTCCAAAAAGCGGGAGTCGGAGCACCAGCGAATCCCATCGGTATTTTCCATGTTCTGTTTTTATATAAGATACGAAACCCGCGAAGATCACAATGACCAGAACCAGCAACAGCCACCAGTAATTGGAAACGACGGCGCTCAGGCCCAGCATGAGTTTTGTGGGCAGGGGCAAAGCCGTTCCCATGTCTTGAAACAGGACGGAAAACCGGGGGATGACCACAGTAATCAGGACGACCACAGCGGCGCCGCCCACCAAGGCTAAAATCGCGGGATAGGCCATGGCGGCGCGAACATTATTTTTGAGATCCTCCGATTTTTCCATGAACTGCCCCAGCCGATCCAGGGATTCGGTCAATACGCCTCCCTCTTCGCCCGCGCGGATCATGTTCACATACAATTTGGAAAATGTTTTGGGATGCTCCGACAAGGCCTCGGCGAAAGAACTTCCCCCGTGCACCCTTCCATGAATATCCGCCAGAGTTGCTCTCAGGTTTTCTTTTTCCGCTAATTTTGTCAGGCTGGAAAGGCTGGCGTCCAAAGTGATGCCCGCACCCACCAGTGTGGCGAGCTGTTGAGTCAGGGCCAGCAGTTCTTTTTGCGATACTTGACCAAAAAGGTTTGTCCAGGGGAATTTATAACCTCTGGAATAACCCGTGCCGGATTTCCCTTCAGTCACTTTGATGGGGAAATAATTTAATTTCTGGATTTGCTTGACCGCCCCATGATAATTCGCGGCTTCGAGGTTGCCCTCAACGAATCGTCCATTTTGATCGGTCGCTTTGTAAACAAAAACAGTCATGTTTTATTGGTTCTATCCGTGGGGCTGGCCACGGCTTTGAGTGAAAACTTTTGTAAGATACCCCGCCCAATTGCCCTGGGGTCGTTCTTTAAAAACAGGTTTCAGCTTTGATCGCCCACAGTCACTCGTAGAATTTCTTCCACCGTCGTGACTCCAAGAAGAACCTTTTTCCAGCCATCGTCTCTCAGACAGTGCATGCCGCCCCGGCGCGCGGTTTCGCGAATCGTTTGCGCGTTGGCTTTGGCGAGGATGAGCCCACGGATGGTTTCGTCCACGATAAGAAGTTCATATATTCCAGCGCGTCCGCGATATCCGGTGAAGCTGCAGTGTTTGCAGCCTTTTCCGTGATAGGTCTTGATCTCCTGCTTTGCCCAGGAGCCCATTTCTTTAAGCAAAGCGGGATTGAGGGTCACGGGTTCCTTGCATTCTTCGCAAATCACTCGAACCAGCCTTTGCGCCAGAACTCCCAAAAGGGCGGAGGAGATCAGGAAGTTTTCAATTCCCATGTCCAGCAAACGGGTGATGGCGCCCGCGGCATCGTTGGTGTGAACGGTACTGAAAACCAAATGACCGGTCAGGGCGGCCTGGATGGAAATCTCCGCTGTTTCGGGATCGCGGATCTCCCCGACCATGATGACATCCGGGTCCTGCCTCACGATGGATCTTAAACCGCTGGCAAAGGTCAGGCCGATCTGCGGTTTGACGTGAATCTGATTGATTCCCCGCATCTGGTATTCCACAGGATCTTCGACCGTGATGATCTTTCTTTCAGGGGTATTGATTTTGTCCAGGGCGGCATACAGGGTGGTTGTTTTTCCGCTACCCGTGGGACCGGTCACCAGCAGTTTTCCATAGGGCTTGTTGATTAAAACCAGGAGTTGTTCCAGTTGCTTTTTGGGAAACCCCAAATGTTCGAGATCCACTTTCAGGTTACTGCGATCCAGGATTCTCATGACCACACTTTCCCCATACAGCGTGGGCAATGTGGACACGCGCATGTCGATGTCTTTGCCCAGAATCTTTAGTTTGATCCTGCCGTCCTGGGGCAGTCGGCGTTCGGAAATATCCAGCTTGGCCATGATCTTGATGCGTGTGGTGATCGCCGAGTTCAATTTTTTGGGCGGCGCTTCGAATTCGTGCAACATGCCGTCGATTCGATATCTCAGGATGAGGTCTTCGGCGAACGGTTCGAGGTGGATGTCACTGGCGCGTTTTTCAATGGCCTCGCTGATGATATGGTTCACCAGTTTGATGACGGGAGCTTCCGACGCCATGTCGCGGATATGCTCCGTGCTTTCGTCGTCGTTATCCAGGGAGTGAAGGTCGTCGTCCTGAACTTTGCCGACCATGCGGTCCATGATAGAACTGCCGCCGCCATAATGGGTTTCGATGGCTTCGAGAATCACTTGTTCAGGGGCCAGGGCAATTTTTATTTCCTTGTCCTGCGAGATTCTAAGGTTTTCTATCGTAAAAAAATCGAAAGGATCGAAAAGGACGATGGTCAGAGCGTTCTCTTCCAAGCGAAGGGGAAAAATAACTTTTTCTTTTAGAAACGTTTCGGAGATATTTAAATCCGCAATGGGCAATTCATGCTTGAGGAAATCCTCGGAACCTAGAACGGGGATACTCAGCTCTTCGCCCAGAGTGTCCAACAACGTTTGAGTGTGCACATAGCCATGATCAACGAGAGTCTTGCCCAGATATTGGCCGCTGTGCAGGTGGTTGGCCTTGATTTCCTTAAGAGCCTTTTCGGTGATTTTGTTTTGCCGTAAAAGGATTTTTTCTACGGGATCAGTTTTTTTTAAACGGGACATTATTTATTTCACCTGCCTGAAACATGGGGTCTGGCAAATCCCTGTGGATTTTGGGTCGGGGCGCCTGAGATTCTGAAAGCGCGCGGAGCTCGAACGGGTTTAGGGTTCCCACTGGGCTTCTTGGCGATCGCCGGAGAAGAACTCCTGGGCGGAGAAGCTTTCTTGATTTTTCCAGGGTCGAAATCTTTGCTTTTTTGAACCAGGGTATTCCCGACTTTGCGAATGACATTTTTCTCCGGTCTTTGCGTCAGGTCGAGGTTCAGCACAACGCCATTGTTATCGTTCAGAGTCACTTTGGTTTTTTCGATCTTGGTCAACTCATACCCCCCGATTTTGGCCCCCAAAGGGTAGCCTTTTCTTTTTAGAGGTTTTTTCTTGATCGCTTGATTGTCCTCTCTGACAGGATAATCACCCTCCATTATGGCGAGCTTTTTAGTTCCGAGAAGCAGGATTCCCTTCAGTTTCAGATTCGGGGGCGGAAGTGTGGGTTGAGGCTGTTTCTGGATCACTTGAGCGACTTGCACCGGTGGGATGAATTCTATCCGGTCCTTACGAAACAGGTTTCCCTGAACTGCAGAATTGACGACCCCGGCATTTTGGATTTTTCTGGCCAGCGCCAAAGGCGTTAGAGTTTTAGGTTCGTGCGATATCAGGTCAACATTCACCCGGTCCGGGTATTTTGGGGTCACCCAGGTTTTTGTGGCGATTGTCATCAGGGCGATGATCGCCACAAAAAGCACAATGTTTGCAACTGGAAAAATATTTTTTACAGGGTTATTCACCGTTTGCAAAAATTTGATCCAGTATTTCATAAGAGCAATAAAAATAAAGGGTTAAATTGGTTCGTCTTCCGATTTCCGTAGGCAAAGAAAGCCCAAAGCCTGGGTTCCCGTACTGGGAGCCAGGTGGGAAAAATTCGGTTACTCCTTTCTTTTCGGAGACTTGCTCAATTATCTTTATAGATACTTGAAAAACAGGCCCGAATTGTAGGCAATTTATTTTTTGGATTTTCAGGCTTGCGGGTTTAATGTGTGGAACATGGATGAATTGAAGTTTTACGATGGCGGATTTTTCAGGAGACTGTTTTGAGCGCACAGGGAATGCTGGTTGAAGTGAAGAAACATTTGCCATTCCGGGTTTATGGCAAGAGTTCGGTGATCGAACTCATTCGTGAGATGGGGGGTTTTATCAATAAGAAGACGCCCCTGCAAGTGACCGATGCTTTCCGGTCCGACGAATCCGGTGAGATTGTCTGTGAAGTGACGTTTCCGGGAGACGGAAAGGTCTCGGCGGCGCTGACCAACCTGAAACTGGACATCACCCATCCTCTCTACCGCAAAGTGAAAAACTACCGCGACGAAGTGGTGGAGGATTTAGGCAAGCAGGAAATGGACGTCAACCGCTCTTCGTTCAAGATCGGGGATTTGTACCGCAATAAAAAGTAAAAGTCGTGCGGGCCGAGCGCAACTGTTTTTACTAGTTGTCGTCTTTCACGTTCGCATTCCGGGCGCTGAATTGCCGGGAAGGCACGCAGAGTAATTTAGAGTTTTTGAGTGAGAACTCCTGCTTTCCAAACGGATTGCCTATTTCCATATCCTGCGCGGTTTTGGCGTTGTCGACGTTGTAGCAGGTAAAGGTTGAATCGTAATCAACGATTCCCTCGCCGTTCTTGTCCACCGGGGTGCAATACAGTTTCGCCTTGTTCTCCAGGTTCACCTTCTCTTTATAACCAAACTGGTCATTCAGACTGACAACAGGCAAGGACGAGATATTCGTTTGTTTGTCAATCTCATAACACTGAAAATGATCGGGCGTGTTGAATACGGCTGTAGGATCGCAAGCGGCATTGGGGGTGTGCACGCAGATACTCACGGATGCAAACCGCCCCTTTTTTTCCGCCACCAGGGTCAGAGTCCAGGCCCCTTCGCTGTTGTAATCAAACGTGTCGAACCAGGGAGCGAGCACCGGGTTCTGCGATGTCTGGTATAAATCGTTAAAATCGGTGGTGGGGTTTTTGGAAGATACGCCCCGGTTGACCGGTTGACCGTTATTGGTGTCATTTCGGTCGTCGATGAATTGCCTCAAGGCCAGCATGTCAAACGGTCCGGCGGGGACACTGGCGCCCGCATCCGTACGTATGATAAAAGTCAGCGAATTCAGTTCATTGATATTTCCGCCATAAGCAATAGAGTGCTGAAAATTCCACCATGCGCGGGTGCCGTTCGGATGTGGAATGGATACCGTGGAAGGATCAGAACCCTTTTGTACTTCGTAAACACCATTGCTTGACGTATTGGTGACCGGGGTCACGCCGCGCTGTTGGGCACGGATGGCAAGCTCGATGCCCTTTCCGTCATCGCTTGGAATCGATGTGTCGCGGGTTACGGTAAAACTGCCATTGCACTGGCCCGTTCCCACATCCCAGCCAAGACTGGTGGGTGGGCCGATGGAAGTGCCGTCCTGGTCGGTCGTTCCCAGTTCACCGCCTCCGACAGTATAATCCTTATTGCAGGCCGCCACCGCCCACGAACCCGCACCCAAGACAAGAACCAGCGAGACCGCTGATAACATTGTCAGTGGCACGGCCCGTTTTATATAGTGTCCCTTTGCAGTGCAATTCATATGAATGGCTTTTTCCTTTAACCTGATTCACATTCTGTGAATAACAAGCGTGAAGAAAGTGATAAATATTGAAATAGATAAAACCAGGAAGTGGTATTTCAAAAATACAAAAACCGTCGTCGTTATGATCTAATTCATTGAAAACAAAAGATATATTTAATTTTACGGGGCAAAGCCTAATAAATCAACGACATAATGTAAATTTAATTAAATAAATTATAATGAGTGTAAATATACTTAAATTTATTTAAATAGAATTACATTAAAGTAAAATCTAGTGATCCTGGTTTCTTTCTTTGGGGGCTTGCCAGAGGCTGGTTGTGAAGAGAGGTTGTTCGGGTTTGGTGGTGTCGATTTTCGGGTAGAAATGAGGGGATGGATATTTGCGAAGGAAAAAATTACAGGTTTTTAAAGTAGAGGAAAGTTTCTGGCATGGGACCGCTGGCAGGGGGAATTAAATGCGGTGTTTGGATCGTGGAAATAATCGAGTTTGTCCGGGACTCAGCCGGGGATAAACCTCTTGCGCGATAACACGGGGTCAAGCATCCGACGCTTCGGAATTGATGAATTTTTTCAGGAAGGGGAACATGGCGCCGCGTTTTGTGATCATTTCTTCGCGCGATTTTTTGACCACTGCTTCGTCAATGAGAGCGATGCCCCTCTCCTCGGCAAATTTTTCAATACCTTTGACCACCATGCCGCGGGCGAAGGACGGAATACGGTCCAGCCTGCCCTTGGCTTCCGGGGTCCACTTGGTTTGAAACTCCACTTCCAGACCAAGAGTGTCTTCAACTTTTAAAGTGATCGCTTTGCCGCCATTGGCCCCCGGTTCATAGTCGCAGGAAGGGTCCGTGGCCATGTAGTTCCCGGTTTCCGCAAACGCGCGCGCGCGGCATCCCGAACACATGGCGGAAAATTCACAGGCGCCGCATTTTCCTTCCAGGTTTTTGCGGTCGCGAAGTTCCACCATCAGCGGGGCGTTTTCCCAAAGGTCCTTGAAGGTGTTGGTTTTCAGACTACCCACGGATTCCTCGATGAAAGGGCAGGGGGTCAGGTTGCCTTCGGGGGAAATCCGGCTGTAATGTGTGGCCGCCGGACATCCGCCGGTATAGGTTCGAGTGTAAACGGACTCAGGATCGTTCTCATAGACCACGCGTTTGTATTGCGGGGCGCATTTGGAGTTGATCATCAAACGGCCCTTGTACTTCATCTGCTGTTCGTAGAGCATTTTAAGGGCTTCTTCGTAAGCCGCGTTGGAAATGTCCGTGTTGCCCTGTCCGCGCCCGGTGCATACCAGAAAGTACAGGTTGAAAGCGATCGCGCCAATCTTCTCGGCGAAGGCCACCACGTCGGGGATTTCCTTGTAGTTCATTTCGGATACAGACATCTGAATGAGGAAATCAATGCCCACTTCGTTCATCACGTTGAAGGCTTCCATGGACTGATCCCATGCGTTCTGTACGCCGCGGAATTTGTCATGCTTGCCGGAGTCCATGGAGTCGATGCTGATGCCCACTCCGTGCGCGCCTGCGGCTTTTATCTTGAGGGCGTTGGCCCGGTTTATCAGGGTGCCGTTGGTTCCCAGCACGACCATGAATTTTCTGTCCGCCGCGTAGCGGATGATCTCGTAAATGTCAGGACGCAGTAAAGGTTCGCCGCCGGTTAAAATCAGGAAGGCGTTGGGATTGACTTCGGCGATCTGGTTGATGACCCTGAAACATTCTTCGGTGTTCAATTCGTCCGTTCGCAGGCCGCCGCGGAATTCCGCGTCCAGATAACAATGGTCGCAATTGAGGTTGCATCTCTTGGTGAGGTTCCATGAGATGGAGTAGGCCCTGAAGTCCATTTTAGTCGGACTGATTTCTAATCCAGAAGAGGGTGTTTCCATGATAAATTAAATCCCTTAAGGGAAAATAACCTTGAATGAGTAATATTTTAGTATCTCCAAAGCGTACCGGACGTAGAAACTCATCGCCCGACTCCTGAAGAATAAATTCAATCACCCATCATATAGGGTTATGGGCAATGAAACAAATAATTTGCCGGAAGTTCAATCTCAAAATTCCACTTTTGCTGGTTCTGGGATTTTATTTTGGTTGTGCCTGCCCCGTTGATGCAGACGACGAGGCGGTTTTTCAGATTATCGGTCCGGTAATAACGGCGGAACCCTCTTCGCCTTCCAGGTGGACGCTCAAACAATTGGAAGCGCGGGTGGTTTCAAGGGAAATCTCAAGCCGCTATTTTGACAAAGCCCTGGGTTATGAAGGATCGAAATTCCGGGTCATTTCCATGGCCGCGCTGGTCAGGCTTTTTGACCCGGAAGGTGTTAGCGACGCGGTACTGCTCGATTGTTTCGACGATTATCAGGGGATTCTGTCGATAGCGGATATTGAGCGCTACGATATTCAGGTGGCGACCCGAATCGAGATCCGCTCGGAGTTCAAAAAGCCCGATTGGTTGAATCCCCTTCTGGTGATCGTTCCCGATCGCAAAAAGGCGCCCTTTCAGGAACGCTATCTGACGGCGAATATCCGGCAACTAAAGTTCACCCGCCTGCGGGAATATTATGAGCCTCTCAGGAAGGTTGTTGGGACGGCGTCACCGGTGGGGTTTTCTTCTTTCAAGGACAATTGCCTGTTTTGTCATTCCCTAATGGGAATTGGAGGCAATAAAGGAGCCCGCCTGCTGGAAAACTACGATTTCTCCCGGATGAAATGGAAAAATAAATTCAGGAAAGACTTTTTCGCGTTTCATCACAAAGACAATGCGGACAAGCAAAATGTGGAACAGTTTGTTTCCGACACTCAGTTGCAGGCCATTACGGAATTTCTCAGTCTGGTGCAGGGTTTTACCTCAAATCAGGAGAATAACTAGACGAGGGTCCGGTTCAGGTGGGTTTTGGCCTTATCGCTTCCACATGCCTGAAATTTCTGATACTTTACTTGCATCAATATTTATTAAAACAGAAGCCTTTTGAATATTCTATATGAATTGAGGGGAAAAGCGTGACTCTACCAGTGACGATATGTTTTGCGGTGGGAACGGTGATTGAGATTTTCGGGTTGAAATGGATCAGTGACCACATCAGCATTCTCAATACGGTTAACTTGATCATGCTGACTTTTCTGATCGGAGTTGTGGTCGGAAGAAGCTGGGGAAAGACCTATTTTGAAAAGATGCAATGGCATTTAAAATCGCGTACCTTGCCTGAAGAGGAAGTGCTGAACGGAGTTGTCATGGGGATCGCCAGCATGCTCCTCATCACCCCTGGTATTGTGACTGATACGATTGGGTTTTTAATACTGATACCAATTTTCAGGGGTGTTTTTAAAGATATGGCGCGGAGTTTTATGAGAAAAAAAATTGCCAACAGCGAGTTGCACTTTTTCTTTCCCAATTGACGCTTTAAAATTTCCTCTGAAAGAGGAATTTTGAAAATGATTTTTTCACCGCCTCCCCGGAACCTTCGGGATGAACTCCTTGATCTCGATGAAGCGCCTTTTGAAGAAGTCCGGGATAGCTTAAACGATGTTCAGACAGTCAACCGGTATTTGAGCGGTTACCGGGTATTGCTCCATCATGCCGAAAAATTTCTAAAAACCCACAAGCCCGGCCAGCCCGTCACCATCCTCGATGCGGCCACAGGTTCCGCCGACCAGCCAATCGCCTTGGCTAAAATGGCGCGCAAGCTGAAGATTCCCGTCAAAATTTTCGCCGTCGATATCAATTTTAAGATGCTCAAATTCGCCCGCGAAATGACGGAAGAGTTTCCAGAAATCCAGTTGATCCAATGCGATGTATTATCACTGCCGTTCAGGGAAGGCAGTATTGATCTGGCGGTCAACAATCTATCGCTGCATCATTTCGCGTGGGAAAAGGCCGTCGCTATTTTAGGCGCAATTTACAAAATAAGCCGGCTTGGAATTATTGTGAACGATCTTCACCGGAGCCGCATCGCCCACGCCGCTATTTTTCTTCTCACCCGGTTACTCACCAAAAACCGGCTGACCCGCTACGACGCTCCCGTTTCGGTGATGAACGCTTTCACGCCTTCCGAATTTTGCGAGCTGGCGAAGTCTGCGGGTCTTCCCCGATTTGAGGTTCATCGTCACTTTCCTTATAGAATCGCTCTGGTTGCTAGAAAAAGCTGATGAACCGCTTCGACGTCATTGTCATTGGAGGAGGCCCGGCAGGGTCGGCCACGGCCCTTTTTCTTTCAGGGTGCGGGCACAAAGTGGCTCTTTTGGATCAGGCCCGATTTCCTCGCGACAAAATCTGCGGCGAATTTATCAGCCCGGCGGCAGATGTCATTCTGGAACGGCTGGGGGTGCTCGCTGAGATCGACGCCCTTTCCCCTGTCAGGCTGAGCGGTGTGTCCATTTCTTCTTATGAAAAGACAGGGTTTGCCGTCGAGTATCCGCCGATTCCAGGATCGACTCGCCCAATGACCAGCCTGTCTCTGCCTCGGATGGTGTTTGACCGGCTGTTGATCGAGCGGGTCGGGCAGGCGGGGGTGGTGGTGAAAGAGGGACACAAGGTGACGGATTTTATTGTTGAGGAAGGTCGGGTGGTCGGGGTGCGTGGTCGGGACGATGCGAAAACTCCCTTTGAATTGCGCGCGCAAGTGGTGGTGGACGCTGGAGGAAGAAATGGCGTTTCATTGCGCCGCTTTGATCTCAAGAAAAAAAACCGGGGCTCCAGTAAAATTGCGCTGGCCGCTCACTGGGCGGTGTCCGGGCCCCTCGAAAAATATTGCGCCATGCATATCAGTCATCCCGGTTACACAGGGATGGCGCCCACCGGTCCGGGCCAGACCAATGTCGTTCTTGTGGTTGACAAAAAATCCATCCAGGGAGAAAAAGACCTGCACGATTTCTATGTGCGTACGGTTCTAAAAAACCCCTTGCGCCGCGAACTGCTGGACGGGGGCGAGGTGATGGAAAAGGCGAGGAGCGTCGATTCTCTGGCGTTTTCCGTGCGCCCGGTACAAATAGGCGGACTGGTGCTGGTGGGAGACGCATCGGGATTCATCGACCCGTTTACCGGAGAGGGGATTTACCTTTCCTTAAGGAGCGCGCAGATCGCGTCTGACGTGATCGACGCTTCATTTAAAAGAAATGATTTTTCAAGGGGAGCGTTGGCTGTCTACGAGTGCAGGCGTAAAAAAGAATTCAGGAAAAAATTTCTGTTGAGTAAAATCCTTCAGCGCCTGATTTATAGTCCTGCATTATGCAACCGGGTCATCGAAATACTGGCCCGGAACCCCGAACAGGCGGCGACTCTGGTGGGCGTGATCGGAGATTATATTCCCGCCGACAAAGTCGTGTCTTTTAAGTTCCTTGGCCGATTGCTCGCCGGTGCCATGAGGATAGATGGGTTTTTTTCCTTTCCTCCGTCATCCTGAGCCTGTCGAAGGAGGAGGAGAGGGAATCTTTTTCATACAGGGATATTGAAACCCGCTTGAACAGAAACCTTTGAGATTGCGCAAAAATCAAAAAATAGCTGAATTAAAAATAATGTTTCAAGAGGGCTTTAGAGCCGGGAAAATTGAGTGATCTTAACTGTCAGTGAAAGGAAAAAGAAAACTGATTGTGAATTGGTTGGGGAGAAAAGAGTTTTCAAAAAATCCCCATAACCCCTGTGGTATTTAACATTAGTTCTCATACCCCGCAAGGGCACTTTAAAAAGGGGGGAATCGAGTGCTCCCCCTTCTACGAAGGGGGCCGGGGGGATTGATTTGTTTCCTGGGCCGACAGGGATGGCCGCTATTACGAAAAGGTCTCATACACGTCTTTTCAGGTTTTCAAAACGTTTGTCAGATACAGGATTCTTTTAATTTGTCCGCGATTAGTATTCGCTGAGGATTTGTTCCAGCCGGTCTTTGGCTTTGAGTTTCTCCTTTTGGTGTTTTTTCTTTTCGAGCTCCTGTTCTCCGCTCAGGAATTTTAATTTGTTCAATTCGACGACTTTTTGTTTCAGAACATTGTGTTCTGCATAGAGTTTTTTGAATTCTTCATTATCGTTTTGGACTTTATCCAGCAATTGCGGGTCGATATCCATTTTACCTGCCTCCATTTTTATAAAGCTTGTTTCATGTAATTCAGTTCAGCCTCTGATTTTCTAACGTATTTGATGGTCAATTCATCCAGGTCAAAGCAAGGGTTGGTTTCCAGATGCGGCCTTGCCAGGCCTGCGGTGCTTGCGGCGACACTGTGCTCAATCAACTTCGAGTTGTCGATGAACCAGGACCCCAGTCTGTCGGAAAAAAACTTGCCGTAAGTTTCCAATCCACTGCCGATAAAAACAGTGGGCTCGGAAACCATTTCGGATAACTCTTCCGGTGATATCACTTTGTCAGGAGTCGATCGCACTAACCTGCTTCCCTCATATCTGAAAAAAGCGCAATAAACTTCTTTTTTGCGTGCGTCCAAAATGGCGCATATCGGGTGGCCTGTGGGTTTCTGGCGCGCCGATACAGCCTCCAGAGTATCGATTCCCCAGGCCGGCTTTTCTGTCGCCAGGACGAACCCTTTGACGAGGCTAACGCCCACGCGCAATCCGGTGAAGGAGCCGGGACCCTGGGTAACGCCGAATCCGTCGATATCTTCCAATCGAAATTGAGCCTCGGACAATACATCGTCCACCATTCTCAATAGGCCGTCTGAGTGGTTTCCAGAGCCAGTATTTAAGAGTGTTTCGGAAATGATTTTATCGTTTTCGAGGAGGGCAACGCTACCCTGCGGGACTGATGAGTCAATTCCCAAGATTCTCATCATTTTTCTTGGATAATTCCAGAGTTAGGGAACATAGAAATGGAATACCTCATAGCATTTTATTCAAAACTAAAATTAGGTTATCAGGGTGAAAAAGTCAAATAAAAACCCCGGTTATTATTAGGGTGCAAAAACACGGTTTTATCATAAAACCTTTAAAAACAAATTGTTACTGTTTGAAAGCAGGACAGGTCCGGGAAATTTTATTAACTAATTGATATTTAAGGCTTTATTTTATTTCGTCTTGGCGTCTTCCAGTGGGTTTTGGGACTCGGTTTTATCTGGAGATGGGCCTCTCTCGTTAAACATTTTCCTATTTCGGACGTAAAGGATAATAATGTAAGTGTAATTATAATGCTGATAATCATTGATTTTATTGCACTTATTTGCTTGACTTTTTTAAAGTGGAGTTTTATTGTGTAATTCGCGGTAAATCTTTAAATGGCCGGCAGGATCTTCGTGGAGAGCAAAAAGGAGGAGGCAGATGTATTATTTCGGATTGGAGGAACGAAATGTTTTTCGAGGTAAAAATTTTTGATGCGGATGGGGAGTTAAAACGCGTGGTGTCCCCCAAGAAATTGAGTAAAAATTTTTGGAAGGAAGATTCGAACGCATCGCCTGATTTTAGTGAGACTTATTTGAATCAGGATGCTTGGGAAAACAAAAACGCCTGGGACAAGGTTCAGATGGAAGATCCCGGTGTTTGAGGGCTTAATAGCTCTCAAAAAGGAAAAAATAAGCCGGACTCTTTATAACTCTTTGATTGCTTTACTTTAGTTGAGTTTTAAGGTCCGGCCCTTTTTGGTCTTCTTTTGTTATTCCTCCTGCTGAAAATCTCGCCTTAAGAGTTTAAGTAAAGTTTTTACTCCTGAACCCCTGATTCTCCGCACAATTAATCTGTAAATGTGATACTAGATAGTGCAATAGCCGCCTATGCCATTGCCCAAAATATTTGGAGATCTTTATGTATGTAACCACCGAGGATGATCTTGCGATCCTCTGTGAGAAGCTGAAGCCTTGCGAAGTGATCAGCCTGGACACGGAATTTGTTCGGGAGCGAACGTATTTCCACCGCCTAGGTCTCATTCAGGTTGCCGGGGACGGCGTTTGCGCCGCGGTTGACCCCATCCTCATTTCCGACATCAGCCCCTTTCTGGATATCATTACCAATCCCAAGGTATTAAAAATATTTCACGCCGCAAGGCAGGATCTGGAGATCCTGGTCCGTTTGACGGGTCAGGTGATCACCCCGGTTTTCGACACCCAGGTAGCCGCGGCAGTGGTGGGGTGGGGGGCGCAGATTTCTTTCGCCAAAATTGTTCAAAAGGTCACGGGTAAAAAGATTCTGAAGACGGAAACTTATACCGACTGGTGTCGAAGGCCATTGCGGCAAAGCCAGATTGATTATGCGCTGGATGACGCCCGGTTCCTTCTGCCGGTTTATGAAAAGCTTGGTCAGGTGTTAAAAAAAATGAACCGACATGAATGGATTCAGGCCGAGTTCGCGAACCTTGAGAAACCGCAGGTTTATGATCTTCCCGATCCCAGGCGGCAATTTTTAAAAATCAAAAATGTCCGAAGTCTCAGGCGAAAGAATCTGGGAGTCATGGTTGAGTTGGCGGCATGGCGTGAAGAAGAAGCCATTCGAAGAGACAACTTGCCAAAATCGGTGGTTCGGGATGAACCTCTCCTGGAGATCGCCAGGAGCCTGCCTAAAAAACTGGACGACCTGGCTAATATTCGCGGGTTTCATCGCAAGGAAGTTTCCAAAAGCGGAGAGGCGATCCTCGAGGCGATTCAAAAAGGGTTGGCCATTCCCGATGATGAGATTCCAGAATTGCCGGAGTTCGACGGCTATTCCACGGGAAAAGGGGTGGAGGAACTATTGGCGGCGTATATTCAGATTCGCTCTGAAGAGTTGAAGATCGAGCCCAGCGTGCTGGCGCATCGAAAACGCATCCACGATTTTGTAAAATGTTTCGAGCGTAAGGAGAACCTTGGCGAGCACTTTCTCATGCAGGGCTGGAGAAAAGAATTTGTTGGAGAACTGTTGATGTCCATTCTGGACGGAAGCAAAGCCATGGTCATTGGAACAAACGGAAAAGTGAAACTGATTCCTGCTGAAAAAAAATAACCTCCCGGCTCTCATCGTTAAAAAAATCCTAATCGCCGGAATCCCTTTCAAGGGATTGAAACCACTCCTTGAACTCCGCATTTGTTCGCAAATTTTCCAGGTCGGGGTCGGTCTGAATTTCCTGAAAACTTTTATAGCCGAAATCGACCGCTTTCTTTAACGCGTTCAGGCTGGCAGGCGTATTTTCTGTCAGGGAATAATAGCAAGCCAGGTTGTAATACAAAAGCGGGGCTGTGGGATTGATTTTTTCAAGAGATTTCAGTGTGCTTAAAGCCTCGTCGTACTTTCCGGCCCCAAGATAGGCGGAACTTAAGTTTATATAGGTTTCCTGAAACTCCCGGTTATGGTTCAGAGCCTTGTGGTATTTTTTAACCGCTTCATCCCATTTCCCCTGCTGTAAAAATTTATTGCCTTCGTTGAAATGAAAGATCGCCATTCGTCTGATATTTTCAGGATCCGAATGGTCCATGTCGTCATGCTCATTGTGTTCCTGATGATC
The DNA here is from genome assembly GCA_029261655.1 of Nitrospinaceae bacterium. Taxonomy (GTDB): domain Bacteria; phylum Nitrospinota; class Nitrospinia; order Nitrospinales; family VA-1; genus JADFGI01. Next base: position 31,049 of record JAJDAY010000024.1, on the reverse strand, counting down.
GTGATCCTTTGAAGGGTCCGGTTTCAGGTGGTCGGTCACAAAGAACAAAATGAGGGTGAGTATTAAAAGGACAGGAAAATATTTTTTCATAAGACCACGCAAAAATTTCTCAAAGCATCCCTCAGCGTTTATTTGCGGCTTCAACACTCAACTTAACCGCAAACTCATTGACTGAACCCAAAGGCGTGATATTTTCAAGCTCCGCCCCGTGAGAACTCAGATTATATATTTGGGTTCCGGTATTTTGCCGAGCGATTTCTTCGAGGGTACGTTTATAACTATACATGGATTGGCTGGTGGAAACCATCGTGCCAAAATTTCCTTTTGTCCTGATTTGTTTTTTCAATCCGGCTTTTTCCCTGTGCCCCAGGGCCAGAGTGGTCCTCTCCGCAATCCGGTCGAGGAGTTGGGTGTTCATGATTGAATGCCTGGAATAGGTTCGCTGACCTGAGTAGGCGCAGTCCTGGCCGATCAGGAAGATGGGGTCACAACCCAGTTGAATCATGCAGTCCAGACCCAGACAAGATACGGAACCCCCCGTTTTGGTGGTTCCTTTTTTCTCCATTTCGGATTGCTGATTCCGGTACAAAGAATGCCCTTCCTTGAACACCACAAACTTTTCTCCCCGGAAGTTAGATAAAATTTTCCCATGTGCGGTCGGCGTATAAATTAACTTGAAAGCGTTTTCAAGATGGTCGCGAAAATACAGAAAGCTTTCTTCCTGCGGGTCCAAAGTGAATACATATTGAGGCTGAATCCCTTCCCGTGCCAGAATGGGCAATGCAGTGTCAACGCAGGCGATGATGGCAGAGCGGGAGAATCGCTTGAGATGGGGAATCAGGTCGTCCAGAGACGGCCCGGCGCTGACAAGCACCCCCGGTTGGCCGCGATGCGCCCCCTTGAGGGAATTGATCCCAGGGCTTTGCCGGACCATTTCCCGGTTGAAAGAATAGTTCCTGCTTTCCAGACCTCCAAGAACCGCCGGGAATCTGCGTTCCATCAACAACACTTCAAGGGCATTGGTCAGAGAGGGAAAGGTTTGGGGAATGCATTTAAAAGAGGGGGAATGAAACAAAACCTCTAACGGCGGGGCGGCGGCGGAAGGCAAAGTCCATTCAGACATCCGTTTAGAAATTTCCTTGGAGACGACGGATTCCTCCCGGCCAAAAATCATCCGAAAGCGTGGGTCGGCGAACACATTTACCTGATCGCGAAGATGCATCGCCGCGCCCAATAAATCGGGGTTCAGTTCGATGACCAGAAGCCTGCCTTCAGGCCCGATTTTTTTCAGCAGGGACTGGACGTGATAGCCCAGTCCGAAACCGTACAGGCACACCCGGCTTCCCGGTCGAATGTTTTGGGCAAAGCCCAGCCCTTCTTTCACCGGATCGTAACTGCTGTGGATGAGCAACTTGCCAAGCCTGAGAGTCGGTTCCCCTGTTTTGGAGACGACGGTCTCAACGCGGTCGGAAATAGTTTCGGGAAGCGAGTCCATCGACGGCCAGCGCATTTTGAGGGCCGCGATATTTTTTTTATAGAAGGAGTTCAATTTGACGGTGTGGGGTTGATTCTAAAATTGCTTTCAAGACGCTACTTATTGTAACCTTGCAACTAGATCGGTAGCGATTTAAATATTCATTAGAAATAACCCGCGATTTCCACTTCCACCAAACAAATATCATGTCAATTCAAGCATCCCCTGAGAGACAACTCAATCGTATTCGCATCCTTCCCGACACGCTGGCCAACCAGATAGCTGCAGGCGAGGTGGTGGAGCGGCCCGCATCCGTGGTCAAAGAGTTGATCGAAAATGCCATCGACGCTGGCGCCACCCGGATTTTGATTGATGTCGAAAAGGGGGGCAAAGATTTTATAAAAGTGGTCGACAACGGTCGGGGCATGTCAGGCGACGACGCGAAGCTGGCCTTTTCGCGCCACGCCACCAGCAAGATCGTGTCCGCCGAGGATCTGGAAGGGATTCTGACTTTGGGATTTCGCGGCGAAGCCCTGCCGAGCATCGCGTCGGTGGCAAAGGTTCGCCTGTCCACTGCCAGCGATGAAAATCAGGGAGGAACTCTGGCAGTTTATGAGGGCGGGGCAGGGGGGGCGTTTAAAGACATCGCCTGCCCCCGTGGAACCACAATAGAGGTGGCGCAGTTATTTTACAATACGCCGGCCCGGCGGAAATTCCTGAAAGGAGACTCGACCGAGTTTTCCCACATCGCCCAGGTGGTCACGCACCAGGCCCTGGCGTATCCCCGGATACATTTTAATTTGAAGCACAACGGCAGGGAAATCATCAACACCCTTCCCGCCGAACAATTTCTTTACCGCATCGCCGAGTTGTTTGGAGCCGAGCTGATTAAGGAGTTGGTCAAGGTTGAAGCGCAAACACCTGACTATAAGTTGGATGGATATGTTTCCAGCCCCATTTACACACGCGCCAACCGGTCGGCGCAGTATTGTTTCATCAACCGGCGGTTTGTGCGCGACAAAGTCATCCTGCACGCCACCCAACAGGGGTACAGCCACCTGTTGCCCAAGGGGCGGCATCCGGTGATTTTTCTGGACCTGACGATGGACCCAAAATTGCTCGATGTCAACGTGCACCCAAGCAAGGCGGAAGTCCGTTTTGCGTTTCAGCAGGAAGTGCATCGGCTGGTGAGCGAGGGGGTGCGAAACGCTCTCAGCCGGAATGAAAAAGTGGACCCGGTGGCGCTGGAAAGCGTGGCTGAAGAAGAACTCTCCTTTGGCATTGATAAAGGCCGGGGGTTGACCCCATCGCAATATCCGTCGATTCATTCCCAGCCCACTCCATCCCGCACTATGGTGGACGACTATTTTGTTCCGTCCAGCCGGGATATTTCAGGAGCCTTGGAGACACTGTATAAACCTCATGAGAAGGCATCGAATGTTGCGGGAGCCAGTGGAGGGAAACCGATTCACTATGATCAGAAACCCACGCCGGTTTCCAGCCTGATTTTTTCAGAATTCGAGCCTTTGGGTCAACTGGACAACTCGTTCATAATCCTGCAGGGGAAAAAGGGGCTGGTGGTGGTGGACCAGCATGTCGCCCACGAACGAATCCTGTATGAGCGGTTCAAGAACGCTTTCAAAAATAAAAGGATAGAGGTTCAGCAGTTGCTTTTCCCTGTTCCGGTAGAGTTTTCTCCCGCCGAGTCCGAATTATTGATTCCACATCTTGAGCGGCTTAAGGAGTTGGGGATGGAGGTCGAGCTGTTTGGTAACAACGAATTTATCTTGAGATCGGTTCCCGCGATATTGAAAAACAACGACCACGCTCAAATTCTCAGGGAAACGGTGGGCTTGTTGTCCAGTCAGCAAAGCCCGGATATTATCGAGGAAAAGTTTGAAGACATTCTGATCATGATGTCGTGCAGAAACGCGATCAAGGTCAACCATCCACTGGGACCCGATCAGATCGCCAAACTGTTATCCGACCTGGAGCAGACCGAAATGCCTTTTACCTGCCCGCATGGCAGGCCGATCGCGTTATTTTATGATATAGAGGATTTGTTGAAGAAGTTTTTACGCAAATAATTATCGTAACAAAGGCCAGGCATTGCGAGAATGTCCTCGAATTGGTTTCCCCGTATCAGCCTTTGACCGTGATTTTTTTGATGGCCTTGGTCATTTTTTTCAAACGAGCGGCATTTTTTGCTTTGAAAGCATTTTTAGAGACTTTTTTACTGTTTCCGTGTTGCTCAACCGAATTGCCGTTGCCCAGAGTCCATTCAATACTCTTCAGAAACTTGTCTCGTTTTGCCTTGTCCATTTTGCGGAACTTGGCCAGGAGCTTTTTTTCTTCGCTGTTGGAGCTGACCAAAAAATCATTTTTCAAGCCTTTAAACACCAGGCGCCCTTCATCCAGACTTCCACCGATGACTTCCATCTTTTTTGAAGTTTTTGGGGCGGCATTCTGGTCCTTGATTTCAAGGTCTTGTTTTTTCACTTCGGTGGTCAGCAGGCGGTCCAGAGACATATTGCCCAATTTCGCTAATTTTATCATGATGGAAATGGGCGCGTCTCTTTCTCCGGCCTCATATCGGACGTAGGTTCGAAAACCTATGTTCAGTTCATTCGCCAGGTTCATTTGGGTGTTGCCGAGGTTTTTACGAATGGTTTTGAGATTTTGCGACAGGATAGTCATTTAAAAAAGTCCTCTTCTTTTTCAGTAATTTAATAAATGAGGGTTGACGTTCAAGCGAGTTCGATACCGTTTTTTCTTAAGAATTTGTAGGCTTCTTCAATCCAATAGCGTTCTTTTTCCAATTTGTATTCCGGCAAATCCTGGGATGACCCTATCAGGCTTTTCATTTGGGCGATCGCTTCCTGCTTTTGTCCTATTTTGTCGAGCAGGCGGCCATAGTGATAGTAGGCTTTGAAAAACGCAAAGGAATCGATCACGGTTTTGTAGGTTTCCATAGCCTTTTGCTCCATTCCCGCGAGCCGGTAACACTCGGCTAAGCCAAAAATGGCGTTGCCGTAATCATATTTCTTGTCAATTTTGATCAGTTCCTCTAAAACCTCAGCCGCTTTAGTGAACTCTCCCGCTCCGTGCAGGCTCTTGCCCAACCCGTATCTGGCCTCTTTCATCTCTGGGTCTTTATTGACCGCTTCCTGAAACTGCGTGATGGCAAGGTCATACCGCTTTTGATCCAGATAAACAGCGCCCAGTTTTTCATAATGGAAAGCTTTATGATGTTTATTGATCAGATCCTTGAGGTGCATGGTTTCTTCCGACTCAATTTCTTTTTGAGGCTTGGGAGAGGGTAGAGGGAAGATGTTTGCGCCGCCTTTGCTTTTGCTTTTGTTTTTGACCGCAAAATAATAAATGATGGCGCCCACCGGGAACAACACCACCATGATGACGATCCAGATAAAGTGTTCTTTACGCTGAATGCAGTCGATACACATCCAGACCATGAACACCAGGCCGATTGTTATAAAGATATTCATTTAGTTAAGATCTTTTAAATCCAGAAGATAATATGAGTTCCCGGCATCAAACTACAGGCCTGTCGGGTTTATTTCCATTGCAAAACCAGGGAGATCATTGCTCAACAATTTCATTGTCTGTGTTCAGCAGAACGACCTGTGGGGCATGTGTCTCCGATTCATCGGCAATGATACCATAAGCTACGATTATGATGCGATCATTTATCTGCGCCAGGCGGGCCGCGGCCCCGTTGAGGGATATGACACCGCTCCCCCGTTTCCCGATGATAGCATAAGTGATGAAACGATCCCCGGTATTTATATTATAAATATGGACCTGCTCATAGGGGGCAATCCCCACCCGTTCCAGCAGGTTTTCATCAATTTCGATACTTCCCTCATAGTCCATTTTCGTGTCGGTGACTCTGGCCCGATGAAGTTTTGATTTTAACATTATTCTTTGCATTTCTCTCTCCTCACGATGCAATTATCTATCAACCGCGTTTTTCCAATATGGACCGCAAGCGCGATCAGCGATTCATCTTTTATCTCGTCCTGCTCGATAAAACTGTCCGGGTCGCAAATTGAAATATAATCAATATGAGCGGCCTTGTTTTTTTCAATCAATTGGCGGATTTCCCGCCGAATTCTCTCCGCTGAAAACTGCCCGTTTTGTACTTGATGCCGGGCAAGCTCAAGGGCGCGCGAAAGCGAACGCGCGGGCGTCATTTCATCTTTGGATAAATAAAGGTTCCGGGAGCTTTTTGCCAGCCCGTCCGCGTCCCTGACAATGGGCATGCGTTTAATGGTGGCGTCGATGTTCAGGTCACGAAGCAGGGTCTCAACGACCGCCGCCTGCTGCCAATCCTTATCACCAAAAAAACCGGTGTGGGGGCGCACAATATTGAACAGCTTTACAACGACCGTGGCAATGCCCCGGAAAAAACCGGGGCGGCTTTGCCCGCACAAGTGACCGGTAATGCCTTCCACCGTGACAAAAGTTTTGTAGCCTTCGGGATACATGTCCTGCGGAGAAGGTAAAAACAAGACATCCACTCCGGCGGTTTCCAGCAGACGCCGGTCGCCTTCAAGGTTCCTGGGATAGGTGTCCAGATCCTCATTTTTTCCGAACTGCGAGGGGTTGATGAAAATGCTGGCCACGGTGACATCGCAGGTGGAAACCGATTTTTGCACCAGGCTCATGTGGCCTTCATGCAGACTGCCCATCGTTGGGACGAAACCGATGGTTCGGTGAGACCCTCTGGCCCGTTCGGACCATTGTTTCATTTCCGGGATGGTCTTAATGGTTTCCACGGGAACCTTCCACCTTTTTCAGTGATTTTTTATCGGTATTGTAAGAATGCTCCTTGCCGGGAAATTTGCCGGAGTGGACCTCTTCAATATACTGTCCCACCGCCTTTTTTATTTCCGCATCCAGATTGGCGTAGCGTTTGACGAACTTGGGAGTGAAATCCTGAGTGATTCCGAGCATGTCATTCAGTACCAGAATTTGTCCGTCGCAATGCGGTCCCGCCCCGATTCCAATGGTGGGAATTTTCAGGCAATCGGTGATTTCCCCGGCCAGGTCACTTGGAATTCCTTCCAGGACGATGGCAAACGCACCCGCTTTTTCCAGTTCGCGGGCATCCTGTTTGATTTGCCGGGCCTGAAGCAGGTTTTTCCCCTGAACTTTATAGCCGCCGAACTGGTGCACCGATTGCGGCGTCAGACCGATATGTCCCATAACTGGGATGCCTGCCTGAACGATCGCGCCGACTTTCTTTGCCACCCGTACGCCGCCCTCCAGTTTGACAGCGGTGGCGCCCCCTTCCTGAAGAAAACGGCCCGCATTGGCGATCGCCTGTTCGTCAGAAACCTGATACGACAGAAATGGCATGTCTCCGACCAGAAGGCTGTTTCGGATACCCCGACCGGCGGCGCGCGTGTGGGCGATCATTTCGTCCATAGTGACCGGGAGCGTGTTGGGAAAGCCCAGTGCGACCATGGCGAGAGAGTCTCCCACCAGAATGATGTCGATGTCTGTGGCGTCAAGCAGTTTGGCGAAACTGAAATCGTAGGCTGTCAGAGCGGTGATTTTTGATCCGGAATTTTTTTTGCCAATGATGGCGGGGATGGTCATCGGTTTTTTGTTCATGACAGTTCTCCTGTAAATTCAAGAACCCTGGGTCATGAAAGCAGATGGCACGAAACTCACGGCGGGAAAACGTTACCAAACAAAAAAGCCCACCGAAGAGGATCAATGGGCAGGCAACTGGCTTTTATTCATCATGTCATGAACCACACTTGCAAACTCGAGGCCTCATGAAAAGGTCCCCTTTTAAGATGCGGTCAACAATGAATAATTTATCGTGCCCCGTCCCGGTCCTTTCAGGATCCAAGCGGATTATAATATTCTCTGCCAATTCTATGATGATTGATCTTATAAATCAACTCCTCCAGATCGCCTTTTTTTTCCACGAAATCGATTTCGTTGGTGTTGACGACCAGAAGCGGGGTTTCTGAATAATAAAAGAAGAAGTTGGTGAACGCCTTATTGACCTTTTCCAGATACTCCCAGTCCAGATAAGACTCGTAATTCCGGGCACGTTTTTCGATGCGTTGTTGGAGAACGTCGGTATCGGCCTGTAGATAAATAACCAGATCCGGTTTCGGGGTTCGAAGTTTTATCAGGTTATAAATCTGGTTGTACAGTTGCAGTTCATGATCTTTCAGGTTGAGGTTGGCGAAGATCGGATCTCTTTGAAACAAAAAGTCTGTTATCACCAGAGAACTGAAGAGATCCCTTTGGGCCAGGTCCTGATACTGAGCGTACCGGTTCAGTAAAAAAAAAATTTGAGTTTGAAAGGCGAACGATTCCTTGTCCCGATAAAAATCGGGAAGAAAGGGGTTCTCATCGTCATTTTCAAGAACCAGTTTGGCGTCAAGTTGCTTGCCGAGTAAATTGACCAGAGAAGTTTTGCCCGCTCCGATGGCGCCTTCTATGGCGATGAAATTTGGCTCAAGCGCAGTATTCATGGAAATGGCCAGGGTATCAAAAGTCGAATAAGGGAAACGGTTTTAGGATCAAGCCCAAATAACGACCGGTGGTACAGGTGGGGTCGCGTGACAGGATTACTTAGGCTCAACTTCACCAAGGACTTCCTTGATGGTCAGTTTCAATTCACTGAGATCGGCAGATTTCACCACATAAGCGTCGGATGCCCAGACGCGAAAATCCTGTTTGAAACGTCCATAGGCCGAGCAAAGGATCACCGGAATGTCTTTTCTTTCTTCCTTCAATTTTCTCATGAACTCAATTCCATCCATTCCCGGCATTTTAATATCCAAAGTGATGACATCCGGTTTGTCCTCCAGAATTTTTTTCATGGCTTCTTCCGCAGTCGCAGCTACCGTGACTTTATAGCCATCATCTTCCAACTCTTCCTTGTACAAAAACCGGATATTTTCTTCGTCGTCAACGACCAGTATTTTATGCATGGTTCCCTCGTTTCCTGAAAACAGCGTTCATGGAATAACCGGCAGAACTCCTTTCTGAGTCAAGTTGCAAACTAAAAATGGACGGGTGAAACAATTGTAAATATTCGACAGGATATTAATTTTTATATTAATCGGGACAATTTTGCAACGGTAAATGAAGGTAAACCTGGACTCCTTGACCGATACTGTTTTCGACCCGGATGGTTCCTCCATGCATTTCAATTATCTTCCGGGAAATGGACAATCCCAGCCCGGTTCCAGTGGACTTTGTGGTGAAAAATGGATTGAAAATATTCTCATAAATATCCTGGGGAATTCCGCCGCCGGTATCCTCGATACTCAGGGTGATGATTTTTTGTCCGCCAACGTAAGTTTCCGGGTAGGCCTTAATGGTGAGACTTCCCCCCGAAGGCATCGATTCCATGGCATTGAAAAATAAATTAATCAGGACTTGTTTGACCTGGGTTTTATCGAGGCTGAGAGGGGGAATATTTTTTTCCAGCTCAAAATGAATGGCGATATCTTTCATGTAAAAACCCGATTTGAAAAGAAAAACCGCCTCTTCTATGAGTTCATTGATATTGCATGGGGCTCGTTGAAGAGTTCCCGCTTTAGAATAATTGAGGATGTTGGTCAAAAGTTTTTCCATTCGGCTCACTTCGGAACGGATGATTTTCGAATAACCCGCTATTTTTTCCAGTTCTTTTTCGTTTTCATATTTTTTGAATAAGTCATTGATGCTGTTTTCAAGTCTGCGGGCGAAACCTCCAATGGAGACCAGCGGATTTTTAATTTCGTGAGTCACCTCTGCGGATATCTCACCCAATGCGGCCAGTTTTTCAGATTGAACCAGTTGTTCCCTTGTGGAGAGCAGCTCACGGTTGGTATCCAGTAGTTTGGTGAACAAACGCGAATTTTCGATCACCCAGCCGGCATGGGTTGCAAACCGTGTCAGTAGGCGGAGCTGTTCGTCTGAAATGGGATTATTGTTGTACCTGTTATCCACGAGAATGGCTCCCAGCACCTCCTTGTGGGCAATGAGCGGCACCGTGGCAAAGGCGTTGGCCTGTAAAGCCTGTTTAAAATCTTCGCTGACCAGGGGATGATTGTCCGCGTCGGTCACATTGAACGATGTTTTTTGAAGCACCGTCTCAACCAGAATGTTTTCATTGGGTCGGATAGGAAAATTCAACCCCTGGACAAATTGATTGAACGTGGAATTTTTGTATTCTTCCTTTTCCGCTTGTTGGACCACCCATTGCAACATGTTTTTCTTTTTTCTGCCCCAACGGGTCCAGATGCGAAAAGCGTCTTCAGAGGAATCCGGGCCGAGGCCCATGAAACCTCGAAGAGTGTTCGTGCTTTCGTTGATGATAAAGACCATGGCTCGGTTGAAACCACCCGCTTCTCCCATCGTGACTCCGCTGAGAATGATCCACAGCCCGTGTTCCAGCTGGGTGGAAGTTTGCACCGCCAGGCTGATATCGTACAAAATGGTTTGCTCCTTAAGGAGCATTTGGCTTTTATTAAACAACATGGCGTTGCGAATACACCCGGAAACCTGGCTGGCAATGGTTTCCATCATAAATATTGAGAGGTCGGAGTATTCTCTTTGATCTTCATTGTGGATATTGATGACGCCGATGCATTGCTTATCCACCATGATGGGAACAGACAACATGGCGTTGAATTTTTCTTCCTCGATTTCCGGGAAATAGACAAATCGTGGGTCATTGTGGGCGTCGCTGAGGGCCAGGGTTTTATGATGCTCGGCCACCCAACCGGTGACCCCTTTGCCCAGTTCCAGCTGAATGAATTGAGCCGTGTCTTTGGGAAGCCCGATGGCCGCCTTTAATTTAAATTGCTTATGATTGTCATCGGCTATATAGATCGCGCAGGCGTCGATGTGCAACTTGCTTTGGATGACTTCGATGATCTTTTCCAGGATTTCATCAATGTCCAGCGTGGAGTTGGCAATGCGGGTGATTTCCTGGAATATTTTTAGTCCCTGACTGTTATCTTTCATGAGGCCTCATTATAGGAGGGCACGCCGGTAAAGTTGACAGTATTTTTTTGCGGCCCGGTCCCAGCCGAAATCGGCGGTCATGTCGTTTGCGGTCAGTGTTTGCCACTGGTTTTTTTTCCGATAAACAGACATCGCCTTTTGAACCGCCTGATACAAATGGTCGGGCGTGAATGGTTTGAATTTGAAACCCGTTCCCTTCATAGTTTTCCGATTGAACTCTTTTATGGAATCCGCCAGCCCCCCCACCGACCGGACAATCGGGACCGCGCCATATTTCAGAGCATACATTTGCGTGAGGCCGCAGGGTTCGTATTGAGACGGCATCATCAGGAAGTCGGACCCGGCCAGAATCTGGTGCGCCAGTTTTTCATCGAATCCGATGTGGACGCCCACCCTGTCTGGCCGCAGGTGGTTCATTTTAAGGAAATAATTTTCATACATGGAATCTCCCGATCCCAGTAAAACGAATGCCGCGTCCTCACCGAGCAGTTCGTCCAGAATTTCGATGACCAGATCGACCCCCTTTTGACTCGACAAGCGGGTGACCATCGAAAAAAGGGGCGTGTCATCTTTTATCTTGAGAGAAAATAGGTCCGCAAGTTTTCTTTTGCAAGCGAGTTTCCCCGACCTGTTTTTAGAAGAATAGTTTTTTGCGACGCTGGGATCGGCTTCGGGGTTCCATTCCTGATAATCGACGCCGTTCAAGATGCCGAACAGATCCTTGGAGCGCATCCGCAAAACTCCGTCCATTTTGAATCCGAAAGCCTTGGTCTGGATTTCCTTTGCGTAGGTAGGGCTCACCGTGGTCAGAAGATCGGCATCCACCAGCGCGGATTTTAAAAAACTGAAGTGATTGTAAAACTCCACGCCTTGAGGCGTAAAAATGGAGAAAGGCAGACCCGCCGTTTTGAGTTCGTACGAGGGAAAGTTTCCCTGATACCCCAGGTTATGGATCGAAAAAATAGTGCGCGTGTTTTGAAACCATTTGTCTTTTGAATAAATCGTTTTCAAATAAGTGGGGATCAGGCCGGTTTGCCAGTCATTGCAATGAATGACATCGGGTTGAAACTCGACCGATTTGCAAACTTCCAGAACAGACCGGCAGAAGAAAATAAAGCGCTCGGCATTGTCGAGGTAATCCCCATGACGGGTGCCGTAGATAGGGTCGCGGGAAAAATAAGCTTCGTTGCCCACGAAATATATCGGAATCTCCCCATTGAGATGGCCCGTGTATAGAAACCCCTTTTTCCGGGTTCCGCCTATAGGAATGGTAACGTCCAGACCCATCGGGCGCATGCCCAGTGGGCATTTGACCACGCATTTGTGTTTCGGCATGATGACGCGTATGTCGTGCCCAAGTTGCTTTAACGCTTTGGGCAATGACCCGGCGATGTCCGCGAGGCCCCCGGTTTTTGCGTAAGGGTAAACCTCCGATGCGACCAGGAGAATTTTAAGTTTTTGAGTCATGATGGAATTGAGTTTAGATCCTGGTGTTGCGCAGGGTTTCAGCCGCCACTTCAGGAAGAACGGGGTTGATGTGAAATCCTGTTCCCTGCTCGAATCCAGCCATTTTAGTTAATTTGGGCATGATTTCAAAATGCCAGTGATAATGCCGGCCGTTGTTTCCGTTCATTGGTGCAGTGTGCAATACAAGATTGTAGGCGGGTTGACCGAGAGCCACCTGCATTTTCATCAACGATTCCTTCAGCAACTCAGCCAGCATGGAAATATCTTCCGCAGCGCAATCTTCGAACCGGTCGGCATGAAACTGCGGTAATAGCCACATCTCAAATGGAAACCTGGGGGCAAAGGGACAAAGAGTGATGAAGCGTTCATTTTGATTGACGACCCTGAGGCCGGTCTTTTTTTCCTGCGCGATGATATCGCAAAAGACGCACCGTTGTTTTAAATCGAAATAGCTTTGCGCGCCGGCTATTTCATCGCGCACCAGTTCAGGCACAATGGGGAGCGCGATCAATTGACAGTGCGTGTGCTCAAGCGTGGCCCCCGCCGATTCGCCGTGGTTTTTAAAAATCAGGATATATTGAAAGCGCGAGTCTTTCTTTAAATCCAGCGTCCGCAATTTAAAAGCCAGCAGAGTATCCTCGACTTTCCCGACCGGGAGTGAATTCAGTTCAGCCAGGTGGTCGGGCGATTCAATGATGACTTCGTGGGCGCCGATGCCGTTCATGCTTTCGTACAGCCCATCATTGACCAGATTCATCCCGCCTTCGTTTCTCAAGGCGGGAAACTTGTTGGAAACGACTCGTAAAGTCCAACCGGGGGAGTTCGCCGCGGAATTATCGGGTCGGAACGCAAGAATTTCCGGAGGCGTCGTATTCTCATTGCCGTGGCAAAAAGGGCAAATTCCCTTGTGGGGCATTTTGGTCACCGTCGGGAATTCGTGCGGGCGTTTCCCCCGGTCCGGGGAAATGATGACCCAGCGGTTCAATATGGGGTCTTTTCTGAGTTCGGGCATTAGATTCAAGCCAGCGGGCATATTTTTTAGGAGAAAATGACCCTAAGGCCATTAAAAGCCACATACTAGGGAAGGGAATATAGAATGTCAATTCGGGATGAGAAAGTCAGACCCGGCATCCGTGAAATTATAGGGAAATGCGTTGAACCTCCCGGTTTAAAAATCTATAATCATTTAAAACCAATAAGTTAATAAATGAACCTGTCACAAAGGTTTTTCAACCCAAACACCGTTCATCCATATGATCCAGGGTAAAAAAATCGTTCTTGGAGTTTCCGGCGGCATCGCCGCTTACAAAGCCGTCGAGTTGCTTCGTCTGCTGGTGCGCGAAAAGGCCGAAGTTTTCGTGGTGATGAGTGCGAACGCCGGAAAATTCATCACGCCTTTGACCTTTGAGTCCCTGTCAGGAAACCCGGTCTATCAGGAGGTATTTGGAGAACAATCCTCGGCGTCCATGCCGCACATCCGGGCGGCGGAAAACGCCGACCTTTTGGTGGTGGCGCCTGCGACGGCGGGTAGCATTGGAAAAATGGCCAACGGGCTGGCAGACGACGCGCTCTCCAATCTCTACCTGGCGTTTCGAGGCCCTGTCCTGATAGCTCCCGCTATGAACGACGGCATGTATTTGAATCCTGCGGTGCAGGAGAATATCAGCAGGATGAAAGAGCGCGGCGTCGAATTCATCGACCCTGAAGAAGGCGAGCTGGCTTGCGGAACGGTGGGGCAGGGGCGGTTGGCCGAACCTTCCCGGATCTTGCGGGCAGTGCAAACCCGGATAGCCGGGAAAGAAGATTTAACGGGTCTCAAAATTCTGGTGACTGCGGGGCCGACTCAGGAGCCGCTGGACCCGGTACGTTATATCACCAACCCCTCATCAGGAAAAATGGGCTACGCCGTGGCCAGGCAGGCCAGTCTGCGTGGGGCGGAAGTGACGTTGATCAGCGGACCGACTCACCTGAAACCTCCTGCCGGGGTGAAAACCTTCCGCTGTAAGCAGGCCGGAGAAATGCTGGCGTTGGTGAAGGAGCATTTTCCTGATTGCGACGTGCTGGTGATGGTCGCGGCGGTTGGTGATTTCCAGCCGGACACAGTGCAAAAAGAAAAAATAAAAAAGAAGGGCGAGACGCTTGCGCTTAAACTCATACCGACGCCGGATATTCTGCTGGAAGCATCCAAAACCAAAGCCCGCCAGATGGTGATCGGGTTTGCGGCGGAGTCCCAGAACGTGGTGCAAAGCGCCCAGGAAAAATTAAAAAGGAAAAACCTCGATCTCATCGTGGCCAACGATATCAGCGCACCCGGTATCGGGTTTCAGTCCGACTCAAACCAGGTCACCCTCATCGACAAAGAAGGAACCATCAACTCCCTGCCGAGATTATCCAAACAGGAAATCGCCGATGTTTTGCTGGACAGGATCAAGGCAAATGAGGAAAACAAATTATGAGAGTTTTGGTCATTGGCGCGACAGGTACCATAGGCAAAGCGGTGGTTGAATTGCTTCAGAAAGATCATGAAATCATCAAGGTGGGCTCCAGAAATGGTGATTATAAAGTGGATCTTTCTTCGCAGGAGTCTATTTTATCTCTGTTTTATAAAGTGGGGAAAGTCGATGCGGTGATTTCTACCGCCGGCTTGGCAAATTTTGGGAAATTCACTGAGCTGAAAGACGAGGACTACTCCCTGGCATTGAACAATAAACTAATGGGGCAGGTGAATCTGGTTCGTATCGGAAAGAATTTCCTAAATAATGGAGGAAGCATCACCTTAACCAGTGGTTTGCTGGGTCGGGAACCCATACCGGGAAGCACTGTCGTCAGTATGGCAAACGGAGGATTGGAATCTTTTGTCCGGGCCTCGGCCCTGGAGCTTCAGGGCATGCGGGTCAATGCAGTCAGCCCGGTTTTTGTCAAGGAAACGATGGAGATGATGGGAATGGACTCATCAACGGGGATGACCGCCGCCGATGTTGCCAAAACCTATAAAGCCGCTATCGAAGGAGAATTCCACGGCGAAACAATGGATGTGCGTAAGTTCTCCTGAAATCTGAATCCCCCCGTCAAACCATTCTGAAAATCCCGAAATAAAATATTTAAGACCGTCGGTTTTTAGTCGATGCGATTATTCAATCCCTTTCACCCAAGTCACATTTTTTCTATTTAACAAAGCTCATGAAGGCTTTAAGATTGTTAGATTCCTTTTATTCTTCACGAGGTAAAAGAATGCCGCCATTTAATAAAACTGTGTGTTTGATGATTTCGGCTTACATATTTTTTTCCCCTTTATCGTTTTCTTATGCGGATCAGGACATTGGGAAAAAAGGGGAATATAAAGAATGGAAGAAAGGCAAACGGGAAGTTTCCAGGGAGGTAGAAAAGGCTAGAAATAAAGTTCGACGGAAACGAGAAAAAGCTGGAAATATTATTCGAAGAGATAGAGAAAAGGCCAAAAATAGCGTGCGGCGCGAGAGAGAAAAAGCCAGGAATGTTGTGCGGCGCGAGAAAGAGAAGGTTTTCCAGGAAACTGGCAATAAAGGGAGACAAGCCGGAAAAGAATATCGGAAAGATTGGGAACGGGGGTTCCGCAGAGATTGGCGGGATGAATTCAGGTATTCTGAAGGCCATCGCTACCGCTATGATTATCAATACAGGTAACGTTCAATATGGCCTACAATGAAGCGGTTGCCGATCAAGTTCGCGGGGTTTTGAAGAGACGCCGGGGAATTTCTGAACGAAAAATGTTTGGCGGGA
The DNA here is from genome assembly GCA_029261655.1 of Nitrospinaceae bacterium. Classification (GTDB taxonomy): domain Bacteria; phylum Nitrospinota; class Nitrospinia; order Nitrospinales; family VA-1; genus JADFGI01. The sequence goes on along the minus strand of JAJDAY010000024.1, from coordinate 15,340 downwards.
TCGCATTTATGCTCCACGGGAACATGATCTGCGGAGTCGTCAAGAAGGATATCGTCCTTCGTTTAGGAGAAGACCGTGCGGCCAAAGCGTTGCAAGAGCCCCATATCCGCAAAATGGATTTTACCGGCAAAGTCATCAAAACCATGGTGTATTTGAGTCCCCAAGGTTATCAATCGGAGGATGAACTACGGTCATGGGTAGGCCGGGCTTTTGATTATGTGAAATCTCTTCCGCCGAAATAAAGCACAGAAAAACCTTTCCTCCCTCTTGAATCTCTTCCTAATATAAGACGCTGACCTAAAAGCGCGATTCCAAAGCAAAAATAAATTAATATTTTAGTTGACACTTACGTAAGTGTTATCTAACATAAGGTCATGTTAGAAACGATTCAGGCATTGGCAGAACCCACCCGATTTTCAATTTTACGGATGATCCGTTGGGAGGAGAAGTCCGCAGGCGAGATTGCCGGGAGGTTCAAAAATATCACCCGTCCTGCAGTGTCGCAACATCTGGGGGTTCTCAGGAAGGCGGGGCTTGTCACCGAGCGTCGTGCGGGAACCAGCCGGATGTATCGCCTGCGACCGGAAGGGTTTGCCGAAATAAAAGCTCTACTGGAAGATTTCTGGGATCCGCGGTTGGCGAAACTGAAAGCCGTGGCCGAAAAAGACGAAAAACAACGTGGGAGGAAAAAATGAACACTGGAGAAAACACGACCAAACAGTTTGAGATCACCCGGGAAGTGGTTATTGAAGCCCAACCGGAGACCATTTTCCCGTATCTGACCGATGAAGCGAAGATGAAAGAATGGTTTGGCGAGATTGTGGAAGCCGACGCCCGACCCGGTGGAATTTTTCATGTGGGCACGAACGACGGACTTCACTGCCGGGGCGAATACGTGGAAGTTTCACCGTTTGAAAAGGTCGTCTTCACCTGGGGCGGACTCCATGATATGGAAATTGGAGACTCAACCGTTGAAGTGACGCTGAAACCGGAAGGCAACGCGACTCGTCTTACTTTACGGCATTATAATCTTCGCGATCAGGATGCCGCCAAGGGTTTTGCCGAAGGTTGGGAGACAAAGGCTTTCCCGCTTCTCAAAGCTGTTTCCGAGGGACAAAAACCGGAAGCCCGGTGTTTTCAAACGGGATCTGAATGCAACACAAATTGAGGTCAAATATCCACTTGATAAACTTGTCGTAGATGCATTGTTTAAAAGCAATGCATCTACGACACCTTCTCACCCTGTGGCTTCAAAATCATCTTCGCGTAGTTTCGCGGTGCCATCTTCCTGGATGACCCAAAGTTCTTTATGAATGACACCCCTGGCTTTATTCATTTTCCAGCCGGAGGTCAGCAGGGCGCTTTTTTCATCAATGACCTCTATCTGAGGATCTAAATACTCAACATCCGCGAATCCATCGTCGATGAGCTTTTGCCAGAACTCCTGGATTTCAGAGGTCCCGGTGAATATGCCAAAGGGCCTGGCATGCATGACGGCGGTCTTTTCGTATTGGGTTGCACAACCATCTGCATCGCCTGAGTTAAAGGCCGATTTCCATTGCGCGCTTGCCTTATCGATTGCTTTTAAAACCACAGATTTTTGTTCGTCAGAGGTCCTGTTCATCATTCCCCCTCGGCGCTTTTGACGCAACGAAAACCGACCGTGTTGTTTTTCATGGAGGGAACGGTGGCGTTGCGGTAGGTCATATTGACGTTGAACGCGTCGTTTCTCCAATTGCCGCCCCGGATCACCTTGTACTGTCCGCGTTCAAACCCTTGCGGATTTTTCTTGGGGGAGAATAAGTAATATTCAGGAAGGTGCCAGTCGTGGGTCCACTCGGAGACATTGCCCGAAAGGTCGTAAATGCCGTAGTCGGATTTTCCTTCCTCATAGGAACCGACGGGTGCGGTTTTTTTTAATTCCTCATTGAAATTTACCTTTTTGCTGTCCGGCGCTACGTTGCCCCAGGGATAGACAATTCGACGCTTGCCGCGGGACGCTTTCTCCCATTCCGCCTCGGTGGGCAAACGCTTACCTTTCCAGGCGCAGTATTGAACGGCTTCTTTCCAGCTGACACCGACGACGGGTTGACGGGGTCCATTGAAATCGGGATCGTCAGCGAATCTTGATTTTTTCCTGCCTTCGGCGGTTACAAATTTCTCGTATTCGGCGTTGGTGACTTCATAAAGGTCCATATAGAATCCGTCCACATGCACATGATGGGCGGGGTTTTCCGGCCCCAGGGCGTGACGGTCGGTGTTCATGAGGTCTACGGGATTCAGTTCCTTGAGGGATCGCCGACTCCCCATTTCATAAATTCCGCCGGCGATGAAAGCCATATTTTCTGTCCCCGAGGTGTCTTTCGCGTTCTCAGCGAAGCCTGCCGAAGCCAATAAATGAACCCACAAGACCAGACCGGGGATGAACCATTTCATGTTTAATCTCCAAAAGTTGAAAAATAAGGTAGAAGCAAAGAGGCTGAAATTTCTCTGATTATTCCAATAATATCCAATTCCAGCGGGTTTTTGATAAATTATTTTAAGGTTGGATTTACAATGACTTTTGGGCAGGATGAATCGTGCCGGATTGTTTGAGGATTGACACGCTAAATCAATCAGTATAGAATTGAAGCACATCACGAAAGTCATTTATTTTCATTGAGATAGAGCGAATATGTCTGTTTTGGCGCTTCTATCAGGAAACCCCCGGTCGATTATGGGCAAACCGAAAAAAGAGACCCTTTTGAATCAAAATCCGAACTCCAAAATCTGCCTGAATTGCGGGTTTCCAAATAGAACCACCGATTCCAATTGCATGTATTGCCAGACCAGCCTGATAGCCGATTCAGGGTTGATCTCCTGGTGTCGGCAGACCTACTATATCCTGCGTTGGAGATGGGAACTCAAACAAAAACGCGAAACCGAACATAAACCCGACCGCATACCCATTTTTAAAGCCGTGGGTTATTTTTTCATAGGTGCGGTTCTGAGCGGAGTGGGCCTGTTTCTGTTCACCGAAGCGGTCAATAGTAATTCATTTTCAAAAGGTCTGATCGCGATCCTTTTTCTATTTTACGGGGTGTTCACTCTCAAAGGACTCTTCACCAAAAAATAAAACGTAAAACCGTTCTTTCCCTCCTCTAAAAGCTCTTTTCCCTTAAGACAAAAAAATCCGGCGGACAAAAATTTTCATCAAATAGGTGTATCCTGATACCAGGATATTTCCATTTTTGAGCGTTCCGATATGTCTGTAACAAAAACATTCAAAAGCCAATCCATTAATTTTCCGGTGCAAGGCATGAGTTGCGCCAGTTGCGCCTCCAGGATCGAAAAAAAAGTGGGGGAACTGGAAGGCGTCCATAAAGCCAGCGTCAACTTTGGGGCCGAGGTGGCTGTCGTTGATTTCGATGCAGAGAAAATTTCTCCTGCCGAGGTTTCCCGGACGATAGAGAAGCTGGGGTTTCAGGTTCCGAAGAGCCGGAAAGCGTTTCAGGTGGAAGGAATGACCTGCGCTTCCTGCGTTTCCCGTGTGGAGGCCAAATTGTCGGGTCTTGAGGGAGTTACGTCGGCGCGTGTGAATCTGGCGACTGAAAAAGCGGTGGTCGAGTATCTTCCCTCGGTGACTGAATTTGCAAACTTCCAATCCGCTCTTCAGGACATTGGCTACAACCTCCTGTCCGATGAAGAAGAGGACAGCAAGTCGGCTGACGAAGATGAACGGCAGGAGCGGGAATCCCGTCGGGTAAAAAATAAATTTATCATCAGCGCGGTTCTTGGAGCCGTCATCATGTTGAGCGGCATGCAGGAGACCTTGCCGGCTCTGCCAAACGCAAACTCGCCATTTTTTCATTTCTGGCTGTTTCTGCTGGCGACGCCTGTCCAGTTCTGGGCGGGATGGCAATTTTACCGGGGCACCTGGGCGGGCTTGAAACATGGCTACGCCGACATGAACACCCTCATTGCGGTCGGAACCTCCGCGGCGTATTTTTTCAGCGCGTTCGTGACCTTCTTCCCATCGTCGGTTGAATTTTTGGGGCAAAAGGTTGTCGTGTATTACGACACCTCGGCGATGATCATTGCGCTGGTGCTGTTGGGGCGCTGGCTGGAAGCGCGGGCCAAAAGCAGGGCTTCCTCGGCGATCAAAAAACTCATGGGACTGCAACCGAAAACCGCCCGCGTCGAGCGCCATGGAGAAGAAATCGAAGTCCTGATTTCCCAGGTGGTTCCGGGAGACACGGTGATCGTCCGTTCGGGCGAAAAAATCCCGGTCGACGGTGAGATCATTGAAGGAACCGCCGTCCTGGATGAATCGATGATTTCAGGGGAAAGCGTTCCCGTTGAAAAAACAACGGGCGACGCTGTTTTCGGCGCAAGCATTAACAAGACCGGATACTTTAAATGTCGCGCCACACATCTGGGCAAAGATTCGGTGTTGTCAAGGATCATCAAACTGGTTGAGGAGGCCCAGGGGTCGAAAGCCCCGGTGCAAAGGCTGGCCGACAAGGTCGCGGGGATTTTTGTGCCCATCGTGATCGGACTCGCTCTTCTGGCATTTTTCATCTGGTGGGGGTGGGGTGGTTCCATGGTCGCCCTGCCGACGGCGCCGTTTATTTTTGCCTTGATGATTTTTATTTCCGTGCTCATCATTGCCTGCCCTTGCGCATTGGGGTTGGCCACGCCGACGGCCATCATGGTTGGAACCGGCAAGGGAGCCGAAATGGGCATCCTGATTAAAGGCGGAGAAACTCTGGAGCAGGCGCAAAAACTGGACACGGTCATTTTTGATAAAACCGGGACCCTCACCTGGGGCAAACCGGAAGTGACGGATGTCTTCGTCGAAACCGAGGCAAATATTTCTCCTGAACGATTGCTGATACTTTCCGCGTCGCTTGAAAAAGGATCGGAGCATCCTCTGGCTCAGGCGGTTCTTCAGGAAGCCGGGAGGCGTGGCTTGAAGCTGATTTCCGTTACTGGTTTTAAAACACGTCCGGGGTTTGGCGTGCAGGGAGAAGTGGATGGGCTGGAAATTTCTCTCGGCAATTTGAAAATGATGGCCGAAGACGGGGTCGATATTTCCACAATGAGAGACCGTATCGAGGAGATGGCCCGGCAGGGGAAAACCCCCATGATCCTGGCCATCGGGAAAAAACCGGCGGGATTGATCGCCTCCGCCGACACCGTGAAACCGCAAGCCAGACAGGTGGTTGGAAAATTAAAAAACATGGGACTGGAAGTGGTGATGATCACCGGCGACCACGCCCAAACCGCTCAGGCCATTGCCCGGGAGCTTAACATCGACCGGGTGTTGTCCGAGGTGCTTCCCGCCGGGAAAGCGGAAGAAGTTAAAAAAATGAAACAGAAGGGCCGATTCGTCGCCATGGTGGGAGACGGGATCAACGATGCGCCCGCACTGGCAGAAGCGAATATCGGGATCGCCATTGGATCGGGAACCGACATTGCCATGGAAGCCTCCGACATCACGCTGATGACCGAGGACCTCAATGCCGTGGCCGACGCGATTCTACTCAGTAAAAAAACCATGAGCAAAATCAGGCAAAACCTGTTCTGGGCATTTTTCTATAACGTCCTTGGAATTCCTTTGGCGGCGGGCGTGTTTTTCCCCATTTATGGAATTCTTCTAGAACCCATCTATGCGGCGGGCGCCATGTCCTTGAGTTCGGTTTCCGTGGTCAGTAACGCACTGCTCTTGAAACATTTCCAAACGGTGCGTGATCAGTGATTTGCCCTGTTTTTCATTTGGTACATTAATGGAAATGGTGTTTTGGAAAAAAACTTGATTTATTGGAATACATAAAGATATATTTGAAGTATGCATGGAATCAAACTCACAGTTTTTGGAATGCTGGTTTTGTTAGGGGCACTTATTTTATCAGCTCCGGCATTTGCGGGAATGCACCACGATCATCACTCCGAAGGTTCTCAGTTGCACAAGACCTCTAAGGAAAAACCCCATCACTGTGCGTTGTTGGGCCATTCCATTAGCAATCCTTGTCCGCATCTATTAAAATCCAAAAGGCAGTTGCAAAGAATTGTTATTGGCCCGGACTGCGGTGGATTGCCTTTTTCACAAAAATCCATACCGTTTCCTCCTATCCAAAAAATATTCTTCAGCCATGAAGATCTCATTCTGACAGTTTTAGTGAGTTCGAAAAGTAATGGTTTTCCCTTGGATTTATATCGTTATTCCACCATACGATCGATCGATCATCCTCCCCAAATTTAGTTCTCCCATACTAAAGTTACTGATGACCTAAATGTTTGATTTTTATCAGGCAGGGTTGTGGTGCGCGAGGGTTTATTCCTGCGCTAAAAACCGCCTTTGCCTGATCGAAATTGTTCGGACAATAACTTAACCCTGAATCTGGAAATGTTTCTGGAAAATTAGCGGACTCAATCCGTTATTTTTCAGCTGACAATTCTATGAAAATATGGAGAACGAAATGAAAAACACATTCGCAATTGCTTTGGCTTTTATTATTGGTATTGGATCCTTCCTGTTTGTTTCTAACGCCCAATCGGGATCGACCCCGAAAGATGGGGAACTGTCTTTTCCTTCGGATTACGAAAAGTTTCCCAAATTTCTGCATGGCATTCAAAAACCCAATGCAGTGCGTGATCTTTATGTCAATCCGGCAGGAGAAAAAGCCCATAAGGGAGAAGCCTTTCCTGATGGGTCCGTTCTGGTAATGGCAATATTTAATCCCAGAAAAGGCACTGATGGGAACTTTGAAAAAGATGCCTCTGGAAAACTGGTGAAAGACCAGATAGCGAAGGTTTACGTTATGGAAAAACAAAAAGGCTGGGGGAAAAACGCTCCCAAAGATTTAAAAAACGGTGACTGGATTTATTCCGCTTTTTCTGCCGACGGAAAACCCATTAAAGTGGATTATGCAAAATGCCGTAGCTGTCATTTGCCATTAGGAGAATCGAAGGATTTTGTTCAACGTTACGACGAGTATTTTGAAAAAAGAGGCGGCCACGGTCATTAGTCGGGTGGGTGTCGATTTTCAACTCTGTTGAATATTATTTTTAACCTTTTGATTCAGGCCTGAAAAATGAATTTTAAACATACTAAGTTGAATTTGTTTTTAGTACTGGCTTCACTGGCTTTTTTATTCAGCCCCTATACAGCGTCGGCGGCAATCACAAAGTTTCAGCCAAATTTGAAACAAGAAATTGTGTATTTTGTCGAGACCAATGACCTTGCTGGGTTGAAGCAGGGGTTGGTTGACCTAAATCTTCATTTGAGGGAGGAAGGTCGTTCGAAAAAACAACCCATAAAAGTTGTCATCCACGGTTCCGGGGTCAAATTTTTTAAAAAGGTTGGTATTGATCCCGACCTGGAATACATGCTGATTTGGTTCCAGGACGAAAGGATCGATGTGAGTGTCTGTGAAGGATGTTTACTGGAACATGGAGTGGATAGAAATTCTCTCGTTGCGGGTTTGCACGTTTGGAAAAGTGGCATTCCAATCGCGCCATCCCAAAGAAAGTGACAGAGCATTTTACTTTTTAACAAATTTTATGGCGGGAAGCAGGAGGATGTTTCGACTCCTGTTTCCCGTTTTCTTTTCAAGATGAGGGTCAAAACCCCGCCAGGTCAAATCCGGGCTGGGATTTGAAATTTTCTGAAAAGAGGGTGGAGCCGGACTCCGTCACCATCATGCCTTCGACTCCGTCGAGAGATTCCACCAGCGCCATTCCATTTTCAGGTCCAAGAACAAAAACCGCTGTGGCCAGGGCGTCGGCGTCCATGACAGTTTCGGCGATGATGGTGCAGGAAATCATTTTTTTTGCCGGCATGCCGTTTTTCGGATTGAGGATGTGATGATAACGCGACTCGTCTTTGATGAAATATTTTTGGTAATCGCCCGATGTGGCCACGGCTTTATGGGACAGGGTGAACGAGGCGATCATTTTTTCAGGTTGTCTTGGATGCTGCAATCCAATCTTCCAGGGCTGTCCGTCTTTTCGTTCCCCCAGGACTTTCAAGTCGCCGCCCGCGTTGATGAGCGCATGCCGAATGCCATTTTTTTCGAGAATCCCCATTGCTCGATCAACTGCGTAACCTTTGGCGATGGCTCCAAGATGAAGCGACATTCCCTGTTGTTTGAGCCGGACATTGGATTCAACGATTTCAATTTCACGAAAGTCCACCAGACGGGCCGCCTCGGTCAGAGCCTGCGTAGAAGGGATGGAGGGGGTGTCATTGTCAAAGTGCCAAAGACGGCTCACCGGTTCGATTGAAATATCCAAAGTGCCGTTGGTTTTGTTTCCCCAGTAAATTCCCCGGCGGATGACTTCGAGAACTTCCGGGGAAAGGGTGAGTGATGACTTTCCACCTGCCAGATCATTCAGCCTGGAAATTTCAGAATCGGCAAGATGCGTGCTCATCAACTTTTCCAGCCGCTGTATTTCCTCAAATGCCGAAGATAGGGCCGATTGGGCTTTTTCAAAGTCCATCTCGCGAACAGTGATTTCCACCAGCGTCCCCATCAGGAACTGTGTTCGCCTGAGGAGTTCTTTTTCTTTAGCTGTGCAGGAAAAAATGGCCGCAATGAGAAGAACAATGGCCAGATGGATTATGAACTTGTGCGAGTGACGGACCATTTCAGGCTTTTGGGGAAGACGGTGTTTAACGGTCAAACTCCGACACCAGAACTTCGCGGTTGTAAGCCGCGATCATGTCTCCACGATCGAGCATGCCGATGACTTTGCGGGAACCTTCCCCGGCGACCACGGGAAGTTGATCGACGTCGAGACGGGCAAACAATTCCATCGCTTCATTTAGATTGTTCTCAGTATTTAAATAGAGAACTTTCTTGGTGGACAACTCACCGGCCACGATGAGGTCGCCCAGCTCCTCTTCAAACATCATTTCCCGAATGTCGTTAAAAGAAATAATGCTGGTCATGTCGCCTTTAGAGTTCACCACCGGGAAATAAAAATTTTTCGAATAAGAGATGCTTTCAATGATTTTTCGAAACGGCATCTCCTCTGGAATCGTTGTGACGACCTGATTCATCACATCCTTCACCTTGATGGCGTCGAGAACCGAGACTTCGCGCCCATGCTTGATGTTGATACCGTCATTGAGTAGATACTGAACATAAATCGAGTGCTTGGCGAGACCTTTGTAGGAATAAGCCGAGACTATGCACGCGACCATGATCGGGAGGATGAGGGTGTAATCATTGGTCAGTTCAAAAAGCATTAGAATGATGGTCAAGGGGGCCTGCATGACGGCGGCGGCGACAGCGCCCATACCCACGACCGCATACGTTTCCGGCGAGGCTGACATTTGAGGGAGGATCCAGTGGACTCCTGTGCCAAACACCGCGCCCGTCATGGCGCCCATGAACAGGGAAGGGGCAAAAATTCCACCCAGTCCGCCGGAACCCAGGGTCAATGATGTGGACAGGATTTTCACAAAAATCAGAACCAACGCCAGGCCCCAGAACATATTGCCCGTCAAAGCCAGTTGCATGGCGTCGTATCCGTTGCCAAGCACCTCCGGCAGGCGGAGGGAGAGGATGCCGACCAGAAGTCCCCCCAGAGCGGGCTTGATGATTGGCGGGATGTCGATGTCCTGCGAGAAAAGTTTTTTGATATAAAAATAAGTCAGCGTGAATCCCCTGGCGACCACGGCGCACAAAAGCCCGAGAACGAGGTAATAAATGATTTCGCTGTAATGCACCAGTTGATGAAATGGCAATTGAAAGGTGACTTCATTTCCTTCCAACGCGCGTCCTGTCACCGTCCCGATCACTGAAGCGATGACGATGGGGCTGAACGTGTGGATGGTAAAATTTCCGAGAATCACTTCCAGCGAGAATAACACCCCCGCCAGAGGTGCGTTGAAGGAGGCGGCAATTCCCGCGGCGGCTCCACAGCCGACGAGCACCTGAATGCGTTCGGTGGAAAGGTGGAAAAAAGTCCCGATGGAAGAACCGACCGCCGCCCCGATTTGCACGGTGGGGCCTTCGCGTCCCGCCGAACCTCCCGAACCAATGGTGAGAGCGGAGGTGGTGGCACAGCTGACCATGGTCCTTCCTCTGATTTTTCCGCCCTTCATGGCCACAGCGTGCATCACCCGATGGACACCGTTTTCCTTGACCGCGTTGGGGAAGAAGTGACAGATGACACCGACGATCGCGCCCCCGATCATGGGCATGAGAGGCAAAATAAAGGGAAACAAAACCGGAGAGATCCCCACCAGAGAAAGCCCCTGTTCGGAAAACGCGGTATCCACAAAGTCAATCATCCGGCGAAAAACCGTCGATGCGATTCCCGCTAAAAACCCGATCACCCCCGCCAAAACCAGCAGATTGTGATCCTTCATCAGGAAGTCCCGGACCACTTCTCGAAGTTGTTCTTTTTTCAATGACATAGGATAAAGTTTTGACGGCTCATAAAAAGTCCCTCATTATAGGGAAAGTTACGTCCGATGAACAGAGAGAGTATTAAAAATAGAAACATATTTGATGCTTTAGAAACATAGCTTGCTGATCTTATCGACAGCTCAATTGGAAATACATAAAGGGGAATTTTGAAATGGTAAAAATAGCGCCTTCGATCCTTTCAGCGGATTTCAGTAAACTGGGCGACGAAATCAAGGCCGTGGAACAAGCCGGAGCCGACTGGATCCACATCGACGTTATGGACGGACATTACGTACCCAACATAACCGTCGGTCCGCTCGTGGTCGAAGCCGTCCGAAAAGTCACCGAACTTCCTTTGGATGTTCATTTGATGATCGAAGACGCGGATAAATATATTAAAGACTTTGCCCAGGCCGGGGCGGATATTCTGACCGTGCATGTGGAAGCCTGCCCGCATCTCAACCGGACCATACATTATATAAAAGAACAGGACGTGCGCGCGGGTGTGGTGCTCAATCCCGCAACCCCCCTGTCCAGCCTGGAGGAGATTCTCCACGAAATCGACATGGTGTTGCTGATGTCGGTCAACCCGGGCTTCGGAGGCCAGACATTCATCACCTCCCTGATCGATAAAACCCTGAATCTCAAACAAATCATGGATCAATACGAGCATGAGTTCGATCTGGAAGTGGACGGCGGTATCAATCCGGAAATTGCGAAGGAACTCAAGGAAGTGGGTGCCAATGTCCTGGTCGCAGGCTCCGCGATATTCAAAAGCAAGGATTACAAAAAAGCCATTCAGCAGTTGCGCGACGCTTGACAGGGCAGGGCGTTAAATAAATAGAGAAACGATTGCACCTCAATCTCCCCCTTCGTGTATGGGAGAGCAGGTAAGGATGTTATTGCGTTGCTATAAGTAAACGCTGTGCCTAGCTCTCCGCCATGTTGCCGAAATACCCTCACTTGATTCGCCCCTCCGAACATGATATAGATATCCCGATATTTCATAAACAACTGAATTCTTTTGGACGTGGGGTATATTTCCGTGAAAATCCTAGTCTTTTTTCTGTTTTCTTACGCCCTTTTTTCATGTTCTATTGCTCACTCCGAAGGATTTTACCTTTCCGGTCAAGTTGGACCGAGTATTCTCCAGGATGCTGACAATGAAGCAAATAGTATTATTCTTACCACTTCCCATGATGTTGGATTCAATGTCAGTGGTGCTCTGGGATATCAGTGGAACAAATACTTACGTGGAGAACTGGAACTTTCCTATCAACGAAATGGTGTGAAAACTTTGACCGTCACCCAGTCTAGTTTTCCGTCATTAAACGGGCTTGCTGTAAAAACCGATGGTGATGTTCGATTGTTTAATGTCATGTTAAACGGGTTTTGGGATTTTCCGAGCAACTCACCTGTTGTCCCATATTTAATGGGAGGGGTTGGTGTTTCATCTGTAGCACTCGAAGATGTGACTACTGGTTCAATATTGTTTGCCGACGATTCAACAGGTGTAACTGCATACCAGCTTGGTGCAGGGCTTGATTATGATTTTTCTGAAAGGATAGACTTAACCCTTGGTTACCGTTTGCTTGGAACTTCCGATCCTGAGTTTGAAGATAGTACGGGAGTAAAGTTTGACTCTGAGATTCTTAGTCATAATATTGCGTTTGGCGTAAGGTTCTATTTTTCGCCAAAATCCAAAACCACATCTTCATCCATATCGGCATCAGCAAAAAGAAGTTTGGAAAATTCAAAAATTTCGAATGGAAATGAAGAAATCAAATCTGCAAGAAATGCAGTTTCTGATGCACAAGGTGTTAAGAATGATCCCCGTTTGTTGTTGATTAAAAAAGAATGTGGATTAGTGACGAATAATCCACATTCTCCTCCGTACACAAAGGAATTCTTGAATTGCATGAAAGAACGGGGTTGGGCACAAAAGAAATAATTTCTATTCCCGGCTCTGATCCTCGGTTTCTTTAAAAACGAGTATAGAGTGAATTCCAAAATGTTTCAGGGGGGAATAGCTCCAGTTTAATAAACCAGAGTTTCTGCCAAGCAATTAAATTAAAAAGGGTTACCTTATAATTCTCGCTAAACCGGATATTCTGAAAACGGGTGTCCGATACCCCCAACTTAGGCGTTATTTCCCTTGTAATTGCCCCTCAAAAAAAGCTAAACTATGCAAACTCAATAGCATCTGGAATTCCGTTTTCTGGATCAGGTTCCTGATTGTGGGGCCTTTTGAAAAATTTACAGGAGGGTTGTTACCATGATGGGAATCGGATTTCCAGAGTTGATGATTATTTTGGTCATCATTATGATCATCTTCGGGGCGGGAAAACTGCCGGAGATCGGAAGCGCTTTTGGACGCAGTATCAAGAATTTCAAAACGTCCATGAAAGAAGCGGATGAAGAAGACGAGAAGGCTCTCGAGGAAAATAAGCCCGCCGCTGTTGAGGGTGTGACCCAGGAGGCCATTGACGACCCCAATTTGACTGACGAAGAAAGAGAAGCGTTGATCCGCAAAAAAGCCCAGGAAGAGGGCGAAGCCAAAGACAAGGAAATGAAGGACACCGCCGACGCTTTCACCGCCTCTTTACCGAGAAAAGGTTCCTACGATTTTGCTAAGGAACAAGAGGAACAGAAAAAAAGCTAGTAGGGAGAGAACCCCTTTAAAGATTGTTTGGAATAAAAAAATGCCCCGCGTTAAACGCGAGGCGTTTTTTTTTGTCTTTTCTTTGCGTCCTCTTTGCGGTAAAACGCTTTTTTGTTTTTATTCCATCTGACGTTTAACCCGTTTCCCGCAAATGACCACGCTGACTACTCATCGTAGGACCAGGGTTCTTTAAGATTGTCCGTGGTCCACAAGGTCAGGCCGTCCATATCTTTATAAATTCCCTGGGTGAAGAAATTAAAGGGGTCAAAAAATCGGACGCCTTTTTCCGGGTCGATTTCAAAATTGACCTTTTCATTTTGCAGGGGATGGGCCTTGCATTCGAGAAACTTTTCGCCTTCCACTTCCGACAACCTGAAAATTTCCTCGATCTTTTCAGGGGGATATTCTCCCGACTCGACCACTTCCTTGACGACTCCCATGATCGCGCCAACTTTTTCTTTATCCAAATGGTGCATTTTCATAGAAAAATCACTCTTGAAAAAAACTTAAAATTTTCAGTGTACGGGAAAGATTATACCGTAGGCAACCGTGGGAGCCAAGCCCTGGTTGATTATTGCTGGGCGAGTGAAAGGATGGGGTCTGGGAATATCCCCAGCTGGATGGTGCCGATGATGGCCAGAGCGACCACAAACAGGGTTATCGGAGTGATTGAAAGCTGAAACTCCCGGACCGGTTCTTTCATGTACATGTAAACGATCACTTTCAAGTAGTAGTATAAAGATATCGCGCTGTTCAAAACCGCAATGATGACCAGCATGAGGAAACCCTCTTGCAGGGCGGCGTTGAAGATATAAAACTTGGCGACGAACCCGGCCAGGGGAGGCAGGCCCCCAAGAGAAAGCATGAATACGGTCATGCAGAGGGCGATCACAGGGTGTTTGAAGCCCAGTCCCGAATAACCTTCGATCTCCAGATTCTCGTCGCCTTTCCTGCCGAGCATGATAATGATCGCAAAGACTCCGAAAATCATGAAGGCATAGGTGACCATGTAAAATATCAGACTGGCGCTGCCCAGAGTGTTTTTTACCAGCACCGCCATCAGGATATAGCCAACGTGGGATACGCTGGAATAGGCCAGCAGACGTTTGATATTGGTCTGCATGATCGCGCCCAGGTTGCCGATGAACATGGTCAGAATGGAAATGGTGACCAGCAGGGTTTCCCAGAAGAACGAAATTTCCGGAAGCGTCTCGGCAAAGACCCGGAAAAAAGCAACCAGTGCCGCCGCCTTCGGACCCACTGCCATGAATGCCGTGACCGGCGAGGGCGCTCCCTGGTAAACATCCGGCGCCCACATGTGGAAAGGAACGGACGCGACCTTGAACCCGAACCCGATCAACAGCAAAACCGCGCCGATCATCAGGAGAGGTTCGGATTTAACCCCATCGGATTTGATCAGGTCGGCAATACTGATGAGGTTGGTGGTCCCCGTCGCTCCGTACATGAGAGCCATGCCGTACAGCAGAAAACCGGTCGCAAAAGCGCCTAAAAGGAAATACTTCAACGCCGCTTCGTTGGATTTTAAATGATTGCGACGAATACCAGCCAGAACGTACAGACAGATGGACACAATTTCAATGCCCAGAAAAATCATGATCAGGTCGGTCGAGGAAGCCAGTACGATCATCCCCACGGTGCAGAACAAAACGAGACTGTAAAATTCACCGGCCTTGATATTTTCCCGGTCGTTGTAGTCGATGGAAATCAGAATCGCAAGAGCGGAACTGAGGGTGAAAATAAGGATAAAGCAAACGGAAAGATGATCGACGGTGTAACTGTCGTTGAAGGAAAAAACCGGCAAGCCGACCTTGGCAAAGGCGCTGATTGCCGTCATCAGCAACCCGACGATGCTGACGAAAGCCAGGAGCGTCTTGCTTTTTCCGGCAAACAGGTCGAGCACCATAACTCCCATCGCGAAAACCGTCAGCACCAGAACGGGCGCGATGCTGACTAAATCGATGGATTCGGGTGCTAAAATAGGTTCCACTTCAACTCCTTATTGTTTTTTTCCCTGAAGCTTTTTCGTCAACTCAGCCAGGTCGTCTTGTTTGATCAAAGCCGCGTGATGATCCTCTTCATGTTTTTTCGGTCGGAAGTTGTCCGGGCTCACCTTGGTGATCAGGTGGGTGACCGACGCGTCAAAAGTTTTCAAAAACGGTTTCGGGTACAGACCGATCCAGAAAACCAGAATAATCAGCGGAACCATGGTCAGCATTTCCCGAAAATTCATGTCCGGCAATTTGAAATTTTTGGG
>JAJDAY010000023.1 GCA_029261655.1 Nitrospinaceae bacterium | reverse complement strand
TAACGCGCATCGTTTTATTGGTGGGTTCCCGGCAACCGATCACGCTCGACAAACAACGCTTCGACGGTTTGATGCAAGTCCCCGCATTGAAAGAGTCTGCCGGACAAATGGGCGTGCGGTCCTTCATCGACCTGACGGATTTTTTCATCACCGACGGTGAACTATTAAAACCCCTGCTTAAAAGTTCGCCTGTCATCACAGACAACCATCCGCTGTTGGAATTTTCTCCCGTCACCCTGCTTCCACCGCTCAAGTGGGAGACCGATGAAAGTTTTCTCAACCTCCTGCGTTACCGAGCCAATCAGAAACCTCCCGTCACGGGAGTCTCCTCGGTCGATACCGAAACATTACAAAGAGAATTTGCAACCCGGACGGCGCAACGGTTCTCGGTGTTTGCCCGCCGCTACCACGGCCCTGGAGAAGAGGCCTTCGCCACAAGAAATTACACAGCAGGGATGGAGGCCATTCGTATTTATCTGGATGGCAAAAAAGATGCCCCGATCAGCTTGAAGGATGCAAGATGGAATGATTAAGATAAGAAGTGGGTAAGAGTAAGAATCCGAGAATATGAAACCAACTCATTTATACCATAGAGTGTGACGACCCGATTCCGTCATCGCGAGCCGCACTCAGCGGCGTGGCCGTTAAAATAGCTTTCGTGCCCCGCAGGGGTAGATCCAGATGTTCTGGATTGCTTCGCTATGCTCGCAATGACGACTAAAAGGCAACAAAATCCCTCTCCCCTTCAAGGGGAGAGGGTAGGTGAGGGGATCGGTCTCAATCGTTGCGCTCGGTGATCTCGATCAGGTGATAGCCAAATTGGGTTTTGACCGGGCCGTGAACTTTTCCCACTTCGTCCTTGAAAACCACTTGATCAAATTCTGGAACCATTTGACCGGGGCGGAACTCACCCAACCCGCCGCCGTCATTACCAGACGGACATTTAGAATGTTGCTTGGCGGCATCGGCAAAACTGGCTCCACCTTCAATTTCCTGTTTTATTTTATTGCACTCATCTTCGGATTTCACAAGGATGTGACGGGCACTGGCAGAAGCCATGATATCTTCCTTTCAATTACGAAACATTGAGCGAGCACAATATGTTTGAAACCGCTCAATGTCACTGATTAACAAAGTAGTTTGAGTTATCCCATAAATGTACATACCCAAATGGGGTGTGTCAAGTTTGTCTTGTGGAAAGAAATTTTTTCTCTGCGCCCTTTGCGTCTTTGCGGTGATAAAGGGTTTTATCTTTTTAATCCTGTTCATCCTGTCAAATTCTTATTGGGTGTTGGCTTTTAAAACAACTTCTCTTGGGAGCCCTGGGCGGGTGGCAGGATGCCGAAATGTTCATAGGCCATTTGCGTGGCGACGCGGCCTCTCGGGGTGCGGTGGATGAACCCCGATTGCATGAGGTAGGGTTCCAGCACGTCTTCGATGGTGTCTTTTTCTTCGCTGATTGAGGCGGCGAGACTGTCGATGCCCACGGGACCGCCGTTGAATTTTTCGATCAGGGTGAGCAGCAGTTTGTGGTCCATTTTGTCCAATCCCATGGCATCGACTTCCAGCATCTCCAGCGATTTCTGCGCCACGTCTCGGACGATCACACCATTGGCCTTGACCTGGGCGTAGTCGCGCACGCGTCTCAACAGGCGATTGGCGATTCTCGGTGTGCCGCGTGAGCGGCGGGCGATTTCCCCGGCTCCGTCCGGCTCGATGGGAATTTCCAGAATGGCGGCGGAGCGGGTGACGATGGTTTGCAGTTCTTTTTCGTCGTAATAGTCCAGCCGATGAACGACACCGAAGCGGTCGCGCAAGGGGGAGGTCAAGAGGCCCGCCCGAGTGGTCGCACCGACCAGCGTGAACGGCGGTAAATCCAGTTTGATGGAGCGGGCGCTCGGACCCTGGCCGATCATGATGTCGAGTTTGAAATCTTCCATTGCCGAATACAGCACTTCTTCGATGACGTTGGACAGGCGGTGGATTTCGTCGATGAATAAAATATCGCCTTCCTTGAGGTTGGTCAAAAGAGCCGCGAGGTCGCCGGATTTTTCGATCACCGGTCCCGATGTGCTTTTCAGGTTCGCCCCCATTTCGGCTGAGATGATGTTGGCCAGCGTCGTTTTGCCAAGCCCCGGCGGACCGTAAAACAGGGAATGGTCGAGCGCGTCGCCCCGCATGCGGGCGGCGGAGATAAAGATTTTCAGATTCTCCTTGATCTTCTCCTGCCCGATGTAGTCGTCAAAATTCAGCGGACGCAGTTTGTTGTCGTATTGGACTTCCTCGACTTCTATTTCCGAATCCATAACCCGGTCCTGGTTCATAATTTATGGTTGGTTTTTAAGATAAAACGTTCAGGCTTTCTTTGATCAAATCTTCCAGCGTATGATCTTTGCCGTTCTGTTCCCAAATGGATTTCAACGCCTTTTCCGCCTGCGGTTTTTTATAGCCCAAGTTAACGAGGGCCGAGACCGCGTCGTCCAGAACGCCGCCAAGCGACGATGGCCTTTCACTGCCTGGAGAAAATTCTAAAGTAATATCCCCTAACTTGTCTTTTAATTCCAGAGTCAGGCGTTCGGCGGTCTTCTTGCCCACGCCCGGTATGGTGGATATCCGGGTGACATCGTTATTCATGATGGCGGTCATCAAATCCACCGGCGGCATTCCCGATAAAATAGAGAGCGCAAGCTTGGGCCCCACTTTACTGATGGAGATCAGTTTTTGAAAGATCAATTGTTCTTCATCGGTGATGAAGCCGAACAGTTTGAAGGCGTCTTCACGCACATGGGTGTGGATTTTCAGAAACACCGTTTCATCAGGTTCGGGCAGGGCATAAAATGTAGTCAACGACGTGAACACCTGATAGCCAACGCCATTCACATCGACCACGATAGACACGGGCGATTTCTGGCTGAGCGTTCCTTTGAGGTGCGAGATCATCGGGTGCGGTGCATCTGCATGCGAGTTTGATGTTGCGCTGTGTGCAGGTGGCAGATGGCCACGGCCAGAGCGTCTGAGGCGTCGAACGGTTCGGGTTTTTCTTTAAGTCCGAGCAGGGTGGTCACCATATCCTGAACCTGAACCTTGTCCGCCCGCCCGTAACCGACGACCGACTGTTTGACTTCCAGCGGACTGTATTCGGCGATGGCAATATTCTGATTGGCGGCGGCAAGAATGGTGGCACCTCGTGTCTGCCCCAGTTTGAGGGCGGACTTTACATTGGTGGCAAAAAACATATCCTCCACCGCGACCACATCCGGCGAAAACTCCTGAATCACCGCGACCAGTTCATTATAGATCAATTTCAACCGTTCGGGGAAAGGTTGCTTTGGTTTTGTGCGGACGGACCCCCAATGGACGACGCTGAGTTTTCCCTTGATCTCTTCGACCAGGCCGAAGCCGGTGCAATTGCTTCCGGGGTCGATCCCCATGACGACGACCCGTGGAGGGAGTTTGCTCGCTTCCTTCGACATTTTGTGGCTCCTATCGGGAGGGCGGGTTAGGATTGAAAAAAATTTCAGGAAAGTTGAAAGTCAGCGAAAGGTTCCACTGCGGGTTGAAGTTTGTAGTTCAGAATTCAGCGGAGAAACTTATTTCCTGACCCATTGCTTCAAGTCGTCAGAGTTCATCCTCGATGGCCGCCATGACCTCATCCGAAATGTCAAAATTGGAGTAAACTTTTTGCACGTCGTCGTGATCCTCCAGCGCGTCCATCAAACGCAGGACCTGCTTGCCGTTTTTCTCATCCACGTCAATTGTGTTTTGTGGAATGCGCGTCAACTCGGAAGTTTCCATATTGACGCCCTTGTCTTCAAGAGCCTTGCGAACCGTTTCCAGACTCTCCACCGAAGTGATGATTTCGAAATGATCGTCGGTGGTTTTCATGTCCTCGGCTCCGGCTTCCAGAGCCAGTTCGAAGAGCGCGTCTTCCTTTTTTTCGCTTTTGGCAACGGAGATGAAACCCTTGCTCTCGAACATCCAGGCAACGCATCCGTTCTCCCCCATATTGCCGCCGCGTTTGCCCAGGATCGCGCGCAATTCGCTGACCGACCGGTTTTTATTGTCCGTCATCACTTCCAGAAAAATCGCCGTTCCGCCGGGACCGTAACCTTCATAGGTCAACTCGTCATACTGAACGCCTTCGAGTTCGCCGGTGCCTTTTTTGATGGCGCGGGTGATGTTGTCCGCCGGCATGTTGGCGCCCTTGGCCGCTTGAACCGCGGTACGAAGTCGCGGATTGCCTTCAGGGTCGCCCCCGCCCAATCGCGCGGCTACGGTGATTTCCTTGATGATCTTGGTGAAGATCTTGCCGCGCTTGGCATCGGTCGCGCCTTTTTTGTGCTTGATGCTGGCCCACTTGGAATGTCCCGACATAACTATTAAAAACCCTTAAGTTAATGATTCGTCAGACAATTTAGCATAGAATCATTTTATGGACAAGTAAGGGCAGAGTCCTCGTTGTCCCCGGCAAAAATGTCGTAGAATCAGTCTTCTTTATTTGGAAGGAATTGAAATTGGAATCAGGAACCGTCGAAATATCCGTTGCCGGAAAACCCGTGCAGGCAAAAGTTGGGGAGACGATCATCCACGCCCTGTGGGCGGCAGGCATGGGCGATGCCGTCAAAACCGGTTGTGTCGGAGGCGTTTGCGGTGCCTGCACGGTTAATATTCGTTTTAAGGACGGTAAACCCGGCGGGACCGATCTCGCCTGCCTTCGTCCCGTAGAAGAGGGCATGGAAGTTTTCCCCTGTCCGGTGGAATCCATTCCCGCCGTGGCCCCGTCTTCGGAACCTGATGTCGCAAGTTTGCAGGCCGCGTTTCCGACGCTCAACCGATGCACCAAATGCGGCAGTTGCACAACCGCCTGCCCGATGAGCATCCCGGTGATGGATTCGGTATTGCGCATGCAGGAGGGAAAATTTGAAGAAGTCTCTGAAGATTTTATCACCTGCATTCATTGCGGGTTGTGCCGTTTCGTCTGCGAAGACAAAGTCAAACCGCACAATATGGGCCTGTGGGTAAGACGGTCTGAGGGAATGAGCCGCGACAACCCGTCTCTGGATCAAAGCGGGCTTGAGCCAATCGGCGATGCGGCGGAACAGGAGTGGACCTATCTTTTTACCGGCGACCCTGAAGAACGTTTTAAACGGGCGAAGTATTTCAGGGAACACGGGAGAGCCGGGGCATGATGGATTGGGCCAGAGATTCTCTGGAAAAAGTGGCGGCATCCCGGAAAGCCCGTGCGCAGGAACCCGCGCCCACACTCACCGACGCGGAATCCGAAGCCCTGCTGAACGAATTTCATCCCGATTACCTGGGGATGGAACGCGTCGTTGGCGTGGGTCCGAACGCCGGGACGCAAAAATTTCCTCTGGAACTTGCGGAGCTTCTGGAGTCCGACAGCCCTTTGCCGCAGAGCTTTGAACCGGCGATTGAAATCACCACCGACGTATTGATTCTGGGCGGCGGCGGGGCAGGGGCGACTGCGGCGCTCACTCTGGCCGAGTCCGGCCTTAAAGTGCATCTGGCCACCAAACTGCGTCTGGGCGACGCCAATACGGTCATGGCCGAGGGCGGTATTCAGGCGGCCTTGACCCGGCAGGATTCCACCCGTCGGCACTTTGCCGACTCTTATGTGGGCGGTCACGGCAATAACGACCCTGAGTTGCTACGAGCCCTGTGCGAACACGGGCCGGCAGGCATCCGCTGGTTGAGCGATCTTGGATGCCTGTTCGATCAAAACGAGGACGGCACTTTTCGCCTGCGTAAGGGCGGCGGCACGTCCGTCCCCCGCGTTTTGGCCTGCCGCGATTACACCGGTCTTGAAATCATGCGCGTGCTCAAAGACGCCGTTCTCCTGACCGGGACGCAAATTCTTGAAAACCATTCAGCGGTGGAACTTTTAGACGACGGCGAAGGTCAGGTCACCGGCGCGGTATTGTGGGACCGTGTATCCCAAAAACTGGTCAGCGTGTCTGCGCGCGCGGTCATTATGGCGACGGGCGGGAGCGGACAACTTCGGATTCAAGGGTTCCCCACCAGCAATCATCTGGGGGCCACGGGCGACGGCCTCATTCTCGCTTACCGGCAGGGGTGCCAATTGATACACACCGACAGCTTTCAGTATCATCCGTCCGGTTCCTGTTACCCGGAGGCCCTTGCCGGGCAACTGGTGACGGAGTCCATTCGGGCTATCGGCGCGCAGGTATTAAACGTGCAGGGCGAACGCTTCATCGACGAGATGATCTACCGCGATGTGCTGGCGGGAGCCATCATCAGGGAAGTGGCCGAAGGCCGTGGCGTGCCAACGCCGACTCATCGGTCGGGAGTCTGGCTGGACACGCCGCTCATTGAACTTAAACTGGGCAAGGGAACTCTTGGGCGACAGTTTCCCGGACTCATCCATAGATTCGAACGCTATGGCATCGACCCCGCCATTCACCCCATACTTGTTTATCCCACCCTGCATTACCAGAACGGGGGCATCCGAATCGATCCGTCTGGACAGACGGATTTAACCGGATTATGGGCCGCGGGTGAGGTCACCGGCGGACTGCATGGAACCAATCGCCTGATGGGAAATTCGCTGTTGGACATCACGGTTTTTGGCCGTCGTGCCGCTGAATCAGTGATAAAAAAGATTCCTGAAAGACGGGCGGCAACGCTTGCCGGGCTCAAAAAATTTCGTGAAGGTTTGAAAGCTATTCAACCTCCCTCGTCCGGGACCGCGCCTTTGTTGTTCCCCGTTGCGTCCAGGCTGAAATTTCAGCTTGCTGAAAAATCAGAGCGTTTATCCGGGACCGAACCTTCCCAGGAAAAAAAACAATTCCGGGAACCGCCGGACCCCTTTGGCGGGAATTGAGAGATCGAATGAAACCACAGATGAACACAGATAGGAAAAGATATAAATTCCTCCTCTCCTCAATCTTCTTCTCCGTCATCCTGAGCCTGTCGAAGGAGGAGGAGAGGTTAGGTGAGGGGCTGGATGAAATCTGCAAAAGGAAAAGTTAAATGCCGTTGCTACAAAAGAAATATTTAAAAGTTAAAGCGAGTTAGAAAATAAAGATCATGGAAAGTTCCATTTGTATTTTGGGAGCGGTCAAGGAAGAGATCGCGGGAATCAAAGGCCGGATGAAGATCGACCACAGGTCGAAACTTGCCGGTGCCGATGTTTATTATGGAACCTGGGAAAGAAGACCCATCATCCTCATCAGGACCGGAATCGGAAAAATCCGCGCGGGCGGGGCGTTGGCGATGGTTCTGGAAAAATATTCTCTCAGCGCGGTGATTTCCATAGGCTATGCCGGAGGAACTCATCCCGATTTTCAGTCCGGCGACCTTTTAGTGGCCAGGCAGTTTCTGAATTTCCCTAAAGATGGTGCGCCGCCCATGAAAATCGAAGTCCCCACCTGCATGGCGAAACTGGCGGAGAAAGTTCCGCCCTCGAAAAAATACTCCACCTACACAGGGAGTTTGCTGACGATTGACCAGGTGGTCAATAAGCCGGAGGACAAAAGAGCGATCGGCGAGGACTATGGGGTGAACGCCATCGACATGGAAACGTCCGTACTCGCGCACATGGCGGCGGCGAGAAATATACCCTTTCTGTCCGTCCGCTCGATCTCCGACACGGTGGATGAAGAATTGATCGACGTTTCTTCGTTCATGAAGAAAGACGGCAATATTTCCACATTGAAAGCCTCGTGGTACGTCCTCACCCATCCAGGGTCGATCCCGACTTTCATCAGTCTGCAGGAAATCGCCCGTCGAGGCACGAAAAATATCACCGAATTTCTGATCGCTTTTTTGAAACTGATGGATTGATTGCGGAAGTTTTTCCTTTTAGTAAGTTTCGGGTTCTAAGTCAAAAGGGTTGTAAACGGATATAGTGAGATATTTGGAAAGTGGCTAAAAGTGAAACTTGAGTCGAGATTAATTAAAATAATGGGTAAATTTGATCAGCTACGAGTTTATATTGCGCCAACAATTTTTGTTCTAGCCCTGATAGTATTCATGACACTTTTGTGGGCGATCATGGTTTTGTTGTTCCCAAATTTATTGCCAGAATTAAATGGCCTGAGTGCACTCCCCGCAATATCAATAAGTGCGGGTGTCTTGATAGCTATTGTCACCTTTTTGGGTGATCGAGAGCGTAGTTCATCAAAAATCTTTCTGGAACGTGCGATAGTCGGATTTGATGAGGTCGTAAAACTTCTTTCAAACCAAAACAACAATCGTATAACCTGGATAGATGCTGCGAGAACTTTGATTCAGACTCTAGAACTTGGCGATCAGATAAAAAATCCTGAGTATAAAAAAGCATTTGATCTTGAGGCTGAGATAACGCGAGCAAAACTATATCGGGCACTTTCATTTGGGGACGTTGGGGAACCTCTACCACCTAATTTTTTCTATGGTTCTCAATTTTGGCAAGAACATTCACAAAGAAAAATTTTGCTCGAAGAAGCTGCGAAAACTGCATCATATAATAAAACAGTCGCCCACGAATTTTCAAACGATTCTCTATCTCCAAAAATTGCGTCTACCGATCTTTGGGAACCGTCAGTAATAGCGATCTATGATTTTCTTAAATTTGACGAAAATTATTCCGATCCACTAGATTCAATAGAAACTCCCAATTCCCGTTGGAATACTCATCCGCTTTACGCGCTTAGATTTGAAGAAGGCGCGCGAAAATATGTTACCCATAAAAAAGATCATTATTTGGATGAGGAAGGGAATCTTGTAAATAGGAAAGCCCAAGATAGTAAAAGTTAAACCTCCCGCTTCCCCTCGTCTTTTTCCTTCCCCATTTTTGGATTTAAAGTTTTTGCATTTTAGGTGCGCGATTACAGCACCTGGCAGGAAAATTTTGACGGGGTCGGCAGATTTTGCTGGATAAGAGTCAGGCTGTTGACGATAACTGGAAGGTCAGCAAAAGAGGAAACGGCGTCTTAATTTATTGCTTTTAAACCGATTTCTCAGTAAGTTTGGCGGGTTTCTCTTTTTGGCATAGAGATTGCTAAAATATAAATGAAGATTCGAAATGGCATCGCCTCCTCCAACGATTTGGGTCTACCAAGACCCAAATCGTGGCGTGCCTGACCTCCCTCCTAAAAAATATTTTCCCCTAAAAAAATTCTTAGAAAAACAATTCCATTACCGGAATGAGGGGTATCTTTGCCTTTTACGTTAAAACGGGTTGGGTGTTTCCTCGTGGACCGCCGACTATTCCGGTGAATACACCCAATGCGCGTCGCTACCGCCACCGCCGGGTTTGGG
Source organism: Nitrospinaceae bacterium (assembly GCA_029261655.1). Lineage (GTDB taxonomy): Bacteria > Nitrospinota > Nitrospinia > Nitrospinales > VA-1 > JADFGI01. Next base: position 7,454 of record JAJDAY010000023.1, on the reverse strand, counting down.
TCCCCCGGTCAACAGATGCAGTTCTCCGTCCACCACCGCGCTTCCCAGTCCGTGCCGACCTTCAGGCATGGGCTTGAGGCTCACCCATTCGTCTTTGGACGGATCGTAGGCTTCGTTTTCCCTGAACGTTCCTTCACCCGATTCCCCTCCCAGCACATGAATTTTCCCGTTCAATACCTGGGAGGTGATGCCGCTTCTGGCTGTGGGCAAAGGTTTGAACTTTGTCCAGGCGCCGGATTTTGGGTCGTAGGCTTCATTGGCGTCCAGATTGTTCCGATAATTCACGTTGACGCGTCCGCCGATGGCGTAAAGCTTGCCCTGATAAGATGAAAGGGTCAGATGATCGCGGGGAGTGGGCAGGGGAGCCAGTTTCTGCCATTGGTCCGTATCGGGGTCGTAGACTTCGTTGGCTCCGGTGTTGACCAGTTGGATAACCCGTCTCAACGCTCCGCCGATCGCGTAGATTTTATCGTCGATGACCGTGGCTGAAAGGGCGCCCCGTTCGGTCGGCATGGGGGCTTTCACCGTCCAGTGGTGGGTTTCCGGGTCGTACATATAATTGAAGTTGACGGGCGACCAGGTCGCGGACCCGAAGCCGCCGATGACGTACAGTTTGTCGTTCACGACAGTGGCTGTGGTGTGGTGAAGCGGCCGGGGCAGGGGGCTTTGCATCTGCCAGGTTCCTGTCGCGAGGTCGAACGCTTCTACTTTATTGGTGACGCCTTTGGGCGTGAAGCCTCCGATCAAATATATTTTTCCGGCCAGAAAAGCCACCGCCACTTCGGTGCGCACGCTGGGCGCGGGCGGTAATTTTTTCCAGCTTCCCAAAGGTTCCGCAAATACGGATACGGTCATGAAAGACAGAAGAAATACGGTGAACGCAAAAACACGGGGAGGGTTCATTGCCAAACCTCTTTTTCAATATTGGTAATTGACTTTAGGGTATTTTAGCTCATGGTGAATTGAGTGACCAGCCTTTGCGCAAACTTCTTCAGTGCAGGCCCCGCTTTTTACGAAGAAGGGTGTGTTAAGTTAATCGCTATGAAACCTCTTACGAATGGGTAGGACCTCAAATTATCAGGACAACCAATGAATATATGGGTGGATGCGGACGCCTGCCCGAGAGCGGTCAAGGACATTTTGTTCCGGGTGGCGGAGCGGACAAGAATTTCGGTGATATTTGTCGCCAATCAGCGGATGCGTCTGCCGGAATCCCCGTTTATTGATTGGATTCAGGTCGGGCAGGGTCCAGACATCGCCGATGATGAAATCGCGGATAAATGCGAAGCCGGGGATTTGATCGTCACGGCGGACATCCCTCTTGCCGCGCGCGTCGTGGAAAAAGGAGCGTTGGCCCTCGACCCGCGTGGCACGATGTACGATAAAACCAATATCGGGCAAATTCTGGACATGCGCAATTTCATGGACACCTTGCGTAGCAGCGGTGTCGAAACGGGCGGTCCTGACAGTTTTGGACAGCGGGAACGGATGAAATTTGCCAATGAACTGGACCGGTTCATTGCCCGGAGGTAATATAAAACTGCCTGACCGAAGCCCAGGACGCTCACTTTCCCTCCCCACAGGGCAAGCCCTTTTCAGCTAAATACACTCACCTTGAAGGAAAATGTGTTTTAGGCGAAGAAAATCCTCAATATTCATGAAAATTTTTTCAAAAAATTCACTTTTCAAAACGGCTGGAAAATCGTTTTTTGTTCTCTTATGAGAATCCAGTGCTCTGAAATTGAGCGTTTTCATCTATTAAGTCATTGATTTTTTTAAGGCACTATGGCCCACTAGATAGTACGCCTTCTATTTGACGTTATTCATTTCGAGCACTTTTTGAGTGATCATTATGGCTTCTATACAATCTTTTACCGTTTACGGAACCCGAAACATCGTCTCCAGCCGGTTGTTGACGGTGGGTCTGTTGTGGGCCTCCGTTATCCTGGGTCTTGACCTGCTTTCGCCCACCAGCGTCGCCAGCGGCGTTCCTTATGTGGGGCTGGTATTGCTCGGTCTATGGTTACCCCAAAAGTGGTACATTCTGGTAGCGGCGATCACGGGGACGATTCTAACGTTAGTGGGTTATTTAATATCGCCCGTCTCTATGGAAAGTCAGGTCGTGATCACGAATCTGTTCATTGCCATATTCGCGATCTGGGTCGTCTCCCTTCTTTGTTACATATACAAACGCGACGAAAAAACTCTGGAGGCACGCACGAAAGAACTGGTGGAAACCAATCTCCAGCTTCAGGAAGCGAATAAGGGGAAAAGCCGGTTTCTGTCTTCCATAAGTCACGAACTGCGCACTCCGTTAAACGCCGTGCTTGGTTTTGCCGACTTATTGAAAGGGAAGTTCTTCGGCATGCTAAACGAAAAACAATACGGCTATGTCAGCCAGATCGAAAAAAGCGGGCAACATTTGTTGGAACTCATTAACGAACTTCTGGATGTGGCTAAAATTGATTCCGGGAACGCGAAACTGAACCTTGAGGAGTTTGACCCCAGAGAATATCTGATGGAAACCGTGGGTCTCATGCAAACCCAATTTGCCAAAAAAGAAATCGAGGTCAGCGTGTCTCACGACTCGGCGTTGGTTATGATGACCGGGGATAGACGCCGGTGTAATCAAATCATGCTCAACCTTCTTTCCAATGCGGTCAAATACACGCCGGAGAAGGGAAAAATTAATATACGTATCCTCAGACATAAAGGCCAGGCCAAGTTCATGGTTTCTGATACGGGTATAGGAGTCGAGCCTGATGAGCTGGATAAAATATTCTCTGAATTTCACCAGGCCGACCGGGTCAGGGATGAAAACCTGGGCGGGACCGGAATTGGCCTTGCGCTCACCCGCCGATTGGTGGAAATTCATGGAGGTGACATCGGAGTGACCAGCGTCCTGGGAAAGGGAAGCACCTTCTGGTTCACCTTACCGTTGAACCCCAATGGGTTGGATTCTTCAAAGGTTACAAAAGCCGCCCCCGCTGTTGTGGATAGGAGAGATTCTGGAAAGAATATTCTCATTGCTGAAGACAATGAGGTCAACCTGACCCTGATTATAGACATGCTGAGCACCTGCGACCATAAAGTTGCGGTCGCGAGGAATGGTCAGCAAGCGATCGATCTGGCGGTTGCCAGCAAACCCGACGTTATTTTTATGGACTTGAAAATGCCGGTGATGGATGGTCTGGAAGCGACTAGAAGATTGCGGAAAATTGAGGGGTTTAGTGATGTCCCCATCATCGGATTGACTGCCAGCGCGGGGGAAGAGGCAAGACAAAAGTGCCTGGAAGCCGGATGCACCGATCATTTATCCAAACCCGTCAAGTCCTCAAAACTGTTCGATACCATTGCCAAATACTTGCATGAAGACTCATCGGAGAAAAGGGTCTTTCGGGTCGTCCAGAAAGAAACCGCCACTGAAAACACCCAGTGATCTAATCCCATGTCTTCTAATGGGCTAGTGATGATATGAACTTCTTGAATCAGTCTCCTGAAATATTTCCAGAAAAGCCAACCTCTACGGATGTTCGGTCGCACAACATTCTGATCGTGGATGATTCAGAAGTCAATCGACTGGTCCTGCACGATCAGGTCATCACCCTCGGTCACACCCCTTTGCTCGCGGAAAACGGGTTGGTTGCTCTGGAAAAGGTTGCGGAACATCAACCTGACCTTCTCCTGTTGGACATCATGATGCCGAAAATGGACGGTTACCAGGTGCTGGCGCGATTAAAGTCAGATTCGCATATGAGGCATATTCCCGTCATCATGGTTTCCGCAAACGATGAAATCGAATGCGTGGCCGATTGCATCGAACAAGGTGCTGTGGATTACCTGGTCAAGCCCTTCAATTCTGCCTTGCTCAAAGCCAGAATCAAGGCGGCTCTGGCAAACAAACTCCTGCATGACAAAGAGGAGGCGTATCGTGAATACATCAAGCAATACAACGAGAAACTCGAAGAGAGGGTCCGTGAACGAACCAGGGACCTGGAGGAGACCCGTCTGGAAGTCATACAGCGCCTGGGACGAGCCGCGGAATACCGGGACAATGAAACCGGCCAGCATGTCCTGCGCATGAGCCGTTATTCCGCGAGACTGGCCAAAGAACTCGGAATGAACGACCAGGAGTGTGCCATGGTAAAATTGGCAAGCCCCATGCATGATATCGGGAAAATAGGAATTCCCGACGGCATTCTGCTCAAACCGGGGCCGCTGACAAAAGCGGAAAGAATCATTATGGAAACTCACACCACGATAGGCGGGGAAATTCTCGGAGGGGGTAAATCCCAACTGATAAAAATGGCGGAAACGATTGCATTGACTCATCAGGAAAAATGGGACGGCACCGGATATCCTAAAGGTCTAAAAGAAAAAGAAATCCCACTGGTGGGCCAGATCACCGCCATTTGCGATGTGTTCGACGCGATAACCTCCAAGCGTCCTTATAAAGAAGCGCATTCCCTCGAAGAAGCTTTGAAATTCATTTCAGAGCAAAGCGGGAAACATTTTGACCCTCACCTGGTGAAAAAATTCAAAGAGATTGTGCCGGATTTAATGAAAATAAAAGAAAAGTTTTCCAGGGAGATAATCCGGTAGCAAGCTTCGCCTCGCAAAACTTCTTTCCTTCTCCAAACAGTTTCTCACCGGAAGCGTTTCCCAGGGCAATATCGACCGATCGTTACTTTTCCCGGACAACCCGGTCGATGGCTATGATTTGTTGCAACAGTGTTGGCAGGGTATCGAGTTTGAGCATATTGGGTCCGTCCGACAGCGCGTTGTCGGGATCGGGATGGATTTCCATGAACAAGCCGTCGCACCCGACCGCAACCGCTCCCCGTGCGATATGGGGAATCAACTCCCTCTGCCCGCCGCTTTTGGTTCCCTGGCCTCCAGGCAATTGCAGGCTGTGGGTCGCGTCGAACACCACCGGGTAGCCCAGTTCCCTGAGCAACGCGAGGGAACGCATGTCCGTCACCAGATTATTGTAGCCAAACGTGAACCCGCGCTCGGTCAGCAGGATCTCCCGGCACCCGCTCTGTTCCATTTTACGGACGACGTTTTTCATGTCCCAGGGGGCCATGAATTGCCCTTTTTTGATGTTGATCGGTTTGCCCGATTGGGCGGCAGCCACCAGCAGATCTGTTTGCCGGCATAAAAAGGCGGGAATCTGCAACACGTCGAGAACTTCTGCCGCCGGGCCAATTTCTTCTTCCTTGTGAATGTCCGAAATCACCGGGATGTCCAGCTCGGCGCGGATTTTTTTGAGGGTTTTCAAGCCGTCGTGCAGGCCGGGACCGCGAAAGGAGTCGATCGAGGACCGGTTGGCCTTGTCATAGGAGGCTTTGAATATGAAAGGAACCTGGAAATCGCCAGTGATACGCTTGAGTTGTTCAGCAATCTTAAGAGCCTGAAGTTCCGATTCGATCACGCACGGCCCTGCAATCAAGGCCAGCGGGTGGCCACTTCCCAGCCGCACATCGCCGATGTTGACGGTCTTGGTGGTCGTGAGAGAAAGGCTCATTGCTTGAGGGGTTGGGGAGGACCCAGTTCGATTCCAATGGGAACGGGATGCGGTACTTCGGTACGCGGGGGCAAACCCTCTGCGGCTAAGAAGCCCAATACCAATTCTCGCACCTTCTCGTTATTTGTGGCTTTGTGCAGGGAGGTGAACCCTTGTTCCTTTAACATTGCCATGTCAGGTTCCGGCGCGTTTTCATTTATCATAAGAATGAAGGGCAACTTTTTTAACTTCATTTTCAGGTTCAACAGATGTTTGGTTTCGCATTTGTCCTTTCTCAGGACGTAAATCACAAGATCGCAACGGAGCACCTGCGAGGGTTTGAAACAGTCCGCAATGGAAACAAAGCTCATCACCGTGAAAAATTCCTGCATAACAAATTTGGAGAGCTGAATGCGTTCTCCCCGGATCGGGTCAACAATAAAAATGGTCTTGTAGTTCATACAGGGTCTCGTGGCCGGGTACAGGCTGGAAGGCCTGCACGCAATTAAAAATTTCCGTATTGAGTTTATCATTAAAAGGGCGATGGATGAACCCCAAAAGGCCGGGTGTGAAGCCTGGAATTGGATTGACTTTGTCCAAAGCCTTGTGAAAAAATGAGATGCGGGTTAACTCTTCATTTCCTGGCGGCGCTTTTATGAATGGGACACTCAGGACCTCACTGGTTTTTCTTGTTATTTTTTTTATGCCACTTCAGGCATTTTCCAAGGAAAGAGTCGTCGTCGTTGAAATTTCAGGAGCGATCAACCCCGTGGTCGCGGAGTTCGTCACCGATGAAATAAACGAGGCCAATCGGGCTGAAGAGGAATTGATCGTGATCCGCATGGACACCCCCGGCGGACTCGACACTTCCATGCGGCAGATCATCAAGGGGATCTTAGGTTCCCGTGTGCCGGTGGCGACGTTTGTCGGTCCCAGCGGTTCCAGGGCGGCTTCGGCGGGAACGTTCATCACGATCGCCTCGCATATTGCCGCGATGGCGCCGGGCACGAATATCGGCGCCGCCCACCCCGTCAATCTGATGGGAGGCGGAGGGGAGCAAAGCTCCACCATGGAGAGCAAGGTGGTCCAGGACGCGTCGGCCTACATCCGCTCGCTGGCTGAAAAACGCGGGCGCAACGCTCATTGGGCAGAACTGGCCGTCGCCAAAAGCGTTTCCATTTCCGCCGAAGAAGCGACCAAATTGAATGTCATCGACCTGATCGCGGCGAATGTCGAGGCGCTGGTGCTGGCTTTGGACGGGCGGGAGATCAAAATGGATTCCACATCTGTCACCCTCAAGACAGCGGGTCAAGAGATCGTTTACCACGCCATGAACAAGCGGCAAAGGATTTTAGACACCATCTCGAATCCCAATGTCGCCTATATCCTGATGATGCTGGGGCTGGTCGGGCTCTATTTTGAGCTGTCCAATCCGGGATTGATTTTGCCCGGTGTCATCGGCGGCATCAGCATGATCCTCGCGCTGTATGCCATGCAGACCCTGCCGATCAATTATGCCGGTCTGATGTTGATTGTTTTAGGATTGATTCTTTTTATTGTCGAACTCAACGTGATGAGTTTCGGGCTTTTGTCGGCGGGAGGGGTGATCTCGATTTTGCTGGGGTCTCTCATGCTCATCGACAGCGATGACCCGGCGATGCAGATTTCCAAAACCGTTCTGATACCGACGCTTGGGGTTTTCGTCGCTGTTTCTATGGGCATTCTCTATCTGACGGCAAAATCTCAAAAGCACCGCGCCATTTCCGGGATGGAAGGACTGATCGGGGCGGAAGGCGTGGTGAAGGTTGAATTGAATCCGGCGGGAAGCGTGCTCATTCATGGTGAGATATGGAATGCGGAAGGAAATGGCAATATATCGGCCGGGAAAAAAGTGGTCGTCTCTGCGGTGGAAGGTCTCAAACTCAAAGTGAAACCCGCGCCGAATAAA
>JAJDAY010000022.1 GCA_029261655.1 Nitrospinaceae bacterium | reverse complement strand
CAATCGAAAATCGCGATCGGTTCGGGGGGATTCTGGGGAAAAGGGTTTTTTGCGGGAACGCAAAGCCGGCTCAACTTTCTCCCTGAAAAACATACCGATTTCATTTTTTCCGTTTATGCGGAGGAGACCGGGTTCATAGGGGTGGTGGTTCTTCTGGGTACGTTTCTTTTTATCATTCTCAAGGGATTGAATATCGCGTTTCGGGCGGCGGACCGGTTTGGACTGTTCCTGGCGCTTGGAATCATCAGCTCCCTCACTTTTTATATCGTCTTCAATATAGGAATGACCATTGGATTTTTTCCAATAACGGGGCTTCCTCTGCCTCTCTTAAGTTACGGCGGGTCTGCTTTGATCACCAATTTCTTTGCTCTCGGATTATTATTGAATATCGAAATGCGGCGAATGGTCCATTGACCTGTATCAGAAAACCCTCAGATGGAAAAGCCTGACTTTTGAACAGATTTCGAAAATTAGGCGCATTCCCTCTCCCAAGGGCGGATTTTACATGCTATAATTCCCCACCCTAAAACCGAAAATATTCCCTTTCTCCAGCGCAGTTTCTTAAAGAAGACAGGACACGAAATCATCCCCTGGTCTTTAAAGGGGCGAGTCCTTTTTCCTGAAACGGTGATTAACCTTGTTTAGGAATAACGGGTTCATGCACTCCGAAATCATAATAAATTCCAATCCTCGAGAAATCCGGGTTGCATTGATGGAAAACAACCAGTTGGTCGAGTTGTTCATTGAGCACAAGTCCAATAAGGGAATTGTCGGAAATATTTATCAGGGGCTGGTCACCAAAATTCTTCCGGGAATGCAGGTGGCTTTTGTCGATTTGGGATTGGAAAAAGCCGGGTTTTTATATGTCGGGGATATCGATGTCCTCGACATGCTTGATCTCGACGACTCTGAGGGCAATGGCATTCCCCTGGCCCCGGCTATGGAAAAAGAAGGTGAGGACAAGCCGCAAAGAAACCTCGACCACGGAATTCCCATTCAGGATCTGCTGACGGAAGGTCAGAAAATCATTGTGCAGGTGGCCAAAAACCCGCTGGGGACCAAGGGCGCCCGCATCACCACCTATATCAGTCTCCCCGGACGGTATGTGGTTTATATGCCCACGGTGAATCATATCAATGTTTCCCGTCGGATAGAAGATGAAGGCGAAAAGGAGCGCCTGAGGGGTTTGCTGGCGGATATTGGAAACCCTGGAGAAGGATACATCGTTCGGACCGCGGGGCTGGGCTGTCAAAAGGATGACTTCTTACCGGACCTCAATTTTTTGCATCGGCTTTGGGAGAATCTGGGAAAAAATTCTGACGGGAGCGGAGGCCCCCGTTTGTTGCACGAGGACTTCAACCTGATATTCCGTTCTATTCGCGATTTATTTGCTCAGGACGGGGCCAGGCTGGTGATCGATTCCAAAGATGATTACCAGAAGTGCATTGAGTTTTGTTCCGAATATCTTCCGCATCTCGTTGAAAGAATCGCACTGCATGACAGTCCCATACCTATCTTTGAACACAATGGGCTGGAGATCGAAATCAACCGTTCCCTGGACCGCAAGGTCTGGCTCAAGTCGGGAGGGTTTATATCGATCGACCAGACGGAAGCGCTGGTTGCAATTGATGTCAATACAGGAAAATTTGTGGGCCATTCCGACCCTGAAGAAACGATATTAAAAACCAATCTTGAGGCGGTCCGGGAGGTTGTCTATCAACTGCGGCTGAGAAATATTGGCGGCATCATCATCGTGGATTTCATCGACATGGTCAGTGAGGAGAGTAAGGAAATCGTCTGGAACGCATTGCAACAGGCTTTAAAGGCGGACAGATCCAGAACCCGGATTCTAAAAATCTCCGAATTGGGGTTGGCCGAAATGACTCGCAAAAGAGTGCGTGAAAGTCTCACGCAAACCCTGTGCGACCCTTGTTTTTATTGCGGAGGAAAAGGGTTCATTAAATCCACAACTACCATCTGCTATGAAATTGTCCGGGAAATTCAAAAAATGGTCTGCCAGAACAGGGACGGGAAGTCCATCAACGTTGAAGTTCATCCGGCCATCTATGATCTGATGTTTGAGGAGGAAGGCTCTTTCCTGGAAGAAACCCAGGAAAAATATAATATAGAGATCAGTTTCCAGATCAATCAAAAACTGCATCAGGAGAAATACAAAATCACCACCACCTGATCTGATACGGATTCTTTTTCCTGACGCCTCAATTTAGAAAATTTCAGGAACCGGATATCAGGAAAGAATTTTTTTTTGTTGTCAGCCGTGATAAGATTTTAGCGTCCACTCCGCATCTCCTTTCTGTGTGGCGGGGCAGGGTTCCCCTGATATTTAATTAATTCCGTAAACGGAGGCGTTCATGAGCATGAAACAATTTGTATTCTTTGGGTTCCTGATGGCGGGCCTGACGTTATTTGGTTGCGGAACCAGCGGTAAAGATTTTAATGCCACTCTTTATGACAGCATTAATAATGGCAATACCACCCAGCAGGAAGTCGAATCCATGTTTGGACGCCCTTTTAAAAAAGGGTTTCAAAACGGTGACGAGATCTGGATTTACGAGCACAATAAATACAAGGTATTTAGCGTTCTCGGGGCTGACACTTCAAAAGATATGGTGGTCATTTTTGACGAAAACAAGGTGGTGAAAACCCATTTGATGATGGACAATAAGTCCGACCCGAAATAATTTCATTTATTTCGATGTTCGGATTCACCGGCAAGCAAAAAAGCGTCCTGCACTTAACGTGGGTCGCTTTTTTTTTGACCTTTGTGGCCTGGTTCAACATGGCTCCGTTTCACACGGCGATGGCCCAATTCGCCGGTCTTTCGTCGGACCAGATTCATATCCTGATGATCGCCAACGTGGCTTTGACCATCCCTGCCAGAATCCTCATCGGCGCCCTGGTTGACAGTCACGGGCCGAAAAACGTATTTTGCGTCTTGCTCCTGTTTGCCGGTGGCGTGAGTTTTTATTTTGCGACCGCCACGGATTTCACCGGATTTTTAATCGCCCGGCTTTTGATGGGCATTGTGGGCGGCGGGTTTGTGGTGGGCATCAAGATGATCGCCGAATGGTTTTCCCCGGAAAAAATGGGGCTCGCCCAGGGTATTTATGCCGGCTGGGGGAATTTTGGCGCCGCCGCCGCGGCATTTTCTCTTCCTGCCGTTGCCTTGCTGTTTCCCGAAGAAACCGGATGGCGCGTGGCTACGGCATTTCCCGGCTTGTTGTGTGTCCTCTGGGCCGGAGTTTACTGGAAATACGCCGAAGAAATTCCCGACCGGGGACGTAATTTCAAAGTCAACCTGATCCACTCCATTGAAGTGACCTCCCGCCGGGATCTGGTTTTGCAAATCGGGTTGCTGGCGCCCATTTATGGAGCGCTTCTGATTTTCATCTGGAAACTGGCCGGACACCCTCTGCAACTGTTGTCCACTGGAGTTTCGTGGTTCTTTTACGGCGGCATCATCCTTTTGTTTGTCTTAGGGGCCTGGGATTGTATCCGCAACAATTTATCCAAACTTTCGGCAGGTTCTATCCCCAAAGAACAGCGCTACGAATTTCGTCAGATTTTTATTCTAAGTCTGGTGTATGCGCTCACTTTTGGGTCCAACCTTGCCGTTATTTCCATGTTCCCCCGGTTTCTGGAATCCCATTATCAACTCAACGTCACAAGCGCCGGGATCTTAGGCTCCAGTTTCGCCATCATGAATCTAATCGCCCGGCCCGCCGGCGGGTGGTTGTCCGACCTGTTAGGCAGGCGGAGAACGCTGTTTGTTCTGGTATTGGGGACGACGGTCAGCTACGTCCTCATGAGTGAAGCTGTTTCGGGCTGGCCGCTGGGAGGGGTGATCATTCTTGCTTTGGCAGGTTCGATGTTCCTGCAAGCGGGGAGTGGCGCCTGTTACGCGATGGTGCCGCTCATAAGGAAAGACCTGACGGGAAAGATGGCGGGAATGGCAGGCGCCTACGGCAACGTCGGGGCGGTGTTCTTTTTGACGATTTTCAGTTTTGTGACCGAGCAGAGTTTTTTTTACATCCTGGCCGGTTACGCTTTCTTTGTGTTGTTGAGCCTGATGTTTTTGAAATCATTTGAAAACCTGCACACGTCTTATCAGTAATGGTCAAAATCTCAATTTAAGTTTCAGGGTCTCGTCGCCCAGAAATAATAGCAATTACGTTAACTACGGACGAAGTTGCTTCTGCGCATAAAGCGGCATCTCGAAATTGAGCGGTTCGTCGATGCTGAACGTCATTAGCAAGTTGAAGAGATGCTTTCGCGTGCCTCCGAGTAGCTTCGTTACTTCCTCCAGAAAGTTCCTTTTCAATAATGGCTTCCAGCATTCTTTTCGCATCAGTATTACTTGGAATGACTCCATCAGTAGTACAATGCTTTTTAGAATCATATACTGCTTGTGCAAGGGAAATTAATGTTTCCCTGCAAAGGAGCCCTATGGATTGGAAATCCTCTTCTGTTTTTGATCGTTCCAACTGAGTTCGGGCTTTATCTAACCCTCTATCAACGCGAACCCATCCAGTGGATTCACGAAGCGGTGTTTCATTTATTAAAATTCCCTTGGAAAGCTTATCGAGTAGAGGGGAATAGAGCTCGGTAATATATAATCGACGGGATTGGTAGGTTGGTAAATCACCACTACTCCATTTCCCATACCATTCCCAAAGGGTTTTATACGGGTTTGGATCTTCTATGTGCAATTGAGAAAGATTGGATTGAATCTGTCTTCGCCTACTTTCGTACTGAGGATGAACTTCCTGTATCCTAGGACCCCCTGTTGATACAGCTATCATTAGATTTCGTTGAGCCTCAATCTCTATAATTAATTGTTTCATAGTGGGTTCTGTTGCCGCTGGTGTTTCTAGGTTTACCAAAAACTTTAGGTCACAGATTTCAATGTCATTTTCTCGGGGGGGATAGATTTCTAAGAAAGCTTTGATAATTAACTGTCGATCATTTGAGGGAAGAGTTCGAAGACGTTCACAATTTTGAATGGAAGAAAAAATTTCAACTGTAGTCAGTCGAGAAAATTTAGCCAGTTTCCCATAAGAGTCGGAAATTACAAATTCGATCATTGAATTATCAAGTATCCTTACTAGATCCTCCCTGTTCCAGTATTTTAGAATCTCTAGAACCTCATCAATGGATGGCATCTTCAATATCTCTGATAGTTTTAATCAGTATAATACTTCGCCCAATTCCTTGGTAGCCTTTATTCCACTCGAACCGCTTCCCTGGGATTGAGTCTGGACGCAAGGCGGGCAGGGTATAAGCCGGCGGAGGTGGAAACGACCCAGAACATCGAGGTCGTTAGAAAAATAAACCAAAAAGGAAAATGCATTTGAATGGTCCAGCCGAAGGACTGTTTGTTGATGACAAAAATGAGAATGGTAGAGACGATAACACCCGCGATCAATCCCATCACCGATCCGATCAATCCTAAAATCCCCGCCTCGATCAACACCACACGCCTGATTTGTTCGCGGAAGGCGCCCAGGAACCTTAGAATGCCGACCTCCCGCTTGCGCTCTAAAATAAGGGAGATCAGCGTATTGAACAGGCCGAGCACGGCGACTCCGATGGCGATGATTTCCAGCGCGTAGGTGATGGCGAAGGTCTTGTCGAAAATTTCGAGAACATCTTTTTTCAATTCACTGTTGGACCGGATGATGAGTTGATACTCTTTGCCGAGCGAATTCAGCACGGTTTGACGCACGTCATGGAGCTTGTTTTTGTCGGACAAATAAACAATGAAGCTGTTGATGCCGGAGTCCTGATAATATTTTAAGAACGTCGTTCGATCCAGAATGATGTAACCGCGTTCGCGGGAGTAATCGTAATACACCGCCGCGATTTCCAACTCCAGCGGGCCGCCCGGCGTTTTGAGATGGAGACGGTCGCCGCTATTTACCTTGTGCTTGAGAGAAAACGCTTCCGAGACGATGGCCCGGTTGTGTCCGACCATCCATTCGTTCAGTTCCTGAGCTTTCGGGCCGGCCTTGATAACAAGATTGCCATATTGGGCAAGTACCGAGAAATCCCCCGTGCCCAGCACGACGGGTTTGTCGTTGTAAGAAATGTCGATGGCGCGGAACTGGTCGATTTCGGCGACGCCGGGAATTTTTTTCAAAGGCACCACAAGTTCCTCAGGCAACGTGTACTGGTAATCAATGTCGCGGCCCCCGGCGATGCGAATGAAAATGTCGGCACGCAGGGTTTGTTCGATCCAGACGATCACGGTCTGGCGAAAACTATGAACCATGATCGACATGCTGATGACCATCATGAACGCGATGGCAAGGGACGAAACCGCAAGCGCGTTGCGCCCGACGTTTTGCGACAGGTTCATGCTGGCAAGCAAACCTTCTCCGCCAAACCAGTTTTTGCAAAATCCATGCAGGACACTTCTGGCCAGAAGAAGCGCGGACGGGGAGAGCAGTGACAGCCCCAGAATGAGCAGGAACACCGACAAAAATCCGAAATAGGGAAATCCATCAATGGCGGGTAACTGCGTGCAGACCGCGGCCAGCGCCAGCGTGCCTGCCGCCGACTGATTGAGTCTTCGGTTGCCGCGAAACAGTTTGAGATCGTAACTGCCGCGCCGCATGACCAGAGTGGGCGAAGTTTTTGCCGCGTCATAAGCTGGAATGAGCGCCGATACAAAAGACAGCCCGATGCCCAGAAGAAGATACGGCCCCATGTTTTGCCACTTAAAATCCACTTCGGTCACATAGCTTGGCACATACAGATTGTTGATGGTCAGAGAAATCGCGTCGAGAGAAAATTGCGCGAAGAAGTAGCCCAACCCGATCCCAAGAAACGAGCCGGTTGTCCCGATGATTCCGGCTTCCAGAAAAAAGATGACGGCTATCAGAGTGGGCGTTGCTCCCAAAGCCCGCAAGGTGCCGATTTCCATACGGCGGCGGACGACCGACAGGGCGATCATGTTGTAGATCAGATAAAGCCCGACAAGCAGGGCGACGAAGCTGAGTGCGGTGAGGTTGTATTGGAAGGCACGCAGCATTTTCTCGACCTGTTGGCTTTTTCTTTGCGGGCGGTCGATTCTTAAAAAATCAGGAAGCACCTCAGTTATCTTCTGTCGCATCCGGTCGAAATTTTTCTCACCCAGAAATTCCACGTCGATACGGTCGAGTTTGCCAAGCTTGCCCAGAGCCAGTTGGGCGGCGGCGATGTCCATCATGGCGAAATTTCCGTTCAGCGCCTTGCCGATGCCTTTGTTTTCCAGCAAAGCTGTGACAGTGAGTTCTTTTTTCTGACCGTTGATTAGGAATTCGATGCTGTCTCCCGCTTGAAAATGACTTCCGGGTATGAATTTTTCCGGCAGGACGATGCCTTTCGGGTCCATGACGATGGGGACCAGACCTTTTAAGTCCGGTTCCACCGTTTGTAACGAAAAATCACGGATGCCGCTGTCCTGCAAAAAATCGGTCCCAAAAATTTCGACCACTTCCTGAGTGCGTGATTCGATTCCGTATCCTTCGACCACCGGATAGACTTTGACCCATTGTCTTAGAGCATGGAGTTTTTTTAAATGAGCTTCATCAAAACTCAGGCCATCGGCGTGAATCACCGCGTCCGATTTCCCCAACACCAGATCGACGCTTTCCTGAAATGAAAGCATGGTTTGCGCGTTGGTGAGACGAATACTCAAAAACACCGCGACCCCGATGGCGACTCCAAGAATGGTGATCAGGCTCCGAAAAGGATCGCGAAGGAGGGGACGCAGGATGAGTGCGGTGAACAAATCTTTGAAGTAAAAAAGAAAATTCATTCTTTTCGAATCAACTTTCCGTCGTGGATTTCAAAATGAACATTTCCGTAGACCGCGATTTGCGGATTGTGGGTGACCACCACGATCGTGGTTTGAAATTCGGCGGAGACTTTTTTCATCAATTCCAGAATTTTGACTCCGTTTTCCGAGTCGAGGTTGCCTGTGGGTTCATCCGCCAGGATGATCGACGGCTGGTGCACCAACGCACGGGCGATGGCCACCCTCTGCATTTCTCCGCCGGACAATTCGGCGGGGAAAGAATGCGTCCGGTCGTTGAGCCCGACATAATCCAGTAGGGTGTGGATTCTCTGGTCATAAGTTTTGGACGAATGGCTCAGTAACAGAGGCAATTCGACATTTTCCCAAAGTGTCAAAGTGGGCATGAGGTTGAAAAACTGAAACACGAAACCGATTTCTTTTCGACGAAGCCCGGTCAGTTCCCGGTCGCTCATTTTGGAAATCAGGCGGGAGTTGAGATAAATTTCGCCTTCGTCCGGCTGGTCCAACCCGCCAATGCAATTGAGCAGAGTGGTTTTCCCGCCGCCGCTCGGGCCCATGACGGTGACGAAATCCCCGGCGTTCAGTTGCATGTTGACGCGGGAAAGAGCTGTGACCTGGGTTCCGCCTGCCAGATAATATTTACTGACGTTGCTGAATTTTATCACCGGTGAATCGTTGTCCGTCATGGAGCCTGGAACCGGAAGGTTAGAGTCGGGAAAGGATAATATAAGTGGGGCAGATTCTCAAACCAGATCGTCCTTTAATATCGGGTCCAGCGTTACGCTGGTTGAACCTGAGAGCGCTTTGTGCTATTGATTGGCTTTTCAAACCCAGCGCAAAGGCGAATTGTGGCCATTTCTAAAAAAATCAGTGATGTCATGGAGAAATCTTCCTGGATACGGAAGATGTTTGAGGAAGGCATCCGCCTGAAACAGGAGTTTGGCGAAGAGAATGTCTTCGACCTGTCTCTTGGGAACCCCGTCGTCGAGCCTCCCAGAGAACTGATAGATGCCCTTGTCGCGTCAGCAAAAGACACGGCGCCGGGCTTGCATCGTTACATGCCCAATGCCGGTCTTCCGGACGTTCGGGAGACCCTTGCGCGATCCCTCGCGCCTGAATGCAAGACCGATCTTGGAGCCGATGACATTGTGATGGTCACAGGTGCGGCGGGAGGGTTGAACATCACTCTCAAAACCCTGCTGGACCCAGGCGACGAAGTCCTGATTTTTGCGCCCTATTTTGTGGAGTATCTGTTTTACGCCGACAATCATGGCGGCAAGGCAGTGCCGGTGGCTACCAGAGAAGATTTCACGCTCGATTTCGACGCTCTCGAAAACGCCTTTTCAGAGCGGACGCGAGCGGTCATCATCAATTCGCCCAACAACCCGACCGGCGTGGTGTATTCCCGTCGGTCTCTCGAAGAACTCGCGGCGGTGCTTGACAGGAAATCTAAAGAAATGGGCCGGGCAGTGTATCTGATATCCGATGATCCTTATAAGAAGATCGCCTTCGACGGCGTGGAGACCCCGAATATCTGCGAGTTTTATGACAACAGCATTTACATCACCTCTCACTCCAAGGACCTGGCGGTTCCAGGGGAACGCATCGGCATGGTCGCAGTCCACCCGTTGGCGGAAAACGCGAAAGAACTGATCGCGGGCCTGATCTTTTGCAATCGGGTGCTCGGGTTCGTCAACGCGCCCTCTTTGATCCAGCGTGCGATAAAAAACGTTCAAGGTGCGACGGTCGATGTGAAAGACTATCAACGCAAACGCGATTTTCTGTACGGGGAACTCACGCGCATCGGTTATTCCGTGGTGAAACCGCAAGGCGCGTTTTATTTTTTCCCGCAATCGCCTTTAGAAGACGAAATCGAATTTGTGCGTCTATTAGCGTCCAAGCGCGTGCTGGTGGTTCCGGGAAGGGGGTTTGGTCTGGCCGGATATTTTCGCTTGTCTTATTGCTTTCCCGATAAGGTGATTGAGGGCGCTGTTGCGGGATTTGAAGAGGCGTTTAAAGAAGCGACGGCAACCGGGTGACCGGGATAATATATTTCAGTCTTGAACCCTTTTTGCTAAAATAATATCTTATATCTATCTACGAATAAAACCCACTTGTGGGATTGAATTGGAAAAGGGTGTGTTATGGCTTTGACTCAGGATCAAATCAACCGGTATAGCCGGCATTTATTATTGCCGGAAGTTGGCGTCGAAGGGCAGGAAAAAATATGCAACGCCAAAGTTTTGTGCATTGGCACCGGCGGTCTCGGAGCGCCGCTTGGGTTGTATCTGGCCGCGGCGGGTGTGGGCAAACTCGGAATGGTGGATTTCGACGTGGTGGACTTCAGCAATCTGCAACGGCAGGTCATCCACGGAGAATCGACGTTGGGCAAACTGAAGGTGGATTCCGCAAAAACCCGGTTGGCGGATTTGAATTCCAGCATCGACGTGGTCACCTACAACACCCGGCTGACTTCTGAAAACGCTCTGGAAATTTTCAAGGACTACGACATCATCGTTGACGGGACCGATAATTTTCCCACCCGTTACCTGGCCAATGACGCGGCTGTTCTTTCGGGCAAGCCTTATGTTTATGGAAGCATTTTACGTTTTGAAGGTCAGGCTTCTGTATTTGATGCCAAAAACGGTCCCTGCTACCGCTGTCTATACCCGGAACCGCCGCCACCCGGCCTGGTTCCCAGTTGCGCTGAAGGAGGCGTGCTGGGGATTTTACCTGGCATTGTGGGTTTGTTTCAGGCCAACGAAGTCATCAAATTGATTCTTGGCAAAGGCGAAACCCTGGTGGGTCGTCTGCTCCTGTTCGATGCTCTCGGAATGAAGTTCAAGGAATTGAAACTGCGCAAGGACAAGAACTGCCCCATCTGCGGGGACAACCCCACGATCAAGGAATTGGTGGATTACGAACAATTTTGCGGCATCGTTCCCGAAGAGGAGTCTCATGTTGACTCTGCGCTGGAAATCGACGCGGTCGAGGTCAAGAAAATGCTCGATGCCGGTCGTGACTTCAAACTGATCGACGTTCGCGAACCTTCGGAGTACCAAATTTGTAAAATTAATTCCGCGACTTTGATCCCGCTGGGCGAAATCGAGGCGAAAGATCCCGCAAAGCTCAATGGTTTGAAGCAAAACGATGAAATTGTTTTGCACTGCAAGGCGGGAGTCCGTAGCCTAAAAGCTGTGAACGCTTTGATTGAAATGGGATTCTCCAATGTTCGCAGTATGCGTGGCGGCATTTTGGAATGGTCTGAAAAGGTCGATCCCTCGGTTCCTAAATACTGATTGGGGTTCCTGTCTGTTCGGAGGCTCCCGGTCTCTTTCAGCTTAAGCTCCTTTTCGGACACTTTAAAATCTTTAAAAAATCAATCGTCATTGGACGTTGGGGTTCGGTTGCGCGCCCGCGTGGGAATCGAAGGGAAATGGGCTTGACAATAAGCACCAGCGAGTTTACTTTGAGATTGAACGGAAATATAAACAAAGGGGGTTTTGTGGACGACGCACATGGTTCCGGGGGTTCTGAACGCGAGTTTGAACGGTTGTCAAAAGCGATCACCGAAGCGGTGATGAGTTCCGAGAAAGTAAAAAAAATTGTGACGGAAATTCAAAAGAAAGAAAAAATCTGCCCCCAGAGTTTCATGGTGCTTGTCCTGAAAATGCAGGTATTGACAGAATCCCTTGAAATGGAGGTTGAGGAAGAATTTCTGGAAAATCCCCCTCCCAGGAAGGGCGGCGGGAAAAAACCACGAGATTTGCCTCAATACATTGATGGCAATCGACTTTCAAAAAAAGAGATCGAATTTCAGGAATTTTTTAAGGAAAAATTCGACACCGAAGGCTGGCTCAAGAAAAACGGACTCATTCTTTAAAAATTTTTTCTTTCCCCTGGCCGCCACCGCCTTACCCGCCTTGTTATGGTCCTGGCCTGAGACCGCAAGGTGCGAGAGCTTCACCGAACAGCGCAACCGGATGGTCGAATCAGACCTCAAAAAACGTGGGATTTCCGATTCCAAAGTTTTAAGCGCGATGTTGAAAGTTCCCCGCCACGAGTTTGTTGAAGCGCGTGATATGAGTGACGCCTATGCCGACCGAGCGCTTCCCATCAAAGAAAACCAGACCATCTCCCAGCCCTATATTGTCGCCCTGATGACCGAAAGCGCCCGGCTGAAACCGAATGACAAGGTTTTGGAAGTTGGCACTGGGTCGGCCTATCAGGCGGCGGTTCTTGCTGAAATCGTTGAGGAAGTTTATACGATAGAGATTGTCAAGACCCTGGCTCATGAGGCGGCTGAAAAATTAGCCCGTCTTGGCTATCATAATGTAAAAGCCCGGCAGGGAGACGGCTACCAGGGTTGGGAAGAAGCGGGACCCTTCGACGCCATACTCATCACTGCGGCCACACCGAAAATACCCGGACCTTTGGTGGATCAACTGAAAATTGGAGGGCGATTGGTTCTGCCTCTGGGTGAGATCCAGACGGCGCAGAATCTGATGGTTTTGACCAAAAAAAAGGAGGGTGAACTGCATAAAGAATTTATTACCGGAGTCGTTTTTGTGCCCATGACCGGAGAGGTCAGGCAATAACCCGTTTGGGCTTATTTTAACGAAGGAGGGCGAGAGAGTGCGTCGAACTCCAGCAGTGGCGGGGCAATTTTATCCCGCCGATCGAGATGAGTTGCTCGAAGAAATCAGAAAACACATCCCGGACAATGCCCAAAAAAAATCCGTGATCGGCATTGTTACGCCGCATGCTGGGTTCATGTATTCGGGGGGCGCCGCCGGGGCCGTTTATTCCAGAATCGAAATTCCTGAAACGGTCATTCTGATAGGCCCCAATCATACGGGCGACGGCAAGTCCGTTGCCGTGATGACGGAAGGCGTCTGGTCGACACCTCTCGGCGACTTGTCCATCGACACCGAGCTTGCGGAAGCTATTTGTTCGGCTTCCCCTGTGGTTCATGCCGATTCCACGGCGCATCGGCACGAGCATTCCCTGGAAACCCAACTTCCCTTTCTGCAATATTTTCGCAAAGAATTCAAGATCGTTCCCATTTGCATGATGCGTGAGCGTTTTATCAATTGTCGACAAGTGAGCCTGGCTATCTTGAAGGGGGTTCAGGAAGTGAATCGTCCGGTCCTCCTGGTCGCAAGCTCCGACATGACACATTATGAATCGCATGACAGTGCGACGTTGAAGGACAAAAAAGCGATTGATCGGATACTGGAACGGGATGCGGAAGGTTTATATAAAACCGTCGAGAAAAATCATATCAGCATGTGTGGGGTGAATCCCGTTGTGGTGATGTTGCTATGCGCCAATGAAATGGGCGCGCATAACTCCCGGCTGGTCAAGTACATGACTTCAGGGGATGTCAACGGCGACCTGAGTCATGTAGTGGCCTATGCGGGCATGATTGTGGACTGAAAAAGAATTTCTCTTCGGAGTGAGGGGGGGAGTTCACGGCCTGCTATTCAAACGAATTTTCGGATCAAGTCGTTATTTTTTTTCTTTCGCGTATTCCATCAATTCGATCTCATATTTGTCCGGGTCTTCGGTAAAAATGAAGGTCGTTCCGTTGGAAGATTTTATCGGTCCTTCCGTGATGGGGATGTCTGCCTTTTTTAGCCGGTTGATGCAGGTTTCGAGACTTTCCACCTGAAACGCCAGATGCACCAGATCCTCAGGGACTTCGACGCGCCCGCTGGATGGAAAGGCGCAGAGTTCGATTTCGCTGTCGGTTCCGGGCGCTTGCAAAAAGGCCAGCTCCGAACCGCGCGGCGATACTTTCCGTTCGGTCAATTTCAACCCGAGAATTTTGGTGTAAAAACGCAGGGATTGATCCATGTCGGAAACCCTGAACCGGGTGTGTAAATATTTTTTGATCATAGTTCCGGGTTGAATTGAACCACAGGTTCGTATTTTTTTAACTGGTCCTGAACCATTTGCATGATTTCCTTGAGGCGGTCTTGTGTTTTCGCCTCAAACCGGAGGACCAGGACCGGTTGGGTGTTGGACGCTCGCATCAAGGCCCAGCCATCTTCCATGTTGACGCGGACGCCGTCGATATCGACGACATCGTATTTACCGCGAAAATGTTCGGTGAGTTCCGACACAATTTGAAACTTTTTGTCATCGGGGCAGTCGATGCGAATTTCCGGGGTGTAGGCGGTTTCGGGAACGTCGGCAAGCATTTCGGATAATTTTTTATCCGAAGAAGCGATGATTTCCAGGACTCTGCAGGCGGCGAAAATTGCGTCGTCATATCCGTAATAGTTGTCCGAAAAGCACACGTGTCCGCTCATTTCACCGGCGAGCAGGGCGCCCGTTTCCCGCATTTTCTTTTTGATGAGGGAATGGCCGGCAGGCGCCATCACCGGAGTGCCGCCGTGTTTGCGGATATCGTCGAACAGGTTTTGCGAGCATTTCACTTCACCCACAATGGTGGAACCGGGTTGCTTCTTTAAAAGGTCCCGCGCCAGAATAATCAGCAGTTGGTCGCCCCAGATAATATTTCCCTTGTCATCGACCAGACCGATCCTGTCGGCGTCTCCGTCAAACCCGATGCCCACTTCCGCTTTTTCCGATTTTACCCTGGCGATCAGATCGGTCAGGTTTTCGGCCACAGTCGGGTCCGGGTGGTGATTGGGAAAGTTGCCATCAGGTTCGCAATAAAGTTCAACCGGGTCCTGCCCCAACCGCCTTAGAAGTTCGGGGCCGCCGATTCCGAAACAACCGTTGCCTCCGTCTGTCACCATCTTGACCGGACGGGAAATTTTTATGATGTCGCCGATCTTTTCCATATAGGCCTCAAGAACATCTTTTTGATCCAGTCGGCCTTGGCCCGTTTCAAAATCCGACCGTTCAATGAGTTCTCGAAGATGCTGAATTTTTTCACCGTACAGACTGTGTCGGCCCTGGCTGATTTTAAAACCGTTGAAGTTGGAAGGATTGTGACTGCCGGTGATCATCACACCGCCATCGGGTTCTAAATGGTACAGAGAGAAATAGGAAACCGGGGTCGGAACCATGCCAATGTCTGTGACATCGCATCCGGTTGAAAGAAGCCCTGTCACCAAAGCGTCTCGAAACTCGACCGAGCTTTGGCGCATGTCTCGGCCAACGGTGAGGGTCTTCCCGCCGTTTCGCCTGATATAGGTGCCGATGGCCTTGCCGATCTGTTCTACGGTGGCTGGCGTTAAATCCTGCTCGACAACGCCGCGAATGTCGTATTCACGAAAAATATTTGGATTGAGAGTGTTTGGCATAGTCCGCTTAATTTGATGGTTGAGTATTTTGTGATGTATGAGGATAAGGTAAATGTCTGGATATGGCAATCAGGGATTTCAGGATCGAAATTACCTGCAGTTTTTTAGGGGTTTGTGAGAATGAATAACCAGGTTGATGATATTGCTCAAACGGAGTTTGTCCAAAGAGAGTTTTGGGAAAGGGAATTCACTAGGGGGAGGGACCCTATTATGTTACGCTTTATCGTTGTGATGATGCTAAGAAAAGCAATGTTTTTCCCCGAATCGAGTTTCTTCCATGAAAGTTTGTTTGATCGAGCCTTCCAAATTTGTTTCCCTGACCAATTTTGTTTCGACCATCAGCATGCCGCCTCTTGGATTGGCTTATATCGCCTCATCGATCCGGGAAGCGGGGCACGAGGTGAGCGTGGTGGATGGTCCCGGCTCCGCTCCCAGAAAATTTTTTAATTTCAAAGATATCCGCATTCGTGGATTGACCAATGAAGAGATCGTGGAAAAAATCCCCCGGGACGTTCAGGCCGTCGGCGTGGGGTGTATGTTCACTTCGCATTGGGTGCATGTCCGGGAATTGCTGAAGGATATTCGCCAGGCGTTTCCAGACGTTTTTCTGGTCATGGGAGGAGAGCATGTTACCGGGTTCCCGGAATTTTCTATGGAACGCGCTCCTCTCGACGCGGTGGTACTGGGGGAAGGGGAGGAAACGATTGTCCAGGTATTGGATCATGTCGAAAATGGGAAGAGCCTGGAGACGGTGGCCGGTGTGGCTTATCGCAACGAGGCCGGGGCCGTTTGCGTCAACCCGAGGCGGCAGAGAATTGGCGATATCGACGCCATCCCCAAGCCCGCCTGGGATTTGTTTGACGTCGAAAAATACCATGAAGTCAACCAGCCGCATGGCGCTTCGCAGGGGAAATTCATGCCCATGCTGGCGACACGTGGATGCCCGTTTTCCTGCACCTTCTGCACGAGCCCCAATATGTGGACCACCGAGTGGCAGCCGAGGAATTATAAGCTGGTGGTCGATGAAATGGAGGAATATTGCGAAAAGTATGAAGTCACCGATTTTCAGTTCGAAGACCTGACCGCCATCGTGAAGAAGCAATGGATCAGCGATTTTTGCGATGAAATCATAAGCCGCGGCCTGAACATTACTTTTCAGTTGCCATCGGGCACCAGGAGTGAGGGCATTGACTACGAGATCGCTAAAAAACTAAAAGCCGCCGGGTGTCATGAGTTTGCTTTTGCCCCGGAATCGGGAGACCCAAGAGTCCTCAAGGCAATCAAGAAAAAAGTTAATTTGCCGGTCATGTTCCATTCGGCCAAAGAGGCTCTGAGAGCCGGAATCAATGTCGGTTGCTTTTTTATCATCGGGTTTCCGGAAGACGATTACAAAAGTGTTTTGAAGACTTATGCCGCCATTATAAAATGCGCCCTTATAGGCTTGACCAACGTCAATTTAAACGCTTACTCGCCGCAACCCAATACGGAGTCCTTCAATCAACTGCAGAAGGAGGGAGTGATCACCGAGCTTTCCGATGAATACCTGATGAGCCTGTTCACCTTTCAGGATTTTGGCGCCAAAAAAACGTCTTACAACAAGCATTTCAGCGACTGGGGGTTGTCGTTTCTCGTATTGTTTGGTGTGGCCCTGTTTTATTTTGTATATTTTTTGCGCAAACCCAGTCGCATCGTGCAGTTGTTTGTCGATCTTTTTTCGCAATCCTCCAGCAACAAAAGCACAAAGATGGCGAAATCCTTCCTCAAAGACGCTTTCACCCTGATGAAAAATAAATTGATTCGAGTGTGAACGGAAGCGCTCATCCCCGTAGAATGCCTCGTGTTCGGTCTATGGTATACTCCGACGAACTAAATCCTGTTGGGTCTAATTCAATCACTGACAAGGGCGCGGCTAAAATTTTTTATAATATTGATAAACGGCAATGGACGCTCTCTTAAAAGAAATAGGCGACAGGCGCGGCAGGCAGTTGGGAGAAACGCTCAAAGAGCAGGAACGGTTCCGCGCCCGATACTGGAAGGAGAATGATTACTTTCTTCCCGAGAGACTTGAGTGGCGGGCCCGAATGGCGCGCCATTTGTTTCACTTGTTTCCTGACGATAGTATTCTGGAAATTGGTTGTTCCTCGGGGCTTTGGTCGAGAAAAATTTCCGAGTCCAATGGGCACGTAAATAAAATCTGCGCCGCTACATTTGACACTTTGGACTATGAACAAATGTTGCAGGGTGAAACCCCGGAGAATATCGAACCTGTTTTTCTGGAAGCATTTCCTGGAAAGCTGGAAGGGCGAAAGTTTGATTACATTGTCGGATGGAATTTATTGACGGACGACAATTGTGGACCCTTGTTGCTGGAAGTAAAGAAACTCATCAAGCCGGGAGGGAAATTGTTGTTTTTCGATGCCAATCCCTGGAATCCGTATTATATTTGCCGCCGCCTTCTTTCCAGAATGGTTTCCTTTGTATCGAAAAAACGGGAGGAAGGCGATTCTCTCAACCGGATTGATTTGTTCACCATCCTTTCGGAAGTGGGTTTCACAGGGGTTAAGATCCTGCCCTATGATTTTGTGTACCCGCCGATCCCCAGGTTTCTTCTGTGGCCTGTGCAAAACCTGAGCCTGATATTTGAGAATTTTCCTTTCCTTAGAAACTTTGCGGGCGCGCTCTATATCTTTGGGCAGAAACCGCCGGTGGAGGGCGTTCGAAAAAAAATGCCCAATTTGGCGCATAATGAAATCTTCAAGGGAAAAGTGTCCGTGGTTGTTCCTTGCAGGAACGAGGAAGACAATATCCCTACTTTGGTTGAGAACCTGTTGGCGTGTTACGGAGATTATATTCATGAAATCATTTTGGTCGATGATAACAGCCGGGACCAGACCGCCGAGATTGGAACCCGCCTGGGGGAAAAAGACAGCCGGGTTCGGCTGATTCGCCGGGAAATGCCCAATGGGGTAGGACGTGCGCTCAGGGATGGATACGACGCGGTGACAGGCAATTATGTTTTAACCATGGATTGTGATTTTCAGCATATTCTGCCTGAATTCACCGGCCTGTTTGACGCGGTTGAGAAAGGCGCGGACATGGCCATCGGCAGTCGGTTTTCCCGTGACAGCGTTCTCTTGAACTACGCATTCACCAAAATTCTGGCGAACCGTGGTTTTCATATCATTGCCAATCTTTTACTGAGAAAACATTTTCGCGACGCCACGAATAATCTCAAGTTCATGAAAAGGGAAGTCCTGGATAGTATCCATTTGGAATCTAATGATTTTGCCGCGAACGCTGAGACCGGTTTGCAACCGATTTTGCTGGGATACAATGTAAAGGAAGTGCCTGTCTCATGGGTCAACCGGTCTGTGGACATGGGGTTTTCAAGTTTCAATTTATTTAAAACCGGGCCAAATTATTTGCGCGTGCTGGCGCGGTTGATCGGGCGAAAATGGCAGCGCAAGGCGATCACGCTCCCGAAAAAACAGAAAAAAACAAATCAAGAGGGATAGCTTGGACACAGTAATCATCACAGGGTCGGCGGGGCTGATAGGGTCGGAAGCGGTGCGTTTTTTTAACGCCAAAGGCATGCAGGTTGTGGGCGTGGACAACGACATGCGGCGTGAGTTTTTTGGCGAAGGGGCCTCCACCCAATGGAACCGCGAGGTACTTGAAAAGGAGTGCACGGGATATCGGCACTTTCACATGGACATTCGCTCGGAAAAAGAAATGGGCCGGTTGTTTGGCGAATTTGGCCGGGACACCAAACTCATTATCCATGCGGCGGCGCAACCGTCTCACGATTGGGCGGCGAAAGATCCGGCCAAGGATTTTACGGTGAATGCCAACGGAACGCTCGTGTTGCTGGAGATGACCCGAAAACATTGTCCCGAAGCGGTTTTTATTCATTTGTCCTCCAACAAGGTTTATGGAGACCGGCCCAACTTTCTCCCATTAGTGGAGATGGAAACCCGTTGGGAGCTGGATTCCTCTCACCCCTTCTTTGAACGTGGAATTGACGAGTCGATGAACATTGATCAGACCACCCACAGTTTATTTGGCACTTCAAAACTTGCGGCTGACCTTTTGGTGCAGGAGTATGGCCGATATTTCGGGATCAAAACCGCCTGCTTCAGGGGAGGGTGTTTGACGGGGTCGGCGCATTCGGGTACGGAGCTTCATGGTTTTTTATCTTATCTCATGATCTGCGCGATCCAAAAAAAGCCCTACACCGTATTTGGCTACAAAGGAAAA
The DNA here is from genome assembly GCA_029261655.1 of Nitrospinaceae bacterium. Lineage (GTDB taxonomy): Bacteria > Nitrospinota > Nitrospinia > Nitrospinales > VA-1 > JADFGI01. Next base: position 208,584 of record JAJDAY010000022.1, on the reverse strand, counting down.
CAGGTTCGGGATAATATTCACAGTTTCGATTTGGTGAATGCGCTTTATCATTTTTATTTGAATCCCGGACAAGCCAGGGTTTATAACATGGGCGGCGGGCGCCACAGCCATTGTTCGGTTTTGGAAGCGATCACGTTGTGCGAGGAAATTTCCGGGAACAAGCTCGAATGGGCCTACGCCGAGGACAACCGGATCGGCGATCACATCTGGTGGGTGAGCGATGTCAGCCGCTTCAGGAAAGATTATCCTGAATGGGATTTCACTTATGACCTGAAACGAATTCTTACAGATATCCATCAGGGGGTTTGCGCGCGTATCTGAGTCCTGGCATTGAAGCAACACGCCAGGAGTCGGGTGGGTCCTCCATTTGTTTTCCCGGGCCGGTTGATATGCAACCTGTTTTTCTAATACGGGTTCCTGGTCACTCCTCCGTCGATGGTAAAATTAGAGCCGGTGATCCAACTCGATCGGTCCGACGCCAGAAAAAGAACGATCCCCGAAATATCTTCCGGCAAGCCCATGCGTTTGAGCGGGACACCCTGTGCGGTTTGAGCTTTTATCTCTTCTTTGAGATCACTTAAGTTTTTATCTGAATTTTCGCTGGCAAGGTCCACTTCCTGTTGCCAGGAGCGGGTCCACACGGGTCCTGGAGACACCGAGTTGACAAGAATTTTCTCTCCCGCCAGGGTTTGGGCGAGGGACGCCGTAAAGTTTGAAAGGGCGGCTTTCATCGCACTGTAATGGGGAAACAAGTCGCCCGGGCGGGACCCGGCAATGGAAGAAATATTGATGATTCGGGGCGCTTTCGAAAGCTTGAGTGCCGGAATAAAAAGCCTGGACAGCCGGACCACCGGCATCAAATTAATATTGAAAGAATCCTGCCAGTCCCGGTCAGTGACAGAAAAAAAATCGCCCAACTTTAATATCGACCCCGCGTTGTTTATCAGCACATCCAATCCACCAAAAGCTTCCATGACGTTGCCATGCAATGTTTGGATCTCCTCCATTTGGGTCAAGTCGGTGGGACAAAACAAATGCCCCTTGCCTTTGATTTCTTTGGAAAGACTTGTCAAACGGTCCTGGCTTCGGGCGCATCCCGAAACTTGAGCGCCCATTTCGGCGAACTCCAGAGCAAGGGCGCGGCCGATCCCGTCGCCCGCTCCGGTGATAAGGACTTTCCGGCCCTGTAGATTTAGATCCATGTTACAATTCCGTTTTTTTGTCGCCTTCAGGTTTGTTGAATTCCTATGTTGGACTCCGCCCTTATATCAAAAATCACTTCTTCGCCAGCCTTGCCCTGGGTGGGCGCGGCCATTGGTTTCCATATCGTTAATATTTTTCTCGGCTTTTACATGGGTTTTTTCAAACGGACAAAGCCCCTGTTGAGAACCCACCTTGCGGGATATATCGCTGTCGTGGCCTGTTTCCTGGGGTTCTTGGTCATTCAGCGTCTTCACTCCGGGCTCACCCTTTGGGAAATCCTGATTTTTCTTTATTTTATCATAGTCATTCCCCTCAGCAAACGATGGGATGTTCTTTTGCATGCCTTGATATCGATTGTGGGTCTGACCCTGCTTCCTGTGCTGGTGCTTTTGCAACTATGATAACCGCTTGCATGCGTTCAAGGTTTGTCTAATAAAATTTTTTTGGGTGGAGAATTTAAAAGTTCTAGCGATTGAGGACTGAGGAGCGGTGTGAAGGGCCTGGCGGAACCATTGATTCAGATTGAAAAGTTAAAAAAACAAGCGTCGTTGCCTATCGTGAGCAAGCCTGCTTTCTTAGAAGGAATGGGCGCGACAGGGTTCGAACCTGTGACTTCTGCCATGTGAAGACAGCACTCTACCGCTGAGTTACGCGCCCACAATAAAAACGGAACACCTCATTTTCCTTCGAGGCTCTGGATAAATTTTTCTCTTTCCAGCCTTAATTTTTCTTTGAATTTTTCGACACCGCCATGTTTCTTCTCATACCTTTGACGGATTTGGTCCACTGTTCGGACTTTATCCGCTTGATTTCCGACCAGGCAATTGCCCGACACATCGCAAGCCCAAATTGGCAGGTCCTTTGCAACTTCGGAACGTAGATCTTCAGGGATATTATCGCCATGTGGCAATCCCGCATAATTAGGATCTTGTCTTTCTTCGATACGATCCAGTTCCTTGACCAGATCCTCTATGTTTTGTCCATCCCAGGAACCCAGTTCATCGTCCCCATCGGCGGACATGATCCGGTTTTTTAATCGCGGGTCGATATTGACTTTGTCCAAGGAAAATCGCCTTCCTATTTCTGAGGACATATTGCCGACTCCAGGAAAATATTATTAAGCTAAAATATTATTGAGCTAAGTGGATCCAACAATTTACATCATTCTGGCGGCCACAGGAATGAAAATTTTTTTGTCGCCTGCGTGGCGACCGCTGTATGGGATGCCTGGGTTCCAAAGACCTCATTATCCGTACCCGGGATGACTCTAATATAGCTGATATTAAAAGGGTTAACAGGGTTTTCGGTGTTGGGATGGGAAACTTATTCACCAGCGATAGGAAAGATTGATGGAACCGAATTCATCCGGCTCTGATTGACCCTCGAACTCTTTGGTGCGAAATACATTGGTGAATCCCAGGCGGAAATTCCGGAAAAGAGTCACGACGATTCCCACCTGTAAATCTCCCACAAGGGTATTCTTATCCACACTGTGGCTGTCTTGAAATGTGTTGCCGTCCAGAAAAATGTTCCTCCCCACAGCCCGGCCTTCAACACCCGCAAACAGATACCAGGTGAAACGGTTTTTGGGGGTGAAAAACCCGGAGCCCGCCAACCCCGGACGGATGCGGGGGGGACCATAATCGTTGGGGATATTGTATCCCAAACGCAGGGTCAGGCCGGCGGCAAAATAGGTGAAGACGTTTCCCAAGGCGAACCCCGCGCTTGGTGTTAAATCGAGGATCTCGTCCAGGTTCTCCCAGGTCGGTCTGAAGGGCAATTTGCGTTCATAAAAAAGAATGAACCCCGGTTCGTTGTGCAATTGGTTGTCCCATCCCTGGGGCTCTTTGACATTGATAAAATCATGCCATCCAGATTGTACTTGCTCACCCAGTGCCGCGGGGCCCACCACTCCCAGGTTGATCTCCAGGTTCTCCATGAATTTTCGTTTCCCTCCGCCTTCAGTGACAAACCCCGCTCCCAGATAAAGCCATCCCGCGTAAGGCCGGTCATCCAGAATCAAATCGCTTCTGGAAATATCTTCAGGAGTGAAAATATTTTGTCCAAAAATCAGACCGATGCGCCGCGTTTTAGGAATGAAAAAATCTGGAATCGCCGCGAGGATGGTGGATTTCAGTTTACGTTCAAAACCGGTGGGCTTTTCGCTTGTCAGGTAGGATATCCGGGTTCCATGAGTGAAATGACTGTCCTCTCCGCTTCCAAACAGGTCGTTTTCAAACTGCAGGTTGATGAACTGGCTTGCGTCCAGAGTTTTTGTGTTTTGCAGATGTTCACTTGCAAAAACCATGGACGGAACAAGAAATACAAGTATCGCTATTGTTATCAACAACCGGTTCATTTCAAAGAAGAAATTATTTTAAGAAGTAAGTTTATTCTAGCATCAATCGAAAATTATTTTTATTTGCATGTGATGGATTGTTTGATTTCATTTGACAAAATCCTGTTTTCTGATATTTGTAAGTTCATAGTTTAATACTTGATTGTTTGGAAAAGGGAAGACGGTGCAAATCCGTCGCGGACCCGCCGCTGTAACCGGGAACGAAACCCTCTGATGCCACTGTTCGCAATCGAACGGGAAGGTGGGGGGAGTAGGTTGTTCCGGGAGCCAGAAGACCTTGCCAGACAAATAATTTTCAAACTCTTCGTGGACTGAGAGGTTGAGGGCTTTTTTATTTCCCTTGCCTTTTTTAGGCTGGGGATTTTTTTTGCCCAACTTCTCACTGGAGTCAAGGATTTCCGGTGAATGACCTGATAAATTTTTCATTCCAAACATTTATTCCTCCTCAGGAGGGTGAATGAACTCCTTCCTGTCAGCGCTGTCATTTTTATCGATTTTACCAGGAAAAAATGACCGCCCGCTCGAAAGCCGAATAGTGGGGCATTTCCCTTTTGTGGGTTTGCTGATTGGCGGTTTACTGGTTGCTGTGGACTGGATCGGCGGGTTGTTTTTTCCTGCTTTTCTCCGTTGCACGGTGGACATTTTATTTCTTGCGGTGGTGACGGGGGCGCTTCATCTCGATGGATTGGCGGACAGCGCCGACGGTTTATTTTCGCACCGCCCGCGGGAGCGGGTGCTCGAAATCATGAAAGACCCGCGGGTCGGGGTGATGGGGGCGGCTGCGGTGATATTTTGTATATTGGTAAAAATAGGAGGAATCGAGGGGATCGGAGAATCTAACATCTGGCTGTGGCTGTTACTGGCCCCGGCATTGGCAAGAACCTCTCAGGTCATCGGTCTGGTTGTCATGAAAGATGCCAGAGGGGGGGCGGGAGTGGGTTCGTCGTTGTACCAGAAGGGTAATTATCGAATGCTCCTGATCTGTCTGATTCCTTTATCACTGCCATTTTTTTTTCAATTCCGAACCGGAATCCTGGCGCTCATTGTTTTCGCCGTATCGACTGCGGTTTTGTTGATTTATTTTCAATACAGGATCGGTGGCATGACGGGCGATACCTTTGGAGCCATGACGGAAATCGTTGAGGCACTTCTATTGACCACAGGTGCTGTAGAGAGTCATTTTTTTCAATTGATAGAAAGCGCATCCTTTTAATGGTGACGGCAGGAATGAAGAAAACCATTTTGATCACGGGCGGTTGTCGAAGCGGTAAGAGCAGGCATGCTTTACAGCTGGCCCGAAATTCTGCCGGGAAAAAGTTTTTTCTGGCGACCGCTCAGGTTCTCGATGATGAAATGGCGGAAAGAATTGAAAAGCATCGTGAAGAGCGAGGCGACGAGTGGGTCACGTTTGAAGAGTCCTTGGACCTTAAAGCGGTTATTGAAACGCTTGAAAGTGATCCGCAATCGGTACTGGTCCTGGATTGTCTCACTCTCTGGATCAGCAACCTCCTGATGGCGGACGCCTCCAAAGAAAGAATAACGCGGGAGGTCAATGAATTACTGGACAGTTGTTCCCGATTTCCTGGAACCATGATTTGCATCACCAATGAGGTTGGGGCAGGAATCGTACCAGAAACCCCATTGGGAAGAGAGTTTCGTGATCTTGCGGGTGAAGTCAATCAACGGTTTGCAGGGCAGTTCGATGAAGTCATCCTCACTGTGGCTGGAATTCCCTTAAAAGTAAAATCCGGCTCAGGCAGTGAGACGGATCAAAGCTTGGCTTCCGATCATGAATTTTCATCGGACAAAAAGGAAGGCCTTTATGATGCCATTTATGGCCGGCGGGATGTGCGGCAATTCAAGCCAGACCCGATCCCTCTCCTTACAGTAGAAAAAATATTGCATGCCGCGCATAACGCAGGTTCAGTGGGATTCATGCAACCCTGGAACTTTATTGTCATCGATGATCTCGAAATTAAAAAAAAGATATCTAAAAACTTTTCTAAAGCGAATGATGAAGCTTCCAGGCATTATTCCGATGAACGCAAAGAACTGTACTCTTCTCTCAAACTGGAAGGGATTTTAGAAGCGCCGATCAATATTTGCGTAACCTGTGATCGTGAGAGATCGGGCCCTCATGTATTAGGAAGAAACACCGTGCCCGACACTGATATTTTCAGCACCTGTTGCGCGGTGCAAAACCTTTGGCTCGCGGCTCGCGCGGAGGGGCTGGGTGTCGGCTGGGTGAGTATTTTATCCATGGAAAAACTGAAAGCTGTATTGGGCATCCCGGAGAAAATTGTCCCGGTCGCTTACCTTTGCGTGGGCTATACGGATCATTTCTTAAAACAACCTTTGTTGGAAAAAGTGGGTTGGGGCAAACGGGTCTCACTGGAAAACCTCATTTACCACAATCAATGGAACCAGAGCTCCAAAGGGTTTCTTTAAGAGCGATTTTATGAATGACTGTCCGCAACAAGAAAATATGATCTCGATCAAGGCGTTGAAACCTTCGATGGTTTCCGCATCGCCCCGAGAAGACTTCGAGCATGGCGGGCAGGCGCATTTAATTGAGAAGCAATTTTTTAAATCCAATCATTGGGTCGACTTCAGCGCCAGCATCAATCCGCGAGGGCCTTCTAAAAAAATCATTAATGTGTTTGAGAAATCGCTGACCACCATTTCCAGGTACCCCGATCCGCAATCTTCGGAACTCAAACGGGCTTTGAGCGACTATTCAGGAACTGACGCAGCCAGAATTGCGGTCGCAAACGGGGCGACGGAGTTGATATACCTGTTGCCCCATTTGATGACGAGTGGCGAGGAAGTGTTGATCCTAACGCCTATTTTTTCAGAATACCTGAAAGCCTTCAGGCTTTTTAACGTTCCTGTTCAAACCTTGTCCTACAATATTGACGCCGGGTTTGAACCGCCGATGAATCAATTGATCGACTTATTAAACAAGAACCCAAAAATCGGCGCGGTGGTGATAGGGCACCCCAATTCACCCACGGGTCGCTTATGGGATGAAGAAGAATTAATCGTTCTTGCGAACTATTGTGAGGATAAAGAAAAACTATTAATTGTTGATGAAACGTTTATCGACTTTTGCCCCCGAGGGACTTCAGTAGTGGATCGATTTGAGAATTTTTTAAATCTGATTTCAATTCGCTCGATGACAAAATTTTTCGCACTGCCAGGTATACGGCTCGGTTATGGAATCATGGATCCAAAAAGGATTGCAATCATAGAAAAATTTCGTCCGCCCTGGTCGGTCAATGGTCTGGCCCAGGAATTCGGCTTGATATCACTCAGCGACAAGGAATTTATCAAAAACAGCCGGTCATGGGTACGCGAGCAAAGGGAGTTTCTGTCAAAACAGTTTTCGGAAATGCCCTGGCTCAAAGTCTACCCCTCGGAGGCTAATTTTATCCTGTTTAGGTTGCGAAGGAGGCAGGAGGCTTTTGCGAAGCGGTTTTATTTTCATTTTTTGCAAGACGGGATATTTTTGCGAAACTGTAAAAACTTTGAGGGCCTGAACGAAACCTACTTCCGCATTAGTGTTCGCGGTGAAGACGAAAATAAATTATTGCTTTCAAAAATAAAAAAATATTTTTCATCCTGGGCTTACGAATAAGGATGGAACTCACCGTCATGATCGGGATCGCCTTCTTTCTGGATTTGATATTGGGTGATCCGAAAGGAGCTCCCCATCCAGTGCGGGCAATGGGGAAGGCGGCTAAGTGGGTCGAAAGAATCGCTCGGAGGAAGATCCAAAATCAAAAACAGGCGGGTTCGATAGCCGTATTAGTTTTGGTGACGGGAACCTATGCGGTGAGCTGGAGTTTACTGGAATCATTTCGCCAGGTGAGCGCTCAAATTGCTTGTGCTTTGGAAACAATATTAATTTATACAACATTGGCAACGCGTTCTTTATACGATGAAAGTCGCCCGGTTCAGATCGCATTGAAGCAGGGGGACTGTATTTTGGCCCGAGGCCATTTGAAAAATATTGTGGGGCGGGACACTCAGCATTTGAATCAAAATCAAATCACCCGGGCGACCGTCGAAACGGTTTCTGAAAATACGGTGGACGGAGTGGTGGCTCCTTTATTTTATACATGTTTAGGTGGGGCTTCTTTGGCGCTCACTTATAAATGTGTCAACACTCTCGATTCGATGTTCGGTTATAAAAACGAAGAATATATTCACTTTGGTTGGGCCTCGGCCAGGCTGGACGATATTGTCAACTGGTTGCCTGCCCGACTGGCTGGGCCAATCATGGTGTTGGCCTCCGCCCTGCTTGGGTTGAACGGCAAGAGAGCGTTTACGACGATGTGGCGACAGGGGCAAAACCATTTAAGCCCCAATGCCGGGATCCCGGAAGCGGTGGTCGCAGGTTCGCTGGGCATTGAATTGGGAGGCCCGCAATATTATCAGGGCCGTATTGTAGAAAAACCCGTCATAGGCGAGGCGCTTCGAGAAATAGAACCTGAGGATATTTTCAGGTCACAAAAAATTTTATTGACAACGGCCCTTTTGGCATTGGGGTTATTTTTGTCCCTCAGAATGGGAGGTGGATTGTAACAAATTCAAAATAATATTTTTTATAGAAAATAAAATTTATCCCTTATCAAAAACTTTTCCAGACAGGGAAGCCCGGTGAAATTCCGGCACTGTCCCGCAACTGTGAGGGGAACGAAAACCGCATTGAAGCCACTTTCTTACCGGAGGGAAGGCGCGGCGAGTAGGAAGCCCCGAGTCAGGATATCTGTCTGGAAAGTATTGTTAAAAATCCTTCGAGAGAAAGGAAGTTTTATGCAACACTCACTTAAGTTCGTTTTGTCATTTTTATGTCTTTCACTTATTTTTTCAGAGTTCACTCCCCTTCATGCGGCTGACGATTTTGTCGACTTAAAACCCTTGTCGGTGACAAGAACTAGAACCTCTGACACTCCTGCCCCTGTCACTCTTATTACAGAGAAAGATTTTAAAGAAAAACAATACACTAAAGTGCTGGATATTTTGCGCGAGGAAGTCGGCATGGAAGTGGTGCAATCCGGTCCTTTGGGCGCATCGACCAGCGTTTTCATGCGTGGGGCTGGTTCTTCATCCACATTGGTTCTTGTCGACGGCGTTCAAGTCAACAGCAACACTTTAGGGTCATTCAACTTTGCCGATATCTCTGTCGACAATATAGAAAAAATTGAAGTTTTAAGAGGTCCACAAAGCACCCTTTGGGGTTCGGATGCAGTCGGAGGCGTGATCAATATCATCACCAAACGCGGCAAGGGAAAACCCCGACATTCTTTTACCTTTGAAGGCGGCAGTTTTGAAACCTTCAAGGAAACCCTAAATAGTTCTGGCGATCTTGATTTCATGGATTATTCCCTTTCCGTATCACGGACTGACAGCGAAGGGTTTTCCTCTGCCAATGAAAACCGGGGCAATACAGAAGATGATGGTTATGAAAACACCACTGTGTCGACCCGCTTGGGGCGCAATTTTCTTGACGATGGTCGGGTGGATTTCATTGGGCGTTTTACAAAAGTAATTAATGAGTTCGATTCTTTCGGTTTTGTAGACGGAAAACCTTTTAGTAAGAGTGATGCGTATTACCTTGCGCTCCCCATTCAAAAGACCATGATGGATCGATGGGATTTAAAAATCAATCCGACTCTTGCTTATGAATTTTTAAGAACTCTTGATCCTGGCGGGTTCACCAAAAAATCACACATTCTCAATCGAACTCACGGAGTGGATGTTCAAAATAATGTGGAGATCAATAAATATTTTTCCACAATTTTTGGATATGAGTATGAATCGCGCAATGGGGTCAATGAAGAAAGCGAATTGCGTGACACCATCCTGAACAATGGATTTTATGTTGAGACCCAGTGTCATTGCGGTGAAAGCCTCCTTCTGACCGCCGGGTTCAGACACGATATCAACTCAGTGTTCGAGGATCCTACCACCTATAAATTTTCAGGCGCTTACCTGTTTAAAAAAACCGGAACGCGACTCCGGGGAGTTTATGCGACGGGTTTTCGCGCCCCCACCTTGAACGAGCTGTTCTTTCCTAATTTTGGAACGCCGACATTAAAACCTGAAGAAAGCACAAGCTGGGAGGTGGGTTTGGATCAAGAATTAATTGACGGCAAAGTCAATATTGCTGTCACCTATTTTGAAACGGACTTTGAAAATCTCATCGAGACCGTGGATCTCGGCGGGTTTGTTTTCCGGGCTCAAAATGTTGCGAAAGCGACAGTAAAGGGTGTTGAAACCGCTATTCACATTGATTTGCCGCAAAACTTCAGAGTCTCAACAAGTTATACATGGTTGAACGCCCGTGATGATGACGGCGAACCTCTTAACCGCCGCGCCGAGCATAACTTCTCCGCCAACCTGAGTCATACCTGGAGAGAAAAGCTAAACTCTCTGGTGGGGATGCGCGTACGAAGCGCTATTCGTTCCAACAGCACGGGAACTCAAGTCACCGGGGGGTTCACAACGGTTCGAGCCGCTCTCAGTTATCAGGTCAATAAAAGTTTAAGACTGACTGCCAGAGGAGAAAATCTTTTTAATGAAAACTATGAGGAAGTTTTTGGATTTGGGCAGGCAGGGGTCTCCGGTTATGGAGGATTTACCTGGACTTTTAATTAAATCCATTAAATTTCACTGAGGTTTCATTAAAGGAGATATTTATGAAGTCAGGTCAAAGTTTAAAGTTAAAACTGTTATTGGGATTGGTTATTTTGATGGTTATGACTCGCTATTCAGCGTTTCATACTTGGGGGCTCCCAAGCGCTACATTAGCCGTTTTTTTTGTCGCAGGAATCTACTTAAGGCAATATTTATTTCCTGTGTTGCTCATAGCAACAGCAGGACTCACGGACTATTTTTCTATTCAGGCCGGTACCAGCGATTGGTGTATCACTCCGGCCTATATGTTCCTGATCCCGACTTATCTTAGTCTTTGGTTTGCGGGTCGCCAATTCGAAGAATTAGAAATTCATACCTTCAAGGAACTCAGCCAATTGACGCTATTTCTGTTTCTGAGTACGACAGCGGCTTTTATTATTTCAACCGGAAGCTATCACATGCTTTCTGGAAGGTATGATGATGTGCCGGTATTGGAGCAGGTGGTCAATTCCATGAAGTATTATCCTCGTTATATTGGCGGAGCATTTTTTTATATGGGAATTTTTCTTGCCAGCATGAAAGTAAAATCCTGTCTGGCTGATGCCTCGGGGAGTTCTATGTCCTCAAAGCCCAATAAGGCTTGATAAATATTTTAAGGAGTGGTAGTGGAATGGCTGGTCGGGATCAGACCTGGAAAGGTTTAATAATCGCAGGCACACATAGTTCTGTTGGGAAATCTTCCATTTCCGTGGGCTTGATGCGATGTTTAAGAAATCGAGGTTATACGGTAAAACCCTTTAAGGTTGGTCCGGATTATATCGATCCCGGTCATCATTTCACAGCATCCAGTGAGCCCAGTTATAATTTGGATTCCTGGATGTGCGCTCCTGAATATATCAAAGATCTTTTTAACGACACAATTGTTGCTGGAGATATTTGCGTTGTGGAAGGTGTTATGGGGCTCTTTGACGGGGCTGACTCTACAAAACCAACAGGCTCGACAGCGGAAATTGCTCAGCTTCTCGGTGTACCCATTGTTTTGGTGATCGATGGGTCGATGATGGCTCGTTCTGTGGCCGCTTTGGTTCAAGGGTTCACTCAGTTCGATAAAACATTGAACGTGATTGGTGTGATTGCCAACCGAGTGAATTCTCCCGGTCACGGAAAAATATTAAAAGAGGCGATTGAACATTATACGACAGCAAAGTTTTTGGGACATCTTCCCAATCAGGATGCCTTGATGATACCGGAACGCCATCTTGGTTTGCATTTGACGCACGAGCAGGAGCCGCACCTGTATGAAAATTGGGCTTCTCACATCGAACAGTATATTGATGTGGACAGCCTTTTAAAGTCACTCCCCTCAAAAAAAATATCAATCTCATCCTCACCATCATCCCGTCCTTCGAGGTGGAGGGGCAGTGTGTCTCTTAAGCCTTTTTCAGTGGCCATCGCTCAGGATGAAGTCTTTCAATTCATATATCAGGACACGCTGGATTTGATCCGACATTACGGCGGGACCATCGAATACTTTTCTCCTTTAAAAAATCCGAGTTTTCCGGATAATGCAGACTGGGTTCACTTTCCCGGAGGTTATCCTGAATTGCACGCAAAGCAACTGAGTGAAAACTCCCAAATTCTTCAAGCGATCAAAGTATTCGCCGAATCGGGCGGACTCATTACCGGGGAATGCGGAGGTTTGATGTATTTAGGGCATTCGCTCATTGATAAGCTTGGGACTACACACTTAATGTCGGGAGTGTTTGATTTCATTACTACGATGAAAGATACGAGGCTCACCATTGGATACCGTAAGTTAAGTTTTTTGCAACCTAAGCAAGACGACCAATCTATGGTACTAAAGGGGCATGAATTTCATCACTCAAAATTTAAAAAAAATTCAGAGACACCATTGATGAATCATAGCTTGGATGGGAAAAATTTAACTCGACCCGATGGCTATCGATATAAAAACACGTTTGCCTTTTATTCCCACATTTATTTGGGAAGTTCGATTGTCTGGTGGGAATACTTGCTGAACAACTTCATTCTGAAACCCCGCACCACATAGGGAGAGAAATATGAAAATGCAGCCAGCATCCGATCCCAAAAAAAGAAAAGGCCTCATCATCGTTCATACTGGTGATGGCAAGGGCAAGTCCACAGCGGCGTATGGTCTGGCTATTCGCGCCGCTGGCAACAAGATGAAGGTGTTTATTCTACAATTCATGAAGGGAAAATGGAAAACCGGTGAAAGAAAATCGGTCGAGAGCCTGTCTCCCTGGATTGAAGTCGAGGCCATTGGAGACGGGTTTACCTGGGACACCAAAAACCCGGAGCAGGATCGTAGAACAGCGGCCAAAGCCTGGGGCATCGTCGAACCCAGAATATTAAGCGGGGATTATCAAATGGTGATTCTGGATGAAATCAATTACGTTCTGGATTATGGATTTCTGGATAAAAAAGTATTTCTGGAAACCCTGAAAAACAAACCCGCCTCAGTGCATGTGGTCTGCACCGGCAGAAACGCCTCAAAAGAGCTCATTGAAATGGCGGATCTGGTCACCGAAATGAAATGTGTGAAACATCCCTTTGGTGAGCAGGGAATACCAGCCCAAAAAGGCATAGAATTCTAATGCCTCCAATGTCCAAAAAAATTCATGCCGTGCTGGATAAAATTGTCCCTGTTTCGTCTGGAAAACTAAAGCAGGCCAAAAAGCATTTTGATTCTCTGACCAAGCCCTTGGGAAGCCTGGGCCGGCTCGAGGAATGGGGTATCCGTTATGTCGCGATTGCGGGCACTTCTTTTCAGAAAGTGGAGAAAAAATGTGTGTATTTGTTTTCAGGCGATCATGGTGTGGTGGAGGAAAAAGTCAGTGCTTATCCGCAGGAAGTCACGGCTCAAATGGTGAAAATTTTTTTAAGCGGCGGGGCGGCCATCAATGTTTTGGCAAGGCATATGCAAACCGAAGTCGTTGTTGTTGATATGGGAGTCAACCATGACTTTAAAAATATCCCCGGTCTGATTCATCGAAAGATTGCCAGGGGAACGGATAATATGCGGCGGGGGCCGGCCATGACCCGGCATCAGGCGGAACAGGCGATTGTCGCAGGAATGGAACTCGCTGATGCGGCTAAAAAACAAAAAATAGATATTCTGGGAGCCGGAGATATGGGCATTGGCAACACTTCGCCCAGTTCGGCGATTATTTCTGTTTTGGGCGAGGTGCCTCCCAACAAAACTACCGGGTTTGGGACCGGCATTGATAAAAAGTCCTGGGAGCATAAAGTTGCCGTCATTGAAGACGCGATTAGAGTCAACCAGCCTGATCCACAAGACCCCATCGATGTTCTTGCAAAAGTAGGAGGATTTGAGATAGCGGGAATCGTGGGCCTTATTCTGGGATCTTCGGCCAACCAGATTCCCATCGTGATCGACGGAGTGATTTCAATCGCGGCGGCGGTCATTGCCTCGAAACTGAACAAAAACGTTCAGGACTATCTATTCACTTCTCATAAATCTTCAGAACCTGGATGTGAAACAGGTTTTCAGATCCTCCAACAGAAACCTTTGCTGGATCTTGGAATGCGTTTGGGGGAGGGCACAGGAGCTGTCATCGCCATGAATCTACTTGAGGCAGGAGCTAAAATTTATTCTGAAATGGCCACATTTGAAAATGCAGGTGTCTCACAAAAAAACAGGGGTTGAATTTTATTTACGGGGTTTTTTTGTTAAAAGGTTTTATGCCTTTGCGTCTGGTCGCTGATCGTAAATTAACCGTGTTTGAATGTAGAGAGCCGTCACAAGCATGAAAAAGGAAATGTTGACGGTGTGTTCCGCCAGGGCATCCAGGCCGGCCAAGAGAAAAACAGCGCCGATTCCCATGCTCACCAAAAACCCTGCAAGATACCGGTTGCCCTTTTCAGCGTATACTGGGCTTGCTATTCCCGGCAAGCGCCGTTCGAGTTTTGTCTGGTTTTTTTGTGCCCAGTGCCCCCACAATGAAACCAAAACCATGCCGCCAAAGCTCAAAAAAATCTCGCTCCAATTCCAGAGATTTCCAAAAATATACAGAACGATTGCCAGGTTGACCATTGTGGCGGCAGAATAATTCCTGGAATGAGGGCGCCAGGCGGTCGCGCGGGTGAAAAGGTCAGGTATCCACGGGATGAAAAAATAGATCATAAAGACGATGGGGATCAGCAACATAGCGGGGTGAGGCCCATAGGCTGATTGTCCCAGTTGCCAGGCGGACCATCCCAAAACCGTCATGGTCAGGAAATACAAAAATAAAGGGATCTCTCCCTGCTTCCCGGAAATGAACTTGTGTGTCCCGTCCGCAGTCGTGGAAACTTTCAATAAAAACCAGCGTATTTCATGATAAAAAACACCTGCCAGCAATATAAAGAGGGTGCAAACCCAGATGTTTTCGACTTCCGGACTGACAATGCTTCCGATGACCCAGAATCCCGGTACGATGACAAAGAGCCCCACGGCCCGGTTGAGGAAAATCTTGGGCTGCGAGATCTTCAATACGATTTGTTTCCAGATTGTTTTTAATTTTGAACGCACCTTTTTATTGAAGGCCAGCCAGAGCAACGACAGAACCAAAAACAGCTTGAATAATTTCGACTCAAATAGCCCAGGGCTTGTTAATTCGCTGGAAATAATTTCATCCCCGCCTGCACTGGCCTGAAGTTTTTCTTCCGCTGAAAGCGGGTGATGTTTGCTCTCAAATGCGATCGTTTTAGTTTGCAGATAAGGATGTTTCTGATTGAGCGTCGGTAGACTTTTATTGGAATGTCTGGACAAATTGGATAGTTGAAAATGGCTCCATCCCTTGTCTGCAAGCAGGCGCTCAAACAACAGATTTTCTGAAAAAGATGGGTAAGTGTTTTCACCGTTCCATTCAAATATGGGTTGACGCTTCAGGTCGTTGTGTACGGTTTCTATGTCCACCCCGTCCAGAGTCATTCCAATGTTTATCGCCAGGGGTATTTCAGGCATCGGTTTTCTCGGGTCCACTCGAACGGACCAGTTGATGGTATTTAGACTTTCATTGAGTTTCATTCCGAAATTTTGGAACAAAAAACCAGACGGAAGGAATGCCTGACCATTGGCACTGTCAAAACAGACTTTTTGGTCAGCCTTGCTTCTGGTGCCCACCAGGGTCAGCTGGAGCCAACAGGGATTGTTGTCGTGAAAGGTGGATGGAACCTGATAAGTTATATTGAGTCCACGAATCCAGCTTAATTTGCGGTTGACCTTCGTCGTCCACGAGAGCTTTGGATCTTTGCTATTTTCGGAAGACACAATTGCTTTTAAGCTACCCGGCTTGATTGAAGATTTTGTTTTGGAGTCGAACAGAGTTTGCTCAGCGGTCAGTGGTGTCTCTCCCCACACGAGGGTTGGGGTGTTGAAGGCTTTTTCCGGGGATAGAACGACGGGCTTAAAAAGCGACATTTCCTCCAGGGAAATTTTATAAGGACCTCCGCGTAATTTCATGCGGATTTTAAGATTTTCTATTTCGGTTGTGCCTGCGACAAGTTGGACGGGGTTATTGGGAGTCCCTAGAACCTGAGGAAGTTTTTGTCCTCTTGAAGTGGGCACAATTTCCAGAGAGAGAATGGAGTCCGCTCCCCTGGAAATTCCCAGAAAAAACAGCGTGTCTTTGTCCAGAGAAGCATGTGCCGGCCAGTCTATTTCCACCCATTGTCCTTCCCCTTGAATCAACAGTCCTTTGGGTTCTGGCCGCCAGTGATTGATAGAAGATTCAGCCTCAATGACTATACCGGGCTTGACCAGCCGGGTTGTCCCGGATACGGAGTGCTCAAATTTTTCAAGTGGGATGTATTTTGATTCATAAATGGAGCGTTCTTCCTCTTCTTTAAGTTTTTTGCTGTCAGTGTTTTCTTCGAACATACTTTTTAACTTGTTATCTTCGGCGGGCGCTTCAGTTAAAAGATCGCGCACTTCAATACTTTTGATCACGACTCTGCCGCTCACCCGGCCAGATTTTTCCAGGTTTGAATCCTCCGCAAGTTCGATTTTCAGAACAGGCGTTTGTCCTTTTTTCAGGCGGTATCGGGTGATGTTGCCTTCCAAAGGGTGAAGAAAATTCCTCAATAGTTGCATTTGTAATGCACCCTCAAGCTCCCATTCCACAGTGACCTCACGGTCCTTTTCGGCGGCATGAAAAGATGGGAATTCCACGGAAAAAGAAGCGTCTTTGGAGTGGAACTGTAGATCAGCGGCCAGCAGATAGGGTGTTTCGTCAAAACGGTACAGAGCGCCTTTATTTGAGTGAACCGTAATATCACCCGATTGGTCTCGACCGGATTTATATTGTTTTTTTGTGTCCACGTTATGAAAAGAAAAATAAGATTTGATGTGAGCCCATTCCACAAAGTTTTTGTCAGGTGTGTGAGTCAAAAAACGTCCGCCCCAGCGTTGATTCAATTGTTCACCCGCGCTCAGAAAATTTGGTTGTTGGATTCCCAATAGCTGATTAGCTCTGGCTCCCAGAAAACGCACTCCCGAATAGGCATGTTTGTTCTGGGGGCTGATGAACAGTCGCATGCTTTTCACCTTGGGGTGATAGCCTGTCGTGCCGGTCATTCCCCCAAGATTGAGCTCAAAGCGTTTTCGTCCCTGCGACAGAGTTTGTGTTGTCGCAGGCAGATGCCAATCCTCTTTCAGGTAGGATTTTTTTACTTTTTGAAACTGAATACTTTGCAGAGGATCGGTTGGAGCAAGGTGTCCGGAATCGCCTGGAATGAAAACAACCACTTCCTTTAACGTGATGTTTTTTTTATTTCGGAAGCGCTGGCGAACGAGGTCTCCCAGCCCTATCTTCATAAACTGGCGTCCTTCAACGGTATGGGTTTCTTTTACAGGAATTTCGTCCCAGAGCAAAATCCACTCTTTTTTAATAAGCCCCCCCCAACCAATGCGCAGGGTGAGTTTTACCTGGCTGATATCAATCGTATCTGACAAAAAAAGTTCCATTGATTCTATGGACTGGAGGTCCTTGTTGAACCGCCGTTGAAATATGGCGCTTTTTCCGCTTTGAGCGAATACCCAATTCTTTTTGAAGGGCAACCTGAGCATTCTCCCGGACAGATACCAGAAATTCTTAGGGGTCAAATTAGAGGCGGCAATGTCCTGATTTTCCTCAATCTCCAGATCGTGCAAAGCCTTGTATCCTCCCGCCACCAGAAGGTCTTTTTTAATATTTTTCTGTTCAAGAGCCTGTGGATCGAGGACCATTTCCAAAAAGAACTTGATCGGGTTGTCCGGGTAAAGTTCCTGATAATCGAAATGTATATAATTGAAGGTAGTGATATCGAAGTCTTCCTGGCCATCTTCTGAAATGATGGGGATTTCAATAGAGGGGTCGATTCCTTCTGGATTCCAGGCAAGCGTTTCATCAGAGTTCGTCCAGCCTCTTCGTATTAATTCTGACTGTGACGTGTCCAACCTGGAACGAGATAAATTGAACGATTTAAAAGAAACTAAACTTCTTTGGGTTTTTAAAGACAGTAACGCTTTGCCCGGCAAACCCTTTGTTTTAAAACCATCTTCATTTTCGTTGATTAAGGAAGGAGAGAGGGTGTTGTCTGAACGTCCCACATTTGCTTCGCCGACGGCCACAGAAAAGATCAGGTAAACGATCATCACCAGAAATCTCCGAACAGTTTCTGGCGGTTTTATCTCGGAGGCAAAGAGAATGGGATTTCCAGGATCTCGTGATTTGTTCATGAGAGTTTTAATTTGTCTGTCCTCCGTGACGGGGGGGAGTGACCCCGCTTCAAAATTAGAAACTCGTCTTTTTCAAACACCACTTCAAGAGTCTCCTTCGCCTGTCTAACCAGTTCGAAGAATTCTTTGGCGGGTTCTTGATCGTCCCGGCATTTTTTGTAGGGACATCCTTTGTCAATGATGTACCAGGGTCTTTTAAGATCGAGGATCGTATAATCTGCTATTTTTTCGTCAATTTCAGGAGGATTTGGTTTGCCCGTCCTGATAAAGTTCCACAGGCCAGAAAGTGAACGATCAGATCCTTGTATATCCCGGTGCGGTTGAAACACTCCTAACGGGAAAGGAAAATAATATTGCCGATTGGCAAGATAGCCCCAGTTCACAGAATTCTGAGTGGACACTGCAATATCGGCGTCAGGTGGAATATGATTTAAAAGAGCATTTTTGATCATCGTATCCCTTGGGGATGGAAGGTAGCTTTGAACATGATACGAACTGAGTTCTTTATACCAGAAAGTATAGCCGAAAGGGGAGGGGGCAAATATAAGGTGGCAAATTACAAGGCCCGTCAACACCAGCTTTGAAAACAAGGTTTTTTTTAGAGGAAGTCGGTTCCATAATTGTTTCGCTCTGGGCAAACCCTCAGCAAAGGCCATGATCAAGGGGGCGATCAATCCCGCGGTGTATTGGTTTTGCAGTGCATAAGAATTTTGAAATTGAGACAGCAATGAAATTGCTAAAATGGGCAATGCCACCAGGAGGTAGCTGGGTTTTAACAGTGGAATAAAACCCAGCACCCCAAATAAGACGAGGACGTAGCCTATTTTTGCGGATTCAGAAAACACTTCCAATATTACTTCATGGGGCTTTAGCAGTACGAATATCAATATCTCTTTCAGGTTGTTTCCAAGCCATGCGTACGCTCCGGAGCCTCCCCCTCGTGGACCGATAGTAAAGTAGGGCCAAATATACTGGGTGGCGACGACAAAATAAAATAACCCCGCGCCCATTAAAAAACCACCAGCGGTTTTGTGTTTTCTTGTAACAAACAAAAACAGACCGCAAGCTGCTGTCTGCAGGGCAAAGGGTTCTTTTACCAGTGACAAAAGCAGGGCCAGTAGGACCGCCCAAAGAATACAACCGGATTTGACCAGAAAAAAAAAGCCAAATAAAAGAGCCACGGCCAGATGGTCCGTATGGAAATCAAACAGGGCGTTGTACCATACGGGAAAAAAAAGCCCGTAAGCCAGAGCGGGAAGGATGCCGTAGTGTCGGTACAAAGGGGCGATCGGCCAGGCCAGAGCTCCAGCCTGTAATACAAGAACCCCAATCGGCCCCAAGCCTTCCGGGAGAATCCCGTATACCATTGACCAGATCGCGATCGAAGGTTGCATGTGCCCGGTGAAACTCCGCCAGAATTGACCGGAAAAAAAATTGTTGAAATGATTATAGAAAACCCCAAGGTCATAATAGGTGGTGTGAAGCGTTGCATACTTTGCTGTCGACAAGGCGGCAAGCAGGCCGAATAAAACCGCGAACAATATCTTTCCCATCCGGGGGTTTGTTCTTTGCTCTTTACCGAATGAAGTGTTCTCTTCAATGACCTTCGTCATGGGCTGTTTGAGTTTTATCAGGATGGGAAGCGTTAGAAAGATTCATTCGAACTCTGGACTTTGTACAGGGTCCACTTACCGAAATTTTTGACAACTTCAACGTCATCTAAAGACTTCAGGAATTTTCTGTTTTCCTCATGGTCGATGGTAAGGTGTGGCGCTATTTTATTGATTGCGTCACCCTCGTAAAGGACATGGTTGATTCCCATGAGTTTTGCGATTTTTAGAAATTTTCCTGCTTGCCGTTGGTTGAAGGCAAAATACAGCTCATTAATATAGCGATGGGGAGGTTTCTGCATCAGAATGTTGATCCTTGAAATCTGATAGAGAATTCCTTCAACTCCATAATAACCCCACTGGTTGCCATGAGAATGGGAAAAGCCGGGCAGAGACAGGACCCTTCCCATCTCATCATTTTTCTCCATGAAGTCAGCAGCGTCCCAGACATATTCTGGAATTTTCAAATGATTGGTAGGAAGAACATTGCGAGCTTCGTCTGAGGGAAATATTTCTCCACGAAGAAAAGGCGAAGTATAAACCAGAAGAAAAATAAAAATCACATACTGAAGGTTGGAGAATAGAATTTTTGATATCGAGCTTTTAATTTCAGGATTTTGAAATCGGGACGCGATATAACCAATCGTAATCGCCAGAAGTACGCCAAACGAAATAGAAGTGAGAAAAGAAAACTTATACCAGGGACTTCTCACCATCCATAAAAACGGCAGTATTTTGGTCAGAAGGAGATAAAAGGGGCCGGTTGGAAGGTGTGAGCCGGAACTTCCAAAGATACTGACAAGGGCAAGCAAGGAAAAAAAGCCGGCTTTGTCTATTCGAGGTCTGATAAATGGGGCCAGAAATGCCAATACAGGAAGCAGGAAGCTGAATACTATAAAAAATGGATTCTCAAGGAATATTACGGAATAGGGATCATATAAATCAAATATGGATGCCGAGCCATGTCCCTGTGTCCAGGTCCACATGCCCTGCTGGCGGACGACGTTGAGAAGGCTGGTTCGTTGAGAAACTCCGCCCAGCCAGTTAGAAGCTGTCTGGAGGCTGAATGGAGAGGTGTTTTCCGAACCGGTGGTAAATACCGTATTGAATAAGGGGATCAGCCAGAACGTATTGACTAGAATGAATATGAATGCGAATCCCATCGATTTTACCAGAAGGTTCAATGCAATTCTGTATTCTCTATCTATTAGAGGAATGATAACTTTGAAGAGGGAGTACAGTATGAATGGAATTGAAAAAACGAGAAGGAATGGAGCATTGGTTCCAACGGGACTCGCTATGAAACTCATCAGGCCAAATGCGGCTGCCCCTTTAAGATAATCCAGCTTTCCATCCATCATCCGGATGAATAATGCCAACAATAAAGGTCCGAATACGTAACCGGTCAAGTTTGCTATGTTGAAGCCTTGCCAGATAGGAATTAGCGCCGTGGTTGTCATGTAAAACAGGGACCCCGCCAGGGCACCGTTATGAAGGATATGTCGTGGGAGAATTGTATGGAGAAAATAATAAAAAGACAGGCCGGGAGCCGTGAACCAGAAAATGAACAATAGCTTTTGTGTGGTATGGAGGGAAAAATCAAACGCGGAAATCAGGCTTTGTAAGAAAAAGAAAAGAATGGCCTGGAAGAAATCAAAAGTGGTGAAACCCAGGTTAATCGAATCATTCCAGGCGTAAAAATAGCGTTTCAATACCTCGAAAGTTTTTGGCAGGTGGAAATCTTCTGCAAGCAACAGGCTTCCTTCCTGAAACCATAAGACCGGAGCTAATCCAACGATAACAAGAACGGCGCATTCAACCGGGATACGAAATTTACTTTCTTTTATCCTTTGATCCTGATTCATAATAGATTCAGTTGATGTCAACGGACAGGTCTTTATCTGAAGGGGTGGCAAATACGACGAGGCAATCGCCTTGCTTGCCCCAGTCCAGAATTTTATCCAGGAAAACCCCGGTTATTCTCAGCATCAGCCCAGGGTGTCTGGAAATAGAGGTGGGCAAGGTTCCCACGGAGCAGGTGCCCCAACGGATTGTCTGGAAACAGGATTTCTCCAGAAGAGTTTTGAGAGACCTGGAACTGAAATGAAACAGGTGACGGGGGACGTCCCAGGCGCACCACCGGCTACCAAACCAACGCGCGACGGTGCTCCGATAATTAGGAACCTGAATCACCAGAATGCCCCCTGGCTTTAAAAGCTGGCGGGCTTTAGCAAGAGTGTCTACCGGATCATGAATATGTTCGAGGACGCTCCAAAACCTGATAACATCAAAAAAACTATCCGGATAGGAAGCGTCGTCGAAGGTTCCCCGAGTCACATGCTCCACCCCCATGCTTTTAGCTCGGTGGACGGCTTCCTCGCTCATTTCTACACCGTGGACTTCCCATCCGATGTCTTTGACGGAGCGCAGGAAGAACCCGTCCCCGCAACCAACGTCCAGTATCTGTCCTCCGTTTTGAGGAGGCAGGGAGAACCCAAACCGGAAACCACCCAAAAGAGATGAGGCCTTCATGCAAATTTTGTCCCACAGGTTCATTTTTTTTTTCGATATGGGCAGGTAGTGATCCTGATAAGTGTGAGCTCGAATATAACGACCGATGCATTCATACATACTCCCATTTACTTCCTGATGATCGGCCATCTCCTGATAGGAGTAATAATCCTCTGGATAATAACGTGATAGGGTTTTTAGAGGTAAGATAGGGTCTATCATTCCCAGGCGGCAGGAGACACATTCAAGAATGTTAAACAGGGAGCCGTCTTCCGCAGGCAGGTCCTTTTGAATGGGCTTTAAATTGTTGGAACCGCAGAGCAGGCAGTTAGTAGAATTTGAATTTGTATTTTTGTTCACAATGGTTGGAAAAAACCTTTTCTGACATCGCTCATTAACATCTTATTATTTGGGTTGAGCCTTTGCTTTATTTGAATATACCAGTTTGACTCATAATCGAAAGTCGCATGGCCCTGTAATATATTTGTTCAAACCTTTTCTCTGCATCACTATCGCTCACAAATGTTGTGGTGAAAACGGTTCGCATCGCCAAGGTATCAAGTGGGGTTTCCTTTGCCAGATTTTTCACAGTAATTTGAAATAAGAAGTTAATAAAAGCGGAGGTGCAATCTCCCTTTCAATTATCATTAGCGTTTAGACTTTTTTCTGAAAAATAAAGAAAAAATGATTCGCGTACGCTGGATCCTTCCAAGTATAGTTAATTATCAGGCACATAACGTTGATAATAGGAAAAATAAAGGAAGCTATCAGCGCGCCAGCTATGACCCGTAATTTATTCCCTTGATAAAGACCCACCATGTGCTTAATTAAGAATGAATTGCAAAGCTGACTTAAAGTTGTCCCAAATCCAGTTTCAAAACATTTTATTTTGACCAATCCATGTTTTTTGCATAGTGAATCTGCCCCCTGTCTTGTCAGTCTTGAAATATCATAATTTGTATGTTCTTGATAGACGAAAGGCATGCTGAAAAACATAAAACCCTCATTTTTTAAGCACCGGCTCACCTCAGAAAATGCTTTGTCGATGATTGTCACATGCTCCATAGTTTCGAAATGACAAATAAAATCAAAGGACTCATTGGTAAAAGGGAGGAAGTGTGTGTCTCCCCAAATATCGGGTTGGTAGTTTAATCTCCCGAATAAAACATCACCAAGGAAACTTGATTTAAAGGGGACTTGTTTGATAGATGCCTCAAAATTATCGTTGATCCAGGCGGGGTAGTCCAGCCCGTGATATGAAGAGATCCCCAGTTTATCGTGCAACATTTGTTTTTTGGTTTTATTGCCGCAACCAATTTCCAGCAACCGACTTTGATTATCTTTTTTAATTTCCTCACTCAAAGCGTCCAATAAAATATTGATTTTTTTATCAACATCCATAAACTCCAGCCAGTGAGGATAGAAAGGGGTTTTGACATAAAGTCTTGCCAGGGAAAGGATCCCTCTTTTTATATTTTTCAGCATAGTTGATTTGCCCTTGCCTTTCTAAGGTGATTTCTCAATGCTTTTTTCTACTTATGTAATCCAACCCCACTAGAAAACGTAAAAAAAACAGTCCCGCCATTAAAGGCGGGTTACCCAGGAATTTTTTCCACTTACCATTTTCTAAAAAGACACCAAAAAAACGATACCAAACTCCAAATTGTTTACGAATTTCAGGGTCGTTTTCCCCCCACTTTTTGATATACAAGTCGAAATTTTTGGCATAGTAACTTTTTTTAGACAAATATTTTCTTAAATTGAATTCTGTCTCATTGTGGTAAATTGGTTTAGTGGCGAGATCTACTTTGCCTGCCATTCTTATTCGTTTATCCAGGTCCCAGTCTTCCGGCCCGGTCAAACTTTCATCAAATCCTCCCAGCTCAAGAAAAATTTTTCGCCGGATAAATCTGACACAATCGATCACGGTCCCGTCATAAAAGTACCGTTCAAATCGCCGCACTCGGCTGAAATATTTTTGGCCCATAACAATTTCTGATACATAAAGGGCGACTATCTCGGGGTCCTTTTGAACTTTACTAACACACTCCAAAATCACGTCTTCACTCAAGACCATATCAGCATCTAGATAAATGATGTATTCCCCCAGTGCCTGCTTTACCCCATAATTTCGTTGTGCAGAACGCTCCGGCCCTTTGTCAAATATCTTGTCGGTATATTTTTGGGCTAATTGCTGGGTTTTATCATTAGACGCATTATCGACGACAATAATTTCAATTTGGTCTTTAGGATATGATTGGTTTTGTATGGAATGAAGACATCTTTCAATATGTTTTTCCTCATTTTTAGTCGAAATGATAATGGAAACCAAAGGAGGCATATTTGTCTTTAATTAAACTTTGATAAAAAGTTAATTCTTAGGTCCACGCAGATTTTTCTTAATACTTTGTCAGATTGAAAATATGTTGAGAGACTCTGTGGATAATACGAGTCCGAAACCTTTTTTAAACAAAAGCTGGAAATGATAAACTTGTAAAAACGTCTCTGGAGGGCTCCGGGTTTATTAAAGGGGACTGGGTGGTCAATTGCTTCCTGCTTTCTTCAGTCTGGATGAGGTCACCACAAACCCAAATATCAGAATTGTGATCAGGGAAACAGCTCCTCCGATAATAAATAATGTTTGGGGCCAGTAATAAAGACGAATATCATGATCCCCAATTTGGTCGATATAATACCCGTTTGCATATCCATTTACAACGAAGTGTTCACTCCGCTTTTCTCCATTGACCCAGATCTTCCAGAATGGGTTGTATGATTCATTAAAGACCAGAAAATAAGGGGCCGATGAAGAAGCTTTGATCCGATACTCCGTCGGGCTGATGCGTTCCACATCCAGGCTTGGATATTCTGGATTTTTCTGGACCCTGCCAGAGACAGGAGTGAGTTGAATGGAATATTCTTCGTAAGAAACCTGTTCCACAGCAAGGTGATGGTTTCCAGCCGCCACCTGGATTTCTGCCCCGTCGGAAACAAGTTTTCCATCAAAATACATTTTATTTTGTTTTTTTGATAATTGGTCATTGGAAGAAAGGACTCGAACTCGATAGAGGCCTTTGGCCGGGGCCCACCAATCATCCTCGAAATCCATGGGGCCGAATTTGACACTGCCAGGCTTGAATCCGAAGCCCAAGGGTTTCCCATCTTTGTTACTCACAATATAGGGTGTGTAAAAGGAGAGTATGTTTTCACCGGGCTGAATAGTTACATCCGAAATGATCACCGTATGTTCTTGATCTGGAGCCAGCAGGGCAGTGACATTCAGCAATTTACTATTCAAAGAAATGTGTAGGGTTCTGGGTATTTCTATTGAAGTAGTGATCATCGAAAGATTGGAAATTATGGGATGGTCAGTGTCATTGATGACACGGAAGTGTTTCCCATGATTGGTTTTCATCCACCAGTAATTGTTGTCGCCATTTTTTTTCTCGGGGAAAAAACCGCTTTCTTTGATAACTTCAACATTCTTCGAGGTTCTTTGCGCGGAAGGCTTCATTTGCTGAGAGTGCCAGGTAAATGAAACGGGAATATTTTTTTGCGCCAGTTCTCCGGAATTCATCTTTTCCTTGATACCTTCACTGTGGGTTCCCTCCACTTGAATTTTATCTATAGCCCACTCGTTCAGAGCTTTTTCCAGAACATCGGATGAATTCCCTTCTGAAAGTAAAAGTGCTGGAGAGTCCAGCTGTTTATCCAGAGCGATGATCGGAACAAGCGTGTTAAAGTCTCCTATGATGGGGGTGAGAGCAGATACGGAATAAATCCTTTTAACCTCATCCTTGAGACGGTAAATGTCCCAGGCGCCGAAGCTTTCTGCCAGCTCAACATCTGATTGTTTAGAGAGCTTTTCCCGGATAAAAGCAGGGTCATCGGTATCTTCGGCAAACAACTCATGGCGGACATCACTTTCGTGCAGAAGGTAGCGGCTTCCCAGGAGGCGTGCAAACTCACCGGCATGATCGGTCCAGCCTTGATAGAGAGATCGGTAATAAAGCTTGAGCAGGTCGTTGCTCCCGGAGTTGAAAGCGAGCTTGTTGAAAAAGGGAAAAACCACGGGACGGTGGGAAAATTGAAAAACAGCCGGCATGGACCCGGAAAACCCCCAGGGATAAATCCAGGACGTGCTTTCGGGCAACGTAATGATGCGGGAAAATTCTTTTTGCTCATCAATCCAGCGGCTGGCCTGCCACACATAATCAGGAACATCCGCGTGCCTTGAAGGAAGAATAGTTCGTTCATGGGGCAGTGGAAACATTTTCCCGAGGACCAGAGGGTACGTGTAGACAAGGTTGGCCAGAAATAACAGGATGACGAGGGAGACTTTCGCCGGCCGTCCTTCTATTGTCAGAAAACGTTTGGTGCGCTCAAAAAGAACAGCAGTGCCAAGCCCTCCGAGGTAAGCGTAACCGAGGGCCGTGATGATGCCGAATTTGTACCAGGGGCTTCGAATGATCCAGAACAAGGGCACATTTTCAACCAGCCAGGTGTAAACCGGTTTCATGATGAAGCCATTGGCGCCCATGCTGAGTATGATGGACGCTCCTGTGGCCCAGCCGAAAAATTTTCGGTAGGTTCCTTTTCCAAAATAAGCCCCAATGGCGGCCAGGGTAAAAGGTATCCAGGCGAACAGATCAAGTATACTATAGCCTCTGTAGGCACTTGAATATGTGGTGTAGGAGTCTCCCCATCCTTCGTACCAGGTCCAATCAGCCTGCATGCGGAGGACATTTAAAAGGCCCGTGTTGACGCTGATCCCGGTCAACCATCCGGTGCTTTCAATTGTTTCCGCGGTTTTAGCGAGGTCCACCAAAGACAGGTTGAGAATGAATTGCCCCAGGAAGGGAATGATCCAGAACGACTGGACCAGCACAAAGACCAGACCCAAACCAAATAAAAACTTGAAAAATTGTGCTCGATTTTTGCTTTTTGGAACCCTATCCTCAGTGAGGAACAGGTTTACAAAATAACCCACCATAAAAAGAATCATGACCAGCATCAGGGGGGGGTTGATCGCGGCCCCGGAGGCGATCAACAGAACCAGGATCAGGGCCAGACCCCACCCGCTGAAAAGCCTTTTTTCCTGCCACACGCGGTGGACGAGAACCAGTACAGCAGGCAGTGTCGCGTAAGCGCAGAGATTGGCGATGGTGAAGCCGATCCACATGGGAATCTGGTAAAGATTGAACATATACAGGCCGACTGCCATTAAAGCGGCCGCTCGGGAACCTTGTCCCCGGACGAACTCCCGCATCATCCAATACATAGTCAGACCGGGCAGGGTGAACCAGAGCACAAACATAATGCGCTGAGACTGGGCGGCAGTGGCCCCCAGTATTTGTGGTAAAGCGGTGAAGGTTTGAAAAATGATGGCCGGGAGGGTCAGTATATAATTGGTACCCACGCTGACCTGCTCATTCCAGACATAAAAGATATTGCGCCATTTCTCGAAATCCGGGTGCAATACCATGTCTTCGGAATTAAGAATAAAATCAGAATGAAACCACAGGAGAGGGGTCAGCCCCAGTAGGACGATAAAGCAAAGGTCAAGGAAAACACCTTTAATCGAGGGACCGTAAAGGGTGTTGGCTTCATCTCGTATTTCCAGCGGAAAATTCATTTTAATTCCGAAAGGGACTTTGGCTGTGCGAGCCGCAAAAAAGTTTTATATTTTGAAAAATATTTTGCCTGCTTTTTGGGACAAAAATCAGGCAAAAGCAAATTAGGGTTTCCTGTCAGGTTTTTGAAGGAGAAAATTTCCGATGGCCAGCGCGTCCAGCCCAGTAGAAGAAAATGTGCGGATCGCGTCTTTCGGAGTCATGACCACAGGTTCGCCTTTGTCATTGAAAGAGGTGTTGAGCAAAGCAGGAATGTCGGTCAGCTTCTGGAATTCACTTATCAAGGCATGGTAACGGGGGTTGGTTTTTGCGGATACCGATTGCACCCTTGCCGTATTGTCGACATGCATCGCCGCTTGGAGCGCGTCCCGTTTTTCCTTGCGGACGGTGAATGTCAAAAGCATGAAAGGGGAGGGGTGGGGGTTTTCGATATAATTTGCGACTTCTTCTTCCAAAATAGAAGGCGCGAAAGGGCGCCAGGCTTCCCGGTTTTTTACTTCCAGATTGATTTTGTCTTTCATTCCCGGCAGGCCGGGATGAGCGAGGATCGACCTTGCTCCAAGCGCGCGCGGGCCCCATTCCATCCGGCCCTGAAACCAGCCGACGATTTTCCCATCCGCTAAAAGTTTGGCTGTATCCGCTTCGATTGCATCATGGAATTGATATTTCTGTTTGGATTCTTTCAGATAATTTTCAATTTCATCATTCGAGTATTCCGGCCCCCAGTAAGCATGGTCCATCACGAAATCGGTTCGTCCACCCAATCGCGCGTTTAACTCCATGGCCGCTCCGAGAGCGGTTCCCGCGTCGTGTGCCGCGGGTTGGATGTAGATGTTATCCGTGATCCCCTCTGTCAGAAATTTTGCGTTCATGTCGCAATTCAGCGTGACGCCTCCGGCGAGTGCGAGCGAGGATAATGGAGACAGCTGTTTTAAGGTTTTGGCTATTTGTACCGCGATTTCTTCAAGCTTCGCTTGTGTTGATGCCGCAAGGTTTTTATGATCTTCCGTAAGCGGTTCCTTCGGTTGGCGCGGAGGGCCAAATCGTCGGTGAAAATTGGCGATCCAATGGGGCTTTACCTGATACCAGCCGTTTGAAACCTTAAAAAAATCATCCAGTGATATTTCAGGTTTTCCGTAAGGGGCAAGTCCCATTGTTTTCCCTTCGTGGCTGTGGCGCATGAAACCAAGCACATCGGTTGTGTGGCTGTACAGGCCACCTAAAGATTCTTCGATTCGGACTTTTCTAATGGGGGAGAGTTGGCCTCCTTTAAAACTGAACAAGCCTCCAGAGTCATCTTCGCCATTTCCATCGAGGGAAAGAACATTGGTTTCCGGAAATCCGGCCACACGACAAGCGCTGGCCGCATGCGCGATGTGGTGGGGAATGAAAACCCACCGTTTTTTTCTGACCTTGGGATAAAGCTTCTCAAAACTGGTTTTCAATTTTGAAAGTTGAATTAAATATTCCACCGCGGAACCGATCTGCAAATGAATCGTATTGAAACGCTTTCCCAGAATTTCAGATTTTAAGTCCCGGATCAGATAGTCCATAGGACTTCGAAACCCCACCGCAATGTAATCGATGTGTTTCAGGCCGATTCCGGCGTAGTCCATGCAGAATTTCGCGGCGTTTATGGGAGGAACGCGAGGAGCGTGCTTCACACGGGTGAAACGTTCTTCTTCAGCGGCGGCCAGAAGTTGCCCGTCTTTTACGAGGACGGCGGCATTGTTCCACGAAATGGGTGCGGTGATTCCAAGAATATACATAATTAGTTTTTATTTAGCCATCCATGAAGCGTCGCTCCAGAGGGCAGAAAAATACCACTGTTCAATAACTGGAACTGGTTTTTGACAAATGTATTGATCGCAGAATGATTCATGAGTTGGGTTCTGGCTTCCACGTATTGAACTTGGGGTCGTAACCACTGAAGACCGGCTAGAACCAATTGACGCCCCAGTCCTTTCCCTCGATGATCGGCTGAGACAGCAATCAAATCAATTTCTCCGATTTTGAAACCCAGAGCCTCCTCTGAATTTGGATCGATGTTCAAGGTTACAAAACCAGCCACTTGGCCCTTGTCTTCAACCAATAAAACTTTGTCCGCTCTTCCTTTAACGTCGTTTTCTATCCAACAGGCGAAAAGCTCGTTGGATCTTACTTGAGATAGTTTAGGGTCCATGTGGAAATGGCTGTATTTGAAGCTGGAACGGGCGATTTGTTTAAGAAGAGGTAAGTCTTCAGTGGTTGCAGGGCGTATTAGTTTCCCATCAAGTTTTTGCGGATCCAGAGGAATTTTTTCAGTGGCCAGGCCCAAAGCGACTGAAACATCCATCAACCTGAAATCATTTTCTTCGAGAAGATGGATGAGGTGGTTCTGGTCATAGTCGATACGGGCCATGAGGCATTCGATTTTCCATTCTCTCGCTTTGCTAAGAGCTCTGTCCAGAAGCCTTATTCCAGCTTCTGGTTTGTTCGCCGGGAGCGTATTAAACCACAAAACTTTGCCCACGGGCAAGCCGAGGATTTCGCTGTCCCACTGGGACACTGCAATCACAATGAAGCCGAGGCAATGCCCATTTAAGATAGCTATAAACCCCGATGTTTTATTTTTTTGAGACAGCGAAGATTTTAATGATTGGCTTCGGTAAGATAGAAAAGCTTCATTGGAAACTCCAAAATCGCTGCTAAATCCCGGCGACAAAATTTCTTCCAGCCCTTTATTCGTTTTGGACGAAATGGAATCAAATTCGATGATCTCCATTGCTTATTTTGAAAACCCTTTTTTTGCTTCTGCCTGATAGTAGTGGATTGTACGAGTAAGGCCTTCTCTCAGAGAGATGGACGCTTTCCATCCGATCACATCGCGGACTTTAGATACATCCGGAACACGTCTTGGGATATCCTCGTAACTTTTCCCAAAAACTTTTTCATGGGGCACAAAAATAAGTTCGGATGAGGAGTTTGCCACTTCTTTCATTATTGTTGCAATTTCAAGAATGGAGGTTTCCACATCGCATCCGACGTTGTAAGCCCCTCCCTCTGCTTTTTCAGAGAATGCCAGATCGGCCACGGCGGTGACCGCGTCTTCTATATAGGTGAAACTCCGGGTTTGTTTTCCGTCCCCGTGAATGGTGACAGGCTCATTCAAAAGAAACTGCTGGAGCATGATAGGAATGGCCCGTCCATTACCCAGGGTGTCGAGCAGGGGACCGTAGATATTAAAAAAACGATAGATGACAAATTTCAATCCTCTCTGCTGAGCGTAAGCATAACAGTAGTGTTCGCAGGCCGCTTTTGCTGTTGAATAGCTCCAGCGATTGATCTGGGTGCTTCCCAGAACCCGCTCGTCGTCCTCCTTCCAGGGCACTTTTGGGTTGCGACCATACACCTCGGAGGTGGAGGCGAAGGCCACTTTGATTCCGTTTGAGGCGGCCATCTCAAAAATGTCTATAGATGCTTTCAAATCAAGCTGTAAGGTGGTCAGCGGTTCGGTCACATACACCATGGGGTCTGCGATTGCGGCCAAGTGAAAAATTAGGTCGGACTGCTTGATTTCCCGTTCCATCATGGTGTGGTTGAGGATGGAATCCCGGATAAAGGTGAACTTGGCATGGCCACGAATTTCCTTGAGCCGGTCCCCATCGGATAGATCAATGCAGACTACGGTATGACCCTGATTCACAAGTTCTTTGCAAAGGTAGGAACCGATAAAACCGGCGCCACCTGTGACGACAATGCGACTCATTAACAACCCCCAAAACTTATATTATGCGAAGAAGATAAAATTTACCCGAATGCAAAGTTTGATATCCCGGATTTAAGTTTAATTCTTTCAACTCGACATACCCGGAATTGACCAGCAAATGGGTGATGGAATATTGTTTTAAAATTTGGTTTATAGGTTTCTTAAGCACAGGAAAGAAGTCATCGTAGTGCTTCAGATGAGCGATCGAGCTGTCTGTCGAAAGCACTTTGGCTTTCGAAAAATACATGGCCGAATCTGCCAATAACAGTGGGACAGACATCAGGCGGACTTCCTCTGGTTGCTCATCGATTAAACGGAAAACATCCCAGAGTTCGTCTCTAATCGAACGGTCGTTGTCTTTATAGACTACTTTCCATTGCAAGTAAAGTGACATGCCAAGGCTTATGGACCAAAGAGTCATCAGGCAGGTCAATGTTTCGGCAGTATAACCTTTGTTTATCAGGTATAAAGCGAGTTGAGCCGTCACAAGAGACGACGGAAATACCCCCGAGTCCTGATAGCGCTCGCCTTCTCCGATGAACTCAAAAAAACGGATCTGGCGGATAGCCATACCCACGATGGTTAAACAGGTGGACCATAATATCAACAATTGCCAGACCGGCGTCCCCAATCCAACTTCGCTTACCGGTAAAACCCCCGATAAACCCAGAATTGCAACCAGCAAGGGGATCACACAGGATGGATTGGAGGCCAGGATGGCGATCAGGGGCAATTTCTGTATGTAGCTGTAAATTTTGAATACAATATCTCCACTGGTGTCTTTCTCGCCGTTTTCGGAAGATTTTTTGGATAACCCCCGCACTTGATGGGCGTAACGGTTGTGAATGTTTCTTCGCCAATACTCAAGCATTTGCATATGACCTGTCAGTACGCGCCAGGAATAACCACGGGTGACGAGGATGGCACCTCCAAGACAGGCCAATAGAAAGAGGAGTGGATAAAAACTGTTTTCATAAATGATCAATCCTGCAGTGTAAAAAACAAAAGCCTGTAGCGAAAACCGATGAGCTGTGATGAGTAAAATGCCAAACAAAAATCCCAGAGAAAGGACCCAGTAGGATCCATGGGCCAGAAAAAGGACAAACAGAAAAAACGTCAGGCTGGACAAGAAGGACGCAAAAGATCTTGTCGTGAGGTTGGAGTTTTCTATGATCACCAGTGGGGATAGAATATATGTTACTTGTGCGATCAAGCCGCCGTACACGTTGGAGGTCAGGAGCCACCCTGAAAAAAATAACGTGAGGCTGTGCAGCATGTCAAATACAGGGGAGATAATCCACTGGTAACGGTCCGCGATTTCCTTTGGTAAAAAGGAGATGACGATGCGCAACAAAGGCGGGTAATCGCTGGGTTCTGAAAAGATGTATTTTTCGCTGGTTTTTGGGAGCTCTTTATGAATTCTAATGTGATCGGCCATTAAAAGATGCCGCCAGGTGTCCACTCCGAAATAACGGTTTCGCATTCGGGGCCAAACCTGAAGAAAAAAACTCCCGATGGAAACCAGCAGTCCCGTCATGCATCCCCAGAACAAACTCATATTAAAGGAGCCTCACTTTTTTCAGCGACCAGATAGATGTCACGGAATCCGGGTCGGCTGGATTCATTGAGAAGCAGACGTTTGTACCATGAAGATTTGTAAATGTTGGTGCGGCAAAAATATTTTCCAAGATAAAATAATGGAATGCACAATGTGCTGACCCATTTCCCCTTGAGGTCGAGTCGGATCAATTTAAACTCGGTCGAGTTTAGATGACCCTCAATTTCCTTTTCATGAAAATGCCGGTGGTCGACCATCCAGTGGGCGATGTCCATGATTCCGTGAAGCCAGTGGCTGTGGGGGGTGGATAAGACAAGTTTTCCGCCTGAAATCAGTACCCGGTTGATTTCTTGGAGAGCTTCTTGCTCCCGTCCTCCCAGGTGTTCAAAAACCGTGAATAAAAGAACAGTATCGAAACTGTTATCTTGAAAGGGAAGTTCAAAAAGGTTGCCGTTGACGAATGAAACCGATGGATGGGCGGCTCTTGCAATACCAAGAGCATTGATATCCTGGTCCAGGGCAAACGCTTTTTGTGGCAGACCGGAAGAAATCGCTTCGAAACTTCCTGTCCAGCAACCGATATTTAATATTTTTTCCCCTCGGATCCACTCCTCCGCATAGGCAACATCAACATGATGATAGGCGTCTGGGCGACTATCCTCGAATCCGGAAAGAAACTTTAAGGGGTGAGACGGTTTTTCAGTCATTAATTCAATATTTTCGGATAGTTAATATGTTGAAACTAAAAAAATGCTTCCCATGTCCAAATACGCAACAGGCGTTGGGATTTAAAGGATAGGATTAAATCATAATTGCCTAAAATCTTCAGTTAAAAGATGACTATTTCTGACTGTGTAGAACCACCTCCCAGCAGATCCCGATACAGACTGTGCCCTTGTCGAAGCTGAATTTTTTCAGAACCGGTTACTGTCACCTCAATAGCCCATCTGTCTAAAGACATCGGAAAAAATGTGATCCCAGGTGTAGTCCTCTGCCATTTTCAAACTGTTCGCTCGAAATTCGGCAAGTTTGGCTTGATCGGTCAAGAGAGACAAGACGGCGTCTGCCAACGCTTCCGGTGTCCAGTCGATGATGAGCCCAGCTTTTCTTTGATGGATTTCCCTGGCAACCTCAGGGACATCCGTGATGATCACAGGCAGTCCACATCCCAGGTATAGCCGTGGTTTGGAAGGGTCGTTGAAATGTTTCAGGGAAAGCGCATCCTTTCGGTAGGGGACGATGCCGAGGGCAGAGGAGGCGAGCAGAT
This sequence comes from Nitrospinaceae bacterium, assembly GCA_029261655.1. Taxonomy (GTDB): domain Bacteria; phylum Nitrospinota; class Nitrospinia; order Nitrospinales; family VA-1; genus JADFGI01. The sequence continues at coordinate 174,291 of JAJDAY010000022.1, read as the reverse complement.
CTTCAACTTCCGTTGAGTTTCCTATGAGCCCCATAAATTCGATATTTTTTTTCAGTCCAAGATCCCGGACTCGATCACACAACTTTTGCATTTCGTCTCCATCGCCGACAATGATCAGCGTGGCTTTGGGAACTTTTTCTAAAATCCTCGGCATGGCTTCCACCAGGCAATCCACACCATCCCTATGGTGGAGTGTTCCAACAAAAACAAGTTGATGTGGGTTAAAATTTTCTTTTGAGTCCACTTTGAGGGAGGAGACATCAGCGCCAAACCCCGATGGTTTTAATATCTGCGGACATATTTGATCGGCCCTGGCACCCAGCTTTAGACGCATTGGCTCGATTCTACCGCTTTGTACCCAGGCCCAGTCCGCGCGGCGCACGCAGTAGCGGTCCATGGCATGGAAGATCCAGTTGAGTTTTGCACTGTAAAACCGTTCGGGAGAATAGTCGATCACGTCATAAACCATCCGTTTGACAATCCTGAACCGGCGAAGCCATATCCCGATGATCGCATTGACAGCTTCCACCCCTACATAAAGATCAAACCTTCGGCGAAGGCGAAGCAGGAAATACCCTGTGGATAAAATTTCCCGAATTTTAAAAACTACGTAAGGGAAAGGGGTTAGTTGGATATCCGCCCTGCCTTTTTTATAAGGGAACCAGAACATGGGAAAGCGAATGGCTTTTTTTTCCACGCCGTTTTCGCAAACGGTCATTGTTGGTGTGATATCGGGACAATAAGATTGAGGTTGCTCGATAAACACAACTTCTTTCGCCCGTGACTTCAGGTACCGGTATAGATCCTGGGGAGGTCCTGCAAGATGAGAAGGGCGCCCTTTTTCATCTTTCCAGGTATAACTGACCAGACATACACGGGTTTTCGCAAGTGGATGGCTGGAATCGAAGGGCGTCTCATTATTGAGCATGTTGAAGTGTGTTATTCCCCTATTATTTGTTAAACGTATTAACAGCGTTTGCCAGCTTTTTAACCTCGTCTTCAGTCAGTTCAGGAAACATGGGCAGAGAAAGAATTTTATTTCCCAGATTCTCAGATACGGGGAAACTGCCAGCTCTTTTTCCCAACCCGGAATAGGATTTTTGCAGGTGGATTGGAATTTTGTAATGAATGCCCGTGATGATTCCTTGTCCATGAAGATATTCCGCCAGAGCGTCTCTTTTATCCGCCTGAATGATATACAAGTGAAAAACATGTTTGGCGTAGTCCATTTCTTCGGGCAGGAAAACGTCCGCATTTGATATTAGTTTATTTAACTGATGAGACCATTGCCGCCTCAGGTCATTCCATCGGTCCATATGAGGCAACTTCACTTTCAGTACGGCGGCCTGAATGCTGTCCAGCCGGTTGTTATGCCCGTGAATAATGGAGTCGTGCTTGTCGCCGCGACCGTGGTCCGAGATGGTGCGGGCTTTTCGAGCCAAGTCGGGGTCGTTGGTGACCAACGCCCCCGCATCTCCGAAAGCCCCGAGGTTTTTAGTCGGAAAAAAGCTGAAGCAGGCGGCGTGGCTGACTTCACCTGCTCGTTTGCCTTTATATTCTGCGCCATGCGCCTGGGCGGCGTCTTCGACCACCGCCAGATTGTGTTTGCGCGCAATTTCAAGAATCCGGTCCATGTCCGCCATCTGCCCGTATAAATGCACGGGAAGGATCGCGCGGGTTTTGGGTGTGATCGCGGCCTCAATCAGATCGGGGTCCATTGTGTAGCTTTTCGCGTCCACGTCTACAAAAACCACCTGGGCGCCCGTTTGCGTGACCGCCTCGGCGGTGGCGACAAAACTGTTGGGCACCGTGATGACTTCATCGCCGGGCCCGATTCCAAGCGCCAGCAACGCGAGTTGTATTGCCCCCGTTCCTGAGGCGGCTCCAACGCAATGTCCGGCTCTCTGGTAGGAGGCGAACATTTCCTCAAACTCGCTGACATCCGGTCCGAGAATGAATTTGCCGCTGTCGATGGTTTCCTGGAGGGATTGGTTGATTTCTTTCTTGATGGCTTGATATTGCCTGCTGATATCGAATAAAGGGATCATTCAGTTTGTGCTCTCGTTTGTAGTTGCTTTAGCTCGAACAGTTATGACTTCAGGAAAAAACTTTCATCAGGCGATCTTTTTTGGTCTTCGCGCCAAAGAAGAAACCCCGCGGAAGAAAAGATACCCGGCGCAGGCGGTGACCACGATTCCGCTGATAAGAATTCCCAGGTAAAATAATCTTTGCGGCCAGAATTCTATCACTAATTCAAAATCCACACTTCCATCTGGATGCAATTGGTACCATCCGGATTTTTGATCTTTAACGGCAGGCAATTTTTTGAGGAGGTCGAGATCCATCCACCAGCTGTTTGCGTATCCATTGGCTTGCCAGTGGAAGGCTTCCGGCCATCTCACGACTTTCGAGTCGAGAGCGTGGTCAATATTCCAAATTTCAGGATCGCCCTTAAAACAGAGCTTATCCGGTTCTTTATTCTCAGGGCACATGGCCTGGAGACTGCCCGGAAACCACGTTTCCCAAATGTCCCCCAGAGGCAGTTTGTTGTTCCTGACCGCATTAGGGGCGGCAATAGAGCTGATAGCCTTTTTTTGATTTTTTCCGGGTTCGCCTGCTGATCCGGACTCAGGGTTCCAGGGTTTCAAATAAACCGTCCACTCACGGTGGAAGGTTTCGTTGAAAACCAGCGGAAAATCGTTCCTGGCCCGGTGAATACGCAGACGGTATTTTGTCGGATTGATCTTTAAGAACTCAATATCTGGAAACAAAAGTTTTTCGGCACTTTTTAAATAATGGACCTCGACACCGGACTCGGGATCGAGCAAAACCTTGTCTTCGAAGTTCAGCGCAAAAAGAATTTTTCTCATTGATTCCAGATAAACTGAATTCTGGTCTTCGATGAAAAAAATGTTTTTGTCCTTTTCGGAATCCAGCGTTTCAATAAAATTCTCTATAAAGTCAAGACCCTTTTGTCTATCATCGGCATGGGCCGGGGGGGTCAACCCTTGACCACCACCACCTAAAACAAGCAGGCAAAAGGTCAAAGAAACCATGAGGGTGATTTTGAGCTGGTTTCTAATTCCCATGAATTCTCAGGGACGGATTGAGTAACAGCGTGATTTTATCGCCGGGTGTGCTTTTAGGAGAGATCCTGACGCGACGTTTTTTTTGAGACGAGGCATGACTGAATCAGAGAAGAGGCTCATGTGTTTACAGGTTTGCCCTCATGCTTTGTCAAATTAAACACATGTTGCCGGACACGGCGAACAGCCCTTGTGCCATAAGTGAATAAAAATTGCCAGTCGGATTTGTTTTGCAAGGACAGAAAGTTCAACTGGCGGGCGACAAATCTCGGGTTGAATGCAATGCCGTATATTTGTCGTATCGCGGCATAATAGGCGTCATGCGGAAGGGGCGTTTTAACGATGAGCTTGCTCATGTCGAAGTCGTCATAATCTTCGGCCAGCAAGACCTTGTTGTCAATGCATTCCTGGTGATAGGGCGTGAAGTCCAGTGGCGTGCAAAGGGTGACCTGAAGCGTGCGGGCCAGACCCTTGAACATTAGGTTCTGCACGGTTTTCACGGTCTGGTCCAACTGTTTTTGCGTTTGCCAATAGTAGCCCACCATGATGGTGAGGTGGGGGAACAGTCCGTGCTTGGTGTATATTTTCAGATTTTGTTCGGCATCGCCCACCCCGTAACCTTTGTTGAGCCGTGCCAGAGTTTCTTCATCGCTGGCCTCAAGACCGATCAGCACGAAACGAAAGTTGGCTTTGGCGAGTAGAGCGACGGTTTCTTCGTCCAGATAACCAAAACGGGTGTTGAAACCAAAATAGCAGTCTTTCTTGTGCAGGCCGCGGTCTATGATGCCTTTCGCAAACTCCCTGGCTTCCTGACCCCGATACCAGACTCCGGAGTCGTCGAAAATTTCCCTCGCGCCATAGTCTTCCACCAGCCGCTGATATTCGTCCAGGCTCTTTTGCACGGACCGGACGGAAAAAGTCAGGTCGGGTCCGTTGTAACGGCAAAAGGTGCATTTCCCGAACATGCAGTCGCGAACCACGCTGGTGGCATAGGTTCCCGGTGTTTGCAGATAATTTCCATTTTCATAAGCGTAGTTTTTCCACTGGACGAGATCGCGGTCGACGTCCGGTGAAAGATCGAGAGGTTCGATCTGCTTGAAATTGCCGGAATCGTAAAAATCTTTTTCGTCCCTGCGGATCATGAGGCCTTCGATGGGGCACTCGTCTCTCCAGTTTGAGTGCTCGTCGATGTAGGGGATGAGTTTCCTGAGTACAAAATCAATGTGATTGCTTCTCAGAACTATATCCGTTGCGCTCATTTGCAGAGTTTCTTCGGGTTTGCGCATCGAGTGATAGCCGGTCATGATGGCAATGCAGTTGGGCCGGTCGGATTTCAATTTATTGATCAACTGCCAATAAAACTTCATCACAGGCGTGGTGCTTTCAAAAACCACGACATCCGGCGCCCAGTTGAGAAGATCCTGATACCATTGGTCAAAAGTTTTTAATTGGGAATTTCCGTCGTCCCAAAGAACGTCATAGCCCAGATTTTTCAGCCACGTCGCCGCCTGACCTTGAACCACGGGAAGCAGGTAGGTCGGCTTTTTAAAGAACTGGACATTACGGTTCTGGGACACCATGGCCTTTTGGCCGTCTTTATTTACGATGGGAGGGTAAGATATGGCTATTTTCATGAAGGATGGTCCAACTTCAAAAGGTTAGACAGAGATTGGTTTTTTGAAGATCCAATTTAAGTATGATGCCGGGACAGCGTTTGCCGGTAGATCACTGTGGCATGTTGCCCTCAAGGGTGAAAGCCTGCGAAATGCGGGTCAGAAAAAAGCTTCTGTAAAAATTTTATCTCCTGACACGCCTGCCTGACGCAGAATATCATAAGTGTCGTGGATCATTCCCTGATTTCCACAAAGATAATATACTTTATCGAGAGAAATCTCCATTTGTTTCAGGTAATCAGAAACCCGGCCATTGAATCCGTCCCACTTTTTCCTGGACACGCAACAAGCGATTCGGGAAGGATCGTAATCCTGGTAATCATGTTGCTCGGAGACTTCGCGAATTCCGTTGATTATCTGGTAGTCCAGGTTCGGATAACTGAGGACAAAAGAATGAAAGGGGGCGATTCCTGTGCCGGTACCAATGAAAACAAACTGAGAGCTTTTGATTTTCTCAGGATCAATGAAAAACGAACCGTAGGGTCCGTGGAGTTCAACCTCTGAACCGGGTTCTGCCTTTCGAAGCCCCGGTGAAACGGTTCCTGCCTTCACTTCCTTGATAAGAAATTCCAGATAGGGATCGTCGACCCCGGAGTATGTGGAATATTCCCGGTTGATGCCGCTTCCCTTGAGACCGAGGTTGACGCACTGCCCGGGCTTGAACGAAAAACCATCCCGTTCCAGCCGGATCACGTAGGTCGACTCAGAAAGATCGCGGACTTCCATTACTTTATGTAGCAAAAATTTCCCCTTAAGATTTTCCTGGCATCAAAATCATTGATGTAACGTTCACCTGCCCAGGGAGCTTCTAAGTTCCCGTGATGTCAGGCCCATGGCAAATCGCAACCCGTACCAGATATGAGTTAAAATTATATAAGGAACCGCTCCAAGGGCAACGCTCACGGGTTCATGACGCCTAATGTCTTTCCATGAGATCACCAGTGCAATCAGGTAGATCGCCCAACCCGCAAGGTATAATAAGCCCGCCAGTTTTGAGGCAAAGGAAATCATCAGGCCGAAAATAACAAAACAGACCCAGAGGGAGGGAATAAAATATTTGAATTTTCTCGATGTTTTGGGAAATTTTTTCGCAAAAAATCCCCGATGTAACCCGTAATTTCCGATTTGCCGCAAGTGTTTGGGCAGTCCCGGTCTGCGATGATGCCAGACAACGAGTTCGGGAACATACACTATTTTAGAACCTGTTTGCTCGATAAATTTCATGCAAAAAAGAGTATCTTCTCCCGGCCAGTAATTAGAGTCAAACCCGCCTGCCACTAAAAATTCTTTTTTACGGACGATCAAGTTCACACTTGGCCAGTCATCTACTTTTCTACCAGGTGGACAGGGAACATAGCGTTCCGGGTTGCCGCCCGACACGGGACTCAAAAACACGGCGCCTGAAACACGCGCCCAGAAAGGGTCGTGCTGAGGGGTGATGGCCGGTCCGCCAATGGCACCCACATCGGGATGTTGGCTGAAATATTGATGAGCGATCTCCAGCCAGTCTGGTTCGGGGTAGGCGTCGTCGTCAATGAAAGCCAGAAACTCTCCCCTGGATTTTTTTGCCGCCATATCCCGCTTGATAGCCGGGTTCACTTCACCTGTCGGGAGTATCGCAACAGGCAAATGGCTGAACTTTTCGGGGAGGGCGAGCTTGTCATCCGGCAATAGAATGATTTCATAGTTGTTGCCGGATAAATTCCCAATATGTGAAAGGCATTCGTCCAGATCGGGCGACCAGGTTTTAAAGGGAATGATTATGGAAAATGCTGTGGGATCGTCACTCATCTTCGTTAAACCCGACCTTGTCCTGGACGATATAAAGCGGTCGCCTGATCACCTCCGTGTGGATATGGCCGATGTAAAGAGCGATCAAACCCAGCGCCGCCAGAACCACTCCAAATAACAGGGTGTTGAACACGACGAAGTAAGCCAGGGGAGTGAAAACCTGGGAAAAGAAAAACTGGGTTATGACCATGAAAAACAAGACGGCCAGCGACAGCGAAACCACCGTCAACCCCAGCCAGCCGGTTATCCTCAACGGTAGAAGTGAAAATGTGGTGAAGGAGTTGACCGCCATCCGGGTCAGGTCGCTCAAACTAAAAGTGGATTTTCCCTGTGCGCGATCCGGGGCGGAAAAGGTGACGATCGTTTTCCTGAATCCCATCCAGTCAATCAGTCCGCGGAAAAAACGTGTGCGTTCCTCAAACGTTTTTAAAATGTTCAATACTTCCTTGTCCAGGAGACGAAAGTCAGTGGCCTTGGCGTGGATTTTAAGATCCGAAAAATGTTTTAACATGTAATAAAAAAATCGTGATCCCGCTTCTCGTACCAGGGAATACTGGATCGCTTCCCGTTGCGTTGCGACGATTTGGTAACCGCACTCCCATTGGGCCACAAGCTCCACGATGAGAGATGGAGGATGTTGAAGATCTGCGTCAATGAAAATCACCGCGTCCGCATCGGTGGTCGCCTCTAAACCAGCCGTTAGGGAGATCTCTTTGCCAAAATTCCTGGACAGGCTCACTCCTTTCACCCGGGGGTCGGCACCGGCCAGGTCTTCTATGAGTTCCCATGTATTGTCCGAACTTCCATCGTTGACGAAAATAAACTCCCAGCTATAGGAACCCAGGTTATTGGTTGTTTTGTTGGCTTCCCTGAAGAACTGCCGCAGGTTTTTGGATTCGTTGAAGGCGGGAACAACCAGCGCGATTTTCTTTCGTTCGTCCAACGGGTCCACCTTCAGGACGTTACTTTGGGGCTTTATCAGTTCCAAACGGTGCTCTCCTAAACGAGTGTCATGCCTTGGGAAAACTCGCTGGATATTATCATTTTTATTTGGCCGGGGCGATTTATATTATGATAATGAAAAATGAACTCAATTAGTTTCCACATTTTCTCTCAACCCGGTTGCCCCATTTGATTGCAATTACTGGTTTTATGATTGTTTCCACAAATTTATTGATTGGCAAATAGAATCAATATAAAGTGCCTGCATTTGGTTTCCATTCTGGAGATTAAAGTATTTTGTGAACCCACCTAAATTTTCATGAACAATCTTGTTAAAAGATACAGCGCTTTTACCCTGGCTCTAGTCATGGGATTGACTCCGCTCATTTGGTACACCCCGGGTCAAGTGATGTATTCTGTCGACTTGAAGTTCCCTCCTGATTTAGAACACTGGTTCCAGTATTTTTTTATGTGGAATGAGACTGTTGGAACCGGGGCCGAGTCAATTTTAGACCCTTGTCTTATTTTTTTTCAAGGAATTCCAGCCTTTTTCAGATGGTTGGGGTTTCCTATATGGAAAGCCCAGATGTTTAGCTTTGCATTTTGGTTTTTAATTTCCTCGCTGAGTATGTATTTTCTCGCAAGGAAAATATTCCCAGTGGCAAACCCATTGGGAGCGCCTTTGGTTTGCGTCAGCGCGTATATTTATAACCTCTGGCAGGAGCATATCTGGATTGGAAGCAAACCTCCCCTCATTGCGGCTTACGCTGTCCTTCCCTGGTTTTTAAAATTACTTTTAGATGGGCTTGAGAAAGAGGAAAATAGTAAAGGTTTTTTGTTGGTTCAAATTGCAGTCGCTTCCTTCATTTTATCTTCGATAGGCAACAATATCTCAGAAGCGTATGTAGTGGCATTTATTTTATTGCTGTTTTCGGCTTATGCCCTGTGCGATTCCTGGAAAAAAGGAAGGTTAAAGCGGACCGCTTTGTTTTTGTTTCAGGCGGCAACCCTGTTTATTGTTGTGAACGCATACTGGATGATTCCTCAGGTCACAGAGGCGCTTCATGTAGCAGGAAAATATGACCCTGGCCAGGGGAATCTCATGGGGTGGCTGGAGGGTACCAGCAGATATACAAGCTTTTTTAATGTTATCCGGTTTCTTGGAAACTGGACTTGGTACGAAGGTGTTGGCGAACCCTATAATCCGTATGCTTCTCTTTATCTTGAAAACTGGCTCTTCATTATTTTCAGCTGGATGCTGCCTTTGCTTGTGGTTTGCGGCATTTATTATGGACGGTTTCGTTTTAAAGGGTTTTTTTTACTGATGACCCTGATTGCCATCTGGTTTGGTATGGGTGTTCACGAGCCATTGGGATTTATCTATGAATGGATGTTTAAAAACATCCCCTATTTCTGGATAGTGAGGAGCCCTTATTATAAATTTATGCTGATGGCTTGCATAGGGTACGCTGTTTTTCTGGGTGCTTTTACGGCGTACCTTGAAAACCGATATAAAAATAACTTCTGGTTATGGATAAAGACAACAGCGGGTATATTCTTATTGACTCTTATATATGGAAATATAATTGTAAGTGGCCGAATGTTCACACCGAAAGAGGAGCGTACCCATCTCCCCCCAAATAGAGTTACCATTCCCGATTATGTTTCCAAGGCAGGGATCTGGTTAAACAGCCAACCTGATAAATCCAGAGTTTTTGCGTTCAATGAAGATCGTTTCTGGACTACAAACTGGGGTTTTAGAAGTTTAGCGCCTGCTTTAATCTATTTCACGACACAGCCGGTTATTTTTAGATACGTACCACAGTTTGTCCAGATCACAACGGGGTCACCAAATCAAACCTTGAGGATTGGTAAGATCGTTCAACTGGGAATTCGGACCGGTCGTTTGCCCCGAGCCGATCGCCTGCTTTCCCTGATGAATACACATTGGGTTCTTCTTGATAAATCTCTGGAGTTTGTCCAGGGAGGGTCTTACGAATCCATGACGAAATATCTGAATGAGCAACCTGGGTTGAGCCTTGACCGCCAATTTGGAAACTACAATTTTTATTCCTCGGACACTATTTTACCCTTTGTCTATACCAATTCCGAGGTGACTTTAATTAAACAACCGGGACTGGGTTTGAAACCCCAGGATTCTTCTTCGATGTATCCTGATTTTGTTGGGACTGCGGAAGAAAGCCTTATCCCATTTAGCCAGGGAGACTGGTCTTCAAATACAGCGTTGATTCTTGTGGATCAACTTGAAAATAAAGGCTGGGAGCAATGGATTCGGGAGGAAAATATCAAGTCGGTTGTTTCTTATAACCCTTTAAAACAGGTCTCGTTGAAAAATGATATTTTCTCCCGGGAATCTATAATAAAACAATTCACTTTTTATACTAAATTTATGGAGCCTGCCGGGATAAAAAAATCCAATGCAACGTCCGGGAACAAAGGGGAAAAGGGGATCAAGTTAAAACTTCAGGAGGGATTTTATCCTCAAGAGGACGGAGACGAAAAAGGTTGGATATGGATGTCCCAAAGTAAACCAAGTGCCAAACATATAACATTGTTTAACCCTTATAAGAAAGCTGTTCAAACCAATTTTTCTTTTACCACCACGACCTACGGTAGCGAGCGATCCTTGTATTTTTATTTGAATTCTGAGCTTAAAAAGGTGATGCCGTTAAAGGCAAACGAGAAGAAAGACGTGATAATTCGGGATTTAGTAGTTCCACCGGGGGAAAGCCAGGTTTCATTTTACACCCCCTATTCCTCAGAAAAGATGGAAGAAAAAAACGTAACTTTTGGTTTTGTATCTTCGTCATTCCAGTTTTCGGATTTGTTGTTCAGGGGAGAAATAAATACTTCTAAAAGAACGGATTTAGAGGTGCGAATTATCCCCATGGTCAGCGGTCAGAAAGCTTGGCATGAAGACACGAGCTATAATCCCAGTTTGCGGTTGAATGGAGAACTCATCAAATTGAACAGGGTGATTGAGGATGAAATATTCAGTTTGAGAGGAAGCATTGAAATGCTTCCTGGAAAAAACGGCTTTGAGTTTGTCCAAAGCAAAGGAGTTGATGCGGCTATTTTGTTCAAGCCGGAAGGATTGAAGCCTTTAGCCACCCAGGACCCAAAGCCCAGATTGCAAAAAATAGACCCAACGCACTATAAAATTTCCACGTCTGTTTCAAAGCCCAGTTTTTTGGTTATTTCGGAATCTTATCATCCGGGATGGAAATTGTATTCTGTAAAGAAACAAGACTCGAATAAAACTTTCAGGCACTTCAAGGCCAACGGGTTTGCAAATGGATTTTATTTGTCAGAGAAGGGGGATTACGACCTGGAACTCGTTTTTGAACCCCAGGGTTTATTGGACACAGGCTACATAGTTTCCATTTTAAGCCTGATCGGGTTTTGCGTAGTTTACAATTTAAATCGATTTCGCGGGAAATTGAATTCAAAGATACCAACAAGCAATTGAACCTTAACTTACCAGCAGGGAAGGCGGCTATTGACCAATAGTTAAACCTTTGCCTCAAGTGCTCTCGGCTAGTTTTTTAGGTGCCAATATTTTCTTGGGGTTTGCTCTTAGCAATTTTACTATTCGGGATTTCCAGAAAAACCAACCAATGCCTCCGGTGAATAATGAGAAATCAATAGATCGGATATGATGGAATCCACGCACCGCCAAATACAATGTTCTAACCGTCAATAAGATCGTTGAGAACTGTGGTTGTTTTTCTGTGAATGGTTTGGAATGTTTGAGCAGGTATTCAAATAGCCATTTTGGAGGTCTAAAGATTGCCAGTATATAGACCATGATGTTTGCGACTGTGGGAGCATGATAAGCAAAATCTAAATATTTATCGATTTTCACACCAAGCTCTTCAAATTGTCTCTCCATCATTGAGTTTGGCAATATTCTTAAAGACATGACATTTAAGGTGAATGGGTGCGGTAAATTGTAAAGGAGATTCAATGTCGCCTCTACATCCTCTTTTGTTTCAATGGGGTTGTCTACAATGATGTCATATGCGGGGGGTATCATGTGATCTTTGAATTTTGTGATAATTGTTGCGGCGTTGTGTATTAAACCGGGCTTGTTTGGTCTCTGGTAGAACTCCAGGATGCGGTCGCTCCCACTTTGAATTCCCATGCGGACACGATTCATTCCAGCTTCAACAAGAATTTCAAACTTTTCCTCCTTCACGAAGCTTGGAATAACACCCTGGACACAAAATGGAAGGTTTATTTCCTGTTTCCATTTATCTGCAAATTCGCGCAGAGTTCGTTTAGGGATAGCCATAAAGCTATCATCATAAAACACAACTGTGGATATATGAGGATGCTTCGTAATGGCATCTTTTACTTGTCCCACCAAATAATCTACAGAGGGATGCCTTAGTTTTTTATAATTTTTGTCGTTTTCAATGAACTTGGTGTTGCCACAATAAGTACAATGATAAGGGCAACCAATGGACCACACCGTGTTATACGCCAAGCCGCTATTTTGTATATGGTCTTTAACGGTGATGGGGGAATATCCTTTTCCCGGCCTGTAGATCAATTCATTTTCACCATACAAGGGAAAAGGGAGTTGGTTCATTTCTTCACTGGTTGCAAGAGGCAGGAAGTCATTCCTGATGATCTCCCCATTTTTTTTAAACCAGAAGTTTTTAGTATCGTAATAATCCCTTCCATCTATGTAGGCATCCAGAAAATTTGCAAATGCAAACTCTCCTTCTCCCGTGCATATAGCGTCCGCATGAAGGATTGCATCTTCCGGATGCATGATAGGGTGTACCCCTCCCCAAATTAAATAAATATCCGGGTTGATGGATTTTATTTCCGTGATAATCCTTTTAGTTAACTCGGCTAAGTTGGTGTAGGAAGAAATTCCCAGGATATCAGCATCTGCCAACGGTTCTGCAATATCACGAATCATACTTGCATCGAATTGATCAGAGTTTGCTTTTTTTAGTAAAAAAGCTTTGCCTATGGACAAATGGTTTCCAGATGATAAAAAATAGGCCTGAACATCCGAATGAATCGTTTTAAGGTGCGAGGTAACTTTCCTAAGGCCCAGAGCCATAAGACCGCTCTCAATAGCCAATAGTTTTATTTTCATTTTTGTGACCTTATGAAAAAAGGCCGAATTGAAAACATCAATTCCAGGCCAAATTTATTGAAATAAATAATTTATTTTTATAACCTTAAAAGGTTTAAATAAAATCTTTTTCATTATGGTATTTTCAGGTAAATGAGTCAATAGATTTAAGCCAAATGTCGTTTTCCTGCTTGTACCTGGTTTTGATTGCTGTCTTGGTTTTTCCAAAACTTAAAGTGGTTGGTTTTGCAGTAAGAAAAAATACTCCTGTTGTCGTTTTTCCCATTTGAGCAACAAAAGGAAATCTTTGAGAAATTAGGTGAACCATTTTGTTCGTTTGCTCAACCGTTATCTCGGTTCTTGAAATCCTTCCTGTTTTTGGGCCACAACCATGATGGAGACGCCAAACGGAGGTTTCAGGCGGGGGGCGGTCCATACATCGAAGTGGAACAAAGCGGTCAGCATCCGGTTGATCCAGGGAGTGTTGATCTGGTTTTCGCTTTCGAGTTTGATGTTCAGGAGGCGGATCACCTGGCGGGCCGCCCAGATGGGAGGGAACAGGAGATAGTTGAAATAAAAACGGTTGATTATCCTGAAACCGGCGCTTTTGATGGCGAGTTCAATCTGCCGTTTGGTGTACCGTCTTTTATGGTGCGATAATTCGTCCTGCAGGCCCCACAGCATTTGAAACGCGGGGACCGTGAAAACCGCAGTTCCACCGGGCGCGAGCACCCGGAAAATTTCTTTCAGCGCCGGAGCCTCCTCGACATGCTCGATGATGTCTGTTGCCAGAACCAATTGAAAATGATCGCTGGCGAAAGGCAGGTCACCGACGTCTGCCTGCTTCACCTCGCCCAGGCCTTTCTCGGCGCAAAACCGGATGGCGTCTTCACTCTTGTCCACTCCGGTCACATCCCCGAACCCCATTTTTTTTAACAGCCGAAGGTTCGATCCTGTTCCCGTTCCCACATCCAGCACCGGTGGGTGGGTGGCGGTGCCGGTGTCCCGAATGATTTTTTCAAACAAAATTTTTCGACCGGCGAACCACCAGTGCGTTGCTTCCACCTCAGCTTCAACTGCGTAGACGGAGGGTTTCAAGGCATTCCTTTAGACGATGGGGCTGACTTACAAAGCCCGAATGTGGTTGTTCCCGTAAATTTGCGGGAGAGTTTTAAGATCAACCGGAAACAGAATTTTCCAGCAACCATCGACTCCAAAGATAGAGCCTGTGATCGGCTGAACCGTTCACATGTTCTTTGATCTTTTTTTGCAAAAAAACCGATTCCCGGTCGGAAAGCTCCGCATGAGGATTGAAAGCAAGAGTTTTGTTTTTGAACCAGGTTCCGATGGGACTGCCGAACCCCTTTTTTTTGCGTTGAATAACGTCCTTTGGCAATATCGGTTCCAATGCCTTTTTGAAAATATACTTGGTCTGGCCATTTCGATATTTGTAGTCGCTCGGAATGCGGCGGACAAAATCCACCAGGTCCACATCCAGATAGGGCGAGCGCACCTCCAGAGAGTTCATCATGCTGGCCCGGTCCAGTTTGACCAGAATATCATTCTGAAAATACAGTTTAGTGTAAAACTCCAGCGTTCGATCCACAATATTTTTTCCGGGGTCTGCCTCCCACAGTTCGATGGCCTCGGAGTAAACTTCTTCCGGGTCGATTTTTTCCGCGAAAAGTTCTTCCAGTTCCAGCGGCTCCAGCGGCCCCATCCACACGGGATTACAGACTTTAGAAGGATAGCTCAAACCGCGCAAGGTTCTTTTAAGAATGAAACCTGGGCTGATATTTTTGTGCGAAGTGGGCAGTCTCTCGGCCATGAGGCGAATGGCCTGATGCACGGGGCCTGGAACCCATTGACTGTAAATTTGGGCGAATTTCAGGGCGCGAAACGGGTCGTAGCCGGCAAAAAGTTCATCCGCGCCATCGCCTCCCAGCGCCACCTTGACCTTTTGGCGGGCCGTTTGACATAACAGAAATGTAGGCATCAGGGAACTGTCGGCTATCGGTTCATCCAGCGTGGACGTTATTTTCGGCAGAATGTCTGTCAGGGCTGAAGCGGGAAATTGTTTCTGATGATGATCGGTACTCAGGGTTTTGGCCATTCGCCCGGACCAATCGGATTCGTCAAAACTGGCCTCCTCGAACCCGATGGAAAATGTGGAAATGTCAGCGTCTTTCATTTCCATCTTGGCCAGGGCGGCGATGGCGGACGAATCGATGCCGCCGCTCAGGAAGATTCCCAGAGGAACATCGGCGGTCAGTCGTCTTTTTACGGATTGCCTGAGGAGAGAACGAATCTCTTCGCCCCATTCCTGTTCCGGGTTTTTCGGGATCTTCGCAAAAGGTTCGATGGCAAAATCCCAGTATCTTTTGACATCGATACGGTCTTCAGACAAGGAAACAAATAAACTGCAACCGCTGGGGAGTTTGTAAACCTTTTCATACAGGGATGAAGGGGAGGGGATATACCCGTAGGCGTAGTATTTTCTGAGCGACTGTCTGGAAACTCCAGATGTGGCCGAGCGGTGCTTTAAAAGCGCTGTGAGTTCCGATGCGAAGACGAAGGTCTTATTCTGTCGTGTGTAAAAAAGAGGTTTTTCCCCGAACCGGTCTCTGGATAAAAAAAGCCTGTTTGGGCCTGGTTCGTGAATCGCGAACGCCCACATGCCATTGAGCTTTTTGGGGAGATCCTCTCCCCATTCCCGATACCCGTGAAGAAGGACCTCGGTGTCCGAATGATCGGTCATGAATTGATGGCCAAGCGCCTGCAGTTCCGCCCGCAATTCAAGGTGGTTGTATATTTCCCCATTGTAGACGACGACGAGCGAGCCGTCCGGCAACGCCATCGGCTGGGTTCCGTCGGGCAGGTCGATGATGGACAAGCGCCGGTGGCCAAGATGGACTCCGGTCTTTGGATCAAGCCATTTGCCTTCCTGGTCGGGGCCGCGATGGACGAGGGCGTCCATCATCGCCTGAAGATCCCTGGAATCTCCCGCACCTGCAAACCCGGCAATTCCGCACATCAGGGAGCGGGGTCCAGGTTGGTTGTGTTTTTGATAAGATAACTGGGCTTGTTTTGCGTCTCGTAGTAAATGCGGACCAGCATTTCGGCCAGCAGTCCCATCAGAATACACAGGGTGCCCATGATGAAGGTCAGGCTCACCAGGAGAAGGAGCGGGGTGGAAATGAAAGAGACGTCCAAAAACAGTTTCAGGTAAACGGCATAACAAAAGGTCAGTAACGCGATTCCTATGTTGAACAGCCCGAACGCGCCAAAGACATAAATGGGTTTGGTGTTGTATTTGGCGAGGAACTGAATGACGATCAGGTCCAGAACGACTTTAAAGATCCTGCCCAAACCGTAGTTGGACTCGCCATGAATTCTTGGATGATGCCTGACGGGGATTTCCGTGACCTTGCCCCCTTGCCAGCTCACATAAATAGGGATGAAGCGATGCATCTCCCCGTAGAGCTTGACCGGTTTGATGAGACTGCTTCGATACGCTTTCAAGGTGCATCCGTAATCGTTCAGGCGAACCCCGGACACAAGAGAAATCAGTTTGTTGGCGAATTTGCTGAGCAGGACCCGACGCAGGGAGGGGTCCTTGCGTTTTTTTCTCCAACCCGACACCACATCGTACCCTTCTTCCAGCTTTTCCAGTAAGGAGGGGATGTCCTCGGGATCGTTTTGTAAATCCGCGTCGATGGGAACCATGATATTGCCCTTGGCGAAGTCCACCCCCGCCATCAGGGCGGAGGTCTGCCCCAGGTTTCGGCTGAAATGAATGATCTTGCATCGCTCGTCATTAAGGCCGATTCCGTCTAAAACGCGCTCGCTTTCATCCACACTGCCATCGTTTATGAACAGGATTTCAAAAGGCTTGCCCAAAGCCTCCATGACCGCGACCAGCTTTTCGTACAGAACGGGGATGTTTTCTTGTTCGTTAAAAACCGGGACGATGATAGAGATCATGGAATTTGGGGTTTCTTCCGCTCGTTTGAAAATCAGGTTTTTCCCTGTTCGATAAAAAGGTCCAAACAGGCAAATTGCAAAATGGGCGGGTCCGGGTAAACGCTTTGTGTTTGCGGTGTATAAATTGCAGACAGTGGCAAAAAACGCTCATGATGAATTGGACGAAATGGTATCATCCTCCAAATACCTTGTCAATTTTGGGGCTTAAGCATGGGGATGTGGTTCGAGGCAAAAAATTGAAATGATCCGGGCGGGAGTGAGATGGACAATGCGATTTTTAAAGAACCATTACGCCAGCGTCAAGCCGCTGGTCGGCTGGATTTCTCCGCCTCTACGGACCCGCCTGAAAGACCGTTTCATGAGTGCGGCGTTCAAACTTCTTTACGGGGCCAAATCCGGACAGAACGGACCGGCGCTATCGGGCAACAGCGCGGGCGGCGCCCGGCTCCAAAAAGGCGTGAACCTGGTAGGCTACCCTCGGTCGATCATCGGGGAAGGCGAATTTATCCGGCAGACCGCAAGCTCCCTTAAACAAATGGACCTGGATTTCGGGATTTGCGATTGTCAGTTGACCGCCTCGCCGGTGCAGGCGGATGATCGACTGGTCCCTCACATCCGGCCAGACAATCCTTTTGCGGCCAATATTTTTCATTTAAAACCCGGCCAGATGGAATCCTCCATTGTGATGCTGGGCCGGTCGTTTGTCGAAAACCGCTACAACATAGGGTACTGGACCTGGGAGCTTGGAAATTTCCCAACGGTCTGGCAGGCCCCGCTGGATTTCCTTGACGAAGTCTGGTGTCCGTCGAGTTTCATCCAGACAGCCGTTTCCGAAAAGTCGAGGAAACCGGTTTTGTGTCAACCCATTGCCATCGAATTGGAAACTGTGCAAGGGTTTGGCCGTGAAACTTTTTCACTGCCTCCCCGGTCGTTTACTTTCTTGTTTGTTTTTGATTTTAAATCTTATGTTTCCCGGAAAAATCCGTCCGCCTGTATCGAAGCGTTCGTAAAAGCGTTTCCCGGAAAAGACGAGGGGGTGAGTCTGGTCATCAAGTCGATGGACGGTTTGTTGTACCCAAAAGAATTCGCCCAGTTGCAGGAAGAAGTAAAAAGCGACCCCAGAATCATTTTGATCGACGAAGCGTTCAGGCCCGATGCAATGATCGGGTTGATGCAAACTTCCGATTGCTTTATTTCCCTGCACCGCTCGGAAGGCATCGGCCTTGGCATGGCGCAAAGCATGTTGCTGGGCAAACCCGTCATCGCCACCGGTTACTCCGGCAATACGGATTTTACCCTGGAGGACAATTCCTGCCTGGTGAAATACTCTCTTGTAAAGGTCAGGGAGAAAGAATACCCATTTGCCCAAGGCCAGATCTGGGCCGACCCGGATGTGGAGCACGCCGCCTGGTACATGCGCCGACTGGTCGAGGATGAGGGTTATCGAACGTCCATTGCGGCAAAGGGCCAGTCCCATATCCGTGACCAGCACAATTGCTCTGTTATCGGGGAAAAGTATCAGAACCGCCTGCGAGAACTGGGCTTGGTGTGATTTTTCTGAATATGGGAGGATTAGTAATAGAGGAGAAAGCCTAAGTCAAGATTTGTCCGTTTTACTTTTCTAAAATTCTGATAAAAAGAATAAA
Source organism: Nitrospinaceae bacterium (assembly GCA_029261655.1). Lineage (GTDB taxonomy): Bacteria > Nitrospinota > Nitrospinia > Nitrospinales > VA-1 > JADFGI01. The sequence goes on along the minus strand of JAJDAY010000022.1, from coordinate 156,053 downwards.
TGCAATACGATGTTTTTATATGCCATGCGAGCGAGGATAAGGAAGACTTTGTTCGACCTTTAGCTGAGCGTCTAAGGCAACAACATATAGAGGTTTGGTATGATGAATTTTCCCTATCTATAGGAGATAGCCTTACGCAAAAAATTGATGAAGGACTTGCAAAATCTAGATTTGGCCTAGTAGTCCTAAGCCCGTGCTTTTTTAATAAACCATGGGCAGGGAGAGAGTTAAAAGGTTTAATCGCAAGGGAAATGGCTGAGAAAAAAGATCTTATTTTACCCATTTGGCACAGAGTTGGAGTTGAAGAAATAATAAAGCATTCGCCTCCTATGGCAGACAAAAAAGCTACCTCATCAGCAAAGGGTATCAACGTAGTTTTGCGCGAAATCATCAAGAAAATAAAACCAGAAGAAAGCCCGTTAATTGTTGCAAGAGATTATTTAGTCGGTCTCAATCTTGATCCACCACCCATTTCGGATGAATGGTGGCTAGATATTGTTGAATACAAGGAATTTTTAAAATTTCCAGATATCAATTCAGGTAAGCGATGGATTTTTCCTCTACCCTTCCCTAACGAAGAGCGGGGACATGAACGAGGGCTTAACATTGCGTCAACAGCTCTACAAATAGACTGGTCATTTGAGGGCGAAGAACTCAATATTTCTCCTATTACGCATCCTGATATAGTGCATGAATTTATTCGTCGCTGGCCCGGACTGTATGATTGTGCAAGAGATAATCCCGGCGTGCTTGCACTATATGCCCCACAATTAACAATCCCCGGTTTTGACTCAGGATTTGAAGATGTTTTCGACAAACTTCTTGAATCCGGTTCTAAAGAGGCAGATAGAATTTTTTCTTATTCGGGGCCTGCTACTATTGACGATAAAGAGCCACTTTGCGGAGATGTGATCGCATTAAGGCATCCAAAGTTTGGAAATTACGCACCTAAAGAACTTGGTCACAGGTATTTTGACGCACATGATACAAGCTATATTCGTTCTCATTGGAACATATTTGAGGGGTTGATTTGGCTTGTGAGCAGTGATGCAACCTGGTTGCCTGAAAAATACCGAAAAATGCTTTTGCAAGGAATTAATATGCGTGATCTTTGGGCTAGTGATATTGACCATCGTCACTATGGTAATCCGTTTTTAAAAGCGCTTTATAAGAGTAGAAAGCAGTTTAAGTTTACAAAAACTATAATAAGCGGGTTGCAGGATATTGTAGAAGACGCGAAGGAAAACTTAGGGGTTAAACAAAATTCGCAAGAGATTATCGAAGGTCTTATAGATCTCAATATAATAAGGAGTTATTACGATTATCAGGATTGGGTTAAAGCAAGGAAGGCTGGAAGAAAATAGTATCCCCCCTTTCCCAAAATAGGGGGTTCAGGGGGATTTCTTAAATTATGACCCCATGACTTTAGCCGGGTCCAGCCCTGCCAGTTTTAAATCCGCTTCCACCATCATGCGCACCAGTTCCTTGAATGGGGTTTGGTGGACCCAGCCGAGTTTATCCTTGGCTTTCTGGGGGTCGCCGATCAGCGTTTCCACCTCAGTCGGACGAAAGTAAGCGGGGTCGACCTCCACCAGAGTGCGTCCGGTTTTAGGATCGACGCCTTTTTCCTGAACGCCTTTCCCCTGCCATTCGATTTTTATTCCACAAAGACCGAAGGCTATTTCAATAAACTCGCGGACGTTGTGTTGTTCTCCGGTGGCCAGAACATAATCATCCGGCGCGTCCTGTTGCAGCATTTTCCACATGCCCTCCACGTAGTCTCCGGCAAACCCCCAGTCTCTTTTGGCGTTTAAATTTCCAAGGAATAATTTTTCCTGGGTTCCCTTCAGGATATTCGCGAGGCTCAGGGTGATCTTGCGGGTCACGAAATTTTCTCCCCGGCGGGGCGACTCGTGATTGAACAGGATGCCGCTACACGCGAAAATTCCGTAGGCCTCGCGGTAATTGACGGTGATCCAGTGGGCGTATAGTTTGGCGACGCCGTAGGGACTCCGGGGATAAAACGGGGTCGTTTCCCGTTGCGGGGTTTCGACGACTTTCCCAAACATTTCACTGGTAGAGGCCTGATAAAACCGGCACGATTTTTCCATGCCTAAGGATTTGATGGTGTCGAGAATTCTGAGAGTTCCGACGGCGTCGGCCTGACTGGTGTATTCGGGAGTCTCAAAACTGACGGCGACGTGACTCTGCGCCGCCAGGTTGTAAATTTCATCGGGCTCGGTTTTTGCCACCAGCCGGTTCAGGCTGAGGCCGTCGGTCATATCCCCATAGTGCAGGTGGATTCTATTTTGCGGCAGGTGATGATCCCGATGCAGATGTTCGATTCTCCCCCGGTTGAAACTGCTGGACCGCCTAACCAGTCCGTGAATCTCATAGCCTTTTTCCAGAAGGAGCTCTGCAAGGTAGGAACCATCCTGCCCCGTGATGCCGGTGATAAACGCTTTTTTCAAGTTTCTGTCCTTAAGGTGAAAGATTAAAAGTTTAAAAATTTTCTAACGATATCGGATACTTAAGGAAATTTTAAAAGAATGCGTTGCAGAATAAAACTGTTTTTACTTTTGAGTCAATACAGTCATTTTTTTTCCAGGCATTGTTTCAACGCTTCGTCCCAGAGAGGCATTTTGATTCCCAGGACCCGTTCTATTTTCGCGTTTGACAGCACAGACCGGAGGGGGCGTCTGGCCGGGGTCGGGTATTCGGACGTCGGTATTGGGATGATCTTTGCGTGCCCGGTTTCTTTTGAGTGACCCAGAAAAGCCTGCGCAAACCCGTACCAACTGGTTTCGTCCCCGCATGATAATTGATAAATGCCGCTGACCTTGTTCATATTTTCTGAAAATTGTTTTTCGGTAGGATCGACCAGCGAGGCAATGATTTGCCGGGTGGCCAGGGCAACCGCGCCGCACCATGTGGGGGAATTCACCTGGTCATTGACGATTTTGAGTTCTTTGCCTTCTTTTGCCAGTTTCAGAATCGTGAGCATGAAGTTTTTTCCTCTCGACCCATAGATGCCGCTGGTGCGGAGGATGAGGTGAGGGATTCCCTGCCGGGTGATGGCTTGCTCTCCTGCCAGTTTGGTTTTTCCGTAAATGTTCAAAGGATTCGGAGTGTCCTCCTCCCGGTAAGCTCCGCTGGTTTTATTTCCGTCGAATACATAATCGGTTGAATAGTGGATCAGGGCCGACCCGGTTTTTTTTGCTGCTTCAGCGAGAACTCCAGGAGCGGTTCCGTTGATCGCCATCGCCAGCTCCGGTTCTTCTTCCGCCTTGTCCACGGCGGTGTAGGCGGCGGCGTTGACGATGAGGTCGGGCCGGACCTCATTCACAATTTGCCTGATCTGGACCGTATCGCAAAGATCGAGTTCTTCTCTTCCCGGCGCGGTTATTTCCCCGAGTCCTTCAAGCTCCCTTTGAAGTTCCCAGCCGATTTGGCCATTTTTCCCGATCAGTAAAATTCGCATTTAAATAAATACCCGTTTTTGAGTTTGGCTTTAAGCATGCCTTTAAAATAAAGGAAGACTGAAAACCACAGACAAAAAAATGAGAGATTAAAGGTAAATGAATGATCCCCAAAAATCCTATTGCACGTAAATATTGGGTCCAGCGTCACGCTGGTTAGGATTTGCCCCGCCTGGCCAGGGCAAGCAAGTATTGGCCATAACCGTTTTTGCTGAGAGGCGTTGCCAGTTTTTCAAGATCGGCCGCCGAAATCAACCCCATGTTGAAGGCGATTTCCTCCGGGCAGGAAATTTTGAGGCCCTGACGATTTTCGATGGTTTCAATGAAGTTTGCCGCCGCCAGCAGAGAGTCGTGGGACCCGGTGTCCAGCCAGGCATAGCCCCGCCCCATTTTTTCCAAGCGCAAAAGTTTCCTCTCCAGGTAAGCCTTGTTGACATCGGTGATTTCCAGCTCTCCCCTGGCCGAGGGTTTTAAATTTGCGGCGATATCCACCACGGAGTTATCGTAAAAATACAATCCGGTAATGGCGTAATTGGATTTCGGCTGTTTGGGTTTTTCTTCAACGTGGATCACCTTTCCCGATGAATCGAAATCGGCGATGCCATAGTTCTCAGGGTCCTTGACCCAATATCCAAACACCGTGGCCCCTTCTTTTTGTTGCCTCGCTTGTTGCATCAAAGGGCCCAAGCCCTGCCCATAGAAAACATTGTCGCCTAAGATGAGAGAGCAACCGTCGTTGCCGATGAACTCTTTGCCGATGATGAACGCCTGTGCGAGGCCCTCCGGGTTGGGTTGCTGGGCATATCGAATCTGGATACCCCATTGGCTCCCATCTTTGAGCAAGGCCTTGAACAAAGGTTGATCGACGGGGGTGGTGATGATCAGGATGTCCGTGATCCCGGCGAGCAGAAGGGTGCTCAGGGGATAGTAGATCATGGGCTTGTCGTAGAGCGGCATCAACTGTTTGCTGACCACCTGAGTCAGAGGGTAAAGCCTGGAACCCGAACCGCCGGCAAGAATGATTCCTTTATTTATCATGAAAACCGTTCCCTCACTTTATTTTCCACTAGGAGCCGAGACCCAGGCGTTCGCCGCGATAAGCACCTGACATCACCCGATCCACCCATGTTTGATGGTCCAGATACCAGCGGATGGTTTTTCTGAGTCCGGTCGCAAAAGTTTCCTTGGGAGACCATCCCAACTGTCGTTGAACTTTTCCGGAGTCGATGGCGTAACGGCGGTCGTGCCCTGGCCGGTCGTTGACGAAAGTGATCAGCGATTTATAGGGTTTTCCTGATGCCTGCGGGGCCATTTCATCGAGTAATTCGCAAATGGTGTGGACGATTTCCAGATTGGCTTTTTCGTTGTTGCCGCCAATGGCATACACTTCGCCAAGCGTCCCTTTTTCCAGGACCGTGCGAATGGCGTGGCAGTGATCTTCGACATAAAGCCAGTCGCGAATCTGTTGGCCGTCCCCGTAAACCGGCAGTGGTTTTCCCGCCAGAGCGTTGTGAATTATCAGAGGAACCAGTTTTTCAGGGAATTGATAAGGCCCGTAATTGTTGGAGCAATTTGTGGTCAGCGCGGGAAAACCGAAGGTCCGGTTGTAGGACCGGATCAAATGATCCGATGCAGCTTTCGACGCCGCATAGGGCGAGTTGGGCGCGTAGGGGGTTTCCTCGGTGAAATAGCCTTTAGGACCGAGAGACCCGAACACTTCATCGGTCGAAACGTGAAGAAACCGGAAAGTCTGCTTTTTTTTGTCTTCAAGCGTTCCCAGGTATTGACGCGCCGCTTCCAGAAGCTCGAAGGTTCCGACAATATTGGTTTGAATGAACTCGGACGGGCCGTCGATCGAACGATCGACATGCGATTCCGCCGCGAAATTAATGATATAGTCGGGCGCATGCGTGGTCAGCAATTCCGAAACGCGCGCTTGATCGCAGATGTCGCCTTCCGCAAAAATATAGTTGGGCTGGGTGGAAATAGAGGCGAGGGATTCCAGGTTCCCAGCATAGGTCAGTTTGTCGAAATTGACGACGGTGATGTTCTGATCGGGCAGAAGGTTTAAAATAAAATTACTGCCGATAAACCCGGCGCCACCGGTCACAAAATAGGTCTTCATATTGGGAAGTTTGCTCTGATGCTCATCCGGGTTAAAGAAACTCCTGACATTGGCAGGGAGTATATTCTGTCCGTTTCAGGTTTGCAAGGGGATCGGGGCCACGCGATCAATGGAAAGAGCCATGAATGAAATGAAGCAGGCGGCGGTCATTGTCGTCAACTGGAACTCTGGAAACGATCTTCTAAAATGCCTGTCCGCGCTAAAAAACCAAACCCGCCTGCCCAAGCAAATCATCGTGGTGGACAACGCAAGTTCCGATGATTCTCTTAAGGGAATCGAGGAAAAATTTCAGCATGTGGAGCTGATTCGGCTGGATACGAATACCGGATTTTCCCACGCTAATAATTTGGGGGTAAAAAAAGTAAGAGATTGCGATTGGATCGCGTTTTTGAATCCAGACGCTTTTGCGGAACCGGACTGGCTTAAAAATCTTCTGGGTGCCACCGGGCAAAACCCGGAGTGTGCTTTTTTCGGCAGTCATATGCGAAGGCACGGGACCCTCGATGAGCTGGACGGAACGGGGGATATCTACCATGTCAGCGGACTGGCCTGGCGCAGGGATCACGGATTGAGCGCCTCTGCCACGAAGCGAGCCAGCGGGGTAGTGTTTTCCGCCTGCGCCGCCGCCGCGATGATTAGAAAGGATGTTTTTCTTGAGGTCGGCGGGTTCGACGAAAACTTCAATTCCTATTTTGAAGATGTCGATCTGGGATTCCGCATTCGCTTATTGGGGCATCGTTGCTTTTATGTCGCCGATGCGGTGGTCACGCATGTGGGTTCTGGGTCCACGCACCGTTATAGCGACTATGCCGTCTATCACGGAAACCGGAATCTGGTTTGGGCTTACGTCAAGAACATGCCGGGCATTCTTATCTGGGTTTACCTGCCTCAACATTTGCTGGTCAATGTGGCGGCCTTAATCTGGTTCACCCTCAAAGGAAAAGGGTGTGCGATTTTTCGCGCCAAAATAGACGCCTTGAAGGGCCTGCCCGGAGTTTTTGCTCAACGTAAAACCATCCAGCGCACCCGGAAGGTTTCGACCAGAGAGATAAAAAGAGCCATGACCAAAGGATGGTTCCTGCCTTACTCTAAAAATAAGCGCGCGATTTGAAAAGTTTTCTTTTTGCCCTTTTTGTAATGAAAAGAGATTTATAATAATTTTCTCTCTGCTATTTACGATTTTCTCTGCGTCCTCCGCGAACTCTGCGGTCAACGGTTTTATCAGTGTTTATCTGTGTTCATCTGTGGTTCCAACGTCATCAAAAGTTTTCGGATGCTCTCGGTGCGGGCCGGGTCCTGAGTCAATTTCAACGCCGTTTTGAGGTGTTGACGGGCTAGGTTTTGGTCGTCGCTGTTTTCTATCAATAGCAGGGCCAGATTGTAATGCGCGTCCGGGTATTCAGGATGGAGAGTGAGTGCCTGATTGAACTCCCGAATAGCGGCGTCGAAATTTTTGTTTTGAAGGTATAAAATTCCAAGTTGATTGTGCGCCTGCGTTTGAGCCTGGCTGTTTTCCAGCAAGGACTTAAAAGTTTCAATGGCCAGAGCATCTTTCCCCGTAGCCCTGTAAATTTGTCCAAGAAGCAAACGCCCATCGGCTGAGTCTGGAACGTCTTTCAGATACACGAGAATATCCTTCAAGGCTTCCTCAAACATGCCGAGGCTCCGGTGGACTTTGGCTTTGTTGAAAGAAAGTGTGGCGGGTTTGGGATAGCCCCAGCGGTAAATTTTATATCGTTCCTCCGCCTTGTCATATTCCATTTTCGCCAATTTATATTGACCTCTTGAGGCGTGGAGCGAAGCCAGGTTGAAATGACCAGTGGGTATTGTCGGGTCGGCGCTGATGGCTTGCCTGAATTCTTTTTCCGCCTGGACGGGGTTTTCAAAATGGGTGTAGATGTTGCCCAGATTGTTGTGGGCGATGGATCGATAAAATGGGGTGGCCCGCGATGCGGCCAGCTTTTTTAAAGGGACAAAGGCTTTTTGATAGGATTTTTCGGCAAGGTAAAAATGGCTGAGGTTGTGCAGGGCGCGGAGCTTGCCGGGAGATTTTCTCACGGTGTCTTCCCACAGCAAAATATTGGACTGGTAGACGGAGTTTCTCTCAATCAGTAACGCGGAATAAAAAATGAACACGGCTGTCAGGCAAGCCGCCACTGAAACACGTAAAGCCCGGGAATGGTTGCGTGTCCAATTGAGGAGGTTCCAGATCATGACCGCTGTGAGGAGGATCAGGCCGAAAGAGGGGAGATAAAGATTTCGTTCGCTCAATAAATCGGTTCTGGGAAGAAAACTGTTGGTGGGCGATAGGGTGATCAGAAACCACAATATCGAAAAGTAAAACAGCCTGGCCCCTTTGGGCGTTTTTGTGAGCGTTGCATACACGCAAGCCAGGACAAATACCACGGCAACAATGAGACTCGTGGTGGTGGCGAAAAACCTCGGATTGAAATCGTAGTCGAATGTGAGGTTGACCGGAATGAAAAGCAGTTTCATTCCATAGGCGATCACCGATATTTGTGCGGCGGCATAATTTAAATCGAGTTTGGGCAACCATGTCTTGAGCGATGACAGCAGGGCAGGCGACAGTAAAAGAATAAGGGCCAAGCCTGTTAAAATTGGCAGGTAGTAATAAAAAATCCGGGTCTTGAATGAGTTCCAACGGTCTCCCTGCATGAAAAACAGGTCGTATAGAATAATGACGGCGGGTAAAGTGAGGGCGGTTTCTTTGCTCAGCACTGCCGATAAAAAAGCGGCCAGTGAAAGCAGGTAACAAACCGGTGAGAGCCGCTGGAACCTGAAAACTCTCACGCTTCCAAGAATAAAAAAGAGCAGGGACAAAAGATAGAACCAGGCCGCCATGCCAGTGGATCTGGCGGAAATATAGGTCACGGTTTCTGAGTGGACCGGATGGAGGGCGAACAGAAAAGCTGTGGTCGAGGATATGGAAATAGCGGCCTTTCTGCCAACCGACGTGCCCCGGTCCAATGTGAAAAAGGCGATCAGAAAGACGGTGAAGGCGGTGAAAAAATGCAGGACCAGATTGAAAAGGTGGTATCCCTCAGGGTTGAGTTGACTCCAGTTGTGGTTGACGGCGAGGCTGAGATAAAAAAGATGCCGATACTGCGGGGGGTAGAGTTGGTAGAACCGGTCTCCAAACGCCGCGATTTCGTTACGGATGACAGCTTCATCGTCGTAATTGAGGGGGGCGGAAAGTGTGTTTCCATAGGCCAGTAAAATGAGCGCTGACAACCCGAGGATGGGTACGAGAAAACGTTTTCCTGTTGGGTCAGGGGCCGTCATGCCGGTGTTTTTTTTCTGAGCGCCGCAACCACCAGATGAAACCGGTGACATTGGCAATGATAAAAATAAAATATATGGGAATGAAATTTGGAATGAGATTGATGTTGAATACGGGAACCATCGCGCTCAAATCAAAATATAGCCCGATGCCGAAAAGCAGGCAAATGGTATTTATGGAAGAGAGTCCAAGTCTCTGCAAGCGATGGTGAAAGTGTTCGGCGTCTTCTGACAAAGGGCTGACGCCTTTAACGATTCTGCGAAAAAACGCGAAGGTTGTGTCCATGATCGGGATCAACAAAGTGATGACGGGAATGAGATAATAAATTTCATCGGTATTCCCCTGGTTCAACGGTATCAAGGTTATCAGGGAGACCAGGAGCCCCAGCGGCAGACTGCCTGCATCGCCCAAAATAATTTTAGCCGGGGGAAAATTGAAAAACAGGAACCCCAGGGTGCTACCGGCAAGAATCACCGCCAGGAAGGAAGCCTCGACGATATCCCGTTCCATATAAACGAACACGAGGGTCAGGCAAGAGAAAAACACCACTCCCGTTGCCAGTCCATCCAGTCCGTCGATCAAATTGATGGAGTTGGTGATCCCCACGATCCAGAGTATCGTGAAAACAATGGACAAGTGCCCAAGTTCCAGAACTCCCCCGATGCGTTCGATCTGAAAACCGGCGAAATAAAGAACGATGGAGATTAAAACCTGAGCCGCCAGTTTCTTTTTTGCGGAACAGTGATAGATGTCGTCATACATTCCCAAAATGAACATCAAGCCGGTGCCGATTGTCAGCGCCACATACAAATGGCCGTTGCCGGGATCCACTCGGCCTGAAAAATAAAGCCCCCACAGTGTGAGTAAAAAAGAGAAAACGACGGTGACCCCGCCCAGGGGGCTCACGTTTTTTCCGGCGGAAATAGGAAGCCGGTTTAAGAAACGTGTCAACGCGTTTGGCTGGCGGATGGTTTTGACGAGTATAAAAGTAAAAATGATCGAGAGTAGCAAACCGGAAAGATAGCCGGTCAGGTAACCATCGCCGGGGATTGGATAACGGCCGAACATTATCTGAAAAAATTGATCACAACTTGAGTGAAGTAGCGGACCGCGATCATGGCATGGATGAGGGCTCCGAGGATGGGATTGCCGATAAAGTGTTTTTTTATATAATGGCTCATTCCCTGATGCCTTTTGAGGATGACTTGGTGCGGAACCTTGCCGTTGCTGGATGTGATGTCATGATATATTTTTGCTTCAGGAAAATACAGTGTTTTGTAGCCGTAGTGCTTTAAGGTATGGCATAAATCCACGTCTTCGTTGAAAAGGAAATATTTTTCATCGAACCCCCCGACTTTCTTAAAAGCCGATTTGGGAACCATCATGCAACATCCGGAAACCCAATCCACTTCCAGACTTTTCTCATGGTCGTAATCCGTCATCAGGTAGCGAGTGGTGTGTTTATTTTTTGGAAAGAATCTGGAAACCAGGGAGTAACGGTTGAACAAACCTGTCCACACCGTCGGGAAGGTTCTGCAGGAGTATTGCAAACTGCCGTCGGGGTTTAAAACCTTGGGGCCGACGACCCCGGTTAAGGAATCATGTTTCAGTTGAGCGATCATGCTTTTCGTCGCGTTGCTAGTGAGCTGGGTGTCCGGGTTGAGAAAAAGCAGGGCTTTCCCCCTGGAGGCCAGGGCGGCCTGGTTGTTGGCTTTGGCAAACCCCAGGTTGGCGTTGTTTTGAATCCAGCGAATTTCGGGAAACTTTTCCTGAATGGTTTTCAAGCCCTCGTCCCCGGAATCATTGTCCACGACGATGACCTCGAACATGAGTCCCTGGGTCGTTTTGTAAACCGATTCAAGACAATCCGGCAAGGTGGCGCTGTTCTTGTAATTAACGATGAGGATGGATAGGTCCACGGTTGTCAGGGCGGTGAAATATTCAGGAAAGAGGTCGGGTCCGAAATAACTGTAGGGATTGTCATGGATTTTTTTGAATTTAATAGCAAACCAGATATTGCCCAGAGTTTATTTTCTTAACGGCATTCTCGTTTGAAAAGATGAGTTTTCTGTGTGGGTTTGAAACTTAAGGCTTTTAACGAATAGCTGAAGGGGACCGATTGTGAAAGTCTCCCTTTTCAAATTACAGTTATGATAGAATTTTTGGCGTTTCTAAAATTCGATTTTTAGAAGTCCTCTCAATTTTTATTAAAAAATTACCTGGGTTTGGATATGGGGAAAAAAATTTTAGTGACCGGCGGGGCAGGGTTTATCGGGTCGCATACCGTTGATGCATTGGTGGCGCGCGGGGATACCGTCCGGGTTTTCGACAACCTGACGGAACAGGTCCACGGTCCAAACGCCAAACGTCCCTCATATCTGCACCCGGAGGCGGAATTCATCCAGGGAGATGTACGTGACCGGGACGGTTTGAAAAAAGCGGTCGCGGGAATGGACATCATCATTCACGACGCGGCGGAAGTCGGCGTGGGGCAGTCCATGTATGCGATCGACCAGTATATTTCAACCAATGTTCAGGGGACGGGCATTCTTTGGGATATTCTGGTCAATGATGAGCATTCTGTCGAGAAAGTGCTGGTCGCAAGCTCCATGAGCCTTTATGGAGAAGGAAAATATGCCTGCCCGGAGCATGGGGTGTTCTCTCCAAAACCCAGACCGGACGAGCAATTTCAAACGGGACAGTGGGAGATGTTGTGTCCCTTTTGCCAACAGCCCACCGGGTCCGTTCCGACCGATGAAGAAAAGGAATTGGATTGCACCTCGGTTTATGCCCAAAGCAAAAAGGATCAGGAAGTGTATTCACTAATGATCGGCAAGGCCTATAAAATCCCCACGGTGGCGTGCCGCTATTTCAACTGTTACGGACCCAGACAATCGCTCAACAACCCTTATACCGGTGCGGCGGCCATATTTTGTTCCAGCGTCATGAATGACAAACCGCCGCTGATCTATGAAGACGGTCTGCAACAACGCGACTTGACTCATGTCAAAGACCTGGTGCAGGGAAAACTGACCCTGATGGATAACTCTAAAGCAGATTATGGGATTTTCAACATCGGAACCGGCACGCCCACCTCCATTTTACAGATTGCCAAAGCCCTCATCGAATTATGCGGCAAGTCGTTTTCGCCCAATGTCATTGGCAAGTTCAGGAATGGAGACATCCGTCATTGTTACGGAGATATCTCGAAAATCCAGGCGCTTGGATACAGCCCGAAAATCAGTCTGAAAGAAGGGTTGCAGGATTTGGTGGACTGGGGCCAGAAACAGGAAACGGTTTCCAGGGTGGAAGACGCGCATCAGAAACTGGTGGATAAAGGTCTGGTGGTTTGAAAAAGTTTGCACCCGATCCCGAATGACCGGAATCGACCCAAAGCGGATGTTCATCATTCTTACTCATTAACTTAATTTGTTTGTTAAGTGAAAAAGTATAGAAGGTTTGTCTATCAGGACGACCTTCTATGAACTTTAAAGTTTAAATAGGAAACCTTATCCAGCATATGGAACTGCTATGACACAACCGTCAAAAAAAAAGAGCGAGCGCTTTTTTGTCGAGAAAGCTGCGGAACTTCTAGGCAAAAAATGGTGTCTTAGCGGCCCGGATAGGGAAAGTCCTGATTTTATCGTGACCGAAGGCGAACAGCAGTTTGGACTAGAGGTTTGCGAGATATTCCAAGGGCGTCAAAGAAAGGCCGGTTCACTCAGGAAGAAAAAGGAAGCAGAAACTCAGCGAGCTGTGAATGACCTTCGGCACAAATACGAACAGAAGGAGGATATCCCCCTAATCGTCAAGTTTGTCGGCGACATGTGCGACGAGAATATGGCTGCAGTCCTACCAACTCTTTTTGCAATGAACCTTTCAGCCAAGCCGCCTGGACATCAAGACATCATCCCGGTGGACGAAGGGGAAGTAACGCTCCATGTGTATGTCACACGGGCTTTTGCAGCCAACTGGTTTAGCGTGAAAGACTGCGCGGGATGGGTAAATCGCAATCCAATAGAACATGTCACTGAGGCGATTAAAAAGAAGTCCAAAAAACTGCCAGATTACAAAAGGTGTGCTGGTTTAGACGACATCCGCCTTCTGATAGTTGCGAATCGAATCAAGAATAGCGGGAAGCTGGCACCGCTAAAATGTCCAGTGTTGGACGTGAAAGGGTTTCACGTTGTTTATTTCTTTTCCTATCCAGAAGAAGTCCAGGTTTTCGATTAATATCAGTCGGCTTCAAATAAATGGTGCAATAACGGTGAATTCTATATGTCCGCTTTTGGCCGATAGCGGACTTTCCCGACTCGATAATGTCTGACACTGGTTATCAGATCGGATGTCGACTATTATCGATAAACACAGATGCATAAGTTTGGATATTTTTCGGGCCTTGTTAAGCGTCAGGCCCAATTTTTCTTCCCACATAATACGAAAGATTTAAATCCCTCCTCACCTCAATCCTCTCCTCCAATGGAGGAGAGGAGGAAACCCCTTCTCCCTTCTGGCGGGCACCCGCAGGGAGACAGGCTGGGATGAGGGGATAATAAACTTAAGCAAAGCTCTCCCCGCGTAGCGGGGTTTAGCGATTGATGCCATGTCGAAAAAAAATCTCCTGATTCTGGGCGCAAGTTTTTATTTTGTGTTCCTTCTTTTGACCCCTCTTGGTATTTTTAACGCCTGGGTTCCTCCTTCCCTGCAGACAGGGTACTATTCCGCAACTCTGATCGACGCCGGCGATGACGCCGGATACTATGCCTATCTGCGGTCCGTATTTTTTGATGGTGATCTGGATTTCATCAACGAGCGCAATTACGCGCACGCGGAAAAACTGACTCCGACAGGGTATGTTTTCAACAACTGGCAGATCGGTCAGGCCGTGTTGTTTTTGCCATTTTTCCTGATCGGACATCTGTTGGCCCTTTTATATGACGCATTGGGTTACCCGGTTGCGGTGGACGGATATTCTGCTCCTTATCTGCTGGCAACCGCGGTCGCGTCGGGAACCTGGTTATTTTTTGGGCTTATTCTTGTGTTCCAGTTGGCAAGAAAATTTGCCTGCGACCGGGTGGCCTGGATCACGGCGCTTTCGATCTGGCTGGCTTCGCCTTTGGTGTATTTCACGTTTATTCGTCAACGCATGGCGCACACACTGGAGTTTGCCGTGTCCGCCTTGCTTCTGCTGGCCTGGCTACGGTGGCGCAAATCCAAAAACCTTGCGGCCCACGCTGTGGTGGGTGGGGTTCTTGGCTTGCTTTGCATGATTCGCGTCATCAATGTGGCCTTTTGGGCGTTGTTTGTCGTGGACTTTCTGGTACTGCTGTGGGCCGACAAATCGGAGGATCTTTCCAAAAGAGTGCAGAGCCATCTGATTCGATTCGCGGCGTTTTCCGCAGGGTTTTTACTCATTATGCTGCCGCAATTTTATTGCTGGTATCAGCTCAACGGCATGCCCTTTCCTCCACGGCACATGAAATTCGCAGGCGAAGGGTTGGCAGGATTCTCGCCACTGGAATTTTTAAAGAATCTTGCGTTCCTGTTATGGAGCCCGAAATGGGGGTTGGTCCTGTCCATGCCCCTGGCCCTTGCGGGGTTCCTGGGCTTGTGCGTGAAGAATGAAATTCGCCCTGCATTATTAGCTTATCTGGCGGGGTTGATTTCTATTTTGATATTGTATCCAGAGGATTCCGCGTCTTACGGTCATCGTCATTTAATTTCCGCGCTTCCGGTATTGGCGCTGGGTCTGGCCCGGTTACTGCAATGGTGTTTCGATAGAAATAAAGTATGGCCGCTGGCTTTGGGGTTTGTCGGGCTGGCGGTTTTGGGGCAATATCTCATGGTGGTTCAGTATAAAGTGACTTTGCCCTACAACCACCCGCAGTTCACCTGGGAAGCGTTGGGGAATAGTCCTTCCCTGATGATGGAACGCACCGGCCAACTTCTGCGTTCGACGAATTTTTTCCGTCTGATCTTTGTGGATCATTCTCAGGAAACAGATTTCAGGGACATTCTCTTTACGTTGATTTTTCCGTTGGCGCAGTTGATCGCCCTGGGGTTGATCGGTTGGATGGCTAAATGGATTTTTTCTCACCACACGTCGCTTTCTCCAAAAAATTGTATGAAGGCTGGAATTTTTTCGTCCCTCCTGTTGGTGGTGATCGTGGCGTGGGCCGCGCCGACATTACCGGAGAAAGAAATTCAGGCGCGGGAAACGTATTTCAAGCACATGCGTGAAGGGGATTCCTTCATGGCGAAAAATGAGATGAACCATGCCCGCGAGTTATACAAAGACGCGGCCCGGTTACAGCCTTTTCTGTGGAACCCGTATTTTAAAATTGGTTCGACCTGGAATGTTCAGGGCCGGCTGGACGAGGCCAATCGGTTCTATGCCAAAGGACTGGAGTTGAACCCGGAACATCCGGTGGTTCTGACCAATTTTGGCAGTAACCTGAATTTTATGGGAAATTTCAAGGAAGCGGAAATCAAACTACGGGCGGCTATCCGTTCCTGGCCGTCCAACAAAAACGCTTACGACGCCCTGGCTCAGTCGCTGATCCGAATGAACCAACCCGAAGAGGCCGTGACCCTCCTCAAGCAGGCACTTGCGATCGACCCGAATTATGGACCGGGCCACGCCAATCTCGCGGTGGTGTATACTATGCTGAAAAACCACGAGCCGGGCCGGGCTCACCTGAACCGGGCCGTTGAGTTGGGGGTTCAAAGCCGGGGGATGGATCAATTGGTTGAGTTCTATGCAAAAAATCCGCCCGGCGCGAAGCCATAAACGTTATTTTTTCCCGGTGAAACGATGATCGATGAGATAGATTATTTCCCCAAAAGGGACAAATACAAAAAGAAGGGGCCCGCTTTGGATTCGGAGTGGGACGCCCTGAAAAAAACCAAAGCCGACCAGGATTCCGCCAGGGTTAAATCGAGCAAAAAAACCGGCAAAAAAGAAAAATCCGGCCCAAAAAAGCCGTAGGAACCGGGACGTGTCGCGGGTCCTTGGTTCGCCCTTCCGAATTCTAACGAAAATTGACACCTTTCTTTCAATCCCATTGCCGGATGTTATAATGATCCCGTTCATTCCCTTAATAAATCTATTTGGAGTCGACTCATGACGGTGGTTTATATTGGGCGCGGAAAAAACGCCCGTTTATATCTGGCAGGACTTTTGGCCGTAATTTTATTTTGGCCCGTTCAGGCGTTCAGTGATATTTCAAAAACCATTTCCGCCGGAGACCAGGCAGTTGCGATCAAAGATTATTTGAAAGCGGAAACGATTTACACCCAGGCTTTAGAAACAGACCCTGAAAATTACCGCGTCATGAAATCTCTCGCGGAGACGAAAATCGCTTTGAACAAATTTAAGGAAGCCGATACTCTGCTTGGCCGGATTCTGGCGATGGAAGTTTTCAAGGGTAAGAATGTGCTGGTGACTCTGGAAGGGGAGTCCGAACCCCTGGAGGCGGAACTGGTGGACGAAACCGTCATATTGAAGGAAGACGCAAAAAACAATATGCGAAATTACCTGACACCTGTTTTGACCGAGCCGGTCCCGCATTATCGTTTTTTCTTTTTTAAAACGGGAAAGATGGAACTGGTTCCCAAACATCGTGCGCAATTTAAATACCGTGGCGTGCCTGAAAGTGTTCGTGGGGAGGTGATCTTATTGCAGGGCCAGGTTAAAATGAAGATGATTGAGGCTTCTGGTTCCAAAGGACCCGTGGAAATGGTCAGTCTTGAGGGAGGCTGTTTTAAAATGGGAAGCAATAAAGGAGAGCAGGATGAGAAACCCGTGCACGAGGTGTGCGTGTCCGCTTTTAAAATGGACAAGTTTGAGGTGACTCAGAGAGAGTTCCTGCTCAAGATGGGGACCAACATGTCGCTTGTCAAAGGCGCTGACCTGCCGGTCGAAAGCGTCACCTGGATTGAAGCCGATGAGTATTGCTTAAAATCGAATAAGCGTCTGCCGACTGAGGCGGAGTGGGAATACGCCGCTCGGGCAGGGAGTTTGACTGAATATTACTGGGGTGATGAGTTTGATGCGAGCAAGGCTAATTTTTGTGACCAGGCCTGCGTCGTTAATTTAAAAGACAATAGCGTGTCAGACGGTTTTCCAGCCACCGCACCGGTGGGTTCCTTTCCTGCCAACGCATTTGGCCTTCACGATATGGCAGGCAATGTGAACGAATGGGTGGCGGACTGGATGGAAGAAAAATATTATATGGTCAGTCCCAGAAAAGACCCCACGGGGCCGGTTCGCTCGGAACGCGTGATGCGCGGCGGGACCAACAACAAGATATTTCGCGGCGGTTCCTGGTCGAACGCCGCGCCCGAATTACGCTCCGCCAATCGTAAGGCTTTGTGGGTGGATTACCGGATCGAGGATTTGGGGTTTCGTTGCGCGGCGGATTAATAATCAATCCCGGTTGGCCCCGGTCGTTTCAAGATTCGCGTAACTGAGTTTTTAAAATTTTGCCGGTGGCGTTTTTTGGGAGTGATTCGTGGTATTCGATAATATCGGGAACCATGAAAGCCGGAAGCCGTTCCCGGCAGAATTTTTTCAGCGCCTGTTCATCCGCAGATGCGCCCTCTCTCAAGACAACGCAGGCCTTGACTTTTTCCCCCAGCCGATCGTCGGGGACGCCTATCACCGCCGCTTCCATCAATGAAGGATGATTCATCAAAGCGTTTTCAATGGCCAGAGGAGCGACGTTTTCTCCGGCGCGGATGATGAGGTCTTTGATTCGTCCCGCAGAAATAAAAAGATGGTTTTCAGCGTCCATATGCCCAAGGTCCCCGGTTTTAAGCCATCCGTCCGGGGTCAGGATCATTTTGGTTTCTTCCGGGTTTTTCCAGTAACCCCGCATCACGGTTTCTCCCTGCACCCATATTTCCCCGACATCCCCCTGTTTGACAGGATGACCCGAATCCGCCATTATTTTTACTTTTAAATTCGGTAAAACCGGCCCCACGGAACCGGGCACACCTCCCCTGGAAGTTTCATTGACCGCGATGACCGGCGAAGTTTCAGTGAGACCGTAGCCTTCCAGGACGGCGGTGCCGAGAATTTCCTTCACTTTCAGGTGCAGTGCGTCTGGAAGAGACGCGCCGCCGGAAATACAGGCCTTCAGGGAGGAAACGTCGTATCCGCCACGGGCATAAATTTCGATGAGGAAGGAATAAAGTGTCGGGACCAACGGCAGAAGCGTGGCTTCATGCTCCGCCACTGCCGCGAGAATGGTTTTCGGCGCAAACTGGCGCAACAGGATCAACGTCGCTCCCTGGCGCAAAAGCACGAGAGCCATGATGTTGCCGAAGGAATGAAACAGGGGCAGAGCGACGATGGCCCGGTCTTTTTCAGATATGTCTAAATGGGCTAAAAATCCTTCGCAATTGATTTCGAATTGTTTCTCGTCGAGCATCACCCCTTTGGGCTGACCGGTCGTCCCGGAGGTGTAGAAAATCGTGTCTGGAATGGAAGGTTCTCTTTCATGGGGGATTTGCCTGCGGTCGCTATTCTGTAGAAATTTTTCAAAAGCCAGGGTTCCGTTCCCCAGGGCCTCAAGATCGGTTTCCCCCACCACGATTTTATTTGGGAACATCTGAAAAAAAGGCAGAGTCTCTTTTTTGATAAACAGGGCGTCGACCACCAGTGTGTCGATCCCCGAGTTTTTAGCGATGAATACCAGATCGTCCGGGCCGAGCAGAAAATTAAGCGGAACGATGGGCAAGCCTTTGAGTAAAGAGCCTAAAAAGGCGATGATATATTCTTTTTGGTTCAGGCAGAAAATTCCAAGCTTGCTGTTCGGGCCTAGTTTGAGGCCGGTCAAAGCGGTGGAAAAACTTTCTATTTGTTCTAGAAGCTCTTTGTAGGTGAGCGTGTCGCCGCCGTCGATGATCGCCAGGTGATCGGGAGTTCTTTCAGCGTACGATTTGATGTGGTTGTAAAACTCATGCGCCATGACCGCCTCCAGGTTGCCTGAGAATTTGGATCATCAGACTTATTTTACCGAATCATTTCGCCAGCGGGAAAAAAAACCACTGGGAAGATGGAGTCCTGAACCGGTATCGTGAATATACATCTCGTTGGTTTCAAAAACGCCTGAAGCGGACTCCGGGATGAACTTGATTATCATATTTTTGAGAGTCAAAGCCGAAAAACCCGGCGAGTGGGTGGTGAGCAGGATAAATAAAGGCTGATCGCTCAAAACTTGTTTGCAATGGTGCATCAGTTCTGAAAGTTGATTTTCGATTTTCCAGACTTCCCCGCCCGGTCCGCGCCCGAAAGTGGGCGGGTCCATGATGATGCCATCGTAGCGTTGGCCCCGGCGGTGCTCGCGCTTTAGAAACTTGAGCGCGTCGTCAACGATCCAGCGGACCGGGCGATCGCCCAAACCGGAAACTTCAAGATTGTTTTTGGCCCAGGTGACGGAAGCTTTGGAGGCATCCACATGGGTGACGGCGGCTGAAGCACCCGCCGCGGCCAGTGTGCTGGCACCGGTGTAACCGAAAATATTGAGAATATTGAGATCCGTCCGTAGGCTCGACCGGATCAATTCATCGATCCAGGTCCAGTTGAGAGCCTGCTCGGGAAACATGCCAATATGACCAAACCCGGTGGGTTTGATTTTAAAGGTCAAGTTGCGAAACTTCAGCAGCCAGCCGTCTTTTGGAAGTTTGTCGAAGAACTTCCATTCGCCCCCTGTTTCTTTACCCTTGAAATATTTATATTCCCCTTTCGCTCGACGCCACTCCGTAGCGGGCAGGGTTTGAGGCCAAATTGCCTGCGGGGCGGGCCGGATAAAATGATGCGGACCAAACCGCTCCAGCTTTTGGAACCCGCCTGAGTCCAGCAGACAGTAATCGAAATCATCGAGGGGATAAACTAAGGGTGAGGATAAGCTCATGAATTAATTGATTAAATAAATTTTGTATAGGATAATGCATCCAAATATCAATATAAAATTGACAGGCTTCTGTGAAGTATAACAAATTCCTACAGGACAAAACGGTTCAGTTGTGTCTTTCCATTCTATCCATTCTCTTGCTATTTGGTTGTGGCGGAGACCCGGAAGTAACCGCCTCTAAAAAAAGAGAGTTCTCCCTGCCGGTGCAGATCGGCAAGGTGGTCTATCTGGACGTTGTGGATCAGGTGCGCACCGTCGGAAATATTCAGGCTGACCAGCGGGTGACGATCACCACAGAAGTCAAAGGGCAGATTGACCGCATTCCGGTGGCGGAAGGGTCGAAGGTTCGGCAAGGGGATGTATTGGCTCTCATTGATTCCCGCGAATACGATTTGGAACTGGGGCGCCTTGAAACCGATTTGTCCGTTGCGCAATTAGAATTTGAAAAATCCAACGAAGGTCTGCGCCCCCAGGAAAAAGAAAAACTGGAGGCCCAGGTCAACGCCGATACCAGCGCTCATGAACTGGCGATAAAAGAGAAAGCCAGAATCGAACAACTGGTGGCCCAGGGGTTTGTCTCGGAATCGGAGATGGATCAGTCCACAGACCGTGTCCGCCGTGCCGGGGATGCCCTCAGGTCCAGTAAAGCGGCTCTGGAGGCGGGAAAGAGTTCCCGTGTGGAAGATATTCAGCAGAAAAAATCTGTTGTTGAAGGAATTCAAAAGCAGATCGACATCGCCCGGCTCAACGTTTCAAAAGCGTCCATACGGGCGCCTTTTTCCGGGGTTGTCATTGCTAAAAAAATTGAGCAGGGCGCTTTTGCCAGTGCCGGAACGCCGGTGGTGGAAATGATCGGTTCTTCACGGTTGAAAGCCGTCCTCGAAATGCCTCAGGATTACCGGAAAAAACTGAAAAATTTACAGGGCGCTGAATTTCTGGTACGAAACCTCAACCTTCATTTCAAACACGGGAGAGAACTCACTCGCAATATCCGGGTGATTCCAGACGCTAATATTTATTCCGGCAATATAAAAGTTCAAATCGATCTGCCGAAACCAGGCGCTTCTTTATTCCCCGGCGTGAATCTGGAGGCCATCATGCAATTTGGAACCCGCAAAGACGTTCTGCATGTTCCCTCCATCGCTCTTGTGATCGGCGACAACGGGACGGTGGTGTATATCATGAAAGATAAACGCGCGCATTTGGTTCCTGTGAAAGCTTTCAAAGAACGTGACGATTATGTGGAAATTGAGGATTTCACGCATCAATTGGGGCCCAAGGTGGACTTGATTTTACGCGGTTCCGGGGCGGTGTTTCCCGGAGCCAATGTGTTTCCCACCAACCTGTCCCCGGAAGCTGAAACGCCTTTCAACGCCGCGTCTAATAAACCGGAGACAGATAAGGAACCGGCCAAAACGCCCAAGACCTGATGAAACTGATCGATCGATCCATTCGAAATTACCATACCGTAACGGTGATGGTCGTGCTCATCGCCGTAGTCGGATTTTTCTGTTTTCAGACTCTTCCCAGACAGCTCACCCCCACGGTGGACAAACCCATCATCGAGGTAAGAACGGAATACCGGGGGCTTTCCCCAAGCGAAGTGGAGCGTAATATCACCCGCCGGCTGGAAGAACAACTGGAGTCCGTGGAGGGACTCAAAAAGATGACGTCGCGGAGCCAGCAGGGTTTGAGCACGATCACCCTGGAGTTTGAATGGGGAATTGATAAAAATATCGCCACCATTGATGTGAACAACAAGCTTCAGCAGGTGAAAGACCTGCCGGTTTTGTCCGACAAACCGACTTTGAAGTCCGTCTCCAGCGACAATTCCAATCCCATCATGTGGATCGTCTTCGACAAACCCAACCCGAAGATGCCAAACCTCGATCAGAATTATATGTACAAGGTCGGGGAGGACATCGTCATTCCCGCTCTGCTTCGAGTCACCGGTGTGGCGGATATGTGGCACTTCGGCGGAGAAGACCGCGAGATGCGCGTGGAGTTTGATCCCTACAGCATGGCCCGCCTGCACCTGACCTATGAAGATGTGGTCAACAGATTGTCGGAAGAAAATCAGAATACCCGCGCCGGGCTTCACGATGAGGGAACCCGCGAGTACACGGTGCGCACGCTGGGCGAATTTACCAGCGCTGAAGAAATCCTGAGTACCGTGATCAAGCGGGATGGGGAACGGACCGTCACGGTTCGTGATTTTGCCACGGTGGTGGATGGTTACAAACGAACCTCATCTTTGGTCCGCATCAGCGGAAGGATGTCGAATGCCTTTGGCGTCATAAGGAAAGCCGGCGCCAACGTGGTGGAAACTTGCAACCTGACGGCGGAGGCCGTGGTCCAACTTAACAAGGAACTGTTGAGCCGTGGCATCCCCCTGAAACTGGCGATCGTTTACAAGGATGTCGATTACATCGATGAATCCATGCGCCTGGTCAAATCCAATTTAGGGGTGGGGGCGATCCTTGCGGTCATCGTGCTTTTGCTTTTCCTTGGGTCCGTTCGCTCTGTTCTAATCGTCGCCATCAGCATTCCCGTGAGTTTGGTGGCAGTTTTCATCGTTCTGAAACTATTGGGCCGAAGCATCAATATTATTTC
The DNA here is from genome assembly GCA_029261655.1 of Nitrospinaceae bacterium. GTDB lineage: Bacteria > Nitrospinota > Nitrospinia > Nitrospinales > VA-1 > JADFGI01. The sequence continues at coordinate 133,616 of JAJDAY010000022.1, read as the reverse complement.
GCTTGCGGGCATGGCTTTTGCCGTCGGCATGGTGGTGGACAATTCCATCGTGGTTCTGGAGAATATTTACCGCCACCTCACGATGAGAAAAGGAGTGATGAAGGCCGCCTATGATGGGGCGGCGGAAGTTTGGGGCGCTGTTCTGGCGTCTACCCTGACCACTTTGGCGGTGTTTGTGCCGATTGTTTTTATCGAAGAAGAAGCGGGACAGATGTTTAAAGACATCGCCATCACCATCAGCGCCAGTATTGCCCTTTCGCTTCTGGTTTCCATCACCGTGATTCCGACGTTGACCACATTGTTGATCCGTTTAAAACCGGGGGAGCCTTATCGACCCGGATTTTTGCATCAGACGATTTTGCGGCCTGTCATTGCCATTGGTGAAAATATAAAAAATGCCTATTCGAGTTTGATACGAAAACTGATAGCCAAAACTTTTACCAGCATTGTGAGCAAGGTGGGCATCGTCGTCGGCGTGGTGTTTCTCCTCTGGTGGAGCACTCGAATTCTTCCTGAACCCGATTATCTTCCCTATGGGAATAAAAATATGGTGTTCATGATGATGGAACCGGTGGCCGGCGTTCCCGCAAAAACCAACATGGATTATTTTGAAAATTATGAAAAGAAGATCATCGCGATGGAAGATGTCTCCCGCAATTTTCTGGTATTTTCCCAGCGTTTCAACGGCGGCGGTGCGATCATAAAACCCGAACTGGCTGGCGGGCAGCGGGGCGAGGTGAAAATGGCTGTGAAATCGCAAGAGATGGGCCGTGAAATATTTAAAATCCCCGGCTATCGTTTTGCGTTCGCCGTTCAAAGACCGATCTTCCGGTCGGCGGATAAGACCTTTCAGGTGGAAATCACCGGGCCGGACATGCTCAAACTCAAAGACGTCGCCCTGCAATTGATCGGTGACATCTCAAGTGTACGGGGGGTGCACTCCGTCCGCCCGGAATTTAAATTTGGAAACCCGGAACTGCGTTTTCTACCCCGGAGGGAGCAGGCCACAAGGCTTGATATGGGGATGGACGAGATCGGCACAATTGTTGCGTCGTTGATTGCGGGCTGGTATCTGGGAGAATTCAACGACCGGGGAGAACCCATCGACTTTGTTTTTGTGCAGAAAAAAGATAAAAGAAAACTCAGTCTGCAAGACTATAAAGACATGCCCATATGGACTGATGAAGGCATGATGACCCATTTGGGCAATCTGACCGACATCGAGATCAGCGCCGGACCCGCCAGGATCGATCACATCGAAAAAGAGAGGGCCATCAATCTGCTCGTTCAGGTGAAAAAAGATGTGGCCATGCAACAGGTGATCAAGGAGGTGGAAAAGAAAACCCTGGCTCCTGTCCGGCAAACCCTGAGCGAAGAATTCGGTCTGCGCTCCGGTGGTTCGGCGGATGAGCTGGCGTCCACGCAGAAATCATTGGTGAACAGTTTTATCTATGCCGTGGGTTTCATCTATCTCCTGCTGGTGGCCCTGTTTGCTTCCTTTTTTCGTCCCATCATCGTGATGCTGACGGTGACCTTCGCCATGTCCGGAGCGTTTTTAGGAATCGTCGGCAACAACTGGTTGCAACGGGGGTTCATTCGATCCATCCTGGAAGAATGGGAGGTTGCCGATGCCAGTGCCATGGCCGCGGACTGGAACTGGATCACTTTTGATATTTTGACCCAACTGGGCATCATCATTCTCGCCGGGATTGTGGTGAACAATGCTATCCTCATCATCCATCAGATGCTCAACAACATCCGTGCTGGAATGGACGAACGCGAAGCTCTTGAGTTTTCCTGCGAAACGCGCCTGCGTCCCATCATGATGACGGTCATCTCAAGCGTCTTCGGCATGATACCCCTGGCCTTCGGCGAAGGCGCCGGGACTGAGCTGTATCGGGGCATGGGCACGGCGCTCATTGGAGGGTTGAGCGTGTCCGCCGTATTCACGCTTTTTCTCGTGCCTGTTCTGATGTCGCTGATGATGGATATGGGTTTTCACACCACAAAGGCAGATCTTGTGAAGGACTCGCTGGAGAAACCCACGTCCTCTGTGGATCATCCTGCCAATATGCCGGCGGAGTGATTTTTGGTTCCGGGTTTTGGGTTGAAATATTGATCCCTGTCAAGGCATGTATTATAATCGTGCGAAAAATTTCATTGAATGTGTAACATGATTCCGGCAAGGGATAATGCATGTCCTCCATAAAAAAAATATTCAACTTTTTGCTGATAATCGGGGTGATTTATACCGCGCTTTTTCTCATCGCGTCGCAAAATTATGAGAACGGATTGAATGAAGTTCAGCACAAGGCCAACCGGGTGTTTTATTTTCTCAACACTCCGGGGGCGCAACAGATGTTCGAGCAAATTCCACTAATCCAGAACATGCAGGGTCCCATTCGGCCTGTTTTAGGGTCGTTATCCAGTCTTTTCGACTCATTGTCCGGTAAACAAAGGCCTTTCCCTCAAATTGGCGCTCAACTGAAAACGATCCTTGAAATCTATAAAAAATCTCTGGAAGGCTACAACCTGGCCCAAATTGACCTGCAAATGGCAGAGCTTGACGGGGCAAAGCTCAAAGGCGCGAACCTGAACAGTGCCGACCTTGAGGGGGCAGATTTAAATGGGGCGGATCTTTCCGGGGTTGATTTTAGCAAGGCAAATTTGAAAAGCGCTGTGATGACGGATGCGGATCTTTCTGGAGTTGATTTTACAACCGCACGGCTCATCAACACAGATTTAAGCCGCTCTAACCTGACGGGAGCCGATTTTACCGGTGCCACCGTGAAAAACTGCAATTTCGCCGATGCGGTTTTTCGTGATACAAATTTCAGCCTGGTCGATTTGAGCGGGACTGATTTCAGCCAGATGGACTTGAGCGGCGTTGTCATGAGAAACGCCAACCTTAGAGGGGCGGACTTTAGTAAGACCAATCTCGAAAAAACCGATCTCAGCGAAACGGATTTACGCAATATCAACCTGTTTGCCGCCAACCTCAAGCAATCCCGCCTCATTGAGGTGGATCTGGATGAGGCCGACCTTCGAGGGGCAAATCTTACGGGTGCGGACTTGAGTGGAGCGGACTTGCATAAGGCCAACCTCAGTGGTGCTGATTTGAGTGCAAGTGATCTCACCGACGCCAACCTCAGTGGAGCCGATTTGAACGGGACCACCCTTAACAATGCCCGGCTCGAAAACGTAGAAAATCTGACCTGCGAGCAAATAGACTCCGCCATTCTGAACAGAAAAACCGCACTGTTACCGGACTACATCGCCTTGACCTGGAGCACCGACGAAGCGTATACCTGCAAAAACTCCTAAGCATAAGGCTTCTTTTTCAGCGCCCTGCCGGTGGTTGTTTTTTGTTTTCTACAAAGGGCCAGCCTGGCGGGGGAGGGGATTCCAGGGTGATTTCATCTTGAGAAACGGGATGTTTGACAACCAGTTTCTGAGCGTACAGGGCTATCTGCCGGTCGGGCAGGGGATAGGGAGCGCCGTACTTGATATCGCCAAGAATGGGGTTGCCCATAAAGGCTAATTGAGCGCGTATCTGATGAAACCGTCCGGTTTCGAGCGTCACCTCCAGAATACAGGCGTTGGATAAATTTTCAATGAGCGCATAAGAGAGCACTGATTTTTTTGCGCCGGGTGTGGGCCGTGGGAAGATAGTGGCTTTCAGGGAATTTTCTTTTCGAAGATAATGCACGAGACATCCCTCTGCTTCCAGGGGCGTTCCGCAGATCACCGCCCGGTAGATTTTTTGAGTCGTGCGTTCCCGGAATTGTTCTGAAAGTCTGGCCGCCGCTTTGGAAGTTTTGGCAAACAAAACCACGCCTGACACCGGTTTGTCCAGCCGATGGACGAGGCCTAGAAAAACATTGCCGGGTTTGTTGTGTTCGATTTTGATCCATTGTTTTGTCTGGTCGAGCAGAGAGGGGCCTCCTTTGGTATCTGCTTGCGTGGCGAGGCCGGGAGGTTTGTACACTGCGATTAAATGGTTGTCCTGATGGAGGATTTTGAGTTTTGATGCCGGGTGGGTCAAACCCCGGTTTCCTCAATGCGCCCATTTCTGGCGAGAGGGAGGTGTTGTGTCTGGTTGTCCACGATCCCCCCGGAGATGACATATTTGACGCCATCTTCAATGCTCATGGCTATTTCCTGAACTTCTTCTTTAGGAGAGAATACCAGGAAACCTGAAGTGGGGTTTGGCGTTGTTGGAACAAAAACATTGATGACCTGTCCGGTGGTGTGCTCCTGGACTTCCCCCCTGGCTTCTCCAGTGACAAACCCGATCGCGTGGACTCCTTTTCTTGGGAATTCGATGAGAACCACCTTTTTAAATGAATCGGTATCGGCGTTGGCGAAAGCAACCACGACCTGTTTGGTGCCACTGTATATTCGGCGGACAAAAGGAATTTTCTCCACCAGTGTTTCTCCAAGATGGACGATCTGTTTTCCGAAGATATTTGTGGTCAGTATTCCGACCAGCAGGATGATCAGAAATGTCATGAAAAACCCCAGAAAAGGGATGCGGAAACCCTCTGGTATGGGAGCGCCGGCCTGGATCAAAAGGTCTGTGAAAACGGGAGACAGCGCATCGAGGTTTTTGAACAGAAATTTGAGGATAAAAAACGTGATCGCAATAGGAAGGGTGATAAGAAGCCCGGTGATGAATATAGTGCGAAGACGGCGTTTTACTCGGCTGAGCAAGGTAGTTTGTCTCGTTTGAGTTGAAGAAGGGTGAGAAAAATATGGTCGTTTATTATATAATTATTTTAGGTGAAGGCAAGCGGCAAGAATGGGGAATCGGTGGATGGATTTGACTTGACAGGAGCAGGAAAACCATTAAGATCAACCCTTTTTGAGAAAAGATAAAAGTTGGGGCTGTGGCGCAGCTGGGAGCGTGCTTGAATGGCATTCAAGAGGTCGCGGGTTCGATCCCCGCCAGCTCCACTTTTAAATATAAGGGGTTACGGTTTTTTCCGTAGCCCCTTTTTAGTGGACTGTACTAGGGGAATCTGAACAGAGGTGCTGTCTGGTTTGTAGATAGCTATAATCGCGCATTTAATTTGGGAAAAAGTTGCAGTTACTTTGGGATAAAAAAACTTTCCTTTTCCCATTAAACCCTTTATATTCCCCACTTTTAACGAAGCTGATTGGTAAATATTTTCTGTGCTGGGTCTTGCCGATAAAAATTCTGTAAGACCTGATAACGTTTTGGATGATGGTATTTCATATTTTCGGGTTCACTAAAAAAATGTTCCGTATTGAGGTGTTGATAATATTGAATGTTATTTTGAATGTGCCTCTCCCACTCGCTTGGAAAAGGAGTTGCCAGAGCTTTTTTCGCCTAAGTCCATAGGTTCAGCGGTGGATCATTGGATATAGCTCGCAGAATATCACTGCGTGATACTATACCCACCAATGTATCCTGCTCATCAACAATGGGCACACAGTGGAGATTATAATTCTGCATCGCTTGGGCAATGCGGCGGATATCCGATACCGGGTATGCAGTGATAACCTCTTTTGACATGGCGTCCGCAACGATCTTCCCCTTTAAGTTTTGCAACTCTCCGTTTTCAAAAATGATGAACTGAAGCAGATCCTGTGCCGACAGCATCCCGATAATTCGTTGTTCGGTACTAATAACCGGCATCTGATTAAAACCCTGTTGTTGGAAATAATGGTGGGCTGTGATAATTTCCATCCCCATCGGCACGGTGCTAACCGGATGGCTCATGAGTTGGTAAGCATGATAAATGGGTTCCCGAGGGCTGAACTGAAGCACCTCTCGGTATGATTGTAGCGCTTTGTTGGATGCGGCGCCTTCATGAGTTCGATCGTCAGAAATTTTTTCATTGAGATGAGTTTTATCCTCATCCACGCTTGGGCGTAACGGCCTTCCCTGACTTGCCTGTATTTCCCGTACCCTGCGCAATTGCTCCAGGGTATCGCGAAATTTTCGGCCTTCGATATTGTAGATAGCAAAAATGAGACATCTCCTTTTTTAATTTTGTTCATTGGAGCAGAGTTCTAGTAGTTTACCTCGACGCTACTTTTTCGGCTACAAGGTGTTGCCCATTACTAGTCACCATTTTTGTCAAAAAGTTTCGCCTCATAGAACCAGCACACTCCTTGTATGCAACCGTTTAATGGCTTTCCAAAACACCTGGAAACTACAATTTCGCTATCCCGCCAACCACGCGAACACCAACCCCAAAAAAACAAACATTGTGATCGTGGCACTCCATCCCCAAATAAAAACTGCTGGTTTTCCCCAGTCAAAAATGCGCTGATATTGTTCTACCGCTTTCAGCCGGAGGTCCCGCCAAAGGGATCGGAGTATGAGTAATCTGTCTTCAGCCCATCGCTCAATGACACCCATCCCTCCTTCACCCCACGGGCTCAAAACTTCTACTCGCTGTAAATCAACTTCTGGGGCTTGGCGTTTGTCCTGCAATCGACCGATGGCGAAGGTCAGTGCCGCCAAGAACATTCCCAGTGAGGCTATGAAGGGATACGTAAGATACTCGTACTGCCTCCATACAGCTGGATGAGCCAGACCCGTCCCCAAAGCCATGACCGACAATCCAGTGACCGCGACGGTTCCCCAGACAGGAAACATAGTCAAGGGAGCATGCATGAAAAACATTAGCACTGCGTAAAGTATAGCCGCCACACCCATCACCATGATTACCATTCCCAAAACGTAAAAGGCAATTTCTCCGAAGGGTAACCATCGCACCGCACCAAGCAGTCCCATGGCAACTGGAACGCCACCCAGCAACAAGGTCGTTGAAAGAGGCGCCGATTTGAACGTGGTCGACAACCACAGGTGGACTGGCCATATCCCCGCTTTGAGCGCGAACCCGGCGAGCGCCATCCAAAGATACAACTGCGAGGAAGAAGTCCCTGCCATTGCCTGGCGCACCACCACATATTGCAAATTCCCACCTGTCGTCAATGCGGCAAGCAGCAAAGCTTCGAACAGGGCCAGATCAGCCACAATCAGAAAGATAAGATAGAGGCGTCCGGCGCGCCGTGCCTCTGCATCGCCTGCATGGACCACCAGCCCGTAAAAACCGTAACCCATGAGAGTCGAAAAGCTGAAGAAGCCAACCAGATCAGTCGCCAAAACGGCGCCCAGGTTTCCAGCCAGGGTCAGCAAAAAGAATGGGGTCGCGCGATCATACGCAGGGTTGCGTCTTGAAGACTTTGCGACAGTCGCGGCCGTGAGCCAGACCGCAACAGACATCACCAGAATCCACCGGACTTCCCCATCGACGGCAAATCCTGTTCCGAAAAGGAACCAAGGCATCGCCAGGGAGGCATCCCCGGGAAACACAATCAGTAGCAAAGCGGGAATGATTGCAAGATGACGCGGCCAGGGCACGCGTGAGTGCAACGCCGGGATGGCCAACAGCAATGGACCAACAACAATCAACAGGAAAATACCGTAGATATCTTCGTTCATGGTCGATAAAACTCTCGTTGCGAGATGAACTGCGCCCACCCCAGGGGACTGAAGGGTGCCGAAGCAAGCATACCCATACCCAATGCCATGAGCGCGGTAACCAATGGCGGTAATAATAACGCCCATGCGGTTTCCTTGTTGCCGAAATGATGTTCCTCCGGCCAGGCGTCCTGCGGCTCCTGAAACCAGGCACGATGCAGAATCGGCAGAAAATAGGCCGCGTTGAGTAAACTGCTGCCAGCCAACACAAAGATCACCCATTCCTGACCCGCTTCCAGTGCACCCAAACCCAGATACCATTTGCTAATGAATCCAGCGACCGGCGGCGCGCCAATCATTCCGAAGGCGCCGATGGTGAAAGCCGTCATGGTCCAGGGCATTCGTCGACCCACGCCACTCATTTCGCTCACCTTATGAATACCCAGGGTCTCGGCAAGATTGCCGGCACAGAAGAATAGGGTTATTTTCATCAAACCTTGATGCACTAGGTGCACCACTCCGCCAATGGTGGCGATGGGCCCTGCAATAGCGACGCCCAATGTAATGTAGGAGACCTGACTTATCGTTGAGAAGGCCAACCTGCGCTTAAGGTCATCCTGAAACAGGGCGCGCAACGAACCGTAGATAATCGTGGTCGCCGCCAGCCATGCTAGTGGTTCAGTTACACCGAGACCGGCGGCAAAATCCACACCAAACACATCATAGATCACGCGCACGATTCCAAACGCGCCGGCCTTCACCACAGCCACCGCATGCAGCAGGGCGCTGACGGGCGCCGGTGCGACCATAGCCTGAGGGAGCCAGCCGTGTAGAGGCACAAGCGCCGCTTTCACCCCCAGTCCGGCGATCAGCAGGGCAAAAATGATCACCAACGCAGGACGATGTTCTTCGCCAAGGTCGTTGAGAAATCCCCGCGGGGTAAATTCCAGGGTGCCCGTCAAAGTATAGAGCCACACGGTACCCAACAGTAGCAGAGCGCCACCAAAAATTGTATGAACAAGATAGGACTGCCCAGCCCGGCGAGCCACTTCCGTGCCGCGATGCACGACCAGAGGATAGGTGGACAGGGTCAATAATTCATAGAACAAAAGAAAGGTGATCAGGTTGCCGGACAGGGCCACGCCAACAGTGGCCGTTACGCACAGGCTGAAGAAACCAAAGAAGCGGCTACGATGAGGTGAGTCCTCCAGATAGCCGATGGCATAGACGGTTGTGACCAGCCAAAGTATAGTGGAGAGAGTTAGGAACAACAATGACAGCGGGCCGGCTCGCAACACCAATTCCAGATCCGGCAAAAGCGTCAGCCGAGTTTCATAATGATGCTCGTGGTAAACACCCCACAGCATCCAGCATACCAATGCGAGTTTAACCAAGGCTCCAGCCAGGTTGAGCGTAGTGCGCAGGCGTTTTCTGTCCTCCGCCAGGAAGAAAATGATCAAACCGGGTAGCAGAGAGCTCGCAATCACCAGGAGGGGAATCCATGCATCCCAATTCATGGACTCACCTCACTGACGCCGAATGGGACGCCGATTCCAACCAGCGACAACACTGGCGATGCGAGAAACCCAAGCAATATCGCCCCAAATGCTAGTAGCAAGGCCGCCCACTCCATTTTGGCGGGGACCTCTCTTGACTCGTGCGATATGTCAGCCAGGGTGAAGGCATGCCCAATCACCTTAAATACATAGCCCGCCGCCAGCACCCCGCCAAGGATTATGACCGACACAAGATCCCATCGATCCTGCGTCAGAGCCGCTTGAAGAAGCAGCCACTTGCCCACAAAACCTCCGCTTGGCGGCAGGCCCATGATACTCACCCCTGCCAGCGCGAAGGCGCAAGCGGTTAGCGGCAGACGCTGAACCACTCGATCCAGATCCGCAATGCGGTCATGGCCGCCGAAGCGCAACACATTGCCGGTTGCCAGAAACATGGCCGCCTTCGCCAGGGCATGGGACAGAACCAAGTATGCGGCCGCGCTCCAGGCCGTCACACCGGCACTTGCGGCAAGAGGAAAAGATATAAAAAAATAGCCTATTTGAGCTACTGTGGAATAAGCCACCAGCAACTTTAGCCGGGTCTGGCGCAAAGCCTGCAAAGAGCCCCAGAGTATGGCCCCGGTGCCGAGCAGGCCAAACAATGTATCGACACCCCCCCCGAGGGGGCCGAAGATCTCGAGCCACAAACGCAACAGGATATAAAAAGAGCCCTTCACCACCAGCGCTGATAACAGCGCACTCACGGGCGCGGGGGCGCTCGCATGGGCGGGAGGTAGCCAAAAATGCAAGGGGAAAAGTGCTGTTTTTAGCAACAGGCCGACGCTCATCAGTCCCAGCGCTGCCCAGACCGCTGGAGAGGCCTCGACACGCACGGCAAGCATCGCGATATCCATGCTGCCGAAGCCATGATAAAGTAGCGCGACACCAAATAGGTAAGCGAGCGACCCCAGCAGGCTAGCCAGCAGATAACGCATGGCCCCGCCCAGAGCATCTCTGCCGCCTGCCAACGCTGCCAGCGCCACTGCCGCCAACCCCATCAGTTCCAGGGTGACGTACAGATTGAAGACATCGGCAGAAAGAAACAGGGCGTTCAGCGCGGCTAGTAGCAACAGCCAAATGGGCCAAAACCGAGCCGCATCTTCGCGCTCAAAATAATCCGCAGAATAAACGCTGATGCCGAACCCCACCAGAGCGGTTGCAGCAAGCATCAACAGGCTCAGACCATCAGCATAAAGATCAATGCCCAACGGGGCATTCCAGCCGCCGATGGCATGACGATAGATACCGTTGACCTTTATATTCCAACCCAGACCCGAAACCGACAGCAACACCGCAAAAACTGAAACCAGCCCGAGTACCTTCGCTGCACGTGGAAAAAGGAAACAGGCTATTCCTCCCGCCAGTGGCAGCAGGATCAAGACGACACCCCAAGAAATTTCCGAAAGCAAGGCTCCCATGGGCGCTACTTTCCTTGATCTTCGGGAAGCTCCGCACGTCCGGTTTCCGCAGTCAGTTTTAACATCAAAGTAAGCGCCAGCGCCGTTGCCGAAACTGCAACCACGATGCCAGTGATGACCAGGGCGTGAGGCACTGCATCTGGCTGAGATTCTCCAGTACGCTTGGCCAGAGCTACCAGCACAAGGAAGACCCCGCTTCCCATCACGTTGATCGCCAGGATCTTCCGAAGCAAGTGTGCATGAACGATCAGGGCGTACAACCCCAGAGAAAAGAGCCCCACACCCACTAAAGCAAAAAGAAATGCGGCGCTCATGGGTACTCCCTTTTGTTTTTGGGGCGTTCACCTAAAAACAAAGCGGCCAGAGTCGTTCCAATTGAGAGGGTCGCAGCGGTCTCGAGAAACAGAATAAGAGTGCCAGCCTCGGCTCTGGGATATTCTAAAAACTGTCCTCCAGTCAGCATCGTAAACACAGCCATTGCCACGAATGCAACAGGGCCTGCCACTAGAATGATTCTGAGGGGTAATCCTGCTAAATGGGAGCTAAGACGCCAACCCGACAAAAGCAGTAGCACTCCAGCCGCGCCCAACACTGCGCCCGCCTGGAAAGCGCCGCCGGGCGCATGGGCACCGACCCACAACAGGTAAGCCGCCACTAGAATCAATACGGGCGTCAAGAGGCGCGACAGAGTATCTAGAATGGGGCCAGGAGCGGCCTCACGAGGCAGGGCCGAGCCACTAATTGACCAGACACCAAGCAGTGCCAATAGCAATACGACCATCTCCAACAAGGTGTCATAACCCCGAAAGTTGAGAAGTACTGCGGTTACCGGGTTGCTCACCCCGCTACTCTTAAGGTTCGCGGAAACCTCCGCACTCAATCCTGTTGCATAATGTGGTAAAGACAAAACCGTGTGCCCCAGTCCGGCAGCAACAACCAGCAAGAATGTAGCCGGCCACCATTGAAAGGACCGGTTTTCAAGTTTTCCTTTTTCCAGTTGTCCTGCTATATCGTGGTTCTTCTCCACAGTGCGCAATTTTGCGAACGCAGCCAGCAGTAAAGCGCCCGTCAGTCCGGCTCCGATGGCCGCTTCAGCAAGTGCAATATCCGGCGCATCCAGACGCACCCAGGCCAGTGCCATCAAAAGGCCGAAGGCGACGAACAACACAATGGCATTGAACAAATCGGGACTCGTCAGCACTCGCCAGCCCAACCACAACAATCCCAGTCCTAACAGAATATCGAAAGTCCAGTGCAGCAGGGTTAACGCCTCCATAACTTTATTCCCCTTTCCAATGCTCCTCTGGCAATCAAATGGGCAACACTGGCACCAGCGAGTAAGACTAATAACCAAATCAGCAACAGCTTTCCTACAACGGCCCAGGATTCCGCCTGCACGGCCAACCCCATCACAACCAAGCCCAGTCCTACATTATCGGCTTTGGTCAAAGCGTGCAGACGGGAATATACATCCGGAAAGCGCAACAGGCCAAGGGTACCGGCCAGAAAAAAGACGGCCCCGGCGATCATCAGTGCCGCGGAGAGGTAATCACTAGGATTCATTGTTTGTTCTCTCCTCCGTCCAGGCTCGTCGCACAAATGCCACTGCCGTCACCGCCGCCAGCAGAGCAAATACCAGGGCCACATCGCGCAGGGCTACGTTTCCAGTTGTTTGCGCCAGCAGAAGCAGCACAGCGACTGCCGTGGTACCAAATAACTGCCCGGCCAACATACGGTCCGCGGCAGTCGGACCTCTAAGAACGCGCCACATCCCGGCACCAAGGTTTACCAATAGAAACAGCGCCAATGCGAGGTAAAGGATCTGCATGTGTGATCACCGTTCCAAGGTGACCGGCGTTACAAACCCGGGCGGCTTGATTGCAAGCACGGAACATTCAATCTGATTCAAAATCGTCTCAGCAGTGTTGCCAATAAAAAATCCGGGAATGCCGGTTCGGGCTATAGTGCCCATGACGATAAGATTAATCTCAAAACGTTTGATCATTTCAGGAATTTCTTTGCCGGCCCGACCCTTCACCAGATGGGTTTGTGGATTGAGGTAATCTGTGGCGTCCTGCCCCACATTGTTGGCCATCTCGTTCATGAGTCCACCCAAGCTGGCTTCGTGTTTCCGCCTCACCTGTTCGATGTATTCATAAATTTGTTCCTTTGGCGTACGTACAAACGACCCAGCCATCATGCTTTCGCCGAGCGCCTCCCATGCATGCATGACGTGCAACTCTGCAAATTCAGATATCGCCAAAGAGTATGCCATTTCAAGGATCTGTCGATTCAGTGCGCGTCGTGATTCCAGTTCTCCAGGCAAATTTTCATTGTCTCTATCAAAATCCACATCAACCGCCGCCAAGATGCGTTTATAGGATTTCAGCTCACCCGGCTTGATGAGCCAAACCGGACAGGGACATTTTCGCAACAAATGCATATCATCACTGCCGAATAATCGGTCCAGCCAATCCTGATTATCGGGGACCTTGATCACCAGATCATGATCGTTACGCAGTACCTCGCGTATGATTTCTAAAAAAGGGGTACCTATCAACACCTTGGTTTTAATATCAATGCTTTTGCGATAAGGCTCGATCAAGGTTTCCAGCTCCTGCACATGGTCGCTAATCATCAATGCCTGCAGGTTGGCTGAGATAGGGCCACCCTCCGGCATCCCAAAACCGACAGTGATACGCTGGGTTACGTTGACGACCGTCAGGTTGGCTTGGTTATTCTCTGCCAGGTTAACGGCGCGTTTCAGGGCAGGCTTACATTTCTCTCCGGATTCCACAACACAAAGAATATTTTTGAACCGTTTCATTTTATTTTACCTCCTTCAGAAACCTGCAGGGGTGTACCGAATATTTGAGCCACGCGTTGCTCCAACGTCTCGAGTTCTGTCGTATAATCATTATGCCTGTCCAAGACGTGCACTTTTAACACTCCCTCATCGAATTCAGCGGTCAATGTTCCTGGTAATAGATTGACGGTGTTGGTCATGAATACAAGCGGCAGTCCCGGCGGTAGCCGCAGTGGATATTCAATAAGGTCCGGGGCAATCGGTAAGTTGGGCTGAAAGGCACGCCTGGCCACATCCGCTCCGCCAAGCAATGAAAGCATGAGAAAACGGGGCACGAACAATAATAGTTGAAACCAGACCAAAGGAACGGATGGGACCAGTGCGATGCTGACAGTAACTGAAAGCAACACCGCCGGTATACCGATCCACCAGGATAATGGATTTCCATCGGTGAGAACCCACCAAATGAGGAGAAACAGTCCTACCCTTGATATGATGGTAAACCAACTAGTTTTTTCTTTTGAAAAATTCAATGAATTTAACTTAATTTTTAAGTTTTAATTATTGATTCATTTTTATTAAACAGTAAATTGTGCTTTAAAATTTTCAGACCCTAAAACAGATGTCTTCAACAACAAATCCACTCGTTATTTTTTTTATCACAATAACCTCCAACTTAAGGAACGTTTAACAAAAAGTATCTCTTGGTTTTTTACCTCAAAGGTGCTGATTAATTTGGGTCATGTGTCGGGATTATAAGAACGGGAATAGAAGATTTATGAAGTATACTTTCACTTGTGCTACCCAGAAGAAAACGATCTACAACCCCTTTCCCTTGCGATCCCAGCATCACTATATCTGCGGACAACCTGGCGACCTCTTTTAGAATGGTGTCTGTGATTTCTCCTTCAATAAGAAGCGCGTTACAATCTATCCCAGTTGATCGTAATTCATGCTCGAACTGCTGCAATAGAAGGTGTTCATTTTGGAAGTTTTTGGCGGTTGTATCCTTTATTTCTCCAACCTCTTGTTTGAATGCTACCTCATCGAAATGTGCCGCCGCCAACAATAGATCATGATCTGAGTTTGCTACATGTAACAGCCAAAATTTTACGGGGAGAGCTTTAGCTAGTTTTTTCACCTGCCTAACAACTATTTGCGATGATTCGGTTAAATCAATAGCGACTAAAATATTCATGATCCTACCTTTCATAGAATAAACAGTGGATCACATCAATCCGGATTCTTTCTGTAAAAATCGTATGTATTTGATGATTTCCTCTATTTCAGAATCTGATACTTTCCCTCTTTGTGGCCGCATAACTTTAGATTTCGAACCATTTATTATTGTATTTCGTATCTGCTGATCTGAAAAACTTTCGGATTGATAGGTTTCAATAAGAAAAGAAGGAGCGGCACCATTCCCCTTTAAATTATCCCCATGACATATTCCACAAACGCGAATATAAGTTTTCTGACCAGTCATATATGGTTCAGGGACGTTGCTCAAGGGCTTCTCAGAACAGGCTGAAAGCGCTAAAATCAATACTGCTAGGCTAGTGAAGAATTTTTTCATAGTATTTTTTTTCATCACACTACAGCTCCAAATGCGGAGAGAGTTGATTGTCACAGCCGCAGGTACTCATCCGTTTCTCCGCCCCCATCTGAATTACGCAGAGTGATTTCCCTCAGTGCCGCTCATGACGGAAGCTGACAAACTAACCTAAAATAAATAAAGTTGTTTGGCTAAAGGACTACCAAACGATTCAATTATTGAACAAGTCCCAATTCGTGTAAACATAGGACACTATTACCAAAATTACCGTCCAAAAAAGGAGTTTTTTGTTGAAATGATAATCCAGCATAATCTTTCCTCCGTTTCAAGCGATTGAAAAACAGGAGAGGGAGCGGTTCCCTGGTCAGGGAACCGCTTAAATTCACCCGCCCAGCCAGAAGAGATATAAATTAGGCAGAATCCCCACGGTCTTTAGAATGGTCGTACGTCTTGGTCTCCCGAATAAAGTCAAACTCAAGAACCACACCTTCCATTTGTGGGTTGACCATGGTCCGAGTGGAAATTTTTCTTTCAACACCAGGGCTTGAGCCTGTTACTCCAGGGTTTCCAGAAAGTCTATCCCCTTTTTGGTCAAACCACATGGTCCAGACGGCATGGCGGTCAATTGGGCTTTTCGTTACCTTTCCGTGAAGAAGACCATCCTCGGTCGCGTACCAGGGACCCTTGGGGTTATGATCGGCATGCACCATGACGGCTGACGATGACAAGGTGATTGTTGCGGCGATTGCGAGTGCTTTGAGAATACTTTTTGTCGTTTTCATATTATTTCCCCTAAAAAAATAATTGAATGATTGTTTAATGTTTCCTGCATTTATTCCTTAATAATATCCGGAGTCCTACCGCATCATTGCTTGGATAGGATTTTTAAAATTTTCATACTCGTAAAGAATTTTTCTGTTTTTATCTTCACATCTCCAACTGCGGCGCAAATTGATTGTCGCAGCCGCGGGTGCACATCCATTTCTTTTCCCCGCACCTGAATTGCGCAGAGGGACTTCCCTCAGTGCCGCTCATGCAGGAATCAAATTCCTGCGTGCATTTATCCAGGCAGGATTTTTGGCTCTTTTGCAAAAGATATGGAAGCTGAAAATCAATGCCCTCTGAAGTCACATTTTTTTTATCTACTTCAGGGCAGGGCTTGACATCGGTGGTCTGGCTCAAATCCGACATCGGCTTAAAGGGAATTTCCTTATTTCCTATTCCCCCCGCATTTGACAGACTTACCGCAAAAACAAACATGAGCAGAGAGAAAAAAATCAATATTTTAGCTTTCATTGCACTACTCCTTTTTCATTCCAAGCCTTGGGCGGCAGGATTCCGGATACTCTCATTCTTAATGTCTCCTTTTCGCCGCAAGAGCTGAAAAAAGGAGCAAATAAAATTTTCAATAAAGCGATACGCACGCTCCCTCAGGAATGTCCTTTGGAAAACCACGTACCTATATAATTCATTCGTTGAACAGACCTGAGCTGAAAAAGCTCAAAAAACCAATTGCTCCAACACCCGCCATAATTGCCATCAATACAGAAGTCGGTTCCATAGCTAACATCTCCTTTTAGTTAAAAATTACTGCCAGAAATATGAGATCCAAAGGACCATTAATCCAGCAAGTATTGAAATTACAAATCCCGCGTGGATAAAAATATGAAAAAGGGAATTTTTGTCGTATCCAAAGAATTTATTAATTTCGTTTTTCATTACAACCTCCATATCTAAATTGAAATCCAGGATTGGCAGTAATACCGAATGATTCATCAAAACTCCTAACAACTTTCAACCTCTATTCAATGGAACCCAATATTTTTTTCCATTTCACAATATAAGATGGGCGGTATTTTGTTTGGTTTTATTGATAATAATGATTATAATCATTGATTAAAACAATACTTATTAAGCAAATGAATTCTCTAAACTATCAGCATTTGTATTACTTTCGGACAGTGGCTATAGAGGGGAGCATTTCTAAAGCCGCCAAAAAGCTACTGCTGGGTCAGCCGGCTATAAGCCTTCAAATTAAGCAATTGGAAGAAAATCTTGAACAGAAGTTGTTCGATCGGAAAAATCGAAAGTTGGTCCTGACTGAGGCGGGAAGGGCCATTCTGGATTATGCAAATCAGATTTTCCGGTTGGGTGAAGAGCTACAGGAGGTTATAAAAGATCAGACCTTTGACAAACGCGTCCATTTACAGGTTGGGGTATTGGACAGTATCCCTAAAAAATTGATTCAGTTCCTTATTGAATCTGCCAGAAAAATTACCGACTGCACTATCACCGTTTTAGAAGGAGAAGGAGATTATCTTTTTCGAGAACTTCTTTCTCACAAAATTGACCTGGTGATTTCTAATTTTCCTCCTTCGATCGGTGATACCAAGCTGTTCAATTCCCGTTTGCTTGCTAGCTCTCCAATTTCCATTTACGCAGCTTCAAAATTTGCGCACCTAAAACGCAATTTCCCAAAATCGCTTAAGGAACAACCTTTTATTTTTCCGACCCTGCACAGCAAGCTGCGTCACGACCTTGAACATTTCTTCCGGGTGAGTGAGATTTCCGTCAAACTTATTATTGAAACCCAAGATACGGCAGTGCAAAAATTACTGGGAATTGCAGGGCTGGGACTGGTTCCCCTGCCAGATTTTGCGGTGAAGAAAATCAAGCAAAAAGGTGAACTGGTAAAGCTCGGAACATTGCCGGAGCTAAAAGAGGACTTTTGGCTAATTTCGAGTCCCCGCCGGATTCAAAATCCGGTTGCTTCCTCTCTTTTCGAAAAATTTCAACTCAAGATTTGACAGAAATAGGTCAGTGGAGTCCTTTTGCGAACTTCGGCATCAATACATACAGTCTGAACTTGTTTAAACTTTAGGAAATAGCATCCCCATATCAGTAAAAAGTTGGGATTGCTAACACGAAAGCCCGGACATACCGATTCCGACCCGCAGAAAATCATTTGCCAAAGTGTTTTTGCACCGCCGAATGTCCGCATTTGGCCGTTAGCCGACCTTAAACGCCTCTACACTTTTACCAACCAACAACCAGTAGCCAGAGCGATCCGTGTTGTGGGATAAGAATGAAATAATTTTTTAATGATTTGTAAGTTAAGTTGACTGTTTTCCCAAATTTCAAAAAATGGGACTATGGTAGAAATTCTCCTCCAAGGCAGAATCTATGGAATTAATGGAAACACTGGAACACCTAAAGCTGACTGAAAATTAAGCAGATAAGCGAAACCAACCTGAAATCAAAAAATTTCTAAAACCATCAATTTAACACTCTTAATCAGTAGGTCCACGGTTCGACCCCAAGACGGTCCACCAAATATATCAATAGGTTATGGTTTATGCCGTAACCTATTTTTACTTCTGGATAGCATTCCGTCTTGAATAAGAAATTAATACCCTCTCTCACCATCGTCCCACCTATCCCAAACCTCCATCACAAAAATCTGTGATCGCAGTCGTTATTAATGAGAGTTTAATTTCGTTAAAATTTAGAAAATAAAATTTTATCAGAGGTTATTACATTGCTTTGGAAAAATGTCCATGGTGTTGTCGTCCTGAAAATTTATCGGGAGGGAAAACAAATCCTGATGACCAAAAACTCCTTAAATAAATCTGGAAATACTAAGAAAAAAATAATTCCGAACCGCCTGCAAAAGTTTATAAATAGATAAGGGATATAAGACAGCTTAATGAAACTAGGTTAATCCTCCGAGGCTTGAAGAATCCTGCAACGCTCACCCATTATTTCCCCGCTTTCAGCAGGAATAATCTTGATCACAAATATTTGTGATCGTTATCCTCCCATAAATTTTTAATTTCGAGAGAATAAAAAAGTAGAAAATTTCCTAACTCGAGGGGTCATTATGACATTATCAAAAAACCTATTACTGATAACCCCTATTCTCTTCGCGATTTTTGTCTCGGGGTGTTCCAAAGACCTTCCGCAACCTGACCAAGCTGAACTTTATCCCCCTGAAGCTGATTCTGGGTTAAGCAAGGAAAAGAAAAAGGAAGAGACAAAAGAGTTTTTCAGCGAGGAGAATGTCGGTGATGTTGACACATCATCAGTGCCGGGAGATCTTGATAAGAAAGAAAACGGTTTGCTGAATGGAAGTGATCCTGATTCCCCTGAGCCATTCCTGCTCGAGAAAGGGGGAGATCAGTTTACTTCTTTGTCTCCAGAAGAGGGTGTTCGCCGCCAGTTGGCCTACCTGTCCTCCGAGAAGTTGTCGGACTTGTTTTTTGCCTTCGATATGTACGACCTGGATGAACAGTTACTGGAAACCCTTCAGAAAAATGTAGAATATATGAAATCTCATCCGGCTTCCAAGATAGTTATCCAGGGGCATTGTGATGAGCGGGGCAGTAATAATTATAACCTCAGCCTCGGCCACCAGCGCGCTCACTCAGTTAAGTCCTATTTGATCACTTTGGGTGTCGATGAGAGCAGGATCCATACCGTGAGCTATGGAGAAGAAAAACCTTTCTGTTTTGAAAAAAATGAAACCTGTTGGCATCAAAACCGCCGGGTCCGTTTTCTTGTTGCCGAGTAAATAGAATGTTCGGTTGACACATTCTGACGACGGCAGTTTCCGTCAATGAATTCCCCGCCAAATAGAAACTTTCAGTATTTTTCCATTTTCAACAACCATTGATTTTCCCCCGGTTATTTTTATTGGCCGTTCTCAATGTTTATTATCTCCATAACCTATTGACTATATGCCGTATATGCCTGACCATGAAACAGCAGGGGTTTGACAAGCGGTTCTAATTTCTTTGGAGATTTTAAATGATCAATACATGGGAAATGGGTTTTTTGGTTCTTATGGTTTCTTTTTGTCTTTTCTTTAAAAAAAATCAATTGGGTTTATTGGGAACTTTTATTTTTGTTTTTTATTCAGGAATGATGACTTACAAAAGTAGCATCTCCCCATCTCTTTCTGGCCTGTATGGACTATATATTTATCTTTTTTGTGGTCTTTTAGTGGTGGGTTCAGTGATGTTGGGATTAAACAAACAAGAACAAAAAGTTTCAAATGAATCTACCCATTCTGGAATAAATGAAAAGGCATTGGTTTCGGGTAATTTCAAATAATCGACAATATGAAATAACCAGCTAACCTATTGAAATAATTAATTTTTAATGTTTTGAAGGAATTCCCCTGGAGATATTCCCCAACCCCAAAAGGGATAAGGCTTATTTTTTGAAATTCGGTCATCAGGTTGAAATTAGTCCTTGATAATGAGTGCCTGTTTATAATAGTCTCCCTGTAATGCGACAATTATCTACAGGTTTATTTTGTGCCCTGGTGGTTTTCCTGTTTTGGGCTTCGGCTGGACATGCATCTCCTTTTCATCACCATGAACATGAAAAGAAGGTTCCCGCGCTGAAAAGCCATAAGGCGGACCATTCTTGTCCCCTGAAGCACAACCAACAGGGGCTACCTTGCCCACACGCACAAAGTAAAAAGAACAAAGGCAGTGAGGGCTATCAGATCGCTCCTGATTGTGGTGGGTCGCCATTAGCATCTATTCCCGCATCTGTTGATTTTTCCAAAAATCTTTTCTCCGTTTCAGATTCATCTCTGACATTGACAAACGCTGAGGCAGACGGCTTTATCCTTAAAACCTCGCGTCATAAATTTTCCCTTTCATTTCAGTTGGACCATCCCCCGAAGTCTCTCTAATCATTTCTTTGTTTTAAATCCCAAAAAGTTTCAACAGGTTTGTTCGTGCTTGAAAAGCTGTTCCTGCTTTTCCTGTTTGCGTGGACGACTGCATTTGGCCGCTCTGTTTCTACCTGTGGGAGCGAATTCCAACAGCAAAAGAACCTTCTGCAATTTTGGGATATTCCGGTATTGCCTTGATCCTGAATGAGGAAATTGAGGCTTTTCCCTATTGGAAATTTATTTTTTTGCACTTTGCAATGAGAAGAAAGAATTGGAGAGTTTCAATGTTTTATCAAAAGAAAGTATCTATTCGTTGGGTCGTGGTTTGTGCCTTGTTATTTTTATTGATGGCTCCCCCTGTTCTAGCGGATGAAGACGGAAATCAAAAAGAGTTGCCGGAAGTTCTCGTAGAAGCCCCCAAGGCAAAGTTAAAAGAATCCACTGCGACCTCTATTGGATCTTTCGAGTCCACGGTCGGAACTTTGACGGTTCCAAGCAATTTGGAAGCCGCAAAAATAATCCAGCGCACCCCGGGCGGGGCGGCGGTTGTGGATAGTAAAGCGTTTGAAAGTGATTTTTCCCAAAACTTTGAAGACACGCTTTCCTTCGTTCCGGGAGTGTTTGCGACCAAACGTTTTGCGGAAGAGGTTCGTGTTTCGGTCCGGGGTTCTGGACTCCAACGCAATTTTCATCAGAAAGGGCTGGCGGCTTTGCAGGATGGCGTCCCGTTTAATAACGCGGATAGTAGCGGCGATTTCCAGGAAATCGACAATCTCACCTTACAACGAATTGAAGTTTATAGGGGGGGTAATGGCCTGCAATATGGTGGCACTTCGATTGGAGGCGTTCTCAACATGGTCTCCAAAACCGGTCAAAGTAATCCCGGCCATCAACTGCGTTTTGAAGCGGGGTCGGATAGCACTTTTCGCGGGAACATACAATCCGGGATGGTATTTGATAAAACGGATCTGTTTCTCAGCATAACCGGATTGACCAGTGACGGTTTCCGGGATCACACATATCAGGAAAGCTACAAGTTCAATTCGAACGTGGGGATCAAACTTTCGGAATCGGCGGAGACGCGGTTTTATTTTACAGCAAACGCCATTGAACTTGAGTTGCCGGGAACGGTGACCCGGTCTTCTGCGCTGAACAATCCCAGGGCTGTGAGAGCCTCGGTGATCAACGATGATGAGCATCGCGATATCAAGTCTTACCGATTCTCAAATAAAACCACATTCGATCTAGGCGGCGGCCAAAAACTGGATGTCGGCGCATTTTTCACAAACAAAGAGTTGTTCCATCCGATCACTTCATTTGTCGGGGTCATCGATCAAGATAGCCAAAACTATGGCTTGTTTGCGCAAGGTTCAGGAAACTATAAGATCGGAAAGTTTTTAAACACTTTTCGAACCGGGGTCACCACACACGGTGGCATGACGGA
Organism: Nitrospinaceae bacterium; assembly: GCA_029261655.1. GTDB lineage: Bacteria > Nitrospinota > Nitrospinia > Nitrospinales > VA-1 > JADFGI01. The sequence goes on along the minus strand of JAJDAY010000022.1, from coordinate 111,692 downwards.
TGCGAAAGTATTTAATAGCTCCGGGTTTGGAGGACGAAGGCAGGCTTTATTATCCGATGCTGATCAGACTGCCTACAGTGTGGTGGTGTTTGGAGAAAACCAGTTCTTTATAACTCAAAAACTGGCATTGATCGCGGGCGGACAATTTGTCTATTCACATCGCGATGTGTTCGATCGATTGACCCCCAGCGAAACGGACAGCGATTCTTATCAATCTTTCAATCCCAGAGTGGGTCTCATCTATGACCACACTAAAACCGTGCAATTTTTCACCAATGTCACCAAGAGTTTCGAGCCACCTGACTTTGCCGATTTAACCCAGGGCGGCACGACGGGTTTTGTCAATCTGGACGCACAGAAAGCATGGACTTTTGAAATTGGAACTCGCGGGCAAGAGGGAATTGTTGATTGGGAGTTGGTTGCATATCGCGCCTGGTTAAAAGATGAAATTTTAAGTTTCACAACAGGAGGCAGTATTCCGGCCACAGGGTTCAATGCGGATAAAACTGTACATCAGGGGGTTGAAGCAGGGCTTGGAATTGTGCTGGCTCAAAACCTGGTCTCAAACGGCGATCGGTTGAAATTGAACAACGTCTATACCTACAGTGATTTTCGTTTTGATGGGGACGCGCAATTCGGGGATAACACCATTGCGGGTGTCCCGCCCCATGTGTTCCGTTCAGAACTTCGGTATGACCATCCCGATGCCTGGTTCGCCTCCCTCAATATGGACTATGTGAGCGAGGCGGATGTTGATTTCAGCAACACGTTTTCAGCCCCTGGTTATACGTTGATGGGTTTTGGCGCCGGATATGAGGTTACCAAAAACATCAGCACCTTTATTACCGGGCGCAACTTGTTTGACACGGAATATATTTCCAACTTCTCAACAGCCGTCACCGCCACCCCTGCATCAGCGCTTTTCTATCCCGGTGATGGGAGGCGGTTTTTTGGTGGGGTGACGTTTAGGTTTTAATCAGAATGATTTTAAAAGGAAAAAGACCGTGATTATTAATAAAAATAATAGTTTTTACATTGTCCTGTCATTGCTGATTTTTTCTACTTCCTGCACAGGAAATATTAAAAACTCACCCGATTCGGGTTCCTCAGGGATGGTATCCAGGGGGCAACCGGAAACAAGTGCGCGCCTGGTGAACTGGGAACCCACACCGCGTGTCGTGGGCCAGGGAAACGGACTTCAACTCATGTTGAAAACCTCCGAAGGCATGAACTTTGTTTATGCCGGGCATAAAGGCAAGGCAGGGCAGGATCTTTTCTACCTGAGTTCTCATAATGTGGGCGACACGTTTTCGAAGCCCTACCCCATTAATGAAGTTCCGGGAGAAGTCAGCGCTCATGGGGAAAACGGTCCGCTTCTTAGAAAAGGCGCCGGGATTGAAATGTACGCTTTTTGGCAGGGAGGCAAGGATCTTAAGTTTGCCCGGTCGATGAACTTTGGACGCAGTTTCATGTCGGCGGTCATAGTCAACGATGAGGACGCTAAAGGATATCACTCCTTTCAAACCATGGAAGTCGCGCCGGATGGAACGATATATGTCGCCTGGCTCGATGGGCGCGATAAGGAGACCAACCCTCCTGGGACCGGCTCTCTTTATATTTCTAAATCCATAGATCAGGGAACAACGTTTGGAAAAAATATAAAAGTTTCCGGAGCGATTTGCCCCTGCTGCCGCCCGGCCATTGCCTTCGACGACTCCGGCAAAGTTTTTATCACATGGCGCCATGTCTATGAAGGAGATAACCGGGTCATCGTGGTGTCCGCTTCCGAAGATAAAGGCAACACCTGGTCCGACAAGGTCCGTGTAACTGAAGAAGGTTGGAAGATCAACGGGTGCGCGCATTCGGGGCCGGCAATGAGTTATGCCAATGGAAAGTTATTTGTCACCTGGTACAGCGGCGCAAAGAACAGATCCAGCTTGCGAGGCGCCCTGTCGTCAGATGGTGGCAATAGTTTTAAAACCCTTGGAGAAATCCAGGGCAAGGTGCTCGATGCCAACCACCCGGACATTCAAATCATCGAAGACGAGGCCTGGGTCATATTTCAAGGGCGGGAACCCGGTATTGATAATGGCTGGGGAAGTATTCGTCCCTGGATCATGAAAATTTCGGGAACCGGCAAGCCGTCTCAACCTGAAAAACTCCCTTCCCTTGGAGATAGCGTTTCTTACCCGCTGTTATTTGCTGGAAGCGGCGGAAGGGTTTACGCGACCTGGACAGAACTTGCTGAAGGCGGGCAGAAAGCAGTTCTTTGCCGGGGCCGGTTGACCAAATTTAATTAATTTCGGTACGAAATTTACTCGTATAAAAATTTTAATGTGGGAGTCCAAAATGTTCGATTTTATTCAATCTACATTTAGTTTGGTTGGCAAGGGCGGGTTCATCATGATCCCCATCCTCGTATGCTCAGTCATTGCCCTGGCTATTGTTATCGAACGATTGTATTTCATCCGAACCACTCAGAATGACCCAAAAAAAACTCTCGACCTTTTCAAAGAATCGTTAACGGGCAACAGAATCCCGGAAGATTGGATGAACCATAAGGATTCAGAGGATTCCATGAAACGCATGATCGGTGAAGGATTGCGCGTGAAGGATCTCCCAAAATGGAAAATGGAAGAAAGGTTGTCCGAGGTGGGGCAGGAAGAAATCAACAAGCAAAATAAATACATTCGCGGATTGGAAGTGATCGCAAGCATCACACCTTTACTTGGCCTGCTGGGTACGGTCATCGGCATGGTCCAGGCCTTTAACAAGGTGGCCGAGTACAAGGGCATTGTGGACCCAAGCCTGCTGGCGGGAGGAATCTGGGAAGCGCTCCTCACCACCGCCGCCGGATTGTCAGTGGCGATTCCGACGATGATCTTGCTTCATTATTTCACCCGCAGAACAGAAAACGTTGCGTTCAACCTGGAGAAATGCGGACGTATTTTGATCCACCATTTCATCAATGAGAAGGCAGAAAAAAATCCAAAAAACGATTGGAGTGATGAGTTAATTGAAGCGTGAGCACCTGGAATTTTTTGTTTATTTAAATTGGTAACTTGAAATGAAATTGATGAAGCGGGAGAAAAAACGTTTTCGACTGGACATCACCCCCTTGATTGACGTGGTGTTTCTCTTATTGATTTTTTTCATGCTGACTTTTTCCGTCGAAGGACAGGGAATTGATATCAACCTACCCGGTGAAAGCTCCACCACAAAAGAGGTGGAAATCCCGTTGACTTTGAGGGTCGATGAGAAAGGCCTGGTCAGTATCAATGATGAAAAAATGGATATCAATTCACTGGTGCCGGAGCTTAAGAACAAATTGTCCCCCAGAACAGATAAAAACCTGGTCGTTGAAATTCATAACAAAGTTCCCTATGACCTGTTTGTTCGGGTTCTGGATCTGGCAAAAAAAGCGGGTGCAGAAAACTTCTCCATCATTCGATAGGATCGAAACATGATTAAGTTGCGAAAAGATGCGCAGGGCAAGGAGTTTTTCAGGCTCGATCTGGCTCCCATGATAAATATCGTTTTTCTTTTATTGATTTTCTTCCTGCTGACCTCAACCGCCATCAAGCAAGGAGATGCCATTGATTTGCCAAATGCCGAGTCCTCTAAAAAAAATGAAGGGGAAAATATTGTCCTCAGCGTCAGTGCGGATCATAAACTTCAACTGGATCGACAGGAAATCCCAAAGAGCGATTTAAAAAATACGTTGAGTGAAAAATTGCAGGGACATGAGAATAAAGTAGTGGTCATTGAAGGGGATAAAAAGATTGAGTTTGCATTGTTTGGAGAGATCATTGATATCGCAAAGCAGGCGGGTGCGACTGATTTCATCCTCGCAACCGAACCGACTCGTTTGTAAGCTTAACAGGAATATAAAATGAAGCTGTCAAATTCACTTCAAACCCCTATGGGGTACGCAATTGCAGGGTCATTTTTCCTGCATATTGTTCTTGTGTCGATGTACGGAACCCTCCTGACTTCCAGGGAAATACCACCTGCTCCTTTGCCTCCTAAAAAATTCAAGATTGAAATGGTGGCCGAGAAACCCAAACCTGTTAAAAAAGCTCAGGTCATAGAAAAGAAAATAAATGAACCCAAATTGGTCACGCCTCTGAAAATAAAAAAGCCTCGCACTCCATATTCTGCTCAAAAAATTAAGAAAAAAGAAATCGCCCTGCAACCTGTGTCCCAAATGGTGCCAGCGAAACCAAACAGGGTTCAGGAAAACAAGGTTCATCCCTCAAAACAATCGTTTCAAAGGGTCGGGGCCGATATTTCGGCCAATGCCGTGGACACAAAACCACGCGAGATAGAGAATTTTCAAGCTTTAAAAATCATCACCCCAAAAGTTCAACGATCATCGACAGGAAAAGCAAAGCCGGCAGATATTTCACCGCTGCCAAGACCGGGGAAAAACGCTCCTTTTATTATCACCGCTGATGGAAATCCAAAAGATTTCCATGCGAGCGCTGTCGGCTTTGCTCCTTCAATTCCAAAACCTAAATCCGTTTCGGCAACCCATTTTCCCTCAAGCGGAGGGAGGGCCACAGCCCGCATTCACAATGGCCGAAAAATTATTGCCCACGGTCTGCCTCGGGCGCGAACGGTTGCAGTGGCCAAAACTCAGGGGACGGGCCATAAAAAGGCGGTGGAATTTAAAAGCGCCCTCGCATCCTCCCACCCTGCGATTACGGCCATACGTCCTTCTACCTCAGAAAAGGAATCGGTGACAGCACCGGGTAGGGCCACTAAGTTTTATGGGGCAAAAACCCGAACCGTATCAACCCTTCCGGCGGCAAGGGTTGCCAGCGTTGCTCCTTTGGCAAACAGGTTGACGGGAAATTACGGAAGGACCGGATTCGTTCAAAAAGGGGAATGGGTCGCGGCGATTAATTTTTCAAGTCCGCGTCCTGTGCCTGATATTATCGATAAAAGGGTTTTAGACGGTTATCTGGGGACCTTGCAAAATTTGATTGCTTCCGCCAAAAAGTATCCTGAGTCCGCGCAAAAATCGGGACAGGAAGGTAAGGCAACCGTAAAGTTTACGATTATGAAAAATGGCGAGGTGAAAAATATCCAATTGGTATTAAAAACCAATTACCGGGACCTGGATGAAGAGGCGATCGCCGCAGTGAAGCGGGCGGCTCCTTTTTCAAGTTTGCCGGATGAAATCGGCAAATCTTATTTAGATATTGTTTTGCCTTTTAGATTCAGATTGAATGAATGATCAGGACTTTATAAAAAAGAGCTCAAATAACCAACTCCAAGGGTTCAATAATGTCAAAAGATAACAAAGTAAGTTCAAAATTAAAAAAGCTCATTTTTAGTTCTATTGTTTTCCATTGCCTGATGGTTGCTTCCTCAGGTTGGGCTGAGGTCAACGAAATAGATTCTGATTTTGACGGGAAAATTGACCAGTGGCAGCATGTCGGGTCAAATGGGAACGTAGAAAAAATTGAACACGATTCCAATGCCGATGGGAAAGTGGATCAGGTGGATTTTTATGGAAAAAATAAACAGGTGATTCGAGTGGAGTTTGATCGAAACAGCGACGGGAAAATGGATCACCACCAGATTTATTCTGAAGCAGGCAAACTGGTTCAAGTAGAAAAATCCAGCAAATTTAACGATTTGTTCGACTGGAAGGAAACTTATGGAGCCGATGAGAAACTGTCTCAAGTTGAAATCGATCAGGATCAAAATAGAAAACCGGATACCTGGCAGTTTTACAACGAGCAGGAAAAACTGATCCGGGTAGAACGGGATAGCACGGGCAATGGAAAAGTGGATCAGTGGAGCGTGTTTTCATCCGGCGAAACATTGAATCATTCGGCGTTTGACACCACAGACGACGGGAAACCGGACCAATGGCAATATCTGGACTCATCCAAAAATCTCACCAAGGTAGAGTACGACACCAACAAGGATGGCAAAGCCGACCGCTGGGAGCATTTTAATTCTTCCGGAAAACTGGACAAGGTGGAACTTGACAGAAACTTCGATGGCAAGGTGGACATGACACAAAAGAAATGATTTTACTCCGATGGCCTTTTGTTTGTCTTTAAATGAAACTGGCTAGGGATACCATGATACTTTCCCCAGGACATCCATCTGGCTTTTAAGTTTTCTTTTGCCCAGCTTTTTCCTTAATCAATTTAATCAGGAATCTACATGACTACAGAGGAAGTGTTTGAAGAGTATGGTGACGCGCCCTTGTTTTTCTCGCATTACTATAATTTTATTTTCGTATACAAGAGTGCCCGGCTGGACAATGGCGATCAAATATATTTGCACTTGGGTGGGAGCATGGAAAAAGTGTCTGCCATGGTGGTGGATGTCGAAGACCCCCTCACTCTCAACGAAAAAGCCGATGAGGACTACGCCTACATTAAAAATGCGGAAAAGCAGGTGCTATGGAAGGACGGTCAACCACCGGATTAGGGCTAGCTTGTTGAAAACAGGTTAGGTAGATAATTTTAAAAAGGAGCCCGTTGCATTTACGGGTCAACGGGTTCCCGTTTCGTTTCCCGCCAGTCGTCGTATATTTCTATGGAGTCCGGGATTTGAGGAAAAGAAGGATCCTGATCGAGGATCAATTCCCCATACTTATCCCGAAAAGTGATCATTTCATCCAGCGAAACCATGTCGACCACCCAAACCCCATGGGTCTTGGCAGAGCCATCCTCTATCATCTCAGACGTTTCCTTCAATACCGCTTCATCACAGGGTTTTTCAGGCGAACCACGTAAGCTGGTTCTCTCAACTCGAAACTCTGGCATGGGTCCGACCTTCGGAAGTATTAAGAAATAAACAATATAACGAAATTCCCGCAATCATTTCACAAAGTTTTTCTAATCCTCTTTCACTCAAACACATTATCTCAAAATAGAGCGCCTGAAAGAGTTGATGTTATTTGCTCCTTTTCGGGTTTTCTGGTGGACGGGTCGTACTCATTCCCCGGCCATAATATTAACCAATCTTAATACTTAATTAACCATTCTTTAACCTTAATAAGTTAAGATATTATCTCCTCCTCCATAGAAGCCTGTCTTCCGCAATCCCTCAAGGGGGCACTTTAAAAATCGGGGGCAGGCTTCTAGTATATTCAGCTTTTTGGTGGCATAAAAATTTACTGTGAAGGAGGAAGATAGGCGCGACTATGAAAACCAATAAAGGATATTCATGATGAGGGAATTTATGTCTTATGAAATCAATGGTTCACAAGAAATTGCCACAATCAGCACGGTTGGGCAACGGATGAAAAGCTGGCGTAAACATTCCATGTTGAAATTAGTGGAGTTGTCCAAAAAGATTCGAGTTTCTCAAGGTTCTCTTTCCGATCTGGAAAACGACAAATCTTTGCCGTCAGCCACGACTCTTGCCAACTTATGTATTTTTTCGGATATTAATATTTATTGGTTGCTCACCGGGCGCGGCCCCGTTACCCGTCAGGAACCGGAACGTGACGATGAAGTCAATTTTCCGGAAGAATTTGCTGATCTGATGCAGGATCGAACATTGAAAGAATTGATTGAAAAAGTCATTCGTGTTTATCGCAGGGGCGACGCCGACAAGCGGGCTCATCTGGAAGGTTTTCTGGTAGGAGCTGACCCGGACAATTCCTGAATTGAAGAAATTTCAAATTGGCTAGGAGAGGCCAGGGAAAAGAACTTTAAGCTCGTCGGCAATAAACCCTATCGCCAGGCTCCCTAAAAGCAGGCCCATTACCTGAGTGAGAAACTTGATCCCCGTCTTACCCAGGATGTCCATTATTTTTTTAGCAAGTCTGAGAGTCAACCAGATTAAAAACCCAATGAAAGCAAACTCCAACATGGAAATGACTTTTGCATACCATGCCGTTAGCTCATCCGATTGAATAATAACCGAGCTGATAGCGGCGGGCCCGACAAGCAGGGGAAATGTTAAAGGCATCAGGCTGATACCTCCCTTATGGTCGATTTCTTCCCCGGAAAAAAAGAAGGAAGTTTTGCTGTTAGTGATCATGGTGAATGCAACGTAGAGGAGAAATATTCCCCCAATCAACTTAAACGCTGACATCTGTATCCCAAAAAACAAGATAGCGTACTTACCCACCAGAAAAGACACGGTCAAAAAGCAAAACACGGTGAAACTAGTTTTGACAGCGATAGACTTATGTTCTTCTACAGAATATTTTTCCGTCAGCGCCATGTAGGTCGGCAGGTTGCCAATAGGGTCGATGATGGTCAATAAAATAACGAAAGTCTTGATGAATTCTTCAGTCATTGGACGAGCATCTCCAAGGGTCAATTGCCGTACGCTCAATGATACCAAACCCTGACGATCCCGGCTCTGCCATTTTCTCAAGAACATCCTATTCTAATTTAATTGGACTCCCCATAATGGGCGCGTCCGGTCTTACCTGCCAAAGATACCCCGTCCTCAGTCCCGGTCTGCTTTTGCTCCGGACCATTGATAACCACTGTTTATTAAAGTATTCATTCTATCTTCAAACCAGATATAAAATGTCAGTTAATCTGAGATTAATGAAAAGGCGGGAAATGCCGGGAAAAAGTGGTGGAAAGTGGGAAATATAAAGGGCTTAATGGAAAAAGGAAAGTTTTTTTATCCCAAAGTAACTGCAACTTTTTCTTAAATTAAATGCGCGGTTATACAAACCCTATGTTGTTTGAAGTCTCATGCCTACACATAGTGCCTACATAATAAAAGTGGGCTACGAGCATGAACCCGTAACCCATTATATTGTGGGCCGTCACGGGATCGAACCGTAGACCTACTGATAAAGAGTGTTAAATTGATGGTTTTAGGAATTTTTTGATTTCAGGTCGGTTTCGCTTATCTGCTTAATTTTCAGTCAGCTTTAGGTGTTCCAGTGTTTATATTAATTCTACAAATTCTGCCTTGGAGGAGAATTTCTACCATAGTCCCATTTTTTGAAGTTTGGGAAAACAGTCAACTTAACTTACAAATCATTAAAAAATTTTTCATTTAGAAGGCATGGAATAAACCGCGTCCCAATCTTCTTTCTTTAAAAGGACATTGTTTTTCAATAATTGGCAACGGTTTAATAGGGTGGAAGACGGGCCATCTTGCGGATGTACGTTTAGGGATTTTTCGAAGCATCGGATCGCTTCGTCCCAATTTCCTTGTTTATAAAAATTTAATCCCTGGTTGTAATGCGGTAACGTTTCGCGAATCATTTCATCCATGAAGCCTTTTTTCCCCAACAGCTCAAAAACTTTAACCGGAGTGGACCGCCCCACAACTCGAATGGAATCCAACTCCCGCGCCTCGATAAAGTCCTTAGCTTGCAGGTAGGTTGATTCACTGATTAAAATAAATGTTCCATACTCTTTATTGGCTCCTTCCAGCCGGGCGGCCAGATTCACAGAATCGCCATTCATTCCATAATTCATTCTGTTTTTTGAACCCATGTTGCCCACCACCATCGATCCTGTATTTAAACCGATGCGCATGTACAACTCGGGCCTTCCTTCATCCCTCCACTGCTTACGGAGTTCTATTAGCTTTTCCTGCATTTCTATGGCGACCCAACAGGACCGCTTGGCGTGGTCTTCAAAATATAAAGGCGCTCCAAAAAATGCTTTGATGGAGTCGCCGTCGTACTTATCGAGAGTCCCTTCGTGCCTCAAAAGGATATCCGTCATTTCGGTAAAATAATCATTGAGCAAATTAACCAGCTCTTGAGCTGATAATTTTTCAGAAAAAGTGGTGAATTTTTCTAAATCGGTGAAAAAAGCAGTTAGTTCTTTCTGCTCTCCACCCAATTGCAATTTACTGGGATCTTTAAGAAGTTTATCCACCACTTTTTCAGAAAGATATTTGCCAAAGACATCTTGAATAAATTGTTTTTGTTTTTCCTCGGTCAAGTACCAATGAATTGCCAAAGATCCGAAAATGAAAATATTTTGCAGAAAGGGATAAATTCCCGAGATCCAGAACCCTTTATTCACAAATATCCAGTGAGCCAAAAAAAACTGGCCAAGGGCAACGGCGAGGCAGGCAAAAACGCCGATGACCGGTTTGAATCTTGAATACATGAAGGTCAGGACAATTCCCAGGCTTATCAGGTAAATCAGGTCAGCCTGGAAAACCCATCCTGGTTGATACAATAATTTTTTTCTTAAAATATTGTCGATAATAGTCGCCTGAACTTCCACACCAGGATAAATCGGGTCAAAGGGGGTGACCTTGGTATCCCCCAATGCCGTTGCGGTCGCTCCTATCAGAACGATCTTATCTTTTAAATTTCCCTGGGGAACAAGATCGTTTTTTTCATCGAGAATGTCGGCGATGGAGATATGGGGAAAGGTTTCGCGGCCTCCCAGAAAGTTGACCAGAACTTCGCCCTTGTCATTAACGGGTACTTCTATTGATTGGGTCCCATTGAAAATGACTTTTTCCGCGCCCAGCTCGCCCACCTGGAACAACAGAGTCCCTCTTAAATATCTTTCAAGAACCCGGACGCTCATGGGGGGAAAAAAATAATCCTTGTTGGAGACTTTGTCGTGGAACTTGACAATCATGGGGAGCTTGCGCATGGAACCATCCGGTTCAACATCAAAGGAGAGATAGCCCTGGCTTCTCGCATTTTGGGAAAGTGAAGGGATATTGGACTCAACCGCATAGGCCGTTCTGAAATCAACGGTGGACAGTTCGACATCGCCGGGAACTTTTAAAAATCCTCCAAATTGGGTGCGTTTGATATTTTTAAAATACCCATTTAATTCTTCCGGCGTTAGATGCTCCAAACCCTCAGGATTAAAATGGAAAAAGAATCCTAAAACAGACCGCTTTGATTTCTTGAGAGCTGTTGCAAGAATGGCATCGTTATCTGATTTTTGAATGATGGGGTCGAGAACTTTATCAATCAGCAAACCATCCTTAATATTTTCTTTTAACGTTGTTTTAATTTTTTTCAGGTTGTTTTTACCGGAACTTTCATCCGCCGAGGACAGCACCATATCGAAGCCAATCACCTTCACTTGATGCTGAACTAATTTATCGACCAATTGGGCTAATTTTTTTCTAGGCCAGGGCCAACGTCCCAACTCATCGATGCTTTTTTCATCAATGGCGGCAATGACGACTTCGGGACCCGGTTTGAGAGGTCCCCGCCACTGAAAATGGGCATTCTGGAAAAATAACTCCAGCCGATGCATTGTGGTTGGATTCATCGAATACAGCAGGATCACAGCACCAGTGATCGATAAACCGATAATCCAGGGGATGATTTTTTTCATAAAAAGGCCCGATTTTTCAAGGGTTTTTACCACAAATCTTTTTGGGTTCAATGAAAACCAGCCGGTCCAGGAATTGGGTTTTCAAGGCTTTTGATTGGTTAATTTATTATATTTCAATAGTTTAGCATAAAACATTTTACTTGAAAAGAAATGTAAAAGTTATTATCGTATAAGGATACCCTTACAAAAACGAAAAATTTTGCAGGACGAAAAAGCCACTGCGATTTGGCAACCAAATCCCAAGGATAGCCATGAAAGCATCAATAACCCACGACAACAAACTGGATTTATTAAGGTCGATAGAAATTTTTCAGCTGTTGCCTGAAAAGAAACTGGAAGACCTGGTGGATGAATGCAGGGAAATTACGATGAATTTTGGGGAAGTTTTGTTTAAAGAGGGAGACGTGGGTGAAACCATGTATGTCGTTCTTTCCGGTGAATTGAATGTTGAAAATGAAAACTCGGTCATAGCAATGCGAGGTCGAGGAGAATACGTTGGTGAAATGACTTTGATTGAAAACCAACCTCGTACGGCCACGGTAAAGGCAGCTATTGAAACTTGCTTACTGGAAATACATAAGGATCAGTTTCTTACCCATTTCGCTTCAAATCCGCAGGCATTAATGAGTTTGTTAAAAACCGGATCACATCGGTCCCGAGAAAACCTCAAGGCTCTGGACCAGGGAATGAAAATTCTTAAAGCGCAGAAAAAGGTCAATTCCGATCTTCATCACCTTCTTGATGACACCACAAACGAGATATATATTTTTGACGCGGAGTTCTATCATTTTTTTAATTTGAATTCCCGCGCTATCAAGAACCTGGGGTATGAAAGTAATGAAACCGTCAAAATGATGCCCTTTGACGTGATGAGTGGTATGACCCAGGAAAAATTTGAGGAGCTGGTCAGACCACTGCGCTCAAATACTGTGGAAGAAGTAGTTTTTAATGGGTTCCACCGAAGAAAGGATGGTTCTACGTATCCGGTGGAAATTCGTTTTAAATACCAGGAAACCGAAACCCCTCCTGTTTTTATAGGTATGGCTCAGGACATTTCCAAAATTAAGGAGTTGGAACATATAAATGATAGCCTGATCTTTTTTGACGATCTGACAGGGCTTCCTAATAAACATTTGATTCTGAAAGAATTAAATTCAGAACTGCTCAGAGCAAAAATGGAAAATAAATCCGTGGCCGTCCTTCTGATGGATTTAGATGATTTTAAAATCATCAATGATTCCATGGGACATACCGTAGGAGACAACCTGCTTAAAGGGGTGGCAGAACGGATAAAGGACTGGTCTTCTTCAAATTGCCGATTAGCAAAGTATGGAGGAGATGAGTTCATCATCATTATTTCGAAAATTAAACACGAAGTTCAGGTAGAACACAAAGCTACCAGCCTGCTTAAATTATTTAACGAGCCATTTCAAGTTAATGGACAGCCAGTGCATATCGGCTTGAGCATAGGGATCTCGAGTTATCCTAGTGATGGCAGGGATGGCAGCGCACTTCTTAAAAATGCAGATACGGCGATGAATGTTGCCAAGAGTAATGGAAAGAATCAGTATTGCCATTTCAATTCCAGCATGGAAACCCATGCAAAAAATAGGTTGACTCTTGAAGGTGACCTGCGGAAAGCCTTGGTGCAAAATGAATTTGCCCTGTATTATCAGCCCAAATTGGAACTTGATTCCGAAACTATCATAGGGTTTGAAGCGTTGATACGTTGGAACCATCCCACCCGGGGACTTGTCTCTCCCCTGGACTTTATACCCATGGCCGAAAAAACCAAGCTCATCATTCCAATGGGAGAATGGGTTCTCAGGACTGCCTGTGAGCAAATTAAAACATGGTTGGATACAGGGCTCTCAATTCAAAATATTGCGGTCAACATTTCCCCCTGCCAGTTTGGTCAATCCGATCTGGTTTCAATGATCCAGAATATTATTCAGGAAACGGGAATCCATCCCGAAAACCTTGAGTTGGAAATTACAGAATCGGTTTTGATGGAAGATGCGAAATCAGCAACTATTCAACTTAAACAGTTGAGCGCAATTGGAATAAAACTTTCTATCGATGATTTTGGGACGGGTTACTCGTCGCTGAGCTATTTGAATAACTTTCCTTTAAACAATTTGAAAATTGACCGAGCCTTTGTGAAAGATATCACCTGTGAAGAGGATGCTTCCCTTACCAAGGCCATTGTCGGCATGGCAAAAGCCCTGAACCTTAAGACCATTGCAGAAGGTGTCGAAACGAAGGAGCAAAAGGAAGTGTTGCGCTCCATTGGAGCCGATATTATCCAGGGATATTTACTGAGTAAACCCATACCGGCGGAAGAGGCAACCAAACTGCTATCTTGTCCCTGATACCTTACCCCACCCAAAAGTCATATTTCCTGCCAATACCTTAAAATCCCACTGGTTGAAATATACCCTAAAACGGGTACTTATTCTCTTATCACCTGTTCACAGATTCACACAAGTTCCTGACTGCAAACCCTGCCAGTTATTTCTCTTCGAAAAAAATAGGTCGAGTATCCGGCGGTTTTTCAGTTCCTTTGTAAAAAAAACCTGAGAGTTTTTCTTTTAGGCACCTGTCTTGCTTTAACTGTTGGTAAGTTGCTGAAAAATATAGTCTTCTTAATATTTAAATAATCCGGCTGTTTTCAAGCCGTGACACCATTTTTGAGTTTTTTTAAATTAAAGGGGAAATGTATGAGAACGCAAATCAAAAATTTATTTTGGAGCATGCGCCTCGCGCAGGTCTCAAGCCTTGTTATTTTCATAACGGCTCTCTTGGTAAACGGGACTGTATTTGCGTCTGTTCAGAATAAAGATGAAATCACCCGCGGGGAGTTTATTAAAATGCTGGCGCAAAATCACCCTGAAAGTAACCTTTTGCCGGGCAATCACTCTCAATTATCCCCAAAACCGTTGTATGCCAAAGTCGCCAAATCTTTAAAGGCCAGAGGGATCAATGTGCTGGAAAACAAGTCTCCTGGTGACTTACTGACCCAACAGGAGTTCGTAAGAATCACTTATGCCTTTTCGGGCGGGAAAGCGAATAAGACCTTATTTGATCAAAAATTGTTCCTGAAAAATGCGGGAATCGTTGACTCCACGGATATCGGCATCGCAACGGGTGTGGATGGAAAAGTTTATCAAACACATAAGGGGCAATCTGAAAAGAAGCAAACCGAATTGGCCTCTCCGATTTTTATGGACGACCAGTTCGAGACCGATTTTTCTTCAAAGGCGCTTTTTACGTTTGATGATTCCAGCACTCTCACCATGAGCGAAGATACGGTGATCAATATCAACACCCATGTTTTTAATCCTGATAAAAATCTTCGCGAAACTTTGATTAAAGCTTCACTCGGTTGGGTCCGTTTTAAAGTGACCAAGGACATGACCAATGGCTCCTCCTTCAAGGTCGTCACCCCGACCGCGACTGCGGGAGTGCGTGGAACAGAATTTGCGGTCATTACCCATCCTAATGGGAAAACGACTTTTGTCGTATTGGAAGGTAAGATTGAGACCTTCTCGAATTCAACCAATGGTAAAGGCAAAACATTTTTCATTTCTGCAGGAGAAGTTCAGGATTTTTCCCCCGATGGTAGCCCATCAGCGGTTAGGGTGGCCCCTGCAAGTTTTTTAGACAAGGTGGTGAGTAAAACCACAAAACCAAAAAAATTGATGGTAGCTAAGGGGATTGGCAAAGGATTGGCCAAGCTTGCGGCCAAGGATGCTGCAAAAGTTGCCAAAAAAGCAGCAAAAGCCGAGAAAAAACTTGCTAAGGCAAATGCTAAGGCCGAGAAAAAACTTGCAAAGGCAAAAGCTAAGGCCGAGAAAAAACTCGTTAAGGTAGAAGCTAAGGCTGAGAAAAAACTCGCGAGATTAGAGGCTAAGGGCTCTTCAAAAGGTGTGGCCAAGGATTCCGCAAAATCCGCGGCCAAGGGCTCTGCCAAAGGAGCGGCTAAAGATTCCGCAAAATCCGCAGCCAAGGATTCCGCCAAAGGAGCCGCCAAAGATTCTGCAAAATCCGCAGCCAAGGACTCTGCCAAATCTGCGGCTAAGGATTCCGCCAAAAGTGTGGCCAAGGACTCTGCCAAATCTGCGGCTAAGGATTCCGCCAAAAGTGCGGCCAAGGACTCTGCCAAATCTGCGGCTAAGGATTCCGCCAAAAGTGCGGCTAAAGATTCTGCCAAAGAAACGGCTAAGCAAGTGGCCAAAGAAACTGGTAAGGGTAAGGGAAAAAAGAACAGCTGATTATGTTCCTTGCCCCCTAAATTAAAAATTGACTTCCAAGGTTATTCTGTAAAAGGGGTGAGCGTTTGCTCATCCCTTTTTTTATTGAATTCACATCCGAAAAAAATAATTCGGGTTGACGAACTAATTTATTAAAGTATACTTCCCACTTCCGAAAATTTATAACTGCTTGGAAGTGTATGAGATCCTTTTTTCTGAGCGTGGTATGGAGAACCGCCCTTTTATTTTTTGCCACGTTCCTTTTCCTCCCCCATTCAACTCTGGCCGGTGAGAACGCTGAAGCTTTTTTGAGCAAGGGACTGGCTTACAGTGAAAAAGGCGACCACGATCAAGCCATCGTCTCCTATAAAGAGGCCCTTGAAATAGACCCTGACCTGGAAGGCGCCCGTCTCAATCTGGGCATCTCTTATTTCAAGCTCCAGTCATATGATTTAGCGGTTGAAACCTTTCAGCAGATTTTAGCTCGTACCCCCGATGATAGTTCCGCCCTCATATTCCTGGGTTTGTCTCTACAGGGGAAGGAACAATATAGTAAATCCATCCCCTATTTTGAAAAAGCCGGAAAGCTGGATGCAGAATTCGAACAATTGGCAATATTCAATGTTGGGAAGGCCTACTTTCACTTAGAGAACAACAAACAAGCCGTCGAAAAATTTAACCAGGCTATCCAGGTGGATGCTTCCTCTGAAATTGCCGAAGGAGCAAAAGCTCTCTTAAAAATCGTCGCCGACAAAAAACCTGAAAAGCCCTGGAGCCTGGCTTTCAGCACGGGATTTGAATATGATGATAATATTACCGTCAGCGAGCTGGACCTGACCACCGAATTAGATGACTTTTCCTACCTGTTTGAATTCGCCGGGGCTTACAAATTTCAGATAACTCCAAAATTTGCACTGGAAGCTGGGTATGATTTTTTTCAAAGCCTCTATGATGACCTTTCAGCTTTTGACCTGCAATCGCATATTTTCTCCCTCAACGGGTCTTATGAAATCCAGGGGTTGGACCTCGGTTTGCTGTCCATGTACAACCGAACCACTCTGGGGGCGGCGGATTTTTTAGAAATTTATTCCACCAGTCCAAGTGTCGGGTTTTCTGTCACCGATACCTGGTATGCTACGGTCCATTATTCGTATAAGAACACAAATTTTTTCAACCTTCCTGAACGTGATGCCCAGAATCACGGAACTGGGCTTAGCAATTTCATATTTTTTCTGGATGGCCAGGCGATGCTTCTCTTGGGCTATCAATTTGAATATGAGTTCACCACCGGGTCGGAGTTCGAGTACCTGGGCCATTCCTTAAATGCCGGTGTTAAACTTCCCGTTCCCTTTTTGGAGCAGACAAAGATAAATTTTGGTTATAAATTTTATTTCAGAGATTATCAAAACGTCACCGCGAGTATTGGTAAAAAGAGAGAAGATTTTAAGCATACTTTGGAAATGCAAATTTTCCAGCCCATCTATAAAAATTTAAATGCCAAGTTGAAATATCAATATATCAACAGCATTTCCAACCTCGCTTCTTCTGATTACCAGGAAAATGTCGTCAATCTTCTATTGGGCATTTCCTTTTAATGTGGTCTTCTCCATTATAAAATTTCAAGGAGGGGTATTTCAGCGCCTCCAAAAATTGATCCCGATTCTATTCTCTTAATTAAGGGACTCCTTGATACAGTCGACCTATTTAGTCTGAATGAAAATAAGAGTTTTGTCTTTAACTCTGAATTGCTCAAATCTTTTGAAAATCTGGATTTCCCTGGTTGGAATCAATATTACTCAATCAAAAATGATTTGAAGGATTCTCCTTGAGAAATTTTGATAGGCGTGTAAAAAATCTAGAAAGTTCCTTTGGCTCAAATCGATGTGAGTATTCTCATATGTCGGATCAAGAGCTTGAAGCAGAAATAGAACGGTTAACCTTTAGTTTAGGGTACACACAAGCCGGGGAAGGTGAAATTCTAAGTGTAGACCTTGATGAAAATAAGTTTTTATGTCAAGGACCGAATATTGTCGACTTCACGAGGGAGGAGCTAAACGATTACATGCGTTTGGGAGGATATGTATCAAATGAAAATGGAAAGGAAAATTAATATGCCCAGGCAACATGAAAAAAGAATTCGTAAACTGGAAAAATTATCAGCCCCGCAGAGTCTGCCATGGATCAGAGTTGTTCGGGATAAAACTGAACTGCTAGCGGATGCTTTCAAAGAATCAGGGCATTCTGGGAGTATGGAGGACTATCTAGTGAATTGTCGCGTGATAATCGATCAACCGAAATCAGAAATTAAGAAATTTTTTTATGGCATTTCTGAATCCTGTTCGGATAAATAAATTTAGCAAAGGAATCAAACTGGCTGAAGCACCCAGTCATCACATAGGAGTCATAATTTACCTGTGGGGATGAATTATAATTATTCAGGGTTCTAGATGTCCGCTCTCGACCCAAAGCGGACGTTAATATCACTTGCGTAAATCAGCTAGCGGTTCCAGCGGCCCACGCACCTAGAGACTGCCTTCTCCCGTTAAATCTATAACGCAAAAATGAGGCATGCTTGAATTGAACAGGCAATTTTTTTTGCAAATGTAAATGATGTCCCTGTTGTATTCCCGTCAATTCCTTGTCCTCCCCTATACAAATTAAATAAATGCTGCCCAATATTTCCTATTGACGACAAACGAAAAGGGTTTATACTAAAAATATACTTCCGAGAGGTTTATTATGGCTAGCAAGGTCCTGAAATTTAAACGCTTGGTCATCTTGGGCGTTTTCATGGGAATTGTTTCCTTTTCCGTGTGCCATGCCTCTGTAATGCCACAAAGCATGGATGGGATGGATTGCCAGGCGCAAACCTTTTGCATAGCATGTCCTGTTTCCGTTATCTCGGAATCTCCAGATCTGAGCAATATTTTAATTAAATTTGACAATCTCTCAGAAACACCATCTTTCCTTCCTGATCCTATTAGGGATTCTTTTTACCATCCTCCAAGATAAAACTTCCTTTTTAGTCGTTCTTTAGTCTTAAGGCTATAGCCCATTTTGGCTTAATTATGAAAATTGGCGGGGTTTGTCCGTGGAATTCTTTGTTATTCCCTGGCTTCGGTCAATGGATTCGCTCTGGCTAATTTTCTGGAGGGACCTATGAAAAGTAAAGTTTTATTAATCTTAGCAATTATATTTTTGCTTACTTCCAATTCCAGATCGGAAGCGGTAGAAAATGCTTTCCGGGAAAAGTTGAAGAAATTCATTTCCCTTGCTTTGAAACAAAATCCCGAACTTCTGGAAGCGAAAAATAGAATCAAAGTTTCCAAAGAAATCCCTGCTCAGGCAGGTTCTCTGGATGACCCTGTTCTAAGGTTTGGATTGAGCAACCTCCCCGTGAATACGTTCGCCTTTGACGAGCACGTTGGAACCACAAAAGATATTACGCTTTCCCAGAAGCTCCCCTTTCCTGGAAAGCTGGGTCTTCGGACCGATATAGCGAATAAAAACGTGGGGGTTGCTGAGCAAAGCTACGATGATTTGCGATTTAAAATAATCCGCGATATTAAACAATCCTATTACGAATTGTGTTTCGTTCTTGCGGCCATTGAAATCACTCAACAAAACAAGAAGCTGTTGGAACAATTCGTCACCATCGCGGAAACCAAGTATTCCGTGGGGAAGGGCATCCAGCAGGACGTTATTAAGGCGCAGGTGGAATTGTCCCAAATCATTGATGAACTGATCGCCCTAAATAAACGAAAGGAGACGGAACAAGGCAGGTTAAATAGTTTGATGAACCTGTTACCTCAATCTCCTTTGACCATTCCGCATGGGATCGCTAAATCTTCCTTCAACTACAAAATAGAGGAACTGCAGAGTCTGGCGGAAGAGCACCGCCCTGTTCTTGAACAAATACGGTTAACAAAAGAGCGGTATCAAGTGGCCAGGAAACTGGCAAAAAAAGATTATTACCCGAATTTTAATGTGGGTTTTAAATACGGACAGCGCGAGGACGGGCGTGCCGGTGGAACTGGAGCTTTCCAAAACCGTCCGGATTTTGTTTCCGCATTTGTCGGGATCAATATCCCCATTTGGTACAAAACCAAGCAAAGCCGAAAAGTGGCGGAACAGTCTTACAAAGTAGATGTCGCTCAGGAGGCTTATAACAAGGCCCGCAACCAGATTTTTCTTGGCATCAAGGAGCTCATGGATCAAGAGGCCAAGTCATCGGAAACTTTGAAACTCATTAAAACCGCTATTCTTCCCCAGGCGCGGCAATCTTTGGAATCGGCGTTGGCCGGGTATGGAGTGGATAAGGTGGATTTTCTGACTCTGTTGAACAATCAGGTGACGCTTCTTGATTGGGAAATAAAGTATCACCGCGAGTTGACCGACTACGAGCAGACTTTGGCGAACTTGGAACAGACAGTGGGCAAGAGTTTGTTTTGAAATTTTATAAACCTGACCACTGGGATTCCTGGGAGAAACTGGGGTAACCAACAATAGGTGAATCATGAAAGAAATAGAAGATTTATCCAAACCAGATTCCTCTGAGGGAAACAATTCCCGAAACCGGAGAGATGAGCCCATGATTGATCCGCGGTACGAAGAGGAAAACTATAACTCCTTCGAGGGCAGAGGTCCCATATCTCGCTTTCTATTGCGACTCAAGGGGATAGGAGGGGGTATTAAACGATCCTTGAGTGAGTTGAGATATACGCAAGATCAGCGGCTTTCAGATGAGCTTGATCCTTCGGAGTATTCAGATGATGAAATTATTTTCCCTCAAGAGAAAAAAAATGCATCGAGCCGAAAAAGAAAGAGGAGGTCGATTTTGACCAAAGCTCTTGGGTGGATTTTTCTATTGGCAGTCGTTTTTTCTCTGGGTCATTTCACACGACCAGAATTGATCGAAAATACTTTTAGCAAGCTCAAAGAGTGGACCTCAGTTGCTCTTGAAAAGGCAGAACCGCTTAAGAATAAAGTTGAAGAAAAAGTCGCAGAAATCGCAGAAAAAAAATCTCCGGAAACAGAAAAACCTGGGCGCAAAATTAAGTATTGGCAAGGCCCAATGAACCCAAGTTACACATCCGACAAACCGGGTAAATCTCCCATGGGAATGGACCTGGTTCCGGTTTACGAGGAGGAAGAAAAGCCTCAACGAAAAATTCTGTATTGGAAGGCCCCCATGACCCCTGGATTCACTTCGGACAAACCGGGTAAATCACCGATGGGGATGGATTTGGTCCCTGTTTACGAGGATAAGGAAGATTTTGGTGAGGGCATTCTAATTAACCCCATCGTGGTCCAGAACATTGGGGTAAAAACAGAAACAGTCAAAAAAAGAACCCTCACCAGGGAAATACGGACAGTGGGCATCTTGACATATGACGAAAGAAAAGTGACTCACATCCATACCAAATATAAGGGATGGGTGGAAAAATTATATGTGGACTTCACCGGACAAGAAGTGAAAAAGGATGATCTCCTGGCGGAAGTCTACAGTCCTGAGCTTGTCTCTACACAGGAAGAGTTACTTGTGGCCATGAAATACAACCAGTCTTTGAAAGACAGTCCCTTTACAGAGATCGGTAAGGGGGCCGAACGGCTTTTTGAATCCACAAAACGTCGCTTGGAATTGTTTGATGTCCCAGAGCATCAGATCGAGCAATTGATCCGCGATAAAAAAATCACCAAAACCCTGCACATCCATTCAACCTTCAGAGGATTCGTGGTTAAAAAAGAGGCGTCGCAGGGGATGTTCATCCAACCGGGCATGAGCCTGTAT
The DNA here is from genome assembly GCA_029261655.1 of Nitrospinaceae bacterium. Classification (GTDB taxonomy): domain Bacteria; phylum Nitrospinota; class Nitrospinia; order Nitrospinales; family VA-1; genus JADFGI01. The sequence continues at coordinate 90,369 of JAJDAY010000022.1, read as the reverse complement.
ACCATTGCCGATCTAACAAATATCTGGGTGTTAGCGGATGTTTACGAATATGAATTGCCTTGGATCAAAATTGGCCAAAAAGTGGAAATGAATCTCTCCTACTTTCCTGGCAAAAAGTTCCAGGGGAAGGTGACTTATATTGATCCCTTCATGGATTCCAAAACCCGCACTTTAAAAGTGAGGATGGAATTTGATAATCCCGCATGGAAACTCAAACCCAATATGTACGCCAATGTCACCCTTAAATCTGCTATTGAAAAAAAATCGGTGGCTGTGCCCGAAGAGGCGGTCATCCATTCGGGTGAGAAGGAAACCGTGATCGTTCAGAATTCTTCGGGAGGATTTGATTCCCGGGTCCTCACTTTGGGAGCCCAGGCCAATGGTTATTATCAGGTCATTAAAGGACTCAAAGCCGGAGAAAACGTGGTCACCTCCTCAAGCTTTCTTCTCGATTCGGAAAGCAGACTCAAAGATGCTTTAAGCAAACTTCAGACTGAAAAAAAAGACAAGAGCAAAACAATGGACATGTCCAAAACAGGTCACCAAGAAAAGGAAAAAAAAGTTCCAGGCGTCATTGAGGTCCACCCTGAAGCATTAGACATACAAAAACCTGGCCATTAAAGTGAGTTTTTTATGTTAAAGAAAATCATCGCCCTATCTTTAAAAAATAGATTCCTGGTTATTTTAGGCACTTTTTTTATCATTGCCTGGGGAACCTATTCCATGCTGAAAACTCCTTTAGATGCAATCCCTGATTTGAGTGATGTGCAGGTCATTATATTCACCAAATATCCGGGGCAGGCTCCGCAAATCGTGGAAGATCAAATCACCTATCCGCTGACCACGGCCATGCTTTCGGTCCCATTTGCAAAGGTGGTTCGCGGATATTCGTTTTTTGGACTCTCCTTTGTCTACATCATTTTTGAAGATAAAACAGATATGTACTGGGCCCGGAGCAGGGTATTGGAACAATTGAATTTTGTTACGGGCCGCCTGCCAGATGGCGTCAACCCTTCTCTCGGACCCGATGCCACGGGAGTCGGCTGGGTCTATGAATACGCCCTTGTGGATAAGTCGGGAAAACATGATCTGGCCCAATTGCGTTCCCTGCAGGACTGGTATCTGCGCTATGAACTTCAGACCGTGCCGGGAGTATCGGAAGTAGCCAGTATCGGCGGGTACGTAAAACAGTATCAGGTGGAAGTCGATCCCAACAAACTCATCGCTTATAACATTCCCCTGCACAAAATAATCATGGCGATAAAGCGTAGCAACAATGATGTAGGTGGAAGACTTCTTGAAATGTCCGAGACCGAGTTCATGGTGCGCGGTTTGGGTTACATAAAAAATTTGGAAGATATTAAAGAGATTGCTATCGGTGTTGATGACAAGGGGACTCCGTTAAAAATACGGGATATTGCCAATGTGCAATTTGGTCCTGAGTTGAGGCGAGGGTTGGTGGATTTGAATGGTGAGGGAGAGGTGGCTGCAGGAATCGTCATCATGCGCTATGGGGAAAATGCTCTGGATGTCATCAATGGAGTAAAACAAAAACTGGAGGAATTAAAAGCAGGTCTTCCAGACGGTGTCGAAATAATCCCTGTTTACGACCGTTCCTCCTTGATTCATCGGGCGATTGAAACCCTCAAAGAGACGTTGATCCAGGAATGCTTAATTGTCACCCTCATCTGTCTCATTTTTCTTCTTCATGTCCGGTCCTGCCTTGCCGCTATCGTCACCCTGCCCATAGGCATATTGATGGCTTTTATTGTCATGAACCAGCAAGGGTTAAATTCCAACATCATGTCTTTAGGAGGAATTGCCATCGCCATTGGCGCAATGATAGACGGGGCTCTCGTAATGGTCGAAAATGCTCATAAACATCTGGAACAGTTCAGAGGTAAAAAAGACCATTGGCAGATTATTTATGAAGCCGCCGCCGAGGTAGGACCGCCAATATTCTTCAGTCTGTTGATAATAACGGTTTCATTTCTTCCCGTATTCACTCTGCAAGCCCAGGAGGGAAGGTTATTTTCTCCGCTCGCCTTTACCAAAACATATGCCATGGCCGCAGGAGCCATCCTCTCTCTCACTCTCATCCCCGTTCTCATGGGATATTTTGTGCGGGGAAGGATTGTGCCTGAAAAAAAGAATCCGGTTATCTGGATACTCACCTTTTTATACCAGCCAATTATCTGGCTGGTCTTAAGAATGAAAGCAGGGATCATTCTACTAGCGGTTGTGGTTGTGATGATAACAATCATTCCCTTAAAGAAGCTTGGCACGGAATTCATGCCTCCCCTTAACGAAGGAGACATCCTGTACATGCCGACGACACTGCCTGGTATCTCGATCACCAAGGCCAAAGAGGTACTCCAGCAAACAAACAAGATTATCAGGAAATTCCCGGAAGTACATCATGTGTTTGGAAAAATTGGACGGGCGGAAACCGCCACGGATCCCGCTCCCCTGAGTATGATCGAGACCACGATCATGCTAAAGCCTCCAGATCAATGGAGGTCCGGAATGACGGTCAAAAAGCTCATTGATGAAATGAATGCGGCCATACAATTTCCAGGGGTGACGAACGCCTGGACGATGCCGATCAAGACGCGCATCGATATGTTGTCCACCGGCATCAAGACCCCTGTCGGAATTAAGCTTGCCGGAGACGATCTGAACACGCTTCAGAAACTTGGGGAGCAAATTGAATCGGTTGTCAGTAGGATTCCCGGAACCCTCAGTGTATTTTCCGAAAGGGTGGTGGGTGGAAATTATTTGGATTTTGAAATCGACCGCAAGGAAGTCGCCCGTTATGGACTGACCCTAGGAGATGTTCAAGATGTTATTCAAACTGCCATCGGTGGCATGAATATCACTACCACCATTGAAGGATTAGAGCGGTATCCTGTCAATCTGCGTTACAGCCGGGACTTACGCGACGATATCAATAAATTGCAACGAGTTCTGATTTCCACGCCATTAGGGCAGCAAATTCCCATGGCCCAGGTAGCAAAAATTAATATTAAGAAGGGGCCTCCGGCGATTAAAACCGAAAACGCCCGCCTGAACGCGTGGATTTATATTGATTTGAAAGGTATCGATGTTGGAACCTATGTCGAGAATGCGAAGAAAGTTTTAGCAAAGGAGATTTCATTGCCTCCAGGGGTCAGCCTGTTTTGGAGCGGTCAATATGAATACATGGAACGAGCCAAGATACGGTTGAAATTAGTGATTCCATTTACCCTGCTCCTGATTTTTCTTCTGCTGTATTTCAATTTTCAAAACATCACCGAGAGTTTGATTGTGATGCTTTCCCTGCCGTTCTCCCTGGTGGGAGGCATCTGGTACATTTATTATCTGCAATATGAGTTAAGCGTTGCAGTAGTAGTTGGGTTCATTGCCCTGGCAGGTCTCGCCGCCGAAATCGGTGTGTTGGTCCTGGTCTACATCGACCATGAATTCCAAAGAAAAATGAAAAATGGCGGCATCAATAATCTCCAGGATTTGAGAGACGTCGTTTTCAGGGGAACCTCAGAAAGGATACGCCCCATACTTATGGCAGTATCCGCAACATTTGCCGGTCTATTGCCCATTATGTGGGGTAGCGGCACAGGTTCAGAAGTTATGAAACGAATTGCCGCTCCTATGGTTGGAGGAATGATCTCAGCAACTTTGTTATGTCTGATCGTCATTCCCGCTATTTACGCGTTTGTTCTCGAGCACCGGTTGAAGAAAGCTGAAAATTTCAACAAGTGAAACATTTTATTGTTTTTTTGGAAGAGCGTTCTATTTTTCGATGAGATAAGTTTTTAAGAAGCTGACTTGACCTTTGAGTAAGGTCAGAGGAGAAAAAAACCATGAAACATAATCACAAACATGAAGAGAGGCCTCTGCAAGCCATCGAATTTAAAGACCCCGTCTGCGGCATGGATGTTGATCCTGAAAAAACAGAGCATCATTTCACTTTTGAAAATCACGACTACCACTTTTGCAGTGAACACTGCCTGCATAAATTTAAAGACTCTCCAAAACAATATCTAGAACAAAAAGAAGAACCCCCTGTTGCTGCGGGAACAATTTATACCTGCCCCATGCATCCGGAAATCGAACAAGTCGGGCCGGGAAGCTGCCCACTATGCGGTATGGCGCTGGAAACTAAAAACGCAGCAGAAACCGAGGATGACACAACCGAACTAAAAGATATGACACTGCGTTTCTGGGTCAGTGCCGTTTTGTCCCTTCCAGTTCTTCTGCTGGTTATGCTCGACCATCTTCCCGGTAGACCGATGGAGCAGTTTATCAGTTCAGAAACAGCGATGTGGATTGAGTTCTCTCTGGCTACGCCGGTGATGTTATGGGCGGCTATCCCTTTCTTTAAACGCGGCTGGGTTTCTCTTGTGACCCGTAAACTTAATATGTTCACGCTTATCGCCCTCGGAACAGGCGTTGCCTATCTATACAGTGTCATTGGCGCAGTCGCGCCGGGACTCTTTCCTGCTGAAATGCGTATGGAAAACGGTATGGTCGATATTTATTTTGAAGCAGCTGCCATGATTATTACGCTTGTATTGCTCGGGCAGGTCATGGAGCTCCGCGCTCGGGCGCAGACAAGCGGGGCCATACGCGCTTTGCTTGACCTTTCCCCCAAGACGGCGCGGGTAATTCGTGATGACGGCACAGAGGAAGACATTCCGCTGGACCAGGTCCAGACAGGTGACAAACTGCGGGTGCGCCCCGGTGAATCAATACCGACTGACGGTGAAATTCTCGAAGGCTCAAGCACGATTGATGAGTCCATGATCACTGGTGAATCCATGCCGGTGGTGAAGGCGGCAGGCGACAAAATAACCGGCGCGACACTGAACCAGACCGGCGGGTTTGTTATGCGGGCTGGTCATGTTGGTGCCGAAACCGTACTGTCAAAAATCGTGCATATGGTTGCTGAGGCACAGCGCAGCCGTGCTCCGATTCAGAAATTGGCAGATATTGTTGCCGGTTATTTCGTACCTGTGGTGGTTCTGGTCGCTGTGATGACAGCTATCGTCTGGGGTTTGTGGGGACCGGAACCCCGTATGGCTTTCGCGGTGATTAATGCCGTGGCGGTACTGATTATAGCTTGTCCCTGCGCCCTGGGGCTGGCGACACCTATGTCGATCATGGTTGGAACCGGGCGGGGAGCACAGGCTGGCGTTCTGATCAAAAATGCCGAAAGTCTTGAGCTGATGGAAAAGATTGATGTGCTGGTAATAGATAAAACCGGAACATTGACAGAAGGTCGCCCGAAACTAACTTCTGTGATCACTGATAAAAACTTTACCAAAGAAGATTTGTTATTCCTGGTAGCCAGTCTTGAAAAAGGCAGCGAGCACCCTCTGGCTACGGCCATTGTCGAAGGCGCGGAAGCTTTAAATATTTCGTTGTCAGGTGCAAAGGATTTTGAATCTTATACTGGTAAGGGCGTTGCAGGTATCGTCGATGGCCGGAAGATAGGACTTGGTAATGATAAATTATTTGAAACGCTGAACATTAAAAAAACAGACATCGTCAATCAGGCCGATGACCTGCGCAGTAAAGGACAGACTGTGATGCTTATAGCGGTTGACGGAGAATTGGCGGGGCTTGTCGGTGTTGCCGATCCGATCAAGGAAACCACGCCCCAAGCCCTGCATGACCTTCGCAAAAGCGGTCTGCGTATTGTGATGCTGACAGGAGATAATGAAAAAACCGCCAAAGCCGTTGCCGGGCAGCTTGAAATTGATGAGATAGAAGCCGGTGTGCTACCTGATCGCAAAAGCGAAGTGGTTAAACGACTGCAAAGTGGGGGCTATAAAGTCGCTATGGCCGGAGACGGCGTTAACGATGCTCCGGCTCTTGCACAAGCTGATGTCGGTATTGCGATGGGAACCGGTGCTGATATTGCTATGGAGAGCGCAGAAGTAACACTTGTGAAAGGCGATCTGACAGGCATCGTAAGAGCACGAAAACTCAGCCGTGCCACAATGAAAAACATTCGCCAAAACCTGTTCTTTGCCTTTGTTTACAACGCAACTGGCGTACCGATTGCTGCCGGGTTACTTTATCCGTTTTTCGGGTTGTTGCTCAGCCCGATTATAGCCAGTGCGGCGATGACCTTCAGCTCTGTATCGGTAATCCTGAATGCTTTGAGATTGAAAAAAGCCAGTTTATAATATGACTATTCTCACGCGAAACATGAAGGTGAAGGAATTTAGCAAAAGTCTTGGGGAGGAACCTTCAAGGTAATCAAAAAAAATGTAGGAATAAAGATTCATATTTACAAATTCTGAAATAGCAACTCTCGAATATCACAACTATATTTATGTTATTACTAAGACTTTCAAACACAACTTTTGTGGCTTTATGAATAAAATAATAGTAGCAGTTTTAATTTTCTTTATCTTTTTTGTTCCTTCAGGTTTCGCCAACGATGAGAGGTTAATGCTGGACAAGCTGAGATTGGATTTCCACATTTCCTTAGGAGACAGCGCGTGTGATGAACTCATGTACATTGACTCAGGTAAAGATGTTGAGGACATGCGCGGATACCCTTGTTACCATCGCACCGGAAGATACACGATGGCTTTATTTGGGCCTGCTGGAACCATGGTCACCCTTTTCGGGAAACATTCATTTGATAAAGAAAGGGGATACCTGACCATAAGGAAAACAGATGATAATTTGGTCTGGATATTAGACCTCGAAGATTTTCCCCATCGGGAATGGTTCAATTCGATTGCGACGAAGGACTCAGGAGCCTATGACGCGTTCTATCATTCGGCACCGATTTTTGAACAAAACGTCTCCTCTATAAAATGGGGTGATTGGTGGGGCGGAAAAGAACCTCCTGAATGAATAAAATGGCTTGAATGCACGAATAGTAAGGCATGTTTAATGTCCGCTTTTGGCCGACAGCATACATGCCCCATAACGACCCAAAGCGGACATTTATTTAGTTTTGCAGCGAGGTCGGATTAAGGTTCTGCCATGCTTCACGAAGTACGCGAACGGCTGAGCGTAAAAAGAGGATCAAAAGACAGATTGCAATCACCAGATCTGGCCAGCCCGATCCAAACATCCAGACAGCAAATGCGGCAGCAATAACCGCGATTCCTTCACTCACATCGTTGCGTGAGCATTCCCAGGCAGAGGACATGTTTACATCACCATCCCGATACGGTGTTATCAACCAAAGGCATAGTAAATTGGCAGCCAAATTCAGGAACGCGGCAAAACCCATGGTTTCAAAAACTGGTATTTCGGGATGCAGTATTCGCCAGCCAATCTGAAAAGCCACCGCAAGTGCAGCACAAAAGATCAGGAAACCTTTAAACAGGGCAACACGCGCTTTTGCATGGCCACTTGCCCCGACCACCATCAAACTCAGTGCGTATGTCATTGCATCACCGAAATTGTCTAACGCCCCAGAAAACAGAGACGAAGATCCACTGATGATCGCAGCAAAGACCATCATCAGGAAGGTTGCAGTGTTGATCACGAGGACAATAATCAGAATACGGCGTTGTCTTGCGTGCAAAGCAGCGACATCAATTTGACCTTGGCAACAACTATCACTCACAGATTGAGGTTCCATTTTTGAAGATTTCAAATATTCTAATACAAAACGACGAGAATGTCCGCTTTTGGCCGAAAGCGGACGTTCATGAGGTGGATGGCGCCCAGCATTGTGTGGTGGAAGACGCGCACGCCCGAATCGTCCCCTGGATACGGGAGATCCTGGAAAATATCCGATAAGTTGAAAAAATCTGGACTCGCACATTGTTCTATTAGTTTCCTGGGAATCGGAAGTGATTGCTCAGGGATATGGGTTGTGAGTTTTGTTGAAAAATTGTTATGCTGGTTCCCTGCTCACTCAAGACAATTTTAATTTTCGAAACTGTTTGCTAGGGGTTTGTATGAAAGTTCTATTGCCTTCAATTAAAGATTCCTCCGTTCTTGTTGGTATCGTTGTTGCCGGTTTATTGTGCTCCTCCAGTGCTTTCGCTGGAGCTCTTATTAATTTTGATATTACGGATTTAGAGGCACCCCACGGTGAGAAAAAGGGCAAGGGGCAACTTTCCGCGGACACCGGCAACTCGCTATTGAAATTTGAAAATGACAGGACCAATTTGGAACAGTGGTCGACGATGGTCTTCAATAAGCAAAAACAGGTTCTGGAATTGTACGACCATCAAAATAAACAAAAGCGGGTAATGGATCAAAAATCAGCCCAGGAAGCTGGGCAAAAAATGCGAGGCTACAAAAGTCAATTTGAAAACATGATGAAAAATATGACGGACGAGCAAAGGGCCATGCTGAAGCAAATGGGTAAAGGCCCTCGCCCTACTGAAAATATGGGAGGAGACCCAGAACCCGGAAATATGAAATTTGTAAAAACCCATAAGCGGGACAAGGTTATGCGATTGCCCTGTACGGTGTATGAAGCCTATACGGAGGGCGGAGAGAAACAATTGGATATGTGTACGACGGACGTGAGCAATATTCCCGACGGAAAAGCCCTCAAAAAATTAATGGGTGATTTGAGCGAGTTTTATAAAAAAATTATGTCTTCCATGTCAATGGGGTTACGGGGGGAAAGAGGACCATTTGAAAGCTTTGATAAAGTGGAGGGATTTCCTATTAAAACGATCCGATATGAGGGCGGTAGGCCCGTTGAAACCACGACCGTGACTTCAATGAAGAAAGCCGGGTTTAAGCCGGAAGATTTCAACCCCTACCCGGACTATCCCGCGGTGGATATGATGGGCGGCGGGGGCCAGATGAGAAAAATGCACCGTCCGTCCCGCATGCCAAAAAGACCGCCCGGAATGGATGGGACTGATCCTGGAGATCCCAATAGCCCTCCACCCGGATACCCGGTTCCCGGCCAGACTCCCGGCCAGGGCATTGATTTACAAAAATTACTGGAAGGATTGCAACAGCGAAGATAACAGCTGGAATAATAATAACGTTAAAAATACCCCCAACTTCTTTCTACCTGTTCATGGGATTGTCTTCTTTTTCCTCTGTCGCTCCTTCATGGATGGAATCGGGAATGTTCAAGGCCTTTCCCACAGGTTTTCCCAACAGACGGTCTCTTAACCGATCTTACGATAACCAAGATTCCTGTTCTTCTCGGAGAGGGATGCCCCTATTTGGTAAAGTTAAAGAAGATTTAAAATTAAAACATATTGAAACTACTTCATATCCAAGCGGCTTTGTTAAATTTACAATTGAAGTATGACAATCCGTTGAGAGCACAAGGTAAATGTCCGCTTTTGTCCGAAAGCCGACATTGATACCCCGCACGTAAATCGGCTGCCAAACCCCCATTCCAACCAGCGCAAACCCTATGTTGTTTGAAGTCTCATGCCTACATAGTGCCTACATAATAAAATTGGGCTACGAGCATGAACCCGTAACCCATTGATATGATTGGTGGGCCGTCACGGGATCGAACCGTGGACCTACTGATTAAGAGTCAGTCAATCTTAAAACCTTCCGAACTCCTCTGAAACAACCAAGCCATTGATTTTCCCCCTTTAAATAGCCTTAAACCCCACCTTTCATTTTCAATTCGTTTCTTGATATTACGTAATATTTAGTCTAAAATGCTACCCATATGCTACCCATTAGTGGCGTTGAGAGGGTGTTCTTACCTGCAGACTCGTATCTGTAGGTCTTTTGATCAATGGTGCTACCCAGGCTTTGGGTAACGGAAAGAATCAATTCTAAGGGGGGATACCTGCTTTATGAGGTTTACCGATACCGCCATTAAAAAATTAAAACCCGAATTGAAACGATATGAGGTTTGGGAAACTAATGGAAAGGGCTTTGGCCTGAGAGTTTCCCCCGCCGGGCGCAAAAGCTGGATTTTTATTTACCGATATGATGGTGTTCCTCGAAGGATGACCCTGGGCACTTATCCTGAAATGTCCTTGGCAACTGCTCATGAAACCCTGGCCAGATCCAGGGGGGTGATCAATAAAGGGGGAGATCCTGGCATAGAAAAACTCCATAAAAAATCCGCAAACCGAGCGGCGTTCACTGTCAAAGACCTTGTGGAGGAATACCTTGAAAAGTGGGCGAAGGTTCGCAAAAAAGAACGGTCCTGGAAAGAGGATCAGCGAATGCTTTATAAGGATTTGGTACCTGCATATGGAAGACGAAAAGCAAAGGATATAAAGCGAAGGGATATTATTGTTCTTCTGGATCAACTAGTAGAACGGGGTGCTACCGTTGGTGCTAACCGGACCCTGGCGGTAATTCGTCGAATGTTTAACTTTGCAGTTGAGCGAAGCATTCTTGATGCCAGCCCATGCGTTCAAATTCCTGCACCTGCAAAAGAAAATAGAAGGGATCGTGTTCTCAGTGAAGGGGAAATAAAACTGTTTTGGGGAGGGTTGAAAAATGCTCGTATGTCTCCAGGAACAAGACTGGTTTTAAAACTTCAATTGGCCACGATCCAAAGAAAGGGCGAAGTAGTAGAGGCCGCGTGGGATGATTTTGACTTAAAAAATGGATGGTGGACCATCCCAGGAGAGAAAACAAAAAATAAGCTTCCTCACAGAGTCCCGTTAAATAATATCGCCTTGGACCTCCTTCAGGAGATTAAAGAATTATCGGGGGATAATAACTGCCTCTTCCCTTCGCCAAAGGGAAGCAATCATGTCAGTGACACTTCTATCGATCACGCGGTTAGAAATAATTTGGAATTTTTTAAAATGGATGGTTTTGTCCCTCATGATTTGCGGCGATCAGGAGCGTCCCATTTGACTTCCATGGGTATTCCCCGGTTGGTCGTTGGCAGAATACTCAATCATGCAGAACGAAGCGTTACCAGTGTCTATGACCGCCACAGTTACGACTCTGAAAAACGTCAAGCCATGGATACCTGGGGGCGGAAATTGGAGTCGATTATCACGGGAGAATCATCCGGAAAAATTATCGAACTGAAAAGATAGAAAAATAGCCGGGCATAGGGATGTACACCTGAAAATTCGGTCACCTTCACCGACCTTGCCCGGTTACCTTTTGGAGGGTGTAGGAAGGAACGCAATATGGGATGCAAAAAATTTCCCCAACCAATTAAAGATTGGAAAAACATAAAAAATTACCCAATTCCAAAAAACACCTCCAAAAATCAATGGGCATGGGAATTTCTTAGAAGAAACCCAGATTATCAGGAGGATTACTCAGAATATAAAGATAGCCCACCAGATTTAATGATGGATGGTGAATTTATTGATCCCCAAAACCCCCTTTTAACTAAAAAGCTAGAATTGAAAACTTATATTCAGACTCGATATGGAGTTTGCAGAGGGGTATTAATTGATCCTGCCATTGATAGCCCTGGGAAAATTTTTCAATATAAAACCAGCGAAATTCAAGGTGTTTTCCCTAATAATTTCTGGGAACAATCAAAAGGTGAGTATACCTGGAAACCAAAGCATCACTTACAGCTTGCCATCGTCTTTGACTTATCGTGTTCATTGCAAGAACAAATCAACGCCGCTAAAAAAATATTCAATAATAAAAAAGAATTTTTTAAAGATCAGCTTTTATTAGGTAAATCGAGGCCTGACAAATATGTCGAATATTTGAGGCTTTTGGATGCAAAATATTCGGATGCCTCGGTTATAGAAATGAAAACAATCTCATCATCGGTAATTGATAATGCAGATCAATGGGTTTATGACTCTCTTAAAAGAGCTGAAGAACTAAGCCAATCTCAAATAGTTATCTAACTGCCCTCCTCCCCAAGAAGTAACCCCTACACTTCCTTTCTTAAGGATAAATTCCCACTCAGTATTTAGACTCTTTCCTAAGCTGTAGTTAATTTTTTGAAATATCACTACCAATTGGGGAATGCGAATGAAAATTTTAAAAGAAGAAGAGGTTGTAAATATGGTCGGGCTGTCCCGAATTTCTATCTGGAGGATGGAGCGTGCGGGGGATTTTCCAAAAAGGCTTCAGTTGGGGGCTAGAAAAGTAGGCTGGCTTCAAGATGAAGTTGAAAACTTCATTACTTCGCGTCCAAGAGGCGTTGGATTACGTGTGTCCGTATAAAGGGGCCGGTGTGGCTGAGAGATTCAAAAGGCGGATGCGAGTGCTATGAGTGGATCAAATCAAGTTTGGTGGGCACCCATACCTGAATGGGTTACCTGGCCAGAACATTTTCGAAAAATGGATCAAGGTCGCGCCCTTGGGCTCTACATTCATCTGAGGATTAAAGCGGACCGCAAGTCCGGAAAACTATATCGACGGTATGAAACAATCAAAAGGGAAACCGGAATGTCTCTGAGGACCATTCAGCGGCGAATGAAAACCCTCGAAGACGGAGGCTATATTTTAACAGTCAGGTTTTCACATAAACTTTTGATTGAAATCCTTGGCTGGGAAAATAGTAAGTCATCCGCCATGTACGGCGAATCAGAAAAAGAGTCATCCGCCACCCATGACGCAGTGATCCGCCACGGGTGTCGCAGTGATTCGCCATCTGTGACGCGATCCGCCACCCACGGCGAATCAGAAAATATTTTAAATACAAAGAGAAATCAACTCTCATCCGCCACCCACGGCGAATCTATCAAGACTTCTTTTATCAAGAGTTCTTTTATCAATAGAAAGAAGAAGGGATACCATTTTTTAAAATTCATGAATTTTGCAAAGCGATGCCACAAGAAAATAATCTCCTCCACGCTGGTGGAGACCAAAAATGATTCTGTAAAGATAAACACCCTTTTAGATAAATTTTCGGTTGATGTGCTTTCCATCGCATTCGTTGATTTTTTGAAAAGTGGCGATCCCTACCTTCAGGATAAACCGCGTAACGTCCCAGTGTTTGCAGGTCAGATTTCAAACCTGATCGAATGTGCAAATGCAGTACATCGGAAATCTCAAAATAAATTTGCCCAAATTTTTATAAGACCGGAATGTTCAAAGCTTTCCGGTGCAGATAATCAAACCTGGAAACGTTGTCTCGATAAAATCGAGGAGGAAATTCTACCTTCCAATTTTGATTCTTGGATTAAGCCATTGGTTTTTGGGGGTGCTGTAAACGGTCATATTTCTGTTATATGCCCGGACAGCCAATCAAGGGCGGCGGTGAAGGAAAATTACTTAGAAATGCTTGAGGTTGAATCATCGAGAGCTTTTGGGCGAGACGTGAATGTCAAATTAACGACGGCAAGTAACCTATGAATCAAAAACAAATTTCCATATTCAATACTTCTGTAACTTTTTTAGAGCAAAGAAAATTTGTTTTACGCAGGAAAACTCACACAAAAACCTATTCTGCCCTCAGGCCGGGACGCTTGAGTCAGACAAGTTTCAACCCGTGATTCCTTTTAACTTTGACCGTGGTGGTCGCAAGTTAAGCCCTGGCGGGCAAAACAGAGTTGGGAGAATCACATAGATGCGGGGCGGCTTTGTAAAAGGCAGGCCGTCCCGCTTCAAACTTAAATTTTTGGAGAAACAAAATGTTATTAGCTGAAACACACGAAGAACGAAATCTTTTAAATAATCCTGAGCAAGATGCCTTTTTGGGCATGGAGCAAAAGCAGGTTGAGAAATATTCCATTTTGAAGGCAATCCGCGCACGGCTTCAGAACAATCCGGATTTATCACCCTTAGAAACCGAAGCATCCGATGAGGTCATTAAAAAACTAGGGACTACGGGAGAATTAAATCGATTCAGTATTCCCCAGGATGTTCTGCAATATCACGCCCAGCGTGACTTGAACGTGGGTACTGCAACGGCAGGGGGAAACCTGGTTGCAACGGATTTACTAAGCATGATTGATCTGTTGCGAAACCGCATGATGGTAAATCAAATGGGCGCAACGATTATTCCAGGATTGGTCGGTAATGTCGCTTTCCCACGACAAACAGGAAGTGGTTCGGCCTTCTGGGTTGCGGAAGATGGGACTCCGAGTGAATCAGAGGGAACTGTTGACCAGGTGGCAATGTCACCCAAGACGGTCGGGGCATTCACTGACTTGACTCGGAAGTTAATTCTCCAAACCAACCATGGGGCCGAAGCGTTTGTTCGGCAGGACCTGATGTCCGTAATAGCCTTGGCAATTGATCTGGCGGCGATCAACGGTTCAGGAACCGGCAATGAGCCCACTGGGATAATGAACGTCTCGGGTATTGGCGCTGTTGTTGGCGGTACAAATGGCGCTGTGCCGACGTATGCTGACATGATTGATCTCGAAACCCAAGTCGCACAGGACAACGCAGACATTGGTTCACTTGGATACCTGACCAACCAAAAAGTTCGCGGAAAACTTAAGTCGACCGAGAAGGCCTCGTCAACTGGCCATTTCGTGTGGGAGAACGGGGGCCAACCAGGAGTTGGATTGGTTAACGGCTATAACGCGGGAGTATCCAATCAGGTCCCGAGTACCCTGACCAAAGGAACTTCAGGGGCAACCCTTTCCGCAATTATTTTCGGGAATTGGGCCGATCTTTTGATTGGGCAATGGGGCACACTCTCTGTATTGGTTGACCCATACACCAGCTCGACAAAAGGCGGTGTGAGGATTGTGGTTTTCCACGATATTGATATAGCGGTCCGACATCCTGAGTCATTCTCTGTAATGCAGGACGCGATCACTGTTTAACAGGCGCTTGGCCAACTGCATGTTTCCTGGATCTCATGCGGTGCGCCTTGTTACCGGGGCGGGTACTTCTTCTTCGCCCGTGAGCCCCCTCCCAGCGGACCATCCACCGTGTACGGGGGCAATACTTTCACCTTTAAGAAGAGGTTCAGCATGAAAATAAGAAGCGATTACATAGACAGAATGATTAAGGAAAATCCAGATTTAAAGACAGACGATGATGTCATTCACAATGAAGCCACAGTGCTTTGGAACGATAATCCTGGAATCAGAGAAAAGTATTCGGATTTCAAAGATTATTACAGAGAGTTCTATCGAGCGGCAATAAGGGGCGAAGAGTTTCAAACCATCGGTGATTAATTTCACGGGTCCTTCCTGGAGCTTGAGCTTTACGGGTACGCAGCAGCTCGGAATTCTATCAGATTTTTGACATCAAAATAGGTGAACAGTGAACACTTTGAAAATTGGTTTTGCAGTATATGGAGGCTAAAGAATATTTATGAATTTGATGTCGCAATCTGAATATGCGAGGAAACGAAACCGGGCTAGATCATTGATTTCTCGATATGTAAAACAGGGTCGAATTATTTTGGTTGACGGAAAGGTTAATACAGAACAAGCGGATAAAGCGCTCGGATTCCTTAATGAAAATAGTGTTCACAATGTTCACAAAAATGGTGACCGTGGCAATGCGAGTGGCGGAGACAATTACTGGAAAGAAAAGACCCGGCGTGAGGCGGCGGAAGCCAGCCTTAAGGAGATGGAACTCGCTCGTAGGCGTCAGGAATTGGTCGAAGTCGAGGCCGTCGATTATGAGTTTTCAAAGTTGGTTGCTGCGGTACGTCAAAAATTATTGGCGGTTCCATCAAAGATTGCTCCACTTACTCATAATCAAAAAACCGTTGCCGCAACCCAGCGGATTTTTGAACAGGGAATACACGAGGCACTGAATGAGCTTGGAAATTACGACGCAAAATCAGGAAAGTCCCGGTCTCCTCGCGCTTCAAGAACAAAATTGAATGGGAAGCACTAAAGTTAAGACTGCTTAAAAACCCATGAGGTATAATAGAATTGTTTGATGTCTGCTATCGACCCAAAGCCGACATTAAAATTAGAGACAGAATATGTGAACTCGATGGTTAAATGGAGAACATAGAAATTACAACACTTTTCAGCCCAGAGTCGACATCTGATCGTATTCCTTCAGAGCTGTTGCGACACCCAGAAGAACTAAATATTCCTCCGGTAGTTACCAAGCCTACAGAACTCCCTTTTAACCAACTTACTTGGCAAAATTTTGAGCGACTCTTATACCGACTGGCTAAAACTGCTAATGAAGTAGAGCATTGCATGCTCTATGGCCGTGAAGGCCAGGGCCAAAAAGGTATAGACATTTACTCCAGAGTAGGCGGAGGTAAATATCACTGCTGGCAGGCTAAAAATTACGAAAAATATTCTGCCAGTAAAGTCAAAAAAGCAGTTGATGACTTTATGGCCGGGGATTGGGCCAAACGCTCGACCCGTTTTATTCTCTGTGTCAGCGCAGGACTAGATGACACTAAAATACAGGAAGAAATTGAAACTCAATATAAGCGCTTGCAGGCAGAGGGAATAGAACTCTTAACCTATGGCGGTTTAGAGCTTAGTGACAAATTGCGAGAGCACCCAAGGATTATCGATGACTTTTTTGGCCGTGATTGGCTGGAGGCTTTTTTAGGCAAAGACGTTGCTGATTCTTTAAGAAGAAAAGTCCAGGCATGGAGAGTTTGCGAGCTACTCAACAGTTTGGAAGCTATCTATTCTGCTCGTTTTAGTCTTTTAGACCCAGGGCTGACTCCACACACTGATAAAGTTTCTTCTTCTGACGTCCGCCGACGATTCGTATCAGTTGATATTGATGAGTCAGACCCTTATCAATCGCAAATGATAGAGGGCGTTGATTACAGAGAGCCGGCACGCAGCGATAAGTCTTCTGCGTTAGAGGAGCCCAGTCTATTTAGAGACATGGAAGCAGGCATAGAGCTCAATAAAGATAGCTTTCCCAAGACTTCGAGGAGTCCAGTTGAAGGTTGGCTCCTAAACAATAAGCGCTCGGTGCTGATTGGTGAAGCGGGCTCAGGTAAAAGTACGATTCTAAGGTGTATCGCTCTAGATTTTGTGAGCCCTCCGGTAGTGTTTAGTCGCTTAGTCGAGCGCCTACATCCCAGAATTCCCATCATGGTTTCATTTTCTCAATGGACCAGAATGACCGAGAAATGTGGTCGGGAGGTTCACTTATCTGAAGTAATTAAAGAAGCGTATCGAGCACAATTTCCAGAAGGCGATTTGCAAACCTCCTTTTTAGATAGTTTGTTAGATGAACGGCTTCTGTTACTTGTCGATGGTCTAGATGAATATAATAATGAACAAGCTGCTCGAACGGCTTTGATGACGTTAGACACATTTATAGTCACCAATGATGTTTACGTGATTGCCACTGCCAGGCCTGCTGGTTACAAGCGTATTGGGTCTCTATCAAGCAAGTGGCAAGTCGGGGGAATTGTCGGATTATCGATAGAGCAACAACGGGAGCTTGCTGAAAAATATTTGCGAACAGGATTGGAGGATACGGGGGAAAGTGCTCAGGCTGCAACCATCAATTTACAGGTAGATAACTTTTTAAGCCAAATTGAGCGTGCAGGAAATATCAACACGTTGGCGGCGACACCGCTGTTGCTTCAAAGTTTATTTGCCGTCTCCATAAAGAATGCAATATTACCTTCCACTAAATTTGAATTGTTTGAGCAAATGATTTCATTGCTCTTAGATGAGCACCCAAAAAGGAGAGCGACCGCAGCAAGCGAGACAGCACCTAGAGAAAGTGTATTTGCGGAAGAAAGCCTAAGACTAGAGGTGCTTTCGAGACTTGCATACAGGATTCAATTAGGAGCTTATGATTCAGGAATAACAAAATCTGAGGCTAAAGAAATAATTATTGAGTATCTTGTAGACCCTAGCACCTGTGCCTGGAATAGGAATGTTGCAACACGTGCAGTAAAAGAACTAATTGATATAGATGCAAATACAACCGGGCTGATAGCAGAACGCGCCCCAGACGAAATTGCTTTTTTTCATGCTGCATTTAGAGAGCACTTAGCGGGATTTGAGATAAGTCGTTGGGAGCTTGAAGAGCAAAAACAATTTGCATGCGAGAACTCTGATAACCCTAGATGGCGTGGGGCGCTTCTATCCCTTTTTAAGTTTCTCCCCCGAAATACGGATGTTTCCAAGATTATTACCGCAATTAAGGACGGATGCATAGGGGAACACAATTCGGTAGAGAGAAGACTGCTACTCGCTGAGGCCGCTTTTAGCTGTTCTTCAAAAATAGGTGGATTAGGTGCTGAAATTACCACTACAGCGTTAGATTCAGTGGAGACGGGTAGTGATGTTGGCGAGCGGTATGAGTTGCTTGAGCTAGCTTTGGATGGACCTAGAACAGGACCAATTGGTGAGTTAATAAGTAATCGACTCGAGAGTTGGTGGCCCTGTTCGTACGGGTGGATGAGTTCCGTTTATCCTGAGCTCGGCCAATGGGACGCTGATCTAGATATCGAGAGAATCCTGATTCGCGGGATGTTTGATGATAGCGCAGAAAACAGGTTTGCTGCGAGTGCGGTCCTTGGTAAGAGATACGGGGGACAACAAAAAACAGAAGAGAAACTTATTTCTATCTTAAACTCAAACTCTTCAGGTGGAGTAATTGCAGCGGTTCTTAATGCCCTAATAGTGGGTTGGGCAGATGCAATATCCAAAACAGGCTGGATAGATGAAGGCCTCTATTCGAAAAGTAGTGAGATTCGGGCAGTAGCATTTTTAGCTAAATTTGAACAAGGTTGGAGAGATGAGAAATCGCTTGAAGCCCTACTTGAACAGTTAGATAGAGATTGGGGTCGTATACCAAGCTACTTATCCAGGCGCTTGGAGAATTGTTTAGTAGAGGCCTGGTCGGAAGACAGGCGTGTGCAGGATATTTGCTGGGCCTCGGTGAATCGAAGGGGCCCAAGTGACTACCGCTTAGATTATGAAGCTGCTCAACATATCCTGTTCCGCATTCATTCAAAAGATGAGCGTGTAGGGGAGTGGATCGCAGAGGAATTTCGTCTAAAAGATAGAGGAATGCATCTTCATGGAATGAGAGAAAATGCTGCCAACCTGGCTGAAGCGATCAATTCTAACAGAGAAGCGACGAAAGCAGTTGACGAATGGTTTAGTGACCCTGGTGATGGATTAAGATATGACTATCATGCTGCCCAACTAGCTGCACATTACAAGTCAGATGCCGCCAAAACGGCAATGTTGGCATTACTTGAGGAGAAGAAAGAGCGCCTGGATTTTTGGCCAGTATGGTGCTTACTAACTGGCTGGGGGATGCAAGACCCTGAAGTCTCTGAGATGCTAAAAACACAATTAGATCGCCCCTTAGAAGAGCTACAACATATCGCTGAATATCTCCCTGCGATAATTGAGAACAATGATGATTGTTTTCGAAAATTGATGGACATTTGCGCCCTTGAAGAACTGACAAGACCTGATACCGTCATTCGAGGGTTCGCCGCGATTGAATGTTCTCCCAATGACTCAGCTGTGGTCGACGCTATTTTTCATCATGTGCCTGCAAAAGTGGGAATCAATACTGGGGTCAGTGATCTTATCCAACACTTTTATGACGATCCTAGGGTTAAACAATTCGCTTTAGATCGATTCAAGCAGCGTGATGAGCCCCTAAATGTCATTGCTAAAGTTTATAAGCATGACCCCGAATTTAGGAAGCTCGTACTAAATCGATGCGCTCCACTCCATTCTGCCTTACGTAGAGTGATAGCGAAACGGGCTTCTCAGCGTTTGGATGACCCTGCTCTTAACAGAGTTCTTGAGACTTGCGACATTGAAGAAGATCCAACGGCCAAATCTGAGGCCACGATTGGCTTAGCAAAAAAATGTCTTACAGACCCAGCAAGAAGAGAGTCTTTTGCAGAAAAGTTAGCGGAACAACTTACAGCAGTTGGCCCCGATATGGATGAAAGAAGGTGCGCCGCGTTTGGAGGTTTAGTTGCGTTAGATCGACTGGATTTGTTTCAAGATAAAATTGAACCACCCGAAAAAAGACCGTTGAGACTCGATCTATCTTCATCCTATAAAGATATGTCTCCGGTCGTTGATATTACGGCAAAAAATTGGACAAAAGTTGAACCCAGTTTAGGTGATATGGGTATAGGACGATTCAATAAATGGTCAGGTCCCAAAGAATTAGTTGCATGGGATACTTTTACTCCCTATTTAGGTCGATCTAATCGACTACGCAAACAATTTTTAGAGTTTTGCGAATCTACCGACGAGCAGGTAAGTTCTGCAATCCTACTAGCTCTGGCTAGAGAACTACCACGTAGTGATTTGCTTAAAGAGCACTGTCACTTAATACTTAAAGCTGAAGAAGATAACAAACAAACAAGCCCATTGGACCACGAGCATGCCTGTTTAGCCGCTTCTATTTGCATAAGTGAGTTCTTTAGGGGTGATACCGACTC
Source organism: Nitrospinaceae bacterium (assembly GCA_029261655.1). Classification (GTDB taxonomy): domain Bacteria; phylum Nitrospinota; class Nitrospinia; order Nitrospinales; family VA-1; genus JADFGI01. Next base: position 70,160 of record JAJDAY010000022.1, on the reverse strand, counting down.
ATTGCCTCTTCTAGATCAAGCAATAACTAAAAACAGGCGAAGCACAGCTTTAGTTGGTTTAGCCAAAGGGTGGCCTGAACATGAACTGCTTAAAGAGCACTGGGCCATAGTAAAAGATCCTGAAAAAAATCATCGGATAGGATGGACTGTTTTCATGTGGTTGGCTTCTACTCTAGGGGCAGAGGAGGAGTTTGCAAATTCGGTGGCAAAATTTGCCGTGCGGATACGGAGAAGTCCTTGGAATTTTCCACTGGAAACTCTCAATGCGGTGAATAAGAGAATTGAAAATGACGAGAGCGTTTTAAATCATCTTAAAGTAATACTTGAAAAAACAGACAGTGCAAGCATTCGCGCTTCATTTTCACTGTTACTTCACCAAAGTAAAGTTGCTGACCAAGAAATTCATCTGTTCTTAAAGAAAATATACGAGAAGGAGCGTACGGAATACCGCTGCAAACGTTTCGGTTTAGATATTACGACAAACCGTATAAGACGGCTAGAGGACGTATTCCAGGAGATTCTTTAGTCTGCTGCCACTTAGGTAAATAATGGAGGTTAGCGCCTCTTATGGTTAATTGGGCGGCACTACCAATGTCTGCTATTGGCCGAATGCAGACATGTCCGTTAACGACCCAAAGCGGACTTTTGAATTTGTGTGTTATATAAAAACCGTATGTAATTTATATGTTTGTCAAAGAGGGAATAGAAGCTATGGAAACATTAATTGCAATCGCACATATACTAGGTTCTATAATTGCCTTATTTGTCTTTGGCTTTGTGGTGTTGCTCATAGCTGGTTGGGAGTCTGCGAGAAATCAAAAACAAATATTGGAAGAAACCGCTGTAGCTCTCGGTATTAGAGTTGAAGATTTTGAAAGTGAAGAATTTGCTCCCAAAATCATCCAGATGTCGGCTGAAAAATTCAGTACTGAGTTGTTTAAAAATCGTATTTCTGATTTCTGTGGACTCATCCTAACAATGTGGGCTTGGGTAGGGAATATAATCCAAGTTTCAGTTCTATTGGCGGTTATCTGGTACACATACACAGATAGTACAGAAAATGCAGTATATGCTTGGTTTGTAGTTGGTATAGCAATAATTTTCTGGCTCACGAGTGTTATTTTCTCGCTAATTTGTAAGCTGTTAACTGGTCGGTATCCTAACCAAGCTAAAGAAGCCAGGAAGGCCGCCGCTGAGTGGAGCAGAAGGTCAAAAGTCGAAAATGGTTAATTGCCTAATGTTGTCACGAGAGTCCACTAATGGCCGAAAGCAGACATGTCCGGTAACGACTCAAAGCAGACATTCGTTTCGGCCCATCAAGCGTCAGAGGAGACCGCGAGACTGGAGATTCCAGCTATGCGGCCATCATTAGAAAGAAACCAACATGAACGGACTTTTCCTGTTTTCCAATTCAGTTAAGCGAGATCCTGCTATCGACTGCTGGGTGGAAGAGAATTCTGGCGAACTCGGAGCTATCGCACAGCGCTGGTTTGAGGTTATGCGCAACTGCGGAGGCGATGTTCGAGAGTTATTACATGACGGCCATCCAACCGCTTGTGTTGATGAGGCGGCATTCGCCTATGTTAACGCCTTCAAGGCTCACGTCAATGTCGGATTCTTTCGCGGCGCCGAGCTTGCTGATCCAGATGGCCTGCTTGAGGGCACTGGTAAGATCATGCGCCATGTGAAAGTGAGGCCCGAAAGTGACATAGATGCTATGGCTCTAACTAAGCTAATCGAAACTGCATATTCTGATATGAAGGAGCGCCTGACTGAGGAGTAGTTCGCCCCGGCTTTAGATAAATATTGTGTTCCCAGACCATAATGGAAAAGAACAAGCATTACACCTAAAGGATGTAATCGTTTATAGAAATGAATTTGTAGAGTTATGGTATGAAATGCGAATTGAATAGGGGATATTCGAACAAACCGAATGTCCGCTTTTGGCCGAAAGCAGACGTTGACTTCGCTAAACCTTCGATTCAATGCCTACCATTAGGAAGCCATGATTAACTCCTTGGGGTGGAAGGGATTGTTGGAATCATCGAAATAAAGAAGAAGCAAAGGCTCCCCATTTAATTTTGTTTCCAGTAAAGTCGTAACCATCCACATCCACCCTCAGGGGCCTTCGCGGTCCCTGGGGATTTTATTTTTTACAAGAAATAAGTCCTTTATTTTTTATTATTTTTTCGAAGAGCTTTTCCCCATAGTCGTAAAGTTGTGCTAACCGGGATAGGCGAAAAAAAATCGAAAATTATTTGACACATTCATCTGGGCAATTTACTTTGTCCGCATGTCCTCTACCAATTGATAGCTTATTTAATTTTAAGCGTAAATCCCTGTATATTCTGAAATCTTCTTAACCTCAGTTTCTTATTTCCTAATGACCGCTTGATTGCCTTTGGCCTATTTTTATTTCCACTTGCCGAACTTGTATTGTTTGTGACTTCCAAGTGATTAAAATACGCGAATTTCGTTTTCGACCATTCAAGTCAATGACCCCCGGTCTATAAAAGGGGAATTTGCTATGAAGGTGGTCAATGTTTAGACGGGGTTTCTCAAATATAAATTGAAATAATATTCCACTCGCCTTAACGATTAAACCGAATAAATCATGAGTTTCTTTATCAAACAGGGGTGCAAGCCCTAATTGATCGTCGGCCAAGCCACCAGCTTGTTCCCCAATATATAAGCCTAAAGGTTTTTCAAACCCAGACCCCAAAAAAACTTTATGGGTCGTGGCGTTACTAAAGTGATACGTCCCAGCCGTAGTTGCACCCGCTGTTCGCGCAATCTTTGCATGACGCAACCCCAGCATAGCCTTTAGGCTCCAAAGTTCAATTGCATCTCCGCTTACTAAAAAATTTTTAGAGCGGTTTGATACGGAGCGTTTTTGGGCATGTTGCGTGGCCTTAAATATTTCACGAAAAAAGTGACCCGCCGCCGCATCCAGTGGCGGTAATGCAGTATTGTGCCGCCTACATAGCACATTTGCAGTTAGATTATTTGCGTTATATGGTTCTATCACACCCGGTTTCTGCCAAGGCATTCCACTAATCGTCAACCCAGCATATATTTCCAATATGTTTTTTGAAATGTAATGCTCACCTGATATTTTAGAACAACAATTCTTGGTAAAATTCAGATAACATTTCTGGTGAGAATGATTTGTTATTTGGCCGGGTGGGGTAAGACTTGCCAGTTTAAACAGAGGTAGCTTGTTTGGTTGGGCGCAACAATTCCCAAAATTCTCCCTACTGTAGCAGGGGCAGGGATCGAGGTTGTCCCAAGGGACTTTTAATGAATTTGGATTTGGTCGGGGCATGGTGCAACCAACTACTCACAGTCTGCCATTCCTACTGAAAACCTTAATGCTTGAATGTTTCAGTTAATCATGACAATTAATCACTTGAATTTAATCCTTCTAATGGCGGAAATTCTGAAATTGCTACCCGCTACGCTACCCAGAAGCAAAAATGGGCTACAGCCTAAACTGTAACCCATTGCAATAATTGGTGGGCCGTCACGGGATCGAACCGTGGACCTACTGATTAAGAGTCAGTTGCTCTACCAATTGAGCTAACGGCCCGAATGTTAAGTTGCCTCGGGTAATGGCGTTCAAACTAGCATTTTCAATTCAATGAGTCAACCGGGGCCGCTTGTCGAAGGGGCCATACCGTCCTGCAAGACAGTTCTGTTCAGGTATAGCCTATCAGGGGATGAATGCTTTTCATGGCAGTCACTGTTTCTGGTCGGGCAATGCTGAAAAGCTGGAATAAAAGTTTGCATTGTAACGCGCTGATCCAACTGGAAAATCCTCCCAATACGAGGGACAAAAACAGAAATAAAAATGCTTTATGTCGGTCTTCCCGTAGTTGCACTAAATCGATCAAAAATCCGACACCCAACAATCAGAAAAAAAAAACCTTCTGTGCGTTCCAAAGGATAGCCTCGGCTTCCAGCGGTTCCTCACGGTTTCCTGGGAAATGATATTCATCCATGAACCCTAAAATAAAAATGGCGATTAAAAACAGGGTCCAGACTTGCTGGAGCAGGGTGAGTGTTTCGTTTAATTTTTCCTGAGACACGGCGTTGTCACTCTTTTGAAAAAGGTTGATCCCGCCAAAATATTTTTTAATGGGCTGGAAGAAGCTCAACTTTATGATGGGTCGGCCACCCTTTAAATCATTGATTTAGCTGGAGTCGGCTTTTCCAGGTTCGCTTCGGAATCTTTATGATATAATTTGCCATCCTAAAGTAACGGGCATGATTTGATTTTAGAGCAATTTTTCAAATATTACATGCCATTAATTAATATCCAGGCAAAGCGTTTTTGTGTCGGGCCGGGCGGTCTTTCCGGTTAGCCGAATTTTTTATAAACTCTTGCGTCTTGATATTATTGAAACTATTCCAATAAGGTTTATTTTTTCGATAACACTTTTTCAAGAAGGGATCATGAAATGGCTATCAGACTAGGGGATATTGCGCCAGATTTTACTGCGGAAACCAGCCAGGGGACCGTCGAGTTTCATAAATGGCTCGGCGACAGCTGGGGTGTTTTGTTTTCTCATCCTAAAGATTATACTCCAGTTTGCACCACGGAGCTTGGGCGGGTGGCAAATTTAAAGGGTGAATTTGACAAGAGAAATGTGAAAGTGCTGGCTGTGAGTGTTGACTCGGTTGACTCCCACAAAGGCTGGATCAATGACATTAATGAAACACAAAGTTGCACGGTGAATTATCCGATCATCGCCGATCCGGATAAAAAAGTCGCCACGTTGTACGACATGATTCACCCAAACGCGCTGGACAATCTGACCGTTCGCACTGTATTCATCGTGGGTCCTGATAAAAAAGTTAAATTGTCTTTGACCTATCCGGCTTCTACAGGACGAAATTTTGATGAGATTCTCCGCGTCATTGATTCTTTACAGTTGACCGCAAACTATCAGGTGGCGACTCCGGTGGATTGGAAACAGGGAGGCGATTGTGTTGTTGTCCCTGCCATTAAAACGGAAGATATTCCCGCGAAGTTTCCCAAAGGGTTTACTGAGGTCAAGCCTTATCTCAGAATGACTCCGCAACCGGATCTTTAAAAAACCGTTTTCTTTAAGGCCTGGGCGGGTCAAAACCGTTCAGGCCTTTTTTGTGATGAGCATTCCAAAAAACACTAATCGGATATCCAATCTCATTCGTCTTCTCGATGACCGGGATGAGTTTGTCCGCAACCAGGTTCGGGATCAATTGATAGCGACCGGAGAGGACGCTCTTCCATTTCTGGAAATGGCGGTCCGAACCGAAAACCCCACTCTTCAGGTGATGGCCACTGAAGTCATTCAGGCTATTTTCCCCAAACAGTTGGGAGAAAAGTTCAGGAAGCTGGCTCATTCTGCCCGTGGGGGTGATATCGATCTGGAAGCGGGAATGATTCTGCTGATGGAGTTCGGCCATCCTCGCGTCCATCCGGAAGAAGTGACCCTTGCACTGGATCAAATCGCCGCTAAACTCAGAGATCGTCTTAGTTCGAGCGATTCGCCCGAACAGGCGGTTCAGGCATTGACCCATTTTCTTTTTAATGAGGAAGGTTTTGTGGGTAATGAATCGAATTACCTAGACCCGGATAACAGTTATTTCAATAAAGTGCTCAAGCGTAAAACGGGAATTCCTATCACTTTGTCCGCGTTGTGTTTGTTGGTTGCAAAGCGGTTGGGTCTGCCCATCGTCGGAGTGGGTTTGCCGGGGCACTACATTGTTAAATACGCGTCGCCCACGAACCCGGTTTTCTTTGATCCTTTTCATAAAGGCCGTGTATTGCAACGAGAGGATTGCATCCAGATAGTAAATAGAACGGGATATAAATTTGAGGAACATCATCTTTCCGAGGCAACCCACCGGGAAACGCTTGTGCGGATGATAAATAATCTGGTGGCGGCCTACAGCCAAAGCGGCGAATTGAAAAAAGCGCAACAATTAAAAGAGTTCATCAGCATTCTGTTGAACTCACCTCAAAGTTTCTCGGCGCAATCTTCTTAATAACTAATGACATCATGGAAAAATCGATCGTAGTGACCGGAGCGGGTCATGGCATAGGACGGGCCATCGCAAAAATTTTGGCGGACCAGGGTTTTTCTCTTCTTCTTTTGGGGCGCAACCGGACGCATCTTGAAAGCGCGCGTGACTCCTTAAAAAATCCCTCTTCTCACCAAAGCTTTTCCTGCGACATCCGGCAGGCGGAACAGATCCGGGAAGCCCTTTCCGGGAGCGGGGTGCAATCGCTGTATGCTGTGGTTGCTAACGCGGGAATTGGCGGAGAAAATCATTATTCGAAAGAAGATTCCTGGCAGGAAATCATCGACACCAACCTGACGGGAACTTACAACACGATTCAGGAGTGTCTTCCTTTTCTGAAAAAAAGTCCTGAAAATTATCGAAAGATCGTCATCACTTCCTCCATACTTGCCCGTTTAGGCGTTCCCGGTTATTCGGCCTATTGCGCCTCGAAATCCGGTTTGCTTGGTTTGATGCGCTCCCTGGCGGCTGAATTGGCGTCAGACAAAATTCTGGTGAACGCAATTTGTCCCGGATGGGTCAACACGCAAATGGCGCAGGATGGATTGCAAGGATTTGCCGAGGCGCTCAATATTTCCAAAGAGGATGCCTATAAACAGGCGATGGCGCAAGTTCCGCTGGAGAAAATGTCGGAACCCGAAGAGATTGCCCAATTGGTCTCTTTTTTAATTTCAGACGCGCAAACCTCTATCACCGGCCAAACCCTGGATATCAATAATGGCGCGATGATGCCTTGAAAGTGATGTTTGTGTTTTTGAGGTCGACCCTCAAGCCCCCTGGAACCTGGGAATTGCCTGAAGGAAAGCGGGGTGAGGGTGCAAGCTAAGCCTGAGTTTCTTCCGAGGGAGCAAAATCGGTTCCTGTCTCCTCAGGGAGTGGGGTGGGTTCTACGGTTTTTTCCAGAGGCGTCAGAACTTGCCCCAGTTGTTTCTGCAGAAAAAGAATCAGGTCATTGAGTGATTTCAAAATTGCCTCGCTTTCAGGCAATTGCGCGGCCTGGGATTCAAATTCCGCTTCCACGGCGGAAAAAATCAAATCGGAAAGATTGCGTATCTGGTTCGGGTCTATCAGGTTTTGTGAGGGATCGGAAGGCTCCGCGTTGCCGGGATCAATAGCCTGAACGGGCGTTCCTGAAGAAAGCGTCTGTGATGAAAAGGTGGCTGTGATCACCCGTTCGAGTTCCAGCTGAATTTCGTCGAGCACACCCAGAGAACCTGAAAGAGCCTGGGCCGCGTTTTCAAAATCGAACTCGCCCTGTGCGAAAAATTCTTGCGCAATCGGTCTGACTTCATCGACCAGACGCTGGATGGCCGCAAGTTCCTCATCGTTCAAATCACCCTGGACCGATATTGAATACCGGGAAGCTGCGACCGCCGCCGAGGAAATTTCCCGGACGGCGACATCGTCGGCAAACCGGGTTTGCGATTCTGACGATGTCAGGGATTGTTCGTTTTGGAAAGATATATTGACAAGGTCTCCTTCTTTTGTCCTCAAGGACAAGTCCGTTGCAAACTCCAGGCTTATAGATGCCGAGGAACTGCGGCTGTCAAATGCCGGGTACTGAGTTGAAACTTCGGAGACTTCCATTTTACGGGACCTTGTTTTGTTGTTAATTAATTCCCTTCTATCTTTTTGATCGGCAAAACCCCAACAAAAATTAGCAAAAAAGTTGACCGGGTTTGATTTATTACTGAAAAAAATCCCTATTCGGAATAAAAATTTAGCTCATAAGTTATAAAGTGCTCAAACAGACCTGTTTCTAACGAGACAAATCAGGCTGTAAAAACTTTTTTGAGAAGGGGTCAAAAATCCCGCAGGCGGGGGGCGGTCGTGTCTTTTTCCGAGAGGATGGGTTTTTTTATGGGCCAGTCGATGCCGATATCCGGGTCATTCCACAGAATAGCCCGCTCTCCGGAAGGGGCGTAATAGGCCGAACATTTATAAAGAAATTCCGCGGTGTCGCTCAAAACGCAAAACCCGTGGGCAAAACCACCGGGGACGTACAACTGCAGATGGTTCTCTTCAGAAAGTTTGACGCCAAACCATTTTCCGAAGGTCGGGGACTCTTTCCGAATATCGACCACCACGTCAAACACTTCTCCGCGCGTGACTCTCACCAGTTTGGCCTGAGGGGGGTCTTCCTGGAAATGAAGTCCTCTGAGAACTCCTTTTTTAGATATCGAATGGTTGTCCTGAATAAATTCGTCCGCGATTCCGTGTTCGAGATATTTTTTTTTGACATAGCTTTCATGAAAAGATCCCCGGTCATCGGAATGCACCTTGGGTTCGATGATTAAAATGCCGTCCAATGCTGTTTTTGTTATTTGCATCTGTCAATCTCAATGATTTGTGGTTTTTTATTTATGCTTCTGATTCAGAATTTTGCCCGACAAAGGGCAGTGCCATTATGAAATATAACAGCATGACCACTTCGGAATCATAAAAATTCACTTCAAAAAATCCTCCCGCCAGAAAACCCAGAACAGCGGCGGTGCTCCCATGAATGACCCACCTTGAGGATGCGTTTTTTGCCGGATCACGCGTTCTTCTGAATAAGGCGAGAAAATAACCTGCCCAGATAGAAATCCATGCGGTCAAACCCAGCAGTCCCGTATCGACCGCCAACTGAACGAAATTATTGTGCATGCCCCGGTATTTTTTAATATCTCCCGTGGGGTCGGGATATTCGGTATGTACCAAATCCATACAGCGAAAGCCGCACCCTGTCAAAGGATAATCCTTGAATACCTGCCAACCGCCCTGCCAAAGCGCGAGCCGGGATTGATAGGTCCAATCCGAAAGGTCCGTCATCGAATGGATCCGTTCCTTGACGCCAGCGGGCGCAAACAGCAATGCCAGGACGAGCAGTACCGGGATTCCTAAAAGCAATCGTGTTTTCCAGATAAATACCAGAAACACCAGACCGGTCAAAAACCCAAGCCAGGCTTGCCTTGTCAGGGTCAGAAGCAGACAGACGATGATGAGAAATACCGCAACGCCGAGCCAATTCTCCCTGGGTTTTTTAAGTAGAAATCGTCCCAGAGCAACCAGGCCCGCCAGCATCAGGATACCCGCAAACGTCATGTAAATACTCATGGTTCCTTCAACGCGAGTCTTGGTGGTGACAGGGGTTAACAGGCCCTGGTAAATTCCGTATAAGGCCGCAACGCAACCCGCCACCGCCAGCAGAAGGACCAGAATATCCCGTTCTTTTTCATCCCGGATGCTGTTGACCGCCCAGAAAAAGATGAGAATCTGCAAAAGTTTTTTTAACGGTTTGACGCTATAGCCGGGGTCCACCGCCGTCACCACAGCGAGAACGCAGGCGGCTATAAATAGCAGAAATGGAATCACCAGAGGCAATCGGACCTGTTTCCAGGAGTTGTTGAGAGAAGCCTTTGTCAACCAGGCTACCGTTCCGACCGCGAAGGCGATTTGCGTGATGCTGATGGAAAACATCGAAAACATCACGAAGAGGATCAGGCTGAGAGTTAAAATCCTGTCCAGAATGGGTGTTAAGCGGTGGGTGGAATCTATTACAGACATACTGGCAATAGAAAGGAATGATTTCGCTTTGAGAAATAAACAGGTTTCATTAAGCGGAGATTTTCATCAAAGAAAAAGGAGAAAAATAGACCTGTGGAACAAACCAGAGGAGATTATACGGACTTCCCAAAGGTTAGTAAACCATTTGCCAAAGGTAATATTGGATGTGAAACTTTGGAAATCGAGGACAGTTTTTCTAGCTGTGGTCTATGGCTTGATCCGTTTTGCAGGATTTATCCAGAATAAAATATAAGGGGCAAAACCCGGTCAGCCCGCTTTGCAATAATGTTAAGCCTAGCAGCCCCGGAACCCACAACCATGCAGGATCGATCCAATAGCCCAGTCCAACGCCCACAGCAATGACGGCTCCTACGATTCCATCGTGAATGCGTCTTTTGGTATTCAAAATGGCTCCCTTCTCGAGATTAACAAATATTGGAAATCCAATTTTATCATAGTCCCCAAAAGATTCTCTTATTTATGTAATCCTCGGCGCAATCTGTTAAAATCTTTCCCTTTAAATCGACCCGGTTTTGCATCGTTTGGCATCGCCTTTAGGCGGCCCGGCGATTTAATAATGGGTTCAGGAAACACTTGAGGGATTTTGAAATAACCATCTCGCAATAAATAATCTTAAAAAAAATATCATGATAAAAATCATTCCCGCAGTGGATGTCAAAAATGGAAAATGCGTGCGCCTGATCCAGGGCAAGGCGGATCAGGAAACCGTTTATTCCGACGATCCCGTAGCGATGGCCGGACACTGGGATGAAGAAGGTGCCAAGCTCATCCATGTGGTGGATCTTGACGGCGCGTTCGATGGCATCCCCAAAAATGCCGACTTGATAAAAAATATTATTTACAACAGTTCCGTCGACATTCAGGTCGGAGGCGGCATCCGCACTTTGGAGGCCATCGAAACTTATGTCAATGCCGGGGCCTACCGGGTGATTCTTGGCACCATCGCCCAAAGCGATCCGAAATTTGTCGAACAGGCCTGCAAACAGTTTCCCGGAAAAATCACCGTGGGCATCGACGCAAGAGACGGATTCGTCGCGGTGAAAGGCTGGCTGGAGGTTTCCACGCAAAAAGCCACGGACCTTGTGCGACAAATGGAACCGCTCGGAGTGGCGGAATTCATATTCACCGATATCAGCCGCGACGGCATGTTGCAAGGGCCGAATCTGAACAGCGTCCGTGAGTTTGCCGATTCCACGAAATTGCCGGTCATCGCTTCGGGCGGAGTGGGCAGTTTGAAAGACATTTCTGATCTTTTGGCATTGGAGTCTCATGGAGTGAGCGGCATCATCACCGGCAAAGCGCTTTATGATAAAAGCATCTCATTTCGGGATGCCCGGAAACTGGTGGAACAAGATGCTGGCTAAACGCATCATTCCCTGCCTCGATGTTAAGGATGGCCGTGTCGTCAAGGGGGTTCAGTTCGTGAATCTCAGAGACGCGGGCGACCCGGTTGAAATTGCCGCCGCCTACGAGAAAGAGGGTGCCGACGAACTGACCTTTCTGGACATCACGGCGTCGCATGAAAAACGCGACACGATTCTCGATGTGGTGGCCCACACGGCGGAAAAGGTGTTCATGCCGCTGACGGTGGGAGGCGGGGTCCGCACGATTGAAGATATTCGTAACCTCTTAAAGGCCGGGGCCGACAAGGTGGCTATCAATACGGCGGCGGTGCACAACCCTGAGTTTGTCGGGCAGGCGGCCAAGCGGTTTGGCAGTCAATGCATCGTGGTCGCCATCGACGCCAAGCAGGTCGATGCGGAGTTGTCGAAAACCCCTCCCACATTGGACTGGCACGACCATCACCCCGACCTGTTCATCACGGAATCCGTGAACTCTCCTGTTTGGCAGGTGTTCACCCATGGCGGAAGGAATCCGACCGGAATCGACGCTGTCAAATGGGCCAAACAGATGGAAGCTTTCGGGGCGGGAGAAATTCTGCTCACCAGCATGGACCGGGACGGCACCAAAACCGGCTACGATCTGGCTCTCAATCGAACGGTTTCCGAGGCCGTTGGCGTTCCCGTGATCGCTTCCGGCGGGGCGGGCACTTTGGAACATCTTTATGAAGGTATCGTGGAAGGCAAGGCCGACGCGGTGCTGGCCGCATCCATTTTTCATTTCAAGGAATTCACCATCGGCGAAACCAAACTATACCTGAAATCAAAAAACATCACGGTGAGAATCTAAAAATTATCCATTTGAAATTGAATAGTTAGTCAGGATAATTTTAAATAACGCCGCAATGTTTTAATTGGATGGTTTTGGCTTCGGCATCGAGAGTCGCGTCAACACCAAAGGGTATTGTCCACATTTCCTTGCCGTGGCCAATGGGAAAATTTGTGACGATGGGGATGGACAAGCCATCAAACATCTCATGGTAATAATGCGCCATCGCCCCGTTTGCGGATTTTTTCGGATAGCAATCGACCATTTCGCCCAAAACGATTCCTTTGACGTCCTTGAATTTCCCCGCCGCTTTCAATTGCCAGAGCATGCCGTCGATTCGATAAGGCGCTTCGTTGACATCTTCGATCAATAAAATTTTGTTGCGGGTTTGAATCTCATAGGGAGTGCCAAGCGATCGGCACAGGAGGGTGAGGCATCCGCCGGTGATTTCTCCCTTGCCAACGCCGGGCTTTAGGACATTGGCCTGTGATGACACCAGCGTTTTGCCCTCAGTTTGACCGGTCAGGAGATCGTGGAACTGCTTTTTGGTTTTTTTCATGCCGTATTGACCGAAATTCCCGCCCACCATGGGTCCGTGAAACGCGACCAGGGAGCATTTCCTGGCCAGATAGAGAAGAAGCAAAGTGATGTCGCTTGCGCCCACCAGGATTTTCGGGTTCTTGCGGATAATGTTTGGTTTGAGTAATGGAAGTATCCGGTTGACGCCATACCCGCCGCGGGCGCATATAATCGCTTTCACGTCCTGATTTTCAAACATGGACATGATATCCGAGGCTCGGTCTTCATCCTTTCCCGCAAGATACCCTCTCCTGGATAACACATGATTGCCAAGGACCGGCGTGAGCTTCATGTTCTTTAATATTTTTAACCCTTTATTCAGGAGTTCCGGGTCCACCGGACCTGCGGGAGCCACGATGCCCACGGCATCGCCATTGTTCAGTTTTTTTGGCCGGGTCAGTTTTTTCGATTCACTCATTACAAAACCATTTTGAACGTTTACAATAGGTTTTTTGATAAATCAGGTAGAGGAAAATCAGTGTCGCCTATCGCCGCCATCATTCAAGCTAGAATGGGTTCCACCCGTTTGCCGGGGAAAGCCCTGCGCTGTCTTGCGGGCGGGACGCTGACGGAGCATATCATCAAACGCGTTCAGGCGGTCAAGGAAATTGATTGCATCGTCCTGGCAATTCCACCGGGGCCGCAGGAAAAACCTCTTCAGGAAATTGCTGAGCGATCGGGGATATATTGCGTGCAAGGCCCGGAAGAGGATGTCCTTGGTAGGTTTATTCTGGCGGGGGATCGGGTGAAAGCGGAGCATATAGTCCGGGTTTGCGGCGACAACCCGCTGTTCGATCTCCCGCTCATGCGATTATTGATCCAAAAACACATATCTCAAAACGCGGATTACACGGTTTGCTCCGATCCCATCCCACTTGGAAGCGGCAGTGAAGTGGTGACCCTGAACGCTCTGAAGGAAATTTCCCTTAAAACCGCAGAACTTGTTTACCGGGAACATGTCACTACTTATTTTCAGGATCACCCGAACGCCTTTCATTTGAAGAAAATCCCGGCTCCTTCTTACCTTGCGGGCAAAAATGTTCGTCTCACAGTCGATACCGAAAAAGATTTTTATCTATTAGACCAGATTTACCGGAAATTTTATTTTCCCTCCCAATCGCCCCCCGATCTCGAAGCGATCCTGCAATTTCTTGCCAGTCAATCCCATCTTTCTACCCATAATTCAGATGTGGAACAAAAAAACTGGCGACAAGGTTGACCCCTGAATATTCCCGCCCAAAGCAAAAATGACTCTCTTTCAATAAAAAAATTAAAACTCGCGGTAAAGTTCTACAACAAACCGCCGATAAGCAGATCAGCTTGAGTAATAATTGATTTTAAAAGGGTTATGGTGACCCATTCATTAGATGAAATCGGTCAATTATTAAAATAGCTTGAGATTTTTCAGTGGAAACCGAGGATCGCCACTTTAAATAAAGGTCCTGGGGGCACGCAGGAAGCAGTAAAAAAGTTTAGGTCAGTCAGTTAAATAGTTTCCAACTCATGGTGGAGGATTAGGAAAATGGCAGTTCGAATATTCAATAATATAGCTTCGCTCAATGCCCAGAGAATTCTGGGTCAGAACAACGACCGCCTGGCGCAATCAGTAGAACGTATTGCGTCTGGTATCCGCATCAACCGAGGTGCCGATGACGCGGCTGGCCTCGCAATTTCAGAAGCCCTGCGCTCCGACATCCGGGCACTCAGACAGGGTATCAGAAACGCCAACGACGGAATTTCCCTCATCAACGTAACGGAAGGTGCCCTGAACGAGCAATCGGGAATCCTCATCCGTCTGCGCGAGCTGTCTTCCCAGGCCGCTACCGGAACCGTTGGTTCCACGGAACGCGCAACCATTCAATTGGAGTTCACCGCTCTCTCGAATGAAATTAACAGAATTTCTGCAACGACAGAGTTTAACGGCCAGAAACTGATCGACGGTTCTCTGCAGTCGTCTGTCGCCTCGGCAGATCAGATTCAGATTCAGATCGGTCTGGACAGTACCTCAAACAGTCGGATCAACCTCAATACGGAGGTTAATCTTTCGGCGGTCACCACTTCCAGCCTGGGTCTCGATTCCCTGGCGGTCAGCACGGCCGGAGCGGCATTGACGGCGCTCGATTCCATCAATACAGCTATTGCTTCGGTGACGGCGGCACGAGGGTCCGTAGGTGCCGTGCAAAACCGGTTGGTACGGTCTATATCCAGTCAGGCCATTACAGTCGAAAACTTACAGGCCGCAGAATCCGCTATTCGTGACGCGGACATCGCGGAGGAAGTTGCGCAGTTGACCCGGAATCAAATTCTGGTGCAGACGGCAACCGCGGCTGTGGGACAGGCCAATCTTATCCCGCAATCCGTATTGCAGTTGCTGGGATAATTTGACAAAAAGTAAGCATAGTGAGAAAAATGCCAAAAACAGTAGATTCACTTTACCTCGCCAAAAATAAGCACAAGGAAGACGAGGATATGTTTTGTCAGGGACGGCAATTTTCCTTCACCTATGAATACACTCTCATTGCCAGGAGCGGTTTACATCGATGCCCCATGTACCGCTCCTGGTTTTGATTTTCACTCCGGTTTTAGTTCCCGCCACAGATTCCATAAGCCTTCCGCATACGCCTTTCTATTCGCAAAAACTTTCTACAACAAGACATTTTGAATGTTATTGAACTGATTTCATCAGTTCAAACGGGTTTTTTCTCTCCTGAAAATTTTCTTCCTGAAAAAATAAAAAATATTTTTGTTAAAGATAACTTTATTTGCGCCGATACCCCTCATTGAGTATGAGTTCGCCCGAAATTAAAACGACGGGCCAATCAAAACCACTGAAAAAAGGAGGTGACGCGTAAATAATTGATTTAGGGTGAGGAAAGGGATTCCTCACTCAGGGTTAACGCTTGGAGGCGTGTTTTGGCATGGAGGCTAAAACAATAACCCGAAATTAAAACTCAAATCATGGAGGATGCAATGCCAGTTCGAATCTTCAATAATATCCCCTCGCTCAACGCTCAAAGAATTTTAGGTATCAACAACGACCGCCTGGCGCAATCAGTGGAACGTATTGCGTCTGGTATCCGCATCAACCGCGGTGCCGACGACGCGGCGGGTTTGGCCATATCCGAAGCATTACGTTCCGATATTCGCGCGCTCAGGCAAGCGGTGAGAAACGCGAATGACGGAATTTCTCTCATCAACGTCACTGAAGGCGCTCTCAACGAGCAATCCGGTATTCTCATACGACTCAGGGAGCTGTCTTCCCAGGCCGCGACGGGAACGGTTGGGTCCACGGAACGCGCTACCATTCAATTGGAGTTCAATGCGTTGAGAGCGGAGATCGACCGAATTTCGGCAACCACGGAATTCAACGGGCAGAAACTGGTGGACGGGTCTTTAGAGGCATCCATAGCCCCCGTTAATCAGATTTCAATCCAGGTTGGAATTGATTCTTCAGCAAACAGCCGCATCAACCTCAATACAGAGGTTGATCTTGCGGCGGTGACCTCTTCCAGCCTGGGCATCGACGTACTCGCAGTTACCACCGCCGGGGCGGCGTTGTCAGCGCTGGACTTTATCAACACCGCTATTGCTACGGTAACAGCGGCTCGAGGCTCGGTGGGTGCGGTCCAGAACCGGTTGGTGCGAACCATCACCAACCTTTCCGTTACCGTGGAAAACCTGCAAGCCGCAGAGTCCGCTATTCGAGATGCGGACATTGCCGAGGAAGTGGCTCTCTTGACAAGGAACCAAATCCTGGTACAGGCTTCGACCGCAATGGTGGGTCAGGCCAACTTGATTCCTCAAGCAGTTCTGCAGTTGCTCAATTAAGAAGTCAGTGTTTCATTTATAAAAAATCGTTCTGGATAAAATCGCTTAAACGGACATCCGGGGGGATGACAACCGGTCAGGCTTTTGCCAGACGGGTTGGTTTGAAAGAAAAAGCGTCTCTTTATAGAGGCGCTTTTTTTTGTGTCTGAAAATCGCCTGAAAAGGCGAAACCAGTTGTATTTTGGCTTTTTCTCTATTCTTCTGGTCATCCAGCAACAAAATAGTTCTTAAGAATTGTTTGATTTCTGAAAAAAATCATAAAGGTTATTTTTACAAAACCCGATAGAAATCAATAGTTAATATCTATTCAGAATTTTTTAGGATTTCATACAATTTTTTTTATTAACAAATTTTAGAAGGAGGTTGTGTCCGAAAAACAGAGAATCCGTGAATGATGATATTTTTTTAATAGCAAGTTTCAGCAGGGAAGCTGGAACCAGGAAATGAAATTTCCTAATATCAAGGAGGATAAAGTCAATGCCAATCAGGATCTTCAACAATATACCCTCGCTCAACGCCCAAAGAATATTGGGCATCAACAACGACCGTCTCGCAACATCGGTGGAGCGGATCGCATCCGGTATCCGGATCAATCGCGGTGCCGACGACGCGGCGGGTCTGGCCATATCCGAAGCATTACGTTCCGATATTCGCGCGCTCAGGCAAGCGGTGAGAAATGCGAATGACGGAATTTCTCTCATCAACGTTACTGAAGGCGCTCTCAACGAGCAATCCGGTATTCTCATCCGACTCAGGGAACTGTCTTCCCAGGCCGCGACGGGAACGGTTGGGTCCACGGAACGCCAAACCATTCAATTGGAGTTCAACGCGTTGCGATCGGAAATCGATCGAATAGCGGCGACTACGGAGTTCAACGGGCAGAAACTGGTGGATGGCTCTCTCCAATCCAGTGTTGCCTTTGCAAATCAGATTTTAATCCAGGTGGGGATCGATTCTTCTGCAAACAGCCGAATCAACCTCAATACTGAAGTCGATCTGCAAGCCATCACATCTTCCAGTCTGGCAATCGACCAACTAAGTGTGACCACGGCCGGGGCGGCGCTCTCCGCGCTGGATCTTTTGAACGGCGCCATTTCCCTGGTCACCCAGGGTCGGGGTAAAGTGGGCGCGGTGCAAAACAGGTTGGTTCGAACCATTGCCAATTTGGGCATTACGGTGGAAAACCTGTCTGCCGCAGAGTCCGCAATTCGTGACGCGGACATCGCCGAGGAAGTGGCTTTTTTAACCCGGAACCAGATTCTGGTGCAGGCCGCGACAGCCATGGTGGGGCAAGCAAATCTGATTCCGCAGTCCGTGTTGCAGTTGCTCCAGTAGGTGAAAATGTTTTTTAGCATGATGAAAAAAAATAAAAAAACTCAGCAAGGAAGCCGAGTTTTACGGGACATAAAACCCCGCAATTTTTCAGGGAGGAAAAATAATGTCATTGCAGATTTTTAACAATTTGTCATCGGTCAACGCTCAGAGACATCTTGACATCAATAGGGAACAACTGGGAACTTCTATCACTAGAATTTCCTCTGGCATCCGAATAACCAAGGCTTCGGATGACGTTGCCGGACATGCAATATCTCAGGAGTTGTACTCCGATGTTAAAACTTTAAAGCAAGGCGCTAGAAACCTGAACGACGGTATCGCCTTGACCAATACGATTGAAGGGGCATTGAGCGAGCAGGCGGGCATTCTTATTCGTCTGCGCGAGCTGGCAACCCAATCCGGGACAGGAACCATTGGAAGTACAGAACGAAAAACCATTCAATTGGAATTCGACGCCCTCAGCGCAGAACTGGACAGAATCGCGGCCACCACTGAATTCAATGGCCAGAAACTGGTTGATGGTTCCTTGGCGGAAGGGGCGGTGGACCCGGTTGTTCTTCAGATCGGCCTTAATTCATCAACCACCAGTAGAATTAACTTGAATGAAGTTCTCAATGTAACCGCAGTCACCTCTCAAGATCTGGATATTGAAAATGAAACTCTTCTCACTCAAGGGGGCGCTCTGGAAGCGATAGGGAAATTAAATATCGCTCTCAATTCTCTGAATGAAATTAGAGGCCGGGTGGGTGCGAATCAAAACCAATTGACCCGTGCTCAGAATAATCTGAATATTTCAATCGAAGGCTTGAACACGGCCCTGTCAACCATTCGGGACGCGGATTTGGCCGTCGAACTTGCGGCGCTGACCAAGAACCAGATTCTGGTTCAGGCGGGTGCGGCTATGGTTGGGCAATCCAACTTGACACCTCAGTCGGCGTTGACGTTGCTTGAACAGCCGTGATCAAAGTTTGAATAAATAACGATCCAATGAGGCATTCCCGCTTTTGGGCGGGAATGTTTTTTTGCGTTCGAAAACTCCCTTCGACGGTCAACCGGTGCAGAGTTGAATGAAAAAATTAAACGTCGGCATCATCGGTTGCGGGAGGATAGGCAGTCTTCTTGAGGAAGACCCCCTTCGGGGGAAACCCTGCACTCATGCCGGGGGTTTCGCCTCGGTTTCAACTGCGAAACTGGTCGCGGGGTGTGACGTTGATTCGTCCAGACTCAAACAATTTGGGGAACGCTGGAGCGTTGATCGTCTTTATACCGATCACCTAGAAATGCTCAAGCGGGAGAATCTGGATATCGTCTGCATTGCGGTGTGGACTCGTCATCATGGAAAATTGGCTTTGGATGCCGCCCGTTCAGGCGTGAAAGGGATTTTCTGCGAAAAGCCTTTGACGGTCGATCTGGCGGAGGCCAGAAAACTGGTCAAAACCTGCGAACAAAAAAAAATTCCTTTGGTCGTCAATCATGAACGGCGATGGGATCCTTATTATCAGAAAGCAAGAGAGATGATTCAAGCCGGTAAAATCGGTGATGTGCGAACGATCGTCGGCAATGCGCTCAGTTGGAAACCGGCGAAACTTGCTTTGAAAGAACACGGTGGCGGAGCGCTTTTTCATGATGGGACTCACTTGGCCGATCTATTGCTGTTTTTCGGGGGGGCCGTCGATTGGGTGTCGGGTCACGAAGTGCGGCCCAATGGTGAAAAATTTATCGAGGAGACCGCAAGCGCAATGTTGCGTTTTAAAAGCGGCGCTCTGGGTTTTGTCGAAGGCGGCGGCGCCAGAAAATACTTCAATTTTGAATTGGATATCCAGGGGGAAAAAGGTCGAATACTCATTGGCAACTCTGGAAGAGAACTTTACATTACTCGTAAAAGCGGCCGATTCACCGGGTTTCAGGAGTTAGAGCGGGCGAAGTTTCCTGAACCCAGGCGTCTTGAAAGCCCTTTCACTCTGGGCGCGAAGGACATGGTGCGTTGTGTTCGGACCGGTCAGCAAAGTGTATCCAGCGGACGGGACGGATTGAAGGCCCTGGAGGTTATTTTATCGATTTACAAATCCGCTCAACTGAGGGGCAAAAGGATCAAGGTGAAATGAAATTTATAATTTTGTCACTCTCTAAAAACTGATCCTGGAAATCTCAATCAAGGATTCATTTTTGAGGAACCGTGCGGGAAAATCACTGCGGATTAAAATTTTTTAATTGTGAATAAATTAACGACTGTGATAGTTTTCATGGCACGATGTCCTTCGATGAATGCCACGATATTTATCTCCGCAGCTTTTGACTTATCGTAAATGAAAAAAAACACTGAAATAAAAATACCGTTTGCGAGGATGGAGAAGACACATGATTGAGGTTAAAGACTTGACCAAATTCTACGGTCCCCGTCCCGCTATCAAAGGCATTACTTTCAAAGTCAACAAAGGAGAAGTGGTGGGGTTTCTTGGCCCCAATGGAGCCGGGAAAAGCACCACCATGAATATCCTTTGCTGTATCCTGCCGGCCTCCAGTGGTTCTGCTGAAATTTGCGGGTACGATGTTTTTGAAGAATCGCTGGAGGTGCGCAAAAAGATCGGCTACCTCCCGGAAACGCCCCCGCTGTATCCCGACATGACGGTGACCGGTTACCTCAAATTCGCGGCGGAAATTCGTCGTGTTCCAGCTAAAAAAGTGCAAGCCGCCGTGGATCGGGTTCTGGAGAAATGCGTGTTGCAGGAGGTCAGGCAACGCATCATCGGTCGGCTTTCCAAAGGGTTTCAACAGCGGGTGGGCCTTGCCCAGTCCATGATTCACGATCCTGAAATTCTCATCCTGGATGAGCCCACGATCGGACTGGACCCCATCCAGATCATCGAAATTCGTAAACTGATTCAGGACCTGGCAAGGGAGCATACCATTATTCTGAGTTCGCATATCCTTCCTGAAATCACGCAAATCTGTAAACGGGTGATTATTCTCAATGAGGGTGAAATAGCGGCGGTCGATTCGCTGGAAGGTCTGACGTCTTCCTTGAACAAGAGCGAGCGTTTTGTTTTGAAAGTGCGAAATAGCCAGAATAATATTCAGGATAAATTGAGCGCCCTGGATAATGTGATTTCTGTCAAGGCGGAAACCGAGGACCAGTTTCTTATCGAATGCGAGATGAATTCCGAAACGCAGGATCGGGTGGCCCGCATGGCGCTTGAAAATTCGTGGGGCATTGAGGAACTCAAGCTCGTTTCAATGACCCTTGAGGAAATTTTTCTCCATCTGACGCTGGAAGAACACGAACCGAGTGAAGTGAAAAATGGAGTCGGCACATGAGAAACGCGTGGGTGGTGGCAAAAAAGGACCTGGGTTCTTATTTTAATTCGCCCGTATTTTATGTGGTGACGACGGTATTTTTGGTGATCTACAGTTTTATATTTTTTCAAATCCTCACATTTTTTAGTTTCCAGAGTGTCCAGGCAAACCAGTTTCAGGGCATGAACGTTGGCCTCAACCTCAATGATATGGTGATCGAACCGTCTTTTCATAATATGGCAGTGACTCTGCTGTTGATCATTCCCGTTCTCACCATGCGCAGTTTCGCCGATGAAAAGAAAAGTAAAACCTATTCTCTACTTCTCTCGTCTCCGGTTCACCTGAGGGAAATCATTTTTGGTAAATTCCTTGCCTGCATGACGGTGGTGACACTGATGGTCCTGTTGTCTTCCTATTGCATCGGGTTTTTATTGATGCTGGGCGAGCCTGAAATCGGCCCGATCATCACAAGTTATCTTGGGATTCTTCTTATGGCGGGGTGTTATGTGGGGATGGGAGTGTTCGCATCGTCATTGACGGACAATCAGATCATCGCGGCGGTCATCGCTTTTGGGATGTCCCTGTTCATGTGGATCATTGGCTGGGCGGCGCAGGCCGCCAGCGCCGAAATGGGCGAAGTGCTGCATTATCTTTCTCTGGTGGAGCACATGCAACGTTTCCTGAAGGGCATCGTCGATACCAGCGATGTGGTTTATTATCTCACATTCATTTTCTTCACTTTGTTTCTAACGCATCGTGTGCTGGATTCAGAAAGATGGAGATGACCGAATGAATAAAAAATTCAAATCGCGTTTCGCCGTTTATGGAGCGAATACCTTTGTGCTCTTCTGCGTTTTTCTGGGGATTCTGATTTTTGTCAACATTCTCTCCAGTCGTCACAAACACCGGTTTGATTTTACCTCCAGCGGAATTTTTACCCTGGCTCCACAAACCCAGAAAATCGTGTCGAATCTTCCAAGAGAAGTCACGATGACGGCGTTTTTTCAAAGCGAGTCGCCGACAAAAGCCGAATTTAAAAATCTCATGGACGGATATCTGGGATTGTCGGACAAAATAAAATTAACTTTTGTCGACCCGGATAAAAACCCTGCCATCGTCAAACAATATGGCGTGACGACCTATGGAACCGTGGCTCTGGAAAGCGGCACGCAGGAAACCAAGGTGCAAAACCCATCAGAAGAAAATATGAGCAATGCCATTTTAAAAGTCGTCAAGGACGAAAAAAAGAAAATCTATTTCCTTGAAGGCCACGGGGAGCGCGTCCCTGATAATACGGAGGGGCAGGGGTACTCCACCGCTAAAAAGGCCCTGGAACGGGATGGATTTCAGGTGGAACAACTTCTGCTGTTGCAGGCTGGAAAAGTACCTGACGACGCGGACGCGCTGGTGATCGCGGGACCCGAAAAACCCGTTCATCCCCAGGAGCAGAAAGCGCTGGAAGATTTTCTTCAAAGCGGCGGTTCCATTTTCCTTCTGATCGATCCGCAAACAACTTCCGGCCTGGAAAAATTTTTAGCCCGATGGGGCATCGAACTACAGGAAGATATTGTGATCGATCCGATGTCTAAAATGTTCGGCGGAGATTATGCGGCTCCTGTGGTGAGCCAGTACATGATGCACGACATCACCAAAGATTTTGCTTTGCCCACAATTTTCCCGGTGCTGAGATCGGTGACCGCGAAAAAGGTAGAAGGCGTCACCGTTTCTGAATTACTGCAAACCGGCGCCAACAGCTGGGCTGAGATGGACTTTGCCGGCAAGAAGGTGAAGTTTGATGAAGGCGTGGATATGCAGGGTCCGGTCACCATTGCCGTGGTGGCCTCCAAAAAACCGGATTCAGCGGATTCGCCAAAAACGGGCGATGACGGAAAAGAGGCGACGAAAGGCCCATCTCAAAAACATGGAAACCTGGTGGTGCTTGGCGATTCTGATTTCGCCAACAACACCTACTTTAATTTTTCCGGTAACGGCGATTTTTTTCTCAACACCACTTCCTGGCTGGCGGAAGAAGAAACCCTGATCTCCATTCGCCCGAAGGAAAGAAAAGACAGCCCGATTAATTTGACCAGTGACCTGGGAGCCGCCCTGTTTTTCACGGGGACCGTCCTTTTTCCCGGTGTCATCGTGCTGGTCGGCGTCAGAAAGTGGTGGACAAGGCGGCGCCTATGAAGTTCAAAGGAACTGTCTGGATGGCGGCCCTGTTCCTGGGTCTCGTTCTTTACTATTATCTGGTCGACATCCCCGCTGAAAAAAAACAAATTGAGGAAAAAGAACGCAGCGGCAAAATCATCCTGTTTGAAACCGAAAAGGTTGAAGGTTTCATTTTCGAAAATAAAGGCAGTGCCCTCCATTTCAAACGAAAAAGTTCCACAGATTGGGAGTTGTTGAAACCCGTTCAAGCCAAAGCCGACACTGAAACGGTCTCATCCTTTTTATCTTTTCTGCAGTCGGCCAAATTCTCCCGCATTGTTGAAGACTCCGCAAAAGACCTTTCAGTTTACGGACTTAAGAAACCTTCCATGAAAATCACGCTTCAATTAAAGGGGGAAGACAACAAGACCCTGCTGGTCGGTGACGACCATCCCATGAGCAAGTACCTGTATGTCAAGCGCGCGGACGACAACAAGGTTCTCCTGGCGGGTGCCAACAGGAATGTTTTTGATAAATCCCTTTTCGATTTCAGGGATAAAATTCTATTACAGTTCAAAGACGAGGAGATCGCGGGGATAAAGTTTCTCAGCGATGGAGAATCGTTTGGATTGAATAAGCAGGGCGGACAGTGGGATATCGTGGACGGCAGGAAAACCCAGGCGGATGGCGATGAAGTTAAAAATTTTCTAAGACTTGTGCGCAACTTTAAGGTCAAGAAATTTCTGGATGAAAAACCGGACTCGCTCGCGTCGTATGGCCTGGACGCCCCTTTAATGCGGTTGACCCTTGAAACCGGAAAGGAGGGGGAGGCGTTGGCTTTACTCGTGGGCAAAAAATTTGAAGACGAAGGTTATTTTGGGAAAATTGAAAATGCCAATAATATCGTCTTATTGGGCAATCAGCTGGTCAAGACCCTTTCTAAAAAAGCCGTCGATTTCATGCCGAAAACTCTTCTCGGGTTCAAGCAGGAAGATGTTTCTAAAATTCAGCTTGAAACGGATGACGAAAAAATTCTGTTGGCTCGAAAAAAAGAAGGCGACTGGAAACTCATCAAGCCCATTGAGGCGGATGCCGACGTGTCCACGGTAAATAGTTTGCTGTTCGATTTAAAATCCGCAAGGGTGAAGGAGTATGTGAAGACTTCGTTCACTGAGGCTGAACTGTTTGGTCTGGATTCTCCGAAAAAAATAATGACCGTTGACTTCGGGGATGAAAAGCCCTGGACTTTGGAATTGGGCAATAAATCCAGCGACGGTCAGAATTATTTCGGCAGAAGGGCAGGGGAGGCGTTGATTTTTTCCATCGGCACAGACACGGTCGACAAACTGTTTCGCTCTCTTCACGATTTGAAAAATAAAAAACTTCTGAACTTTGAAAAAGACGCGGTTCAAAAAATAGTTCTGGAATATCCCGACAAAACTTTTGAAATGCAAAAATCGAAAGAGGACTGGAGTCTGACGAAACCTGAAAAAATTAAAACGGTGCAAGGGTTCATCGGAAAAGATATTCTCTGGTCTCTGAATGGTCTGGAGTATCAATCCATTGTGGACCCGCCCTTAGACGATAAAGATTCCGGTATGAGTCAACCCACCGTCACTGTGACCGTTTGGGCCGGAAAGGATAAAAAAGTAGCGGGAAAGATCATCGTGGGGAAAAAAGTCGAAGACAAGGCTGAGTATTTCGCCAGGGTGGAAGGAAATTCCAACCTCTACAGAATCAAAGCCGGTCTGCTCGAAAGCCTGCCTAAAGATGTGCAGAAGTTCAAAAACCAGTAATTTCGCGCATTTCCCCTAAGAAATAGAGCGGTTTCATTTTTTAAGCCTCCCTCGAAAGAAAAGACCCGCTGTTTTCCTGTCTTCGGCTTCGTTATTAATTCTTATTTTTGAAATGATTTTCGCTGATAGCCGACCTATATTTACGGGTATGAAAGCTAACCATTTTGGGAGGCATTGTCATGAATAAATTAGAAACGATTGAAAATCTGGTCCAGAAAATACCGTGCCCTGTATGCTTGAATTCACGGTTTCAAATAAACCTCAGTTGCGAGGTACCCCAATCAGCCTGTGATTTTCAAGCCGTTTGCGGACACTGCAATTATAAGTTTATTGTCACCGAAGACTATGCCGACAAAAAGGATATTTTTCAGCTTGTGAAGGACCATATTGCATCAAACGGCTGTCCAGAATGCAAAAGTAAAGACCTGGGCATTGAGTTTATGTGTGATCTCGGATCGGAAGATTGCTTTTTCCTGGTAAAATGCCGGGAAAACAATCATTTCAGCAGGATAGACCAAAAAGGCATCCGCTATCTTTTCAGCTAAAAAGAAGCCCCCTGATGCAGGGAAAGTCCGGTTGCTGTAAGAGGACCTTCATTTCATAAAAAAATCGATAAAAACCACCCTTTAGGGCCTCTCAGGATATTGCTATGTAGATATCCGCACCCCAAACTCATGTCCTTCATTCCGAAATAAAATTTTAATGGATTTCAGGGTAACCCCCCCATATATAGATAACTTTTGATTCCAACCCACACCTTGTTGGATAAGTGTAAAAATACCTCCTCTTCCATAATTTTTTTCAATCTGTATCCCATTGAATTATAAAGTAGTATTGATTGGTGGAAGGTGCGTGAGGTTTTTATTGTTGACAGCCCCAATATGTGGTGGTACGGTCCCCCTCGGCATACTAGATAAAGGTAGTTTGAGTTTTCGTTGTTGTATTGGATGAGAGAAAAAAAATCGGTTCAAGCTGTGTTTATGCCCCACTTTTTCGGATACTCGAAAATAATCGGAACTTCCCACGGCGGGTTACTAAAAGAGAGATGTCCATGTTAAAAGAGATGCACCCCAAAGAATTTAAGTATCCACGAGTATTTGAGGTGTACGTGAAGCCCTTTCCCAAACCCCCAAGTATTATGAGCGCCAGCCGAAGCCTCTGTATTCATCGGCAGAAGAAGCCCTTCCAAATGGCGTATGATGGATCCTCTTTTTGTACCCGGCGATTTTCTGACAAAAAGTCGTCTGGGAAAATAGTAACCCGCCTCCTTTCTTATGTTTCAACCGTCCCGTCTATTCAAAATGTTTGATTCAATGGCTGTCATGTCAGGGGCAGGCGTTTAGATTTATTGTGTATGGAGTTGGTTCTTCGAATAGGCGGGGCGGTTTTCGTATCCAAATTTAGATTTAAAATAGAGACTTCAGGTATTTCAGTTGTTTCTGGTTTAGTGCCAGCTTGAAACTGACGGCTTCCTGGAATATATTGACCCACATCCATTAAAAAAATTGAGGTGGTTTCGTGTTGGATATTTCTTCTTTAAAATGCGAGGTATCCGGTGAGTTTGTTCCGGTTTACTCTCACCCTGGTGATGCCGGGGCGGACTTGCGATCCTCCGTGGACATCCTGATTCCCGCCAGGGGCAGGCAGTTGGTTTCGACAGGCATCTGTCTGAAACTTCCTTCAGGATGTGTGGGTTTGATCTGGCCTCGGAGCGGCCTTGCGGTCAAGCATTCTCTCGATTGCGGCGCTGGGGTGATTGATTCCGGGTATCGGGGGGAGATCAAAGTTCTGTTGTTCAACCATTCCGACCAGGACTACACCATCAAACAGGGGGACCGGGTCGCGCAACTCATTGTCCAGAAATTTGAAAAAGTTGATTTTATTCCCGTCGATTCTCTGGATGACACGGTCCGTGGAGGCAATGGGTTTGGTTCTACGGGACAATGAGTGCCCCATCCGTCGGCAATTGTTTTGATTTTGGAGACCGGGGTGCGTTTTCCTGGTTTTAGATGAAAAAGGCCTGCAACGGCCCGGCATCCCGGATAAGTAAAGGTTTGATGAAACTTTATTCGATTTGGTGTATTCTAGAAACACCCTGAAAGGCAGGATTTTTTAGAAATATATGCGGAATTATACTCACCGGGAGCATTGTGCATGGGCGCATTTAGAGGCTGGTTACAGAAAATGTTTGGGATTCCCGCCGGGGCTTCCGAAAAAAACGATACGGTCCCTGAGTCTATAGACCCACCCGTTGTAGAAAAACCCACCCCTTATGAAGTCATTCGGGTTCAGCCGACGCCCAACCCTGAAGCCTTTCAATTCATCATGAATCGTCCAGTGATCGCCGACGGCACTCTGACTTTCGAGTCCGCCGATGATGCCAAAGGCGACCCTCTGGGGGAAGCTTTGTTTGAGATTTTCGGAGTGGTCAATGTTTTTCTGAAGGAAAACTTTGTGACCGTCACCAAGTCCAATGTTGTCGGCTGGCACACGGTGATGGAAACCGTGGGCGAGACGATTCAGGAACATTTGAAATTTTATGAACGCGAAAACCCTGCCGCCGAAAATAAGCCCGCGATCGACCCCGTCCTTGAAGGATTCAATAAGGGCGATTTCCCTGGTTTTTCCGATGAGGAAAAAACCAAAGTGATCGACGCCCTGTTGGACGCCGCGATCCGGCCCGCACTGTCAAATGACGGCGGCGGTATTGATGTCCTGGGAATAGAAGGGAGTGTGGTGAAAATCCACTATCAGGGAGCCTGCGGCAGTTGTCCAAGTTCGACCACCGGGACCTTGAGTTATATCGAAAATTTCCTCAGAGAAGCTGTTCACCCGGACCTGCAAGTTCAAGCCAACTGATTGTAGAGGGCGTCCGCCCTATAAAATCTTTCGAATCAAAATTCTGGTTTCTTAAAGCCATTTGGTGGGAATTGCGGATGGTTTGTAATTCAAAATATAATCCAACGCCTCTTTGGGGCCTGGCTCCACGCCAAACAAATCCAGCGTTTCTTTCCTGGCAAACTTGAGATCGACCATTTCCTGCAAATTGGAAATCAGCCCGTCAAAAAAATCGCAGGTGTTGATGAACACCAGCGGCTTTGAAGTCAACTTGAGCTGTTTCATGGAAAGAATTTCCATCGCTTCTTCCAGGGTTCCAATTCCTCCGGGGAGAGTTATAAACGCTTCCGATTTTTGGTCCATGACCGCTTTTCGCTCCCGCATATCGCGGGTCACGATCAACTCATCCGCATCGCCGTACTCGATTTCCTTGACCTTGAAAAATTCCGGCAGGACCCCCGTCACTTTTCCGCCAAACTCATGGACCCCCCGGGCGACACAACCCATTAAGCCTAAGGAAGCGCCGCCGTAAATCAGGTTCAAGCCAAGTTGTCCCAACCTTCGACCCAATTCGGTTGCGGTTTCCCTGTAAACCGTGTCCACAGAATCGCTGGAAGAACAAAACACACATACAGAACGAATCATGTCTTTCCCGTTATAAAAAAGGGTTTTAAAGCATTAGCCTTAAAGGGCGTGTGAGCCCGAGCAAGCCATTATTAATCAATGTAATGCAGATCACAAAAGAGTGTGATTGGTTTCCTACCCGCCGCCGTTAAAAACCTTTATTTTGATTGTAAGAATTGTCGATGAACCGGCGACTGAGTCCTAGATACAGGTTATCCATTTTCGGAGGTACACTATGTTTCATGAAGTAAAAGTTTTAAGCCCCGACGGAAAATTGAAAAAACTGATTTCCTGCCAGGAATTAAAGAGAAGCCATTGGAAAAAATTTGAAGAGATGAGCTACGATCTCAACATCGGAAGATTTTCCAATGGGCGCGTTCCCGGACACGTCAAACAAAGTCTGGACAATGTTTTTTTGAACTTCGATAACGAAGGCTGAAAATAACGGCATTCTCTAAAAAACAATTCCATTACAGGGGGCAACGGTTTTTTTCCAGACTCTCAGAAAAAGCTATTTCTGAACCCATTTAAAAACCGCCTCTTATGAAAAATTTTCCGTAAATCGTTTCGTTTCTCTATAGAATATTTAGTGATAGAGCATTGAATCCGGGCATAGACAGGGCGGCATTGGATATTATGACTAAAGAGAATTTCGATCAATTTAAAAATGATGTGCTGAAATTGTCCCAGGAAGCCGGTGCGCTTTGGGAGCAATATACAGAACTGAAGACCAGCAACGATATGGTGATCCGGCTGGCAAAGAAGCAGAAATGCCAGATAGACTTGATGGCGGAAGACCGCCAAAAAACCAACGACGAAATCAAGATTATCAAGCTGGAGCTTAGAAAGGCTCGTGAAAAAATAAAAGAACTTGAAAATGAAAAATTGAATTCAACGGTTACTGCTAAATCAAAGGGCACTGCTATGGTGGAGCCCGACATGGAAGAAAACAGTTTTTCCGCGGATAACACCCTCGACCTTGAATTGCTGGTCAGCGATTTCGACACGAAACTGGCGATCAAGGAAGAAGAACAATCCTTCAATTACCTGAAAAAAATGGATCTGGACCTATAGCCATTTTTCGGGTTTCTCCTGCCCTTAAACGCCTGTTTCGCCTCATTGATCTTTCTTTATTTCTTTGAAATATTTTATTTCGTCAGGGGCGGAGGGCGAAGAAGTTTCAGGGAATTATTGACCTCGTCCAGCATGGCCGACTCAATCGCCTTACTTGAATTGACCCAGTCTGTCAAAAGCTTTGCCAGTATTTCAGGCACCCCGACAACATCGCTCATGCCCGGTTTTACCTGGACGGCTTTCCCTCCCGAAAAGCGGATACTGGGGGCCATATTGAATTTGGTCAACACAGGACTTCCAAGGGCATCAATATTACATTTCACCGGTTGTCTTTCGACTTGCATGACCTTTTCATCGCGAAGGGCTGTGAAAATCATTTTTCTCGCCACGGAAATTTTGGCGATGCAGGCCGCGTTTCGGATCATACCCGCAGTGCCTGTCTGCAAGCTCTTCCGGGTTTTTGGGTCCAGATCGAAATTTAACATGCAGTCAACATTTTTTAATTTCGGGTTTTGCAGTTTGGCTTCGCAGGCAGATTGCCCAGGGCTTTTCCCTTGCGCTTCCAGGGGATGGCAAACCAGGAGCGCGGAAAAAAAGAGCGCCAATCCCGTCAGCAGAGGGGGAATGTTGGCCAGACGAAAAAACCGTTTCATTATAGGTACCAAAATTATATTTCTTCCTTTCACTCAAATCACCCCATAGGCCAGCATGGCGTCTGCCACTTTGACAAACCCGCCGATGTTGGCGCCCTTCACATAGTTGATATAGTTTCCTTCTTTCTCTGCCCCGTAAGCCACGCATTGCTTGTGGATATTCGCCATAATATCCTTGAGACGTTTTTCCAGCTCATCACGCGACCAGGAGAGCCGGATGCTGTTCTGGCTCATCTCAAGGCCAGAGATCGCAACCCCTCCCGCGTTGGCCGCTTTCCCGGGCGCGAAGGGAATTCGTGCCTCTAAAAAGACGCTGATCGCTTCGCGTGTGGTTGGCATGTTTGCGCCTTCCGCGAGCGCTTGCAGGCCGTTTTTAACCATTTTTCGGGCTGCGGCTTCATCAATTTCATTTTCAGTGGCGCAGGGAAACGCCAGGTCGCACTTAATGCCCCAGGGCTTTTTGTCTTCAAAATACTTGCATTTATATTTGTCGGCATACTCTTTGATACGACCCCGGCGGACGCTTTTCAAGTCGATGATGTATGCGAGTTTCTCTTCATTAAAACCATCGGGATCATGAACAAACCCTGAAGAATCGGACATGGTGACCACTCGGCCTCCCAGTTGTATGATTTTTTCCACCGCATATTGGGCCACGTTTCCAGAACCGGAAACAATGCACACTTTGTCTTTTATCGAATCGCCGTTATGGTTCATCATGTGTTCCATAAAGTAAGCGCACCCGTAACCGGTGGCCTCCTTGCGGATCAAACTTCCGCCGAATTCCATAGACTTTCCTGTGAGGGCTCCGGTGAATTCGTTTTTTAGCCTTTTGTATTGACCGAACATGAAGCTGATTTCGCGTGCTCCAACGCCGATGTCTCCGGCGGGGATGTCAATGTTTGGTCCAATGTGTTTTGAAAGTTCGATCATGAAAGATTTGCAAAATCGCATCACTTCCCGGTCGGATTTTCCCTTGGTGTTAAAATCGGCTCCGCCTTTGCCGGAACCCATTGGCAGGGTGGTCAAACTGTTTTTAAAAGTCTGCTCGAATCCGAGAAATTTGAGAATGCTCAAGTTGACCGAGTGATGAAACCGCAACCCGCCTTTGTAAGGACCGATGGAATTGTTGAACTGAACGCGATATCCCCGATTGACATGAACTTCGCGTTTATCGTCTTCCCACACCACACGGAAAATGATGGTGCGGTCGGGTTCCGTCATTCGTTCCAATATTTTGGGTTCCAGGTATTTTGGGTTTGCGTTGATGTAGGGGATGACGAATTCGGCAAATTCCAATACGGATTGATGAAATTCAGGCTCTCCCGGATTTCTCTTTATAAGCCCGTCCCGAAATTGTTCCAATATTAATTCAGGCGTACTGGCCACGACACACTCCTCATGGATGATGGTGAAAATAAAGAAATGGCCTTCTCCAGACTAAGTCATCTTTAAAAGTTCAGTGGGACTATTCACCAAATCATGAATTGATGAAGAAAAGTTCGACCATTTTGTACTTGGTATTTGAAAGGAAAATTTCCTGACAGTTTTTATCAATAATTCTAATATAGTCAGGACGGTTTCCGTTTTAAGGTGTTTTTGTCGATGTGATGGAACAGATTTTCCTGGCCCTTGATCTTGAGTTGAGTGTCCTCTTCGTAGCTGAAACTATTCGCATCGTGAACGGTGACCTTGAGTTCAAAACGGACCGTTTTAAACTCCCGGTCAAGAAACAGGTTGGAGCAAATGCCATAGGTTTCGGAACCCACATCGGCTGACAGGTTGAATTCTTTCGCATCCGGTTCCACCGTACCGCCCGCGATCACCGCCACCCCTCGGGGAACGAGGAAACATTTGGTCACTTGTTTCTCGGCTGAGTCCCAAAGCCAGTATCCAAGCTCTTCATGAAAGGGACCCTCTTCTCCCAACCGCCACGCTGTGGTCGAATACCTCAGCCCGTAAAGAGTCTGCGCGTGGTTATTCACCGGACCGAAAGGGTCCAGCACCAGCCGTTCACGGAATTTATTGATCTCCGTTTCCTTAGGGTCTTCGTCGGGTGCGGTGTCGTCTCCCTTGTCTCCTTCCCAGGTTCCAGCCAGCGGGGCTAAAGGCCCCAAATTTTCTATCAATTTCTGGTCCATGCTTTCCCCTCACAAAATGGTTATATTTCCGTCCTTTAGTTCGTCGACAAGTCTTTTTGAGTCTTGAATTTCATAGAAAACCACCCTGATATACTACCTGCTTAAGTGCCTAACAAAAATTAAATTCTTTTCTCTTTTCTTTCATGTGACCCGGTGGTGAATTTTGCTGAACGGTCCCTTCATTGTGTATAGAAAACTCCCACGGAGAAGCCGTGGGGGCGGATGTAATTATCCCAATAAATTCAATTTGTTATGCGTTTTAAGGGTCTGAAACGCGGATTTCTTTTTGATAATTCGATTTTATTTTCCCTTAGGGGCAAATTCTATGATAGAATTGATCCAGTAAAAGTGGGTTGATGAAGGTCAAGGGGTTGGGTTTCTTTTGGGAGACGCACCCAGGGTAAGATAGAGTAAAACAATAAAGGTTTTATTTTTTCGGCCATCCTTCGGATGGTTTTTTTTTGTCCGCAAAACTGTCTGCTTATTGTCCTTTTACTAACAACCTCAGTTAAAAATTGGGAACGCCCCATTCGGTTTTTGCCGGAAAAGCGTTTCCGCAAATTTGTAGGAGAAGATGGTATGCCACAAGGTACAGTAAAATGGTTTAATGAGAGTAAGGGTTATGGTTTTATTGAGTCCGAGAGCGGAAAAGATCTATTTGTTCATTTCTCGGAGATTCAAGGAGACGGTTTTAAAACTCTTAGAGAAGGTCAGGCAGTGGAATTTGAAGAGGGCATGGGGCAGAAAGGTCCTTGCGCTACAAACGTAGTGCCCAAATAAAAAATTTCTTTGAAAAGTTAACCGGCAGAGTTTTGCTCTGCCGGTTTTTTTCTTAACCCATGAGTTTAAGGTATCAAGGAAACGAGATTAAACATGCATGAAGTTAAAGTTTACGATGGCGCCGGAAATTTGAAAAAGGTGATTTCAGTAAAAAAGTTAACCGAAAGATCTGACAGATTATTCAATACCCCCTCGCTCTATCAAAAAGGTTCAAAAAAGCCAAAGTCTGCTGAGCCGGCTTCTGAAGTACCTGGAAAAAATTAAACCTCGCTGACTGCAGCTAAAATTTACGCATTGTATCAACAAAAATTCTTCTGACCTTATTTCAGGGATTGTCGATACAGCTGTATTTACCCGCCACATTTAGACACACGAAGACAGATTAAAAGGCGGATTAATATCAGGTCATTGGGCCTGCAATCTGTCGTGTCTTGTATTCAAAAATAAAAACAAAGGAAAATATGTTAATGCAAGCAACCATCCCCCCGGTTTCAGGGGGATTTGACAATTTGAAACTGATCGACCCTATTTGCCGGGCCGTACGTGAGGAAAAGTATTCCATCCCCACTCCGATCCAGATACAAGCAATTCCGCATCTTTTAGAGGGCCGCGATTTATTAGGATGCGCCCAAACGGGAACAGGAAAAACCGCCGCGTTTGCCCTGCCCATTTTACAGCGCCTGTCGGGAAATCAAAAAAGGCCGAAGCCAAAAAGCATGCGTGCCCTGATCCTCACGCCCACCCGCGAACTGGCCGTGCAGATCAGCGATAGTTTTCGCACTTATGGGCGATATCTGAAAGTCAAACATGCCGTTGTTTACGGGGGCGTCAAATACAATTCGCAGATACGGGCATTAGCGCCTGGTCTGGACATCGTTGTGGCCACTCCGGGACGATTGCTCGATCTTTTCGAACAGGGTCATTTGAGAATGGATGAAATTGATGTTCTGGTTTTGGACGAAGCGGATCGAATGCTTGATATGGGCTTTCTTCCAGACATTCGGAAAATATTCTCAGCCATTCCCGAGGAACGGCAGACCATGTTGTTTTCCGCCACGCTTCCTGACGAGATCGTTAAAATTTCCAAAAAATTTCTTCGCGATCCCGTGCAGGTCACCGTTTCTCCCCCAGCCAGCACGGTTGATAAAATAGACCAACGGGTTTTATTTGTCGATCGTGAAAATAAATACGATTTGCTCGAGTCGATTCTTCAGGATGAAAGTCTGTACCGGGTCCTCATATTTGCGCGCACCAAACACGGGTCCAACCGGATCGTGCAAAAGTTGAGCAAAATTAAAGTTCGGGCTGTGGCCCTTCATGGCAATAAATCCCAGGCGGCGAGACTGGAAGCCTTGAAAAAATTCCGCGACGGTAAAGTTCGGGTTCTGGTCGCGACGGATATTGCCTCTCGCGGTCTGGATGTCGATGGGATCACCCACGTCATCAACTACGAACTCCCTAATGAACCTGAAAGTTATGTTCATCGCATCGGGCGAACAGCGCGCGCAGGCACCAATGGCATCGCGATTTCATTCTGTGACGCGGGCGAGCGTGGTTTTTTGCGGGATATTGAACGCGTGACGAAACGCACGGTGGCGGTGGATGAAAATCATGCTTTTCATTCTCTTGTCGTCGCCGCAGGAAATAAACGCCTCAGTGGCGATGGGAAGAAAAGATGGGGAGATGGAAAAGGGAAAAACGGGCAACGGTCGGGGGGAAGTAAATTTTTAGCCAACCGGCGCGCGCGTCCGGCCGGAAAATCCGGTGGAGCTAAAGCAGGAGGACGGCAAAGGTATTCAAGAGCCCGATAGTTCTGAGATCGTCTGAAACCCGTGGGCGTCCGCGCTACAGGAGGAGGAAAAGAGGGGGCTAACGCTTGTGATTTTCTTTCTGTGTAGGCGGGCTTAAGCGGGGGGTCAGTTCGGGTTTCTCGTGATATTCATAAGAATTTTTTCAATATTCTCCAACGCTTTATGATGCTTTTGACCCAGTTGCTCCAGTTCTTTCTGGAGCTTTTGGTTTTGGATGCTCAATTTTGTGGAGGATTCGACCAGGTTAAGATTGGTTTGAATGGATTTAATGAGGTGGCCTCGTAATTCTCTCACCATTCTTCGAAATACTTCTTCAGGCGGTTCGTCCTCATTCGGGGACGGGGCTTTACTTACTTTCGCCTCATCCTCCTTCACCATTTCCATCAATTCGTCGATATTCAAAATTATATTGTTCTTGAGAGACCCGCTTATTTCATTCATCGCCTGATAATTTGTCAGGGACAAGCGCACGGACGGGGATTGAAGGATGGCTTTTTCGATGTCTTCCCACAATAGATCCAACGCTTCCTGTTTTCTCTGCTTATTTTTTGTGTTGCTCTCTCTCGAAGCCATTTCCCTTGTCCTCATCCGGTGAATATATTTGTTTTAGAGGAGGCGATCCCTCCGA
The DNA here is from genome assembly GCA_029261655.1 of Nitrospinaceae bacterium. Lineage (GTDB taxonomy): Bacteria > Nitrospinota > Nitrospinia > Nitrospinales > VA-1 > JADFGI01. The sequence continues at coordinate 34,823 of JAJDAY010000022.1, read as the reverse complement.
AACTCTAACCAGATTAGGATATCCGTGTCCCGAAACTGTTGAGAGCAGGTTACAATTTTGTCAAATGAGGAAGGGGCGGTGGGATGGGGCAGGCCAGTATTTGGTCAGGAGCACGATTGAAGGTGGCCGGGACTATTCGAAAGAGGCTGATAATTCGCTCGCTTCAAAATAATAGCCCTGGATTTTGAAATAAATTTCCGAAGGCAGGCTTTTTTCGTTTTGTATTTTCCTTATTTCGTTGGGGAGTAATTGATTGATCTGTTGAAAGCTGTTTCCCAGGGTTTTGTCTGATTTGTCCACCAGTTGCATTTCGACTTTTGCCGAAATCAATTTATTGCATTTGTTGACCACGCTGGCGTTCCAGGCCAGGAACACTTTACTGCCTTCCTGCCGGAGAATTTTAATGTCCATATTTTCAAAGCCAACACATTCGGACCCCCACGATTTTCCTGGAATAAAGAGAATGACCAGCAAGGGCAGAAGATATATTTTTTTCATGGTTCGCCTTTCAAAATAAACTTCCTGTTACCCGTTATTAATGCATGGTTCATGCCGCGGACAAGAATGGAAACCTGGAAAATAGTTTCCGAATTTTCAGGACTATTCAGTTGCTCATCAGAGGGTGGGTTTTCGCAGGTGTCTGATCCCGGTCGCAGGGTTTGCTGGTGTTATAAAAAAGGACACAATCAGCAGGTTGTTGAAAATTTTAAAAAGAAACGAAGAACGAAAACCCTGTTTATTTTGTCATTTGTTGGGCCGGGCCTGTGAATTCCCATGAGGTTTCGGAGGTCCAGTGAATGCGGATGTAATTTGGGAATTGGGTTTTTCTGTTGAAAATAGCGGATTGGATTTCTGTCGCTGAAAGGTTGGTTGAAAAACGCAGATTGGCTCCGCTCAGGTTTGCCCCGCTGAGGATGGTCCCGGTAAAGTCCGCGCCGCTCAAATTTGCTTCCATCAAATCGGAGCCGCTGAGGTTGGCATTTTTCAGGTTGGCTCCCATCATATTAGCGCGGAGGAAGTCGGCTTTAAAAATTTTGGAGTCGCTTAAATTTGCTCCCAGGAGATTGGCGGCGACCAGGCTGGCCCGGATGAGGTTGGCTCCACTGAGATTAGCCCCAATCAGGACCGCGCGAACAAGATTCGCTTCGCTTAAGTTCGCTTCGCTGTGGTTTGCGTCGATCAGGTTGACGCCTTTTAATTTGGTTTTGCTGAGGTTGGTCCCGCTCAGATCTGCCCGGATAAGATTCATGGCAGAAAGGTCGCATCCGACAAGGTTTGATTTTTTAAGATCATCCTTGGAGAAAACGTTTTTGCAATAAGTGGGATTCATTTCCAGAGACATAATCGGGTTTCCAGTTTCATTGGATATCAATCCTTGGGATGCTTGCACCAGGCGATGAAATTTTGATCATTTTTCAGGTTCGCATTTTAACCCAGTTGATTCAATTTGCTGTAGTGGAAATCAACTTTTTTCTTTTTCTTTCCCGTCTGTTCCTGGGTTCTGATTTTGCAAAGAAAATTGGGGCCATGCCGTCCAATATAAGGCCAGGTAACTTCCAGATAGTTTGGGAACCGGGTCTTTTTGTCGATGACGGCTGATTCGACCTGTTCACAGGTCAGATTCAAGGCTTTTCGTAAATCCGCGCTCATCAGGTTTGTTCTGTCCATCTTCGTAGATGCGAGGTCTGCATTATCAAATTTGGTATGGCTCAGGTCCGCTTCTTTTAAGTCGGCTTCAGCCAGGTTGGCATCGCTCAGGTTGGCGTCAGAGAGCTTGGCGTAACACAGAACGGCTTTGGCGAGATTGGCGCCGCTGAGATCTGCGTAGTCGAGCCGGGCTTCGGTGAGATCGGCCCCGGTCAGATTGGCGCCAGAAAGGTTTCCCCGTCTGAGATCGGCGTCAGCCAGGTTGGCTCCGCTAAAGTCGACGCCTTGAAGATTTTTTTTGGACTGTTCCGCCCGCTCTTTATCTGTCAACTCTTGATCTGACATAAGTTTTTTTAATCCCAAGCCTTGATAAACGATTATTAGGGAACGACGACTTAAAAATCGTGCTTATAAGATAACCCTAAAAGGGATGATATTCCAGCCCGGAGTCACTGGGTCCTCTTTTTTCAGGGATTAATTTTACAGGTAAAGGTGTTGTCCTGGGTCCAGATAATTTCAACGTATTCCGGGAGGCGCGTGTTTTTATCAATGTACGCATCCTCAATTTGCTCACAAGTCAGATTTTTCACCTGCAGGAGATTGGCTCCCTCCAAATGTGTTTCCAGCATTTCAGCATCTTCCAAATCGGCTCCCTCAAGGTCGGCTTCACTGAGGTACGCGTCGGTGAGGTTCGCGCTGACAAGCTTGACTCCTTTTAGGTCGGCCTGGCTAAGAACGGCGCGGGACAGGTCTGCATGGCTTAGATCGGCTGATGTCAGGCTGGCCTGGATGAGATAGGCATCGCTGAGGTCGGCGTTGCTGAGGTTGGCATCGTTGAGCTTTGCCTTGTTGAGCTTGGCGTCATTGAGATCCGCGCCGCTGAGGTTTTCCTTGGATTTTTCTACCTCGATCCGCTTTAATATCCACTCTGGCAACATCAAATTATTCCTGTAATATGTCGATGAAAGTTTGCGTGGGGCAACGACTCACTCTTTCCAGGCTTTCTGAAATTTTCATCCATTCAGATGGTTTTTTTGTAAATAGAAGCTGGAGGGGACTTGAAGTCGGCATTTTCCCGATCAGCCGGGAGCGGCTCCTGTTTTTTCGGAGAAAGTACTTTTATGCGTTCGGTTTCATCAACAGAAGAAGGTGTTTGTGGTTCTCCATTCGTATTGGGAGATTTACTGTCGCGTTTGACCATTTTTTCATCGAAATATTGCATCCAGTAGTTTAGTTCGCTCAGGGTTTGGGCCTGGCTATGTAAAAGGTGCTTTTGACTTTTTAATTCAAAATAACAATCGTCGATGCTTTTTTTGCAGAAAAAGACGAGAGTCGGAAGCACAATAAAAAGCATCAAGTAAGCAATAATTTCCATAACACTCCCCAAGCTTTCAAAAACAGGAAAAAGTTTTGTGAGGAAAAAACCTTGCCAGTCATTTAGAACCACAAAAACCTCCTACAGTCTCCACCCGGAGGAAGGACTGTGCCAGGCTAGTATATAAATCTTTAGAATACGACTTGATTCTGATCAATCTATCCTTAATTCTATTTTCTGTCAATTTCTTTACTATGATCCTTTTTAGGCAAAGAGAATCGGGTATTTCGTCGGATTGTCATTATTGAAGGGGATCCCTGGAATGAGCCATTGAAGGATTTAAATGTCAAATAATTCAATCACTTGAATCACTCTGAGAGATGTCCTGTTTTCTGCGGTGACAAAAAATAATCTTTTCATCAACCAGCCATGCAAAAACCATCTGAAAAAAATGAAGCAACAAAGACCCCGAGGCAGAGGGTGCTGGTGGTTTATAACCCGATTGCGGGATCGCGGTCAACTCTCCTTGAGCGAACTTTAAAAAACCTTGAATCGCTTGGCGTCCAGGTTGCCTTGCGGGAAACCAAAGGCCCTGGTGACGGGGAAATAGTGTGCCGGGAGGCCCTTGGGCAGGAGCCGTATTCAGCAGTGGTGGCGGCAGGGGGTGACGGCACCGTCAATGAAGTGGCAAACGGATTGAGGGGAGCTAAGACTCCTCTGGCCGTCGTTCCTCTTGGGACGGTCAATCTTCTGGCGATGGAAATGGGCCTCCATAAAGATCCCGGACAGGTGGCAAGGTGCATTGCGTTTGGTCCCGCCCGGCCGATAAATGTCGGGTTGGTGAACGAACGTGTTTTCCTGTTGATGGTGGGTGCGGGGTTGGATGGCCGGATCGTGGCCGGAGTTTCATCGGGCCTGAAAAATATTATTGGAAAGGGGGCCTACGCGCTGGCTGGTTTGAAGGAGATTTTTCTCAATGAGCCGGCACGCCTCAGAGTCGAGATCGATGGTTCCGAATACGAGGCGGCGTGGGCCGTGGTGTCCAACAGTTCTCTTTATGGGGGGAAGTTTGCGCTGGCTCCTTCTGCGAATTTGCAAAATCCGGGGTTCACGGTTTCTCTGATCCCCGGAAAAACCAGGGGCGGTCTGTTGTGTGGCCTGGCGGCGGTCTGGCGGTACCGAAAAGCCACTCAGGGCTGGAAACAATTGCAATCTGTGAATCGTGTGATTATAAAGTCTGAACGACACGAAATCACCCAAATGGATGGCGATACTTTTGCTCCTTTGCCATTGACCATCATCCAGGCACCCCAATCCATGGATCTCATAATGCCCGGCTAGAGGGGAGAAAACGTTTGGGTGAGACCAAAGCATGAAGGACAATTTGGCCAGCCACAAACCCCACCCGCATTACTATTGGGTTCGGTGTCAGGCGGTTGCTTTGATGCGGTAAAAATAATCGCCCAGCTTAAAGGCCCCACCGTTACGCACGACGCCTAGAAATGTTTTTATTTTTCCTGTCGAAAGTCCGGCGAGAACTTTGTTGAATATATCTTCATTACTGACTTCTTCCCAAAAGGAGTTGTCCGCCGATTTTTCGATTAAAAAATTCTCTATGCTTTCCATTTCAATATGAAATTGATCTTCCACCATGAGTTACCTTTAAAAAAGCAGGTTGATTTTTTTTGGATACTTTAGTGTGAAAATGGCTTTCAGTCCCTTTTCGTTTTCATATTGTATCACCTTTAACCCCAGTCGATTTCATTATGAGGATACAGGGAAATAATCCCTGCTCGAATGCCTGTGCGGTTTATTCCGATATTTACCGTGTTTTGGCGTTTCCCCGTTGTCAACCCGATGGAGGTTTGATATTTTGGGTTTTGCTACCGAAACGGGTCCTGACCGACCTGCGAGCAATAGAGAGGTATTAACGGAGCGAATATGGTTCTCGTGATTGATATTGGAAATTCCCACAACGTGATCGGGTTGTTTTCCGATGAAAAATTATTGACCCACTGGCGGATTCGTACGGAATGGAATCGAACCGCAGATGAATACTGGGTCCTGATTAAAGAATTCATTGTTCTCAACAAGGTGGGTACGGAAACCATAGACGACATTGTGATCGCCTGCGTCGTGCCCCCGTTGGTTCCCATTTTGAAAGAAATGGCGCGAAAGTATTTTGATTGTGAACCCCTTATTGTGGGACCGGGTATTAAAACGGGAATTTCGATCATGTACCGCAACCCGGCTGAAGTGGGCGCGGACCGGATTGTCAATTCCGTCGCCGCTCACGAAAAGTATGGGGGGCCGATCATCATCGTTGATTTCGGAACAGCCACTACGTTTGACGCGGTATCGCAAAAAGGGCAATACCTGGGCGGCGTTATTTTCCCCGGCGTGCAGATTTCGATGGAAGCTCTGTTCAACAACGCGGCCAAACTTCCCCGAGTGGAACTGGTCGTTCCCGATCAGGTGATTGGACGGTCCACCATTGAAAGTATTCAATCGGGAGCGGTGCACGGATTCGTCGGCATGATTGACGCCATTGTGGGTAAATTTCGTGAGGAACTGGGGAAAAAGGCCAAGGTGATTGCGACAGGAGGGATTGTCGAATGGATCGCGTCACAAACCGAATCCATAGACGTTATTGATCCTTTCCTCACCCTGGAAGGATTGAGAATTATTTATGAAAAAAACAGGAACCGGGGCCCCACAGATTCCCTTCCCAAAAATGATTGAGGGTCGGCCTCTTTTTCAGGGTTTGAAATAGAGTGCTCCCCGGTCACTTTTTTACAACAGGTTATTGCGCTTTTTTACAAGTGGTTTTTGCTTTTTTATGAATAGACGGATCATGCGATGGTCGTCGTCTATGTCGGATATTTTATAGCCTTTGGATTTAGCCCAGGTTTTAAAAGCGGCGGTAAAGTTTTTCTGGCGATCCAGGATGATTTCCAGGGCGCCGTTTATTTTGATATCGGAAAAAGCTTTGGACGTTTCCTGAAAGGCATTGAAAAATGAAAGGCCTCGAATATCCAGAGTTTTAAACATGACCATAGCGAATGTCTCCCTTTAGCCCTGCGTTGAATGGTTTTTCAGTTGCTTTATGCACTGAAAAGATGAAACATTGTAAAAAAATAAAAATTAAAAACCTGTTAATTCCCGATTAATTTTTGTTAATTTTGATTCAAATTGGCGATAGGTTGATGCCGTCAAAAGTCCGGCGCTTCTTTCAATTATTTGAAAATATGGGTCCAATTGGGCAAAAATGCAGACCCGTTGTGGTAGCGTAAACTCCCTTTTTGAAAGGAGGGGGTTTTATAAGATAAATTTTTCAGGAGCGGTTGATGGCTATTATTCGCGGTGGAGACGCTGAGTACAGTAGTGACGAGCCCACATTTGAGGAAAAAACCCGCAAGATGGAAGAAACCATTGGGGCTTGCCTTCAGAATGATCCGGCCGTTTTAAAGTTGACGGGAAAGTATCTGGCGATTGATGAGATGCGAATCATTTCCGGGTCGGACCAGATGAAAGCGGTAAAAACCCTGGACTTGTCCGATAATCAGGTCACGGATGAGGGTTTGAAGGTCTTATTCGAGTCTGAAAAACTGGTCGGCCTGGAAGCACTGTATCTTGGCGTCAACTACATCACCGATCAGGGATTACTGGATGTGGCGGGTGCTTCGACGGTCGTGTTAAAAAATCTCAAGGCGCTGGTCCTGTCGGATAATAAACTGACCGACGCGTCTGTTTCTGAGTTCGTCAAATCTTCAAACTTCAATGCGCTGGAACACCTGGATGTGGGGTGGAATGAAATAGGCAATGCAACGGTTAAGGCGCTTGGGGAAACGGAGCAAATGTCCAGCCTCAAAAAACTTGAACTGGAGCGGGGCTATATTGACGGCGAGGGCATTAACGAGTTTGTAAAAGGGCGCGTGATCGAGCGGTTGGAGGAACTGAACCTGTCCGCCAATAAATTGAAGGATGACGACATTAAAGTTCTAGCCTCGACTTCAAAACTGTCTTCGCTGCGCGTGCTCAGGCTGTCGCAGAATTTGATCGGCGACGAGGGGGCAAAGGCCATTGCGGAATCCACCACCCTCACCAACCTGACCCATCTTTACATTGGGCGAAACGCTTTTGGCAACGACGGAGCCCAGGCAATTACGGAAACCAAAACTCTAAAAAGTCTAAAAGTCCTGATGCTGAGAGAAGGGGTTGAAACCACACCGGACCTGGTCAATTATTCGCGCCCGGAACTGCTCCGCCCGGAAGATCCTTGAGTCGGGGAGGGGTTAAAAAACTTTTAAAGTTTCCAGTTGTGTGAGTTTTTTAGATTCTTTCAATGCCCGTTTTGCTTCATCGGATTTTATCCGGTTGCCCCCCAGGTGAAGATAGGTCAGGTTTGCCAGTGTGTCCGAATTGGCGATCGCCATCGCGCCTTCGTCTCCTATCCGATTGTCCACCATATTGAGAGAGGTCAGGTTTGAAAACACAGGGGACTGGGCAAGCGCAATAGCACCTTCCGCGGTGATGCCATTGCATTCCACATTCAATAATTTTACTTCGGTAAATTTTTCCGACTGGGCGATAAATTTTATTCCTTCATTACCCAGATGGTTGGAACCGAGGTGCAGGTAAGTCACTTTGGGAAGGAAGGCGGACTCGGTCAATATCCTGGCCCCTTCGGGACCGAGGTGATTGTGGGTCAAAATCAAAGTTTTGATCTTTTTAATCGCTTCAAAATTTGCGATCAGGGTGGCTAATTTTATTCCGTGATCCTCTGTGGCCGGACCTTTCTGGGTGAATAGAAAGCTGTCCTGGATTTTCAGGACGGTGTTGTCCTTGATGGCTTCAAAAATGATTTTTTCTTCAGGAGAAAGTTTTCCTGTCGTGTCACCATAATTTTCTCCATCATTGACCAGGGATTCCCAGTCAATTGTTTGTGGTTTCTTCATAGTGGTCCAGTCAGTTACCGGATGATTCTTTCATAATTGCTGCACGCCACCTGATTTCCCAGATCACAGGCTTTTTTCCAATATTTTTTAGCCGCTGATTGCCGGCCTTCCTTATACTTTAACTGGCCCAGATTGGAGCAGGCAACGTGATCTTCGGCATCGCACCCTTTGGTAAAAAATCCTGCCGCCTTTTTCCATTGCGGGCTGTATTGTTTTCCCGTCATCTGAGTCAATATGCCAGCGGCGTTGCATCCTGCCAGGTAATTGTCTGCACAGGCTTTCTCATAATAAGGGGTAGCACTCTTATTGTCTAATTCCACGGTCCGGTATCTTTCGCCAATTTTATAGCAGTTTCGTCCATTGCCCTTTTCACAGGATTCTTTTAGCGCCTTTGTTTCGGGAGCGTCTTCAGCCCAAACAGCATTCGAGCAAATGAACAATATTCCGACTGCCAATGTCATCAGAGTAAATAGTTTTTTCACAATACGATCCTTTCAGGAAAGGGTTCGAGGTGGTGCAGAGGCAAAATCATAGTCTTAATGATTGATCTGAATTATAGCATAACCCACCTTCACCGGATTTTACCCATACAAATTTACCCGAAATCGGGCCATGTTTCGTTTGCATCCCGTAACTTTATATTCTAACCTGCTGAAAATCAGTGCGTCCATTTGAAGCAATATAGACGGTAGGTTCCTACTGATGAGTCTCTATTATATTCGATTCGGCAATTTTTTTATGGGTTCAGGGAAGTTTCTTTTTATGAATATTATAATGCTGGGATACCGGGGAACAGGGAAATCTGTCATCTCGAGAATTTTGGCTCAAAAACTCAAAAGAAAACTGATTTCTGTGGATAAAGAAATTGTCAAGTCGGCGGGATTGCCCATACCAAAAATTGTGCAAAACCAGGGCTGGCCGAAGTTCAGGGAGATCGAATCCCGAATCGTTCGCGAAGTATCCGCCAGGGAGCGGGAGGTTGTGATCGATTGCGGCGGCGGCGTTGTCCTCGACGATCAAAATATTGCGTGTTTGAAAAGTCAGGGCCGGGCAGTTGTTTTGCGGGCCGATTTTAAAACTCTTCTCAAACGGATTAAGAACGACGCGAACCGTCCCCCTCTCAAGGAAGGTTTGTCTTTTGAAGAAGAACAAAAATTAATCATCGAGGAACGAGAACCGAAATATCAGGCCGCCGCAGACCTGATCTGTGACACGACCTCTAAAAAAGCGATGGCAACCGCTATGGAAATCATTGAGTTTTTCAAAAAGAAAAAATGGATATGAAATGTTGAGCCCATTATTCGAGAGTCTGATCCATAACAATATGTCGCTGATAGCCGATGAGCCGGACGATGATACGGCCATGGTGCTTAAAGAAGCCGATATCTTTACCGACGCGGAGGAAAGTGAAGAACCCAAGTTCAAACTCGACTTGAATGACAAAGATCTTATTCTCGAAGAGCTGGAAGACCTGATGGGATATGCCAGAATAGGCAAAGTCAAGGTTTTGCAATTGGATAAAAACTATCTGGGGGATGCTGGGGCCACCGTTCTTTCCACGTCTCCTTGTTTGTTTAAACTGGCGTCTTTGTCATTGGGGTACAATAAAATCACCGACCGGGGCGCCAGGGTTCTTGCGGAATCGCCCAACTGGAAACGCCTCAAAACGCTTTACCTCCAGTGGAATTCCATTGGGTGGGAGGGCATTAAAGCTTTAGCGGACTCTAAAACACTGGCTGGAGTCGAAGTTCTTTATTTGAAAGGGAATCCTGTGGGGCCGAGGGGAGCCGAGGCGATTGCTCAGGCGGACGGTATGAAAAACCTTAAAGAACTTTATCTGGCCAAAACCCGGTTGGGGGTCGAGGGCCTGCAGTATCTCTGTGAGGGAGACGCGCTTTCCAATGTCAGGTTGTTATCGCTCGCCCATAATGGCTTGAATGATGAAGCGGCGGAAATACTTGCCGATTGTAAAGCGCTTTCCAATTTGAAAACCCTGGACATGTATGGCAGTCACTTGAGCGAGGACGCTAAAGCGATGCTCAAAGCTTCGCCTCACTTACAGCAGTTGAGCGCTTTACAGGTCGACTGGTGACCGGCGTCAGACGAAATCAAAAAGACGGTGTCAAAAACAAACCTCCCCAGTAGACGAAAGATTTTGGAGCATTTTGACCGGTGCGATCTTGTGATGGCTCGGGTGATTCGCGAAATCGGGCCGTTTCAATTAAAGAAAAACCGGAAATATTTTCAAGTGCTGTGCAAAGCCATTATTTCCCAGCAAATATCCATCAAAGCGGCGGAATCCATCACGGCCCGATTCTGGCAGTTGTTTGACGGTCACGCTCCCAACCCGGAGAGCGTATGGAAATTGCCCGAACCTGCTTTAAGGGGAGCTGGATTATCGCGGCAAAAAATTGCCTATCTGAAAGACCTTGGAAAACATTTTGCCGAGAAATCGATCCGTCCGCATCGTTTGCCTTATCTTAGTAACGAAGAAGTCATCGAGCAATTGACCCGTGTTTACGGGATTGGCCCGTGGACGGCGGAGATGTTCCTGATTTTTTCTCTTAACCGGATGGACGTTTTGCCGGTTGCGGATTTAGGACTGCAAATCGCCATCCAAAAAATGTATGGTATGAAGAACCGGCCAACGATAAAAAAAATTCGTTCGCTGGGTAAGAAATGGCATCCGTATGAAACGGTCGCCACCTGGTACGGGTGGCGAAAAATCGACGAGAATATTGTCGCTTATTAGGAATCATTGAAACCACAGGTGAGCATGGATTTTATAAATGAAGACATTGAAGGTTATGCCCACGAGCACAGTGGGAACGAAGGCGACCTGTTAGCTCAACTGGAAAAGGAAACCTACGAAACGCTGGAAATTCCGCAGATGACGACCGGCAGAATCGAAGGGCGATTTTTAAAAATGCTGGCGCAATTGATCGGAGCGAGGAGGATTCTTGAAATCGGCACCTTCGGTGGTTATGCGTCCCTGTCAATGGCGGAGGCTTTGCCCGATGACGGGGAATTGATCACCTGCGATGTCGACCCTGTCGCCATCCGGTTTGCCAAAAAGTTCTTTGGGAAAAGTGAACACGGCAAAAAAATCACTCTGCTCGAAGGCCCCGCTCTGGAATCTTTAAAAACCGTTTCCGGCCCCTTGGACATGGCCTTTATCGACGCCGATAAAGAAAACTATTGGAATTATTACGAGGCGATTCTACCGATGATTCGTCAGGGAGGGCTGATTGTGGTCGACAACGTGTTGTGGAGCGGCAGGGTGTTGAACCCGGTGGACGCAAGCGACAAGGCCATCCACCGGTTCAATGAAAAGATAAAAACAGATGCCCGCGTCGAATGCGTCCTGCTGACCGTTCGTGACGGGATTTATTGCATCCGAAAACGCTGACCCCACAATACAAAGACCCCGTTACTATAGGGAGGAAGAAAAATCACATGGCGGAAACACTGGGAAGTCTGGTCGATAAACTTTCAATAAAAAATCTGCGACTCTGGCATCTGGATGAAATGCTGGAGGGGAAAAGCGGTTCGGATGCAAAAAGGGATGAATTGCAGGCCAAGCGCGAACTGGTTCTCAAGCAGAGTCGGGACCTGATGGATGAAATCAACGGGTTTTTTGCCGCCGCTCTGGAGGGGAAGGTGAAAATCCGGGATGAAAAAATCAAAATGTATGAAAACAAAAACGTCAAACCCTCGGACGCGATCAAAGAGCTTGGGTTGGCGATCAGTGAGTTGTCACTTAGAAATATCCGGTGCTGGCATCTGGAAGACGAAGTCAGGCGGGAAGATATCCCCGATTCCGAGATCGTCCAGTTGAAACGGCGAATCGACGCGACCAACCAGGAAAGAAATGATTTGATGGATAAGGTCGATGAAATACTGAGTAAAAAAGCCGGGAAATGAAATGCCGGTTATCCTGATAGATGGGGAATTTTTTAAAAAATATTTTGCTTCATGGATTCACGCTGTACCACTTGTCATCATGACCATGAACATGCATACCACATTGAATCTCATCTAAACATTTAAGCGCGTCTTTGGCTTGCCCTGCAAGTTTTGCATCGCCCCCGTTGATGATTTGTTTTAAATCATTCTTCGCGCCCGCCGCATATTTGGCCATCAAGGTTAAACCATGGATCGCATATTCTTTTTGTTTGTAGTTGCCATCCTTTAAATATTTTCTAAACAAACCCATCGCCGAAACCGCATCTTTTCGAAACCTTATGACCCTGGAAAATTCGTTCAGGCGTTCATAGGCTGTATTTTTACCCCAAAGAGCATTGCCGTGCATGATATTTTCAACCATGAATTGAGAGCCAAAGACTTCTGCTTTTCCACCTGCAAATAGAAGTTTACCAGCCGCGGTATGCCGGATCATTGAATATTCATCATTCAATCCTGTTCTTATCAGTGCAATGATTTTATCGTTCATTGCGTCGCTGATATTCGGATCATTTTTTTGCGTATGAATTTGTTTAAAGGCAAACAGGCGCGTTTGTTTATCTGAACTCTGATATAAGGTCTGAATATCTTTCAGGATACGCTCATGAGCTTTGGTATCTTGTTTGAATAAATGAGAAGCGGCATATTGACGTGTCTTTTTTGAATAACCCTGATCCCTAAATACGCGGGACAATTCACCTATGACTTTTGCCCTGTGTCCATGTATCATTTTTGTTTTTTGGACAGCAAGAAATACATTCCTTTCGTTGCCATGACTTAAAATTGACAGCATTTCCTGGGATAAACGGTCGCGCCCAACCGTTTTCATTTTTTCTAAAGCCCTGATAATAGTCCAGTTCACTTTTCCAGTTTCCAAATCCACCACCGGCGGCAATTTTGATCGAGCGTATTGCAACTGCGTTTTGTTTAATCGGTCCAGTTGCATCATCGAATGGTAGGATTGTTTATCATTATCACTTTTGATGTCCGCAATGATTTGATTCATTGTTCGGGTATGGTGTGCGCCGTCACCGGTTTTAAATTTTATTATAACGGCGTCGGGATCGAATGATTGGGCATTTGCAGGGAGTAAAAATACGATGAATAAAAAAAATATCGGGAGTTTAAAAAGACCGCCCTTATTTTTTTTATAAAGCATCACACGTGCCAATCATAAAATTTGCTTTGAGCAATAAAGTAATAAATGGGTCCATTGTCATATAGTACCGTCTTAGAAACCGTAAGAGGTTGAGGTGGGTTGAATTATTGGAATGAAAAATGAACGCCGCCCCCGCGAACAGGACGATCGTCAAAGCAGTCGGGAAAACGGGCTTAAAATTTGTTGCGGTCTGTCAGGCTACATTAAAACTTTTTGACTAAAGAAAACTATCGAGTAATTCTTTTCGCTTTTTCTCATATTCGCCCTCGTCAATGAGGTCCTTGTCCCTGAGATCTTTCAGGAACTGCAACTTCTTTTCCAGATCCTGATTATTTCCCGCTGGTGGGTTTATTGGAGCCGGTGAGACTGGCGTGATGGGCGATGGCGCTTTTGTGACATTGGATTTTTGTGCTTTAGAAAGCCTTTTGGATATTTTTGGCAGGGTCATTTTTGCGACGATCCAGTTTTCCTGAGTGCTTGTACCCAGTAATTTTTTGGTCACCCGATAGCTCTGACCGCTCACGGGAACCATTCGCCAGCTGGAACCGCCCCCTCCTCCAAATGATGCGCTGGAAAATTCAACTCCCTTGATGGTTTGGAAACGAAAATTGAGTTTATCTTCTGTCCTGAAAATTTCTCCTGTGGTTCTCCCGCGCGCGGTTTCCAGCTCGAACACGAGAATGTTTTCAGGGGCCATGCGATTGACCGCTTTGGCGAGGATTTCGGAGGTGTCTTTGAGATCGCTCAGGGAAATCGCGTATTTCTTTTTTCCCAACAGGGAAAGCTCCTCATACTGAAGCGAGTAAAGGTGGTTCCGAAAATCATCTGCCGAAATTTTTATGGGATGGTTCAGGTTCAACTTGTCGAAGGCCGGGCCGGCCTGTGATTTGTGGCGGTAGATCAAGGTGAGACCTTCTTTTTCCAGCTTTTTTTCCTTGATCGTGGCGCACCCCTGAAAAAAAATCGGGATCAGGAGCAGGGTGATCATTGCCCAGACAGGCCGCAAAAAAAACGAAGGTCGCTTTTGAATAATCATGATATTTTAATCCTCCATTTTTCGGGCGATGATGGAGGCGAAACCATTTTCATCCCGGTCCATTTCCCTGTATCTGAGAACGCGAAAATTTTTGAATTGTTCCAGCAATTCATTATATTCCAGAACCCATTCCCTTTTAAACGAAGTGTATTTCAGATGATCGAGGTTGAAAGTTTCGTAAAAAACAAGGCCCCCCGGCTTGAGAGTCTTCTGAATACCTGGAAACAATCTTCGGTCCAGGAAGTTGAAGCACAGAACGAGATCGAAAACATTTTCCGTGAACTCAAAATCGTCCAAATCCGTGATCAGGGTATCGACGGATAATTTTTCCTCTTTGGCCCGCGCCTGGGTTTTCTGGATTCCTGCCTCGGAAATATCAATTCCCAATACTTCGTATCCCAATGAGGCCGCGTAAACCGCGTTACGACCTTCCCCGCAGGCGATATCCAGAGCCATTCCTTTTCCGGTCAGCAGGTCGGAATTTTCCGCCAACCACTCTGAGGGAACCTTGTTGGAGGTGTATTCGCTGGCCTGATATTTCTGGTTCCACTTTTCCTTGTCTTTAAGGGACATACAGAGCCACTTGCAATACCGCAGGATAGATTGAGGACTCTATCTTTATATCATTTTGAATAATAAAATCAAGAGATTATGCCATATCCACGGGAAACAATTCAAAGCGGGCAGGGGCCTTCGGTGGATGTTTTTCGGGGCGAATTTTGCCCCTTGAAAAGGGAATTGGGATTTGGGGGGTCGAAACCCTTGACAAGGCAGGCGAAATTAACTAAGATGCTGGGCTTTCATAAGGTTAGCCCTCCTTCATCATCCGGTCCGATGGGATCAAACTTTTGGTGAAATTTCAGATAAGATTATTGGAGTATTAAAACATGTTTGCAGTGGTTTCAACAGGTGGAAAACAGTACAAAGTTGCCAAAGGGGACGTCATCCAGGTTGAAAAGCTTGACCAGGAAGAGGGCCAGACCGTCACTCTTGATAAAGTTTTGATGATTGGCGAGGGCGAGGACGTTCAGGCGGGTGCGCCATTGTTGGACGGTTGTACCGTGACTTGCGAAGTGACGGAGCAACTGAAGGGTAAGAAAATCATCATTTTCAAAAAGAAGCGTCGTAAAAAATATCGCCGAAAAAACGGGCACAGACAACTGTACACCCGACTTAAAATTATCGATATCGCAAAGAATTAAAGGAACGGTATGGCACATAAAAAAGGTCAGGGAAGCACGACAAACGGCCGGGACAGCGCTGGCAAGCGGCTGGGCGTTAAACGGTATGGCGGACAACTTGTGAAAGCAGGGGAGATCCTGGTCAGGCAACGCGGAACCTCTTTTCACCCAGGTGAGAACGTTGGCATTGGCGGCGATTACACCCTGTTTTCTAAAATTCCAGGGGTTGTCAAGTTTGAACACTTGAATCGGAAAAGAAAAAAGATCAGCGTCTATTCCGCCAGTTAAACTACCTTCTCTCGCAGAACGATTTCAATCAGCAGGCCCTGGTGGACCATCAGGGCCTGCTTTTTTTGTTCGGCATTTTTTAACCTTCCCTTTTATCCCCAGAAACTAAAGGTGTCCTTTCGGGCCATAATATTATGTTTGTAGATCAAGTGAGCATCTCGGTTCATGCTGGAAAAGGCGGAGACGGATGCTGTAGTTTCAGACGCGAAAAGTTTATCCCCCAGGGAGGTCCCGATGGCGGGGACGGGGGGCGTGGCGGTGATGTCATTTTGGAAACGGACGCCAACCTGTCCACCCTCATTGATTTACGCTACCAGAAATTATACAAGGCGGAAGATGGACGCGCAGGGCGGGGCAAGGACATGACCGGGCGGAGCGGCAAAACCTGGGTCATCAAGCTTCCCGTCGGCACCCTGGTGAAGGACGCGGACACCCAGGATCTCCTGATCGACCTCAAAGAACCCCGGCAACAGTTTGTCGTGACCCGGGGCGGTAAAGGCGGTCACGGCAACACACGCTTCAAGTCTTCCGCTAACCGGGCGCCCAGGCAATTTCAGACCGGAGAGGCCGGAGAAAAACGGAACCTTTTTCTGGAACTCAAACTTCTCGCCGATGTCGCGATTATTGGTTTCCCAAATGCCGGGAAATCCACTCTGATCTCACGGATCTCCAATGCCCGTCCGAAAATTGCCAATTATCCGTTCACCACGCTGGTTCCTCAATTAGGCGTGGTCAAAGTGGACGATTACCAGTCCTTTGTGGCGGCGGATATTCCGGGACTGATAGAAGGGGCGCATACGGGGAAAGGGTTGGGCATCCGTTTTCTAAAGCATATCGAGCGGTCCCGTATTTTACTTCATCTGCTGGATTTTTCCGAAGGTCATTCCCGTGACCCGGTATCAGACTACCATGCCATTCAAAATGAACTGAAAAGTTTCAGCCCGGAGCTTTTTCAGAAACCTCAAATCCTTGTCGCCACCAAAGTGGACGACCCGTCAGCCCAGGAAAAGTTTGCGGCGTTTGAGGAACGAATGGTTCAACTGAATCCGTTTTTTTTGGCGATCTCATCGGTTACCGGACAGGGGCTCCCGCAATTACTGGGGAAAATAAAAGAAATGTTGATGGAGTATAAACTAGAGTCCCACGAGTGGGGGGATGAGAACTACTGAACGGTAAACTCCTTGAACGTGATTTTTTTCACGCGTCCACCGCCTTCCAGAGTTTTGTTGAAATTGTTTTGCAGATTTTTTTTCAGCTTTTCCCTCACGTAAAGAATATCATTGAAGAATTTCTTGTCCATGAGTTGTTCCACGGTCGTGACCGTGATTTTTTCAAACACCGGCATGGCTTCCCGGATCACCTGCGCGCTTTTCGCGTCGGACATTTCCGCCTCAAGATTGAAGCTCAATACCCGGATGTCATTGATGTTGTATGCCACCGGCATGATAGTGGCCAATTGTACCGCGTGGTTGCCGGGAGCGAGGGCGGCGACCAGACCTTGGCTGAGACTTGAAGAGCTGACGGCTTCCAATAAGGGATCTTTGGACTTGGGGTTTTCCGCATCCCCGGCAGGGGAGGGAGGTTCCTCAGTGCCAAGAGCGGCTGTGAGCGCGGGGTTTGGTTCGGAGGACCCATTCTGTCCCGGTTGATCTTGAAGCGCCGTGTTTTCCTTGCTGTCTTTGGGTTGCAGGCCTTCGGGAACCTTGGACGGATTTTTTGACATTTCCGTGAGTTCGGAAGGGGCGAGGGTTTGTAAGGCAAAATAAGCGCCCCCGGCGGACAACAGGACAGCCAGAACACCGCCTCCCAAAACCAGCTTACCGGTTCGAGAGGTGGGGAGGGAAAAGAAGGACTTTTTCTTTTCAGAGATAGAAAACTCTTCTTCATCGTCGCCGTACTCGTCATCGTCATAGTCTGATTCGGATATTCCGAATTCGTTGTCCACCGTTTCTTCGGCAAGATCTTCGTCTTCATCAGCGTGGGCTTCTTCATCCAATTCTTTTGCCGTGTCAGCGGCAACGATTTCCTCTGCGGTCATTTCCCGGTCAGGATCATCGGCCTCAGATATCTCATCAGATTTTTCCTCTCCTTCCTCTGGATCGCTTTTTTCTTCTTCCGGTTGTTCGGCGACGGTTTCCTTTTCGGCATCCTCTTTTACCGCTTCCTGATCGGCGAAAGCTTCGGCCCACAGGTCCTCATCGCTTTTTTCTTCTTCCGGTTGTTCGACGACGGTTTCCTTTTCGGCATCCTCTTTTACCGCTTCCTGATCGGCGAAGGCTTCGGCCCACAGGTCCTCATCGCTTTTTTCTTCTTCCGGCTGTTCGGCGACGGTTTCCTTTTCGGCATCCTCTTTTACCGCTTCCTGATCGGCGAAAGCTTCGGCCCGCAGGTCTTCATCTTCTTTTTCTTCTTCCGGCTGTTCGACTGTGGGTATCGAGTCCGTGACTTCCTGTGGGTCCTCAGAGATTTCTTCAGAATTCTCTCCTAAACTCAACTCGCTCAATGGACTTTCTTCAGAAAGTGCTTTAGCCAGAATATCTTCTTCGGCGTTTTCGTCGTCCGTGCTTTCGGAAGATAAATTTTCCGGTTCAGAGGATTCGACCGCAGATCCCGGTTTTTCTATGGGGTCTGTGACAGACTCGTCAGTATCTTCGATCTTATTTGTGGGCGGTTCAGGTTTTGCCTCATCCTCAAGGTTGTTCAGAATAATTTCATCGAGAAGGGCATCAAGGTCTTCTTCGTTTTCCTGAGAATTTTCCGGGGCGGCGGTTATATCCTCTTCCTTTTCCGGAGATTTTATCTCTTCCTCAATAAGGGAATTGAAAAGATCATCCAACTCGTCCTCGGAAGGCATTGGGGAAGCTGTAGGGGCCGAGTCCGTCGCAGGAGGGGGGTCTTCTGACGCAGGCAAAATTTCCTTGTCTGGCTCGTCCAAATCCTCTTCCATGAGCCGGTTCAGGTAATCATCGAGGTTTTTATCATCAATCGATTCTTCAGGAAGGCGATCCATGCCTTCAAACCCCTTCAGGTCTTCCTGTAACCCGGAAAGAAAATCATCGTTTGATTCCTCAGAAAATCCTGAATCTATTTGCGCAAGATGTGGACCCGCCATCGAATCATGGGCATGATTTGATTCGGCAAGGGACTCTTTTTTTATAGGAAACTTAGCATGACAGGCGGCGCATTTTGCCGATAAGTCTTTGGCGGGGGAATCGGGTATGTCGATTTCGTAAGCCGCTTGACATTCAGGGCAAACAATTTTCATAAGGAGTTGTTTTTTTTTAGGTTAGAGCAACGCACCATTATATTCTTTTTTTTTGCAAGATATCAACAAAATCCCTTGAAAAATTGGCGTTAAACTTTGATTAACCTGTTGTTTTTTCTTTTGGTAGATAAATTGACAAGCAAATGCGACTCCACTATAATCAGGTAGCTTTTATAAGGGCGTCCTGATAAAAGTTTATAGATTGCTTTCCATTCGATGATTCTTTCCAAAACTAAAAGTTTTTAAATGATTTATACCAAAGCCTGTAAATCGATTCTTCCGGTAGTTCTCGCGATTGCCTGTCTGGGGTTTTTTATGGAAGGGGAGGACTATTCGGTTCCCGGGTTGTCGCCTTATTTCGTCGCGGCGGAAAAAATGGAAGAAGGAATTTTTCAGAAAAACGAGACAACTGCAAAAATTTTAAAACTTCAAAAGAAAGAGGGGGCGGCAAATCAAGTTGTCCAGGTTCTGGCGAATTATAAAGCCGGTCTGGCGCCTGAGTTCAGGAGACAACTTGCTCATCTGATTGTCAGTGAAAGCGAAAAATATAGTTTTGATCCGTTTTTATTGACCGCTCTCATCATAACCGAGAGTTCTTTCAACAACTGGGCGAAGTCCCGAAAAGGCGCTTTAGGATTGATGCAGATTCTGCCGCGAACCGCGGTTGCCCTGGCTAAAGAAATCAGGCACGTTTGGAAGGGCAAACCCACCTTATTTGATCCGGGCGTCAATATTGCGCTGGGTGCGTACTATCTGGAAAAACTGATCATTCGATTCGGGGACCTGAGCCTAGCTCTGGAAGCTTATAATCACGGTCCCACTAAATTATCCAGATACCTGAGAAAAGGCAGTAAACCCACAAAATATTCCAGAAGAGTTATCAGCCAATACGAGCTGATTCGCCCTCAGTCAATTATTTAAGAAGGTCACACATTTAAGTTTGATTTCGTCAGGTGTCAGGCGACTTTATTTTGGAACCGAACCGTTACCAACTATCGCTGAATGTATTTTGAATTTCCATCCTGTCCACAGTATGATGGTATTGAGTTCACCTCTTTTCTAAAATAATCTTCCGGATTGAAATGCAACAAGCTGACAGCCAATTTTCTCACTCCCTGGGACTGAGCCATCCTCACCGGCGCAATCTTAAGCGTCAGCGATTCGGTAAAATCCGTTGCCTGGCATTTTTGGGACTCTTGATTGTCGTCATGAGCGGTTGCGCCGAACGGCGTATCGAGGACGCCTTTGATGGAAAATTCAGCGCCGCAAAAAATAATAATATAATTAATGATTATTGCAAAAGCTGTCATATCCATAAAAATTTTGATCCTGCCCAGCATGTGCGTACGATCAGAGCGGATTATGAAAGACCTTATTTCAAAAGAGCCAGACAATGCAAGGCCTGCCATTATATAGAAAAAAACTGGGTCACGAATAATTACCATCGTAAAACCAGAAATCCGAATCAAGCCAATAAGGGAAGTTATAAAGCTTTCGAACACGCTGAAATCAAGAAAATGAAAAAAAACGCGAAGAAAAATAAAGCAAGAAAAGAAGAAGCCTCACAAAAATAATCTTTTATATTAAGTTCTGGTGTTTGATTTTAATCATGAGATCTGGCGTGAACCGGTTTTTTTCAGGGCGCCATTTTTTTACTCAGGGTTGTTGAATTGAGATTGCAATCTGTTCAATTTGAATTAATACGGACGCTGGTGAGAAAGCCTGTGTTTTCGCTTGTATTGGGTATTATTTTGGTTTTGGCAATTGCCGGAAGATCGACCGAAAGTTTTGCTTTTTCTTTTGAGGGAATAAATATTCAAAGCAAGTTTGGTGAGCGTTTCAACGCCGAACTGAAGGTTGTTCTTGATGGGGACGGCGAATTCAATGTTGAAATCGGCGACCAGGCGGATTATCAGCGTCTTGAACTTAAGCGCCCAAGATTTATAGATAATTTGGAAATTGTGCCTCCCGAAGAAACTGAAGGCCGGAAAAAAACCATTCGGGTGATTTCTGGAAGGCCGTTATTTTTTCCTTCTTTTCATCTGGTCATCCGTGGGACCTTTAAAGAAGGGGTCCTGTTGGAGAATTATTTAGTCGCTGTGGATTTCCAACAAAATCTGGCGCTGAATGTTCAGGAGCAGAAAAAACGAACCCCCGAAACAATCCCTCCCCCCGAAAAAGAAGCGGTGGATTTATTAAAAGGTGGAAACGCGGCTGGAGAATCCACAGCTTCGATGGAAACTCAGAAAGAACGGTTGGCTCAAGGGGAGGATTCTGCTCCGCAGGAGGGGGCTGATGAGGACGAAACTCCTGGAACGCCCCCTCGTGTCAGCGCTCCTTCCTGGATGGCCAAATCACCTGTGAAATTGATTGGAGTGAGGGGCAAGGACTCCTTTTTTCCTGGCGCGACCTGGGTTTCTAAAAAAGGTTTCCCGGACAAAATGCCTCCTTTCGATCCGGCTCAATTACAATCAGAGGCTCAAGAAGAGGTGGCTCAGGTTTTGGAAAATGAGTCTGACGAGTCAGTTTCTCCTGAAGTCGCGTCCCTCCCGGAACCGGGCCCGAATAATAATGAGAGCGGTGATTCGGTGGCCCAAGGGCCTGGCTACGGTCCCCTGGCCCGGGGCGAGAATCTTTTTTCCGTTGCCAAAAAACTCAATGTGGAGGGGGCGGATATCACTCGCGTTGCGGTTGCGCTTTGGATGGAGAACCCGGGCAGTTTCCTGTATGGAAATATGAACGGGATCAGAGAGGGAAGCCAGTTGCAGTTGGAGAACCTGAGGCAACGGCTCGATGAGATTGAATCTAAAATGGCCAGGGAGGTTCTCAACAGTCAGTGGCAGGAATGGAAAGTGATTCGGAATAAACGTTCCGGAGTGGAAAATGAGGTCTTTGATGGGATGAACCAGGAAATTCCGCTTCCCTCTGAAAATGAAGACGAAAAGAAAATGATTTTTGAAATGCTTCGGTATTGGAAAAAATCCTGGGAAAATGGGGATCTGGACCAGCATTTGACGCATTTTTCCAACCAGAAATCCAGCCAACCGGAAATTAATTTCGCGGATTTACGGATCCTGAAAAAACGCATGTTCAATCGTCACAATCAAGTGAAATTGCGCATCCAGCAGGCGTCTCTGGTTCTCAATGAAGGGCAGACGATGGTCTCCTTCGGGCAAAGTTTTTCTTCGGGAAAGATGGAGAGCTTTGGCTTGAAGGATATCGGCGTTGTTTGGGAAGACGGAGCCTGGAAAATTCTCAAGGAAAAATTTAAAGTCAATGAATATCTGGAAAAGTTCGAATCCGGCGATGAGGCGACGTCCGAGGCGGAGGAAATTTTTTCCAGGGAAAGAACGGTCTCCGCCCCGTATGTCATACATGCTTCCAGTCACCTTGATTTTCAAATGGCGACTCAGGCGGTGAATCAATTGAGGAGATTGGGGTTCAACGCGTATTCTATTCCAATAAACATTTCACGGAATAGAAAAATCTTTCGGGTTTATGTTGGACGTTTTCCGAGCATGGATCTGGCAAGGGGTTTAGCGTCGAAACTCAAGAGATATGCTTTTTCCAGATACGCGATTCCCGTAAATTACCCGTACACGTTAATGATGGGGGAATATGAAATAGAGGATGAGGCTGAAACCCTGATCCTCAATTTAAGGTCTTTAGGGTATTCCCCCCTGCTGTTTACCTTCAGCGAAAAAGAGTTTTTAAACCCCCGGTTCCGGGTCTTGCTGGGAGCGTTCTCGACGGAAAAAGAAACGGCGAAGTTATCTAAAGAACTGCAGTCTCACGGTCTTGCGCACAAAACGATCGCACCCTGAAACCGGTGCCAGAGCTGGTCCATCCAGGTCGATCCGTATTTTAGGAACAAAAAAAACCGCCCCCAAAGGAGGCGGTTTTTCTGAATCTGAACTTTTTAAAATGAGTTCGTTACAGCGAATTCTTTAATGTGGGAGCGGGTTTAAAGCCAACGGTTTTACTGGCCTTAATTTTAATCTCTTCTCCAGTTTGCGGGTTTCTGCCTTTCCGCGCCTTCCGATTTCTCACCGTAAACGTTCCAAAACTTGGATAGGCAAACCGTTTTTCTTTTTTGATTGCTTTAGAAATATTCTCGAAAACTGAGTCGAGCACATCCCCAGTCAACCGCTTCGATAAATTTGGATCTTTACACGATTTGATAACACTGTTTATCAATTCATCCTTTGTCACTTTTGTCGCCTCCTCTCTATATTGTTGTACCGGCGCGTGCATTATTGAAAAACCAGCGTTGAATGTCAATCAAAAAAACCAGTTTTTAAAATTGTTCCTCCCCGGAGGATCAGTTTTAAAGCTATGGAGAGTTGGTTCATGCTAAAATAGGTTGTCAAATGGCGTGAAAACCAGGGTCTTAAAATTTAAAAATTGTTTTTCCTTTAACAGTTAAGAAAGTTGAAGCATGGCGAAACTTAAAATTGCCAGGTTGGGAAACCCCGTGTTGCGCCAGATCGCGCAACCTGTGAATTTAAAAGAATTGAATGACCCCGACGGTGATCTTCAGGTATTAATTAACGACATGGTGGAAACCATGAGAACCGATGGCGGCGTGGGATTGGCGGCGCCCCAGGTATCTCGTTCTATTCAGTTGGTGATCCTGGAGTGTGAGGAAAACAAGCGCTATCCTGAGGCCGAGGGGATCCCCCTGACGGTGTTGATCAACCCCAGGATCACCCGCTACAGCGATGAAACCGCGATGGGGTGGGAGAGTTGCTTGAGCTTGATAGATTTTCGCGGACTGGTTCGGCGTTCCAGAGAAGTGACGGTGACCGCTTTCAATCAGGAGGGGGAAGAGATGGTCATCGAGGCAACGGGTTTTTTAGCGATTGTCCTTCAGCATGAAATCGACCATTTGAACGGCAAAGTTTTTCTCGACCGTATGGAAGATTTGACCCAGCTTGCGTACATGGAAGAATTTGAAACCTATTGGGCCGAGAAGGAATGATAAAAGGACTTAAAGACGTTCCAGTCTGGAAGGAGGCGTCATGACGGAATCATCCGACTCTCTCGATGAGGAAATTTACCGTCTTTATCAGGAGCCTGCCATCGGTTCAGGATACGCCAACATGTATGGGGAGGAAAACCTTCTCGGGCTGGTGGAAAAATACCGAAGCTTGAACCCAACGGAGCAGACCCGAATGCGGGATTTAGTCGTCGGCTATTCGGAGTCTCAGGATTTGGCGTCCTGTTTTGTCTCGGTCGCGGTCCTGCATGCGTTGGGAATGGGCGACGCGGTGAAAAACGCCTACCGTCTGGCTGAAAGCCGGGACGACGCGGAAGCTTTCCGGCATCATTTCGATATCGGCATTTCACTGGCCGACCATTTCATTCGGTGAAAAGTTTTGTCGGTGTTTCCTGTTTTTCTCCCAGTGTTATTTTTTGCTTAAACCCGTCATGGGCAGAGGATTGAACCCGCTTGGATCCACCGGAGATACCGACCCCACGCTCTTTCCCTGTTTGAGCCTGCGATGAACGAACAGAACAAAGCCGACCCACAGCATTCCGGGAATCGTAAATAGACCGGCCATCCAAAAAACCACCGTCTCCAGGGAAAGTCCCAGCCGGTCCACAGCAAATCCGACGGCCCAATTGCTGACTCCCATGACCAGGGTCAGGATCCCAAGCTCTGTGCTGAAAATGCGCCCCAGGAAGCTTTCCTCAGCCTCCATATGAATCAAGGCGGAGCTGTACACCCAGATGATCGATCCGAACAAGGTGGCCAACCCCAAACACACCGAAGCGCCGGTGAGGGAATTTGATTTGACCATGAACGCGTATGAGGCGGCCCCTAAAAAAAAGCCCGCGCCAATGGCGGTCTGCAACACGCGGGAAGAATCGCCAAAAAATTTTCTGACCAGTACAGGGCCGATGGCGGCTCCCACTCCACGGGCGGAATACATGACGCCGATGCCCAGGGAAATGGCGGAAGGGCTGGTGAACAGTTGATGCGCGTACAGGGGGATCAGGGTCATGATTCCACCGGAAACCGCCAACCCGGTTTTTAACAGGGAAAGACCCAGAATAATGGGTTCAGAAAAAAGGTAACGCATGCCTTCGATAAATTTTTTATAGCTTCCCTGGTTTTGTTTTTTCCTTTGACTGGCGGATTTTTCCAGCTCATTTGGAATCCGGGAGATGAACCAGGCGGAAAGCAGAAATGTGAAGGCGTCCAGAATGAACGCGGTTCGTATGCCAAGCAAACCGACCACGAGGCCGCCCACGGCCGCTCCAAATGCCAGCATCACCGACCAGGTGGACCCGCTTAGGGCATTGGCTGTCACCAGGTCTTTTCGCTCAATGAGGGAGGGTATGATGGCGCTGCGGGCCGGCTCAAAAAAACCCGCCATGGAAATTTCCAGGACAACCAAAGTGTAAACCAGCCAAAGGTCGCCGGGGTCATCCACCAGCAGGAAGCACAATACGATTAGGAACCGCAGAACGTCGCTTGCGATCATGACTTTTTTTCGGCTGGCGCGGTCGATGATGACGCCGGCGATGGGCGACACGAAAAAAATAGGCAATAGTTTGGCCATCATCGCCGAGGCCAACGCCATCCCGGAGCCGCTGAGCTCGAGAATCAGGGAATAAATGGCGATGGTGTTCAGCCAGTCGCCAAGCTCCGAGATCACCTGGCCATACCAGAGTTTGCGGAAAGGACGATTGGTTTTCAGTAAGGTCAGATAACTTTTGGGGACCGGGGATTCCATATTTGCAGATGATAACACCATGTCACCACGGTTGAACAAACTGAGGAAAAATGATAGAAAATTGTTGGAAAAATTTTTGTCATCAAAAGATGATATTATCAAGCGGGAATAAAAATAAGAGAAGGGGATGCTAAGACATGGAACCCGATGCTTCCGAAGATTTTCGGGATGATAAAAAAGAAAAGTTGTATGGCAAAATTTCTATCTGGATCGCCCTTGTTTTGTCCACGGCTATTACCGTTGCCTATGGCGTGATGAATCCCCCCGATACCAGGGAAGTCCAGGAAATGCGCCTGTTTTTCAATAAAAATGGCCACACGGTGTCTAAATTCCTGCGCATGACGAATCAGGAGCAAAAAGCGTTTGCTGAAAAGAAAAAGCATCCCTTTTACGCCAGCTTTATAAAGGCGTCCCTGGTGGAAAAGGAAAAAATCAAGGCTCTTATTCACATCTCTATGGATTACACCCCGAATCAGTATTGGTTTAACTTTGTTTTTATCTGGACCATTGCTTTTGCAAGTTTCTGGTTCCTCGGAGTGATGGCGGAAGGAGCCATTATCCTGGTGCGCAAGGACAAGGCAATAAGACTGGCGTCCAGGGATTCGCAGAAAAAAGATGCCTGATTTTATCCCCGCGTTTTTAACCATCCCTATAAACCCCTCTCACTATTTAATTGGGTTAATATAATTCCATGGATGTGAACCAGATTCGTCTCACAATATTTTTTGGAGTTTTTATCCTCATGCTGGCGCTGGAGTGGTTTTTCCGGCGGCATCCTTTGGTGGATTCCAAACCCCGTCGTTTGGGGATCAACCTGGGTCTCACCGGGGTGGATATCATCGTGGCCAGGCTGGTATTTGGTACGGCGGCGGTGGGGGTGGCTCAGTTTACACAGGAAAGAGGGTGGGGGGCGCTGAACTATTGGGATCTGCCATCGGGCGTGGAACTTCTCATCACCGTGGTTTTTCTGGATTTCATGATTTATATCCAGCACGTGGTGACTCACATGATTCCCTTTTTCTGGCGTTTCCACATTGTGCATCATTCCGATCTGGACCTGGACGTTTCTTCCGGCTTACGCTTTCATCCCGTTGAAATTCTGGGATCGTTGTTATATAAAGTCGGGTTGATCCTGGCGCTTGGGCCGACCCCGTTTGCCGTTCTGGTGTTTGAGATTATCTTGAACGGTATGGCCATGTTTTCCCATTCCAACGTGGCCTTGCCGCTGTGGCTGGACCGCGCTCTGCGTTATGTGATTGTCACGCCGGACATGCACCGCATCCATCATTCCGTCGAGGTGAACGAGACCAATTCCAATTATGGCTTCAACCTGTCCATATGGGACCGCATGCTCGGCACTTATATTCACGATCCCAAGAAACCGCAACCGGAGATTGTGATCGGCGTTGATGCCTTCCGCAAACCGGAAGAGGTGGGTTTTGTTAATTTACTTATCATCCCGTTCCGCAAAATTCCCCGACCCTTTTAGAGTTTGTAAGCAAAGTTTAAAAAGTCAGTTCCTCCATACGTTTCTTCCCTGAACCCAAGCAGGAGAAAAATCAAATGACCGTCCGTCTGACAAAAATAATCGCCACACTGGGCCCGGCAAGCGGCACTAAAAACAAGATCAGGGAACTGGTCAAAGCCGGGGTCAATATATTCCGTCTCAACCTTTCCCACGGCGATCATGAGGTGGTCCGGCAATGGATTCGCTGGATCAGGGAAACAGAGGAAGAACTCAAGGTTTTTATCGGGATTCTTCTGGACTTGCAGGGACCGAAGATTCGTGTGGGAAAATTTGCGGACGGTTGCATAGAATTAAAGGCAGGCCAGGAAGTGGTTTTCACTACCGAAAAGGTTGTCGGCCAAGAAACTCTGGTTCCCATCCAGTATAAAAGTTTCCACAAGGATGTAAAAGTGGGAGATCAGGTTTTTTTAAACGACGGCCACCTCTCGGTTGTGGTGAAAAAGGTTTCCGGCCAGCGTGTGACCACCGTTGTAAAGGCGGGCGGAGCTTTGTCCGATCACAAGGGTGTGAATTTGCCCGATTCGACTTTGACCACCAGCGTCCTGACCCCGAAGGACAGGAAGGATCTTAAATTTGGACTGGCGGAGGGAATCGATTTTGTGGCTTTATCCTTTGTCGGTTCGGCAAAGGACATTAAGCAACTTCGCAAATTGATCCATTCTGCAGGAGCGGATGCTGAGATCATCGCAAAAATCGAACGCAAGCAGGCGGTTGAGAATCTTGAAGCCATCGTCGAGGCCGCCAACGGAGTGATGGTCGCCCGCGGCGATCTGGGTGTGGAAATTCCCTTTGCGGACGTTCCGGTGGTGCAACAGAAGATTTTAAAAGAATGCGCCCAAAGGTGCAAACCTGTGATCGTCGCGACTCAGATGCTGGAGTCGATGATAACGAACCCCAGGCCCACTCGGGCAGAAGTTTCAGATGTGGCCAATTCTGTCATGTATTTTGCCGATGCGGTCATGTTGTCTGGCGAGACGGCGGTCGGCAAGCACCCGACGGCGGCGGTGAAGGTGATGGTTGAAACGGCGGTCAATACCGAATCGTATCAAATTCATTCGCACCAAATACCGCGTTGGAACAGGCCCTATGTTGAGAACCCGGCGATTGAAAGGGGCATCACTTATGCCGCCAATTATCTGGTGAAGATGTTGCATGCCAGGGCGATCATCGTATTCACCCTGGGCGGTGGGACCGCGAGAATGATGGCGTCTCCCCACCCCATGGTCCCGATATTCGCGTTCACCTCCCGCCTTGTGCGGGCCAGGCGTCTGACCTTACTGCGCGGGGCTTACCCGTTTCTCATCAAGAAAAATAAAGATTTTTTGGAGGATCTTGATGAATTGTTTGAAATTTTAAAGGCCCGGCGTCTGGTGAAAAAAAACGACCGGGTGGTGATCACGGCCGGACTCCCCATCGATATTCCAAGCTGGACCAACGTGGTGCGGATGGAAGTGGTCCCCTGACCTACCTTTTTTTGGGAAAGCAGTGCTTAAAAGCCGCAAACCGGCGTGTGGGCTCATTTATTTCCTGTAGCGCAAAATTCCTGATAAAATCATCGCATGTCACCTCGCTATTACATCATTTCAGCCTTGTTGGTATTTGGCCTCACTGCGGGCATCAGTTATTGGCAACAGAAAAGGACAAAACGGGAAATTGCTATTGTTCTAGGCCAGGTGATCCTCGGTCTTGCTGTGATATTTGGGGTGGTGGCCGGGGCGGCCAAGTTGATGGTGGAGTTGGGAATCGCCCAGTCGGGGTTTGTTTTCTAAACCCGCCTGCGGGCTTGATTCTCAGGCGCGGTTCACAGTTTTACATGACAACCTCTGACGGGCATACTTTCGCCTGCGATGATGGTGGGTTTTTAAAAAGGATTGGTTATGGAATTCACACCCTACATGATTTCAATCATGGTTTTTTCGTTTCTGGGGATTTCCTATTTCATGGGGATGTTGGTTCATTCCGCGTTCATGTATGAAGATAAAAACAATATGAAAAAAGACAGCCGAACGGGTTGGGTGTTGTGCATGGTAGCCGGGACAGGCATCACTGGGTGGATGTTTTACTACGGTTATTACATGAATTTCGTTCGGTAATGATTTGCCGCAGGAAGATAAAGACCGGTCTTTACTGATAAACTGTTTGCCTGGTTTGCAGTAAGTCAGCTGGCGAGAATTTCGATCAACCGGGCGCAATCGTTTTTATAGGTTTGAATCTCCTCTTTTTCGTCGTCGTCCAGATCCTCATCCATTAAATGATCTTCCAGTAATTCGATGGCGTCGTTCAATCCCCCCGCCACAATGTCCAGGTCCGAGGGTGCCAGGGCGTATAAAGAAGAATTCAGTTTGAGTTTTTCAAAAACCCGGGTGTATTTGAGTTTGTATTCAGATAGGGAACTGCGTTTTTTTTCGGAAATTTTCCCCTTGAGTTCGGTGTTCATATCAGAAATGGAATCGTTCAAAGCCATTTTGATGATTTGGATATCGCTGTCGTTGATGGATGCTAGGGATTTCATCTTTTTCCTTCCTGAAAAAAAACTAAAAGTATCAGATTTGCCATGAGGCCGTCAGCCGTGTCGCACTAACAATATAGCGTAATTTGCCGGAAATTTTAATGAAAACAATTGATATTTTTTAAATTTCAGAGTTTCAGGAAAGTGAAAAGACTTTTAGGAGAAATGTTCAAAAAATGATTATCGGTGGGTCCGCATCTAAAAACCGCCGGTTTGCCCCGAACCGTCAGGACAAACCAGCGATAAGATGAGGGGGGAAATCAGGAGCCGATTTTAATTTCCACTTTCCTGGGTTTTGCGATTTCTTTCTTCCCAAGAGAAACTCTAAGAACTCCTTTTTCCATTTTGGCGACGACTTTCTCGGGATCCACCTGATCGCCAAGACGGAAGTTCCTTTCGAAACTCTGGGAACGAAATTCCTGGATGCGGTAATTTTCTTCTTTCGTCTCCTTTTCCTCTTTAGCGTCTCCCCGAAGACTCAGCACGCCTTCCTTGATTTCAACATGGATGTCCTTTTCTACCATTCCAGGGACTTCAGCCGTGAGAACAAACTCGTTCTCATTCTCGACCAGGTTCACCTTTGGGTGGATAGCCCGGACGGTCTCAGGATCAAAGAAATCCATCAAATTCTTCGGGAAAAATGGCTCCATATTGCCATTAAAAAACCCCTCCAGATTCTTATTGGGATTGTAAGTTGTCAGTTTCATATTAATACCTCCTTATATGGATAAAGTTTCAAGATAGGTCATGACCTTGTTGCTCATCCTCTCTATATAATGGATAGAATCAGCGAGAGGGGTTGTCAAGGCGGGGAGAAAAATTTCTCCCCCAAAACGCCGCCCAAAACCAAAAAGGACTCACAGTCGAAACCGTAAGTCCTTGATAAATATGGTGGGCCCAGCAGGATTCGAACCTACGACCTACCGGTTATGAGCCGGGGGCTCTACCAACTGAGCTATAGGCCCGGAAAGTTTATCCTTCTATGAAACTCCGGAGTTTTTTGCTTCTACTGGGATGCCGCAATTTACGCAGGGCTTTGGCTTCGATCTGCCGGATACGCTCGCGGGTGACGGCAAAATCCTGACCGACTTCTTCCAGGGTGTGTTCTGAGTCCAGCCCGATTCCAAAGCGTTTTCTAAGGACTTTTTCTTCCCGTGAAGCCAGGGTGGACAGGACTTTCAGGGTTTGGTCCTTGAGGTCTTTTTTGACCACGGCATCAATCGGAGAAACCACTTTTTTGTCTTCTATAAAATCACCCAGGTGGCTGTTTTCTTCTTCACCGATAGGCGTTTCCAGGGAGATGGGTTCTTTAGCGATTTTAAGAACTTTACGGACTTTATCTACCGGAAGGCTCATTTTATCGGCTATTTCTTCCGGGCTGGGTTCCCGGCCAAGCTCTTGCACCAGGTGACGGGAAACCCGGATCAGTTTGTTGATGGTTTCGATCATGTGTACGGGGATTCGAATTGTGCGGGCCTGATCCGCAATGGCGCGGGTGATGGCCTGACGAATCCACCAGGTGGCGTAAGTACTGAATTTGTAGCCGCGCTGGTATTCAAATTTGTCGACGGCTTTCATCAGCCCAATGTTGCCTTCCTGAATCAGGTCCAGAAACTGCAATCCGCGGTTGGTGTATTTTTTTGCGATGCTGACCACCAGGCGCAAGTTGGCTTCCGCAAGTTCTCGCTTGGCGTTCTTATCTTTGACACGGCCGCGGGCAATGGAGCGGACGGTCATCAGTAGATCATCTTTGGGAGTGTTGACTTCCTTTTCAATTTTTTTGATTTTTCTCCGGCCACTCTGCACCATTTTCATGTGGTTGTCGTATTGGACGCGGGTGAGAACCTTGCCGGTCGGAAGCTTCACGCTCTTTTGTTTTGCCCAGTTTTTCGCCAGCTTTTTGATTTCTGCAAGCGAGGCCCCCAGTTGTTTTTCCAGAACCCGTTCCTCCCGGCCTGCTGAGCGAATCTCGCCGGCAACTGCATAGATTTTTTCAATGATCCCGTCCATCACATCCACATTCAGGTTGATGTCTGCGACCACTTGCTCCATTATTTTTTTTTGCTCAAGAATTTCCTTATCCAGCTTCGCCTTCGCTTTATCTGAGAGTTTGGCGGCGGCTTTGCGAGTTTGAAGGCGCAGGAGTTTTGGTTCCTGGGTTTTAAGGTTTTTTATTTTCTTGAGGAATTTTTTGGCCTCTTTTTTCTCAAACTCCTCATTTTTTACTTCAGGTTCCGCGACCGTGGTGATAGCAAAAATTTTGAGTTCGCTTGTCTTTATTAATTCTCCCAATGCGATAATCTCTTCGACGGTCACCGAACAATTGGCAACGGCGGAGATGACTTCCTGTTGTCCCGCCTCGATCCTTTTCGCGATTTCCACTTCGCCTTTGCGGGTTAAAAGGGAGATGGTGCCCATTTCACGGAGATACATTCGTACCGGATCATCAATGGATACGGAATCTGCCTTGGCGGTTGCGGGCTCATCAGAATCATCTCCCTGTTTTGAATCCGCTTTTTCAGCGATTAGTTTCTCTCCCTTCAATCTCGTATCGACAATGTCGATCTCGTTTTCGCCGAACAGGTGCATGAGATCATCGATTTGTTCGGGAGTCACGAGATCCTGCGGAAGCACATCGTTCACTTCTTCGTAGGTGAGATATCCTTTTTCCTTGCCCTGGGAAATCAGTAGATTGATTTCGGAAACATTCGTGAGTTTATGGATGTTGCCCATTGATGCGTTTTCTCCTAAATTAGCTTTACGATTAATTGAACTTTATAAAAGTGACTTAAAAACGGGTGTCTTCTGTTTTTGGTAACCGGTCATTCCTTAAAGAGATTGGTTACTAGCTGTTTTTTTAAGACGGCCAAAATGATCATCCGGAGATCAATGAATGCTGAATCTTTTTCAGCTGAGTGTGGATTTCGCGGGACTCGGCTATTTTCCCGTCTTTGTCCGCCTTGTTTCGCAATTGTTTTAATTCGTTAATTTGTTTTTCAATATGGGTTCTTTTTAATTCAATGATGCAGTCATCGGCTCCTTGTAATGGATTGTCGAAGGCAATGGGTTGCATGCCGATTTTGCTCAACAACGCCCTTGTTTCCGGGCGCTCCGTCTGGTCCAGCAAGCGGTCTACCTGAACAGGTTGTTCGGTGTCGAGGAACCGGTATACCAGCTCCCCAACTTGTTTGAACTCCGGGTTACTGAATTCTTCAATGGATACCCTGGCGCGAATTTTTCTGGCCACCTGTTGATCGGTTAACAATAAGTGGATTAAATACAACTCAGAGTTGGGTTTTTCCAGGGACCCGGTTTCCGCAATCTTCACCAGAGATTGATTCTGGGTCAGAGCTTTTTTCAACTCTTTCAACAGGGCGTTGTCTTCCACGCCTGCTTTTTCCGACAGGTATCGCACCCATTCGCTTCGTTCAAGGTTGTTTTTGACTTTTGCCAGCAGGGGAAGAACCTCGTTGGCAACATCCATACGGCCAGACGGGGTTTCAAGGTTTCCATTGGCCGAAACGTCGTCTATATAGGATTCAATAAACGGCTTTGCGTTTTCAATAAACTGCAAAAATTTTTCCGGGCCAAATTCCTGAATATAGGAGTCTGGATCGTGACCCTTTGGCAGAAGGCCGATTCTGACGTTCAACTCTTTTTCGATGAGGACCTGGTAGCCTCTTTGGGCCGCAAGTTTGCCTGCGGAATCGGAATCGAAGACCAAAACCACGTTTTTAACGTGATTTTTCAGCAGACCGGCCTGTTCAGGGGTCAGGGCGGTCCCGCAGGTGGCCACCACGTTACAGATTCCTTCGTCGTGAGCGCGAATCTGGTCAAAATATCCTTCCACCAGAATGGCCTGATTTTCCCGGCGCATGGGCTGTTTGGCCAGATGCATTCCAAAAAGAACCCGGCCTTTTTTATACAGGGGCGTTTCCGGAGAGTTTAAATATTTGGGTTCGCCTTCACCGATGATTCTGCCGCCAAACCCGATGGTATTCCCGTACAGGTCTTTCAACGGGATCATGAGGCGGGCGCGAAACCGGTCATAATAATTGCTGTCCGATCCGCCGTCTTTTTGTTTTATCAACCCGGCTTTTTCCATATCGGAATTGGAAACTTCAGGCCTGAGGGCGGTCATCAGATCCTGCCAGTTCGGGGTGCTCCATCCTATCTGGTATTTGGTGAGGATTTCTCCCGCAAACTGGCGGGACTCCAGATATTCTCTGGCCTTTTTTCCTTTTTGAGGATGATCCAATGTGGCGGTAAAATATTCCATCGCCAGACGGTTGGACTTTAATATTGTTTCCCGCTCTTTTTCCTGCCTGTTTTCGGTGGAGCTTCGCCTGGGGGAGGGCAGGGAAACCTGCGCCTTGGAAGCCAGGATTTTAACGGCTTCGACAAAGGGCAGACTTTGGGTTTCCATTAAAAACTTAAAGACATTGCCTCCGGCTGTGCAACCAGAACAGTGGTAGATCTGTTTTTCGGGACTGACTGTGAATGAAGGGGTTTTTTCCGAATGGAACGGGCAAAGGCCCTTGAAATACTTCCCGGCTTTTTTTAAAACCACCACCTCGGAAACAATTTCGACAATGTCGGATCGTGACCGGATTTCATCGATGATGTTTTCTGGAATAAAGTTTTTCAAGGTATTTTATAAAAAAAGGAATATTGGAATACAAGGGTATCGATTCGTCAATCGGCCCGGCACTGTTTGAGAGCCGATAGTCGTAATATAGTCCCGGTAAGGAGAATTATCCTTACTATAAAAGTTAAAATTTAAACGGTTACTTGTAAGAATGGAAGGAGGAAACCTGCTATCAATTCCTCAAAAACTCACCCACGATATTTTTGACTAACTTATTGTCCGCGCGACCCTTAAACTCGGGAACCAGTATTTTCATGACCCGGCCAAGATCTCCCTGGCTTTCGGCACCCAGTTCCTTGATGACCTCTTGAATCCTAAGTCGTAAATCCGCTTCCGAAACCTGTTCCGGTAGATATTTTTTCAGGATTTCGACTTCTTCTTGCTCTTTTTCGCTCAAATCCGCTCGATTGCCTTTATTGAAAAGTTCAATCGCTTCATTGCCTTTTTTAATCAGTGTGGAAATAATGCTGACAATGGCATCGTCATCAAGCTCTTTTTTGAGGTTGATTTCCTGATTTTTTATTTCAGAATTCAGACGGCGGATAATGTTCAGGCGAATGGCATCTTTGGCTTTCATGGCTCC
>JAJDAY010000021.1 GCA_029261655.1 Nitrospinaceae bacterium | reverse complement strand
CACAGCTTTATCTCAGCCACAATTTTCTTGCCGGAGAGGCGATCGAGATACTCGCGGGATCAAAGGTATTCAGCAATCTTCGCTCCCTTTACTTGAACCACAACAATCTGGGCGACGCCGAGGCGGAATTGATCGCCCAATCTCCGATCCTTAAAAACTTGCACTGTCTGATGTTTGAGGCCAATAATATCGGCCCAAAAGGCGCCAAATCCCTGGCGGAATCCGCTAATTTTGAAACACTGGAAATTCTGTTCATGGACGCCAACCCCATCGGTGCCGAGGGAGCGGATGTCTTCGCCAAATCGACCCGGCTTCCTAACTTGCGAGCCTTGCACCTGGACAGCACGGGCCTTAAAGACGAGGGCGCGGTTTGCCTGGCCAACGCCCCCGAACTGGCCGAACTCACCAAGCTTTATTTATGTTCAAATAATATTGGCGACAAAGGGGCCATTGCGCTGGCAAATTCCCCTCACCTGACGAACTTAAAAGTGTTGAGCGTGTGGAGAAACGATATTCGCGACGCAGGCGGGCAAGCCATTGCGAAATCAAAAACGTTTGCTAAACTGGAAAGGCTTTATATGAGTCTGAACCTGATAGACCGGCCCGTCAGAAAAATCATTCGAAAATCAGACCTCGCGGGCAGACTCAAAACGTTGGTCATGGACTGAAAGGCTTTCCCAGGGGACTAGAGATGAATTACAAATTCACTTATAGCAAATTCTTCAATATCGTTTTTCACCTCGGAGTGGCGGTCAACGTGGTGGTGGTGGTTTGGCTGATGCTGCTGTTATTCGGGGTGATTTGAACGTGCGGGTGATTGTTATCAGGCCCATTCTACCCAAGACCAGCTAAAGCCAGTAATGCCCTAGAAATAAATTAGTTATATAATTTATCCAGCAAGTCTTTTTCTCCAAGGCCGCTTCGGTTTCACTACAGTTTCACTTTTTGCGACATTCTCATGCTTTAGACTGACAAAAAACGTTCCAAGTCAAACTGGTTTTGACCCAGATAAATGACACCCCTCCAAGCCTGCTCCTTTTGCTCATCTTTAGCGAGAAATACTTAAACGACCTCTTTCTTTCCTCTGGTCGCCAAAACCACTTTCCGGTTCCGGTGAGAACAGTTTATTTTGATTAGATCCGGATGATTTTTTTGGGAGGGGGCAGCTTCAAAAAATTAAGTCTCTAAATTGAAAAGTGATACAACTTACAGTGCAGGCCATTCTCCTTCAACCCATTCAAAAGAAGTAAATATAACTCACCTGAAAATTTTCTGACGTTCATGTTATTTAATTCTTATAAATTCATTTTCCTCTTTTTGCCTCTCACCCTTCTTGGCTTTCATTTCATTGGGACACGAGGTCATCACCGTATTGCTATTGCCTGGCTGGTCGGGTCATCATTTTTTTTCTATGGTTGGTGGAACCCAGCCTATCTTGGCTTGATATTATTCTCAATTCTATTTAACTACAGCACAGGGCTATTACTTGGGAATGCACATATTGGACCTCAGAAGAAGGCGATGTTGGTTTTCGGTATTGCGACCAACCTTGGACTGCTCGGTTATTTTAAGTATTCCAACTTTTTTATCGAAAACTTAAGTTCATTTATAAATACGGAGCTTATTCTACATGACATCATTCTTCCATTGGCCATTTCATTTTTCACCTTCCAACAGATCGCATATTTAGTTGATGCCTACCGTGGTGAAGCCAGAGAAACCAACTTCCTTCAATACTGCTTATTTGTCACATTTTTTCCACAATTGGTAGCAGGCCCTATTGTTCATCATAAAGAAATGTTGCCCCAATTTGACCGAGATGCGATCTACCGCCTGCGTGCAAAGCACATTGCTGTTGGCTTTTCCATCTTTACAATCGGTCTGTTTAAAAAGGTGGTTCTGGCCGATGGTATAGCAGTCTATGCGTCACCGGTATTTGAGGCCGCCGAACAGGGAGTGTTGCTGACTATTTTCGATGCTTGGGGTGGGGCTTTTGCTTATAGTTTTCAACTTTATTTTGATTTTTCGGGTTATTCGGATATGGCAATTGGGTTGGCATGGATGTTTGGTATTCGCCTTCCGCTCAACTTTAACTCTCCTTACAAAGCAACATCCATAATTGATTTTTGGCGCAGATGGCACATAACCCTTTCCCGGTTTTTACGGGATTATCTCTATATACCTCTCGGAGGTAACAGGAAAGGAGAAACCCGCCGTCTCTTCAGCCTGATAATAACGATGTTACTGGGCGGTCTATGGCATGGCGCTGGTTGGACGTTTATTCTTTGGGGGGGACTGCATGGGATGTACCTTGTTATCAATCATGCATGGCGGAATCTAAGAAGTGGCAAAAAAAGAACAAAATTGGGAGCCATTTGCGCATGGCTCCTAACCATGCTGGCTGTGGTAGTGACTTGGGTGCCTTTTCGCGCTGGCAGCATTGAAGGTGCTGGCAATATGTTGAAAGCGATGTTTGGGGAGCATGGAATATCCTTGCCGGTTTCATTGGCAGAAAATTTTGGAAATGCAAAACCGTGGTTTCTGGCGCATGGCGGTTCATTTCAAGGCTGGTTCACTCATGATATCTTTAATGGCACGGGTATCAAATGGATTGCCTTTTTGCTTCTGGTTTCCGTGGTATTACCCAGCACACAACAAGTCATGCAACGGTATTGCCCTGCACTTGAGGGCTATAAAGTTGAGCCCACTCATCAGCTCTATAGATGGCTGGAGTGGCGTCCCTCCCTCATGTGGACAATTCTAATGACGATAATTTTCAGCATTTCGATACTGAGCCTTACCCGAGTGAGTGAATTTTTATATTTCCAGTTTTAACCATTTATTCTTAGGAAAATCCTAATTGTGAATATTTATTCTAAATATTTTGTCCGAATAGTTATTTCTTTTCTTTTCGTTCTTTTTTTTACTATTCTGATAAATTTTAAAATAGACACTTATTATGCCTTTAATACCCCTTCTGACATAGTTACTGTTAGCAGTGAACCAAATATCAGAGTTCTAAAGTTTAGGACTCTAAACTCTCACTGCCAGAATTTTGAAGCGATTGTTTTTGGAAATTCACGGGCAGCGGCGTACAGAACCAAATATATACACGACTTGTTTGGGTTGGAATCTTATAACTTTGCAGTTTCTTTAGAATCATTTTATGGAATATTAAGAAAATTGCAGTGGCTTATAAATAATAATAATTGTAGGCCAAAGGTGATATTTCTTCCTATCAGCGCAGATCTTTTAAAAAATTACAGCCGTGATTATTCTCTTCCACCACATGATCTCCTTAGAATGGACCATCCGGACATTGTTAATAGAACCGATTACAAACTGGAGTTCTATAAAACATACTTGCTTTCACCTGATGTGTTGATTGATAACATAACTCCATTCCTCACGAGGCCAAACAAACCAGATATAATCAAATATAATTTTCCAACGGGCGATGTTTACTACTTATGGGACACAGTTTTTCCTATAAATAACTGTTCTGAAAATTTGCAACGTATTAATAAGGCCGCATTTCAAGTAGCCCTTAAATTAATTAATGAGATCAAAGATCTTGCACAAGCTAATGAAATTGACATTGTCTTGTTATGGAACCCTCAACCTATCGATTACCAAGTAGGCAATAGCCAAACTATTTCATTTCTAAAGTCAATTGCGCCTTTTTTCAGTCGTGTTAATAGACTTCCTCTTTCAGATATCAGGCTCAAGGACCCCAATTTCTATCACGACAAAGGACATTTTAAAGATGTACTTGCGAAAGATGTGCTCTTAGCCAAAAATTCAGTGGATATCAATACCCTTATTGAAGATATCGGCCATCATTACAAGCCATGCCAATCATCTTAGGGGAGGTTGAGTTCCAGGCTCAACTACCTGTATTAGGATGGGAGGTCAAGAAAGGTAGGTTTCGTAAATTCAGGCTAACTCTAACGAGGTCGTGGCTTTAACGAGAAACTCCAGATTTTTCCACTGCAACTTGTCTTTGGGAATGAGGTAGTCTCCCTTTTCATTCCTGAAAGGACGCCAGGCATTGTCTATATACACCTCATTGGGCCTGAACCCAGCCTTGTAGGTGAGCGACTGGTTTTTCGAAATATAATATCCCAGATAAAAATACCGGATTCGGTGTGCGCTGGAAAACTCCAGCTGTTTGAGGATGCTGAAATTGCCCAGCCCCATCCTTGCATCTGGTGCGTCGTAAAAGGTGTATATAGCCGAAAATGTGTTGCTCGTATGATCGCCCAGCGCAACGCCGATCAATGTGTCGTCCAGATAATACTCAAACTCGATACCGAAGGGAGTGTTGACGTAAAAGGAAAGCCGGAAATTCTGCTCGTCTTCCACATCGTCCTGAAGAGTGTTGAACCGTTTTTTGTGGTTCAGGTACAGGCGAAATTTTTCCTCGGAATATTGAGGCTTGCAAATTTCGACCCGGACATCTTTGCAAGCCGAAAGCACGCGTTTCTGGCTCCGGGTCGGGTGAAAATCCTCGGTCCGTAAACGGATAGGAATGCATTGCTGACAATCCTGACAACGGGGCCGGAAAAAGTAATCCCCAAAATGTCGCATCCCGTGAGCCAGCAGGTATTCAAACTCCACCTCCGAGATATCCTCCAGCAAATATTCCTCGAAAAGTGAGTCGCGGTCTTTAAAATAACCGCATTGGAATGGCTTGGAATCAATGAAGTGGGCCAGCATATTTTTAGTTGGGAATGGATCCCGTCTCAATCAAACTGTCAATAAAGAGTCACCCTATCTATAGCGCATCA
The DNA here is from genome assembly GCA_029261655.1 of Nitrospinaceae bacterium. Classification (GTDB taxonomy): domain Bacteria; phylum Nitrospinota; class Nitrospinia; order Nitrospinales; family VA-1; genus JADFGI01. The sequence goes on along the minus strand of JAJDAY010000021.1, from coordinate 61,601 downwards.
ATTATAACATTTCAATTCCAAATAATCATGAAAACCCATCCCCCCTCTTGCCCCTGTCCCTGCCAGCGCGTAAGCCCCTGAACCGCAATGACATTGCAACGCAAACCGATTTATGATTAACTGCCTGTCTTAACCCTAGGCGGATGCGGTTTGTGAAAGTTTCAGTCATCATCCCAACGCTCAATGAAGCGCTCATTCTGGAAAAAACGATCTCCGAAGTCAGCTGTCATTCTCCCCACGAAATAATCATCGCCGACGGCGGAAGCGAAGACAACACTCTGGACATCGCAAAAAAGTTCGGCCTGGCGATTGTCAAAAGCCCTTCCGGCCGCGCTTTGCAGATGAACGCAGGGGCAAAAACCGCCACCGGAGACCTCCTGTTATTTTTACATGCCGACAGCCGGGTGGACTTTAAGAGCTACCAGAAAATGGTCGCGGTCATGCGACAGGAAAACAAGGTGGGCGGAGCTTTCAGCCTGGTCATCGAATCGGAAAACCCCGCTTTCAAAATGATCTCCCGCTTCGCCACGATGAGAGCAAAGCATCTCAACCTGGTTTATGGCGACCAGTCGATTTTTGCGCGGAAGGAGGTGTTTCGAGAAATTGGCGGTTTTTCCTCATTGCCTATTTGTGAGGACCTGGATTTTTATCGGCGACTCGTGGCAAACGGACCCACGGTGATTCTGGAGGAAAAAACCTTCACCTCGGCAAGGCGGTGGGTCACAGAGGGTATTTTTTTCACTTCCCTGCGAAACTCGGTCATCGCGACTTTATTTCTACTGGGATTCCCCCCCAGGATTCTGAGCAAATGGTATCTGGCGGTCCGCTAAAATTGCTTCGGGAATTTCAGCCTGTTTCAGCCCGAATGAAGGCGGAAATACCTTTTTATATTCCTTGAATAGGCTCCGGGCAGTTAATATAATGAGTTCATGGATAAATATTAACGTCTGCATTCACTTTCTTCGAAAATCACAATATGGGTAAAAAATCGAGCAAAAATAACGTCCCTAAAAAGAGCCTGAACAAACTGGCGTTGCCTTTATTTTCTCTGGGCATTCTCGTCATTTTGACCGGAGTCTTTTTTGTCACGAAGCAGGATGGGTACGTGACGCCCGTCGCCCCGGCTACCGGGACTCTCATAGAAACACGACCGGTTCTGTCTGACGCGTTGTTTACCGGCAAGGTGGCCCAGGCTTATAGAATCGCGGCAGAAATCCCAAAAGTTCTGGACAGCCAATTCTGCTACTGCTATTGCAAGCAGGAGAAAAAACATAAAACCCTGCTCACCTGCTTCACTAACAAACACGGCTCCAAATGCGAAACCTGCATCAACGAAGTGCTTTACGCTTACGAAATGTACAAAAAAGGACTGATGCTGGATGAAATCGTCATCGCGATAGATAAAAAATTCTACCGCCCTCCTCCGCATCGGTCACTTTAGAAAATTATTACGAGCACAAACCATGGAAAAAGCTTTAGACAATAAACCCATCAGCATTTACATTCCGTACGCCTTTTTGGTCACGGCTCTTCTTTCCATATTCATCACCACTTTGAATAAAGTTGAGCTGGAACCTTTCAAAGTGGAATACCCGGCGGAGGCCTTCCTGGCGCCATCGTTTGAGCTGGAATCGGTTTCAGGCGGCAAGGTCAGTCTTCTGGATTACCGGGGGAAGGTCGTTTTCATCAATTTCTGGGCCACCTGGTGCAGTACCTGTGAAGTGGAAATGCCGTCGATGGAAAAACTGTATCAAAAGTATAAAGACCACGGCTTTGAAATGCTGACCATCAGTGTGGATAAAGACCCTTCGCTGATCGAGCCTTTCATGAAAAAATACAACCTGACGTTTCCCGTCTTGCTCGACCCCGAAAGTAAAGTCGCCAAAAAGGACTATAAAACCACCGGCGTTCCGGAAACCTTCATCGTCAACCGGGAGGGTATCATTGTATTCAAGAGGATCGGCCCGGATGACTGGGCCACCGATGAAATGATGGAAGCCTTCGCTCAATTGACATTGGGAACCTGATTATGACCAGACAAGGAGTGTTCATTCTTTTAGCGGGATTGCTTTTCGTTTCCTTTTCCATAGAAAACGTTTACGCTCACGGAGGCCATAAAAAGCCTGTTGTGGAAATGGAAGAGCCGGAACCTGCCGCCGATTCCCCTTACGCTGTCGATGGGGCTGAATCGCAAACAGGTGAAGAAGACGACTTTTCTCTTTCCCGCTCCGATATCTTTGCCGACGAGCCTGCTGTTATGCCTGGCGATATGGAACACATGGACCATCAATCCGGCGGCATGGATCATCAAATGCCGCAAGTTGAAATTGCCAAACGTGAATGGGTGTCCTCAAAGCAAAAGGGCTACGGCGCGGCGGTTGGCATCACAGTATTTGCGGGACTTATTTTTGGAGCGCTGAGTTTCAAACGACCTTGCGAATAATCATCCCATAGAAAGGGCTCGCCTCTCTCATGGCAAACGGTTTGCTGGATACGATTAAAGACCGGTTAGGCTTGAATCTCCTGCAATACGATATCGAGGAGCATGCCAACTCCATCCCCTATTCTCTGGGCGGGATGTCACTGGTATCCCTGAAGCTTCTCATCCTCAGCGGGTTCCTGCTGGCCCAGTTTTACGTCCCCGACCCCGAACGCGCCAACCAGAGCATGCATTATCTGATGGATCAGGTTTACCTGGGCTGGTTTTTGCGCGGAGTGCATTTCTGGTCGGCGGAAGTGTTGACGGTGACGATGATCCTCCACATGTTGCGCGTCTATTTCACCGCGTCTTATAAAAAACCACGAGAGATCAACTGGCTGACCGGGGTCGTCCTGCTTCTGATCATTGTGAACCTGCTGTTCACGGGAACGGTGCTCAAATGGGATCAGGAAGCCTACGAAGCGCTGGACCACTTTCTCTGGACTGTGGAAAAGATGGGGATATTCGGATTTCCACTGACCGAGGCGTTTGCCCAGGGAGTCCCGCTCTTGAGCAGAGTCTATATGGCGCATATCTCTATGCTCCCGTTGGTTCTCATTCCGATTCTGGGCCTGCACCTTTTTTATATGAAACTGCACAAGGTATCTCCGAAGCCGGACAAACCGGAGGGCGGGCGCACGATTCAATTTACCCAGCACCTGGCTTATGTGACCCGCGCCGGAGCGGGGATTTTTGCCGTCATCTGTCTCCTGGCCCTGGTGATCGCCCCACCTTTAGGAGAAAAAGCGATTGCCGGACTGGAAGTCACCAAGCCGCCCTGGCAATTCGTGTGGTTGTACGCACTGGAAAACCTGTGGGTGCCTTTTCTCATTGTCGCACCCATCGTTCTGACCACGACTCTTCTGGTTCTCCCGTTTGTGGACCGGAGTGATGAAACTCACTGGAAAAAACGGCCCCTGGCAACGGCCTTCATGGCGATCCTGGTCGTTGGCATCATCGGCCTGATTATCTGGGGCACGGTCACCACCATGACCCACGAAATGTGACCCGCCGCTATTTTCCTTATCACCTGACCCATGCCCATCGCCCTGGAAATCCTGACGAAAAAGGACTGCTGTCTCTGCGACGAGGCCAAAATTATTGTCGACCGCGTTCTCAAAGATTATTCAGCGCAATTGACAGTCACCGATATCGAATCCGACAACGATCTGTTCGAGCTGTACAAAGAAAGAATTCCCGTGTTGAAGATCAATGACGAGGAACATTTTGTCTTCAAGGTGCACGAGATCACCCTCAGAAAAAAACTGGACAAAATTTTGCAGGAAAACAGACCATGAGGAAAGGTAGAGGATGGAAGTGACTCTGGCCGACTCAGAACGAGTCCAGGAAATTGCTGAGTTGTTTGATGATTACCGCAACTTTTATCAACAGGAGTCGGATATTGAAGGAGCGGTTGCTTTCCTGAAAGCTCGTTTCGAAAAAAATGACTCGGTAATTTATACAGCGAACGATCACTCTCGTCTGGCAGGTTTTATTCAGCTTTATCCAAGTTATTCCTCGGTATCAATGCAGCGGATTTGGATATTGAATGACCTGTTTGTCGCGGAACCTTATCGACGAAAAGAGGTTGCAAAACAACTCATGGAAGCCGCGAAAAAACATGCCGAGGCAACGGGTGCGCTACGAATTCAATGTGCCACTCAATCCTTAAATGTTCCTGCGCAAAAACTCTACGAGTCTCTAGGCTATCTCAAAGATGAGGTTTTTTACCATTATGCTTTAGGGTTGGAAAAATAGCGCTACTCAATCAATCAGAAAAGGGAAGGTTCAAATGGTCGAAAAAACAGCTTTAACCGAAGCGGAACTGGAAGAAAAATTAAAGGAAATGGCGCCGGAATGGAAAATCAAAAAAAACGAAAAGGCAATGCCTTACATCGAACGGGTCAAACACGCGCAATCGTTCATGGGAGGGATTGATTTCGTCCATCAAGTCGCCGAGCTTGCGGAGGCAAACAACCATCACCCCGACATTCTGATTCAATACAAGAGAATATCCGTCCGCTACTGGACCCACACGACAAGTGGGGTCACACTGGCGGACGTACAGATGGCGCAGAAAATGGACGCTTTGTTTTAAGAAAAACTTTGCTCAACCTTTTTGTGGAAAAATTCTTCCTGTTCTCCCAGGTTCTACCGGCCTTCGCGAATTTCGATGTAAAAGCTCATCCCCTCATCTCTGCGCGTGGATTGAACCTTATAGGTTCCGATACTTTTAGGTGGTAATTGTACCCGCTGCCAGGCAGTCATTTCTTCCACAGGGGTTTTATGACTGTCGAAAAACTGGGTTCGCCCCTCAACCTGTAAGGGGAAATTGGTGTGATTGCGCAAAATGGTCCAGACCTGCATCGTCCCTGTATTCGTCCGGTCGCTTTGGGTTTCCTGAACGGAGATCTTGTACCGTGTGACCACACCGGAATTCACCTCTTCGGTGGTGGGAGCGACCCGCACACCATCGCAATACGTGCCCCCCACCATTTCATAATACAGGGAGGTGTCGATGATATTGACGGAATTCATCTTGATTCCTGGCTCCAGAGGTTTTTCCTGCAGAATGTTTACGCAAGGGTCGGTGGTGGCGCACCCGGCCATGAACAGCCCCGCAATAATCACAGTGAAACCGGTTTTCATCATTCCAATCATGGTTGAAGCCTCCAAAAAACGTAAATATTTGTTCCAGCCTTAAAGCCGGGCGTCATTAAAATCAGGTCCGGCACCACCCCGGCGCTCAAAAAATTTCCGGGCTTATCTTGGCCGGACCCAGGCAAATCCTGATCTGTCATTAACAGGGGTGATGGTTATTTTTTTATCCAAGTTTGCGATTCGACGCCCATTGGGTTTTATAAATTCTGCTTTCAGATCGCGATCGCTGTCCTCTGAATTCAACGTGACCACATGAACCCGGTCGGGAAGATTGTCCCAATAGCGGGTATCGGCCTGGGTTTGAGTGCGTTCCGCAACCGCCTGCTGTCCCAGACCCACAAGGCCAATGATGCCCGCCACGATAGCCACCACTCCCGCGTCGTCGCCAAACTGCGGAGACATGGACAGGGTGGCTAAAGACAATTGCGTCAGAGTTTGCCCCATGACCTCATTGGTTTCCCGAAAACTGACCTTGCCCGCCAGGATATGATCCACCTGGCGTCCGCCACGGGTGTTGGCCTGCCAGAAAATATTCTCGATTGGAAACCCGGTGTACGCCGATTGGCCGCTCACAAAGCGAATGCCATCTTCCCGGGAACCCTGCCCCTCTATAAAGCCAAGCGCCGCGCCGCCTCTGCCCACCGCCATTTTTCGCGGCGCATTACCGGTTTCGGCAATCAGCAGAACATTGTGATCTCGATGCGGGATCACAAAGTCGGGGCGATATTTTTGCACCTCTTTAAAAGACGCCTGAGCCATATCCCAGTCGCCGAGCATCATGGACGACCATCCTTCCAGAAAAATCAACAGGGCGAAGTCGGCCTGATAGGTCGTCTCCTCGGCCATCGTATCCTGCAGCAACCCGCCCTTGAAAGACGCGCGTGCATTTTCATAATCGCCTTTGAGGATATACAGCAAACCGCGGTAGTAATATGCCATCGCCCGCTCATAAGGCTCGCCTTTGAAATCCTTGCGCCCTTCTTCATACCAGAGACTGCGGGCTTTGGCGGCATTTTCATCGTCGGTGTACACCGACTCGATATTGAGAAGAGCAATGTCAAACGACTCTTCAGCAAGATCAAATTCTCCAAGTTCCATCGCCGCCAGGCCGGCTCTCATATGGTTGAGCACCAGATTGCGGCGACCTTCCCTCAGCACCCGCGTGTAATGATAGTGGAGCAGAGACGGCTTGTTTTCCAGGTAGGCGGTCATCACGCCGTCGGATACCTGGACGATTTCGTAATCCGTGGTGGACGCACAACCGGAAACCAGCAGACAACACAAAACCCACCGATTGAATCTAGCGGCAAAAAATCGAATCAACGGACACCCTCTATCTATAAATAATGTTGTCGCGGGCTGATTTTTTGAAATCATAAATTCCGCTCCAAACGATCAACCCCGATTCCAGATCGACCATCTCATAAATGATCTGGTGCGTGCGGCTGGCCTGCCCGGATTCAGTATTGACGGCGTCCAGAGTCGTTATCCGGCCTCCCAGACGAAAATCTCCACCGAGCGTCGAGCGGGAAGCTTTTATCGTTCCCCTGTCCACAACGGGGGCTCCATCCGCACCATCGGCGCCTCTTTTCAAAGACCTCTCTTTTTCAACCATGTCCGCGTAATGCCGGCCCACAAAAAGCATGCGGCCATTAGAAGCCCGGTTCAAATTGACCCGCAACCGGTCGGTGATGATATTTTTGTTGATGCGGGAGGAACTTTCGTTCCTGAAATATTCGGAATCAATGATGACTCTGGGAGGAACATTCCGATTCGCCAAAATGGGCGTTGCCAGCATATCGCCCATCATTTTGTCCGTCATGCTGGCCACGTCCTGAGATTCCAGCCCGATCCCCGCCACCCGGCCTGGGGTATTAACATCCTCATAAACCGTCGGCCTGCCGGGCGAACTGTCAACACCCGTTTGTTGAGTGTAAGGCGGCGGCGTGGCGCAACCGATCAACGAAACGAGGGTTAATAAAATTATTCCTGCGCTTATTTTCATAATCATAGCCTCCTGACAGTTGCTGATAATTTGGTTTCGTATTTCAAGACACCCCAATAACAGGGGAGGAATCATTCACCCAAGCTTCAAAGCCTATTATAAACATTTTTACATCAAAATTTATATGTATTTTTTTAAATTATTGGATTTTAAGTCTTTCATACCCCCCTCCCCCTGGAGTGAGGATGCGAATGCGGTCACCGGGCTGGGCCTTGATTTCGTTTTTGCCGCCCAAATCCATTTGCGAACCGTCTCTTTTGAGAAAAAGGTTTTGCCCTAAGGCTCCCGGTTCCCCGCCTTCCAAGCCATAAGGGGGATAAACCCGTCTTTCGGAAAGAATAGCGACATTGAGTGGTTTTAAAAACTCAATTTCCCGGATCAGGCCGTCGCCTCCCCGATACAATCCCGCGCCACCGGAGCCTTTACGAATGGAAAACTCTCTCAGAAGAACCGGGTATCGGCTTTCCAGGATTTCCGGGTCCGTAATGCGGGTATTGGTCATGTGAGTATGTACGCCCGATTGGCCATGCCATCCCGGCCCCGCTCCCGCTCCGCCGCCAATGGTTTCATAATAACCGAAATCGGAATTGCCAAAGGTTAAATTGTTCATGCACCCCTGTGATCCCGCGCACACCCCGAATGCTTTTAAGATGACATCGGTCAATCGTTGCGAAGTCAAAACGTTCCCCGCCGCCACGGCGGCATGTTCCGATGGCGCGAGCAGGGATCCGTCTTCTATGACGATGCGGATTTTGTTCAGACAACCTTGATTTAAAGGAATATCGCTTTTTACCAGACAGCGCAGGCAATACAAAATCACCGAATGAGTGACGGCACGGGGAGCGTTCAGATTCCCCTTGACCTGCCTTGCCGTGCCGGAAAAATCGAACACCGCACTCCCTTCTTTTGGGTCAATGGTCAGGCGAAGATGAATGGGACTGCCATCGTCCAACATTTCTTCCGCTGTAAGAACAGCCACCGATGCCAGGTTTTTGGTTCGCGCGATATCTCGCAAAACCTGAGCCACCGACTCCCCTGCATGGTCCTGCAAATGCCGCGTATACGCCTGCACCACCGACAGAGAATAACGCCGAACCATTTCATCAATCAGTTCGATGCCCTTTTGATTGGCGGCGATCTGAGCCTTGAGGTCGGCTAAGTTATCCGCCAGTGCCCGAGTTCCGGTGACCGCATAATTTTTAGATTCCTGAGCCGATGCAGTCAATAAATTAACAATGCCCTGTTCTTGAAATTCGCCATTTTCGACCAGTTTAAATGAAAGGATGCACACGCCCTCTTCCTCGAGAGTTCTTGAAAAAGGCGGCATGGACCCAGGGGAGATGCCGCCGACATCCGCGTGGTGGCCTCGACTGGCAACAAAGAAAATCGGTTGTCCGTCTTTAAGAACCGGCGTGATGACCGTGATGTCCGGCAAATGACTGCCCCCGGCAATGGGATGATTGGTCACCCAGACATCGCCCGGTTGAATGTCATCCCCCTGAATTTCCATCTGCCTCCTGACAGCCTCGCCCATAGCGCCTAAATGGACAGGTTGATGAGGAGCGTTGGCCACCAGGTCACCCACTGGGCCAAAGACCGCGCAGGAAAAATCATGGCGCTCTTTGATATTGGTGGATATGGCCGTTCGCTTAAGGGCGCAGCCCATTTGTTCGGCGATGGACATGAAGCGGTTACCAAAAATGGTTAATTGAACCGGGTCCACTTCCTGTTCAATGCCCGGTTCCGGCAAAAAAGCTACCTCGATCTCCACATCGCCAAATTCCGTCACCGTGGCCTCACAACCAGGCTCCAGAAGCAGAGTCGATGTTTGATCGATTAAAATAGCAGGGCCCGAAATTTTTTCTCCCGCACCCAAAGCTGGCTGTAAATAGGCGGGTGTATTTTTCCATCCCCCTGCAAAATAACATTGCCCATGAGAAACAGGCACTGCCGGAGCGGATTTTTTGGGAACCCTGATTTTCTTTATTCCCTGCGACTTCCCCGTGACCCGTACCCTAAAATCATCCACCCGGATGTCCCTGCCCGAAACCTCGAAACCAAACTCGCGTTTGTGAGACCTGATAAATTCCGTTTTGAAATCCGTCCCGGGACTTTCAAGAATCATCATCGCCGTATCCGTTCCCCGGTAGCGCAGATTCAGGTAGCGGCGGATTTCCACTTGTTGAAAATTTCCCTGCCGACTCAAATCTGCTTTCGTCCGTTCAGTCAAATCATCCAGACGCGCCAAAAGACCGGGCAAAGAGGGTTCTGCAAGAATCCGAGAGGCGGGCTCCTGTTTTTCCACTACCACATCCGCCAATCCCAAACCATAAGCCGATAGTATCCCGGCGAAACGGTGAATATAAATCTTCCTGATTCCAAGAGCACGGGCCAGGGCACAGGCATGTTGCCCCCCTGCCCCGCCAAAACATGCCAGGACATGCTCTTTAATGTCATGGCCACGGGCAATGGAAATTTCACGGATCGGACGCGCCATGTTTTCATTGGCCACGGCAATGTATCCGTGAGCCACTTCCTCAAGCGTCATCGGCAATCTTTTAATCTCTTTCAAATGAGCGTTGATTTTATTCGTAAGGTTTCGAAACGCATGGCGGCTTGCATCCAGGTCCAGAGATTGATCTTCCTGAGTTCCAAAAATTTTTGGGAAAAATTCCGGGAGTAATCGCCCTAAAACCAGGTTGGCATCGGTGAGTGACAACGGACCGTCGTTCCTGTAACACACCGGACCGGGATACGCTCCAGACGATTCCGGGCCCACTACAAACGCGCCATTTTTGAAAAACAGACGCGACCCTCCTCCCGCCGCCACCGTACGGATTGCAAATTGCGGAACCTGCAAATGAACCCCCGACACTTCGGTTTCATGCGACCATTCGTACTCGCCATCAAAACGGGAAACGTCTGTGGACGTTCCTCCCATGTCAAAGCCGATTACCGGTTCACGGGATTCCTCGTCAAACGTCGTCATGGCATACCCGACCACGCCTCCTGCGGGACCGGAAAGAATCGCCCGGCTTCCGGTGAAACACTCCGCCCGTCCCAATCCACCGTCCGACTGCATGAAAAATAAGTCTGGATCACCACTCGGATGAAAACCGGAACGAAACCCTTCAATATATTTGCGGATGAGTGGCGTCAGATAGGCATCGACGCAACAGGTTTGCCCTCGATCTACAATTTTAATGCGGGGCATGACCTGGCTGGACAGGGAAATCTGGGTAAAGCCCATCTCTTCCGCCAATGCGCCTACCAACAATTCATGAACCGGATAGGTGAAAGCATGCAACAAAACAATCGCGAGGCTCTCAAACCCCTCTTCAAGTAGCTTGCCAAGTTCATGGCGTAACTTTTTAAGATCCGGAGCTTTCAGGATCTCCACCTTTTCCCCGGTCAATCCTTTAGCAACAGGACTGGCATCGTCAGGCGAAACCTGACCGGCCAGCCTCACCCGCCCATCAATTTCTACAACTTTTTCATAAAGAAGATCTGGTTTTTTAATTTCCAGGTCAAAAATGCGAGGGCGGTTTTGCTTGCCAATTTGCAGTAAATCGTGAAAACCTTTTGTGATGAGAAGAGCCGTTCTGGCACCCTTTCTTTCCAGCAAAGCGTTGGTGGCCACAGTGGTTCCCATACGCACCCATTCAATCCGGCTTGCATCGACTCCCCCTGCCGTCAGCGCACCCTGCTCTTGAAATATTCTACGGATACCTTCCAAAGGAGCGTCGTCATAGCGGTCAGGGTTTTCGGAGAGTAGTTTGAGGACCCGGTAGCCGGGTTCGCCAGGTATTTCAGCGTAGATATCGGTGAACGTTCCGCCACGGTCAATGGAAAATCTGAACATTTCAGGATTGGCCATGGCTTGAGAATAAACAAGAATGGGAGGTTTTGGAAAGAAGAAAAATTAAATCGCAATTATTTTGCGACAAGACCAGGCTTTTGCGGCGTGACCGAAAAACAGAGCTCATCTTGAACCGGAGATTCATCCTGCTGAATGTTCATTGTCAAACCTTCATAGGAGAGGAACATTTTGAGCTTGGATTCTGGAGCGATGGACTTTAGGTAATGCTGGGTTTGAGAAAATATTTCGACCAGTTTGTTATCGTCGTAACGGGGATCGTGGTGAAAAAAAGCGATTTTTTTTACGTTTGCGTCCACTGCCAGATCAATTCCGATAAATGTCGAGCTATGACCCCAGTCTCTTCTCTCGAGCCCTTCGCCAAACGTGAACATTGAATCGAAAATGAGCAGATCCGCGTCCCGGAAGAAATCGACATAAGGCTGGAGTTTTTCAGCGCTCAAGTCTTTGTATTCGGCATCCGTGGCATACACCACCGATTTTCCCGCATATTCGATACGGTAAGAAAATGATTTTCCGGGATGACACATCTCCTGCCATTGGACTTTCACGTCACCCACCATAACTTCAGACTGACCGTCCAGGTCGGGAATGTCGATGGTGCTCTTATACGCATCAAACGGCACTGGAAAATATTCGGGGGACTGCTGGCGTTCCAATCGCTCTTTAATATTTTCGTGGGGGCTGATGATCGTAAAATGGTTGCCTTCGATTCGCAAGGGAGCAAAAAATGGCACTGCTTGAATATGATCCCAATGGGTGTGCGAAAAAAATAGATGCGCCCTTCCCCTGCCCTGACCAAAATCACCTTTTAATAAATCCAGGCCCGCCTGACGAATTCCCGTCCCGCCATCAAAAATAAGGTTTTCTTTGCCGACCTGCATCTGAACGCAGGGAGTGTTGCCGCCAAAACTACCGCGTATCTCAAAAGGCAGGCTGTCGATGAAGGATTTCCTGGAATCGGCGTCCTTCAGGTCTTGGGGCCGCGCCCGTTCCAAAGCCTGGGTGAGTTTCTCCTCAATTTGCGCCAAAGCGACCGGGGTTGCAATGGACCCCCTCACTCCGCGAAATATGACCTGAAAAAACTCTTCCATCAATGACCGCTCCTTTCCTTAAAAATAATTCAGGCCTTCATCAGTAGTTCGGTGTTGTCCAGCCCTTCCACCGTTGTTTCAATGATATCTTCCAACTCATCCGGGAACAGTCCCAGTTTTTCATAAATTTCGTCGCCCAGAGGAATTTCAGGGGGGTTACCGATTCCGTGGGTCATCCCCTCATTAATGGCCACCTGATTGGCAATACCAACCAGTTGAGCGATATTCAAGCCGTATCCGTTCAGGGACGACGGATCGATGTGTTGCTCCACCGAATTGATGACGATGGGTGAAATTGGCCAATAATGGCTAATGAACTTTGCTCCCAGTTCCGGGTGCGCGATGCCGAATTTTTCCAGCTCGAGGGTTTCCAGAGAAGCTTCTTCCGGGCCAATGGATTTGACAAATTCAGCGTATTCATCGGGAATCAAATGTTCAAAAACCACGATGCCAAGATCATGCATCAAACCGCAAATATAGCTTTCCTGCCTTTCTTCATCGGAAAGGTTCGCTTTTTTACTCAGCGTCTGGGTCAGACAGGCGACGGCCATGGAGTGCATCCAGAACTTGTATTGATCCAGAGATTTGAACTTACTAAACACATTGGTCAACTGGAGAGCATAAGCCAGATCCAGAATCATTTTGACACCCAGGCGCATGACCACGCTGGAAAGGTCTCCATCTTCCTTTCCGCCCCCATATAAAACGCTGTTGGACAATTTGATGAGCCTTCCAGACAAAACGGGTTCCGTTTCTATCAATCTCGCAATTTCCTCGATCTCACTTTCGGGGTCGTTGATCAGGGTTTGCAATTTCAATAGAATTTCCGGGAGCGGCGGCAAATCGCCTTTTTCTGTCAGAGCTTTTAATATTTCGTCTCTTGTCATATAAAGTTCCAAATCTCTAGATAACGCCTGCATTAGAGGCATGCAAAATAAATCAAACCACGGATAGCCACCAACAGTATATCCCTAAACCTTTATTTTTCAAATAGTTAAAATAAAGCGTGATTTTTCAACACTCCTCGCGGTGTCTTTCTATATTTTCCCGGCTATTTTTGTGGTCACCCTGAATTCCGCCTCCCAACCACAGTCCATTCAATGCACCCATTGGCTTTCTTTAACTTGTGACACCGGCAATCACCTGCATGACTGGACGGGAAAATATTCTTTGCTGGAATTTGTAAAAGAATTCGTAAGGCGCCCTTTACAATTTAAAAGGTAAAGGGAAACTTGAAAACCATTGCTGTCCAGCCTATAGTGATTGGGAAAGTTTTTATCCGAACGTTGTTTCCACAGAATCAAAATTTGTTACGCGGAGAAATCACCATGCGACTTCCTATTCTTGATAAACTGGATAAGGAACTTGAAACCACCAAAGTTGAGTTAAAAGTAGACATCCCAAAAGCCTTGAAAACCGCCATGGAGCATGGTGACCTGAGCGAGAACGCAGAATTCAAGGCCGCCAAGGAACGGCAAATGTACCTTGAAACCCGTTTATCCCAACTGCAAAAAAGAATCAGCGATGTCATGGCTTTGAATATTGACCGTATTCCCAGAGACCGGTCCGGCCTGGGAAGCACCCTGTTCTTAAAAGATCTGAATACAGGAGGGGAAACCCAGTATCACCTGGTGTTCCCGGAGGAAGTCAATCCTGATGAGGGGAAAATTTCAACGGCTTCACCGGTCGGTCGATCGCTATTGGGAAAACAGGAAGGCGATGAGGTAATGATTTCTCTTCCCGGCAACCAGAAGGAATTTGAAGTCTTGAAAATAGTCACGATTCATGAAAATAGCGGCAACCTGTGAAGGATAATATTTAACATGGCAAGCAAACCCTTAATTTCTTTTGATGAAATTGCTGAGGACAGTCCCTTCTTCATGGACACCGAATCCCTCCCCGATTGGGGCGATGTTTTCGAGAACGAAAACCCCATGCAACTGGAAATCGGTTTTGGCAACGGAAAGTTTCTCATCGAAATCGCGGCGCGCGAACCGGGTTGCAATTTTGTGGGAATGGATTTTTATCACAAAGGCATTCGCAAGGTCATCACCCGCATCAACAAACTCCAGATGAAAAATACCCGTATTGTTTATGGCGATGCGCGCGAAAAGATTTCCCTGCTGTTCAAGGATGAAAGCCTGGACAGGATCTATATCAATTTCCCGGACCCCTGGCCGAAAAAACGCCATTACAAACGCCGGTTGATCAAACCGCCTTTTGTTGATCTTGTGACCCGTAAATTGATCTCTGGCGGAGAAGTGCATATAGCGACGGACAACGAATCTTACGCTCTGGAAATCCTGGATTTTTTTGAAGCAGAGGCGCAATTAAAAAATAAACTCGGAGCGGGTGTTTTTCGAGGCGACCGGGTCGATCTTCCCAGATCAAAATACGAGAATAACTTCATCAACGCCGGGGATAAAATCTATTACCTGGATTTCGTTAAAATTTCTTGAGCCGGCATCCCCAGGCGATTTAAACTTTACTTATCTCCAATTCATTCCTGATATTTTCGGAGGAAATGTTGACAGCCGAACGAGTTTTAATTGTAGACGATGAAAAAAATATAGTCAGCTCCCTCAGGGAAATCCTCATTGACGAGGGCTACGAAGTGTCTGTAGCGTCTGACGGATTGGGGGCTTTGAAGATGATCCAATCCGACCCGCCGGATCTGGTACTGCTTGACATATGGCTCCCCGGAATGGACGGAATCGAGGTGCTGAAAACGGTCAAAACCTACCACCCGGAAATCGAGGTATTGATCATGTCCGGGCACGGCACCATCGACACCGCCGTCCAGGCGACAAAACTCGGCGCTTTCGACTTTATAGAAAAACCATTTTCCCTCGACCAGCTGACCGAAACGGTCGAAAACGTTTTCAAGGAAAAAAAGAATACCCAGCGAGCTCAGGAAGTCAATTTACTCAATCAGAAAGATCTGCCGCTTTGCTTCGAGATGATGGTGGAGGTAAAAAAAGCCACTCAACAGGCATCGCAAAACAATGAGCCCATTTTACTGCTTGGAGAAAAAGGGACGGGAAAGGAATTCATCGCGCACTGCATACATCGGCGAAGCCACCAGGGGGATCGTCCTTTTATCAAGCTCAATTGCGAGGTTCGGCAATCTCATGACATTCAATCCCATCTTTTCTCCACAACGAAAAAGAAACCGGGCCGACCCAAAAAATCCGCGAATCCTCTTTCAGCAAATCAAGGCTCCGTGGTGTACCTGAGCAACGTGGAATTGCTGAGCAAAGAGCTACAAAAAAAACTGGCGGAGGGATTGAAGGGCGAATCGTCAAGCGAATTTCTTCCCGCCCGAATCATGATCTCGTCATCCAAAAACCTGAAAGTGCTGGCCGCTGGAGGACAGTTCAATTCTGACTTACTCGGTTTATTCAAAACCACCATTCTGAAAATCCCCCCGCTACGTAACTATTCGGATAAAATTTCCATCATGGTCAAAGACTATTTTGAGGAATGTGCCGAAAAAGGCGGGTTTGCCGTTCCCTTGATCGAAGAAGACGCGTTAGCCGCGTTAAGCCGTTATGACTGGCCCGAAAATGTTAAAGAACTCCGGTCGGTCCTGGATAAAATCCTGATAACCGGCTCCACCTGCGAGAAAATTTCTCTGCAAAATCTGCCTTTGGAGATTCAAAATTCCAGGGAAAAAGTCCATCCTGATGATTCCGGCCATTCCGACACCTTCCAGGAAGCCGAACTTTCGTGGGAGAAGGGTTTCATCATTCATCATCTGCGGAAAAACGAATGGGATCTCAAGAAAACCTGCGAAGCTCTCAAAACAGATAAAGAACTGTTTCAGGAAAAACTCAAGCGTCATGACATTCGACTGCCAGAGCCTAATGGCAAACAACCCTCCCCGCCTCTCCCGTTGCAAAGGACTCTCAAAAGAAGCGTGGTGCTTTGCGGAAGCGGTCTTCATTCCGGCATCAAAACCGGCCTCATTTTACAACCCCTGCCTCCCGGCAGCGGCATCATTTTCGGCGACATATCCACCGGGAAGACCATCCCCGCCCAGCTGGAAAATGTTCAATCGACGGATTACTCTACCTGCCTGAAAAAGGGCCTGGCATCCGTCGCCACCATCGAACATATTATGGCTGTTCTGCATATGTACCGGATCACCAACCTCCTGATTAAAGTAGGAGACGAAGCGCCTGTGATGGACGGTTCGGCAAAAGACTTCTGCGCCCTGATTGAAGATGGGGAATTTGAGGAACAGGATGGGACCTACGATGAAATCGTCATCGACAAAACCTATACTTTTGGCTCGGAAGATGAAGGCGGCCCGATGATTTCCATCGAACCCTCCGATACCTTCACCGTCAGCTACCACATGAAATATCCCGAGCCCATAGGCACTCAGGATTACACCTTCGTGTTCAAAGGAGAAGCCAGTTTCAAAAATGAAATCGCCCCGGCCAGGACCTTCGGGTTCATGGAGGATGTGGCTCAATTGACTAAAATGGGATTTGCCTCAGGGGGCAAGCTGGATAACTTCATTCTCCTCGGAGACAAAAAAGTTTTAAACACCAAACTAAGGTTTGAGGACGAGTTTGCCCGGCATAAAATCCTGGATATTTTAGGGGATTTTTATCTTCTTGGAAAACCCATCCGCGGCCACATCAAAGCCCACCTGACAGGACACACCCAGAATATCGGACTGCTCAAAAAGATCCAGGAAAACTACTTACAGGCCGTCTGACTCCACCGGAGGATAACCCCGCATCTTTGGGAATGAACCCTGGGCCTGAAGCTACGCGAGTCTCCTGAAACCTTTGGATTAATTGGGAGCAACCGGGAATAAAAGAAATCCGCCGGCCAGGGAGTTTTAAATAGGCCGACGGATCGCAAAAAGGGATGGAATTCAAACTTTCATTCAAATTCCAATATTAAAGATAGGGTTATTGACGATTTTATTCCCCTTTCTGAAAAAAAAACTGCTGTCAGCCGGGAAAGTTCAACCTCAATTCCCTTTTTCTGCCTGGAAGGGATTTTCTGTGAGTCGCCCCTGAGGCGAAAAGGCTTTATCCTGCGGGCTTTTCCAAATAGCGGGTGGGTTTTCCCCGACCATTGATTTACTTGGATATTTAATGGTAAGCTCGAATTGTAATAGGGAGAATTATTTTAATCGACAGGAACATTTCCAGCTTTTTTCCTGAGTTTTTTCTGAATAATTGAATGGGATCCAAGAAATTCAAACTCGCGGTGCTGGTTTCGGGACAGGGAACAAATCTGCAGGCCCTGATCGACCAAATGGAACAGGGTGTCCTCACCGCCGAAATTTCCATTGTCATCAGTAACGTCAAGGAAGCGTTCGCCCTCGAGAGGGCAAATAATCACGGGATAAAAACCGTCTTCCTGGACCCAAAATCCTATCCAGATAAAAAGGCATTTGATCGTGCTCTGATAGATCGGTTGCAGGCCGAAGCTATTGACCTGATTTGCCTCGCCGGGTTTATGCGGATTCTTGGAAAACCTTTCATAAACAGTTTTGCGGGCAGGATCATAAATATTCACCCTTCCCTGCTTCCAGCTTTTCCAGGGCTGCACCCGCAACGACAGGCCCTCGACTATGGTGTCAAGTTTTCGGGATGCACGGTGCATTTTGTCGATGAAAAGGTTGACAGCGGGCCGATCATCCTTCAAAGCGTTGTCCCCCTGTACGATTCGGACGATGAGGAAACCTTGTCCCGGCGCATACTGGAACAGGAGCACCTCATTTATCCAAGGGCGGTTCAACTGATTGTTGAAAACCGGCTCGACGTAACAACCAGAAAAGTCACGCAACAGAAAACTTGATCTCTTTCAACTCCGGTGATCGTTATGAATAAAATACTCGTTTTTATCTTCGCTCTGGTTTTTGCGGGGAGTTCCGTTAACGCCTTAGCCAGCGAAGAGCAAAAGGCCTTAGACGCCATTCAAAAGCAATACGAGTCCGTCAAAACCATCACCGCCCGGTTCGTACAAAAATCGTATGTCAAAACCATGAACCAGACCCTGGAAGCCCACGGCAAGGTACAAATCAAAAAACCGGGAAAGATGAAGTGGGTTTACAACGCTCCGGAGCCCCAGGTGTTGGTGAGCAACGATAAGATTCTCTGGTTGTATGTTCCCGACGAAGGACAAGTGACCAAAGTACCCGTAGAAAGTATTTATTCCTCCAATACTCCGGCGCTCTTTCTTGCCGGCAAGGGGAAACTGACAAATTCCTTCAATGTCGTCACAGTATCTAATGAAAACGGCTTGATCACCGTCGTTCTCGTTCCAAAAGAGGAAGACAATAGCATCGACCGGCTGGTGCTCGTGGCAAATAGCAAAAGCTACCAAATCGTCGGATCAACCGTGTATGATAAATTGGGGAACCGGACGGAAATCGATTTCAGCGATGTTCAGATAAACAAGAAAATTTCGGAATCGACTTTCCAGTTTGCAGTCCCAGAAGGCGTTGAGTTGCTGGACTATTCCTCAAAACAATAAATCAGAATCTTATTTTTAGAGATGACCTAATGTTTGAATTATCTATGATCAGCCCGGAAGCCCTGTTTCAATTCGGGAGTAAAATGCTGGCCTTTTTAGGCGGCCTGGCGGCTTTGATTTTTGTCCATGAACTGGGCCATTTTTTAGTGGCTCGAAAATGCGGCGTGGTGGTGGAAAAGTTTTCCATAGGCTTCGGCCCCAAAATTTTAGGCTACAACTCGGGGGAAACAGAATATCTGCTTTCCGCCATTCCACTGGGTGGATACGTGAAAATGAAGGGGGAGGATTATGAGGAAGAATCCCTCAGCCAGGAAGGTTCGTTTGCGGGAGCCACCGTCCAGCGCCGCATGGCAATCGCCTTTGCCGGTCCGTTATTCAACATCCTGTTTGCGATTGCCATTTACTGGGTCGTGTACCTGTCGGGGGTGCAAACCCTGGGGCTGGTCACGGGGACCATCCGGCCTGAATCTCCCGCTTTAGCCGCCGGCATGGAAATCGGCGACAAGATTGTCGCCATCGACGGCAAACCCGTTAAATTCTGGGATCAACTGCAAAAAATCGTTCACGCTTCACCGGGAAAATCTCTCGACTTTCAGGTCGAAAGAGGAACCTCTCTGTTAAATTTTGCAATCGCCCCGGTTTCAGAAGAAACCACCGACCTTTTCGGGGACAAAAAAACCGTCGGCCTCATCGGCATCACGCCCCTGGTACGCGACATTAATTATGTCAAGGAAGGCTCATCCGCCGACAAGGCAGGGTTAAAAGCAGGCGATCAACTTTTAGAAGTCGATGGCCAGCCTATTTTCGGCTGGGGCGACTTGAAACCCGCGGCGGTGGACCAACCCGGCAAAGAACTCGACTTTCGTGTTTTGCGGGACGGTCAGGAAATCATCGTGCCTGTGACTCCAGAACCCAAAGAAATTGAGGACGAACAAGGCAAAAAAGTGGAAATCGGAGTCATCGGCATTGGCATGAGCGGCGTGATGGTCGAGGAAAGCTATGGAGTGATTGGCGCGGTGGGCCGCGCCTTCCAGGAAACAGGGCGATTGATTTACCTGATCGCGGTCAGTATCAAAAAAATGGTTGTGGGGTCGATTCCTGCGGACAGCATTGGCGGTCCCATCCTGATCTTTCAAATTTACGGCGAACAGGCTGAACAGGGGTTCAACGAACTCATCCGGCTGACGGCTTTGCTGAGTATCAACCTGGGGCTTCTGAACCTTTTACCCATTCCTGTTTTGGATGGCGGGCATATTTTCTTTTTTCTGATCGAGATGATTAAAGGCAAACCGCTGAGTGAAAAAAACCGTGAACGCGCCCAGCAAGTCGGTATTTTCATGTTGCTCAGTCTGATGATCTTCGCCTTTTACAACGATATCATGCGGATCATCGGTTAATATCATTGCATCAGAAGATCAAAAAGAATCATCCATGATGGACGCCCATGCACGGCTTGAAGACCTGAAAGCGGTGGCTGATAAGCTATCCATAGAAATTATAAGCGGGAATTTCGCCGACGAAGACATCTCCACACAAAGTGGATTTTGTCGGCTGAACGGGAAAAACCTTATCATTCTGGACAAGAAATTGAACCCTGAAAAGCAGGCGGAGATTATTTTACAAGCATTGGAAAATTTTGACCTGGAAACGATTTATGTTCCTGCGTGGATTCGGGAACAACTGGAAAACAAACCATCGTCGAGTGACAACCCATGACCCTGGCAAATAACACCCTTCCTGAAAAGCGCCGTGGAAAGTTGAAATCCCTTTTACAGGCAGGCAGGACCGTGCGCGTTCTGGAAGCCCACAATGGACTGAGCGGAATCATCGCCAACGACGCTAAAGTCGAAGGGGACTTAGACAACGCCAAAGTCGTCCGCGAGTTCGACGCTATCTGGGAAAGCAGTCTGACCGATTCCGCCTCCAAAGGTCACCCCGATATTGAAGTGGTGAGTTTCGACTCGCGCCTGCACACCATCCAGGAAATTCTGGCGGTCACCTCCAAACCCCTCATCGTCGATGGCGACACCGGCGGCGACGCCAACGCTTTTGAATATATGGTCACCAAGTTGGAGCGGGCGGGCGTTTCGGCGGTCATCATAGAGGACAAGGTGTTTCCAAAAAGAAACAGCCTCGAAGCGGGAACCCAGCAGACCCTGCAGGACCCGGATGTGTTCGCGCAAAAAATCCGTCGCGGCAAAAGCGTTCAATCGACCGACGACTTCATGATCGTCGCCCGGCTGGAGAGTCTGATAGCCGGCAAGGGGCTGGATGACGCCCTGGCAAGGGCCAGAATTTACCTGCTGGCTGGAGTGGACGGCATCATGATCCACTCCAAATCCAAAAGCCCGGGCGAAATTTTACAATTTTCCAAAAGCTATCGTCACCTGCTCAAGGAGCTTGATCTGGATAAGCCCCTGGTTTGCGTGCCCACGACCTACAACACCATCACCGAAGAAGAATTGAGCGCCGCCGGGTTCCGGGTCATCATTTACGCCAATCACCTCTTAAGAGCCGCCTATAAATCCATGATCGAGGTTTCCAAGACCCTTCTGCTCAACCAAAGATCTTTTGAAGCGGACCCCACATGCGCGCCGGTCAGAGAGATTTTTAAAACCGTGGGGTTTCTGGACATTAAAGAAAAGGACCAGCAAAACGAGCAGTTGGCAAATATCCCTGTCATCATTCCCGCCGCCGGAGAGGACCCGCTCTTCAAACCCCTGTTGAACGGCAAACCCAAAGCCATGATGGAAATCGCCGGAACGACCCTGCTCGACCGGCAGATCAGCGGTTTGAATCAGGCCAATCTCACCGACATCACCGTGGTCGCCGGGTACGCACACGAACAAATGAAAGCTGAAGGCGCGGCCATCCTGAACAATACGGATTATAAAAACGGTTCCATGCTGCACAGCATCTTCACCGCCAGAGATAAAATGAACAACGGATTCCTCATGCTGTATTCAGACATCCTCCTGGAAAATCACATCATCACCAAGCTGATGGACTGCAAGGAAGACATTGTGCTGGTCGCGGACAACACCATCCAGTATCAGCAGGCGGAGGATGGGAAAATTCTGGATTTCATCATCAGCAAGCACAAACGGTCCCCTGGCAGAAGACGGATCAGCATCGTTTACGAAAATATCCTTGCCAAAATCGGCAACAAGATCAATCCAGAAACCGCGACCCACGAGTTTATAGGCCTCGCGAAATTCTCCAAAAACGGCGCGGAACAGTTTGCCCAAACTTATCAGGATTGTGTGCAAAACTATCAAGGGAAGTTTCAGGAGGCGGATGATATCGCCCAGCTCACCTTCACCGACCTGATCCAGGAAATGATCGATCGCGGGTTCGTGGTCAATTTTCTGGAGATTCATCAGGGTTGGCTGGAAATCCATCGTGAAGAAGACATTGCCCTTGCCAACAAATTCCTGTAAAACAGCACCCTTTATTTTGTAAAATTGCGGAGTCGGCAGTTTTTTTCTAACAGCAATCGACCGGCTCCCATCCCCTGGAAAGAAGTTTCATGCAATACTCGAAGATGTTCATTCCCACGCTCAAAGACTCCCCCGCCGATGCGGAGGTCGTCAGCCATAAACTGATGGTGCGGGCGGGGATGATAAGGCAGGTGGCGTCGGGGATATACACCATCCTGCCTATGGGGCTACGGGTTCTGAGAAAAGTCGAACAGATCATCCGGGAAGAAATGGACCGCATTGACAGTCAGGAAACCTTCCTTCCCAGCGTCCAGCCCGCCGAGCTTTGGCAGGAAAGCGGACGATGGGATTTTTACGGCAAGGAGCTGTTACGATTCAAGGATCGTCATGGACGGGAGTTCTGCTATGGCCCCACCCATGAAGAAATCATCACCGATATTGTCAGGAAAGAGGTCAAATCCTATAAGAAACTGCCGCTGATTTTATACCAGATCCAGACCAAGTTCCGGGATGAGGTCCGCCCCCGCTACGGCATCATGCGCGGACGCGAATTCATGATGAAGGACGCCTACAGCTTTCACACCGATGACGCCTCTGCCAAAGAAACTTACCAGAAAATGGCCGTCGCCTATGAAAACATATTCAACCGTTGCGGACTGGGCTTTAAAATGGTCGTGGCCGACTCGGGCACCATCGGCGGAAATTTTTCCCATGAGTTTGCCGTTCTGGCGGATTCGGGGGAAGACCATATCGGGTTTTGTGATTCCTGCGATTACGCCTCCAATCTGGAACGGGCCGAAGCCCGCGCCCCCTCCCCCGCTCAAGACACTCCAAAACTGGACAATTTAAAAGAAGTTTCCACGCCTGGGAAAAAATCGGTTCAAGAAGTTGCCGAATTTTTATCCGTTCTTCCCCAGCAGATCGTCAAAACCATTGTGATGGATTCCGACCAGGGTTTGGTAGCGGGTCTGGTACGCGGCGACCGCGAAATCAACCCCATCAAACTAAAAAACCTGATCGGCGCGGAATGGATTCGCTCTGCTGACCCGAAGGCGATATCCGAAGAAACCGGCATTCCCTTAGGTTTTGTCGGGCCTGTGGGACTGAAACTGAAAGTATTTGCCGACCGGGAAGTTGAAGCCTCAAACAATTTCGTCACCGGAGCCAATAAAACAGACGCTCATTTCACCGGCGTTCAGATAAACCGGGATTTCAAGGCCGAACAGATCGGGGATATCCGTATGGTGATCGAAGGGGACCCCTGTCCCAAATGCGCATCCGGAACCTATCAGGTCAAACGCGGAATCGAAGTGGGCCATATCTTCATTTTGGGAACCAAATACAGCAAGTCGATGAAAGCTCACTTCCTCGACCTTAATGGCAAAGAAAACCCAATGGTCATGGGATGTTACGGTGTCGGCGTGGGTCGAACAGCCGCCGCCGCGATTGAACAGAATCATGACGAAAAGGGAATCATCTGGCCGGTTCCCATCGCCCCCTTTGCCGTTCATATCATCCCGACAAATTATTCTCAAGACGCCGTCAAAAAGGCCAGTGATTCGGCCTACAAAATTTTACAGGAGCGAAATATCGAGGTTTTGCTCGATGACCGGACCGACCGGATGGGAGTCAAGTTAAACGATGCCGACCTTCTGGGCATGCCTTTACAGATCATCATTGGCCCCAAAAACATTGAATCCGGGAAAGTGGAAGTAAAAGTAAGAAAAACAGGCGTCTCGGAACTGCACGACTTTCCTCAGGTTCTGGAGAATATCCCCGCGATTTTAAAAGACCTGGTTTCCTGATCGAGCCGGGACACTGAAAATATTTCCCTTGCAACCCAAAGCCTCTTTTAGTAAAATTCAACCTGAAAATTTCTACTCGTAGGCGGAATGCGGGTTTTTAACCCGCATTTTTTTTTTGGCGTCGGCTGGCCGATAATTGACACGACTCCTTTTCCAAGGGCGATTTTTGCTCAGGCCACTCCCCGCCGGAACCCCTTGCCTGAGTGGCTACTTGCCAACGACAGGCAGTATTTTCAGGTTGGATGGAAATTATTCCATCTGAACGCGTTTGATGTTGAAGACCATGACTAAGACCTCGGTCGTTGAGTCCATAATTGAAATCAGTGAGCCCGTTATTAAAGACGAAGGCCTGGAACTGGTGGATGTTGAATATAAAAAGGTGGGCAAAACCTGGACTTTGCGAGTTTTTATAGATAGAGAGCAGGGAATCACAGTAGACGACTGTCAAAAAATCAGCCGACAAATTGAAGACATCATAGAAATTGACGATTTGATCTCCAACCCTTTTGTGCTGGAGGTCTCGTCCCCTGGTTTGGACAGGCCTTTAAAAAAGGAAAAGGATTTTTTACGGTTCAAAAACAAATCGGTGCGAGTCAATACATTCTCTCCGATCGGAAACCGAAAAAAATTTCGAGGAATCATCCAGGACTGTAAAAACCAAATCCTTTTTCTTGATGAAGAAGGCGTTTCCATAGAAATTTCCCTGGATAAAATTTCTCAGGCCAAACCCATCATAGAATTTTAAAACCGGAACCATGAGCTCAGAAACAACCAGCCTCCTTGAACAAATCGCCCGTGAAAAGGGTCTCGAAAAAGACGTTTTGATCGACGCTCTGAAAGCCGCGGTGGAAGCCGCCGCCCGGAAACGCATGCCCCTGGCCAAAGAACTGCACAGCGAGTTCAATGATGATACGGGCGAAGTCGAAATCTATGTCGAAAAAACCGTCGTGGAAGAAGTCAATCAGGCGGACGAGGAAATAAGCCTGGAGGAAGCCCAGTCAATAGCCCCGGAAGTAGAACTCGGCGAACAGGTTCTGGTGCAACAGGTTTTAGAGAACTACGGAAGAATCGCGGCCCAATTGGCCAAACAGGTCATTCTCCAGAAGGTCCGGGAGGCGGAAGTCGAACTGATTTATAATGACTATATCGAGAAAAAAGGCGAACTGATCAACGGCATCATGCAGCGGCAGGAGCATGGCGACCTCATAGTCGACCTCGGCAAGGCTGAAGGTGTCCTGCCCAGGCGGGAGCAGGTGTTCAGGGAAACATTCAACCGTGGGGAACGCATTCGCGCCTACATCCTGGATGTACGCAAGACTTCTAAAAATGCCATGGTCATCCTGTCCAGAACCCATATCGGGTTGATCCAACGGCTCTTCGAGATGGAGGTTCCCGAAATCAGCGAAGGCATGGTCGAGATCATGGGCATCGTCCGGGAACCCAATGGACGCACCAAGATCGCCGTCAAAACCAACGATCGCGACATTGATGCGGTGGGAGCCTGCGTGGGAATGCGGGGGATGCGGGTCCAGTCTATTGTTCAGGAACTGCGCGGAGAAAAAATCGACATCGTGGAGTTCTCTGAGGACCCTGAGGTGTTCATCAGAAACGCGCTCAGTCCGGCCAAAGTATCCAGAATCATCGTCAACGAGGCCGATAGGCATATGACCATCATCGTCGCGGATGACCAGATGTCCCTTGCCATTGGCAAAAAGGGTCAAAATGTGCGTCTTGCGGCCAAGCTGGTGAAGTGGCGCATTGATATCAAGGGTCAGGGAGAATCCGTTGACCTCGGAGAATCTTCGGGGCTTTTCGCACCTAAAAAACCCATCGAAGAAACTAACTTTCTGGACCTGATCAAAGACACCAAGGGACTGGGCGAAAAAATCATGGCCGCCCTTTTTGAGGGGGATGTCGTGTCCTTTGAAGAGGCGTTGAATCGGGGAAAAACGGGGTTGACCCAATTGCCCGGTATCGGCCCTAAAAAAGCCGACGCTATCCTGGAACTGGCTGAAGAACTCAAAATCGCTTCTCCTGAAGAACCTGAACTTCCTTTGGAAGTTGAAGAACCCGAGTCTCCCGAAAGTGAGAGCGTGGCAACCGAAGATTCGGAAGACACCGCGGAAGATGAAACCGATGAGACCCTTCAAGAAGAAGCCTCGGAACCCGAAGAAGATGAGGAAGATATCCCTGTCGATGAACTGGTGAATATTGACAGCATCGTTATCGAAACCTTGAAGCAAAACGAATTTCAAACGCTTGAGGAGCTATCGGTCACTCCGCTGGAGGAACTTCTGGCCATTGCGGGCATTGACGAGGAGACGGCTCAGTCCATCCTGGACCAGGCCAAACAGCGGATAGGTGATCTGGGTTAGGTGGAGTGATTTTTTTATATACTGAAGCTTCCTAACCGGAGCCTCCGGGATGAATGCAGATACAACAGCACCGACTGCTATGGCGTCGTTTTTGAATTATAAAGGAGATATTACTTGGCAAAAATTCGCATAAATAAATTAGCATTGGAACTCAATATTCAAAATGACCAGGTCATTGACGCCTTGCATAAAAAGGATATTCCGGTCAAGAATTACATGAGTTCCATTGACACGGAAACCGCGAATTATATCCGGGAATTGTTCGACCCTGAATTTGCCGCCGCCGCCAAAGCGCAGGCGAAAGCAACCAAAGCAAAAACAAAAATCAAGGTCAAAACCGTTGCTAAAAAAGCCGTCAAGGCGGCTCCAAAAACTGCCAAAACCGAAGCAAAAGCCGAAGCAAAAGCCGAACCCAAGACAACGGCAAAAACGGCGCCTAAGAAAAAAGCGCCTCCAGAAAAAAGCGAGCTCACGCCTCTCCTGAATTTAAAGCCCCGGCCAAAAAAGATCACCAAACTTGAAAAACCCGCAGATAAAAAAGAAGTCGCCAAAGTTAAAGAGTCCGCTAAAGTTAAAGAAGTCGCCAAAGCTGAAGAAGCAAAGGCGCCCAAAAAACACGGCTTAAAAATCGTCAAGAAGGAAGACAAGCCCAAAGAACTGGAAATAAAACCTAAAGCCATTCCTAAACCTGCCAAGAAAAAAGCCAAAGAGTCTAAACGCGGTAAGAAGAATGCCAAACTTCCTGTTGAAGAAATAGAAACCACTCCTCCAGAACCACAAGAAATCGAGGAAACGTTTGAAACTGTAGAGATCCCCCCCAACATTCAAATTCGTGACCTGGCCGATAAACTGAAGTGCACGGCCAACGACATCATCATGAATTTAATGACCCTTGGAATCATGACCACGATCAACCAAAGCCTCGACTTTGATGTCGCCAGCAAAGTGGCGGACCAGCGCGGTTATGAAGTCATTATGGTCACTCCCGAATCGGAAATGGGTTTTGAAGAGGACGAGGAAGATCTCGCAAAAGATATGGTTCACAGAGCTCCCATTGTGACGATCATGGGCCATGTCGATCACGGGAAAACCTCCCTGCTGGACGCCATCCGGGAAACCAATATGACAAAGCATGAGGCCGGGGGCATCACCCAGCACATCGGGGCGTATCAAGCTAAAATCAAAAAGTCCTTCATCACTTTTCTGGACACACCGGGGCATGAAGCGTTCACCGCCATGCGCGCCCGCGGCGCTCAGGTAACGGATATCGTCGTTCTCGTCGTCGCGGCGGATGATGGCATCAAACCGCAGACAAAAGAAGCCATCGACCATGCCAATGCGGCGGGTGTCCCAATTCTGGTGGCTATCAATAAAATCGACAAGGCGGATGCCAAACCCGACGAGGTAAAAAAACAACTGGCCGACCAGGGATTGTTGCCGGAAGATTGGGGTGGACAGACCATTTTCACCGAAGTCTCCGCTCTCAAAAAAACCGGAATCGAACACCTGCTAGAAATGATTCTATTGCAGGCGGAAATCATGGACCTCAAGGCCAATCCAAAATTGAGAGCCCGCGCCGTCGTCATAGAATCCAAGCTGGACAAAGGACGAGGGCCTGTCGCCACACTGGTCGTGCAAAGGGGAACCTTAAGAATTGGCGACCCGTTCATTGTGGGATGTTATTTTGGTAAAGTCCGCGCTCTCATCGGTGACAATGGCAAAAAAATCACGAAAGCGCCTCCCTCAACTCCCGTCGAAGTGGTCGGGCTTCCCGAAGTTCCTCAGCCCGGCGATGACTTTTTAGTCGTGCAGGACGAAAAGAAAGCGCGTCAGCTCAGCAATTTAAAACTGCAACAGCTTCGGGAATCCGTTCTGGCGCAATCCTCCAGAATCACCATGGACGATCTGCATCAGCAAATCATCGAAGGCAAAATCAAAGAACTCAATCTGATTATCAAAGCCGATGTTCAAGGGTCTATCCCTGCGGTGCAAGAGGCATTTTCCAAACTGGAATCCGATGAAGTCCGCATCAAGGTGATTCATGACGGCGTCGGGGGTATCACCGAATCCGATGTTTTGCTCTCAACCGCTTCCAATGCCATCATTATCGGGTTTAATGTGCGCCCGACGGATAAAGCCGCTCTGCTCGCCACAAGGGACAATGTCGATATTCGTCTTTATA
This sequence comes from Nitrospinaceae bacterium, assembly GCA_029261655.1. Taxonomy (GTDB): domain Bacteria; phylum Nitrospinota; class Nitrospinia; order Nitrospinales; family VA-1; genus JADFGI01. The sequence goes on along the minus strand of JAJDAY010000021.1, from coordinate 33,179 downwards.
GTATTATCTACGATGCCATCGACGACATGAAAAAAGCCCTGGATGGTCTGCTGGAGCCCAAGTTCAAGGAAATAATTACCGGAAAAGCCGAGGTACGGGAGGTCTTCACGATTCCGAAAGTGGGCGCCGTGGCCGGGTGCCATGTGGTCTCAGGAAAAGTGGAACGCCAGCTGGACGCGAGGCTCATCCGCGACAGCGTTGTTGTTTATCAGGGAAAAATCGCTTCCATCAGACGGTTTAAGGAAGATGTGAAGGAAGTCCAGTCAGGGTATGAATGCGGCATCTCTTTTGACAAATATCAGGACGTGAAACAGGGAGATGTTATCGAGCCGTTCATCCTTGAAGAGATAACGCACTAATAATAATGATGGCTATAGAGCGAGTGTGCCATGAAAGTCGGTTGTTGCGCCATCAGGTTTTTTCTGCATGGAAACAATTCGTTAAAGGGAAAGCGGCGGGTCATTAAATCGATCAAAGACCGGGTCAGGAACAAATTTAATATTTCCGTTGCTGAAATCGGGGATCAGGATGTCTGGCAAAGCCTGCACATTGGCATTGTCGCTGTGGGGTCGGATCATAAATACCTGGACGGGCTGATGAACAAAGTAGTGGAGTTCATAGACAAAATGAACCTGGCTGAAATGACCGATTGCCAGTTCGAAACAATTCATTTAGGCTCCCTCAACCCCAAATGAATACAGGAATCAGGGCGTCATGCGGTTCAAACGATCCGAAAGAATACAAGAACTCCTGCTGGAGGAGATCTCCAAGTTGATTCAGCATGGATTGAAAGATCCCCGAATCGGTTTTGCCACAGTCACTCAGGTGGATGTCAGTGACAATCTCAAACACGCGAACGTTTTTGTCAGCGTCATGGGAACGGATGAGGAAAAGGAAGACACCATAAAGGGCCTGGAAAGCGCCAAAGGGTTTATCCGCAAGTCTCTGGGGAAAAACCTTTATTTAAGGTATATCCCGGATCTTCATTTCAAGAACGACGATACCCAGAAACGGGTGGATAAAATATCAAAAATTCTGAAGGATCTGCATCTTGAATAAAGTTGTGAATTTGTATAAACCCCAAGGCCCATCTTCCTTCAAGATGGTGCAGTCGGTAAAAAATATTCTTGGCGCCAAAAAAGCCGGCCATATCGGAACGCTGGACCCCATGGCCGAGGGCGTTCTACCCATCTGCACCGGCAAATCGACTAAAATCATTCAGTTTTTATCTTCTCTGCCAAAGGTTTACACAGCGGAAATGGTGCTGGGCACGTCTACGGACACCCAGGACGCTACCGGAAAAGTGATTGCAACGGGGGGAAATCCGGAAAATATCACGGAGACGCAAATCCGCTCCGTTTTCAATGGCTTTTTAGGCCAGCAAAACCAGACTCCCCCCATGTTTTCAGCTAAAAAGAAACAAGGAATTCCACTTTACAAATTGGCCAGAAGTGGTATTACTATCGAACGAAAACCGGTTCCCATCCTGATATATTCCCTGGAGTTTCTGGAAAAGGCGGGAAATCGGGTTCGCTTTAAGGTCCAGTGTTCTGCGGGTACTTATATCCGAACACTTTGTTACGATGTCGGTCAGGAACTGGGATGTGAAGCCCATATGGGTCATCTGGTCAGAAATCAGGTGGGGAACTTCGACCAGAAAGAATCTTTGACCCTGGAAGCGTTGGAAGCGGCGGTCGCCGATGGGAGTCTATCCGGCAAATTGATTCCTGTAGAGAAAGCCCTCAACTTTCTTCCGGAAATTCGCATTAAAGAGAGTTTTATCAATTCCATCGCAAATGGTATCGCTCCCTCAAAATCCTCTTTAGAGACGATTCCCAACCGATTTCAACCGGGGATGAATCTAAGAGTATCCCATATAGACAGCCATTTGCTTGCTATTGCGGAACCTGTTGTTGACCAGGACGCATATGCCCGGCTTTCCCCTGGGGATGTGGCTTTTAAATTGAAACGAGTACTGATTTAAAAAAAATGAACGCTGAATGAAGATTGGAATGTTTTCGCAAGGAAGTTCAATAATAAATTTTCAGGAAAATCTCCGAAAATCGGTGAGCTTTTCTGCGAAAACATTCAGCAATCGTCTTTCAGCATGTTTTCCCATTTAGGAGAAAAGAAACATGCCTTTAACTAAGGAAGTAAAAACAACTATTATTTCGGATTATAAACAGCATGAGACGGATACCGGTTCAGCGGAAGTGCAAATCGCCCTTCTGACCAAAAGAATCGTCGATCTCACGGAACATTTTAAAACCCACAAAAAGGATCATCATTCCCGAAGGGGTTTACTAAAACTCGTCAGCCAAAGGCGCAAACTGCTCGATCACATGAAAACAGAAGACAGCAAGCGGTATCAAACCATCATTGCGCAATTAGGCATTAGACGATAACCAGACATTGGAGAAAAATTAATGGAAAAAGTAGAAATTGATGTGGATGGAAAAACCTTGAGCCTGGAAGCGGGCGACCTGGGAAGGCAAGCCGGCGGCACTGTGATCGTTCGGATGGGAGACACCATGGTTCTGGTAGCCGCAACCATGGCCAGCAAACCAAGAGAGGGAATCGACTTTTTTCCCTTGACGGTTGACTTTAGAGAAAAAACCTACGCCGCCGGGAAAATCCCAGGCAGTTTTTTCAAAAGAGAAGCCCGTCCGGGCGAACTTGAAACCCTGACCTGCCGTTTGATCGATCGACCCATCCGGCCTTTGTTCGACGATGGATTCATGAACGAAACTCAGGTCATCTGCATGGTCATTTCCCACGACCAGGAAAACCCCGCCGATGTCATCGCGTTGACCGGAGCTTCCGCCGCGCTTCTAATTTCGGATATTCCTTTCAATAACCCGATCGCAGGCGCTCGCATTGGCCGTGTCGGCGGGAATTTTGTTTTCAACCCGACTTATGAGGAAAGCGAAGGGAGCGATCTCAGTCTTCTCATGGCGGGAACGTCCGATGGAATCGTCATGGTGGAAGCGGGCGCGCAGGAATTGAGCGAAGACATCATGATCGACGCTCTGGCGTTTGGTCACGAGCGCATCAAAAAAATCATCGAAATTCAGAAAAAGTTACGGGAACTCCTCGGCAAACAAAAAGCCGCTGTGGACAAAAAAGAGTTCGACCCGGAACTTCAAAGCAAAGCCAATGATCTGGTACGCGCCAAACTGGAATCGGCGATGGAAATTCCTGGAAAACAAGAACGAACCGATGCCATCAAGGCGCTTCGCGACACTCTGGAAACTGAATTGAACTCCGAAGGTTGTTCGGACATCAAATCAGACCTCGGCAATCTGTTCCACGATATCGAAAAGGACGTGGTTCGAACGCTGGTGCTGGACAAAGGCTACCGCGTCGATGGCCGGGGCCTCACTGATATTCGGCCTATTTCCATCCAACCCGGTTTTCTTCCCAGGACTCATGGCTCAGCGGTATTCACCCGCGGCGAAACCCAGGCGCTCGTCACCACCACTCTGGGTACTTCCGTCGACGAACAACGCATGGACAGCCTGGAATTCAAAGGGACGAAACGTTTTTTACTGCATTATAATTTTCCTGCATTTTGTACGGGGGAAGTGAAATTCATGGCAGGTCCGGGAAGACGGGAGATCGGCCACGGCATGCTGGCGGAGAGATCCCTCATTCCTATTTTGCCTTCCAAGGAAGACTTTCCCTACACCATCCGCATCGTTTCTGAAATCCTGGAGTCCAACGGTTCCTCTTCAATGGCGTCCGTTTGTGGCGGTTCCCTTTCCTTGATGGACGCTGGCGTTCCCATCAAGGCACCGGTGGCCGGCATCGCGATGGGGCTGATTCAGGAAGGAGACCGTTCGGCGATTCTTTCCGATATTCTCGGTTCTGAAGATCACCTGGGGGACATGGATTTCAAGGTGGCTGGAACACGGGACGGAATCACCGCTCTCCAAATGGATATTAAAATCGGCGGATTGGACAAAGAACTCCTTGGCCGAGCTTTGGCTCAGGCAAAAGAGGGACGACTGCATATTTTAGGAGAAATGGATAAGGCTCTTTCCGAAACCCGTAAAGAGATGTCGGAATATGCTCCCCGTATTGTGACTCTCAAGGTTCCCAAAGATAAGATCCGCGATATCATCGGAGCGGGCGGCAAGGTGATTCGGGGAATCATCGAGCAAACGGGAGTCAGCATCGACATCAACGACGACGGCATCGTTTCCATCGCCTCCACCGACAAAAAAGCGTCGCAAGCGGCCATCGATATTGTCGAAAGCATCATAGAGGAAGTGGAAATCGGTAAAATTTATCTTGGGAAAGTCAAAAAGATCGTCGATTTCGGAGCTTTTGTGGAAATCCTGCCGGGTACCGACGGACTGGTCCATATTTCCCAGATTTGCGACCGGCGGATCAAAAGCGTTTCTGACGAAATCCAGGAGGGAGACGAGATCAAGGTTAAAGTCATCGACGTCGACCAACAGGGAAAAGTCAAACTCAGCCGTAAAGAAGCCCTCAAACATGAAGCGACTGAGGTTTCTTAAAGCACCCTGCCCTCAAATGAGCCTGTTTTTTTTGTGAGGGCCGGGTCTCAAGATGACCGCACACTGGCCGGATAATTTTGCCATCAGCAAAGTTGTCCGGCCAGAATTTTTTTCATTGATATTCCTGAAAGTCCTTCTAATTCCCCCCCATTCGGACTATTCCTCTTCTCTAACAGAATTCTCGCCTGGGAAGTCCCCATTTTCAAGAAATTCTCAAGAACCATCCCTCCTTTTCGGTCTGCCCAAATAAACAAGTAACGTCTTATTTTTCAATAATTTAATTGAAAGCCCATTTAACTTCTTGGTAAAATATAGAATTACACTCAAAGTAAAAAGTTTTTAGAAAAAAGAACTTGAACAAAGAAACCGCAAAAAAACAGGAGAATAATGTCAAATATCTCCAGGTTCACCGTCATAGCCCTTGGGGTCGCTTTGTTTTTATCTGCGGTCGTTTTCAAGTTCACCTACGACCACCAAAAAAGCCTTTGGGAAAAAGAATTCATCAATGAAGCGGAAATAGCAAATCTTAGCCTTAAAAATATATTGCATATCGATGAAAGTTTTCTTCCCCATATCCTTTCATTTTATGCCGCTTCCCAGTTTGTAGACCGAGATGAATTCAAAGCGTTTGTGACCCCCATATTAGAAAGTAACAGCTTCATTCAAGCGCTGGAATGGATTCCACGAGTTTCCGATGACCAACGGGTCAAATTCGAAAACCTCGCCAAAAAAGATGGGTTTCCTGATTTCCAAATAACTGAACGCCTCGAACCGGGGGGCATGGTGCAAGCTGGCTCCCGTCCCGAATATTTCCCGGTTTTCTATTTAGAACCTTTTATTGGCAATGAAACGGCGCATGGTTTTGATCTGGCCAGCCACCCGACCCGCTTTAAATCGCTAACAGAATCGGGAGATTCAGGAAAAATACTTGCCTCTAAAAAGGTACTCTTGGTTCAGGGAGAGAAAGAGCAGTTGGGGACTTTGATATTCGCTCCCTATTATGGCAACTCAGGGGTTCCAAAAACTATCGAGGAAAGAAGAGAACAGTTAAAAGGCTTTATTTTGGGCGTGTATCGCCTGGAAGATATGTTTAATCATGCAATTATTCCTTTTCTTCCTAGAGGAATGCATCTGTCAGTTTTTGAGGGAAAAGAAATATCAGGCCAGAATAATATTTTTGGAAGATACAAGATTGATTCCTTATTTGAGGTAAAAAGTGCCCTGAATTTTTCCGGACAATACTGGACAGTCGTATTACAGGCAGGGGCAAATTTTCGAAATGGCATCAATACAAATATGCCATCTACCAGTGCGGGAGCCACTTTTTTTCTAATCATGCTTTTATTTATCATTCTCGAGTCGAACCACTCCAAGAAGCGAAAAATTGAAAATGAGGTGCGACGACAAACTCAGGACTTGTCGGAAAGCCGGACAAGGATGAAAGCGATTGTCGATCACGCCATTGACGCGCTCATCACCATTGATGCCAAAGGAGGCATCGAATCCTTCAATCCGGCGGCGGAAAGAATTTTTGGTTATAAACCTTCCGAAGTCCTGGGCCAAAACGTGAAGATGCTGATGCCGGAACCTTATTCTTCCGAGCACGACCAATACCTGAAAAATTATATTGAAACGGGAGTGTCCAAGATCATCGGCATCGGCCGGGAGGTCGTGGGCCTGCGCAAGGACGGAACCACCTTTCCGCTGGATTTGGGAATCAGCGAGATGTACCTGGGTGAAAACCGCATGTTCACAGGCATCGTTAGCGATATCACCGACCGAAAAGAAGTCGAGGAGTTGTCTCTGAGGTTTGGCCGGGTTATTGATAATTCATTTAACGAGATTTTCATCTTCGATGCGGAAACCCTAAGGTTCATTCAGGTGAATCAGGGGGCACGGAAGAACATCGGTTATAGTATGGAAGAGTTGCGTCAGATGACTCCCCTGGACATCAAGCCGGAAATTGATGAAAAGGACTTTGCAAAAATAGTGCTTCCTCTGGTCTCCACGGAAGAGCCGGTGGTTTTCTTTGAAACGACGCACCGTAGGAAGGACGGGACCCTGTATGACGCGGAGATTCGACTTCAACTCATGCACGAAGAGCACCCGCCGGTGTATGTCGCAATCATCGAGGACGTCACCCACCGCAAGGCGGGAGAAAAGGCCCTTCGTGAAAGCCAGGCCATAAACAAGGCCGTGTTGGAAAATGTTGTGGACGGCATCATCACAATTAGCGAGGAGGGAATCGTTGATTCCTTCAATCCGGCGGCGGAAAGACTTTTTGGTTATAAACCTTCCGAAGTCCTGGGCCAAAACGTGAAGATGCTGATGCTGGAACCTTATTCTTCCGAGCACGACCAATACCTGAAAAATTATATTGAAACGGGAGTGTCCAAGATCATCGGCATCGGCCGGGAGGTCGTGGGCCTGCGCAAAGACGGAACCACCTTCCCGCTGGATTTGGGAATCAGCGAGATGTATCTGGGTGAAACCCGCATGTTCACCGGCATCGTCCGCGATATCACCGAACGGAAAAGCAATGAAAGAGTACGCAGGAGAGCTGCTGAAATCCTGGAATTGACCAAAAGTGAATTAGAAAATAGCCGAAAACAACTCCAGGCAACTCTTGACGGTATCGCTGAAGCAATCATCACGATTGATGAACAAGGTTTTATTCGATCCGTCAACCACGCCGTCGAGCAGCTATTCCAATACTCGCCTTCCTTTCTGGTAGGCACAAATATCAAAATAATAATGCCCGAACCTTACCAAAGCGAGCATGACCAATACCTGAAAAATTATATTGAAACGGGAGTGTCCAAGATCATTGGCATTCGACGTGAGGCAGTTGGTTTGCGCAAGGATGGGACAACATTTCCGTTGGAGTTGGGGATCAGTGAAATATACCTGGATGAGACCCGAATGTTCATCGGCAGTATCCGGGACATCACCCTTCAAAAGGAGGCTGAAGAAAAACTTGAAGAAGCCACCCGGAAAACTCAACTGATTTTGAGTTCGGCTGGGGAAGGAATTTTCGGACTTGATTTAGACGGAAACACCACTTTTGCCAACTCTACGGCGGAACGAATTTTAGGATATAAAGAGGGAGAACTGCTGGGAAAACTCCAACATGCCATGATCCACCATTCCAGACCGGGTGGAACCCCTTATCACCGCGATGACTGTCATATTTATGCCGCTTTAAAAGATGGCAAAATACACCAGGAATCGAATGAAGTATTCTGGAGAAAAGAAGGAACTCCGGTTCCCGTCGAGTATGTCAGCACTCCCATCAACGAAAATGGGAAAGTAACCGGCGCTGTGGTCACTTTTAGAGATATATCAGAACGCAAAAGAATCGAGCGAATGGTAAACGATCATACCAAAGATCTTAAACGAGCCAATGAAATGCTTTTCAATTCCAACAAGGAATTAGACGATTTCGCTTATATCGTCTCTCATGATTTAAAAGAACCCTTGCGCGGAATCTATAATTATTCAACTTTCTTAAAAGAGGATTATTTTGACAAACTGGATGAAGACGGCAAATCCAAACTGGATACGCTTGAGCGCCTCTCCAAACGAATGGAAGCTTTGATAAACAGTATCCTGTATTTTGCGCGCCTGGGACGCAATAAAGAAATTTTTACGCCTGTTGACCTGAACAAAGTGTTGGCTGACACATTGGATAACATGGAATCGCTCATAAAAGAATCCAACGCGAAGGTGCGCGTTGCCAAAGATTTTCCGACAATTAAGTGCAGTGAGTCCAGGATCGGAGAAGTTTTTCAGAATTTGATCGCAAACGCCATCAAGTACAATGACAAACCGCAAAAATGGGTCGAGATCGGTTACGCACTGAATGGAAATAACCCGGACAACGAGGTAGAATCCGGCCCGGAAAAATCACGGGACAATCACTCCGACACTCCGGTTTTTTATGTGAAGGATAATGGTATTGGGATACTTGAAAAACATTTCGACTCTCTGTTCCGAATTTTTAAACGTTTGAACGGTAAGGATAAGTTCAGCGAAGGCACCGGTGCCGGAACCACCATCGTCAAAAAGATTATTGAACAGCATCACGGCAGGATTTGGCTGGAATCAAAGGTAGGCGAGGGAACGACATTTTATTTTACACTGGGAGGAAAAAACAGGAATGAAACAAATCAACCCAAAGCATTTAATTCTTATAGTTGAAGACAGCGACGTCGATTACGAAACGACCCTCAGGGCGTTTAAAAATTCCAATATGACAAACCCTGTCAAACGCTGTGAGGACGGAGAGGAAGCATTGGATTATCTTTTTCAAAGAAACGGGTATTCTGACACGAAAAAATCTCCCCGGCCTGATTTGATCCTGCTGGATCTTAACCTGCCTGGAACCGATGGCCGTGAAGTGCTGGGAGATATAAAAAATGATCCGGCCCTGAAAACCATTCCCGTCATTGTCCTCACCACCTCCGCAGACGACAAGGATATCGACAAATGTTACAAGACGGGAGCCAATTCTTATATTTTAAAACCGGTTGACCTGCAGGGGTTTTTTTCAGCGATTCAAAGGCTCAGGGACTTCTGGTTTGAAGTGGTAGTGCTTCCAAAAACCGGGACACCGGCATGAAAATCGCGCAAGAGAGTATAAAAATACTGATTGTGGACGACAGCCCGGAAGACCGGGAAGTCTACACACGCCATTTAAAAAAAGGCATTGAGGATTCCGAATTTGATATTGTTGAAAGTGAAACCGGTCTGGAAGGAATACAGCTTTGCAAAGAAACAAACCCGGATTGCATCCTCCTCGATTTTTCATTGCCCGACATTGATGGTCTGGAATTCCTTTCTCTATTAAAAGAGAAAGGCTATCCCGGCGCCGTTATCATGCTCACCGGTCAGGGAAGCGAAACGGTTGCGGTCGAAGCGATGAAAGGCGGGGCGCAGGATTACCTGGTCAAAGATAATTTTTCATCCGAAGCGCTTCATAGTTCAATAATGAAAGCAATTCATAACAATAAAACGGATGAAACCAAAAAATGGAAGACCCAGGCTCTGGTCGATCCTCTCACTCAGGTTTTAAACAGAAATGCCTATAACCTGACCCTCGAACAAACCTTGCGGGATTTTCGCCGCTACAATGACCCCACAATTCTCATCGTTGCCGATATAGATCATTTCAAGAAACTGAACGACAATCACGGCCATAAAACCGGAGACAACGTATTGCGGTCCGTCGCCGCGTCTCTGAACAACACAATCCGCGCCTCGGACTTTATCTTCCGTTACGGCGGGGAAGAGTTTGTCATTCTTCTGAAAAAATGTTCTTTGGAGCAGAGTAAATCAGTGGCGGAGAAAGTCCGCCGGCAAGTGGAACTAGATTGTTCTTTAGACAAAGGCCAACCGCTGTCTGTCACGATCAGCCTGGGTTTGACTCAGTTCAAAGAGAAAGACACCGAGGATTCGGTGTTTCAAAGGGCCGATCAGGCGCTCTACAAGGCAAAATCCAATGGCAGAAACCGAGTTGAAATCAAGTTAAACTAGATTCGGTGAAAAAAAAGCAAGTCCCTTCCCTGCCGACCCAAACCCCCACCCAAATTCACTAAAAAGAAATATTCCAATCTTTCAATCCGTCGATGGAAGAATAATGCGTGAGGTCAAAATGGATGGGCGTGATGGAAATATGATTTTTAGACACCATGACACAATCGGTTCCTTCATCGACTTCATCGAGACGCATCTCCCCCGCCAGCCAGTAGTAGGTGTTGTTGCGCGGGTCTTCGCGTTTGTCAAAAGTTTCGATGACCCGTGATTTTCCCTGACGGGTGATGGCAACTCCGGCAATCTCTTCTCTGGGAACGGCGGGAACGTTGATATTCAGAGAAACCCCTTCGGGCAACCCTTTTTCAAGCAATAGGGGAACAAATTTACGCGCAAATTCAGCGGCGGCAGAAAAGTCCGGGTTCTCCTCATACGTGTTCAATGAAACGGCGAAGGCCGGAAACCCCATGATCGTGGCTTCCGTAGCCGCCGAAACCGTGCCGGAATAAATCGCACAGCTTCCCAGATTGCCGCCGAAATTGATCCCCGAAATCACCATCTCCGGAGGTTCCTCGAGAAGAACCGTGAGCGCGATTTTGATGCAGTCGGCAGGGGTTCCGTTGACCGCGTAGCCAATCAGTTCGCCATTTTCGATCACTTTCCGGGTTTTTAAGGGACTGGATAAGGTGATGGCGTGCCCCACAGCGCTTTGTTCGGTTTCGGGGGCGACCACGATCACGTCTGCGATTTTGGCGATTTCTGCCCGTAAAGCCCGCAAACCAGGGGCGGTGAACCCGTCATCATTGGATAGAACGATCATGTTTAAACTCCGCAATGCGGAAAAAAAAGGGCTGATGATTGCATCACTCATCAGCCCCGTAAACTCTAAAACCTGTCAAGCATCCATTCCTGCTCCAGCAGGCTGCTGGTCAATTATTCTTGCTAAAATACTCCTGCGATCCATCAGGGTCGGCCTTCATTCCACCCTCGCCTTCTTTCCAGTTCGCGGGGCACACTTCGCCGTTATTTTCGTGGAATTGCAGAGCATCCACCATTCTCAGAGCTTCGTCGATGTTTCGTCCAAGCGGCAGGTTATTGATCAACTGGTGTTGAACAATGCCTTCCTTATCGATCAGAAACAGGCCGCGAAAAGCCACGCCAAAATCAGCCAGAACATCGTAGTCCTTGCTGATCTGCTTGGTCACATCGCCCACCAGAGGATATTTGATCTCACCCAACCCGCCTTTTTTGCGGTCGGTGTTTCTCCACGCCAGATGAGAAAACTTGCTGTCTATGGAAACTCCGATCACCTCGGCGTTGCGCTTTTTAAAATCATCCGTTTTTGTGCTGAAAGCGATGATTTCCGTGGGACATACAAAAGTAAAATCAAGGGGATAAAAAAACAATATCACATATTTCCCCCGGTAGTCTGAAAGCTTTATCTGCTTGAAACTTCCATCGGGCATGACCGCATCAGCAGTGAAATCAGGCGCGGCTTTGGATACTAAATTGGACATAATTTATGAACTCCTAAATTTAGGTAAATTTTTGAATGGTGTAATTTAACAAATATTCTCTTGGGGTTCAATTCCCAATCCCACTCCTAACCAACTTTTCCGGGGAATCCGGGAAAACATAGAGAGGATTCAGTGTGGATGAGATGCTGGATGAGGTGTACGGCTTTTCTTGACAGGGTAAAATTCGGTAATTAGAATGAATTGAACAGTCTTTTTCGAAATCAGAGGGATTTTCCCGCTCTAACGAAAGCCAAATACATGGACTCGCATTCCACCCCTTCCACTCAAAACCGTCTGACCTTTGCCATATTACTGACATTTCTCATCCTGGTGGCGGAAGCCGTGGGCGGTATTCTCGCCAACAGTCTGGCCTTGCTCAGCGACGCGGCCCACATGTTTGGAGACGTGTTCGCTCTTAGCATGAGCTGGTTCGCGCTCAAAATCGCCTGCCGGCCCTCGACCCAGACCAAAACCTATGGTTTTCACCGGATGGAAATTTTCGCGGCTTTCTTAAACGGAGTCCTGCTGGTGTGCATGGCGGGATGGATTTTTTACGAGGCGATAGAACGCTTTCAAAATCCAACAGCCGTGAACAGCCAGACCGTCATTGTCATTGCGACGATCGGGTTGCTCACCAACCTGGCCGTGCTTTATTTTTTAAAAGATCATGGCCTGCATTCCCATGATCTCAATATGAAAGGCGCGTTTTTCCATGTGATGGGAGACACCCTGGCATCCGTCGGCGTCATCATCGGCGCTGTCGTCATGATGGCCACCGGGTGGTATGCGGTCGATGCCATCCTGAGCGCCGCCATCGCCGTGCTCCTCATTTGGGGCGCCAAAAGCATTCTGGCCGATTCGGTGCATATTCTTCTGGAAGGCGTCCCCAAGGGAATATCCGTCGTCGAAGTGGAAAAGGAGCTGACGGCGATTCCCGCTATCCGGGAAATTCATGAACTGCATATCTGGTCGATTTGCTCCAACATTTATGCCTTGAGCGCCCACGCGCTGGTGAATGACCAGACAGTCAACCAGATCGAATCGGTGCTGGGGGAAATTCAGGAACGATTGAAAACCAAATTCAACATCACTCATTCCACCGTGCAGTTTGAATCGCGCCCCTGCCAGGAAGGCGAGATCCTCTGCGAAATGAATCACTGACTTGTCTGCGATGAAAATATTATTTCTGGGAACCGGAACCTCCACAGGCGTTCCTTCCCTGTGTTGCGACTGCGAGGTCTGCCTGTCCGACGACCCTAAAAACAAGCGGCTCAGGGCGTCTATTCTGGTCAGTGAAAACGGCCATAATATCCTGATCGACACCTCCACCGATCTGCGCCAGCAATGCCTGGCACATCGTGTTCAGCATGTGCACCACGTGCTGTTCACGCATCACCACGCCGATCATGTCCACGGCATCGACGAATTGCGCAGTTTCAACTATTTTAACAAGACCGTCATCCCCTGTTTCGCGAATGAACCCACGGTGGAGGAACTGACCAAAAAATTCTCCTATATTTTCTCAAATGGCGCGGTCCAGATGGGAGGAGGTTTGCCGCAGTTGACGCTTCAGGCAATTGGTGAAGAAGCATTTCCTCTAGGAGGCATGGTCGTGGACCCTCTGGAAATCACGCACGGGAAATTGACGATCGCCGGATATAAAATCAACAATTCGGCTTACATCACCGATTGCAGTGGCATCCCGGAAAAAACACAAGAGAAACTGGCCGGGCTGGATCTGATGATAATAAACGCTCTCGGGTTCGCCCCCCACCCCACTCACTTCAATCTGGACCAGGCCCTAAACGCCATCGAAACGCTCAAACCCAAACGCGCTCTCTTGACCCACATCAATCACAAATTCGATCACTCTGCCATTTCCAAAGAACTCCCCGAAAATGTAGAACTGGCTTACGATGGCTTGGCGGTGGAACTCTAACCGGGAGCTATGACCTAAGGGGCGTTCAATCGAGGTCGATGTCTCTAAGCGGGAGGTCTGTCGATAAATCGACGTTCTTTTGCGCTTCCTTGAATTTTTCGTCCAGCAGGCGGTTGCGGTCCTTGTGCGTCTCGCTGCGCTGTTTGAAGAGCTGTTCCTGCTCTTTTTGTTTGGCGGACAGCCCTTTGACCATATCGGTGAGAGAAACCGCGGGTTTTGGCTTTTCTTCCTGCCAGATGACTTCCCCCGTTTTCAAATCAATTTTCAATTTGGTTTCACAACAAGGACACACCGCATCGACTGAATTTGATCCCATAGTTTGCCTCTCGATAAAAAATCCTTAATCCTCGGTTCTATTATACCAAAATCTTCCCCTATCTTTTGCAGAGGTTTTCCTTTAAAAATAAAATATGGGCAATCAAGGATTTTTTATCACAGGAACGGATACCGGGGTCGGCAAAACAGTTGCCACCGCCTGTCTGTTGTCCCTGTACCGAAAACACGGGTTGAACGTCGGGGTGATGAAGCCGGTCGAGACCGGGGTCGACCCTGAATGCAGTTCCTCGGCCAATTCTGACGCTAAATTTCTGATGGAAATCGCCCAATCCACCGATTCCCTGTCTGAGGTTTGCCCGATTCGCTTAAAAACCCCCGCATCGCCCTATCAGGCGGGCAAAATGGAGAATCGCTCCATTGATATAGACCGGATTATCAACAGTTTTCGCCTTCTGGCAGGCAAATACGACCCTATGCTGGTCGAGGGAGTGGGCGGTCTTTTAGTCCCCCTGACGCCCAGGTATCTGATATGCGACCTGATACGCGATCTGGGCCTTCCCCTGCTGGTGGTCGGCAGAAACTCCTTAGGCACGTTAAATCACACGCTATTGACTCTGAGAGCCGCTCAGCAAGCCGGTATTCGGGTCCGGGGAGTCATCCTGAACCGCACCCACCCAGGGGGAAAAGACGCCATAGAACAAGGACATGCGGACATCATCACGGAATTGTCTGGTGTGCCTGTTTTGGGGGAAATCCCGTTTCTGGGCCAAATATCGGAAAAAAGCTTTACAGATGAGGTATTGGACAATCTGGAGGCGAGTCTTGATTTTAGCCAATTAATGCCAAAATACCGCTAAGTCCGAATCATGCCAGTGGAAGTTGGACGGCTTTTCTCCGTCGTCATCAGACACATATACCGCCAGCGTAATGAAACTGAGAGCTCGCCTTGTTGAGTCGTTCCAGCTGATCGGAAGTAAGCGTAATTTCCCCAGCCGCACAAAATTCCTTCACCTGATCCACTTTGCGTGACCCTACCACAGCGGTGGTGATATTCTTTTGCTGGATCACCCATGCGAGTGCCACGTTGATGGGGGCCAAATTGATTTCTTGCGCAATTTCCTGAACAGTGTTGCGCACGATTTCCGAATCATCAAAATAAGGCTGCTGATACAGTTTATATTCCCGGCGGATGGGTGCCTTTAAGGCCTCCTCATCGAATCGACCGGCTAATAGACCAAGGGCACTGGGCGAACACGCCATGTAACCGATACCGGCCTTTTCACATTGTTTTAAATCCTTCCCTTCGTGCTCCCGCTGAAGCAGGCTATAAGGAACCTGATTGACGGTGAACAACGAGGCGGCTCTTGACATCAGACCAATGTCATTCGCACGGAATTTCGAGATACCTACGGTGCGGGCCTTGCCACTTTCTTTGAGGGAAGACATGATGTCGCACATCTTCCCGGTTTTTTCCATAGTGTCTAAATAGAAGCCCGGCCAGTGGACCAGATACGCATCGACATAATCCCGCCCAAGGGCTTTCAGCGTACCCTCAAGGCGCGACTGGTAAGCCTTGAGGGTCAATTCGGCATCAGGCCAGATTTTCGAAATGATGAGGACGTCGTTTTTGCGGGAGCCCAGGGCCTTGCCGAGGCGGCGTTCGGATTCTCCGTCGCCATAACCCTCGGCGGTATCAAACGCCATGATGCCACCTTCCAGGGCGGTCTTCACTACCCGGTCGGCCTCTTCTACCGAACAGACATCGCCCCACTCTTTACTGGGGGCAATCTGCAAGCAGCCAAAGGTGAGGGCCGTCCAGGGGATATCAAGTCCTTCGACTTTTATCGAACGCATAATTTCATAATCAGATTAAAACGCCGGTTGCTGAAACCCAGACTGTCCCGGTGGACTTCATACCCCAGGGGCTTGGTTTCATGTTTAGATGGAGTACACGGTAACATGCTTTTTGGCATGAGACAATCAGGCTTTGCAATAGGAAAACTTTACTCATCTCGAAAATTATGGATTAAATTTACAATCGGATGTCCGCTTGGGGTCGATAACGGACATGTCTGCTTTCGGACAATAGCGGACATTCGACTAGGGGAAGTTTATCAGAATGTATCTTATAGACGGGGTTAATGTTGCTAAGACAAAATCATGCCAGTGGAAGGTATTTTACTGCGAGGAAGGCTGACAGGGCCAGCCATAAATTACGTTGGTGCCACTGCCATTGTTTGAATTGCTCCCGGTCGTCCTTGCCGGGTTCGTACAGAAACCAGTTTTCAAGCATCAGCCACACCACCGGCGCAATGAGCCAGCCGCCCAGAATGACTTCCCTCGGGCATCCGGTGAAATGCGACCGGAAGGTGTATAAAATCCCGATCACCCAAATCGCCGGGGTCAATACTCTGCGAATTTTTTGCCTATCCCATTTATCGTTTTTCATTTTATCTATTCGCTGTATCACTTTTTCCGTTAGCTAAAACTGGACCAAATTGATCTGTCCCGCTTAGTTGTACCACTATCTAAGTTAGAATTTCCATCCAGATAATCGGTAATGCGGCTTAACTTTCCTTGGTTCAGGGATGTCCGCTATCGGCCAAAAGCGGACAATTATTATAATCTATTTTTGCTTAAGTTTCGGCTTAAGGTACAATTCTACTTCTTCAACAGCTGCAATAAATTCTTTTACGTATTCGTCTGGTTCTTCGCTAAGATTGTCATACAAAATATTGCGTTTATCGTGGTGTATTTTCTGTAATTCTTCTTTTAACTCTTTCGTTGTGTCGGGATGCAATAGCTCAAGATACCTAAGCACACAACTATACAGTTCACGCTCAAGATCAAATATCTTTTTGAACGGATTTCTTAATTCGCTACCCCATATCGCTTCTGCTTCCAGTAAATCTGTGTATAAAACAGTTTTTTCAGACAGAACCTTTTTCCATCGGGCTTGGTATGCTTTTGACAAACCATAATGTCTGATATATTCCTCACTCCTTTTTTCTTCGTCCGGAGGAGATTCCATTTCGTGTTGCCAGATAGGAGGGCGTCTTACAGCAAATATGACATCCCTAAACTTGAATAAGCTAACTAAAATTCGTCTCGATAACTCATATTCATGTTGCCCTTTTAGTTGGCGGTTCCATGTACTCAAACCTTTTACAGCAACTACCGCACCTGTAATAGCTGCTCCAGATAAAATGAGATTCTTAAATAATGTAGTGGCTTCTATATACTCCAATTCTAATCTCCATAATGCATAACAAATGTCCGCCTTGGGGCGAATCCATTCATTCGGGATATTGAACTGTTGTTCTTGCACAGCCCTCCGGTCAGGAGTCCGCGTTGAACTGATAGCCCTTTTCCCGGACGGTGACGATGTATTGCGGCTTTTGCGGTTTTTTCTCGAAGTGTTTTCGCAACCGGGCGATGAAATTATCCACCGTGCGGGTTTCCATTTCCCGGTCGTATCCCCAGACGGTTTTCAGTAAATCCTCCCGGGTCACGACCTGACCCTTTTTGGTGATGAGCAGTTTCATCACCTGGGCTTCCTTGACGGTGAGCAGAAATTCTCCCGACCACCCATTGGCCTTTCCGGTTGCAAAATTTATCCACATTTTTCCGAAATGAAAAATATCCTGACCCAGAACGGGTTGCTTGTACCAGTCCCAACGCCTGAGGATGCCCTTCACGCGCAGTAACAATTCAGGAAGATGAAAGGGTTTCGCCAGATAGTCGTCCGCGCCCGCTTCCAGTCCTGTGGCCCGATCTTCCTCAGTGGATTTTGCGGACAACATCAGTATGGGAAACCGGGTGTCGTTTTTGCGGATGTTTTTAGCCACTTCAATTCCGCCCATCCTGGGAAGCATCAGATCCAGTATCATCAAATCGAAGGTGTGCTCCCGCATGCATTCGAGGGCGGCTTTGCCGTCTCCCGCGACCACCACTTCATAGCCCTCGCGCTCGAGGTTGAACTTGAGCCCTTTGGCAAGGTGAGATTCATCCTCGACCACCAGTATTTTCTTTGCTTGATCCATTTTTCCTTTTACTCCTCTCCCCGGTTGGCGGCGGTTTGGCGTTTGGAGTTTTTATCCCTGGGCAACTGGACGGTAAACACAGACCCTTTTCCCGGTCCTTCACTGGAAACCCGCATCTGCCCTTTATGCGTGCGGACAATTTCTTTGGAAATGAACAGGCCCAATCCGGCGCCTTCTATATTTTGCGATTTTTTATTGGTCACCCGGTAAAATTTTCTGAAAATTTTCTTCAGGTCTTTTTTGCCAAGGCCCATGCCCTGGTCGATGAAATCAATTTCACAGTATTTTTTTCCCTTGCGCACTCGTATGGTCAATGGCGCCCCAATGGGCGAATAGCGCAACGCGTTGCCGATCAGATTATTGAACACCATCTGCATGGCCCGCGTGTCCAGCATCAATTCACAGTCTTCTGTAATTTCCAGCTTGACCTCGCAGTTTCGTTCTTCAAACTGACGCTTGAGCCCTTCCACCACTTCCCTTAAAAAAGTTCCCAATTGCACGGATTGAAACTGCAACTGCATATTCTTGGGATCGTATTTACTCGACTCCAGAATATTATTGATGAGGGAAGCCAACCTCTCGGTATCCGTCAACATCATTTCCACAAATTCATCGGATTCCTCTTTGGAAACTTTCTGATACTTCATGGTCTCCAGATAAAGCTGAATGGAGGCCAGGGGCGACTTTAATTCGTGCGACACACTGGACACGAAATTACTCTGGAGCCGGTTCAACCGGGCTTGTTTATTCCAGTAAACAAATATAATGTAAACCCCCGCCAGGATGATCAGCATCAGCAGACAACCTTCCAGCAGAATGAGCCAGTTCAACTCGTCGGCAAACAAATCCGGGCGAATCTTTTGCGCAAACTCCTGAATCTTGCGGCTGTTTTTTAAATACCAGTTGATCCAGACAGCCATCAAAACAATCCAGGCTACCTGAACGCCAATGAAAATAAATATAGGATGAAATAACGCCTTCAGTTTCCTCATGCTCCGCCCTTACAAGACTTGATTGGCAGTGGTGCTGTTTGACATTGTAACTCAAGTAGTTTCAATACGGTTCGAGATAACCCGCCGAAAAACAGCGCTTCAGCTCTAATATTACATTACTTTTACATTCGTTGGGATGAATCGTGGTTACCATGGAACTTGTAGAGATGAGATTGTCTCCACCCAATTTTTACTTTATCAAGAGGAAATCATGACCAGCGCTATCAAAGAAATCCGACCCACTTATATTTTCAACAAAAACACCGCAGGATTTTTTATATTTTTGCATGCGGGCGCTTTTCTTGCGTTATTCCCCTTTGCGTTTTCATGGAGCGCCGTGGCCGTGTTTTTTTTCCTCCATTGGCTGACCGCCTCTATCGGAATCTGTCTGGGATTTCATCGATACCTCACCCATCGCGGATTCAAACTTCCGAAACCGATCGCCTATTTTGTCGTGTTCTGCGGAACCCTCGCCTGTGAAAACGGCCCCATCAAGTGGGTGGCGCAACACAGAATGCACCATGCCGGGTCCGATACCGAGCGGGACCCGCACAGCGCAAAAAAAGGCTTCTGGTGGGCCCATTTCAAATGGATGTTATACACTCACCCGGAGTTTGATGATCGGGAAACAATTCTCAATTACTCCAAAGATTTTGCGAACGACAAGTTTTATCGTTTTCTGGACGACCACTTTGTAAAAATTCAGGTCGTCTTCGGTCTCATTCTGTTTGCCATCGGCGGGATTCCCTGGGTGGTTTGGGGCGTTTTTCTCCGCATCGTCGCGGTATACCACAGCACCTGGTTCGTCAACAGCGCCGCCCATTATTTCGGTTACAGAACGATCGCTTTAAAAGATGATCTGGCCACCAACTGCTGGTGGGTCGGTCTCATCGCTTACGGGGAAGGCTGGCACAACAACCATCACGCGTTTCCTAAATCAGCCAAACACGGTCTGCGCTTCTGGGAATTTGACATGACCTGGATAGCCATTTGCGTATTGAGATTTTTTGGATTGGCCAAAGATATCAAAGTCGCAAAACTGACTCCCCAAACCTGCGAAACAACTTCTCAAAAAATCTTTACCGGGGAAATCGTTGAACAGGCCGCCTAAGGTGGCGTTCACTGCCTCACCCGCATTTCCGGTTATCCAGACACCCTGCGGTTATATCCTGCCGTGGGGTGTCTTGTTTTAAATCAGGCCCTAAAATTCCTTCCCGAATTATTACCAGACGACTTTTTTGACCCCGGCCAACCGGGATATTTCAAGTATCATCCCTTCCTTAAAGCTTCCCTTTGTAAATTTAACCAAGTATTTAATTTCGACCTCGGCATTCGAGCGATCGACAATCAGATGCTTATCGTCAACATCAACTCCAGTTTCCTTCAACATCGTTTCGCATTGCCCCGCGACATTTTCATAACTTTTACCCTCAACCTTTACAGTCAGGTCCCTGAAGTCAGGAGAACTTACCCAGTTCTCCACATAGCGGAACAATACCAGAACCATCAGCGCCGCAAAGGTGGAACAGACAGCCAGGGGATAAAACTTTTTGCCAATGACGATGCCCAATCCAGCCACGAACCAGATACTTCCCGCTGTTGTCAGCCCGCGCACAAGGTTTCCTTCCCTCATAATGGCGCCGGCGCCTAAAAAACCGATCCCTGTAATGATCCCCGCCGACAAGCGGTCGGGATCAAATACCCCCCGGCCCGATTGCACCAGGGTCATTTGCGAATGCTCCGAACCCAGCATTAAAATGGCGGCGCCAAGGCACACCATCACATGCGTCCGCAAACCCGCGGGACGCCCGTGAACTTCCCGCTCCAGACCGATGGCTCCTCCCAGAATAAGGGCAAGAAACACGCGGAAAAGCACCGAAGTATCAATATGCCAATCACCAGATAACATTAATTTTCCTTCCTAATTTCTGTTAGTTGATTAATCTTCAAACACAAATTCGACATGGTAGCCCTGGTATTTTCGGAGGTTGATCACCGTTTTTTCAAAAATCAAATATTGTCCTTTGATGCCCGTCAATCGCCCTGTTAATTCACCCACCTTGTCAAGGTTGTGGCTGGATATTTTCTCAGGGACCGATTGCACAGGATAAGCAAACGTCTGCACCGGTTGATCCGGCAGGACATATTGACGCAGATCCTCAGGCACCCATTCCAGAGCCTGATCCCGCATCTTAATTAAATCCACCTCAGCGACTTCCCCTTTCAACATTTTTCGCCAATTGGTCTTGTCCGCCATATGTTTGGAAAGCGCGACCTCGATTTTGCCCGATAATAGGCGCTCAGGAACCTTGGCGATGATCAAAGCCTGCACCGCCCCCTGATCGATCCAGCGGGATGGAATATTGAAATGGCGGGTGATGCCCACCTTGACGCCAGAGGTCAGGGAAAGGTAAACAAAATGATCGACCGCGCAATATTTACGAAAAAACTCACGGTCGGCTTCATTGCCGTGTTCGTGCTCGCATAATTCGGGACGAACGGAACACATAGCGTTTTCCGGAAGGTCACGGGCGCAGGGGAAGCAATACCCCTGGTCATAGGTTTTCTTAATTTTCCGTCCGCACTCAACGCAGGTGATGGTTCCTGAAAATCGTAAGGCCATCTCTTTTCCCACCTGCGGGGTGATGGGAACCGGGTTTTCATCCAGGCTCAAAAAATACTCGACCGGGACAGCATCTTTATGGGTCATTTTTAGCAATTGACCGGAAACTTTCATGGGGTCATCATCGTCAAAGAGGGTGAAAAAATAAAGGCGGTTTCTATACTAAAGCTGATTTTTTTTAGCCAACCGGGTGCTGAAATGATAAAGCGCGATCAAGGCAAAAAATATGCCTATCATCAGCGTTGTCGAATCAAACACCATAAAAGATATCAGAAACAACAACAGGTAAACTAATATGGTTCGATACACCCGGCCCTTCACAATACTTCCCGTCAAAAAATAAAAATGAGATCATTATAAACTATTTCCCCTCCAGCCTGCATTTACGGAGTTTAAAAAGACCCCTAAGACGACCGCAATCGATTCAGCAGGTTTGGTTGTTTTTCCCCTGTGAATACGGTAACTTGAAAGCAGGACCCATGAGCCTCAGAGGAAACAAATGCGACATTGGGAAAAGGCGACTATTTTTGCCATCATGCTGATGGTCTTGATTTACACGGTGAATGTTGATCGGAAATCCCCCGATCCAAAAAATGAAACCGCTCCCATTTCTACCCCCCTCCCCCCCGCCTCCCCAAAAAGTGAAGCGGGTTTCTTCCCGGAAAGTGACCCGGAGCCAGAGGATGAAAGCATTATAGAAGAAACGTTTACTGAAGTTCCTTGACCCGAAAGTAACATTCCCCGCACAAATGGGACATTATTTTACTAGTCAGCTTGATTTCTTTGCTATAAAATATTATCTATAGTCGTGGCAGGGAAGTTCTCGTTAAAATGCTTACTCGCAACATCACTAGACGGATTTGTCTTAAGGAGAAAAGTATTATGAAGAACCTGAATATTTCAAAAGGCTGGTTTGATGAAGAAAAGTCTGAGCAGACAAAACGAAAGTTTTGTGAGCATGCCAGCGCCATCACCATTGACTACGATCATGGCATCGAACATTGCTCTTACTGCGGCGCTCTCGGTCATTACAGTGCAGACTCCGACTCTGTTGAGTGGACACTCCCCGAGTATTTGAGCAAAAAAAATTACAACTGACCAGGAACGACCCATTGTTCCACCATTCCCTGCTTTTTTCCGGAAAAGTCGATGAATCTGGTTCTTTGTAGCCAACCCAAGCCAGTTTCACTGGCTTGTGAAATAGATTACTGCCTCCTCTTTGCCTGATCCGCCTTTAAATGTATTGGCGGATTCATACCCGGTTTTTACGTGCCGAGCCTTTACCCGCCAGTCTTTTACCCAAAAGAAACCAACAATATTTTGTAGAAAATCATAGCCAGAATGGCCGTGAAGGGAAGCGTCGCGACCCAGGAGACGAAAATCGTTTTTACGATGGCAATGTTCAAGGCGGGAAGTCCGCGCGCCAACCCGACACCGATAATAGAGCCTACGAGTGTATGAGTGGTGGAAATGGGCAACCCCATTTTGGAACAAATCAACACAACCGTTGCTCCCGAGAAAGTGGCGCAAAACCCGCGCGAAGGAGTCAGCTGGGTGATCTTCTCGCCCACGGTTTTCATCACCTTGGTGCCCCATACAAACAGACCGAGCACAATGCCGCCTCCCCCCAGACCTAAAATCCATGTGGGCATTTCCACCTTCATGTGCACCGTGCCATCGTGCAGGATGGCGACCACCGCCGCCAGCGGACCCACCGCGTTGGCCACGTCGTTGGAGCCGTGCGCGAAAGCTATATAAAATGCCGTGATCATTTGCAGGTATTTAAAAATATGTTCGGTGATTAAAAACTGTCCCCGCAAACCTTTGGCCCGACCTTCTTTAATCGTGGAAGACAAAAACCGGGCCACGATATACGCAACGATTCCCACCGCCACCGACACCAGCAACGCCTGGGTGAAATCCATATGCAGGTGAAGATTTTTTAATCCTTTATAGACCATCGACTGAGACAGAATCACGAAAACCAGAAACACCAAAAAGGGAAGAATTTCTTTAGTATGCTGTAAAGGATTGCGGGTATTAAAAATCAATCGCGTGAGCACGCGGAATAAAATATAAGCGAATAACGCTCCCATGACCGGGGAAACGACCCAACTCATAACAACTTTACCCAGCTTGACCAGATTCAGCGCTTCCCATCCGCCGGCAATGATGCCAAACCCCACCACCGCGCCAACAATTGAATGCGTGGTCGAAACCGGCCATCCCAGATAGCTGGCAATGTTCAACCAGACCCCGGCGGCAATAAGCGCGGCGATCATGCCAAAGACCAGGTGCATGGGCGTGTCATGAAAAATTCCAGGGTCCAGCATGCCTTTACGAATGGTGTCGGAAACATGGCCGCCGACAAAAAACGCACCCGCAAATTCTGCCACCGCCGCAATCAAAACCGCCTGTTTAAAGGTCAGGGATTTCGAACCCACACTGGTTCCCATAGCGTTGGCAACGTCATTGGCACCGATATTACAAGCCATATACACGCAGGAAATGATGGCAATTGATAAAAGTATGAAGTTCAAATCCACGGCAGACTCTAAAATTTAATTAATAATGGTGACTGGAATTCGGGGGGATCAATTTGATATGAATAGACGTAGAATCTTTCCAACTTTTTCTGATTCATCCGCAACGGCGCCGAGGTTTTTGATAACCTCATTCCATAGCATCAAGTCAGCGGGTTTTATCTGATCATCGAGAGAATATAGTTTTTGCGCCATCAAAAATTGCTTGCGGTCCGCTTCCCATTCGGCTGAGCCAAGTTCAGAGGCCATTTTTTCAACTTTCTCCGCCTCAGCTCCGCCAAACGAAGCTTCCAGAAGAGTGTCCAGTTCACAGATAATGTCGCACGCCTGATTCGCCGTTTTAATAATATGATCCACCAGTTGTTTTAAAGGCTCTCTGATTGCATCGGGAGTTTCCAGATTTTTGATGCGTAGAAGAACGGCGAGGTCTTCAACGGCGTCCGCAATATCATCCTGCGCGGAGAGTAAATGCAAAAAATCACGCTTGTCCACGGCGAAAAAAACGCTTTTCCCCAGGGATTGCCGGATCTGGTCCTTGATCGTATCCGCTTCATGCTCAAACTTGATGATGATTTCCGAGATATCCATCACGCCCTGATAATCGTGTCCTTCCAGGGCCGCGAAAAGGGGCTTCATTTGATCGACGCAAGCCCGGACCTTTTCAATATGACTCACCAAAGGTCTGAAAGGTGAATTGGAAAACATGGACATGATGGATCGCATAATACCTCCTGATTGAATTACGCCCGGAAAATAACACGGACGAATAAACGAATCAAAATTAGATAATTTTCCCCGTATCTTCAATACACGGGGAACAATAACAGATTAATGTTAGGATTGTGTTAGGAAATCTACCCTCCCATGACCTGCAACCAATCCTCCAAACGATTGATCTTCAGATAAGCGTTATTTTCCCGCACGTCTCCCATGGGAGCGTGAGATCTGCCGCCATAATTGTGTCCGGGGTAAAGAATGATTTCATCCTGAATTTTTGCCAGCCGCGTCGTGAGGGTTCGATAAAGTTCCGCACTGTCCCCCCCCGGCAGATCCACCCGCCCGCATCCCTGCAAAAACAGCGTGTCTCCCGCGATAAGGTTGTCCTTGACCCGAAAACACTGGGACCCCGGCGTGTGACCCGGCGTGTGCAGACAAGAGATTTCAACCGACCCAACCGGGACCTTGTCTTCGCTATCCAACTTTTTCATGTCGGACAAAGATATCCCGGTCACCTTGTGCAATCCTTCGGCTTCGTGCTTGTTCACATATATCGGTACCGAAACTTTTTCCTGCAGTTCCGCGAGTCCCGTTATATCGATCCCGAAAATACTGCCGCCCACATGATCGGGATGATAATGGGTCACCAACGCTCCGGTTAATTTCATGCCTTCCTGTTCCACAATTTCAAGAATGCCGTCGATGTCCCACGCAGGGTCCACCACCACGCATTCACGGGTTTCGCGGTCACCCAGCAAGTAGAGAAAATTGGCCATCTGCCCCGCTGAAGGGTTCGACTGGGCAATATCCTGCCCGCAAAGCAATTGTTTAAAATAAAATGTGTCCTGTTGATTGTTCAAGGCAAGTTTTCCTTTCCTGTAGCGGCAGAATGGTTTCCTGACAACAACCGATTCAACATCCCGGCAAGGCGCACCCCCGCCTGGGACAACCGCAGTTCAATAATTTCCCGACTTCTTTCGATATAGATTTTTGAAAGACGCCCATTGAGCGACCGGTCCAGTGAATAAGCATGATCGAGAGCAAACCCACGGGACTCATCAGCCCATTCGGTCACTTTGGATGAATTCCACTTAACGGAAGCGGTGTTTCGGCGGCTTAAATCTCTCGAATATTGTAGCAGATTTTTACCCCCCAGATGGATCAGCCTTCCATCCCATAAAGAATGCAAATTGGTGCGCTTGCCTTTATATTTCACTCTGATTTTGTTTCCTCCCCGGTCGCGGGCGTTGCCAAGGTGCAGGGGTTGATGAACGTCTCCAACAAAATGGACCAGATACATCAACGCCTCTTTGCGTTTTATTACAGAAATCTCTTCATTCATTAATGCTTTTGCAAAATCCCCGATTTTTTCCACCACACAGTCTCCACCGGGGCAATCGCGATTCTTCTTATAAGTCCATTTGGACTTTTTTATATTGCAATAGTGCCAGGTTTTTTGCGAACGTTTATTCCTGACCCGATCGGCCCAATTCGCAACATCGGACAGTTTCTTTATGTTAAAATTTTTCCGGATTTTGGTTTCCACCTCGGGCAAGAGGCGGGTTTGGGCTATTTCGCCAACGATCCTGTGCCCCACCGGCCCCCAGGCCCAGACATCCAGGGAAGGAAATAATACCAGTATCAACAGAAAAACCGGAACCCATTTTTTCACTGGAATAGAGATGCGGTCAGTCAGTCCGAAAGAAAGAGAGATAAGCATTGCAGTTTTTTATCACATTTATCGACACCGTCAAGTTCTGGATTGTCATCACCCTGCTCTCCATTATTCTGGGAACCTGTGCCTTATTGGTAGCTCTCTTTGACCCAAGCGGAAATCTTTCGCATCGCATTTCCAGCCTTTGGGCCCGATCCCTGTGCAGATTCAACGGTATTCAAGTAAAGATCACGGGCCTTGAAAATATTGCGCAAGACCACGCTCAGATCTTCGTGGCCAATCATCAAAGTTTTTTCGACATTTTCGCCCTATCAGGCTATCTCCCGGTACAACTCCGGTGGGTGGCGAAAGCCAGTTTATTCAAGATTCCTTTCGTGGGCTGGTCAATGAAAGCGGCAGGATATATCAGCGTGGACCGAAGCAACAAAAGAAAAGCCTACCAATCCTTCGTGGCAACGGTTGAAAAATTAAAACAAGGATGCTCTGTGGTGATTTTTCCGGAAGGAACGCGGTCGGAAGACGGAACCATCGGCCCGTTTAAGAAAGGAAGTAATTTATTGGCCGTTCGAGCCAATGCGCCGATGGTCCCTGTGACTATCGTAGGAACGGGAAACATCATCAAAAAAAGCAGTCTTGTCATCAACCCCGGCCCGGTACGAATCATCATCTCGCCGCCCGTGCATACCAATGCGGCAACCGCCAAAGGTGGGGCGGACGAGAATGTTCTTGATGATATCCGCCAGACCATCTGCCAAAACTACGAGGAACAAGCGTAGCGGGGTTATTTTTTTTCTTTCTGGATAAATTCCCAGATCTCTCTTGGGTGTTCCCGCAAATCCTCAATGTTTCGCCAAATCCCGCGGATCATTCCCGTTTTATCGATGACGAAGGTGGTGCGCTCAATCTGCTTCACCATCGTCCCAAGATCATCGATTTCTTTTATGACGCCGTAAAGCTCTGTCGCCTTTTTATATTCATCGGCCAACAAAGTGAACCCCAGTTGATACACTTCGATGAACTGCTGATGTGAATTCACGCCATTCCAACTGCAACCCAGAACTTCCACCTCGCGGGTTTTGAATTTTCGGTTCCATTCGTTGAAACCGATCATGAGGCGGGTGTCCTCAGGACTGCTGTCCACG
Organism: Nitrospinaceae bacterium; assembly: GCA_029261655.1. Taxonomy (GTDB): domain Bacteria; phylum Nitrospinota; class Nitrospinia; order Nitrospinales; family VA-1; genus JADFGI01. The sequence continues at coordinate 5,657 of JAJDAY010000021.1, read as the reverse complement.
GCGTAGAACGCCAGGACCACCCATTTTTTGCTCTCAAAGTCTTTCAGCTTTATATGGACTTTTTCTTCAGCCGACGGGCTTGTTGCCCCCGACTTATAACCGTACACCGCAGGCAAATCAAACGCCGGAGCGCGGTCCCCTACTTCAAGTTCATCTGGCATGCAAGCCTCAAAGGTAAGAATTAAAAGAGAAGGCTATTCGCCAAAAGCCGTTTTCAACAACGGTTCCACTTCACCCTTGTTTTCCATCTCATCCAGGATGTCGGTGTCACCGTAAAATTTTCCGTCGATGAATACTTTCGGCAACGTCGGCCAGTTGGTCATTTTGCTCAACGCATCGCGCTTCGGCATATTCTCAAGCACATTGATTAACTCAAAGGGGTATCCGTATTTGCTGAAGAACTGAATGGTTTCGGCGGTGAACCCGCATTGCGGCGCCTGTTTGGTGCCTTTGCCATAAATAAGAATCTTGTTTTCCGCGATTTCTTCTTTAATTTGATTTTCAATGTCTGACATTCTCAAACTCCTAAATATTCAATTTAAAATTATAGTTACAAGAGAAAAACTACGAGGTGCTCCAATGAAAACTCAGTCTGGAACAGCGGTTTTGATTTCCGCCGCGTGAATCCGTCCATCCTGCATGGCCGGAGTGAGAATTTCCTGAACAGCCCGGTGCCTTGCCATGAGGTCCATATCCGCAAAAATCTTCGATGACACATGAATAATGAAATGATCTTTCATGCCTGTTTTGTCCATCACGTTGACTTCCGCATCAGCAATCTTACTTGTGACCAACCCAACCAAATCCTCAATGCTTATCATGATTCTATTGCTCTCCCTCTCAACAAATGGTGATTGATCGACTCATAGGGTATTGGATTCAATATCTGTCAAAAAGTTTTATAAGAACCTCAATTATTGGATATTGTTTCGATGGTCTCGCCCAACCCTTGCATTTCAATGGTGTGGTTCCATGACCTTGTGAAACCTGCGCGACGGCCTTTAATTTTGGCTCTAAACCCAATTCATAATACCATAAACCCTGATCCGAGGGCCAAACGCATAACCTATTGACACTAAACACTTTACTGGGCAAATAATTCGGGCTGGCCGTTTTTATTGATTGAAAATAGCGAATTTTTGTTATTTCCAGTATAATGAAAGAATCTTTTGAGGTTCGGAAACTATCTTAACCTAAGACCTCGAAGAAGAGGACTTTTTTTATATCAGGAGGCCAAAATGGCGATAAGTTCAGATTTCGTAAAAATCACTGACAAAGCTTGTGAAGAAGTGAAAAAGCTGGTTGCGGCTGAAAACAACCCCGCAATAGGGCTTCGCCTGGGAGTAAAAGGCGGCGGTTGTTCCGGACTATCTTACGAACTTAAATTCACTCCATCGGAAAAAGGCGATACTATTCTGGATTTCGACGGATTCAATGTTTTCATGGACGCGAAAAGCATGATTTACCTGAAGAACATGCAGTTGGACTATAATGACGGACTGCAAGGTAAGGGATTTGTTTTTTCAAATCCAAATGCAACTTCGACCTGTGGTTGCGGGGAATCGTTTTCTATCGCCTGATCTTGGCAAACTCAATTCAGCACCCTCCGATTCACTCAAGGTACCGACAAGTGATTTCCTGATCGGGTCGGTGACGGTAATGCGAAAATTTTAAGTCGATTTTAAAAGCGCGTTTGAATGTATTTTCAAATGCGCTTTTTACTTGGTCTTTTTTATGGAAACCACGATAGACATCCAAGCAGAACATAAAAGGGTCCGCGAACATTGCGGGGTTTTTCCTTTGGATTCATGGAGCCTGGTCCAGGCCACGGGGGAAGATATTTTTACCTATTTCCAATCGCAAACCACCAACGACATCCTCCAACTCGCAATGGGTCAGGGGCAAAACAGCGCTGTCGTTGACCGCAAAGCCCGCCTGATCGCTTCTTTCTCCATTCATCGTAACGGAGAACATTCTGTCGTTTTTCTGATTGAATCTTCAATAAAAGATAAATTTCTGAAGCACCTGGACACTTATCTTTTCCGTGAGGATGTAAAAATAGAGCCTTTGAGCTACCGCCTGCTGGCCTTGCAAGGCCCTAAAAGCGCCATGATCCTGGAAAAACTGGTTAAAAAAGTCCATCTGCCGGAAAAGCAAAATGCCATCACATCCTTTCAATATCTGGAAAGCGAGGTCCTTGCGATCAACAAATCCCTGACCGGGGAAGAAGGCTATATTCTGGCTTGCGATTCCTCCCTTAGAGAAAAAATAATCACGGCCTTAAGAGAGGCCGGGGAAAAATGGTCTCCCCTTCCGATCAGCCCCGAAACGTTTGAGGTTCTCAGGATTGAAGCGGGCGTTCTCCTTTTTAACAAGGACATGAATGAAAAAAATATCCTGCCCGAAACCGGTCTGGAGCATACCTCGGTTAACTATAACAAGGGTTGTTATATCGGTCAGGAAGTGATCGCCCGGATCAAAACCTATGGCGCCCCGAGCGTCGCCTTGATGGGGTTGATTTTTGAGGGAAATTCCCTGCCGCCCCTTAATGGAGTTATTAAACTTGGCAACAAGAAAATCGGCACTCTAAAAAGCACGACTTTTTCCCCTTCTCTGGAAAAAATTATCGCTTTGGCATACATTCAAAAAGAACACCGTAGCCCGGACATTGAAATGGAAGTCGTGATCGATGACCTGCCCTTTAAAGTCAAAACCAGCCTGCTACCCTTTTACCAGCCACAGACCCGAAAAGACCATTCCAAAAAGCTGATGGACCGGGCGTTGAAAATATACCAGGACGAAGAAGACCTGGAAGAACCCATCAGCCTGCTGAGAGAGGCTATCGCCCTGGACCCCAAACACGCCAACGCCTACGAAGCGCTGGGAGTTTTCCTTTCCCAGCAGGGTAAGCTGGACGAAGCCATTGCCTTAATGAAGCGTCTGGTGGAAATCGACCCGACGGAGATCATGGCTCACTCCAACCTATCGGTCTATTACATGAAGCAGGGCAGAATCGAGGAGGCGGAGCTTGAAAAAGGGGAAGCCACCGCGATCGAGTTTGAACGGCTGGTGACTCAAAACATGGCAAAAAAGAAAAAAGAAAAACAGGCGGAAGCGGACAAAAAAGAACGCGAAAGAATGGTCGGAATGTTTGAGCAGGTGCTTGAAATAGACCCTGTAGATCAGGTCGCCAACTTCGGCCTGGGCTCCATTTATCTGGAAACAGGACAATATGAAAAAGCGTTGCCGCCTCTTGAAATCGTTATCAAGGAAAACAAGGACTACTCTGCGGCTTACCTGTTGTTGGGGAAAAACCTTGAAAAACTATCAAGGAATGAAGAAGCCATGGAAATTTACCGACAGGGAATCGCCGCCGCCTCTAAAAAGGGCGACCTCATGCCGTTAAAAGACATGCAAAGCCGCCTCAATCAATTACTGCATTCTTCCGACGGCTGATTTTTCAAATACCCCGGCAAATCGAAACCAGGCTGTAAGACGCCCTTCTGAATCAAACTCTGGGTGATGGGAACTCCATGGTCCATCAAAAACCAGAACTTCAACAAAAGTTTTTCCTCAACCGTAGTGTAAGGGTCCTCCCATAACGTCACCGACCGATGCCTGTCCACATCTTTCAAAAGTTTGGGAGGAATGCTCAAGCGTTTTTTGCGGACAAACTCCTCATAACCCTCCTGAAGAAGAGGTTGAAGTTCTTTCCGGCTGATCTTGATCAATTCCGACACGCTCGGAACGTGTTGTTTGTGAGTTTTAAAAAACTTTAATTTGTAATACTGATGGATCGTCTCCAGGCGAAAAAAACAATGCAAGTCAACCACGTCTTCGCCATATATTTTGATCATATACTGCCGAACCAGAGATTTTCCCGCCTGTAAAAGTAACTTGTTCAAACGACCGCGTTCGAACAAATGAATTCGAACCGTACTCAAATGCTTGCTACACTGAGCTTCGACAGCTTCCCGGATCCGTTTGGATTGAGGAGGAATCCTGTACCAATAAATTTCATCTCCGGCCACCTGCAAGGCCAATTCAAACGCCTCCAGTATCTGGTGGCTGTTGGAACGTTTGGCCTGCCTGGCAATTTGATAGGAGCTTTTGCGCGAAAATCCAAGGGCGATCAATTCTTCCTGAAATGTCTTGCGCCTTCCCATCAAAAACCCGCCCCGCTCGCGAATATGGTCCATCGCCTTATCCACGCCCCGCAAGGCCAGGCTAACGTCTCTCGGGATCAATGTCTGGCCCAGCTCGCCGGCGAATTTATGAATTTCTTCCAGGGTCTTGAAGTTCAATTTATCGACGTACAAAAACTTTTGAATACTGGATTCCTGAAAATCACAACTCTCAAAAATCTTTATTTTTTTATATTTAACATCTTCCCAATACTTGCGTGTCCCTTCTTTTTTTTTGAACTGAGCCTGAATTTCAGACTTTGCCTTGAAAAAATAACTTCTCAGCAAATACCATCTGATATTGAGAGTGGACTCAATAATCCATCGATATTTAGGAGTCAAAATATTGAGCTTGGGGTCCTCCAGCAACTCGACTTCTCCGGTTTCCAATATATACTCAAGGAGTTCCAGGTGTCTCTCAAGAAGTATGGGGTTCACCTGTTCAACGAACTTTCTATAAATCGTCTCCCAGCGATGCTTTGCAAAAACCTCACCCTTTCCCGTATTTATTTCTTCCAGCTTTTTCTTGATGGATAGAACCCCATCCCTTTCAACCTGAGCAAAGAACTCATCCCTGGCCACTATGTCCCGGATTTTTACTTGTTTTAACCTGCTGATTGTATCGGGAATCCTCTGAACAAGAGCCTCATCAAATTCCCGATAAGTTTTTATAGGAAGAAAATAAATTTCCAGAAGCAATTGAATAATTTTATCCAGGGAAATATCGCTGGTATCGGCAATTTTCTTGTAGCTATCAAAATTCAGGGTTTTTGTCCCCGTCTGGCAGGCACGAATATCTTTCAAATAATTTCTTGCCTGTTTGAGCTCTTCCCGTTGCGAGTAAGGGTCGTTAATGATTTTTAAAAATAACTGTTCGGCCATTTGGAGCTCTCTTTTTGAAAGCAACTCCAGGCCCTGTGTCAGGGGATCAAATATGAACATAGGGATTAAATGACTCTCATTTTTCGCATTAATTACTTCCAAACCCTAAAAATTTTGAAAATAAAAAAGATGAGATTTCAAATTAATGGTTCAGGTGATGGAACCCAGGTAAAATTTCCGCTTTAGAAAAATCATTCGGGAAGATTAATCAGCGGGAAGTACAACCAGAAAAAAGACAACAGAATCATAACTATTAACCGTTGGTCTTTTGACGTAAACCCCTCAATCATGAAGTTATTTATATGGTTTACAGTTTCATCTATATTTTTAGATGCTTTTTTTCAGGCTGGGGATTTTATAATAAACGGGAAAAGAGCAAGTATTACAGTCTATATTGGTGGAGAGGAAAGGTGGCGGGCAAAAGAAAACCCGGAGGCAAGCGGTTAAGCCTGTCTCCGGGTTATTTCCTGCAATCGTTAAGGCTTAGTACCTCAGCTCATTCCACTGAGTGATGCCTTTCTGACCGTTTCGTTCTTTGTTCTGACCGTTCCACACCGCAATCGCCATCGGCGTTTTGCCGCCTGCAAACTG
>JAJDAY010000020.1 GCA_029261655.1 Nitrospinaceae bacterium | reverse complement strand
GGTGAAAAATTCTCCGACCGCTATTTTATAGCCTCGGATCGACAAATAATCTGCGGTGGAACCTGAAACTGGGGTCTCCGCCGTGAAGTTCCCGAACTTCACTTTTAGGGTGCGGGACTCAAAGGGAGCGACCTTTTCCAGATCGCCCACTTCCAGCAAAAGTTTTTGCGCGTCACGGGGTGTCAAAGTCGTCACATTTCCGGTCAACCGCAACCGCCCTCCCCGTCGCTTCATTTCTCCGGCATTGATCGTTATCAGGTTTTCTCCCATGCCTGAGATCACCTGCATCACCTCCGCCTGCGAACCCTTACCGATCGCCACCATGATGATGACGGCGGCGATGCCGATCATGATGCCAAGCGAAGCCAGAAAGGTTCGGGTCTTATTGGTTTTTAATGATAGCCAGGAGATTTCCAGAGAAGGTTTGATTTTCATTTTTTCGCTCCGGCAACTGAAACCTGTGTCATCTAAGGGACTCCTCCGGACTGAGCATGGCGGCTTTTCTTGCCGGCTGAATCCCGAACACCAGACCGATGAAGGTCGAAAACGCGAAAGCCAACGCGAACGGTTCCCAGGTGATTTTGGTAGGAAGGAGATCGAAACGTTGAAAAATAATTGAAATCGTAAGACCGATGGCCGTCCCCAGTATCCCGCCCAAAAGGGCGACAAACACCGATTCAAATAAAAACTGCTGAGTAATATCGGAACGCCTGGCTCCGAAACAGCGGCGGATTCCAATTTCACGGACCCGTTCGCGTATGGAAACCAGCAGAATGTTCATGATGACGATGCCGCCGACCAACAGAGAAACGGTCGATATGAGAAGCAACATACGGTTCAGCGCCTGCGCCGATTCGGTGACCCATTGCATGATGCCTTCGGGAGTGACATAACGAAAATCATCGTCCGCCAACGGAGACAGGTTATGATTCTCGCGTAGAATGAGGCTGACGTCTTCCATCGTCTTCTTCACCAGAGCGGGACTGAGAGCCATGACTTTAGCGCTGTGCAGATAAGTCTGGTGGGTCAAACGGGAAATGGAGGTGGTCAGAGGTATTAAAGTACGGTCATCGGGATCGTAACCGCTTTCGGTCAGGCCCTTTTCTTCAAGCAGTCCGATCACCTGAAAAAAAACATCGCCCACCCGGACCATCTTGCCGATGGGATCTGTTCCAATGAATAATTTTTTTGCCGGAGTGGCCCCCAAAACAATCACCCGCCGTTTTCTCTCCATATGCTGATCGTTGAAAAAGACTCCATCGGCAATATTCCAATCCCTGGCGATTTGCCATTCCGGGGTCACGCCATAAACACGGGTGTTGGTGAATTCTTTTTTGAAAATGATTCGGGTCGATTTTCTCTGCCGGGGAATCACCAGGCGAACGGTGGGCAAAGCACGGATGTCGTCAACGTCTTGCAGGGAGAGGCTGGTAGTCGCGCCCGATCGGGCGAAAAACAATCGACCCGCTCCGGCATGAACCGAAAAGGAATCAGGGCCGAACCCCAAATTGCTGATCCGGTCGAGGACTTTGGCCTTCGTGCCTTCGCCAATCGCGACAATGACGGTCAAAGAGCCGATGCCGACAATGATCCCAAGCGTCATCAAAAAGGTGTTGGCTTTATTCGACGCCACTCCCCGAAGGGCTTGCCTGAGATTTCTGAAAATTCTCATTCCATTGATCCGATTCGATTTGCCCATCTTTAATGGTGAGGATTCTTTGGGCATGAAGCGCCACTTCCTGGTCATGGGTGATCAGAATAATGGTCGTCCCCTCCCGGTTCAGTTGGTCAAAGGTTTTCATGATTTCCACACCGTTTTTGGAATCCAGGTTCCCCGTGGGCTCATCCGCTAAAAGTATCTTAGGATTGTTTATCAAAGACCGGGCGATGGTCACTCTCTGTTGTTCACCTCCGGACAATTGACCGGGGGTGTGGCCCATCCGATGCCCCAGCCCTACTTTTTCAAGCACCGTTTCCGCTCTCTGTTTCGCATCTTTAGGAACTTTGTCGGAATAAAGCAGGGGCATCATGACGTTATCGATGGCCTTGACGCCCGGCAAAAGATGAAACGCCTGAAAAACGAAACCGATTTTTTCGTTGCGGATGCGCGACAACTCCCGGTCGCTGACCTGACCGACTTCTTCACCATCGAGAAAATAAATTCCCTGAGTCGGCAATCCCAGACACCCCATGATGGTCATCAGCGTGCTTTTCCCGGCACCCGAGGGACCGATGATGCTGACATACTCGCCTTCTTCAATGCGCAGGGAAACGTCTTTCAGCACTTCAACATCGAGACCGGCGCTCTTATAGGTTTTACTGATGGAGCGCAATTCAATCAGGCTCATCTGCGTCTCGGCCTCTTGCCTTTTCGCCCATCGCCCTTGGGCTTGATGGGAATGCCCACCAGGTCGTTTTCTTTCAGACCGGACATCACTTCGATGAAACCGCCGTCCCGCCAGCCTGTGGTGATGGGTTCTTCGATCACCTTGCCGTTCAGATTCACGATGGTAAACGATTCTTTACCCTTCTTTTTCACCGCTTCCTTGGGGATGGCCAGAACATTTTTCCTGGTGTCCGTGGTGACCACCACATTGGCCGTCATTTCCGGTCTGAGACTGGAAAGGTTTTTGGGGTCGATTTCAAGGATCACTTCGTAGTTCACAACGTTGTCTTTGATCACCGCCTTGGGATGAATTTCCCGCACGGTTCCTTTAAAAAATATGTCAGAATAGGCATCTACCGTGAACACCGCTTCCTGACCTGTTTCCACCCGGCCAATATCTGTTTCATCCACAAAAACGGTCACTTCCAGTTTCGATAAATCAATGAGAGTCACAAAGGTCGGTGCGTTTAAGCTTGCCACCACGGTTTCACCCTCCTGAGTGGAAACGAACGCCACCACGCCGTTGATCGTGGCTGTGATTTCAGCGTAGGAAAGAGAAGTCCTTTCCTCGCGCAGATTGGCCTCAGCCTTTGCAACTCCGGCCTCCGCCAGCCGGATGTCGTTATCCAGTTTCGCTGACTGGAGGTTCAATTCTTCTTGAGCCAGCTTGATTTTTGACTTCAAGACCTGCACTTTTTCTTCCGCCTCATCCACCGCCGACGCAGAAACAAATCCCTTTTGGCTGAGTTCCAGGTTTCGTTTCAGGTTTTTTTCAGTCAATTGAAGCTGAATATTCAGTTCCTCGATAGACGCTTTGTCCTTTCTAATCTCGAGCGGACCCTCCGACCGAATTTTTTCAAGCTTGGCCTCTTCCGACCGCAAATCAGCCTCGAACCTGGACACACGTGCCAGCAGGTCTTCGTGTTCGATCACCGCGATCAAATCTCCCGCCTTGACCTTGTCGCCAATTTTGACCAGCAACTGTTCCAACTGCCCGGAAATCCTCGCGCCAATTTTTACTTCCGCTCCGGTTTTGAGGCTCACCGTTCCCGTAGCCAACACCTTCTGCTGAATATCTTGTCGAATTACTTCAGTGAATTTAAAATTTTCCGCTTTCAGGGTTTCCTTTTTATCACCCTTCATCATTTTGGTGAGAAAAGGCAGTTTGTCGCCACCGGCCAGCCAAATGAGGACGGACGAGATGACCAATAGCCAAATCAAGGCACGAATTTTTCCTGAAACCGCCATGAAAAAAATATTCCTTTAATGAGATTAACTAAATCATAACATATTGAAAATGTGATTGTTTACTCAAAAAATAAGAAATTTTCGCCGGCTGACTGTAAACGCTTAATAATGTATATCAGGAAACTTAATGCGGATTCTTAAAGGGGAAGGTTCGAATCAAGACCAAAGGGGGTTGCCCGTCGTGAGCATGTGATATTCGACCTTTGTCTTCATGCCCCTGTGGTATCACTTTCATTAGCTTTCATGCCCCGCAGGGGTAGAAGGGGTAGGAGGGGTAAATTCACACTCGCGGGAGCGAGTTAAACCGGCTTGACCTTTAAATCGGGATGGAGTTGTTGTTTGAGCTGGCCCTGGATGAATTGCAGGGTTCCCGTGCTGGAGGTCGCACAACTTCCGCAAGCTCCATGATATTCGATGCGGACGACATTATCTTCAAATCCCTTGACTTCGACTCCGCCACCGTCTCTGGCCAGGTTGGCTCGAATCGACCGGTCCAAAACCATTTCAATGGCACTCAGCTGATCCTCTTTCGATAAGGCGGGAAAGTTGGTCACATCGATTTTCGCAAGAGCGGCCTTGTCCGCGGACTGGTAAATGGTCACGGTTTTGTCGATGGTTTTCCAGATCTGATCTTTGAGAGGAGTCCAGTCCACATCCGGGTCTTTGGTCACGGTCACAAAGTTTTCCATGACATAAACGTTTTTCACGCCTCGCCGCTCAAACAGGGCTTTGCCCATCGGGTCGTCATCGCAATCAGATTTGGACGCATAGGATTTGTTGCCGTTGCCCAAGATCTGCGCGTTCAACACGTATTGTAACGCGTCGGCATTGGGAGTTTCCCGTGTGCGCACGACTTTCAACGCCGATTTGGTCGATGCCGGTCGGGGTGCGACGGCTGTAGGCGAACTCAAATTTTGTTGCGCTGTTTTTTCCTTGGCTTTTTCCCGCGCCGCCAGAATTTCACTGAGCTTCATGGAACCCGTTCCCCAATCAAATTTTCAAATCCGTCACTAAAATGGATGCCTTCATTTTAATATATTCCCGTGTAAAAGCCAACAACCACTCAGGCTTTGGAGCCTGCGGGTTGAAGCTCTCGAGACCCTTTCAGCGCCTTGAGGCCTTCGGTACCCACAAATATCGCCAGAGCAATAAGAATCAGCGCCGTCATTCCGAGCAGATAACTCGGTTCGGGAGCAGTCAGAAATTTATAGCCCTGCCAGGCCAACGCCCCGATCGTGGTGACGATCATGAACACCGCCGGATAAAGCGTGTATTTCGTCGGTTTCCCCGCCGCCAGCAAGTAAGTAGAGCAGACCATCAAGGCCACGGCGGCGATGAGCTGATTGGTCGCCCCGAAAATCGGCCATATCTTTTGCCATCCTTCCGTCGCGCCGATCAAATAAGCCAGAAAAACCACCGCGACCGTAGAGATATATTTATTCTGAAAAACCGGGACGCTCCTGCCCAAAGATTCCTGAACGATGAACCGGGTGATCCTAACCGCCGTATCAAGCGTGGTCAATACGAAGGTATTGAGAGCCAGGACGGCGATCATAGACGCAAAAGTGAAACTCAGTATCGGCATCATCTGATGCACCACGTTGCCGAAGCCGTTGCCGAAGGCCAGGATCCATCCGCCCGATTGCAGGGTCTCACGGAACCCCAGAGTCGCCATATCAACGTTGCCGCCGGTGGGCGCGACCCAGTACAAACCGCCTCCGACCAACAGAACCGTGACCACCGCGACCACCCCCTCGGTCAGCATGCCGCCGTAACTGATGGGCTTGCCATGCGTTTCTGTGGCCAGTTGTTTGGATGTGGTTCCGCCCGCCACCAGCGAATGAAACCCGGACACCGCACCGCAGGCCACCAGCACAAACAGCATCGGCCACACCGGACCTTGCACGTCGGACACCGCTCCTCTAAAAACCGGCGTGTTGATTTCAGGATGCACCCACAGGAGACCGAGGATTCCAAGCGACATGGAACCAAAAAGCACGTAGGTCGATAGATAATCACGCGGCTGAAGCAGGATATGCACCGGTAAAACCGAAGCGATTCCCGCATATAACATCAAAAGCACGAACCAGAACATCAGCGGAGAAAACCCCAGCAACCCGTCCTCCGGCAAGGGGATCGGCAATTTGAAGCCGATATAAATATTCAGAATCAGCACACCCACCGCAATCACCGAGGCGATCACCAGGTTGCAGTTTTTCTTATAAATAAACCATCCGAGAATCATCGAGACGGGGATGATGGCGAAGGTGGGAAACACCATTTCCGGTTGGGCTATGAGGGTTTTGGCGGCTACCACGCCGAACACCGCGATCACCAGTAACATGGCGAGCACCAGAAAAATGGCAAACACGGACTTGGCGCGTATTCCCATCGAGCTTTCGGCGATCTGGGCGATGGAGTTGCCCTTATTGCGCACAGAAATCATCAGGGTGATGTAATCGTGCACCGCGCCGATAAAAACATTGCCGACCAGTATCCAGAAAAGCGTCAACCCCCAGCCAAAGTAGTGCATGGCGATGATCGGGCCAATGACAGGGCCAGCTCCGGCGATGGACGCAAAATTATGCCCGAACAACACAAACGGTTTGCTGGGAACATAATCCACGCCATCGTTCTGGGAAACCGCAGGCGTCGTCTGCCCCCCGTCCGGCTGAATGACTTCCCGGTCCAGACGGCCCGCATAATACTTATAGCCGACAAAGTAAAAAAACAGGATGGAACCGATGAGTATGGTGATGGTCAGCATGGTTTGAACAACCGATAAATTTTAAGGAGGCTTGCCCTTATTTACTCAAACAATTTCCCGTTATGGATGGTGCAATTTCTTTCCGGGCCGGTGGAAATCATCAAAAATTTAGTTCCCAAAAGCTTTCCCAGGCTCTCGATATACTGTCTCGCCTTTTCGGGCAATTCATCGTAAGAGGTGATCCCGACGGTATTCGCCATCCAGCCTTCATACTTCGTATAGACGGGCTCGCAATTTTGCAGGCAATCGAGGTCGGCGGGCATTTCCTCGTAAATTTTTCCCATATATTTGTAGCCCGTGCAAACCTTGATGGTTTCAAATTTATCGAGAACGTCGATCTTCGTCAACACCGAGGCGTCGATGCCGTTGATGCCGATCGCGTATCTGGCAATGACCGCGTCGAACCAGCCGCACCGCCTGGGCCGGCCTGTGGTGGCGCCATATTCATGTCCTTCATCGCGTAGCATTTGTCCCGCTTTGTCGTTCAGCTCCGTTGGGAAAGGCCCCTCCCCCACTCGGGTCGTATACGCCTTGAGGACGCCGACCACCCGGTCGATTCTGGTCGGCGGGATTCCAAGCCCGGTACAGGCCCCTCCCGCCGTCGAATTGGAAGACGTTACAAAGGGATAAGTTCCATGGTCCACATCGAGCATGGTCCCCTGCGCCCCTTCGGCCAATATTTTTTTATTTTCGGCGATGGCTTTTCGCAACAAAGTTTGCGTGTCGCCAATGTATTCGAGAATCATCTCCCGATAACACAGCAAGTCCTGAAACATGGAATCGAAATCGGGAAGATCAAGGTCGTACAAATGTTTCAGAATTTTCTTTTTTTCCTCATAGTTGGCCAGAAATTGTTTGCGCAGGCGATTCTCATCGAGAAAATCGCAGGTCCGAATGCCTATACGGGCTATTTTGTCGGCATAAGAAGGCCCGATGCCCCGCCCGGTCGTGCCGATCTTCTGAAAATTGCCCTCACTTTCCCGGCTTCTGTCGGACACGCTGTGGTAGGGCAGAATGATATTGGCCCGGTCGCTCAACACCAGCCGGTTTTTCAAATCGATTCCTGCCTGATTCAGTTCCCGCATTTCCTCAACCAGGGCTGACGGGTCGACCACCACGCCATTGCCGATCACACACAATTTTCCCTCATGAAATATGCCGGAGGGAATCAGGTGCAGGACATACTCCTTTTCGTCAAAGCAGATCGTGTGGCCGGCGTTGTGCCCGCCCTGATAACGCGCCACGATATCCGCCTCCTGGGACAGAAGATCAATGATCTTGCCTTTTCCTTCATCTCCCCATTGCATTCCCAAGACGACTGCGACTGGCATGAACTCTCCTGAATTAGAAAAATTAGTCAAAGCAAAAACCAGGGAATCCTGGCCGTTTGCTTATATTAGATAACCTGAAAACCCTACAGATGAAAATTTACGGTTTGTGGCTGAGCCAACTGGGCATTATCCTTCTGAGTTTCCCCAATGTCAACTTTCTTGCCGGGGGACTTTTAATGACCCGGAACCACCCTGCAAATTGCGATAAAAGCAGGCTTATTTTCAGGATTCCTGTTGCGGTAAATTTTTGGAAACCCATTGATCTACAGAAAGAGCCCCTCCTCCTGCAATCACCAGAACCGCCGCGATTCCAATCGCTAAAATGTGATACTCAAACCCCTCGCCCGCCTGTTTGCCCGACCAGTTCATGAAGAAGCCATTATTCCAATGGGCCATGGCAACCGCGCCCGCCATGATGACGGCCATTGCCGCCGCGCAAAATCGAGTCAGGAAACCAGTGACCAGGCCCAACGCGCCAAAAAATTCTCCAATGATAATCAAAACCGCGATGAAATACGGAACTCCCATTGTTGTAGTAAAAAAACCAAGGGTCCCCTCCACCCCGTGCCCGCCAAACCACCCCAGAAGTTTTTGGGCTCCATGCGGGAAAATGACGATGCCCAGCGCTATTCGAAGAATAAGAAAAGAAATAGAATCTTCTGTCTTAAAAAAGCATTTTAAATTCTGCATGGAAAGTGTCCCCTTTCTTTATGCATAGAAAAATGGCGTTGAAAAAATCGGATCGCGATGGATTTAGAAAATCACAACCGGAACTTTTTTAAGAAGTCTTTGATGGTTTCCAGTACGACCATCGGTCCTTTGTCGATACCGGGGCAAAACCCGCCCACCATCCTCCACATGTTCTTTGACTCCAGATTTTCTTTCCAGAAGGGATAAGCGCCGCATTGTTTGGGTTTGACCTCGTGGATACCGCATCCGTCAGCGGTTAAAAAGGGACAGGGAGCCGAATCTTCCACTTCCAGCGCCCAGTGCCCGTCGTCTTGCTTCAGGTAAGTGGCTTTGAATTCTTTGGGAGTGCAATCAAAATGGGACGAAACGTTCTTGATATCTTCGCGGTCGAAATATACCAGCCCCGGCTTACAACAACATTTGAAGCAGTCCGCCTGACATTCAAATCGGAGAGGTTCTTTTTCCCACCATTGGGTCATGAAAAAAATACCACCAGATCATCGCGGTGGATCACCTCTTCATAAAAATTATCGCCGAAGAGTTTTCTAACTTCGGAGGTTTTCATGCCCTTGATTTTTTCCAGATCAATTGTGTTGTAATTGATCAATCCCCGGGCAACTTCAGAAGACGCTTCATCCACCACGGTCACGGAATTTCCAAACTCAAATTGCCCCTGCACTCGAATCACCCCCGCGGGAAGCAGGCTTTTTCCGCTTTCGACCAGAGCCTTTTTAGCCCCGGCATCCACAGTGATGACACCCGATGGCTTTAGAGTATGCGCGATCCAATGTTTTCGGTTGCGGATTTTCCCCGTCTCCGACCAGAACAACGTGCCCACGGTATCGCCGTTCAAAGCTTTTTTCAAGGCACGATCGTCCAACCCGTTGAGCAACAGAGTGGGAATGCCAAAACTCATGGTCTTTTTCGCCGCCATCACTTTCGTGAACATTCCGCCCACCGTCAGGAGGTTGTTGCTTTTTCCTGAGAGTTTTTCCACCTCTTTGGTGATCTTGTCAACCTGATGGATCAATTCCGGCGGCGCTTCATCTTTTTTGCGGGATTTTTGCGACGGGTCGCGCGAGTACAAACCATCCACGTCGGACAGGATAATCAACAGCTGGGCATCCACCAGGCAGGCGACGGTGGCCGAAAGCGTGTCGTTGTCGCCGATTTTTATTTCATCGACGGTGACGGAATCGTTTTCATTGATGATGGGAATGACCTTGTGCTTCAACAGAGCTTCTATGGTGTGTTTGGCGTTCAAATACCGTTGGCGATTGCCAAGATCCGCGCTACTCAATAAAATTTGCGCGACTTTCAAGCCCCGTTTCTCAAACTTTTTTTCGTAAGCGTGCATGAGGTGACTCTGGCCACTGGCGGCGCAGGCCTGTTTTTCCGGGATGGTCAGGTGGCTTCGGGTCAAACCCAAACGTTCCCGTCCCGCCATGATCGCGCCGGATGAAACCAGCACCACCTCGCACCCCTGGTCCACGATTTGCTTGACCTGACGGGAATAGTGCCGAATCCGTTCAGGGTTCAAGCCCTGGTCCAGCGACGACTTTCCCGGTTCACGGTGAGAAATCACGCTACTGCCGATTTTAATCACCACCCGCTTTAAGGATTTGGTTATTTTTTTTCTAACCGAATTATCCATAGACATTACAAATATAATTCAAACCTTCCTTTTCACTTTAATTTTGCCCGCAAGCTTTGGGTGATAAACCGATTCAACGCCGAAAAATATTCCCGGCCCCCAACTTCGTACGTGTCGTTATGGCCAGCGCCTTCAATGTCGTAAAACTCCTTGGGTTTCGACGCGGCAGAATAAAGTTTTCTGCCCAGCTTGTAAGGAACAATTTCGTCCTTCGTGCCGTGAAGAAACAATTTCGGCAATTTCAAGTCTGGAACTTTATCGATAGCCGACAACTTTGAGCGAATCGCCCATCCGATCGGTAATACTGGAAACACTTTCCCGGCCATATCCCTGGCCGAAGTGAACACCGATTCCAGGATCAACCCCGCCGCTTCATTGTTTGAGGCCACCTGAACGGCACATATGCCCCCCAATGACCTGCCGAAAAGAAATAAACTTTCAGCGGGAACAACGTTTTTTTCCTGAATCAAAAAATCATATGCGGCCTGGGAATCCAGATAAATGCCCGCTACGCTCGGAATCCCCTCGCTATTACCAAATCCCCGGAAAACAAAAATAAAAATATTGAGATTGAGGGGCTGAAGTCGCTGAATATTGTCCAGCCGATGGGTCAGGTTGCCCGCGTTGCCATGAAACCATAACAATGTGGCCTTGGCGTTCGCCGAGGGAATATACCATCCATGCAGTCGGATGCCGTCTTTCGCCTGAAAAAAAACATCCTCCACCTGCACACCAAACGAAGAAGGGTTCCAGATTCCTTCGGGGTACTTGTGGGGATGGTAAATAATTCTGTCCTCGCAAGCAACCAGGAACACCGCATAAAGTAAAAGGAGGGCAAGCACGCCTCCCGCGGTTTGCAATACCGACATCCCATTCACCGGAAAAAACTCATACAACTAAGAGAAAGAAAATTTTTCCGGGATTTTTGGGTGTCTGCCAACTCATTTTGGGGACGAATCCGGTGCGGGTTTCACCCTGAGTTTGAGACCTTCCACCGCATTGACAATGACTTTTTTTCCCGCCGCTATACTGCCATCTCCTTCGGCGTTCCAGACTTCTCCATGAATGAGCACACTTCCCATGGGATTCAATTCCGTCTTCACCACGCCTTCAGTCCCGATCAGTCCTTCCATCCCGGAAATGGCGCGGTGCTTTTGAGATTTTATCGCCAGATATAGAATGCCCATGGAAACCGCGACGAAAACCCCAAGCGTCGGTATCAGAACGGTTTTGGAAATCTGCATCGCCGGATCATCGCTGTCGATGAGCATGAGAGACCCCAGCAGGATCGAGATCACCCCGCCCGCCGACAAAAGCCCAAAACTCATCACGTTGAGTTCCACAATAAAAAGAATCAACCCTAAAACAATCAACATCAGACCGG
>JAJDAY010000019.1 GCA_029261655.1 Nitrospinaceae bacterium | reverse complement strand
GAGCAAAACGAAACATCAGCTTGAAACTGCGGAAAACGGGGAAGTGGCCCTCGAAATGTTTGGGAAGAAGCGTTATGACCTGGTATTGATGGACATTCAAATGCCGGTGATGGATGGATACACAGCCACCGGAAAAATCCGCGAATGGGAAGAACAACAAAACCGGGCACGAACACCCATCGTTGCTCTGACCTCCAATGCTTTAAAAGGGGATATGGAAAAATGCCTGGAAGCGGGATGTTCGGGCTATGTCTCCAAACCGATTAAAAAAGACCTTCTTCTAGAAACCCTGCAAAAGTTTTCGCAACCCTCACAAAAAGAGGATGAAATCGGGGTCTCCCGGTAAACATTCTCCTGAAATCTTGGACCCCTTGCATATCCTTCGACCCGGATGAACACGCCCTCAAAATGGATGAACAGGGGGGGTCAATGATCCTTGGAAACGACGGTTCGCCATTTGGTGCTTTTCAAATAGATGAGCATGTTGGGGGAATTTGTCATGTGATTCACGGAAACCACCTCCCAATATCGGCTTCCAAGATCGGACAGTTTTTTTTCCAATTCCATTATCTCACCTTCTGTACTTGGAATGGATTCTTTTAAGATTTTGTAATTCCATTGGTATTTTTCAAAAACCGCGCTCATAAATCGTCTTTCCTTCCTTATTTGAGTCCTCGATAACCAGATTCGGACCACAATACCCCACCCGCAGGGAGGGAGAACAGGCTTTCTTAGAGCCTCCAGGCTTGGCCGTGTGTGCCAGAGTCGGCGCTTGGCCTCGCCTTCCTGTAAATCAAACAGCAATCACTGTGCCAAACCATAAGCATTGAAAGTTAAGGACTTAAAAACCACCGGGATGATTCGATATGCAGATTTTTGCACAGTTTATCCACAGGAAAAAAATAAGTCAGAAATGGCAATTTTAAGGTCATTTGAAGAAGAAAACAGGTATTTTCTGGTATAAAAGCCAAAAAAACAAAGGAATATTGCAACTTCGCCCAACCCGCGAGTCATTGATTTCTTTCCTGTGTATAAGCTCCATGGCGCGGAAAACGAGTTTGCTTAGGTTGGCCTCAGGCCAACATTTCAATGTGTTGAGGAGGGTCTCTGGGCCTTTTCAGACCCAATTGAGGATGCGCGGATGCCAGGGAGTGACATTTCTTGTCACTCTAGTCGGGGTCATTTCCCCGAATAGTCCGCCCAAATTTGTCACTTGAAGCCTGGAATCCTTTTTTTCAGGAGCCGCTTTTTAGACAACGAGTTGTATTTTTAAGGCTTATTTTTCTTGGCATGGCTATTGCTTTTATACAGGGTGAAGGCCGAAAAGGAAGAACAAGCCTTCTATATGACTCATTTAAATGAGGAGACGGCAACATGGCAAAATCATTATTTATTCGCAAAGCTATTTTGAGATTTCTCGAAATGTTGTTCGGGGCGCATCATCCCCTGGTGGCGAAATATCTCAATTACCTGGGCCGGCATTACAACACCAAAGGCAATACCGCCAAAGCGGAATTGTTCTACGTCCGGTCTTTACAAATAAGAGAAGATGTTTTTGGTCCTAAACACCCTAATGTGGCTGATTCTCTGAATCGATTGGCCGGGTTGTATGATGAAATGAAAGATTTCAATAAATCCAAACATCTCTATCAACGGGTTGAAAGAATCAACCAGGAGCATCCAAACGAAGCGGTCGCCTGCTAGCGTTCGGAGTGTGACCGCAATGACCCGCCGCTCGGAAGAATAGATACTGATTTTATTCGAGGGCGGTTTGAGAGAAGCCGCAAAAAAAGTCTATCCCCGCCACTTTCCCGGCGTTTGAAGCCCCCGCAAACGATTCAGACAGACCGATCTCCTCTCTGCGGTTGGATTGAAAAAAAATTTCAATTCCCTGAAAATCCCCAAAACACAGGTATCAAGGACACCGGGTTTGGCGTATCATTGCCAGAATATTTTTGGTTTCTGGAATAAAAAAAGTCATTGAGACCCATCCAACATGAACGAAATAGAAAAATTGAAACAAGCGGTCCAGGAAAATTCAAGTGACCCGGAAACCCATTTTAAACTGGGGCAGGCCTGTATCAACGAAGGCAAGAATGAGGAGGCCATGGAAGCCTTCAAAAAAACCATCGGTCTTCGCCCCGACCATGCCCAGGCGCATTTTTTTCTGGCAAAGGTTTTTGACGTGTTCAAGCGTTACGACGAGATGATCGACGCGTTTCAGGAAGCGGCCTACCTGGCGCCCGATTGGGCGGAAGCGCATTACAATCTGGGGTTGTCCTTCCTTGTTCTTGGCAGGCCGGAAGAGGGGATCGCGCCCTTCAAGGAGGCGATTCGAGTTCAACCGGATATGGCGGAGGCGCACAACGGACTCAGTTTGCTTTACGGGATGACGGGCCAGGCTGAATTGTCCGAGGAACATCGTAAAAAGGCCATCGAACTGGAACCCAGGTTCCAGAAATAGACTTTCCCTCGGCCGCTCAATATTTCCCCCGAATAAGAGACTGCGCGTGGGTTTGGTAAAACGCCTGCAATTGCTGATGCAGTTCCCCTGAAAGGGGCAAAAGATCGCTGGCGGTGCTATTAAATTTTGCCTGTTCGGGCGTGGTCGCTCCGGGGATCGCCACCGTGACCGCCTCGAAATCCAGAACCCAGCGCAGGGCCATTTGGGCTAACGTCATTCCCTCGGGCGTGAGAGACTTGAGCCTGTCTGCCAGTTCCACGCCTTTCGCAAACGGAATGCCGGCGAAGGTTTCCCCGACATTGAACTGATCCCCGTTCTGGTTGTAATTTCGATGGTCGTTTTCGGCAAAGGTAGACCGGGGTCCAAATTTTCCAGACAACAGGCCGGAGGCCAGCGGCAGGCGGACGATCAAAGCCACTCCTTTGGTTTGGGCCTCCTTGAATATTTCGGTGATCGGCTTTTGCCGAAAGATATTGAAGATGATTTGCAGGGAAGAAACACCGTCCTCAGCCAGGCAGATCCGGGCTTCTTCCATGGATTCGACGCTGAGTCCAAACCGTTTGATTTTTCCTTCCTTTTTTAATGTTCGCAACCATTCAAACAGGTCTCCCTGTTGTAAGGTCTCGGTGGGCAGGCAATGGACCTGGGTCAGGTCCAAGGCTTCCACCCCCAACCGTCGAAGAGAGTTTTCGGTGTGCAGGCGAAACTGTTTTAGGGATACATTTGCAGGGCCGCCCGGTTCCGGGAAACGGCCAAGTTTGGTTGCGATGAAAAGCTTGTCGGCGCGCGATTTTATAAACCTGCCGATTCTGGTTTCGCTCAATCCCGTTCCGTAAACATCGGCGGTATCGAAAAAGGTGACTCCTGAATCGACCGCCTCTGCCAGAATGCGTTCGGCGGTGGCGTCATCGAGATCGCCCCAGTCGGCGCCTATCTGCCAGGTGCCCAAACCAATTTCAGAAACCGGTTGGCCCCCGGCATCAAAATTTCTAAATTTCATAACGTCTCCTGTAAAATTAACTTTGCAAAGCTTTCCTTCAGACGATATCCCTCATATCTGGATGAGCGGATGAATAAAATGTTATGGTAGCAAAACCCCGGTAGTATGACATTTATTGGAAAACGGCAATCATTTTTTAGGAAATATAAACATGGGTGGTTGGCAAAAAATATTTTTTCCCCTGCTTTGTTTGACCGGTGTCCTGGTTTTCGTTTTCGGAGCCGCCGGGGAAGAATCAGGGTTCCGGCAATATCGTGAAAACGTTTTGCAACAGATTGAGGAAATGAAAGCGGCCCTTGAAATGGACCCATCGGATGCCAGGGCGCATTTTCAACTGGGACTGTCTTATATGGCTCTGGGGCGACACCGGGAGGAGATCGCCGAGTACCTTGAAGCCGTTCGCCTGGAGCCCGATTTTGCCGACGCGCATTTCAACCTGAGTCTGGCTTACGATTTGTTGGCAGACGGCACCCTCGCCCTCCGACACATGCTGAGAGCGCGGCAGTTATATTCCGCTGACAGGAACCACCGGGGAGTTCGAACCTCCGAGAGATATGTAAGAACGTTCAATAGCAAATACAACCGGCAACCGGAGGGTGAAAGCCACAGAGAATGAAATCTGTCTCGGAAATATAGGTTGAAAAACCGTTTCTTCGGAACAAAATTTTATCAGAACAGAAAAGAGCAGTAAGGCTGAGTTTGCCCATAATGGAGGAACCCGAAAGGTTCGGCTCTTCGCAAGTGATACTTTTTCCCGCACAGGAGAGTGAAGAAATGAAAAGAAGGTAAAACTGAAGTTTGGGTGGGTGCAGAACTCGCTAGGGAAGGGGAAAATTAGGGATCAATTTCATCCCGTCAAAAATAATTAACCATCGTTACTTTCCGTATTCGTTGATAAGCTTTTCAACTGCTCTTCCAGTTTTTCCCTCCGATTGGTCTCGCTCTGGAGTTTTAATTTTAGCGCGGTCAATTCAAAGGTAGCCATCTTATTCGACTCTTCCAAAGAAGCTTTATCTTCCTGCATTTGACGGTGTAACAGGCGTATTTCCAATATATTTCGGATTTTTAAGGATATTTCCAGGATATCAAAAGGTTTTGTCAGGAATTCCCGTGCTCCTGCATCCAGGGCTTTAAGGCGAGTGCTCTGGTCGATCTGGGCGGTCAGGATCATGATGGGTATTTTGTTTTCCGGGTCCACGTCCTCTATCTGCGCCATGACCTCAAATCCGTTCAAGTGAGGCATATTCAGATCCAGCAAGACCAAATCCGGCTGGAATTTTTTGTAGGTATCGAGAGCCTCTCTGGGGTCGCTGATGCTTTTAATGGATGTTTGCCCGCTTTGCTGCAGGGTTTCTTCAAGCACCATGACATTGGCGGGTTCATCATCGATTATGAGGATTTTAGCGGCGTGAATTTGTTGGGTAGTGATCATTTTTTCCTCTGGTTAACGGGTTGCTTCGAATACAGATGAATTTTCGGGTTTTAGAAAACAGTCGATTTCGGTATAGAATTTTGGGATATCGAGTGGTTTTGTAATATATCCCTTGAATCCAGCGGCCAGCGCTTTTTGGATATCGGTTTCCATGGCATTTGCGCTGACTGCGATGACAGGAATATCGCAGGTTTCTTCACAGTTTTTCAGTTTTTTCATTGCCGATATGCCGTCCATTTCCGGCATGTTGATATCCATTAAGATCAGATCGGGTTGATGTGCTCGAGCCAGGTCGATGCCCAATTGGGCTCGTGATGCAGAGAGCAGTTTGATGTCCGATCTGCTAGCCAGAATTTGCGCGACAAGATTTAAATTAGCCGAATTATCTTCCACATAAAGTAATGTGTATTGTTGTTCTGCGCCGGTCCTGGGCAATTCTTCATTTTTCCGGGGCTTGAGCACTTCAGGCAATCTGATTTCTTCGCCAGTCGGCAATACAAAGGTGAAACGACTGCCATTCCCGGGTTCGCTCTCAAGTGCAATAGAACCTTCCATTGTTTCGAGAAGGCGTTTGGTGATGGTCAAACCGATTCCGGTCCCTTCAATATCAGAATTTTCAGCTTCCAGCCGATTGAAGGGTTCGAATAGAATAGTTTGATTTTCTTTTGAAATGCCTTTTCCTGTATCGATAATGCTTGTCAGAATCCGGTTATTTGAATCTTGTTCGCATTCCAGGATAATGGACCCGTTGTCGCAATTGTATTTAATGGCATTCGACAATAGGTTCAATAAAACCTGTTTGAGCTTGGTGCGATCGGCACGAACGAAAACGGGTTTGGAACTTTGATCTGCATGGTTCTTAATCTGGATGTTGCGTTGTTGCGCGAGAGGAATAACAAGAAGAATAGCTTCTTCTATTAATTCTTGCATATTCACATTTTCAATAGAAAGGGTCAACGTCCCAGATTCAATGCGGGAAAGGTCCAATACTTCGTTGATCAATTCCAGCAGGTGATTTCCCGCTTTAATGATTTCATTGACCTTATTTTTTTGGGAATCGGTCAACGGTTCTTTGGCGTTGAAATCGAGTAGTTGGCTAAAACCCAAAATTGCGTTCATGGGCGTACGCAATTCATGGCTCATACGGGAAAGAAACTCGGATTTAGACTGATTGGCTTTTTCAGCGACTTCCTTTGCTTGAAGTAACTCCTCATCCCTAAACTGAATTTGGTCGAGCATTTCATTGAACTGCTCTATTAAAAGACCTACTTCGTCCTCATTTTTCTTGATAGCCCGGATCGAATAATTTTTTTCCGAAGAAACCCTCTTTGCAGTTTCGGTCAATTGTCTGATCGGCTTTGTAAATATTTGACTGAAAAGAAGGGAGACAAGAATACCCAGGAAAATGATGCCAAGAGAAATAGATAGGTTTTTTAATTTGTTATTTGAAATATTGGAATATAGGTCATCCAACGATATTGCTAGAAGGAGAGTTCCCTGGCGGTTTTCAAAATACACAATTGGTTTTGCTATGAACAATATTTCGTCTAATACAAAAGTGTTTTTTCTATACAGAATTTCAGACAATTGTAATTTCAGCTGGTTCGGATTAAAGATAGAAATTTCTTTATCGTCATTATTGAATATGCCGAGATAATGCAATCTTTTATCTTTTTTGGCCCATTGGATGGCTGAGCCGAGACTTTCAAAATTTTGCAGTTTCAGGCTGGATGCTGCCGTAAATGCCAACATCTCACTTAAATTGTCGACATACTCATTTAATTTTTTAAGAGCTTCTTTTTCATGAATTTTGGAATAATAGCTGAAGTTAATAGTCGAAATTAAAAGAGGGACAAAACAAATGAAGAGGAATAGTTTTGCCTGTATGGGTAATTTCGAAAATAACCTGGACATTTGGATGCCTAATTAATTTTGTGGTGATTGTTGCTAAAATTATGAAACCCGTCCCGAAGATTAATGTAGAACCGTAACAAAAATGACATCAGTGATATAAGGCTTGTATGGAACATGGTCTCCATCAGCGAATAGTGCTCGAATGGAATGTATCCCAGGTGAAAGCTCAATGGAACGGCACGAGGACCCATCACCCATATGAACAATATTATTTTTACCCAATGGTTTTGTTAAATCATTTGGTAATGAGGAGAATAAAAGGTGGTGGTGTCCCTTTCCTTTCGATATTCCATTTTTTGCCGGCTCAACAATTAAGTTTTTTGCTTCCAAACAAACTTCAAAGGGACTGGTAACATTAGAATTATTGAGGGGTGCAATAATTTTCACTTGATAGTCCCCAGCGTTAGCAAATGGGGTCCACATCAAAAAAATAAAAAAAATCTTTAAATTAAACCTACCCATTAGTTTTCTCCAAACACAGCGTCTGTTAAATTTAGGAGATCAATAATCTAAAAGAAAAATCCTTTAAATCTTGATCCTTTATGCGAAAAAAGAATTCCTTAAACCCGGGAGCGGCCCTTTGAAAATAAAAGCCAGCAAATCACCAGGAAGGAAAAATATCTTTATAAGGATAGGCTGTATTATATCGAATTTCCATGTGAATGTAAATAAAAAGCGCAATAACTATCAATTAGTTATGGGAATTGGGTGATATTTTTTTCTGACAGGTGTTTTCTGGGGGATCCTGAGGACAGCTTTATAAGGTAGGGAGGCATATCTGGTTTGCGGGCTTGAAAACCGGCCCAGAGGGAGCTAGTATGAAAAGGTTATGGAAACAGATTTCGAACCTCTCAAAGCCCGTCTTCGCATTATTCGTGATCGCCTCGATTCCGACGAGCAAGCCTATTTCGGTCCACTGATAGAAAAATTTTCCGGTAACACGTCGGAATTTCAACGCATCATGCGCGACCTGGGTAAGTTTGGCCCAAAAATAAGTGATGGGTCCATATTCGAGGTTTACCGGGAAGTTCAGCATCTTTTCGAGAAACCCCGGCGCAAAAAATAAATTCGTTCCATGGAACTAAAGGCAGTTCATATCGTTGTGCATGGCCGGGTGCAAGGGGTCTGGTTTCGCGGATCGGCCCAGACTTTTGCCAGCGAACGGGACCTCAAAGGTTGGGCCAAAAACTGCCCCGACGGGACCGTGGAAATTCATGTCGAAGGCGACCCGTTAAAGCTGGATGAGTTCCTCAAATGGTGCGGGCAAGGACCGCCCTCAGCGGAGGTGACCCAGATGGATGTGACTCCGGTTCCCGCCAGAGAAATGGAAAAGTTTTTTATCCGCTAAAGGGTGCGAGAGAACGGCTTCATGGAAACTTCTGATGGCTGATATTTTTTGGCTTTTGCAATCGCCAACCCCTAATTTTGAGGCGTCTTTGTGATTAAAATTGAAAACCTGATAAAAAAATATCAATCCCTGGTGGCGGTGGATGGTCTGAACCTGGAAATCCCGAAAGGCCAGTTGTTCGGGTTTTTAGGTCCCAACGGAGCTGGCAAGACCACCACCATCAAACTGCTGATGGGTTTGTTGAAACCCACCAGCGGTTGTATTTCCATTGGCGGCGTGAACATCCACGAAGATCCGGTTCTCGCCAAAGCCATGGTCGGCTATATTCCCGACCGTCCTTATATATACAACAAGCTGACGGGCATGGAGTATCTGGAATTCATCGCCGATTTATTCTCCATGGAAAAAAAACTGGTTCAAAACCGGGCCTCAAAGTTTCTGGAATTTTTTGACCTGAAAGATTTTGCCCACGAATTGATCGAAGGTTATTCCCACGGCATGAAACAAAAATTGATCATCTCGGGAGCCTTGATTCATGCGCCCAAAGTGGTCGTCGTCGATGAACCGATGGTGGGCCTGGACCCGCGCGGCGCAAGGCAGGTGAAGAATCTTTTCCGCGATTTCTGCCGGGAAGGAACCACGGTGTTCATGTCCACACATTCCCTGGGGATCGCGGAAGCCATGTGCCATCGCGTGGGCATCATTCTAAAAGGAAAAATGATCGCGGTCGGGTCGGTCGATGACTTACGTTACCAAGCCGAGCAGGACCACAGCGACCTTGAGGAAATATTCCTGAAACTGACCGGTGACAACGACATGCAGTCCCTGGTGGACTCCCTGAAAGTCACGGGATAATAGTGAGCGTTTAAGGAGTCACTTCCTGCAACAGGACCTCCACGTCCATCGCCTCCATTCCCCTGAGAAGACGCAAAGTGATGCTGTCGCCTGTTTTGAAAGTTTGCAATCGGGCGACCAGGTCATCGACCCCCTCAATTTTTTTTCCGCCCAGGGCCAACAACACGTCACCCGGTAAAATTCCGGCCTTTTCAGCGTTCGAGTTTTCATCCACCCGGAGGACGCTCACCCCCGATTCCTTGTCCTTGAGTTGGACACCCAGCCGGACCTTGTTTTCGGGGAGCACCTTGTAATCAAGTCTCCAGGCAAAGTCTCCGGCATAGAGGGGAATGGAAACATGTTCCACCTGCATTTCCCGGTCTTTCAACTCTGCCGGCAGTTCGGTCACGGTAGGGAGAATGATGGAGTAGGCGTGCGGGACACGGCGGAAGGCCCGCTTTGGGATGCCGAAACCGTATTGCACATGAAATCCTCCCGCCAGGACCACGAGTTTCCGGTCGGCGTTATTTTTCAAAAAATCGGCCACTTTATGCGCCATCGCCTCTTCCCAGAGCAGGAGCATCTGGTAGGGTTTTGTTAAAGCTTCCGCGTGATCGGCATGGCCGCCGAACAGAGACATGGAAAAGGTCTTGTGAAGAAGATCCGTTTCGTCCATTTCGGGAAAACTTTCGGGATGGACTGCCAGCCCCTCCTTGCGTAACAGGGCTTCTGTTTCCCGTGAGGATTTGAGCCCGACCAGGGGGATGGAATTTTCTTTTAGAAAATCAAAAATGGGCTGATAAAGTTTGAAACCCGGTCCCCAGTTTTTGTTGAAAAGAGCTTTGAATTCACCTGGCGCCACCTTGCCCTGATGCCAGCGGTCGAGGGCGGGCTGGGCCGACTGGCGAAACATTTCCATGCCCACCGTGATTTTTCCGGGAAACTTTTCAGCCAGCCGTTTGATGACTTCCAGTTGAGCGCGATGGGCTTCCACATTATCGTGGGTTTCTCCAATATAAATGACGCGGGACCCCTGAACGATTTCGATCATCTGGTCTTTGGTCACCTGAATTCCTGTAGGAATGTGCAGAATTTGATCCATTCCCAGTTCTTTCAAATTGATATAGGGAGAACCGGAATTGGGCACGGCATATTCCTCTGCGGAACCCTTTTGAGCCGCGGAAAGCAGCCAGATGAGAAACAGCGTTCCAAAAACGATTTTAATGGCCAAATGTTCAGGGGTCCGGTTCATGAGCGTCTTTTTGCAAATTGTGGGTTTTTTATAGAGTTTCAACAATATACCTGTTATTTTTGGTCAGTCAAACCGCTTGTCATGGGGGTTTCAGGGGAGGATTGTTTTTTCAGCCATTTAGGCATTGACTTTAAAAAAAAATCTCTGCATAATTCCAAGCTTACTGAAAATTCTGGATTTCCGTCATGGGTTTTGGGTATGGCCCAGGGTTTTTATTGAAGATGCGGACGGGATTAATAGTGCATGACGGCATCCTGAGGATGACTGTTCAGGACAAATTAAATATTGGGAGGGGGGGTTATTTTTTGGAAGTAACAGTCTATCAAAACCAGGTTGAAAAAGCCTTGAAAGTGCTCAAGCGGCAAATGACGAAAGAAGGTTTGCTGAAGGAATTAAAGCGGCGAAGGTTTTATGAAAAACCTTCCGTCAAGAAAAAGCGCAAACAGAAAGAGGCTAAGAAAAAAAGAAAAGCGGCTCTTAAAAGACGGCGATCTTTCGCTATGTAATGAGCCTGCTCAGGAATAAAGTTTATATAACGGTGAAAAACCTCAGGGTTTCTCACCGTTTTTTTTGTCGCAAAATTTCATAAAAAACCACAGCGCTTGCCGTGGCGGCGTTTAGAGAATCCAGGGTTCCCGTCATGGGAATGTTGACGGTGAAATCGCAATTTTTCCGCACCAGGGGTCGAATGCCTTTTTCCTCCCCGCCGATCACCAGAGCCACCGGCATATCAAACTGGAAGTCCCAACACGGTGTTTTGCCGCCTGAGTCCACCCCCACAATCCAGAACCCCGCTTTTTTCAAACGTTCCAAAGACGGGACGAGATTATTTACAGAGGCGATGGGCAGTCGCTCAATGGCACCCGCCGAACATTTGGCAACGGTTTCCGTGAGCTGTGCGCTCCGACGTTCCGGCAGTATCACACCCTGAATACCCAAGGTCTGGGCCGCCCGAATGATAGCCCCGAGGTTTTGCGGGTCCTGAATCCCGTCCAGCAGGACCAAAGTCGGGGTGGGTCCGGCTTTTAATGCCTGGTCAATCAAATCGTTCAAATCGAGGGGTTTCCGTGGGGAAAAATACCCTATAATACTTTGGTGGGCGTAGTTTCCGTATTGTTGCTGAAACTCCTTATTTGGAAGGGTTGCAACCTTTACCTGGAGCGATCTGGCCAGCGCCAGAACCGATTGGATTCTTGAGTTGGAATGATTATCTTTCACGACGATTTCATGGCACTGCCTTGTCCGGGCTTTTAAAGCTTCCAGGACGGGGTTGATCCCATATAAAATCGAGGGTTTTGAGTCTTCCATATTTTTAGGATTCAGGCGGTGGTTCTCAGGCATTGAAAATTCTGTAACTTCATGATATATATATAGTTTGCCTTCCAATTGCAGTCAGCGCATCTCTTGAAATGGAATAGGTTTTCCCTTTAAAACAGGGTCCGTTCTTGCCGCCTTCCAATAAGAAAGATTGTGAGCTATTGTAACGTTTTCCCAACGTTCTAAAAATATTTTATGGTTGTTTCTAAAAAAAAGATCGCTCTCTATAGCCTTGCCGGCATTTTTTTGTTGGTGGTCGCCGTATTGGGGACGCTTTACGTCAAGTTCAGCGACTTGGAGAGGTTCAAGGAAATGGCTGTGGAACGGCTTGAGGATCTGACGGGGAAAGAAGTGTCCATCGGGTCGGCGGAGATGGATTTTGTCAAAGGGCTGAGCGTCAAACTCAAAGAGGTGACGATCGGCGGGGCCTATGAAGGAAAACCAAAATTTTACGCCAAAAGCTTGTGGATGGTGGTCAAACTTGTGCCTCTGCTGGATCAGCGTATTGAAGTAAAAAAAGTTGAAGTCGAGGGAATATTTTTACAATTGATTCGCGATCGTAAAGGCAGGCTGGGCATGGGTCGTCTGCCGCAAGTGGCGTCAAGGGCGGGAGAAGATGATTTTTTAGAGATGATCAAAGGAAGTCTGGTTAAAAAACTGGAAATCAAAGGAGGACAAATCAGCTTCATTGATTTTAAAGCCTTTCCCGAAAGCAAACCCATCCCGCTTCAACTGAATAACGTTCATGTTTTAGTCAAAAAAAAGTTTTTGAAAATCCCGTATGAGTTTCTTCTGGAGGGGGGGATACTGAACCCCGACCGGCCCACCAAAATAAAAATTTCCGGTACTCTGGACAACCCAACTAGGAACTGGGACCTGTCGGGGTTTTCCATCGACGGAAATGCTGAAATTCAGGATCTGCCAATGGCCCGTTTTCAGCCCTACCTTAAAAAAATAAATCACGCCATGCTGGGCGAAAGCCGAATATCTTTGGTGTCGGATTTTTCAGGAAGCCTGGCGGGAGTCATGCGTTCAAAAGGGAAATTGAAATTCAGCTCCGGACAGGAGGTTTCAGGACCCGTTCTTCGAGACCCATCGGTTCCGCACCGGGGCACTCTGGACTATGAGGTCGATCTCAGCGAAGACACGCTCCGGTTCACCGAAGTGAAAATGGTTTCCGACGCCTTCAGCTTCACGGCCACGGGGACTCTGGGGCAATATTTATCCGAAGATCCGTCCATCTCCTTCGATATAAAAACCGGAGGATTTAAAGTCAACAAAAGTGAAAGTTACTTGCCGCTCAAGATCATTCCCCGCGAGTATCACCAGAAGGTGA
The DNA here is from genome assembly GCA_029261655.1 of Nitrospinaceae bacterium. GTDB lineage: Bacteria > Nitrospinota > Nitrospinia > Nitrospinales > VA-1 > JADFGI01. The sequence goes on along the minus strand of JAJDAY010000019.1, from coordinate 72,921 downwards.
GCAAACAATTCAAAAATGGAACCTTTGAAGTCGCGTCTTTGAAGTTTGACGGGACCTGGTCCAAGCTCAACCATCTGACGGATGATGAGAACTTCAACCTCCTTTCTTTGAAAGTGCGGATGAAACACATGGACTGGCAGGACCCCTTGCCCTTGCTCAAGCATGTGACCGGTTCTTTCAGTCTGGAATCGGGCAACGGGGAGTTGAAAATCGAGAAGGCCCACTATCAGGATCATCTCCTGGCCGATGTACAGGGAACGATTAAAAGTGTGGTCGATCGTCCGAGCATCGATCTTTCTTTGGACAATAAAATTGAATTGAGTAAATTCCATCCCACCTTGATGAAGGCGCTCAACGGCAATTCCTACCAGGATTTTATCAGCGTATACCGTGAAATGGCCGGACCCGGCAGATTTCAGATGCATCTGACCGGGCCGTTGCTTGAGCCTGAAAAACTTGCTTTGACGGGAAATATTTTCATGGAAGATGTTTCTCTGTATATGGATGGAATCGGCCCAAGGATCGAGCATTTGAACGGCAAGATCGATTTCAATTTGATTCCGCCGGAGGCCAAAACGGATAAAGAGCTCGCGCTTCCCGTTATTGTGTTTGATAATTTTTCCGGCGGTTTTGGTAAGAGCACCTTTGCCAAGGTGTTCGGTAAAGTCATCATGAAAAAAGACATTCCCTCAAGGGAGATGTCAGGTACTTACAACCTGGATGTGGCCGAGTTGCCGGCGGTCATTTCGGACCTTGAGTTGGAATATCCTTTTGACATTCTCCACCAGGGAGCCCGGTACACCAGCGGGCGGGTGCAGGTGAATTATAAGTCCCTCGGCAATCCTCTGGCACCTGAAACGGAAATAGACTGGGGTGAAATAGAGCTTCAGGATTTATCCCTGCAATACGAAGATGAGTATTGGCCGGTGTCCAATCTTTCGGGGGTGATAAAATTTGGAGAAGGACCTCTTCACCTGATTGCGGTGAAAGGATGGTACGGCGATTCTCCCGTTCAACTGGATGGTAAGCTCACCCCCTACTCTCCAAAAGGGCCGGAGTTTGACCTTGTGGCCAAATCCCCAAGCTTTCATCCTGCGGGCTTGAAAAATATTCCTTTCATTAAAAATTTAAACTACACAGGAACGCTGGCAACCGAGATCAAAATTAAGGGGTCGATTCATGAATTGGAATTCGACCACATCGTGGATTTATCTTTGGCTTCCTACCAGTATGAAGATTTGTTTATCAAGCCCGAAAACGCTTTTAATAAAGTTGAACTCAAGGGAAATTTTGATTCCGAAGAAGGAATCGTTGTGAAGAATATTATTTACGATCTGGAAGAAAATAGAATCACCGGGAAGGCAAATATCAGAAGCCTGAAGGACCCAAAATTTTTTATTCAGATGAACTCCAGCAAATTCAAGACAGAATTATTGACGCAATTTCTAAAGCCTTACAAAGTCAACCAAAAGGGATCCGCCGATTTTCAAATTCAGGGGCAGGGAAATATCAATCACCTGGAGAATTCCAGCTTTACAGGAACGGCGAATCTTATCAACCTGGAATTTCTTCCTGAGGGTCATGGTCAGGTTCTTACCTTGAACGCCGGGGTGAAATATTCAGGAAACACGTTCGCCCTGAGTGAGGGACGTCTTGCGTCCGATTTATCCGCAGTTGATTTTGAGGGCGATTACCAACCCGGCCCCACGCCAAAAATGAATGTCAGGGTTTCCGGAAAACGCCTGGTGATAGAAGAACTGCTTCCTGAGAAAAATGCTGGAGATGCCGATTTGGGCAGTTTGTTAAACGAATCGGAATTGTTTTCCAAGGGAACGACCCAAATAAAGTTTGATCTGGATGAGCTGGATTTCAGGCGTTTGACCTTGAAACTGGTTTCCGGAGATGTTTCCGTAGAGAAAAAGAAAATTAAAATCAGCAAATTGGACCTGGGAAAAGAGGGCAGTATTCGTGGCCGAGGAATTTTTGAGATGGGTGACTCCGACGCCTTGCGCTTCAAGGGATTGATACAGGCGGAAAAAATTCCGGCTCAGGAATTTTTCTTTTTGTTCGGCGACACCTTTCAAAATGGGTTGACAGGTCAATTGAAAACCCTGGATATCCGGGTGAAAGGTCAGGGGAATGAGCTGAAGGAAATCGGGAAGTCTTTAATCGTTAAAACATCTTTTGACTTTGGTTCCGGCCAGATCGACCACGGAAGATTAAAAACCGGGGCGCTCAGGTTGTTTGGATTTCAAGAAGAGGTCGATGAAGCCGATGAAAAACCTCTGGAAGACAGTTTTTCACCTTACGAGCAAATTGCCGGAAAATTTTCATTGGTCAAAGGCATCGCCACGACAGAAAATTTTATTTATGAAGATAAAAAACGCCGGAGTTCACTTGTGGGAACATTTGATCTCAACGAGAATGAAATGGACACGGTGCTGGGCGTTGCCCCGCTTGCGGCCCTTGATAAAATTTTAACGAAGATTCCGGTGTTCGGGAAAATTATCACCGGGGGCGATGAGGAAAGCCTGGTAAAAACTTACTTCACGGTCAAAGGCAAGTTCGATAACCCAAAAATGAAAGCCATTCCCTTCACCTCCTTGACCAAAAAAGTGGTCGGCATTTTCCAGGGGTTTTTGCAAACGCCGGAATATATTCTAAACCCGCAAAGGGAAGAAACGAATTGACCCCCGCTACGTGGGGCGAAACAGTCGGCTCCCGTTTGTCGTATTCCGTCCGTTGCTTTCATGCGTAGAAGGGGGGGGTGTTTTGCTGACGAGCTTTAAGAAACCCTATAAAGCCATTGTCCGTCGTGAGCAATTTTCATCTCTGTGGGGAAAGCAAGGCCAGTGCCAGCTCAAGCGCTCTCTGTTTGATTTTCAGGGAGGTGCCGAACCATGCCTGTCGTAAACGAAAGTCCTGATCCTTACCAAGATGATGATCGACCATGCAGGTCACGGCGTTTAACAAACCCCATACCGTTCGGTGTGCGGTTTTTAAATCATTTCCAGGAGCGTTATCTATCGCCTCAATCGCCATTCTGGTTTTTTCCTCAGCGTGCTCTTCAATTTCTTTTTGCCCGATCGAAGGCAGGTTTACGGAAGTTTCGGGTTGGAAGACATCAAACATATAGCGATTGGCGATTGGCTCGTCAATGATTTCATTTGCCAGGCGTTGGGCATCGGAATGAAAAGCCGAAATCGCGGTTCGAGCCGAAGCGATGACCTCCCTGGCTTTTTTTTCAAAGTCCGGGGGAAACTTTGAGGCGGTCAGGAAGGTGTTTCTGAAAGTGGTTCTTGTTTTAATGGTTAAGGGGAGCGTGTTGTTGCAAACCTCCCGCATCGTTATAAACTGGATCTGGATCGATTCCCTGTTCTCCTGGCGGGATGCCAACAAAAGATAACCCTCGACTTTGTCCACTTCATCCAGGGAAAAACCCGCGTTCAACCGGGCAAGAGCCCAGACGATGCGTTCACTTTCCAGACTCCCGATGGTTTCAATGTCAGCGTCACCCGCCTCCGCAAACGATTTGAAGAAGCGGAACGCCCTCTCGTTTTCGATGGATTTCAGTCTTTTATTTTTGGAAACCTGTTGATCGATTTTCGCCTTGCTCAACATCTCCCGAGCCGAGAGTCTGGATGCGACATCCACGCCAATTCCCTGCCAGGGTTTCGCATTTTTCCCGATCATGGCTGGGTCATTATGAAGAAGGCTCTATCAGCGAGGAAGTTGGGGTTCATCGGGATTGAACATTGATGACCTGATGATTTCCCGGTGTCCGGCTCAAGTGTGAGGCCATGACAGATGTGATCACGGCGATGTCGGTATCCACGTCCGAAGGTGCGTTTTGAGGTGCGGGGGGTTGCTGTGCCTTGCGCGGTTGTGGCGGAGGCGCTTTGTAGGGTAACAGGTGGACCAGCAGTTTAATGGTGAATATGAGAATCGTGAGAACAAGAAAAATGACAAGGATAGCGATTCCAGAAACGGTGATGGATGTGAGGAGTGCGTCATTCATGGTATTGACTCAGCGTTGGACCATCGATTGCACGACGGATTCAATAGCCGCATGCGATTCCGGCCCTGGGGCTGTGGGGTCGCCGAATAAGGATAAAAAGACACCCGCCGCCACGGCGCTTCCAATGACTCCCGCCACGTTGGGACCCATCGCGTGCATCAACAGAAAATTGGTATGGTCTTCTTCGGCCCCCACTTTTTGAGACACGCGGGCGGCCATGGGAACGGCTGAAACGCCTGCCGATCCGATCAGGGGATTGACCTTGCCGCCCGATAATTTGCTCATGAGTTTTCCAAAAAGCACTCCTCCCGCGGTGGCCATGCAGAAGGCCAGCAAACCGAGAACGATGATTTTGATGGTTTCCAGTTTGAGGAAAGATTCCGCTGTCATGGATGAGCCGACCGCAAGCGCCAGCAAAATCGTGACGATATTGATCAAATGAGTCTCGGAGGTTTCGTGCAAGCGGGCGGTGACGCCGCTTTCCCGAAATAAATTTCCCAGCATCAACATGCCGAGCAACGGGGTGACCGCCGGTAACATCAGACAGCAAATGATAGTCACCACAATCGGAAAAACGATTTTGACCGTTTGCGAAATGGGTTTTAACTGGGCCATTTTGATTTTTCGTTCTTTGCCCGTGGTCAACCAGCGCATGATGGGGGGTTGGATCAAGGGGACCAGAGACATGTACGAATAGGCCGCGACCGCGATAGGCGCCAGCAGGTGGGGAGCCAGTTTACTGGCTATGAAAATCGAAGTGGGTCCATCGGCGCCGCCGATGATCCCGATCGCACTTGCTTCTTGCAAGTCGAAGCCCAGGTACACAGCGCCCACCAGAGTGGTGTAGACCCCGATCTGAGCGGCGGCCCCAAGCAGTAAGGTGGTCGGGTTGGCAAGCAGGGGGCCAAAATCCGTCAGTGCGCCCACACCCAGAAAAATCAAGGGGGGTAATATTTCGTACTTCACTCCCTGGTAGAAAAAATTCAGCAGGCCGCCGTCGTCGGTGCTCATCATCATGCTCATCGGAAGATTGGCCATGAGACAGCCGAAACCGATGGGCAACAGTAAAAGCGGTTCGAATTTTTTCCAGATAGCGAGATAGAGTAAAACGCAAGCGACCCCCAGCATGATCACCTGCCCTGAGTTGATGGCCGAAAATCCGGTCGATTGCAGTATCTGGAGCGCGGCTCCTGAAAAAGTTAATTCCATTAGCCGATGATGAGTAGTTCGTCGCCAGTGTTGATTTTATCCCCTTCGTCAACGGCGATAGACTGAATGACGCCGTTGTTATGAGACTTCACCTCGGTCTCCATTTTCATGGATTCCAGAACAACCAGAACATCGCCTGCATTGACGGCGTCCCCCACTTTAACTTTCATGGAGAAGACCGAGCCTGGAAGCGGAGAGGTGACCACTTCTTTTGCAGGTCCGCCGGCGGGTTGAGTAGCCTGGGGACTGGGAGCAGGCGCAGCCTGTGATTGAGCCTGAGGGGCAGGCGCCAGAGGGGCGGAACCTGCAGGACCGACTTCCACCTGGTAATCCCGGCCATTGACTTTTACGTTGTACACGGCGTGTGCCGCTTGGGCCACAGCGGTCCGGGCCTGTGGTGCGGCGGGGGCAGCCTGTGCCGGGGCTTTGCTCGCGGGCGCGGGTTTTGGCGGTGCGGGGTCGTTACGGGTTTTAAAAAAATTCAGCGCGACTTTTGGAAACATGGCGTAGGAAAGACGGTCGTCTTCTGAGGTGTACTCATTGCCAAGTTCCGAGGTCACCGTTTTCCATTCCGGTTTCAGAAGGTCCGCCGGTCGGCAATCAATGACCTTGTCATCCGCGGTCACTTTAGCCAGCAATTCTTCGTTCAAGGGGCCGGGGAGTTTGCCATACTTTCCCAGCACACAGGCTCGTGTTTCCTTAGTGATGATTTTATAACGTTTGCCTGTGAGAACATTGAGCGTCGCCTGCGAGCCTACGATCTGACTGGTGGGGGTGACCAAAGGCGGATATCCCATGTCCTTGCGGACCCTGGGCACTTCCTCTAAAACTTCCTCCAGTTTGTCGAGGGCGTTTTGTTCCCGGAGCTGGTTTTCCATATTGGAAATCATGCCGCCGGGAATTTGCGATTTCAGAATGTTTATGTCCACACCCTTGAAATCGCTCTCGAACTCGGCATAATTTTTTCGCACTTCCGCGAAATAGTTAGAAATTTCTTCCAGCAGGACCAGGTCCAGACCCGTATCGTAAGCGGTTCCCTGAAGAGCGGCCACGAGACTTTCCGTGGGGTAATGTGAGGTTCCCATCGACATGCTGGAAATTGCCGTGTCTACCATATCGACCCCTGCATCAATGGCGCTTTGAATATTCATTCCCGCCAAACCGGTGGTGGAATGCGTGTGCAGGTGGATTGGAAGTTGGGTGTTCTTTTTGATTTCAGAGATCAGGTCAAAAATCGCTTTGGGAGTCAGAAGCCCTGCCATGTCCTTGATACATAGAATATCCGACCCCATGTCCTCAAGCCGTTTGGCCATTTGGATATAAAGCTCAATATTATGAACCGGGCTGACCGTGTAGCTGATGGTTCCTTCGACGGTTTTATTGCATTTTTTTACTGTGTTAACCGCCGTTTCAATATTACGAAAATCATTGAGCGCGTCAAATATCCGAAAGATATCCATGCCCTCGTCCGCCGAATGCTTGACAAAACGTTCAACGACATCGTCGGCGTAATGCCGGTAGCCCACACAGTTCTGCCCGCGCAACAACATCTGGAAGGGCGTGTTGGGCATCTTCTGTTTGAGTTTTCTAAGGCGGTCCCAGGGGTCTTCGTTGAGAAATCGGATGCAGGAGTCGAAGGTGGCTCCGCCCCACATTTCCAGAGAAAAAAATCCGACCTGGTCAAGTTTTTCAGCGATGGGAAGCATGTCTTCCGTTCGCATGCGTGTCGCGAGCAGAGATTGATGGGCATCCCGTAAAACTACTTCAGTGATTTTGATTGGACGAGGTGACGCACCCATAAGGAATCCTTTATGTTTTAATGGGACTTCTCATCATTCGATAATTTGAGGCCGCCCACAAGCGATACCGACTTTACGATTCCGGGGAATTGAAAATTTCAATTTCGGTAGAATTTTTTAATTTCCCTTTTAGACGAAATATTCCCGCAAACCTTTGAACTACAAACGAAGCGGTGTCGGGAACTAGGGAATACTAGATTATTGGCAAGGTAAAATCAATTCTTTTTACTCAGGCCATTCGAAACATTCGGGAATTGGGGTGGATTAAAATCACCCGCAGTTTTTCAGGAAGGTTTTAATATTATTTTTTCCAGGACATGGGCAAAAAAATCAGGACAACGCCAAAAATTTCCAACCGCCCCATCAGCATCCAGGTGATCAGAATGATCTTTCCCAGAGCAGGCAGATCCGCATAGTTACTGGCAGGTCCTACATTTCCGAGACCGGGGCCGATGTTGAAAAGAGTCGCCACCGACGCGGATAAGGAGGTGGTCAAATCGACCCCCATGAAGGCGAGCAGAATGCAACCGATAGCAGAAAGCCCCAGAAAAAGAAACGTCAGCGCGACGACGTTGGTCAGGTGATCCGGCTCGATGGTTTTCCCATCCACCTTGACGTGGAAAATGGCTCTTGGATGGACCAGTTTTTGAAATTCCCGTAAAATCACTTTTGATAAAATAATGAAGCGGATCACCTTCAAGGACCCGCTGGTGGACCCGGAACAGCCGCCGACCATCATGATTCCGAAGATCAAAACCCGCAAGAAGTCGGGCCATTGATCGAAATCATCGGTCACAAACCCGGTGGTTGAATGGATGGACACGACAGTGAACGCCGCCTTTTGCAGTGCCTTGCCCGCGTCAGGTTCGGTTGCGGTTTCGATCAGTCCCCAGGTCGCGATGAGGATGGCGATAAAAACCATGGAACAATACGCCCGAAATTCCGGGTTTTGGAAAATAGCGCTGAAATTTCGAGTCACCAATTGGTAATGCAGGACAAAGTTGATGCCCCCAAGGAACATAAAAAGAATGATGATCGACTCCACATAGCCGTTGTCAAAATAAGAAACGCTCTCGTTATGTGGAGAGAACCCTCCGGTGGCCACCGTGGAAAAGGTATGGCAGACGGCATCGAATAACCCCACGCCTGCCACCTGCAAAAGGATGATTTCGAGAAGAGTGAGAACGATATAGGTTTTCCAGAGCATCTTCGCGGTTTCCGCAAGGCGGGGTTGCATGCGTTCCACCGTCGTGCCTCCGGGAATCTCGGCTTTGAATAAGTGAAAACTGCCGATGCCCAGCATGGGGAAGATCGCCAGAGATAGCAGGATGATTCCCATCCCGCCGATCCATTGCGTCAAATTTCGCCAGAACAAAATTTCTTTAGGTGCGGATTCGATGTCGCTCAATACCGAGGCCCCGGTCGTTGTGAACCCGCTCATGCTTTCAAAAAAAGCGTCTATGAACTCGGGGCAGACGCCGGTCAGGACAAAGGGGATGGCTCCGAAAAGGGAGATGCACACCCAGGAAACCGCGACAATGGCAAATCCTTCCCGGTCCCGCAGTTTTTCAATGCCGGAAGGCAACAGCCGCCAGAGGATCAGCCCCGTGACCAGAGACGCCGCCAGCGTATAGGAAAACGCCTCAAGGCCGCTCATGTAATGGGGCAGGGCAGGGGTCTGGTAGTGCAGGGAAACCGCCAGAGGAATCAGCAGAAGGCCGGAAAGAAGAACCAGCAGGACGCCGACGACGTTGAATATTGCCTGGATGTTCATCGGAAAGGGAGAAAGTTTCTTTTGCTTCCAAACAGTTTCTCGATTTTTTCTATGGCCTGGGGCTGGGCGACGACAATGACGGAGTCACCGGGTTTGATTTCGAGGTCTTCGGTCGGGACCATCATTTCCCCTTTTCTAAGAAGCGCCCCGATCATGGAGTTTTCCGGGAATTTTACTTTACCGATTTTTTTGTTGACGATGGACGAGTTGTCATCGACGCCGATTTCCATGACCTCGGCGTCTTCAATCAATTTGAAAACCGACATGACCCGGCCCTTGCGCAGGTGCTTGAGAATGGCGCTGACCGTGATCAGTCGCGGATTGATGGTGATGTCCATACCGATGGAATCCAGGATGGGCAGGTACTCCGGGTCGTTGGTGATGACGAGAGCCCGCTTGGCGCCGTGTTTTTTGGCCAGCAGGGCGGCAAGAATATTGTTCTCATCGTCGTCGGAAAGCGCCAGAAAAAAATCGGCGTCCTTCATATTGATATCATTGAACAGGTTCATGTCCGTCCCGCTACCGTGGTGAACCACGCACCTTGCAAGCACTTCCGCCGCCTGGTTGGCGTTTTCGCGCGACGGTTCAATGATGGAGACATCCCGAATATTTTTCTCCAGGGTTTTTGCCAGGTTGATGGAAACCTGGTTCGCGCCGAAGATGACCACTTTTTGTACCTCCTCCACCGATTTATTCAACATGGGCAGGAGGAAGGGTAAAAAATTTTTACCGACGATGGTGTAAATTTTGTCTCCCGGCTGAATGAAGTCGTCGGCCTTTGGAATCACCAGTTTTCCTTCGCGGACAATGGCGACGATGACAAAGGAATCCATGGTGGAAACACTGCTGAGTTCCTGAATTTGTTTTCCGGCAATGGGAGCGCTTTCAGGAATGTCAAACTCGCGCAGGAGCACTTCGCCTTCGGCGAACTCGGCAACATTGACCACACCTGGGGTGCTGATGATTTTGACGATGGTGTCGATAATGATGTGGCCGGGGTTGATGGCGTGGTCGATGGAAAGATCCTCAAAGGAAAGGATATGGCCAGGTTCCGTAAACTCCTGATTGCGCAGGCGGGCGAATCTTTTTTTTACATTGAATTTAGAGGCGAGGGAACAAACCAGAAGATTGATTTCATCCTTGTCGGTGACGGCGATTATCATCTCCATATTTTCGATGCCGGCCCGGAGCAGAACGCTGGGCAGGCAGGCGTTGCCAACAACGCTTAAAACATCCAGGGTGTCTGAAACGCGGCGCATTTCTTCAGGGTCCTGGTCAATGATCGCGATGTCATGACCTTCCTTGGAAAGTTCCCGGGCCAGGTTGAAGCCAACCACACCCGCGCCAATGATGAGGATTCTCATGGTTTTGGTTTCTACCGATTGCGCGGTTTCAAAAGATGGGGTTGTGGTCTGTCATATGGAGGTCCAACTCACAATGTTTCCAGAGCTATTAGTTTACTTGGGATCGTTCAGGAATTCCAGGAAATTGGATTCCTTTGAAAGGAGAATGGTCGTGTCTGTTTTCAAAGATTTTTTATAGGCCTCCATGGAGCGCATGAAGGCGTAGAATTTAGAATCTTTTTGAAAGGCCTCGGCATAAATTTTGGTCGAAATCCCGTCTCCTTCACCACGGGTTTCCTGTTCCTTTTTATACGCATCCGCAATCAGGATGGTTTTTTCTTTATCCGTTTCAGCGCGAATCTTGGTGGCCTCTTCGCGTCCTTCGGACCGATACTCTTTCGCGATTCTTTCACGTTCCGTTCGCATGCGGTTGAATATGGAGTTGGCGATTTCAGGCGGCAGATCGGTGCGTTTGACCCTGACCGCGACGATTTCGATTCCGTACTCAGAGGCCTTCCGGTTGGCTTCCTTGGAAACCTTATCCATGATGGTTTCGCGCGTCTCGGTGACGATGTCGATGAGTTGATGGGTACCCATTTCCACTCTCAGCTCGGAAAAAAGCAGATCGTCCAAACGGGCTTCCGCTCCCCGTACATTACGCACCGTTTCGAGGAATTTTAAAGGGTCGGTGATTTTCCAGACCGTGAAATTATCAATCAGCAGGTTTTTCTTGTCCTTGGTGATGACTTCGGCAGGCGAGGAATCGTTATCGAGAAGTTGTTTGGAAAAGTACAGAACCTTTTGGACAAAGGGAATTTTGAAGTACAGTCCCGGCTCGCTGACGATCTTTTTTGGTTTTTGCATTTCCAGAATGATGTCGGTCTGCGTCATATTCACGGTAAACATCGAAGACGAGGCCAGCACGATCGCCAGGACACCTATGATGATGATGGAATTCTGTTTCATAGTTTTTTATTTATTTGAACCCGGTAAAATCGGATTTTTAGATAGGGGAAGAATGGGCAACACGCCCTGGTTCTGGTCGCCCATGACAAATTTATCGACGGAGGGTAAGATCTCTTCCATCGTTTCCAGATAAATCCGTTTGCGGGTGATGTCAGGAGCTTTTTTGTACTCTTCGTATTGGGAAAGAAAACGTTTCACGTCACCTTCCGCCCGTTTGATTTTTTGTTCACGATAAGCTTCCGCTTCCCTGAGAATTTGCGCCGCCTGACCGCGCGCTTCAGGAATCACGGCGTTTCGATACCCTTGGGCTTCGTTGATCATTCGTTCCTTGTCTTCGCGGGCGCTGACCACGTCCTTAAAGGCGCCTGCCACCTGCTCCGGCGGGTTCACGCCCTGAAGCTGAACCGTGACCACCTGGATTCCCGCCTGGAAAGTATCCAACAGCTTTTGAATCTGCTCCTCGGAAGTGATCTGGATAGCCGCTTTCCCGGTGGTCAACGCTTCATCTATATTGCGACTGCCGGTGATTCCACGGATAACGGTTTCGGCGGCGTCGCGCACCAGTTTATGAGGCCGACGGACATTGAACAGATAGGCCACCGAGTCTGATATCCGGTATTGAACCACCAGATTGATATCGACGATATTCTGATCGCCGGTCAGCATCAGCGATTCTGCCGGAACCCGTTGCATCTGCCCCGAAGCGTTGGCGCGAAAACCGATTTCCGCCCGTCTGATTTGACGAACCTTCGGCGTGAAGGAATGCTCAATAGGCGAGGGAAACTTGAAGTGCAAACCCGGCCCCGTGGTCCGGCTGAATTTTCCGAAGGTGGTGACCACGCCCTCTTCATCCGGTTCAACAAAATAAAACGTGCCCGGCACAATCCATACCAGCAACAATAAAATAATGATTCCGAGAAACATGGAAGGTTTGAATTTCGGAAGATTGAGTTGAGGAATGTCAAAAGGAGGCTTTCCTGGCCCCCCGCCAGTCGGTCCGCCGCCGCCTCCCTTAAAAGGATCGTCAGGAGGTCTTTGTTCGTGTAAGTCGTCCCAGGCCATGAGGTTTTTATATTTTTTTAAAATGATTGAAAGTTAAATTCGTATGCAATTGAGCCACGCTAGCAAACTCAAATCATATTGTCAATGAATGGGCTTGTCTGCAAGAAAATTCAGGTTTTTATTAGTTTCAATAAAGCTGAATTTCCCCGTCTTCCGTAAACTCCATTCCCTGTGCCGCAAGATAATTCAAGGCGTCCCGCAAGCCAGTGAGAGTTTTCAGTTGTTCGGTCAAATTACGGAATTCCTTGAGGCTGGTGATCGGCACCCGCTTCAATTCCGGCGCTTTGATAATATCTCCAAGAACTTTATTTTTCAACCACGCGGCGACATTCAGGTTGCCGTTTTCCACGGAGATGACAATTCGGTGGGGCGAAGCCAGCTTCAGTTTGGCGCGCGTGTCCACGATGGCGGGTTTGCTTTCTTCCGGGTCCAGATACAAAAGAGCCCGGTCCAGGGTTTCCGCGCCTATCCGGGTGATGGCCATTTTGGCGGTGATCTGATCGAGGGCAATGGGTTCGGTTGACTGTTCCTGCCTGAGCTTGACCCCAAGTTGCAGGTTGCCGTCGACTTCAGATTCGGCTTTTTCCGAGGTTTTGGATCGGCCCGTCAACGCGCCGAAATTCAGGCCGGCAAATTCCGTGGAAAAATTCAACTCGGGGCCTTCAGCCGTGGGAACGACGAATAAATTGCCCGCCACGGACCCATCTAAAATGTCGAACAGAAATTTCTCGGCCATCAACCGGTTGTTTTTGTACAGCAGGTCCAGGGCGATATTGGACACGCGCTGACCTGCCGCCTGCACCTCTTTTATCATCAGGTTATTTTTATTCTGGGAGAAACCCCGAAGCTGAGTGAAAAACCCTTTTTTGGACGCCAGGAAAGAATTTGCCCTGGATTGCATCAGACTGCGATCCAGGAAAAGGGTTTTGTTAAATGGAATCCGCCCGCTCAAGTCGGTCACTTGAATGCCCCCTGGAACCTGGGCGTTGAATTGGTCGAACGCGACCTTGCCGTCGAGTTCGATCAATTCTTTAGGCTTCATTTTCAGGGTCAGGTCCGAGATCAGGGCGCCTTTTGCCTGAATGCCCTGCAGGAATTTTCGCGTCCCTTCATTGATGGCTTTCTGGATATCCAGCTGGTTGCGGGTGGCAAGGGAAATGTCCAGACGACGGGTGAGTTCCTGAGGATTCATGGGGATTTTCCCCGTGATGAAGGGTTTCAAACCGTCGACCTGCCCTGAGAAGGAATGGCTGACGCCCAGTTTTTTAATGGAAAAATCATGTTCCCGGATGGTGAACTTGTTGAAATCGTCCAGGGCGTATTTGAAATCAAACTGCGGGTTCAACCATTCTTCGCCCAGCACGTTTTTTAGAAATAATCGGGCGATCGCAAACTTCCCGGAGATTTCGCCCGAGCCTTCTTTAATATCCACACCGGCGGTGGTGCTCATGTTGTCGATGGCGATGCCCTGCCCAGGCCAGGTGACAGAGGCGTTCGTCAATCCAAAACCGGCATTGGCCACGATGGGCAAGGGTTTCTTCAAGTCAATTTCTTCGGGGATAGAGCCTTTGGCCTCAAGCCCCAATTCGATTGAGCCCGCCACCTCAAGGTCTTCGATCCCCTCCAGCAGGGCTTTAGGCACCCTTTTCCACAAAGCGGAAAGTTCCGTGTCGGTGACTTTGGTCTTGACGCTGAACGTCTTGCCCCAGTTTTTGAGGCTGGCTGTCAGGTCGAGGTTGAGCAGAGAAGGCGCGATCACGGTGACCCGTTCGACTTCAACGTCGCCTGTTTTCAGGTTTTGCTTTGACCGGCTGGTGAGGGTGATCGGACCGATAGGAATTTCCCCGTTTAATTTTTCGGGAGCAGGCGGGTCCACTTTTAGATCGACCGAGACGCTGGTTTTTGTCAGCGAAAGATCGTTCATGCCAACCGCGAATGCGGTCAGGATTTTCCCGGTTTTGACTTCTTTCACGCCCTCAACATCCAGCACCGAGACCTTGCCGTCCAGGGTTAAGTTTTTGACATCCTGCCCCAGCAGATCGGTTTTCAGGGAAGTGTCGACGCCAAGGCCGGTCACCACCATCGGAGGTTGGTTCATCGCAACGCGGTCCAGTTTGACGGTGGTTTTGTTTGTGATGGGTATCGTCGTTGCCTTGGCCCCCTCCGTTAACGGGTAATAACCGCCCATAGTCAGTTGCGTTTTAATTTCACCCGCGCCCAGTTCCAACTTGTCCAGAGCTTTTATGTTTTTGAATCGGGCGTCTAAATCAAGGCGGGGGATTTTAACTCCCCGCCTGGGAAGATAATCCACCGGAAAAGAAATCGTGGCGGCAAACTGTTTGACTTCTGCCGGCGGATTTTTTAATTGCGTGTCTATTCCCTGCAATTCTATTCGGTTGTTCAGGAGAGCCTGAATGGGCATGAATTTTTCATCGAGCTTTCCCTGGACGATTGAATGCACGGTTGTTTTTCCGGCGGTTGGGTAACCGTCGATTTTTTGCAGTAATTTTGTCGGGATGAGCGAGCGCAATTGGGTGAGCTTGAGGGCGAGGTTTTGCTCGACGTGAAAGGACGCCTTGCCCAGATTTTTCGCGTTGCCCTTTAATTCTCCCTGGACGGCGGAACCGAGGGCGTAATCCACTTTGAAAAAATGGATGTTTCCGGCTTCTATATTAGCGCTCAAGGAGCCGTTCAGATCAAGCCCTGTCTGGACCGCCCCCAGCTCAGGCGATGAAAACCGGGCTGAGTTTAAAGCGGTGGAAAAGATCAGGGAGGCATCGGCCAGGTTGGCCCCTTCGGCATTGATCTGGAGATCGTGATTCAGACCGCTGATTTTCAAATCCTGCGCCTCGGCCTGAGCCATTTTCAGGCGGACTCTCATATTCAGGTTTTCAGGGACGCTGTTTTTTAATTGCACACGGGTGAGGTCGAGGTCCACATCGAGGCCTTGCAGGTCCGCCTGGAGCGCAGGATATTGGGCGGAAAAATTCTTGAGGCCGATTTTTGCGTTCGTCAACTCGATGTCTTTTGGCTTGAACTCCGGCATGTGGCCTTTGACATTTACGTTCGTGACACGCAGATTCCCACGGGCTTTGATTTCGGGAATCATCGTCCCCGCCCATTCAATAAGATCTTCAATGTTGAAGGCCGCTTCGTTGAGAGTGATGTCGAAACGAGGGTCTTTTGCCAGCTGGGATGCCTGGCCGCTGATATTCACCCGGTTGTTTTCGCCGATGTTCAAGATCAGTTGCCCGATGTTCACGCCCTGTTCCTGAACCGCGGCGGTGAGGTCGATTGCGACCGACAAGTCAGGCGAGGGCAAAGGGTCCCCGACCCGAAATTGATTATTTTTAAGACCGAGCGTCCCAGCAAGCCGGACGTGGTTCAAGTCCTGGGCGCTGACTTCCATATCGACCAGGGAGAGGGTTTTCACATCAATGCCCTTCCCCTGGCTGGAAAAAAACTCCAGGTTGTGTTTTCCCTCGGCTACCGCCGCCATGGTTGTTTTCAGGGCAACATCGATTCCGTCCCGGTTGACTTTGCCCTGAGCGGTGAGGCTCAACCCTTCCAACCGGCTTTTCATTTCTCCGTCCATGTCCAGATTCACCTGGACATTGCGAACGGCGAATTCACGCAGGTCAAGGGCAATGGGGAGGGCCGGAAGTCCTTCAGACTTTTTGGCGACGGCGGGAGGCGGTTTGTCCTGACCCCCCAGTTCCAGAAGCGGTTGGAAATTCCACACGCCATCGACTGAAATGAGATTCAGTTGGGGGTCCTGAACGAGCACCTGGTTGATCACAAACCGCCCTTTTAGGAGCTCCGTCAGGTCGTAATCCAGAATAATATTTTCAACTTCAAAAATAGATGGATTCTCTCCCAGTCTCAGACGGGAAATATTGATTCCGCGCAGAAGGTTTAATTCCAGCGACTCGATCGACACCGGAATCTTTAGCATTCCAGTAAGTTCTTTTTCGGCAATGGGCCGCAAACGTTCCGAGGGAAAATAAAAAGTCAAGGCGGCCCCGGCTAAGACCATCAGGAGGATGAAAACAAGCAGGCCGTAGGCGATACAAATGAACACATGTTTGAGCCGTGAGCGCTTTTTTTTCTTGTCCGGTTTGGGTTCTCTGGGAGCCGTTTCTTTCGGTGAAGGCAGACTTTCCGTATCAGGAGGCTCCAGGTGCTGGCTCGGATGTAGAAATTCGTTCATATCAGCTTTTTTGATTCTTTCCTAAATAGGATTCCAAAAACTTGCAGATGCCTTTTGTGACCCGGCCGATGAATTCAATGTCCAGAGTGTCCAGGGTGTCCGAAGGCTGGTGGTAATTGGGATTGCGTAAAAATGCCGTGTCCGTGGCCATGACTGCCGGGATGTTTTTTTCCCAGAAGGGGAAATGGTCGCTCAGAGTCACTTCCCGAAAATCATCCCCGCGCCCCGGCACGACCAATTTCTCCACCGGAAGCTGTGGGACGGCCTGGTCCATGATCCCCGCTAAAGAATGAGCCAGTGTCGCCGAGGGTTCATTGCCCACAACGGCGATAAAATCTCCCGTGTCTGGATATTGGGTCGGGTCCATATAAGGAGGATAGGTTTGCGACCCGGCTTCGGGATTGCAAAATCCCACCATTTCAAGAGAGATCATGCCGACGAAATGGTTCGTGCCGTTATCCTGATTGAGAAAATGACGGCTGCCCACGAATCCGTATTCTTCCAGAGTGAACCCGGCAAAAAGAAGAGACGGGTCGAATTGCGAATCTTCCAGGCAACGCGCAGTTTCAAGAAGTGCGGAAACGGCGCTGGCATTGTCATCGGCTCCGGGAGACCCTTCCACCGTATCGTAATGTGCGGCCAGAACAAAGACGCCCGCAGACGGATCGGAACCTTGCTTGAGACCCAGTACGTTCATGGATTGTCTGCCTTCAAAAGGAACCACTTCTTCATGCACCGACAGGTTGGCCGACTGCAATTGCCGACGAATATAATCACCGGCCTGGGCCAATGGGTCCGGCGTTGTGAAAAGATTTCGTTCCCGGATAAGCTCGATGAGATGTTTTTCAATGTTGTTTAAATTTGGTTCCCGCATATTTATGTTTTGCGAATCCGCCTTTGCACTTTTTTTGATTCATCTGCGTTCAACTCGGGTTGCGAACATCTCGCCTCTAAAGTGCGGAAAAAAGTTTACTTTTTCGCGAGTTCGGCATACCATGCCCACATGATTAAGGTGGAATGCATGTCAGGCTATAAACTCAACGAGAGGCCGATCGCCTTCAACCTCATCGATCGTCGCTACGAAGTCATGGACATCGTTGACCGCTGGTATGGCGAGGGAACCAGCTATTTTAAAGTCAAGGCCGACGATGACAATATTTACCTTCTGAAGTACGACGGTTGGGAGGACTGCTGGGAGTTGATTTTTTATCAGAATCCCAAAAAACTGAACTCATTGCCAGAGTCCCCGATTGGTTCCGGTTTCTTTCCCAGATCCCCGCACGATGTGCCTGATTGCAGAAGGTTCACCTCCCTGCATTGATTTTCCGGAGTCCACGTTTACATCCTTAAAAAGTTTTTCCGTCCCGCGTTCAAACTTTAATTGATGACCTATTTGTATCATTGTTAATGGAAAAAGTCCAAAGAAATGAAATGGTTATGAGGGAGTGTGCTGATGAGTCCCGTTGACAGGACGGTTCAATCTTTTTCGGGCCAAAGGCGAAAGATGGTCGAAGACCAGCTGGTTGAGCGGGGCATAAAAGATTTGCGAATCATGGAAGCGATGAACCGGATCCCCCGGCATTTGTTTGTTCATGAGACGTTTCAACACAAGGCTTATGGGGATTTCCCCTTGCCCATCGGCGACAACCAGACCATTTCGCAGCCTTATATCGTGGCCGCGATGACCGAAGTGCTGAACCTGAAAAAGACCGACCGGGTTCTGGAAATCGGCACCGGTTCCGGGTACCAAACGGCATTGCTTGCGGAACTTGCCGGGCAGGTGTTCACCATCGAACGGATTCGTTCGCTTGGCCTGAAAGCGCAAAGTCTTTTGGAACGGTTGAATTATATGAATATCGTGTTCAAGGTGTTTGACGGGACTTACGGCTGGCCGGATCAGGCGCCGTTCGATATTATTCTTATCACCGCGTCCACCCGAGAGACTCCCAAAATGCTGGTCGATCAGTTGGGAGAAAATGGGCGGCTGGTCGTGCCGGTGGGGGGGCTGGACAAACAGAGCCTCACTATAATGACCCGGGAAAATGGCCGAATCACGACCCAGGAAATTGGAGACTGCAAATTTGTCCCACTTGTGGGACGATATGGCTGGCCGGAGCGATAGAGGCTGTCGATAGATTCGGAGGGATTTTAAAATCTTTTGCTCCAGCCGGGCCTGAAGTATAAAAAAGTTTTACTTTCAACGAACAAAGCCAGTGAGGAGGACGGTAAGTGTTTTCGAGAATAATCAAGGAAGGAACAGTTGTTCTGAGCAACGGCGTAAAATCCGGTTACACCTATGAGTACGACTCATTGTCCGATGAGATGAATGAAGCTTACTGCAAAATACTCCACCCCAAACTGAAATCCTGGCAGGCCGAGCACGGACCCTTCAATGTGGTGGTCGGATGCGAAACCCAGGGAATCCGGATCGGCCATCAACTGTCAAAATTGATGGGACTGCCGTTTCATATCATGCCGAAAAAGAGAATCGACTTTGCGCAACTGGCGATGCCCGCCTACCCGAAGGACACTCACTGGCTGATCGTCGACGACATCGCCACCACCGGTTCGACGTTTTTGCGGGCGGTGGAATATCTTGATATTGAGGAGAAACCGGAAACCATCACGTTTGCCTGTATGATCCGCAGGAACCTGGACAAAATGGATTTTTCTGCGGTCAGCGGAGACCCGGAAAAAGAACAGTTCAATGTGCGTTCGGAGCGGTTTGACTTTATCGACAAACGTCTGGTTTCCCTGTACAGCGAACCAAAATAATCAGTTCTTTTTTATCAGATAGTAGACTTCGCCCCATTCCTTGAAATTTCCCGCCATGATCCCAGGTCGCAGGCCAATGCCGAAAAAAAGATCGGCGCGCCCGGGACCTTTAATGTCGCTTCCGGTGTCCTGATCCACCACGAAACGAAACGTCCGTTTCCAGCCGGTGATTTTATTGTCCTGATTGAGAACGGGTTTTCTCACGAAAATGAGCGCCAGCCCGCCGGCGGGGTAGATCGATTTGTCGGTGGCCATGGAGCGTCCGCCGACCAGCGTCCCCCCCCCGGACCCCCGTGGCCCCGTATCGTTGTATGAAAAAAAGATATAGCGCTTGTTCTGGTAAAGATACAGTGGGATCTTCTCTGGATGGTTTCTAAGGTATTTTTTGATGCCCTGCATGGACTGTTGGCCTTTGTCGCGGAGGAGGCCGTCCCTCACCATCAGTTTGCCGATTCCCTGATAGTCATAATTATTGGCCCCGGCGTAACCCACGCTTTGGAGTTTGCCGTTTGGAAACCTGAGAAAGGCTGAGCCTTGAATATGCAGGAAAAATCTTTCGAGATCATCTTTTAGCCAGGCGATTTCCAGTCGCTGGTTTTTTAATATCCCATGACGGTCGATTTGTTCGCGGGTGTAATCCTTCCAATTTGGGCGAGGTTCATTATTAGAGTTTTCCGATGGCGTCAGGCTGACGAAATTCAACTCTGGAGAATCATCGGGCAGACGGTAAATAGGATAAATATACTCATCCGTTTGAACGGGGCTGGCCGGGATGACCGGGGTGTAGTAGCCGGTGAACAGAAATTTTTTATTCCGCCCCTGTCCCGCCTTATAAAGTGTGAAATTTTCTTTTATCCTGAGATTGAATTCATCCGGTTCCAGGTTTTGCCTCACCAGTTTCAGGAAAGCGTCCAGAGAATTTCTCAAGTCCCCAATCGTCAAGTTCAACCCTTCCAGCGTCACCGGTTCGAATCCATTTTGAGCTTCCATGACCGTGAGCTGATTTTGAATGACCTGTTCCAGACTTTTCCAGTCCATATCGTCTTGAACGACAATCGGCAGGTCCAGGGAAGCCATTTCATTTGTCGATGAGTTTTGTTCTCCAGGAGCCTGCGACAGGTTGGGGTTTGAATAATCATTCCCGGCGGGGTGATATTGGCTCTCGGCATTTAACGGAGAAAGGCTGGAGCAGGAATTGAGGAGGAATAAAATAATCGTGATGGACAAAAACCCCGTTACCCGACCGATGCGTTTTAAGAGAGGTCGGTTCTTGGCGCTAAACGAGCCAGGTGCGGTGAATAATGAAGAGGGCATATTTTTTTTAAAGCGGGTAGGTTAGATAAAGTTTAGACCTTCGTTGGCTAAAGCGTCGGCTCTTTCGTTTTCCGGGTGGCCATTATGAGCTTTGACCCAATGCCATTTGATCTTGTGAATCTTGCTCAAGCGGTGAAGCTCCTGCCACAGGGCCTTGTTCTTTACGGGTTTGCGACCCGCCGTCATCCATCCCTTTTTGATCCAGCCGTGGATCCATTCGGTCATGCCTTTTTTCATGTATTGGGAGTCGGTGGTCAACGCCACTTCGCAAGGTTCTGTGAGGGCCTCAAGGGCGACGATTGCGGCAGTGAGTTCCATGATATTATTGGTCGTCGATTTTTCACCGCCTTTCAACTCCTTGACATCCCCGTTAAACTTTATGAGACAGCCGTAACCTCCCGGCCCCGGGTTTCCCTTGCAGCAGCCATCGGTAAAAATTTTTACTTTTTTCATGTGGTTGTCATTATAATCTGAAAAACCTGATTATTGATGAGGGGCTTTATTAAAAGGATACCTGATTTGAGTTCTAAACGCAGTGTCATCAAGAACCCATTTTGGTTGGGCGTTTGATGCCAGCAATGATAGCATAAATTTATGGATCAGGTTGTGATTGGGTTGAAACTTTTCTCAGAATCGACTGTCAAAAAGAGACACAACAAAGTGGAGGACAATGGAGATGAAAGAGCAGGAGTCCGCTGAAAACCCTGCCATCCGCTTTCATTGCATAGACGCCATTGCGGTGAGTCTGTGCATTGAAAAACAGGGGTTGAAATTTTATGAAAAAGCCGCCAAAAGATCTCAAGACCCTAAAGTCCGGAAAATGTTTCAGCACCTGGCGGATGAAGAAAAAGAACACATTCAGGCATTGCAGGCCAAGGCCGAGTTTCTGCAACCTGCTTTCCAGAAAAAATCCGGTTCACGAAAGCATGTAGACAACTTCATTGCCGAAGAATTGAAAGGCAAAGTGTTCCCGGACATGAAGGGCGGCGCGGACGGGAAGGTCCCTGATTTTTCCAGCGACGCTGAAGTCCTGGATCTTGGTATTCAATCTGAACAGAGATCGATTCAAATGCTGAGCGAATTGCTCGTGAATGAGAAGAAGCTGGAGGTCCGCGCCATTTTTATGCATCTGCTGGCGGAAGAAAAAAAACATCTCGCCGGACTGGAGGAGCTTAAAAAATCGTTTACTTAAAGTAAGGTGAGTGAACGCTGTATTGCCTGAGCTTCGGCGGAAAGACTTTTTGGACACCCTATCATTGCATGAAAACCTGCAGGAATGATGTTCTAACGGCCCGGCTCATTGACAGCCTGTGAAAATATCGGCAGGTTGCATTTAAAAGATTTTTTACTTCGGGGGGCTGAAACAGCATCAAAATCCGCCAGATCGAGGAGGAGTGTCCTTGGAGAAAGTGGGGTTTTACCCGGTATTTGCGTCCGGAGAAGCAACTATCCGCCTGCGGATATCCTGTTGGAAAATAAATCAATAACGGGACAGGTCGAGAATGGGTGAAGCCCGTTTTAAACCTTATAATATCAAGCGGATTATTCGCGGCAATAAGGCTAATCCGCTTTAAGTGAAAAGGTTTGACAATCTTACGAGCGGTAGTTATAGTGACACTCTTTCAATTGTCAATAAACCGAAAAGGACTATATCAGTATGAGCCAATATCAGGTCAAAGCTGGGCCGGAGGCCTTCCTTCCTCCCGCCGCCGCTTCAATGGGGGTTATATTGCCCAATCCGGGAGAATGCCATATAGAAGGAAGAATCGCTCCAGAAGAAGAAGGTTATGAATATGCCGCCCGGAAATTTCTTGAAGCGAAAGTACCGACCATTTTTCCAGGGCCTTTGGTTCTTTGGAACTGGAATGAAAATGCTACCAAAAAGGCTAAGGCTATCCGGGCTTTGGCTGACGCGCTCCCGGCTCGGTTGATTCCGATGGCGGATTACCGCCCCAAATACCCAAAAATTGACGCGGAAGCGGAAATCAATCCCAATCATCCAAATTTGACGATTTGGCATAATAAAATAGATGTGTGCATCTTTGTCGGTGTACACTGTCATCAGGCGAATCTCGCGCTTAAAATCATTCGCGGAGGCACCGATTGTTTCACCATGGCGATGTGTGCCCAAGCCGGTCATGAGGATGCGTGCCTGTCCTTTCGCGATGCGACCGTGGAAAAGATCGAGAAGCTTATGGCCGCGGTCAATAAATTGAAAAAAGAAGGCGTAAAAAGTCAGGCGGTACCGTTTAAACAGATTAAAATGACCAGTTCCGGGCGAGTGGCCTAGAGCGGGAAAGTTTTTTATAACCTGAGCGTTGGTTAAGCTCTGTTGAATGTCATTTCCAAGGGAGTGATTTTATGAATAAGCCGGTTGAAAGCCCAAATAGAGTAATAAAATCTCAGCATGTGAAGTTGGGTACCAAAAATAAAATGGACCAGACTTACACGGACATCAATACCATGTTTTACGATGCCGAAAGAACTCCAAGCTTCATGACGGGCAGTGAGGTCATTCGACAGGCGATCAAGGTAGCCAGTGTGGGCACCTCTGTGGCCTACCCGATCACCCCGCAAAGTGAGGCGGCGGCTTTGATCGGTGAGTTGTATTCAGAAGGTTATCTGGATGAATATTTCCGTGGCGAAAGCGAATTTGCAGTTATGGGCCAGTGCGCCGGAGCCGCCTTTGGCGGACATCGGGTTTTCACCACCACGGCAGGTCCCGGAACACTTCGCGCCATGGAGAACTTTCCCATGTGGGCAGGCTCTCGTTTGCCGATTCAGGTGTGTGTGACCATGCGCGGCGTCAACTCTCCATTGAGCATTCAGCCCGATACTCTGGAGGCGTCTTACCTTCTGGAGACCGGGATGCTGATGTGGCATGCGGAAACAGCGCAGGATCTATACGATTTTATCCTCAAAGGATTCATTGTTGCGGAACAGCCCGATGTGCATATTCCCATCGCGACCATGTGCGATGGCTTCTTCGTGACCCACACGAAGGACACCGTCATGCTTCCACCGGAGGATCTTTGTCTGACGCCTTACGATCCTTATAAATCCCCGGTACCGTGTATGGATATGGAGTGTCCCCCGATTCGAATGATGCGGGATCCTTTCATTATGAAATCAAATTACATCAGTTATTCGACCCACGCGTCCTGGCAACAGGAAGTTCGCGCGGCTGTTGAGCGGTCCCGCAAGCACACCATTCCATTGCTCGACGGCTTGATCGACGTTGAAAATATTGACCGTGAAATTCTCCTGGTTTCTTCCGGAACTGCCGTATCGCAGGGTCGTGAAGCCATTCGATTGCTTGAAGAAGAAGGCATCAAGGTAGGATTGGTCAAGATCAAAACCATTCGGCCTTTCCCGCATGAAGAAATCAGGGAAGCCACCAAACGTGCCAAACATATCTTTGTGCCTGAATTCAATATGGCCGGTTGGTTGGCTCGCGAAATCAAAGCCGTTGTTCCTGACAACGAGCGGGTCATTGCGGGTCCCCATGTTGCGGGCGGCATGACCATGCCTTCTGAAGTTATTGTTGAGGAAATTAAAAAGTATTTGGGAATAAAAGTTGCCAGCAATCGCTGAAGTTAGCAGAAGTTAGCAGGAAAAATTGTAAATAACCAATCGTAAATTTTCCTACGGGAAAATCATAATAAAAGGGGAAACCTAATGAATAAAGATAAAATAACTCTTTGCGAGGATCTGGCAGACATCATGCCTCCGGAGTACCATGAGTTGGTTGAGACCGCGACCTATGGCAAGGAAGGCCGGGGTTGGAAAGACATTGGTTCTTCCAAGGAATTGATCGAGCAGCATTCTTTATGTGCGGGTTGTCCGGAGTCGATTGCTTTTCGTTATATTCTGGCAAGTCTGCCTGCTCCTGAGAACACGGTTTTCGTCGGCTCTACCGGTTGTACCAGTCTGGTTTTCCCGCATGTTGCCGTGCAAAACATCCATTCCCTGTTTGGCAATCAGAATGCCATTGCCTCAGGGTTGAAGCGCACACTCAAACGTCGTTTCCCCGATGTCGAAAAAGACGTGGTTGTGTTGGCGGGTGACGGAGCCACCGTTGATATCGGATTGGATATGACCATGCAGTCCTGGTTTCGCCAGGAAAAATTCACCACCATCTGTTTTGACAACGAACTTTATGCCAATACAGGCGGTCAGGAAAGCGGATTGATGCAAAAAGGCTTTGTTGCCAAAATGGCGCCAGCCGGTAAAAACTTTGATAAAGTCCGGTTGCCGGAAATTGCCCGTGAGGCAGGGTGCCATTATGTCGCCATGCTCACCGTGAGCAAGCCCAATCGCGTCGAAAAAGCCATTAGAAACGCTATCATGGTTGCACGGGAAATCGGGCCGACCTATATTCAGCTTTACACACCCTGCATTCTTGAGATTGGCAAACAGAGCATGGAAGGTTTGGATGAAATGAAAGATGCCGAATCCATTGGTGGCCGGTTTGTAATGAAAGAGTATATTTCCGATCAGGCTCAGGAGTTATTGGATACCATTGCGGCAGAAGAAAAGGCCAAGAAAAAAGCGGCAAAAGAGAAAAAAACCGTTTCCGCTTAATTGATTTAAGAGAGGATACAATATGTTTAAGAGGATCAATATTCGAATCTCCGGTTTGGGCGGGCAGGGGGCTGTAACAGCCGCCCATCTCCTGGCTATGGCCGCAAACAATGCTGGTTTATACTCCATTTCGAATCCCTTTTTCGGAGCGGAAAAACGTATGGCGCCGGCTGAAAGTTATGTGCGCATCGGTGTGGAGCGAATTTATGACCGCGGGGAACTTGTGTATCCCGACGTGGTCATGATTTTCCACCCTCAGGTCATCACCATGCAGAAAAGTTATACTGCGCCATTTTATGACGGTATTAAAGAGAATGGCCTGGTCATCATCAATACCAGCGCTGATTTGTTGAATGAGGAAGACCATAAGCGGTTGAGTGACCTCAATGTCTCGGTTTTCAACCACGATGCGACCAAGCTGGCTCTGGAAATCGGCAAGACCGAGTTGTCCACCAACATGGCGATGCTTGGAGCGTGTGCCGGGGTGACCAAAATCGTAGGACTGGAAGCACTGGATGTAGCCTTGCAGGAGCGGTTTGGCAAACGCTATGTGGCCTCCGGCGGTACCGCGACTCTGGATCAGGCGATCACCAAGAAATATGCTAAAAAGGCGCAGTTGCTGCAAGCCAACATGGACACCATCACTAAATCTTTCGAACTGGCAGAAGAATGGACTGAAAAGAATAAGCCCGCTCTGGCTAATGTTGCGGCCGGGGTTGCCAAGTCATTTTAGTTTTGAGAGTTTGCCTGAAAGCATGGGGACGATAGATTGGGCAGCCTTTTTCAAACCTTAAATTATCAAGGAGAAGTTTGTGTATAACGTTGCATTGGTGGATGAATCGAAATGTATTGCAGAAAAAGGTTGTCGGCTTTGTATCATGTATTGTCCTGAAGCAGACTGCATCATGATGAATGACAATAAAAAAGCCTATGTTTTTGTCGATCGTTGTAAGGGTTGCGATTTGTGTAAAGTGGTTTGCAGTACCCATAATGCGATCTCAATGCATCCGGTGGACCCAACCAATGGAAAAATCGTGTTAGAAGCGGAAGCCGGGGAGACTGCTGGATTAGGTCAGGCATACTCTGGTTAGAAGGAAATTATTTGCATACTCAAAACCCCATGGCCTGTGAGGTCATGGGGTTTTTTTCTTGAGCCGCTAAAATAATTTGCACTCAAACCCGTTCATTTTCATCTAAAGAAGAAACACTGCCGACCCATAATTTTTGGAGCTAGCAAGTCATGGTGGAACCAATTTCAAAAGAAATTCAATGTGTTCTTTGCAGTGAGACCTATTCTCCGACCATCGAACCCGCTGAGGATCAAACCGCATATAAATTATATTGTTCGTCCTGCACCAACTGTTACTCGATAGGTCGGGGAGAAGCGGTTCGCGCAACCTTACGGGCCGTGCTGGGTCTCAAGGGGGAGGCCCTGGCCCTGGCTCTGGAAACGGTTCTTGCGCCCTGCTCCTGTGGCAATAGTTTCAGCCATGATGCCGGTAAGAGATGCCCGGTCTGCATCAAAAAAATTGACCGGGAGAATAAACGTGCGGGCAACCAACCGGCAGACGATTTTTATTGCCCGTGGGACCTGGACGAACTGGGTAAAATGGAGCCTAAAATTATTGATTACATTCGCGATAAAATGGGTTCCAAACAAGAAACCCTCACCAGTTTGATTGAAAAATTTGAAGCGGGTGAGATCGACGCAGAAACCTATCTGGAAGGCATAGAATCCCTGCAATTCAGGGAATCCACCCAGGTCTGCGTCATTCAGACCTGGGCGATTCTTCTGGGTCCGGAGATGGCTTTTCGGGCCGCTGAAGAACACGGCCTGGTGGAATATTTCGGCACCCGCATTCTGGTGAGTATCGCCAAAGGTCTGGAAATGAGCACCGGGCATCCCGTATTGACCACTCTGACAAGGGAAAAGACCAACTGGGATGGCGACGTCCAGAAAGAATTGAACACCTTCATCGCTAAAATAGGCGGGGGATTTTAACCGGGAATTTTTATTTCCCAGGGCCGATAAAAAAGTGAATCTTTTGGGTCTCCTGACCATCATATAGTCAAGAAGCACACAGTTTTACCCCCTCGTTAGAGCGCCCTCCCCTCCGGGAGGGCGTTTTTTTATGGTCATTGCCCCCCGTCACTCCCGGTCCTTAACCGTCAGACGAATCTCCTGGCCGTTAGCGCGGATTTCCGGGATATACATGGCGTGTCCCATGACCGGCAAAGCGTGAAATTTTCCTGGAACCTCGGCCCTCAAGGAGGTGCGGATTTCCCAAATTCCTTGTGGCAATTTGTCGATGAACAGCGCCATTTTCCGGTCCCTGAGTTCCTGATAAACCCATCGGCTTCGACCCGTGTAATCGCTTTCCGGAACCGGACCGGGGGGGCGAATGGCAGGGGAACTGGCCTCCGCAGACTTACCCGATAAGGCTTTAGGTGCTCCAAGTTTATGGCCCTTGGCCGACGATTTCAATTCCCTGGTATAAAGGCTTTCGCCACTCTTGATTTTAACTGACTCAAACCCCGCCGGTTTCAAGTCCTCAATCATCAGGTACTCGTAATTATTTTTAGCCTCCAGCGTGATCAAGGTTTCAATACGCTCGCCACTCACGATACTGTCGCCATCGTTTAACGGAACCTTGTTGTAGACCTGACCCTTGAGTAAAGTGGGCCGGCCCACCAGTTTGAAATATTGCCGGCGCAGGAAAATTCCGGAGCCCTGGGGGGTGACCGGTTCTTCCAGACTGAAAAATTTCGCCTGCATGGAAAAATATAAAGGCCCTTTACCCTCTTTACGGACGATTTTAAATTCGTTCGCTCCATCCTTGATGAATTTTTGATCCACTGAAAAAATGCTGGGAGCACTGAGCACATCTTTCACCTTTGTGGTCGCGATGGACTGCCCGTTGGCAAAAATTTCGTATTCCAAGTCCGTGTTAAGCTCCCCGGATTTTTGCAGATAATCATTGAGAGCGAGCACGGAGATCGCCGTATTTCGGGTGTTGCTCCAGTGGGCGCCACGCCGATTCTTGACCAGCCAGTTGGTCACAGGTTCGATCAATTTATTTTCAGGATCGATCAGAAGAAGCGCACGAAGAGCAATGGCCGTTGCCTCCACCCCGCCATCGGACCAGCGCCAGAAAATACCGTCTTCCCCCCAGTGAGCGGTTGCGAGAACCCCCTGGCCGGTTTTTTGTTTTCCCCGCTGGACGATGGATGTGTCCGGAGTCCGGTCGATCTTGACCCCGTTTTCGAGGTTCTCGATCAGAATTTCAGCCTTCTCTTTTTCACCGTAATGATGGGCGGCCACCGCGAGCAGGGACCGCGTGTAGGCATTGAGCCGGGTCCGGTTGTTCCATAAATTCTTAAAAGCGGTGGATTGAAATTTGCTGATTTTCTTTCGTTTCAAAGCAACATGAGAGGAAGCCAATGCGTGTAACATCCAGGCCTGTTGATCGAAACGCGTTTCGGTTTCCACCAGTTCCTGATCGAGAAACTTGAAAGCGCGTTCATGCACATCGGCATCCACCAAAACGCCGGAACTTTCAGCAAGCGTCAACCCCCACAACACGTAGGCCGACATGAAGTGATCGCTTTCACCCTTCTTCCACCAGCCCCATCCGCCGTCATTGTGCTGAAAATCGTACAAACGTTCGAGACCTTTTTCCACCATCCGATTGAGAGAGCCTAAATCTTTTTTTCCTTTAAGATGAGTTTTCTCTGCCACCGTCGGGTCGATGCCGCCAAAAATTCGTCCGACAATCGACTCCGGCTTCAAGCCCAGGTCAGTCAAAGTTTTTGCGCTGACAACCGCAGGTAAAAACCGGCTCATGGTCTGTTCGGTGCATCCGTAAGGAAAGTCGATCAGGTAGGGCAACGAGTCGAGCATGGTGACGGCAACACTGGGCGCCACCTGAACCACCATACGGGTGCTGTCTTTTTTCCGTTCTTTGGGAATATCCAGTCGCACGTTTATTTCATCGCCGCGCATTTTGCCCGAACGGGCGATAAATTTTTCGATTCCGTGTTCGTGCACAATGAAGGTCTTTTCCATCGCATCGGAATAATTCTTTTCCTTGACCGTGACGACAATTTTGGCCGAACCGGGTTCATCCACCCGCACCCTCCAGTCGATGCGTTTTTCACTCCCCGCCGGGACCCGGATTTCCTTGATGCTTTCCACCGGTTTGCCGTCAAAGACCGCGCCCAGAAGAGTCAGGCCCGTGGCGCTCATCGCCGGGCGGACTTTCATGGGCTTTTCCGTATTATTATTGATGAGCGCGGAAACCGTGAGTGCGTCTCCAACCACGAAAAATCTCGGCGCCTGCAAGCGAACGATCAAAGGTTTTCTCGTTCGCATATCGGCGGTGGCGATTCCGAAACGATTGTTTCTGGAAACAACCCGGGCGGTGGTCCGCCACTCGGTGAGCGAATCGGGAAACTTCACTTTGACCGTGGCCTTGCCGTTTCGATCGGTGACCAGATGGGGTTGCCAGAGAGCGGTGGCGCGAAAATCCGACCGCACTTGAACCGCAGGTTCTTGGTCAGCGCCTCCAACCACGCTTTCTTCAGACAAAACTTCTGAAGCAACCGCTGAAGATTTAGAAGACAGGCGGTCAGCCGCGAACATCCCGCCCTGACTGGAGAGGGAAGCAGGTTTTCGCTTTTGAGCAAATTCCCTTCTGACGCCGTCCTTTTCTTCATAGTCAAACCGGCCCCGTGCCCTTTTATTTAAATGGCCCAATTCATTTTCATCGAGCAATCCTCCTTTTTCACCTTCGACCAGTTTCAGGTAGGATTTAAACTGAAATGTGCTTTTAGTCTGCGGACGTTGCCACCTTTTTTTGCCGAAGAAAAATTGTCTGGGGTCCGGGGCGAGATCCTGCTGAATCGCGTAAATCGATTCATCCACCAGGCCGAGCGCCACGTCAGCCGATACCGGCTTGCCGTCGTGGTCGAGAGTCGTGACGGTCAAGGTTCCCTCTTCGCCCGGTTGGTAGCGGTCGCTGTCCGACGTTACTTTGACGTTGAGGAAATTTTTTACCGGCGGCACGATCACCTGCCTGGAGTCCTGAAACATCTGCCGGTCGCGGACCATGATGGCGTTTAAGAAAATATTGGGAACGTGTTTTTCCTCAATATCCAATTGGATGAGCTTGACCGGACCGTCCATATGCACCAGTTGGTAGCTGTACAGGTCATCGCC
This sequence comes from Nitrospinaceae bacterium, assembly GCA_029261655.1. Classification (GTDB taxonomy): domain Bacteria; phylum Nitrospinota; class Nitrospinia; order Nitrospinales; family VA-1; genus JADFGI01. The sequence goes on along the minus strand of JAJDAY010000019.1, from coordinate 42,649 downwards.
CTCGACGCTGAAAAGAACGTAGCGGTCGTTGGTCGGCGCCATCAGCATGACCGGCGTTGTTTGCCCCGACTGAAACGTGTCTTTATCGACGATGATTTCAAGACCGCCGTGGCGCGTGTTGAGGTCGGTGGTGGCAGAGGTCGCCACCCATACGGTGGTGGATTTTTTCACGGGCGGTGCCTTTTTTTCCTGGCCCGTCCATTCTATCCGGTAATTGCCTTCCCGTTCGGGAGTGAAGCTGAATTCCGCTTTTCCCGCTTTGTCGGTTTTAACGGAACGGGTGAGAATCTCATCGTGCTGGGTTCCCTGAAATTTTAGTTTCCAGGAAGAGTCTGCCGGTTCGGGAGGGGGCGGAAATACGGAATATTTTTCACGCATTTTTTTTAACTCCTGGCCCTGCACTTCCTTTCCATCAGGGTCGAGCCAGATTTCGAACCAATAGTCGCGAGTGACGCGCACGGTCCCATTTGCCTGAACGGGCTTGTTGTTTGCGTCCAGAGACATGATGTTTGTCTTGACCTTGTCCTGAGGGCGGTGAATATTGTGCGCGGGGTTTAAATAGATGGCGTAGCTTTGCCGCGTCACCCGGATTTTTTCTGTAGCGACGATTTCCCGCCGGGAAGCGTCGGTCACCCGTGTTTCGATCCGGTACTCCAGGTCCTGATTGTTTCCCGCCGTGTTGAAGGTTAAAGTTGCCATGCCCCTGGCATCGGTTTTGAGGACTTCGCGTTGGACCTGTTGTCCTTTGCCGCCATAATGAGATCTACTACGGGAAGAATTTTCGAAATACCAGGGGTAGGGGCGGGAAGGCCGCCAATCCTGATGAAAAGGCCGTTGATAAACCAATACCTCCACCTGGGCATTGGCCACCGGGCCGCCAAAATAATATTCCGCCTTAATGTCAACCTCCACTTCATCGCCCAGGCGAAAGGTTTTTTGTTTCCCGTTTTCGGAAGGGGTATTGACGCTGACCTTGAATTCCGGGAGCTTATATTCCTCAAGCCGGAACAAGGTGGCCTGGCCGATGGTTTTCTTTTTGTCTTTGTCCCGGAAGGTCACCTGGTACGCGCCCAAAGGGTTGGACCCTGTCAGGTCAAAGGAGTCCCAGGCACTGCCGAACTCGTTTAGCTTCAGGGTTCCTTCCTTCAGTTTTGCGCCTCTTGGATCGGTGATCTTAAACTCAATGGTGTCATCAGAGGGAATAGAGTAGGTCGACCCATCGTAGTTGCGGGCGATCACTTTCCAATGAGCGGTTTCGTTTGGCCGGTAAGCAGGGCGATCGGTGAAAACGTAGAGTTTCCACTGGCCCTGGTTGGAGGCGTATTTTTGGCTGCGGCCGCGGCTGAACGCCTGCCGGTCCCCGGCGGTCGCGCTGGCAAAGAGTTCTCCCGTGTTGCTGGAATCTTTGAGGGAAAATACCGCGAGGCCCTGTTTGTTGGTTTTGGAGGTGTGGTTTTTCCAGACCCATTTTTTGCCCGTGTAATAACGTTCCCATAAAGTGACGGAGGCTTTTGTCAGGGGAGAACCATCGCGTGCGTCGCAGAAATACACCAGAGCCTGAGTGCCGGAAGATTTTAGAACAAGAGAGCTGTCTGTCACCAGAATCAAGTCGCGGGCCTGTTTCCCGCCGCTCGTGGCTTCGATGACATAGGCTCCTTGCGGCAATTTCTTTTTCAGGCGGATGGTTTTCTGGCCGGGATGGTAATCGCCTTTGTCTTCGGTCTCGTGGGCGCCGGATAAAATTTTATCTTTAAGGGGAAAGTTGATTTTCTGGACCCATTGCCCGACTCCTTCTTCGCCCTCGAATTCCAGGTCGCTGGTGATATCCACCGGGTAAATGGAGTAGGCTACATTTTCAAGGTTGCGCCAGTTCAGATGAAATTGAATTTCCGAATCGGGTAAAAAAATGTTTCCGACGTTGATCCCTAAAACGGGTTCAGTGATGTTTGCGATTCTCTGTCTGGCCTGATCGTAATGTCGCGTTTCACCCTTACTGAATTCTTTCAACAGGCGTCGGTAGATTGCCAACGCCTGAGGATAATTATTTGTGCGGCGCTGTTCGCCGTTTTCCAGAATGACGACATCGCCGTGATTGGACAACCACTCCGCATAATGAAACAAAGCGTCGTCGTACCATTGAAACGTTTTTCCTGCAGAAATCACGGCAAGGAATTCTTCGGCAACGCGTCCCTGCTGGTAGTTTGCGCCCTGGTTTTTAAGAGTCATGGCGAGAAGATAGTGCGCCCTGGCCGCATCTTCTTTTGTTCGGGAAATTTTTAGAGCGTTTTCCAGAATGTTGAGCGGCAGATGGTTGCCGTAATAGCCGTAATAATAATACGGTTCCCGCCACGCCGGGCTGGCGTTGGCCCAGACCATTTTCAGGTAGCGGACTCTGGCTAATTCGATGTCTTTTGCCCCGGCCCACCAGTCGAGGGCCTGCTGATAATGTCTCCAACCGGCGCTCCAGTTTTTGGAGGTCGAACGTTGCCACCAGAAGTCGCCCAGCGATTCCTGGACTTCCACCCAAACCCGGTCCCTGTCCTCCACTCTTTTTATATCCCGAATTAGGATCTCGAGTTGCTGTCTGGCTTTTTCGTAAGAGGAAGTGTCGGGGGTGTTGGTTCCCGCTTCAGCCCGCCACAACGTGTCCGCAAGGCGGAAATCGACCCAGCGTTTTTCATTTGGGGACAGTCTGAGCGCGTTGGTTTCGATATAAGATTTGCGCGCCTTGGAAAAGGAACCCTGGGTATAGTATTTTTCCGCTTGCGTTTTCAGGGTTTCATAATCGCCTGATTGGGCGAATGAAGCATTGGCCGGAAATAAGAATCCGGTGGCAAGGATGAGCGACCAAAAGATTTTTTTTAGTTTCATAATAACGTCTCCATGCCAGATGGGTTCAACGGATAAATCGGTTGACGATGGACTCGACCGAAGAAAGGTACGAACTTCCAAACAGGTTCAAATGATTGAGCATGTGATAAAGGTTGTAAATGTCCCTGCGCTCCCCGTAACCGGGATTCAAAGGGAAAGCCTCCCGGTAAGCTTGGTAAAATGAGTCGGGCAGGCTCCCGAACAGTTCCGTCATGGCCAGATCGCTTTCCCGGAGGCCATAATAAACAGCGGGATCAAAAATGCAGGGCCGCTGATCTGATTTGGCCTGAAAGTAATTTCCCGACCATAAATCACCGTGCAACAGCGCGGGTTGTTCACTGGATAATAGAGATTCCAGTTTGCCGCAAAGCGTGTCCAGCCGTTTGTCAACTCCGGCGGGTAATTTGCCAGATGCACGGGCGAGCTCCTGCTGGAAACGGAGCCGATGGTCACGGAAAAATTTCAGACCGTCTTTTTCCGGGGTGTTTTTCTGCACCGTGGAGCCGATGAAATTATCGTGATCCAGTCCATGCTTGTCCTGGGTATAGCGGTGCATGCTGGCCAGCGCTTGCGCGAAATGAACCGCAAACTTCCCGGTGGGGGAGGATTCCTCCACATATTCCATTAAAAGAAATCTGGGGCAGGGTCCAGGTTCCAACCCCAGGGGCTGGGGAATTCTTGGCCCGCCCTGGGCTTTGCGCAACCGCTCGAGGCCTTTAACCTCCGCCTGAAAAAAACCTTCAGGTGGATGATGGTTCGTCTTCAAAAAAACTTTTTCTTTGTTTGCAAGTGTCAGGACCTCCGCTTGATTGATGGAGCCGCCGCTAACGGGTCTTGAATTTACAATTTCCACCGGTCCCCCGTAGACCGATTCCAACACCTCAAGGAGGATTTCCTTCACGCTTGCAAATCGGCGCGAGCCTTGAGGAACTCCAGAATTTCAGGGCAGGTCCGGTGGACGATCTCATAGACGATTTCGAACCCTTTGCCGCCGCCATAATAGGGGTCGGGGACATTGAGATCGCCATTGTTTTCAGGGTCGAAAGACCGGAACATTTTCAGATTCTCGGCCTTTTTAGGGTCGGGACATATTTGTTCCAGGATGCTGAAGTTGCTGTCGTCCATGGCCAGAATGAGATCAAACGTAAAAAAATCCACCGATTGAAATTGTCGTCCGCGAGAATTTAGCTGGACGCCATATTTATTGGCGGTCTCCTGCATGCGCTCGTCCGGCGGCGACCCGATGTGCCAGCTCCCGGTTCCGGCGGAGGAGATCAGAATCTGGTCCTGCAAGCCGTCGTCCCGGACACATTTTTCAAAAACACCCTGGGCGAGCGGCGAGCGGCAAATGTTTCCGAGACAAACAAAACAAACTTCGATCATAAGAAAAATCTCTTGATTGATTTAGCATGCGAATGCGTTTAAGATTGGCGCGTTATCTTTTTATTCTATAAAACTGCCGGGTCCCTATCAACTTTATCTGGACCTCAAAAACCATGAGGAATTCGCTTTGATTGAACGCTATACCCTCCCCGAAATGGCGGCCATCTGGGAGCCTGAAAACAAGTTCGATATCTGGCTGAACATTGAAATACTGGCTTGTGAGGCCCTGGCAAAGCGCGGGGAAATTCCCAAATCGGCGGTGGCTGAAATCAAGAAAAAAGCCCGGTTTGACATATCCCGCATCGACGAGATCGAGCGCGAGGTCAAGCACGACGTCATCGCCTTTCTCACTTGTGTGGCTGAAAACGTTGGAGAATCCGCGCGTTATATGCACCTTGGTCTGACCTCCTCCGATGTGCTGGACACCGCTTTAGCAGTGCAGTTGAAAAACGCGGCGTCGCTCATCCTCAAAGGGGCTGTGGGGTTGCAGAAGGCGGTAAAAAAACAGGCGTTTTTGCATAAAAACACGCCGATGATCGGCAGATCGCACGGCATTCATGGAGAACCCATCACGTTTGGTTTCAAGCTTGCGATCTGGTACGAGGAACTGGGGCGCAATATCGAACGCTTGAAACGAGCCCGGCAGAGGATCGCTTATGGGCAGATTTCGGGCGCGATGGGAACCTTTGCCAGCATCGATCCCGCTGTGGAAGAATATGTCTGCAAAAAACTGGGTTTGAAAGCGGCTCCCGTGTCCAGCCAGATCATTCAGCGCGACCGGCACGCGGAATATTTTTCCACCCTGGCGATTCTCGCGGGAACTCTGGATAAGATCGCGGTGGAGATCCGTCACCTTCAACGGACCGAGGTTCTGGAAGCGGAAGAATTTTTTTCCAGCGGACAAAAAGGGTCGTCCGCCATGCCGCACAAACGAAATCCCGTGGTTTCAGAGCAGATGTCCGGTCTTGCCAGGGTGATCCGTGCCAACGCCCAGGCGGCGATGGAAAACATCGCCCTCTGGCACGAACGCGACATCAGCCAGTCCTCCGTGGAACGGGTGATCGGCCCTGACAGCACCATTCTTTTGCATTATATGCTGAATCGCATGACAAAGATGATGGACCGCTTGCTGGTTTACCCGAAAAACATGATGAAAAACCTTGAGATCACCCACGGGCTGGTGTTTTCCCAGAGCATCCTGCTGGCACTGGTGCAAAAGGGTGTGACCCGGGAAGACGCCTACCGCATGGTGCAACGCAACGCCATGCAGGTCTGGGAAAAGGGCAAAGACTTTCTCCCTCTTTTAAAGAAGGATAAGGACATCAAAAAATATCTGTCCGTGCCAGAACTGGAAAAAGCGTTCAACTTGAAAGCGCAATTCAAGAACGTGGATAAAATATTCAAACGGGTTTTCAAATAAAAAATAAATTGTCATCAATTATTTCAAACAGGGATAAACATGAAACGACAGAAACAATTATACGAAGGCAAGGCCAAGATCATTTACTCAACCGATGACCCTGATCTGGTGATTCAATATTTTAAAGACGACGCCACCGCTTTTGACGGCCTCAAAAAGGGAACCCTCGTGGACAAAGGCGTCATCAACAATCATGTGTCCACGAAAATATTTCAACACCTGGAAGAAAACGGCGTGGCCACGCATTTTGTCGAACGACTGAACGACCGCGAAATGCTGGTCAAAAGCCTTGAGATCATCCCCGTGGAAGTGGTGTTCAGAAATGTCGCCGCCGGCAGTTTGTGCAAACGGCTGGGGATTGAAGAAGCGAAATTATTGGCTCCGCCGATTCAGGAATTTTTTCTAAAGGACGATCCCCTGCACGACCCGATGATAAACGAATCCCATATCAAAACGTTTGAGTGGGCGACGGAAACGGAAGTGGCGTTTCTGAAAACCAGCGGATCGAAAGTCAACCAGTTGCTGACGGATTTTTTTAAGGCGCGCGGCATCCGGCTGGTGGATTTCAAGCTGGAGTACGGTCGGCACAAAGGCGAAGTTTTACTGGGCGATGAAATCAGCCCCGACGGATGTCGGCTGTGGGACTGGAAGACGGGAGAAAAAATGGACAAAGACCGTTTTCGCTTTGACCTCGGCAGTGTGGAGGAAAAATATCAGGAGGTTTACAAACTGGTTTGTGGGGATGGATAAATTGAAAACTTTAAAGCCCTGCGGACTCGTAAGAATCGCTCAAGTCCTTGATGCGTAGTTTGCGTCTCAGCGCCGCGAACCCCTCAAAAGCTTTTTTCCCCAATCGGGAACGATAGACCGGTTTGGTTGCCAACTGCGCGGACTTGGGGTCGTCGGTAAAATATTGCGTGTCCAGAGGACTCACGCACCGGCAATTGGGGTACAGCCATTTTAAAGCCAACCGGTCCCGCCTGGCGGCTTCGTTTAAGTGTCTCACCACTTCTTTCACGCGCCAATAATCCTTGCCCGTATACATGCTGGTGGCCTGCAGTTTCAAATGCGGGACGATGCCCTTTTCAGTCAGTCGGTCTATTTTCTCTTTGACGAGATTTAGAGGTTCCGACCCTAAGACCAGTTCGGTCCAGACCGATCCCGGAGTGAAAATCCCAACCGCGTATTCCAGCGCATCACGGACTTCCCGGTCGGATAATATTTCTTCCTCGGCATCGGCTCCCGCAAACCCGCCCAGGGGGAAACTCAGGAGGTCGAAGCCTGCGGCGTAAATCAAATCTATCGTGCTTTTTTCCCTGGATGGAAACCCTTTCAAGGCGACAAAGGTTTTGAATTTGGTTTTGATCGCATCGACGACCGGGGCGAGCAGTTGGAACCCCTGGTCCTTGTTGTCGCAATAATCCATATTGATCTGAACCAGGTCCGCGGACCCTTCCTCAAACGCGGATTGCACAATGGATACGATATGGTCTTTCGACATATTGAGTTTTTTCCCATTGTCCAGGGCGCGCAGAAAAATATTGAGGCAATAACCGTCCAGGCAAATGTTTTCGGACAGCGGCGTTCGGTCCTTCAATAAATTTTTAAGAAAAGCCGGTAGAGGAATGATGCCCACTTCCCTTTGTTCTTCATCGCCGGAATCCAGAAGCAGTTTGTCGTTTGAGACTTTTAAAAGCAGGGGCGCTTTGTCTTTGGGCTTCAGAAACGTTTTGACGATGAAGTTTTCCGTCAACGCAAGTGTCACCTCTTCCCCTGGCACGCCGGGACACACGCCGGACGCCACATCGGGCGACTGCAGAATTTCTGGAGAAATATACAAACCCCGCTGGATCAATTCCAGTTTCAGTTGACCGTAGGTTTTTACCTGGGGGTCTGCTGTCTGTACATGAGATGATTTCAATGCATTCACCGCCAGCGTAAGCGCTGGACCCAATAGTTACGTTCGATCGGTCACTGATGAACCAATGGTTATCCGTCTGATAAAATCAGGAGGACCTGAAAATTAAAGACTCTCCAGAAGTTTCTGATGAATTCCAGAGAATCCGCCGGAGGACATGACAAGAACCACATCACCGGCCCGGCTGTCTTTAGCGATGGTTTCGACGATATCCTCAACATCGGGAATGTAACGCCCTTTGCCGCCTGAGCGTTCGATGTCCTGGACCAGCCGTTCAGGGTCCAGCCGTTCCTCAGGCGGGATATTATCCTGGGAATACGGCCTGGCAATGATCGTCTCGTGAGCCCCTGCAAAACTGGGCGGAAAAATTTCCTGAAACACATTGCGCCTGGAGGTCGCCGAACGCGGTTCGAACACCGCCCACACCCGGCCTTCGGGATAGGCCTCCTTCACCCCTTCGATGGTCAGGCCGATGGCCGTGGGATGGTGGGCGAAATCGTCGAGGACGACCACGCCGTTTTTTTCCCCAACCACTTCCTGCCGCCGTTTGATTCCTTTGAAAGTGGTGAAAGACCGGCACACCTCCTCCGCCGGCACTCCAAGTTTGATCGCCACCGCCGCGACCGCGACGGCATTTTCCACATTGTGACGTCCGATCATGGGAAGCCTGATCGTCCCCACTTCAAGACCTTTGTGGTTGAGTGTGAAACAGCCCACACCCGATTCAAAACGGTAGTCGCCTGCGTGCCAGTCTGCAGGCTCGGTCAATCCATAAGTTTCGACCGGGCAGGACGCGTCGTTCAAAATGTCTTTACTATTAGTGTCTGCGGAGTTTACCAGTAAAAACCCGTTGGGGTCGATTATTTTGACAAACTTTCGGAAGGCGGATTTGAAGTGATCCAGGTCGTCGTAAATATCCGCATGGTCGAACTCGATGCCTGTGAGAATGGCGGCCAGAGGGCGGTAATGCAGGAACTTCGGCCCCTTGTCAAAAAACGCTGTGTCGTATTCATCGCCCTCGGTGACAAAATAGTCGCTTTCTGGAACCCGGTAATTGCGGTCGAAATTTTTCAGCCAGCCGCCCACCATGAAACCGGGTTTTTTCCCTGAGGCATGGAGAACCCAGCTCAAAAGAGCGGTGGTCGTGGTTTTGCCGTGGGTCCCGGTCACGACCAGCGATTTTCGGCCTTCAAGAAAAAACCGCGCCAGGGCAGACGGAAACGAGGTGTAGGGAATCTTAAGATCCAACACCGCCTGGACTTCCTCATTCGACTTGGACACCGCGTTGCCGATGATGACGAGGTCGATATCTTTGGCAATATTTTCCCGCTTGAAGCCGGGTTTGACGGGGATATCAAGATCCGCCAGGAGCGTGCTCATCGGCGGATAAATATTGGTGTCCGACCCGGAAACATCAAAGCCCGACTCCTTGAGGAGCCCGGCCAAAGAGGCCATGCCGGTACCGCAAATCGCGATGATATAAATTTTTTTAATGTCTTGAGGATTCATCCGGTTGGAATTTTAGATTTTTGGGTTATCGGTTTTTTTACGGTCTTTGTTGTTGTCGTCGTCTTCTTCGATCAGGATAAAATCTGTTTCAATTTTGAGATATCGTCAATGGTCCAATCGGGCTTGAGAGCCTGGATCGCGTGGATGTCGCCCATGCCATAAGTCACGGCGCAGGTAAAGACGTTGGCGTTTTTTCCGGTTTCGATGTCCACTGCGCTGTCGCCGACAAAAATGGCTTCGTCTGGCGATACCCGATGCCGGGCGAGCAAGTGGTTCAAACCCTCGGGGTCGGGTTTTCGGGTCTTGAAACTGTCCCCGCCGATGATGGAGGGGAAGGGACCCAGGCAGTTAAGCCCCGCCAGAATTTTTCTTACGAAGTCCTCAGGTTTGTTGGAGCAGATGGCCTGTTCCCGGTTGGAAAAAAACTCGATCGTGTCCAGGCAGTTGGGATAAAACCGGCTATGATCCATCAGATGCTCGTCGTAGTGTTTGCGAAAAAGCCGGACGGCACGGTCGATGTCTTTCTCGCCTGAGCCGTTGAGCGCGCGGGTCATGAGCATGACCACGCCATTGCCGACGCAGGTTTTAATAATCTCTTTGGTTAGATTTGGTTGACCCAGTTCCTTGAGGGTGAGGTTGACGGAGAGAGCGATGTCGTCCAGCGTGTCGACCAGCGTCCCGTCGAAATCGTAAACGATGAGCGAGATTTTTTTCATTCATTACGGGCAGAGGGAAAGCCTTTACGGGTTCGGACCCGGCGCTCCCGGTTATTCATCGAGACTGGACGTGAAACGATAGGCTTTGACAATGTTATTATCATCAAACAATATCACCAGATCCTTCGACTTGGCTTCGGTGAAGACATTGTATTTATCGAATTGGTAGGTCCACATGGTATGGGTGTTTTCGATTCCTTCCTTATACGGAACTCCAAACCAATCCAGAACCTCGGACTGAGTGGTCACATTGTTCTGGATATTTTGCACCTTTTCGCTGGAAAAGTTTTTTCCTACCGATCCGCATCCGATCGCGAATAAAAAAATCAGAAGGGACCCCAGGCCATGCCAGGATAGTTTCATTATTAATTCTCCTTAAATGATCTGTTGACTTCTATTTCAATAGGATAAAGGGGGTTTTCGATATTCCAATGAATATTGGATGGGCGAAAGCATTAAAACCGTGTCCCATGCAAGATTATCGCGAACCACGGAATTATAACGCTAAATGGGGACAGTTAGCAAAGATAAATCTGCTGAACGGGAGTGAGAGATAACTTTTCAGAGATTCAACCCGTTTTTTTAATAAAGAAGCGTTTTTTCAAGCGAAATAAGGTATTGAGACCTATGAGGTAATTGGAATTTCGTTGGGTCAAAAGAAGCCGGTTTTGTGACTATCGAGGGATTTATGCGTGGCGTATCTCACAATATTTCAATTGACATCGAAAAATAGACAACTCCTTTGTCTTTAATGTTTTAGGAGATATAGATCACATATATATCCTTGACCCTAACAAAGAATGAAGATATAGTAATTTTTATTAATTTTAACCGAATTGCATATTTTTTTGTATGAAGGTTAAATTTATAGACTTTTTTCTTAGAAGTGTGTAATTAAAACTGATTCTGGCAGTCCAATAGCCTGAGTTGTCCTAATGTTTCTTTTATAGAGACTATCTATTAATCTTGGCAGGGTCATAGAGCAATGAATATACATCTCACTCCACAGGAACATCGGTTGAATAGTGTTATCCGGGGTAAACAATCGAACGGTTGTTTCAGATCAATTCTGAATCCTTTAGGGATTGCCATCATTTCGGTCTTTTTCTTGTCTTCCTGTGTCAAATCAGGCCAGGGTACGGGAGCTGATGACTCTGCTAAAATGACACAGAAGCCTGGCATGATGGATAAATCCGCCGGGATGAAGGACAAGGCCATGGACTCGAAGATGGCCATGGATTCGAAGATGGGGAAAGATGAAATTCCGGAAGAAGAGTCACCGGAGGTGGTTGAGGGCAAGGATCTCGCCCTTCAGGCCTCCAGGGATCACGACGCTTTATTTGCGGAAAGCCGGTATCCCTCAGCGGCGACCTGTGGAACCTGTCACCCCAAGCACTATAAAGAATGGTCGGTATCCTCTCATTCCTATGCTCAACTCAGCCCGGTCTATATGTCCCTCAACAGCGAAATTAACGAATTGACCAGTGGAACCGATGGTGACTTCTGTTTGCGCTGTCACAGCCCCATAGGAGCCAACCTGGGCGAATCGCCCTTTATTTCCAATTTAGAGCGACACCCAACCTCCCGCGAAGGCATCACCTGTGTGGTTTGCCATCGTATCAACAAGGACTATAACAAGCGTAGCGGGCGTCTGGCTCTGGTCGAAGGAGACTTGTTGCAACCGATCTACGGGCCCAAAGGCAATGAAGAGTTGGAACGGGTTCTTAATAACACCGATGAATACCGGGTGGTGACAGATAAAGATCAGCCGGGCCGGAAAATCCATGGCGAAGTAAAAAAATTCGCTTCCCTCTCTTCGCCCATATTTTGTGGAACCTGTCATGATGTGACCCTGTTGAACGGTTTCAGGCTGGAAGAGGCATACAGTGAATACCGGTTGTCCCCCGCCGCCGCAAAAGGCGTGACCTGCCAGGATTGTCATATGGGCAAGGAAGAAGGCGTGCCCTCGGGTTACGAGGAGGGTCCTGCGGCTATGGTCGGTGGAAAACCCACAAAGGATCGTAAAATAACCTCGCATTTCTTTGCCGGGCCGGATTATTCAATCGTTCACCCTGGTATTTTTCCGCATAACGGAGAGGCTCAGGAACTGGCCACGATGGCGGAGTGGTTGCAGTTTGACCACAAAGCGGGTTGGGGGACCGATGAATTTGAAGATAATGTGAAGGAAGGCACCAAGTTCCCTGCGCGTTGGGAATCGGTTGACGATCGCTACGACGCCAGAGAAATTTTAAAAGTCCAGTTTGAACGGTTGGAGTGGGCTCGAGGGAAACGCCTGGAAGTCCTTAAAAACGGCTATCACATGGGCGAGGTGGTGGTCCAGAAGAGCGATCCCGGTGGAATCAAATTCAAAGTGAAAGTAGCAAACCTGACAGACGGCCATAATATCCCCACCGGTTTTACCGGGGAGCGGCAGGTATGGCTCCATGTCGTGGTCAAGGACAGCACGGGGCAAGTGGTCTTTCAATCCGGCGATCTGGACCCCAACATGGATGTCCGGGACCATGAATCCTCCTATGTCGCGGATGGGGAATTGCCCCTCGACACCCAGTTATTCGATCTCAGATCCCGATTCGTCGTTCAAGGTATTCGTGGTGGCGAGCGGGAACGAATCATTCCAATTCCTTACCCGGTCGTGACAATCCCATTTGTCCGACCGTCGATTCAATCCTTGATTCTGACGGGAGAGCCGGCCACCGAGCGCGTTCACAGAAAAGGGATCGAACCCTTGGGCTATCGCTGGGCCAAATACAGTATCAAGGGAAAAGAACTCACAGGTAAAGGCCCCTACAAAGCCTTGGTGGAATTTAAGGCGGCTATGGTTCCAGCTAATTTGATTGGAGCGATTCAGGGTAGGGGTTTTGATTATGGCATGAGCGCCCGCGAAGTCGTGGATGGCGTGGTGGCAGGCCATGAGGTTCTCTATAAGAAAGAATTCACAATCGATATTTCCGGTTAGGCTTTCTTTCGCTCCCAGGAAAACTAGTTGTCTTTTTAATAATTCATTAAATATTTTGGAGGATGGGCTTTGTACATGACACGACCGCCTAACGCCCGTTTGACCCCGCTCAACTTCATTTTGGTTTGTTTTCTTGCGGCAATTCTGATTTTTGGATCAGCGACCGCGGTCTTTGCCGGATGGTTGTATCCTTTAGGAGAAACCAGAGAGAAAACTCAATTTTCAGAAGAGCATATTCAGCTCAAAGCTCCGTCCGATACGGGCAATCGCCCCCCCCTGATTTACGAAGGCGGAGATCTTTTCCTGGGTTCAGGCAATCTTTATGAGGGTTTCGAAACTCCCTGGGGCGCCGTTTGGCAACCGCAATTATGGGTTTTCGCGACGGTCCGATCCGCAGTTTATACCTTCGATGATGGTGTCACCGATCCCTCCGCCGAGTGGGGAACCCGTGTGGACCTTTATGGAAATATCCAGCTGACGGGAACCGAGAAGATCCTCATCGGCTTCAGGCCCCTGGACAGAAACCGGCCGGACCGATTTACCCGGGTCACCTTCAATGATAATCGCGGAGACGATAAGGAAGAGTTCAACCTGGACGTTCGGACCCTGTTTTTTGAGGGCGATCTTGGGAGCCTCTTTCCCGGACTGGACAAAGCGGGCGTAAAACCATTGGATTATGGTTTCACCGTTGGACGACAGCTTCTGCAATATCAGGAAGGCATACTGTTAAACGATGAAGTCGACGTTGTGGGACTCGTACGCAACAATGTCAGGCTTCCGTTTGTCTCCAATTTGCGAACCTCCCTGGTCTATGGATGGAACGAAATTGGGCGCAGTAATGCTGAAGATAATGATGCCGCCAAGTTGATTGGTTTTTTCAACTCCATAGACACCCAGGTGAGTACGTTTAGTCTGGACGCGGTGTACATTCCCGACGAGGAGAAAAATGGCGATGGATATTATCTCGGTTTGTCCGCCATCCAGCGTATCGGGCACTTCAACACCGCCTTTAGAGTCAATGGCTCACTTGCCGACAATGCAGACAGTGCCAAGGTCGCGGACGGTGTCTTGTTTTCCTCCGAGATTTCATACACACCCCACAGATCCGATGACATCGTTTATTTTAATACCTTTGCTTCCGTGGGTAACTTCACGCAAGCGGGTCGCGAGCCTGTGGTTGGCGGTCCTTTAGGCGCCCTCGGCATTCTGTTCGCATCCCCCAGTCTCGGCAACTTTGGTTCCGAGCTCAACAGTTTTGCCGATGAAGTGGCCGGTTTCGCCCTGGGTTATGAGGCGTTCTGGGACAATCACCGGCGAAGTCTGACCTTGGAAGTCGCGGGACGGGCGGATATCAGCGCCGATAATAGTTTCGATGCTTTAGCGGTTGGCTTTGAGTTCCGTCAGCGCCTGCTCCAGCGGCTCCAATTGCAGGTGGATGCCCATCGTTCCTTCCAGGAATCCCGTGACGACGGGTTCGGAACCCGTGTGGAATTACAATACCAGTTTTAATAGACAGGATCTGGAGCCTAATCCCGCAGTTGCCAATCACTTGAAATGTTTATAACTGTTACACTAATTTTACTTGTTACAGGTAAAATTTTTGTTACAATTGATAGATAACCCAAAAGAAAATTCATAACAGCCAAAAAGGTTCTAATGAGCAGAAACAGCGTAGCGCCAAACCAAGCACTCATTTTCTATTTTTCCTTCCTTCTGACAGGAATCCTGGGAATCGCCGCAAATCCGGTTTTCGCTCAACCGTTTACTTCTCAGGAAAGGGTGCAGGAAATACCTTTGCTGGAAAGGACCTACGCCTTCTTCTGGTGGAATAATGATGATGAGGATGAGAAGAAAGCTGTAGAAGAAACGCCCAAGGCCGTCGAACCGCCTGAGCCAATGCCGACCCCCGAAGTCCCGGAAAAAGAAATGATGGAAATGAAGGAGGAGATTGTGCCGGTCATTCCCATGGATAAACCGGCCACGGAGGCGATGCCTGAAATGAAAATGCAGGAGGTTGTTCCCGAAATACCTCCTGTGGCGAAACCGGAAGCGGTTGAAACACCCGAACAAATGGTTGCCCCTGAAGTTGTTCCAGAAAAGAAAATGATGGAGGTTGCGCCCACCGCACCCGCAGAGGAACCGGTAGAAAAAGCGATGCCCGTAGAGGAAACGAAGCCCGCGATGAAAATGCAGGAGGTTGTGCCCGAAATACCCCCTGTGACGAAACCGGAAGCGGTAGAAACTCCCGAACAAATGGTTGTACCCGAAGTTGTTCCAGAAAAGAAAATGATGGAGGTTGCGCCCACCGCACCCGTAGAGGAAACGAAGCCCGCGATGAAAATGCAGGAGGCCGTTCCCGAAGTTAAAGTCACATCGCAAGGTTTTTTCAAGGGGGCGAAAGCGTGCGAAGAATGTCATGAAGGGGAATTTAAAATTTGGAAAGAAACCAAACACTATACTTCTTTCAGAACCGCACACCGGGAACCTAAAGATTCCGCCAAACCTTCGCCAAAAAAGATTTTAAAGAACGTGGCCGGGGAAAAGCGAATGAAGAGAAACAAAACCTGCTATCTTTGTCATTTCACCTTGGAGCAAAAAGACGCTGACGCCAAACCCGTTGCCAAATCGGGGACTTCCTGTGAGAGTTGCCACGGCGCCTCCTCGGAGTGGCTGGCCCTCCACGACAACTATGGCGGAGAAGGAATCAAGAGGATGGATGAAACTCCTGAGCATAAGAAAGAAAGAATTGCGAAGTCAGCCGCGAAAGGGCTGATCTGGCCGTCCATGAAATATCAGGTGGTTGAAAACTGTATGAGTTGCCACGGGTTGGCTCATCCAGAACTTTCAGGAGACGTATTGGCAAAAATGTTGGGAGCCGGTCACCCCATCAATCCTGATTTTGAAGCCGTGAAATACTCGCAGGGAAGTGTTCGCCACCGATACACGCCTGAAGATATCAACAACAACCGAGAAATGACCGAACCGGAAAAAGCCGAGTTGTTTGTTATCGGTCACGCGGCGGCGCTGGTATCCGCAAGAGAAGCCATGTCAAAATCCAGTGAACCCAAATACACCGACGCTCAGAATAAACGCGCGAAAAATGCGGAAGCGGTTCTTTCTCTGTTGACAGATATTCCTGAAGCCCAACAGTTGATGGAAACTCCCAGCAGATCAAACGCTCTCAAACTGGTAAATGCTTTAGCCGGTAAGGATTTGACCGGAAAGGTGGGTTCGATGCTTCCAGCGAAATCCGACTATAAATAACCTTCCTGTAAAGACCAACAAAACGGAGGGCAGACTGTCCTCCTCAGTTTTTTTTAAGTGGACGGGTGCTCCTCCTCCAAACATCCGATAAGAAACCCGTTCGTAATTTTCACCTGTCGATGATAAAAACTCAAGCCTGAAACTCATCCGCCAAAACTTCTGTTTTTCAACCGTGAAAAAGCCCTGCTTCCGTCTAGAATTGTTTCTCGCCCTGTTCCTGACAACCGCTGTATTTGCCGGCTGTTCGCCATTGCCTAAAACTAATAATATGTCCGGGGGGAAACCTGAAACCGGCGGGAAGCCAAAGGAAGTTTTCAAAAAGAGCGTTTTTATTCCCGATGGCTATTACGAGCCCATACCGGACCTTGGGGCGAAAGGGTATCTATTGCAGGCTCTGGCTCCCGATGTTTATTTTTTCACGACTGGGGCCTACAACACCATGTTCATCACGACGCCCAAGGGGGTGGTGGTGATCGATCCTATCCACGGCAAAGGCCCTCTGCTGAAAAAAGCCATTCGGGAAGTCACCGAAAAATCTCCAAAGTATATGATCTACTCACACGCCCATCTGGATCATATAGGTGACGCCCACCTGTTTGCCAAAGATGTACAGATCATCGCCCATATAGAGACCCGTGAACGTCTGGAGAGATATAAAGACCCTCATCGTCCCATCCCGCAAATCAGTTTTGGTAAAAATTACAGTCTGAATCTGGGCGGCATCCAGATCGACTTGATTTATCCCGGAGAAGGGCACGGAAAAGGCAATATCATGATCCACCTTCCCGAAAAAAAAGTGTTGATGGTGGTCGATGTCGCCACACCGAGATCGGTGCCTTTTTTAAACTTTGTCACCACCGACATCTACAGCCAGATCAAGGGAATCGAACAGGCCCTGAATCTGGATTTTGACGTGTATGTTGCGGGGCATTTGCATCGGCCCGGACTCAAGAAGGAAATGCTGGAAGTCCTGAAATATTACCTGGCGTCCAAACGGGCGAATAAAGCCGCGCTCAAAAAAATTTCCTTTCAGGATGTGCAAGCGAGATCCCGGACCCAAGACCCTGAGCGTTTATTTGGAGAGTATTATCAGGCGGTGGCAAAAGAATGTCACCGATTGTTAAGAAAAGAATGGAAGCCCCGGCTGATGGGGTTCGAGGCTTTCACCTCAGGCCATTGCGATGTCTGGACAGGCTTTCACCGGACCGAGGTCGCTCCCTGAATTATTTTTACTTAAGCCAGAGAAACCGGGGACGGGTGTTTTATTATCCAGCGATATGGGCGTATTCTGTCAGGATTTTCCGAACGTCCGTATGGGCGTTGACCGGCATGCGCGGCCCCATATGAGACACCACTTGTGCGGCGCAATAGGACCCCAGAATAGCGGACTCTTTCAAGCTGTGGCCTTTGAGAATTCCGTGGAGCGCTCCGGCGGCATATAAATCTCCCGCGCCGGTCGTGTCCACCGGAGTGATGGGAAAAACCCCGACGGTTTCTTTGGTTCCCGCATCCTGATTCCAGACCCATGAACCTTTTGACCCAAGCGTCATGAATACGGTTTCGGCCATGCCTCCCAGTGTTTTGAAGGCGGACTCGATGTTGGAGCTGTCGGCCATTGCCAGGGCTTCCACGTCGTTGCAGAAAAGAATGTCCACATTCCAGCGAATGAAGTCCTGCAGACTTTCTTTGAAGGTGTTGACCACAAACGCGTCGCTAAGAGTGAACGCGACCGGGACGCCGTGGGCTTTCGCGATCTCGGCCATTTTTAAGGCGGCTTTGCGGGTTTCCTCACCCGTCCACAAATAGCCTTCAATGTAGGCCATTTTGGCGTTCTGGACGATGGTTTCATCGACATTGTCAGGATGCAGGGAAGATGAAATGCCCAAATGCGTGAGCATGGTGCGTTCCGAATCGGGTGTCACGAGGACGACGCAGGTCCCGGTTCCGTTCGTTTCCCCATCGGGACCGGGAAATCCGACCCGGCAGATTTTCATGTCCTCCGAGTAATGCTGGCCATAGTTATCGTTTGCCACCCGGCCCAGATAATACCCCTGACTTCCCAGAACGCTGATCCCGTGAACCGTATTCGCGGCGGACCCACCCGATGAAACCTTGGTCGATTGGTCCTTAAGAGAGTCCAGCATCAGCGTTTGCTCCTCCGAGGTGGATAATTTCATGCCGCCTTTGGTCAGGGAATGCTCCTGAATGAACGCATCTTGGACCCGGACTTCTATGTCCACCAACGCATTGCCAATTCCTACCAAATCATAATTCATAGTTTGCGCTTTCCCGGAAAAAATAAATTTTTGCGTCAAGGTTTCTCAGGTGAATCTATTTGCCGACTGACAAACATTTTGTACGCGAGAACCGCGAACACAGCCACCCCCGCCACGAAAAAGGAAGCTCCTGAAATCTGCGCGACCAGACCCACCGCTTCCTTTGCCGGGTGCGTGCCGCCCATTGAGGGAGCTAGCACAGCCGCCAACAACCAGAAAACTCCATATCCCAAACTACCGAATCCGCTGAGCAGGGAAACGCCCAATTGGATTTTGGGATTAAAGTTAAGCCAGGCGACCAGCAGGGAAAAGGCAATGGCGATCACGCCCATGGTTTGTGAGTGCAGATGCGCGCGTTTCATATAGACCCAGGCTTTATTTGTGACTTTGTCCATTTTTTCCTGCACCCCGCCATATTTTTCCTGAGAAACAGAATCCGCTTGTGCTTTCAGAAACCCTTTTACATCGTCCTCGCAACAACCGAACGAAAGACCCATCGACCCCCCAAATAAAATGGCCACCATGGCAAGGAGAATTCCATATTTAACATGTGTGAATTTAATCATCGCGAATCCTCATAAAAAAATAAATATTGTACCATTATTTCGGAGACGATTTTGCTCTGGCTCACCGACATGATGAAAACGGTTTATGTACAAGACAATCTCATTTATACTGCTGATTATTATGAGTGAGCAAAAATTAAATTGCGACTATCAAAATAACTTGGAAAGAGGTTTTAAAATCAAAATAATATACCCGTCTATTTTTATGGCCCTCGCGATTCTTTTCGTCCCCGTTTCCCAAGCGCAAGCAGGGCCTTCGAGTGAAAACGTCCAAAAGTTTCATAAGTCGGTCGATCAGATACTCGCCCACCCCTGCTTGAAAAGCAAGAGTTACGGGATCGAAATTTATTCCCTGGACAAGCGCGAAATTCTTTACCAAACCCGGAAAGATCATTTGTTTGTCCCCGCGTCCAATCAAAAACTGGTCACCACAGCCGCCGCCCTCAAGTATCTGGGGCCGGACTACCGACATTCCACCCGTTTGTTCACCACGGGAGAAATCAAGGGCGACACTCTTTACGGGGATTTATACATTAAAGGTTACGGGGACCCGAAACTGGTCTCGGAGCAGATGTGGCTTCTGGTCAATGAGTTGAAGAACATTCCCGTCCACAAGGTGGTCGGAAACATCATCGCGGACAGTACTTTTTTTGACTCCCTGCTTCGGGTCAAATCATGGGGGCAGGCCAATGGTGCCGAGGCTTACAACGCTCCTCTGGGAGCGCTCTCCTTCAACTTCAACACGGTCACGGTTTATGTGACGCCGGGAAATCGCGCCGGAGACAAACCCCGGGTTGTTGTGGAACCGGACACTCAATACGTTCGAGTGAAGAACCAAAGCCATACGTTGCCGTTTAAAAAAAAGGGACGCTTGATTTTGAATCGATTGGACCGGGGAGATTACGATGAAATTTCCATAACGGGAGGAATCTCAAAGAGCAGTCGGCGCGCGCACTATTATGTGAATATCACCGACCCCACCCGTTATACCCTCAGCGTATTCAAGAACTATCTCGCCCGGGCGGGCATCGAGTTGGTTGGCGACACCTTGCAGAGGGGAACGGTTCCTGAAAAGGCGACGCTTCTCGTCAACCATGAATCCGAACCGCTGGCTCTTGCGCTGAGGGGTTTGAACAAATTCAGTAACAATCTGGTCGCAGAGCAGATTATAAAAACACTGGGCGCGGAAGAATTTGGCGCCCCTGGGACCACTGAAAAAGGCTTGAGAATAATTTCCAAGTACATGCGGTCCCTGGGGTTTACTCAGGATCAGTACCGCATCGTCGATGGCTCCGGTCTTTCCAGGCAAAACCGTCTGACGGCCAATCAAATCGTGAGCGTGTTGGAACATGTGCACGATGACCTGAGCATTTATCCTGAATTTATATCGGCTCTCGGCGTGATGGGGTTGGACGGCAATGTCCGCAGAAGAATGAACGCGGTGGAGGATTCTGAAAAAGCCAGGGTGAAAACGGGAACTCTAAATTCTGTCAGCGCTCTGTCGGGTTATTTTCAATCCAGAGACGGGGAACGGTTTGCCTTTTCGATTTTGATGAACGGTTTGAAGTGTCGAAACGGGAAGGCGTTAAACATTCAGGACAGGATCGTGCGCGAGGGGCTAACATTTGAGCGGGGAAAATAGAATGAGCCGTTGCTTTAAGAGGTGGCAGGTCGCTCCTCCTTCATCAGCCGCCAAAAATCTTGCGGTTTTCCTTTAGATCCTCTTCCAGAATTTTCTTCCAATCTCTTTTCTGGTACGGGGCTTCAAGATAATCTTCATAGATCGATTTAGCCAGTTCCAACCGGTCCACGCCTTCGGGAGCCACCTGGATGTCCAATTGGGCCAACGCCATATCAAAATCCCGGTCCAGCAATGAGGCCGAGTCCATCCCGTATTCCTTCAACGCCTGCCGGATGACCCCCGGTTCCTGCCGGAAACGGTTGGCCACTTCATTTATATTGGATGGTTTGTATTGTTTGTTAGGGCCGATGCCAAGGTGGTAAGCGCAAAAAAGGTCGAAGGGTTCAAGGTCGGCGACTTTCTTCAGGTCTTTGCCGGTGGGTGCCGGGGCGGTTTTGTCAGCCGGGCTGGACGGCCCCTTTGAGCGGGCGTCATTATTATGCCGGGTTTTATTTGTAGAGTTATTTTTTTTGGGGTCGCGAAAAGAACTGTTCTCATTTCTCTTTGAGTTATCCCGGTTCGGTCTGTTTCGTCCATGGCCTTTTGTCGAAGGTTTTCCGGCCCCGTTTTTACCCGTGGTCTTGTTGCCCTCATTGCGTTTGTTGATGATGGAAATATGCGAGGAGAGTGTTTGCGCCGGGGCGGTCATCCATTGCTCAACCGCTTTAGCCCTGCTGCTTTGAGAGTTCGATCGGTTGGTGCGCCGGGGGGTGTTGGTCGATGTCCGGGATGACTGGTTGCGCCCCCCGTTTTGGCCTCCGCCAGACTTTCCGGGTGTGCGACGGGGCTGGCCTGTTTTTTTCAAAATGATGTTCCTCTAAATTTTAAGCGGTTAATATTTCCAACTCGTTCACCAGCGTGGAAAATTTTTCCAGGGCAGTGGCTACCGGTTCAGGAGATGTCATATCGACTCCCGCCCCTTTCAATAAGTCTATCGGATATTTTGAGCCGCCGGACTTAATAAAGTTCAAATAATCGTTCAGCTCCCGGTCTCCGCCCGCAAGGACACGGTCCGCAAGAGCGTAAGCGGCGGAAATGCCCGTCGCGTATTTGTAAACGTAAAAGCTAAAATAAAAATGCGGGATACGAAAACATTCAAGCGCCAGGCAGTCGTCCAATACGACGTTCTCTCCGAAATACAGTTTCAACAGCTTTGCATAAATATTTTTAAAAGCGTCTCCGGTCAGAGGCTCGCCGCTCTCTGCCGTCTGGTAAATGAGATGTTCAAATTCCGCGAACATGGTTTGCCGATACAAGGTTCCCCTGAAATTGTCGATTTCCCTGCAAAGCAGATAGATCCGCATGGTGCGGTCAATCTCCTGCCCGAGCAAATAGCGGGTGACCAGGGCTTCGTTGAAAGTGGACGCCACCTCGGCGACGAAAATTGTGTAATCGGCATATAAATAAGGCTGATTTTTTTTTGAGTAGTACGAATGCATCGAGTGCCCTGCCTCGTGGGCCAGGGTGTACAGGCTGTTGATATTATCCTCCCGATAATTCATGAGAATAAAGGGATTGGAATCATAACACCCGGACGAGTAGGCCCCGCTTCTTTTGCCCGTGTTTTCATAGCGGTCGACCCAGCCATCTTCCAGCATGCCTTTTTTTACGGTCTGGACATAATCGTCGCCCAAAGGTTTCAGTGCTTCGGAAATTTTTTCCGAAGCTTCCTGATAACTCATGTGCCAGTGGATATCCTTGACCAGTGGAACGCTACAGTCGTAAACATGTAGTTCATCGAGTTTGAGCAGGCGCTTGCGGATATCAAAGTATTTGTAGAGGGAGGGGAGATTTTGATGAACGCTTTGTATGAGATTATTATACACCGCGACGGGGATATTTTCAGAGAAAAGAGCCTGCTCGCGAACCGAAGCGTAATTCCGGGACCGGGCGTAAAATAGATCTTTTTTTACGCTGCTGGATAAAAGGGAAGCGTAGGTGAACTGATGCCCTTCATAGGCCGTAGAAGAAGTTTCAAAAGCTTCGCGCCGCACACGGCGATCGTAGTTTTGCATCAGGCTTTGTAAATTGCCTTGCGTGATGGTGATGTCTTCTCCGTCTACATCTTTGACAACGCCCAATTTTAAATCGGCGTTGTCCAGCATATCGAAACCCTCCCTGGCCGCCCGCGCCATTTCTTGAGAAGACGCGAGGAGCGCTTCTTCTTTTTCAGACAGAGTGTGTTTGCGGTAACGTAAAATCCGTTCCAGATGAAATTTGAAGGATGCGAGCGTTTTGTCTTGCAGGAAATCATTCATCATGGTTTCAGGAATGGCCATGATTTCAGATCTAATAAAACTCCCGGCCTGGGAGACCTGGGTCGCCAATCGGACGACGCGTTCAAAGTTTCCCTGATGGAAGGTATTGGTTTTGTCTTCGTCATTTTTGAGATGAGCGTAGGTGTAAAGCTTTTCCAGTTTGCGCGAGATATCCAGGTCAAACTCCAGGCAGGCCTTCAAAGCCTTGGGAGAAGTTCCCAGTTTTCCTTGATGCAGGGCATATCCTTTCCAGTCTTTTTCCAGCGCGTTGAATTCTTCCTGCCACGCGTCGTCAGCGGAATAAAGACCTGAAAGGTTCCATTTGGAATCTTCAGAAATTTCATCTCGTGTTTCGAGTTCTACTTTGGCATCCATAAACGATTCAGGTTTTTGGGAAACAGTTTTTGGAAAATTTTGGCTGACTCAGGATATCGCCTGCTCTATTGTTTGCAAATGAACTTTTAGCTTCAGTTGTTTTTCAGAAAGGGTTTGCATTCTTAGTTTATCTTTTTCGATAATTTCGGAAGGCGCTTTTTTGACGAAATTCTGGTTGGATAGTTTCTTGTCTAAAAATAGTAGGTCTTTTTCAATTTTTTTCAACTCTTTTTCTATTCGGCTCCTCTCCTCTGCAAAATCCATCATGCCTTCCAGGGGAACAATGAGGTCCAGACCATCGAGTACGGAAGACGCGGCCACCTTGGGCTTGACCACTTTAGAATTGACATCGCCCAGCGTCACACGGGCTAACTCATTGATAGAGCGGGCATTGTCCAGAATGATTTGTGCTTTTTCATGGTCATCTGTTTTTATCATTAAGGGGAGCGTGAGCCCCGGACCCAGATTCATCTCTCCACGGATATTTCGCACAGCGGTGACAATATCCATCATCAATCCCAATCGCCGTTCAATGTCGGGGTCAGCTTTATCGGCCTCAAACCTGGGAAACGAGGTGCACATGATGCTTTTTTCATTTTCACCCGTGGGCAGTTTTTGCCAGATTTCTTCCGTGATAAACGGCATGAACGGATGCAGTAATTTCAGGCTGGCAGAGAGAACATGAACCAGGACATTCTGTGCGGCCTGTTGTTCTGGCCCTTTCTGTAACAAACTGGATTTGGACAATTCGATATACCAGTCGCAAAATTCGTTCCAGATGAATTTATAAACGGCGGATGCGGCTTCGTTAAATTTGAACTCTTCCAATGCCCTGTTCACATCCCGGCAGGTTGCGTTGAGCCGACTGAGAATCCATCGGTCCGCTGGCGAGTGTTTCAGGGCAGAGTTTAATTCAGAGGTTCCCTGATAGTCTTCCAGATTCATGAACGCAAAACGGGAAGCGTTCCAAAGTTTGTTGCAAAAATTTCGATAACCTTCGATGCGCTCTTCCGCCAGTTTGATGTCGCGCCCCTGCGCGGCGAATGCCGCCAGCGTGAATCTCAAAGCATCGGTTCCGTATTTGTCCATCATGTCTAAAGGATCGATGACGTTGCCTTTGGTCTTGCTCATTTTCAAGCCCTCAGCGTCACGGATCAGGGCGTGAATATAAACCTGATGGAAGGGAACGTCTTTCATCATTTTAAGGCCCATCATGATCATGCGGGCCACCCAGAAAAATAGAATGTCGAACCCGGTACACAGGACGGAGGTGGGGTAAAACTTTTTGAGAGTTTCGGTTTGTTCCGGCCATCCCAGGGTCGAAAACGGCCACAGAGCGGAACTGAACCAGGTGTCCAGAACATCGGTTTCCCGGACGATATTTTTCGATCCGCAGGGGCCGCATTTTTCCGGCGTCTCCCGAGCAACGGTGATTCCCTTGCAGTCCGCACAATGCCAGGCGGGAATCTGATGACCCCACCAGATTTGCCGGGAAATACACCAGTCGCGAATATTTTCCATCCATTCAAAATAAGTTTTTTCCCAGAACCTGGGGATGATCTCGATCGAACCATTTCTCACGGCGTTGAGCGCAGGTTCAGCCAGAGGTTTCGCTTTCACGAACCACTGTTTTGAAAGATAAGGCTCGACGATGGTCCGGCAACGGTAGCAGTGGCCGACAGAATTCTGGTGATCCTCGATTCCGGCGAGCAACCCTGCGGTTTCAAGATCGGCGATCACTTTTTTCCGGCAATCGAAGCGGTCCAGTCCCTGGTAATCGGGGCCGGCCTTGTCGTTCATGGTGGCGTCGGGATTCATCACATTGATCGATTCCAGATCATGGCGCCTGCCGATTTCAAAATCGTTGGGGTCATGCGCCGGGGTGACTTTGAGCGCGCCGGAACCGAACGACAGATCGACATAATTGTCTTCAATGAGGGGGATCACCCGTCCCGTCAGAGGAACGATGAGAGTTTTTCCGTGCAATCCCTGATAACGTTCATCCGAGGGGTTGATCGCGACTGCGGTGTCACCCAGCAGAGTTTCCGGCCTTGTGGTGGCGATGGTGAGATGCCGGTCTTCATCCTTGAATTTATATTTGATGTTGTACAGATGGCCCTTTTGGTCTTCGTATTCGACTTCCAGATCGGATAACGCCGTATGACATCTTGGACACCAGTTGATGATGTAATCCCCCTGGTAGATCAGGCCTTCCTCATACAAAGTGACGAAGACTTCGCGGACGGCTTTGGACAAACCCTCATCCATCGTGAAACGGTCGCGCTCCCAGTCAAGGGAACATCCCAGTTTGCGCAACTGATTGCCTATGGTCCCGCCCGATTCATCGCGCCATTTCCAGACCCGTTTGATGAAGTCTTCGCGGCCCAGTTTTTCACGATCGGATCCTTCGGCATGCAGTTGCCTCTCCACCACATTTTGGGTGGCGATGCCGGCATGGTCGGTTCCCGGTTGCCATAAGGCGTTCAGCCCGGACATGCGTTTCCAGCGCACCAGAATATCCTGCAGGGTGTTGTTGAACGCATGGCCCATGTGCAGGGAGCCGGTGATATTGGGTGGGGGAATGACGATGGTGTAGGTTTCTTTATCCAGATTTTCATCGGCGTGAAAAAGCCGGTTCTCCAGCCAAAAAGCCCCCCAGTGTTCTTCTACTTGTCTGGGGTCGTATTTTTTATCGAGTTGAACCATAAGTTAGAGACTGTTCCTTTTTTTGAAAGTTGGCAAAGCCAGCGGTCAAGACAGAGGCTTGGGGTCATCTCTCTAAAGCCTGGCATTCACCGGGTTGAAAATTTCCAATCCCACCGGGTACTGAACCTTAAAAATCATGAAGGCCCGAGAAGGCAGACCAAGTATCTCTGGGTTCATGGGTTAAAGAGAAACAAATCATTTCGCAATATTGAATCCAGCGTCACGCTGACAGGAAGGGTTGTTTTTTTAACTGTCTTCCATAGTTTTGATCTTGTCGATTTCCTTTTCAATGATCGTTTTGGCGATGCCGGGGGTGACTTGCCGTACGTTCTCTTCCACCGCGCGCAATATCTTTTCCGAAAGCCCGGATATTTCCTTTTCAATGAGCGGAGTCAGGGACTGTTGCAAAAAATTTCTGACTTCCTGTTCCATCAACCGTTGTAATTGATTTTCCTCGGGCAAGAAAGATTCCCCGGGTTTTTCGGTGTCAGCTTCGTAACCATTCACGCCCGTTGTCATGATTTCCTCCTTGGGAGAAGAGGGTTCCTCGTCAGAAACAGGGACGGTGGATTCTTTAAGGTCCGGGAGGGTGTCTTCTTCCGGGGGCGATATAAAAGGGTCTGAAAGATCTTCAGCCAGGTTTTCAAGCCCGGTGTTATCAGCCTCCTGAAAAAAGGGCTCCAGATTTTCAGATGTTTCGGTCCCTGTGCTGAAGAAAGAACAAGTGCTTCCATTTGTTATTTCATCGAACGCGGTTGCCAGCATCTCAGCGTTTTCTTCACTGACATAATCAACTTCCGCCATAACGGTTTCGTTTTTCGTAGGGCCATTGGAAAGCTGAGGCTCTGTCGTTTCCCTGGAGTTGTTTTCATCTTTGGAGGAACCCAAAAGGGACCCCTCTTTCAGGGCACTGACTTCTTTTAACATTTCTTCAATGGCTTCCAGGGGCGACAACTTTTCATGGGTCCCATTTCCCGAAAATTCCGCCGATTTTCTGGAAAGTTCTTCAACTTTCAGTAGCAACTCATCAAGGCTTTCCTCATGATCGGGCATTTCATTTTCGGACGGGTCGTCAACCGTGCCGACAGCCTCCATCAGAAAGTCATCCCTGGGCTCAGGATCGGAGAAAAACGGATCTTCTACGGGTTCCGCATCTTCCGTATAGGCGGAAAATTCCTTTGGTTCGGAGTCGTCATCATCAAGGCCGGTTGACTCCAGATTGTGAGGAAGGTCCAGGATCATTTCTTCATCTTCCGTATCGGCGGAAAACTTCTTTGGTTCGGGATCGTCATCATCGAGGCCGGTTAACTCCAGATTGTGAGGAAGACCTGGAGTGATTTCTTCTTCGGTGACGATTTCTTCGAGGGAATCCATCAGTTGTTTCTCACCCAGGTCTTTGAAAACGTCATCATCCACATCCACACGGTCAGCCGCAGTCAGTTCTATCACCATTTCTGTTTCTTCATCCTCGTCGTCTGTCATTACAGGAGAGCCATTGCCAAGAAATGTCATGACTTTTTTAACGAGGTCCTCGGACTTAAAAGGTTTGGTGATATGATTGTCGGCCAAAGACGCTTGATAAAGATTTTCATCGAATTCTTCAAAATCGTTTGTCAGCAACAAGACGTAAATATAATTTAATGCGCTGGATTCTTTAATTTCCCGGCTCAACTCGAAACCAGTCAGCCCCGGCATGTCGATGTCCGCCAACACAACATCGGGTTTAAAGGTTTTGAGCCTTGCCAGCGCATCTCTCCCATTGTCAATTCCTTCTACAATAGCGTCTTCATTTTCGAAAGCCATGGCGACGATTTTCTGAATGGTTATGCTGTCGTCCGCGACCAAAATTTTGGCAGTCATATAAAATTTCCTAAATACAGGAAAAATGAAGAAAGCGACAAATCCCGCATCGGGTTCTGTTATTGCGCGTTGCAGGTTTTTTTAGGGAGGATGATTTATTATCGACCCGTCAATTATATCATAAATTAAGTTTTTAGCACATTTCCCGGACCTTCAGCCGGGATTGTCCGGCATAGAAAAACCATAAGCCTTGAGAACAAAGATTACGGATTGCCAAACAATTTTTTAAAAACCTGCCTTTAGCTTTGATTTATTAGATGATACTATAAATCCGCAATATCCCTATACTGAAATTTTAAATCCTTCGCGAAAACAGTCACTCAGTGAATAAAACTTGTTCTAAAACGGATGGCGGTTCCGAAACCGGACCGTTTTTTAGGTTCCTGCCACGATTGGGCAAATCAACTTATTTTTTCCGGCTTGTTTTATTTATAGTTGTGCTGGCAGGGGGTGTGCTGAGCGCCCAGGCGCCCGCATTTGCAAAATACCTGCAACTGGAAGGAGTCGCCGACATAAAAACAATTTACAGTCGGGGGTGCTCCAATGTACAGGACACCGCCGAAATGGCGGTACAAGCCGGAATCGATATCATTTTATACAATGACCGGGCCAGAGACTCCATTCAATACGGTATCTTCCCATTAAAACGCCTGCTGAAAAAAACCAATGAAGGGCGGTCGATTCTAAACACCAGCCCCGATGTTTACCTGTCCAACATCAATGAAAAAGATAAACAATTCCGGGAAACTTTACTGATTCCGGGAACAGACGTTTCCCCCTTTTATTACTGGACCGGCAGTGTTTTTAAGAAAAACCTCATAGCCCATAACTGGGACAAACGTCTATCCATCATCGGTTTGACCAAGGGAGAGGATTTTGAACAGCTTCCCATTCTGGACAGCAATTTTTCCTTAAAATACGCAGGCAAATTGTTCAACCCCGTCCTCGGTCTGGGTTTTCTTCTGATCGTCACTGGGGCGATGATTTATAAAAATTTTTACCGGCCGGCAACCGTCCCTTTGGCAATTTTGTTAGTCCTGCTCCTGTTCAACAACCATCCCTTCAGAAGCTCTCCTTTTGACCAATATGATGGAGACCGGGGGATCAAACCCTATCAGGAAGTGATCGATTACGCCGTCTCTAAAGGCGCCATGGTATTTTGGAACGATGTGGAAGCCGCCAACGGAAAACGCGAGTGGGCAACGATCAAGCTTGAAACCGAGGCCCACCCTGAAGATCTGGTGTTGTCCCAGAACTATACCGGGTTCCAGGCGGTGGGAGATGAACCGGTCCCCGTGGTCGAACCCGGAAATGTCTGGGATCATGTCCTCATGGAATACCTGCGCGGGGGGCGCAATCAGCCGGTGTGGGGGTATGGGGCGAATGATTTTCAATGCGCCGGAGAGTCGGGGCCGATTTTTGGAGCCACGCGCACCGTGTTTCTGGTTCGGGAAAAATCCCGTCCCGCGGTCATGGATGCGATGCGAAAAGGCAGAATGTATGCCGTGCGCCAGCCCGGTCCCGAACGGCTTTCCCTGGGTGAATTCATCGTCAAGGATGTTGCGACTGGAAAGAAAGCCACTTTGGGCGAACAACTGGTCTCCACGGATTCCCCTGAGATTTCCTTGAAAATTCACTCGACCGACGGAAAGGAAAAAAGAGTTAGGGTTTTTCTCATCCGTAACGGGAAGGTTGTCAAACGGGAAAGCGTTGTCCTCCCCTATGAACTCAAATGGGTCGATTCCGAGGTCGATCAGAGTCAGCCGGCCTATTACCGGGTGAATGTGGTTGCCAGCCCCGTCGATCTTCTTGTGGCCAATCCGGTTTTTGTCAAATTTGGTAAAACAGCTTCCGTTGCCGCGACCGTAGCATCCGTTGAAACTGAAATGCCGGTTTTGGAGGAACCGGAAGCGCCCAGTGCCGAGTCTCCTGAACCGCCTGAGGTTGCCTCGCTCCAAAAAACCGAGAACCCTGAAGTGGCCAGACTGGAAACGCCCAAAGCCCCTGAGGTTGTCAAACCTCCGAGACCCGCACCCGTTCCGGAAATTGTCCAAAAGCCCAGCCCGCCCGTCGCCATCGGGGCGCCCGCGCCTCCCAGGGTTGAAAGTCCGAAACCTGCCGCCCTGGAGCAATATGTCCGGGTGCTCATCGACGACGTGTCCTTAAAACAGGGACCCGGCGCGGTTTTCCCGGAAATGAAAAAGGTGAACAAGGGAGATCGGCTTGCCTTCGTTAGGCGAACCACGGTTCTGTTCAATGATAAGGCCTGGCTGGTGGTGAAATCCGGTGACCGCCTGGCCTATGTCTGGGAAGGGTTGGTTGAATTAGAGTAGAGAAGATAGAATTCAGAAGCCGACGCTTCAAAAGAACTTATAAAGTTTTAAATTTCATTCTCCTTTAAGAATACCCATCCACGTTCACTCCCTTATCCAATCGGTACATAAACAGATTTTGTTTGTCGTTAACTTTAGAGGGTTGCCGGTTGCCAAGGCAAAACCTGTAAGAAACGATGCGGGTGGACGGCTTCAGATAAGGCAATATTTCAGGAATCAGCCGATCGAGCGCCTGATGGGTCAGGTAGACGTAAATGACGTCGGCATCCTTAAAATCGAAATCGTTAAAATTTTTCCGCAGAATTTGCACCCGATCATCCACCCCTGAGAGCCTGGCTAATTTTCTGGCAACCCAGACTTTCAAGGGGTCGATCTCCAGCCCCACGCCGCTTGCGCCATAATTGCGGGCCGCCTGAATCAACACTCGCCCGTCGCCTGAGCCCAGGTCGTAAATTTTTTCACCTTTTTGAATTTGGGCAAAATCGAGAATTTTCCGGATGGTTGCGGGCAGAAGAGGATGCCAGGGCGAGCCAAAAAAGGCAGGCAAAACCACGACGCCGAAAAGGAGTATAAAAAAAACCAGAACCAGAATTGAAATCGCAGTCAGGATCAATTGTCCGGGATGTTTCTTTTAAGAGAATGTTGCAATGAATATTTTCGGGGTCAGATTAGAAAGGGCAAAAAGAAAAATCAATTCTGCACAGATTCCGCTTCGGGTTGTTCAATGGACCGGGTGAGTTCGTCCCATTCCCGCGTGAGCTGTTCTTCTTCCTGACCGAGTTTCGTTTGCTGTTGAATCACCTTCAGGAGCTGGTTTTTCTGGTTGGTCTGATGGAGATCCGGGTCGCTCATTTTCAGGTCGGCCTCCTGTTTTGCCTGCATCACCAGTTCCAGGCGTTTTTCCACTTCCCGCAATCGGGCTTTCATGGGTTTGATTTGCCGGTGCTTTTGGTTTCTTTCTTTGGCGTTGTCACGTTTTCGATCCTTGTTCTTTTTGGAGTTGTTTTTGTCCGGCTTTAAATCAGCCCCCGTAACTTGCGCCTTCTCCTGTTCTGCTTCCTGGGCTTTGAAGTATTCGTAGTCACTGTAGTTGCCGATGTATTCCTTCACCGTTTGATTCTCTATTTCCCAAACCCGGTTGACAATTCCATCGAGAAAATACCGGTCGTGCGAGATCGCGCACAGACTGCCCTCGTAATCGGCCAGAGCGGCGGCCAGAAACTCGGTGGACCGCATGTCCAGGTGATTGGTCGGTTCATCAAGAAGAAGAAAAGACGCCGGATTGGATAAAATCCTCGCCAATGCAAGGCGGGAGCGCTCTCCGCCGGACAGAACCCCGACTTTTTTCTCCACGTCATCGCCGGAAAACAAAAACGCGCCTAGAATACTGTGCTTTTGGGTGCGCATCAGGTGCCCCGCAGTCTCTTCCAGAGATTCCAGGACCGTGTGCCCGGGGACAAGAGATTCCGAATGGTGCTGGGCGTAATAAGCGCGGGTGACATTGGCGCCCAGTTTGATCTCGCCCTTTTCGTGTTCAAGCACCCCGGCCATGAGTTTCAGCAGAGTGGATTTCCCCGCCCCGTTTTCCCCCACCAGAGCCACTTTCCATCCGCGTTCCAAACGTGTGGAAAATTTTTTATAGACTTCAATCGGGCCGTAGCTTTTATCAACGTCCGTTAATTCCACGGTCATCTTGCCCGTTCGGGCAGGTTGTGGAAACCGGAAGTTAATGGTTCTGGATTTTGTCGCGGTCTCCACCCGGTCCATCTTGTTCAGCATTTTGACCCGGCTCTGCACCTGAGTGGCCTTGCTGGCCTTGGCCCGAAAGCGCTCGACAAATTTTTCGATATCAGCGATTTTTTTCTGCTGGTTCGTGGCTTCGGCCTGGAGTTGTTCTTCCCTGGCGGCTTTCAAGGCTTCGAAGCTGTCGTAATTGCCGGCGTAGCGGGTCAACGCTCCCCGGTCAAGCTCGACGATTCCCTTGATAATGCCGTTTAAGAACTGCCGGTCATGGGAGATGAGGAGGATGCTGCCCTCGTACGTTTTTAAAAACGCCTCCAGCCAGATGACGGAACGAAGGTCCAGATGGTTGGTGGGTTCGTCCAGAAGCAGAACATCGGGCTTGCGCGACAACAGCCGGGCCAGTTCCACCCGCATGCGCCAGCCGCCGGAGAATTCCTTGAGGGGTTTTACCCATTGCCCCTCTTTGAACCCCAGGCCGGACAAAATCGTCTGCGCCTGGGATTCTCTTTCATAGCCGTTTAAGCGCTCGAACTCGTGTTGCAATTCTCCGTACTTGTGGCTCCATTCCTCCGGAGATTTTTCGTGCAACTCCATGTCGTTTTCAAGAGCATGCATTTTTCGGCTGACGATCGCGAAATGCTCATCCCCCATCACCACACGCTCTAAGACGGTTTCCTCGTCGGAGGTGAGTTCCTGAGCCAGCATGGCCAATTTGGCGCCTTTTCTGACCACGACTTTCCCCGAATCCGGGGACACCAGTTGAGTGACGATCTTAAACAGGGTCGTTTTCCCCATGCCGTTTTCGCCGACCAGGCCCAGTTTTTCTTTGGGCCGGAGATGAAGGTTCACATCCTTGAAGAGGATTTTTTTGCCGTACTGCTTGTTCAGGTTTTGCAGGTAAATCATAAAAGAATTAAATTCGGGTTAATTGTGAAACGAAACGGTTATGTGTTACCGGGCTTTTCGAAGCTTGGGGTCGAACGCCTCGCGCAAGCCCTCGCCGCACAGGTTAAAAGCCAGCACCACAATGAGAATACTGATTCCAGGGATGAAGGTCAGCCAGGGGGCATCGAAGATAAACTGTTTGCCGTCGGATAAAATGTTTCCCCACGTGGCGTCAGGAGGCTGCACGCCGAAGCCTAAAAAACTCAAGGCCGATTCGGTGAGTATGGCCGACGCTACCCCAATCGTGGCCGAGACCAATACCGGGGCCATGGCGTTTGGCGTCATGTGAATGAAGATGATCCTCCATTCAGGGATCGCCTGGCTTTTGGCCGCCGTCACAAAATCCAGTTCTCTGAGGGACAAAAATTCCGCGCGTACAAACCGCGCGGTTCCCATCCAGCTCGTAAGACCAATGATGATCATTATATTATAAATGCTCGGAGGCAGAAGCGCCACCACCGTCAGAATTAAAAAAAAGGTGGGAAAACACAGCATGATGTCCACAAACCGCATGATCAAGGTGTCGACGGTGATGAACCCAAGTTTTTTACGACCGTAATAGCCTGCAAGACCGCCAAAAAACACGCCCACGGTGATGGAAATGCCGACGGCTACAAAACCGATGGTCAGCGACACGGAAGTGCCTTCCAGCATGCGGGCAAACACATCGCGCCCCAATTCGTCTGTTCCCAAGAGATAGATGCCGAATGCCGGCCTGTCTTCTTTGGGTGTGATTTCACTGGTAAACGGGGTGAGCGGAGGCAAAAATTTTTCCGACAGCCGGACGGCCTTGGGGTCGAACACGACGACGGCGCTCGTTAAAACCTTGCCCAAAATGGCGAGTATCATCAACGACATAAGGAAGAGAGCGCTTGCATGAGCCATGCGGTTGCGCTTGAAAAATTCCCAGCGTTCCTGAAATAATCCCATTTGCGGGGGCAGGGCGTCGGCTTCAATGATTGCGGTCGGCGGGTTCATGAATAAGAGTCCATCAAAATTTAATACGCGGATCGACGATGGCGTACAAAATATCCGAAACGAAAGTTCCGATAAGCACCAGGATGGCCGAGATAAAATTCAGCGTCAGGATCACCGGAAAATCCCGGGATAAAATGGCTTCATAACCCAGCCGCCCCATGCCCGGCCAGGCGAAAATGGTTTCAAAAATGACCGACCCGCCGATCAAACCGGGAATAGTCAAGCCAAACATGGTGATGAACGGTAACAAGGCGTTTCTTAACGCATGGCGGTAGATGACTGTATCGTTGGAAAACCCCACCGCCCTTGCGGTACGGATGTAGTCCTGATTGATGACCTCCAGCATTTGCGAACGCACATAGCGGGAAAGAACCGCCGTTCCCACAATGGCGGACATCAAGGCGGGGATCGTCAAATGCCAGATCCGGTCCATCGACTGAAATAAAAGAGAAGAGTCTTCCAGGCCAAACGTGCGCATCCCGATCACCGGCACGTCAAAGGTTTTGACCATGAAAATAATGACGATGTACGAAAGAAAAAATCCGGGAATGGATATCATTGCGTACGACAGAAAAGTGCCCGTTTTGTCAAAGGTTGATCCGCGATTCAAAGCCGCCTGTATGCCCACCGGAAATGCCAGAAACCAGGTGATCAGCGTGCCCAGAATGAACAGCGGCAGAGAGTTTAAAAACCGGTCCCAGATTTTGCCCAGCACCGGTTGATTGTCCTTGAACGATTTCAGTTCGCCGGTGAAAAGATCCTTCAGCCAGAAAACATATTGGATATGAATAGGTTCATCCAGATGAAACGCCGCGCGGATTTTTTGGATGTCCTCCGCCTTCATGCGCGGATTGGAAGGATCGACTAGGCTCGGTTCGCCTGGAGCCAGATGAACGATCGCGTGCGAGATGATCGAAATAAAAATCAGCAGAACGATCCGCTGAGCGATATTTTTTATAATGAAGTTGACCATTGTTGTTTTAAATTATTCTTCGTGCGCAAAACGAACTATTAAATTCACGAACTTGTAAATAGGTAAGTGATTATTCATCTGTCACCCTGAGCCTGTCGAAGGGTGATTGCGTTTGTCGATTTTATTTTTTGATAAATCAGGCAATATTTCAAAATTTCCATTTATCAGGGCTTCTTTTTTCTTTCGCGACCAACCTTTTATTTGTTTCTCTCTTACGATGGCATTCAGAATTTTTGTAAAACTATCACTAAAAACTAAATGCACTGGTCTTCTACCCTGAGTATAGCAACCCTTTTTAAAGCCATTTTCATGTTCATATAACCTCTTCTCAAGGTTATTTGTCACGCCTGTATAATAGCTCCCATCCTTGCATTTAAGGATGTAAACAAAGTATTTCTTCATCCAAAAAACCCAAAGAAATCAGGAAAATATTGACACATAATTACGAGCAATGCCACCCTTCGACAGGCTCAGGGTGATAGTTCCTCGTTGAATGCTGTTTGAATTTTTTTTAATGTTAATTTTTAATAATTCTCCGCTATACTCCGGGTCATGGACATCCTGCAACTCAGCCATTATCTCGACAATTTACTGGATATTAAGTCCATCCAAGACGCGCCCAACGCCGTCAACGGACTCCAGGTGCAAAACGCCGGAGAGATCGGCAAATTGGGGTTGGCGGTTGATTTGTGTCAGGCGACCATCGAAATGGCCATCGAAAAAAAGTGTAACATGATGTTCGTTCATCACGGAATATTTTGGTCCGGGGTCCAGCCCATCCGCGGGGCCTATTACGATAAACTATCCACCATGATTCGTGCCAACCTGGGGTTGTATTCCGCTCACATTCCTTTGGACATGCACCCGGTGCTTGGGAACAACCGCGCCCTGGCGGACCAGATCGGCCTGGAAAAGCTGGAACCGTTCGGTGAATACGGCGGGGAAAATATCGGGCTGAAAGGCAGAATCTCTCCTCAATCGGCGGATGCTCTGGGGAAACTTTTAGAGAGCCGGTTGAACGCATCGGTGAAAGTCATTGGAACGGGTGAGGTGCAAACGGTGGGCTTGGTGACCGGAGGCGCGGCGGACATTCTGCGCCAGGCCAAAGAGGAAAAACTGGATTGCTACATCACCGGCGAAGGAGCCAACCATCATTTTCATGAGGCCATGGAAGGCAACTGTGTCTTGATATTGGCAGGTCATTATGCGACGGAAACCGGGGGCGTGAAAGCGGTGGGCCGGCATCTGGCCGAAAAATTCAACCTCGAAACCGAGTTTCTCGATCACCCCACCGGGATGTAGGGGGAGAGAATTTATTTTCGCCTGGGCTGACGACTTTTGATGCGGATAGGAACCGGTTTTGGGCGGTTCATCAGAAACACTATGATACTGCCGAGAATGCCGAGCCCCAGAGGAAAAATCCAATTCGTTGTGATAGACATAAAAGACCTCTAATGGTTAAAATGTGAAGCGGTATTTTTGAAATAATTCTTCCGTGACTTCGGTTTTCCCTTCCTTGATCACTTCCTGCTCGATTCGTTTGATCGCCATATTGCGGATGAAGGCGATTGGAATGCGTGTCACCTTGGCCAGCGCGTCGTCGTGCCAGAAAAGTTGTAATTCGGGAGCCTGTTCCGGCTCATTAGCGGTCTCCTCGTCGCGCTTTAAATCTTCTTCCGTGACTTCCATGCCCATGGCCTCCTTTGCCGAGGCAGGCATGATGTTGTTGAACACTTCCTCGATCATGTCGGGGGTGATCATTTTGTCGCCGCGTTCACGGGCGCGCCCTTCGATGGTCTGTTTGGCCATGCCGAGAACAAAGGGCGGAACCTTCTCCATTTTGGCGAGGGCTTCCTTACTCCAGGGCATCCCTGACGTGGGGGCGACATCCATGAAGTTTTTGAATTTATCAATAATGTCGTCCTTCTTATCTGTTCTCAAGGCGAGGAAATCCTGAATTTCCTCAATGACCTCCACCTTGCGCGGGCTTTCTTTCATTTTTTCCTTGGCTTCATCGAAGGCTCCCATAGACAGCTCTTCGAATCCGAACTGTTTGACCCTCTTGGATACCAGCATCATCGATTCATTTCGAATCTCTGTCAGAAAATCTGAGGTGACAAATTTGAACCCTCGTTTGACGGTCCTCTGCACCATCAGCTTTTTGATGCCGGGGCGCACAAATTCCGGCGCGTGTTTCACCCGTTCCCAAGCTTCTTCGGTCCATTCGACGTTATTTTCTTTGGCGTAGGGGTGGTCGATTTTTTCAGTCTTTGGTTTATCCATGAGTGTGCCGCCGTCATCGGGGTTTTTAAGCTTTTATAAAAAGGGTTCTTATACTAAAAAACTACTTGATACCACAGGCGATGTCAATTAATTTGAAGGTTTCCCAGGAGGGCCTGTCTGCTGTATAAAGGGCGCTTTGAAAGAAACAATCCTTTGTGAATTCGACACTTAATTTTTTATGAAACGCTCTCCATTTATCTACCTGCTTTTTTTCGGTTCCGGGATCACGGCCTTGATCTACGAAATCGTCTGGACCCGGATGCTCACCCTGGTGTTCGGACACACGGTATTTTCCGTTTCCATCGTGCTTGCGGCGTTCATGGCGGGTCTTGGGTTCGGCAGTTATCTGTTTGGCGTGGCCATTGACCGCATGACGGTTGCATCCACAACCCAAAGTGGAGGAGAGTCGGCCCCGGTCCCGCTTCTGCTTTATGGGTGGATCGAAATCGGAGTTTTTGTCACCGCCGGTTTGTTGTCATTACTATTGGCAAATTTTTCCGCGTTTTATTCCTGGATTCATGTCTGGTTGCCGGATTCCTTTTTCATTCAAAACGGGGTCAAGGCGGTTTTGGCTTTCACGATGATTTTTGTGCCCACCACTTTGATGGGCGCCACTTTGCCGATCATCAGTAAATACTATGTCACAGACAACTCCAAGTTGGACCGGCAGATAGGTGTTTTGTACGGCGTCAACACACTCGGTGCGGCGGTGGGTTGTCTTCTCACCGGGTTCGTATTCATCAGCGCTCTTGGAGTTTTACAAACCGCGTTGTTGGCGGCGGCGGTGAATCTTTTTGTGGGTGTCATCGCGGTCCGCATTTATCAGGATGCGGGCGGTGAAAATAAGATGAAGATTTCCTGGTCCCTGCTTTCCTGGCCAAAATTTTCCTTCGACTCCAAACAAAAAATGTGGATGGGGGTCAGCCTGCTTTGTGGATTCACCGCG
The DNA here is from genome assembly GCA_029261655.1 of Nitrospinaceae bacterium. Lineage (GTDB taxonomy): Bacteria > Nitrospinota > Nitrospinia > Nitrospinales > VA-1 > JADFGI01. The sequence continues at coordinate 4,668 of JAJDAY010000019.1, read as the reverse complement.
CTGGCTTATGAAGTGGTGTGGACTCGTCTCTTGGTGTTCAGCATTTCCAGTACAGTGTATTCCTTCAGCATGATGCTGGCGGTCTTCCTGTTGGGAATCGTGTTGGGAAGCGTGCTGGTCATCCCGGTGATTCAGCGAGTGGCCAATTTGCGCACCGCGCTGATTTTTCTGCAAGTGGGAACCGGGTTGTTCGTGATCGGTTCGCTGTACAATATGAACGATCTGCTGTCAGCGCCCTGGAACAGTTATAAATTGACCGATGCTTCCAGTGCCTTGTTACGCTACTTCCTGGATTCTTCCAGTCTGATGCTGATTCCCACCCTGTTTTTGGGAATGAGTTTCCCCATTTTGATCAAGATGGTTGCAGGCGGGTTTGAAAATATCGGGCGGGCGACCGGGCAGATTTACGCGTCCAATACCTTGGGAGCGATTTTAGGTTCCGTGTTCATGGGCTTTTTGATCCTGCCCGAATGCGGGAGCCAGAAAAGCCTGATGTTCATCGCCTCAATCAATCTCCTGCTCGGCGTGGTGCTTTTTTTTAAAGGATCTTATTTGTCTCCCGCTTTGCGCCGGGGGATGGCAGCGGCTTTTCTAGGGGTGATTGTTTTCGTCAATATTGCCGTTCCAGATAACCTGCTCGACCGGTTTTTCATGCGCGACAGCGTGGGCAACCGCAATATCAAAAAGCTCCTGTTTTTTGAGGAAGGGTTGACCGACACCGTCGCTGTGTTTAAAGACAATTATGGCATGCTCGACCCGGATGCAAAACGTTTGATCACCAATGGCATCTCCATGTCCGCCTCGAACGTGATCGCCTCGCGTTATATGAAGCTGTTCGCCCACGTTCCGATTTTATTGCTCGATTCCTCCGAGCAGGACGTATTGGTGGTCTGCTTCGGCACCGGACAGACCACGGGAGCGGCGGGCATTCACCCACGGGTGCGGTCGGTTGACAGCCTGGACTTGTCGCCAAGCGTCATCCGCGCAGGAACCGTATTCGCCAAAGAAAACCACGACGCGCTCAACAATCCGAAAGTGAATATCGTTTTGCAGGATGGTCGAAACCATTTGCTCACCACCGGCAAAAAATACGATGTGGTCACCTCCGAGCCGCCGCCGCCCAGAACCGCGTTCACCGTCAACCTGTACACCAAAGAATATTATGAGTTGACTAAAAAACGACTGAAGCCCGGAGGCATTGTCGCGCAGTGGATCCCCCTGCACAGCCAGGGCGAAAAAGAAGTAGCCATGCATTTTAAAACTTTCCAGGCGGTGTTTCCGCATGCGATCGCGTGGATGTCGGTGGCCAATGAAATTCTCATTATCGGGTCGGATCAACCCATCGAACTGGATTTTGAAAAAATCAAACAACGCCTTGAAGAACCCGGTATTAAAGAGGCAATGGCGGAAATTGAAATAGAAAATGTGTATTCATTCTTAAGCAACATCTGGTTTTTGGAAGATGAAATAAAAGCCGTAGCAGAAGGTTATGATGACATCACCGACAATCGTCCGGTCATCGAGTTTTATTTGGATTTAGGCGAAACCATTGGCCGGTCAGGCATAGAAAAATATGTTTTCAACCGGACGCCTTTTGCAGGCATTGCCCTTCGCATTAAAAATCTTTCAGCCACTGATCGCGCAGAGTTAAAACGCTATTACGAGGTGATGGACTTGTATCAGCGGGGCGTCATGTACGGCAACCGCGGGCAACTCCTCGAAGCCCTGTCTCTGACCAAAGACGACAACCTCATTCGCTATCATTTGCAGGCGGGACAAAATCAGGTGGCCCGCCTGGTCGAGGAAGTGGAAAAAGACCCCGGCAATGTCGAAACGTTGCTGAACCTTGGGCACGCGTATTTTCAGTTGGGCCAATATCAGAAGAGTGTGGATCTGTTTGAAAAAGTTCCTGAGAACGCGCCGGAGAAAAGTATCGCCGATTTGTATGTCGGCTACGACCTGATGGCGTTGGGCCAGTGGGATGAGGCCAAACAAAAATTTGAAGCCGTCGCCAAAAAAGATCCCCGGCAGGTCCGCACCGTCATGCAGGAAATCGGTCTGGTGGAGTTATTGAAAAACCTGTCAAAGGATTCTGAAAACCCCGCGCTGATCTTGTCGACCGCCCAGTACTACAATATGAAAAAAGAGTATTCCAGGGCGCTGGAATATTCTCTGAAGGCGCTGGACAAAGACCCCTTGAATGAAAAAATCCTGCAAAGCATCGTGTTCAGTTACCGGGCGCTGGGCGAGGCTGGGAATGTGCTGGACTACGCCACCCGCTATCGCATGGTCGATAAGGACAACCTGCATCTTGAGTATATTTTAGGCGAGATGTACGCCAAAACCTTGCGTTGCGAAAAAGCCGTTCCGCATCTGGAAAACGCGCTTAAAAAAGACGACACCTACCAGGACGCGCAAAAACTTCTGGACGATTGCAGGCGTACGCTTGTAATGAAAGATTCTTCAATTACGGAAGTGGGTTCGAGTTGATTTTTAAAGATGAATCACAGAATTCATAATGATTCATCTTCAAGGCACAGCGCTTCAATCTTGTACCCGTCTGGATCAAACACAAAGGTTGCGAAATAGGAAGGATGATATTCTTCGACGATTCCGGGAGGCGTTTCCTCTTTTCCTCCGGTGGCTAGAGCCGCTTCATAAAAAGCCCGGACGGCCTCTCGTGTCGGGGCCTTGAAGCAAAAATGCACTTGGGTTGAGGGTTTTTGACTTTTGGAAATCCAGAACCCGCACTTGAGCCCATCAGTTCCAAACCCAGCGTTCCCATCTATTTCCTGCAGAAGTTTGTAACCTAATGTGGACATAGTTTTACGGTAGAATTCGCGGCTCTTTGCGTAATTTTTCACTCCCACGCATATATGATCGATCATGGATTTCCTTTTCTGTTGATATGTCCTTGGTCTGTATATTCAGATAATACCTGAAAAATTTTACTAGCCCAAAATCTGTCTCGACACGTCAGGGTTTTTTTTCTTTCACTTTAACTCTTTATACCGAAAACAATCGGTGGTGTGATCGTTGACTAAGCCTGTGGCCTGCATGAAGGCGTAGCAGATGGTGGGGCCGACAAATTTAAACCCACGCTTTTTTAAGTCTTTGCTCATGGCGTCGGATTCTTGCGTGGTCGCTGAGATTTCCTCCAAGGACTTCCAATTGTTTTGTTTTGGTTGGTTGTCAACAAACCCCCAGATATATTTATCGAAACTGCCAAATTCTTTTTGCACATTTAAAAACGCTTTTGCGTTTGTGATGGACGCTGATACTTTCAAGCGGTTGCGGACAATGCCAGGATTTGACAAAAGTTTCTGTTGTTTGGCCTCGCTGTATTTCGCGACTTTCCGAGGCTCAAAATTATCGTAAGCCTTGCGGTAGTTGTCGCGTTTATTCAGGATGGTCGTCCAGCTGAGTCCCGCCTGCGCACCTTCTAAAATAAGAAACTCAAATAACAACCGGTCATCGTGGATGGGCACGCCCCATTCCTCGTCATGGTATTTGATATCCAATTCGGTTACTTTGCCGAAATGATCCAGCCACGCGCATCGTGTTTTCACTATGATCTCCTAACAGATTGCTGAATAAGCTCTAAATACGAGTGTTTCCACTGTTTTCACACTTCGACAGGCTCAGTGTGGCAGTTACGGGTCGCAAAAATACTTTTCTAGAAATCTGCTGAATAATTATTCCGACCAAACCGCAAGCTGATTCCCGTTCGGGTCGCTAAAATGAAATCTTTTTCCGCCGGGAAATTCGAAGATGGGTTTTGTGATTTCTCCACCCGCTTTTTTAACCTCGGCTAATTTTTGGTCTAGGTCGTTTGCGTACAGCACAACAAGAACTCCCGAACTTGAAACTTTGGCATCCTCTCCATTGAAACCGCCGTCAATATTGGCGCCTGAAAAACTGATGTAGTTGGGTCCCCAGTCTGTAAACTCCCATTCAAATACCTGACTATAAAATTTTTTTGTCTCGGCATTATTGACCATTGGTAATTCAATATAATTGATGCTGTTGTTTTTGTTGCTCATGATAATTCCTTTAAGTTTTTTCGGGTTAATAAAGCAGTCGGCGGATGTTTTCACCGACTGCTTTATCGTTTATCCACAAGTCATGTTCTTCATGGCTTCCTGCATTTCTTCCGGGGATACATCGCGGATATGCTGGGCTATCGTCCATTCCACATTAAACGGATCGGTGAGGGTTCCCATGCGGTCTCCCCAGAACATGTCCTCGATCCCTTTTTTTACCAACATCCCAGCATCTTTGGCTTTACTGAATGCGGCTTCGATATCCTCAACATAAAGATAAAAAGATACCGGAGAGCCTCCCAGACTCTTTGCTGACTTGCCACCGCAATCCGGAGAGGGATTGCCCATCATGATACGGGAATTGCCCACCTGAATTTCAGCATACATGACGCCCCCGTCTGGGGTCGGAAAACGCATTTTTTCTGTCGCGCCCAGCGCTTTTTTGTAGAACTCAATGGCCGCTCCCGCATCGTCCATCACGACGTACGGGGTCACGGAGGTGAATCCTTCTGGAATAGTGCTCATAATAGTCTCCCTTGGTTAAAAGTGCATGATTGCGATCCGATTTTTAGCATTATGCGGGTCCCTACTGACAGCATATTGTCAGTAGGGTGGCAGTATGATA
>JAJDAY010000018.1 GCA_029261655.1 Nitrospinaceae bacterium | reverse complement strand
GCCACCGGATAATGTGGACGCCTTTTGATCGTCCGGTGGAAGCACCAGGGCGTCCATGGCCACGTTCACTTGCCGGTCCAGCTCCCATCCGTCCACCGCGTCGATGTCGTCCTGCAATCGGCCCATTTTGTCGAGGGCTTTCTGCATTTCGTCGTCGTCCATCGGCTCCGCCAGCTTCGCGCTTATATCATTGAACTCCTGAATCATATTCTGGATATTGGAAAACGCCTGCTCGACGTTTTCGCGTACGGTCTTTGCCTGCTCAAGAACCGGTTCCTGAGGGAGGTAGCCGATTTTTATGCCTTTCATGGCTTCGGCATGGCCCTCGAATTCCTTCTTCTCTCCCGCCATGATTCCAAGCAGGGTGGATTTTCCGGCTCCGTTACCGCCAACGATGCCTATTTTGGCTCCATGATAAAACGAAAGGTGAATGTCTTTGAAAACAGACTTTGCGCCGTAAGCTTTGCTAAGACCCCGCATGGTAAAAATATATTCTCCCGCCATGTTTCCTCTTTTTTTAGATAAATGGGTTGGATTCTGATATTAGATTCAAGGCATCCTTTGTAACACAACAAAATCTTTCCCGTTGTTAAAAATAATTTCCATTTCGTAATGCCGGGCGATCCAGGAAAAGGTTGCGTTATCATAGAAAGCGATGTGCGTCGGATCTCTTTTGTAATACCAATGCCCAAATGATTCCGGCTGATCGTGTGGGGGCGCCAGCCTAGTCATGACCGCCAGGTAGCCAAGAGGCGCCAGGCTTTGGAGCAGGTCCGATATGTCCCGGCCCGGTTCTTTAAAATGTTCGAACGTTTCTGTAGAAATGATGAGGTCGTGAGTCGTGTCCAAATCCCGTTGCGGGAAAAAATTAGGGTCATAGCCGGTGACTGAAAAACCTTCCCGGGTCAGCAGGGTTTTCAATACCGGTTCGTATCCACAACCATAATCCAACACCGTCTTAACTCTCTTACACACGTTTTTGACGACCCGGATTTTCTCTTCGAACATCTGGACGTAGCCTTCGCTTTCCAGGCTGTTATTGTGTTTCAGGTAATGCTGAATTTCGTCCTCTTTGGAGATAAAATAGTTTGTCGGCACAAAAATCAACCGGCAAACGGAGCACCGCCAGTATTCTCTGTTTTCACCGGACTGGAAAAATTTGGATTGGGCTTCACAAAGAGGACATGTCATAGAAACTTATTTTACTTGATTCTGGGTTGCGCCCGGATATAATCACGCAAAAAACCAGATCAATTGGTAAGAGTCATCATCTTGCTGTTCCACTGCTGTCCCAGGCGGGGTGAGTTCGGCTGAAAATGAAATTACGAGGTTTGTCCCAATGGCAGTTTATATAAGCGGTAATGCGATCCGGCCAGGGTATGTCATTAAATACAACGATAAATTATATCGGGTGATGTCCTCCGAACACCGGACCCCTGGCAATAAAAGAGCGTTCATGCAGTCGAAACTTCGTAATATTCAGGACGGAACGCAAACCGATGTGCGATTTCGTGCCGACGAACAGATTGAACGGGCGGTTTTGGAGCAAACCGAGATGGAATATCTCTATAACGATCCCTCCGGGTATTGCTTTATGAATTGCGAATCCTACGAGCAATTATTTTTTGATGAAAATTTTGTGGAGGACGCAAAAAAATTTTTGTTGCCCAATACCCGCGTTCAGGTCGAGTTTTGTGATGATAAGCCCATCGGGATTTCATTTCCTGAAACCGTGGATCTGGAAGTGACCGACACTCCCCCCCCTTTAAAAGGAGCCACAGCTTCGGGATCGGGCAAACCCGCCACGCTGGAGACGGGCCTTGTGGTCACCGTTCCGCAATTTATTAAAACCGGCGAGATGGTTCGGGTTTCCACGACTTCCGGTGAATATCTGGAGCGGGTGAAAAACTGAATACTTGATCCGTGTTGTGATCCCCGAAGCACCCGAAGAATAATGTTCTGTCCTGATTTGGCTCGCTTTTTCAAAGTTCCTTCCCCATTTTTTTTCCGCTCATTCCATTGCCATTTAGAACCGAAAAGGAGGATAGAACGGGATTTTTAGCTTCCGGGGGACCCGAGAGGCCAAAAATCCAATGTTTCACTTGATTTGCCGACAGATAGAGGTTAAATTATTACCAAAAGTCTAATTATTATGTTGAATTATAATGATTTATAGTAAGATTTCCCCTCCTTAAGAATCCAGCCAGAGGTACCCTGTGGAAAACCCGGTAGTAGATAATTCTATAAGCGTAATAGAGTTGGTGATGGAGTCCAGTGCAATGGCGAAGGGAGTGTTGTTGCTCCTTTTATTATTTTCAGTTGTGTCCTGGGCCATCATTCTCAGTAAATTTTTTGTGTACAATCTAGCTAAGAAAGAGAACAAGCGTTTTTTAGCCAATTTTTCAAAATCTGAAAACCTGACGCACATTTACAATTTTTCCAGAGAACTCCGGTACAGCCCGATCGCCAGGGTTTTTTTGACGGGGTATCGTGAGTTGTTTCTTTTCCAGGATTTGGCCAAAAAAGAAAGAGACCAGAGAGGCGAGACGCCGTCAAACCAGGGGGTTCCGCTGACCGCCAAAGACATTAAAGGCATCAGTCTGGTTCTGAACAAGGCCATCAACCGGGAAATCACGCGGTTGTCCTCGGGGCTGGACTTTTTGGCGACGACGGGAAGCACCACTCCTTTTATCGGATTGTTTGGAACCGTTTGGGGCATCATGCATTCTTTCCGGGCTATCGGAATGAAAGGGTCCGCCAGTATCGGCGGCGTGGCGCCTGGAATCGCCGAGGCGCTCATTGCCACAGCGGCGGGCCTGGTGGCGGCTATTCCCGCAGTTATCTTTTTTAACTATCTGAATAATAAAATAGGTTTGTTTACCAGTCTGATGGATGATTTTTCGCATGATTATATTTACATGGTTGAAAAAAATTTCATGCAGGAGCCAAGCAGGGAGAGTTCATTTGATTTTTCCTGAGCCGGGTTTGCAGACATTTTGTTTCTCACCTGGGGAACCGGGGGAGGGACTAGGATGTTAAGGAAACGACGGCCTTTAATGGCTGAAATCAACGTGACCCCGTTTGTGGACGTTATGCTTGTGCTGTTGGTGATATTCATGGTCACAGCGCCTCTGATGCAGGATGGGGTGGAGCTGGAATTGCCCAAGGAAACAATCGCTCCAGTGGACATCAAGGACATTCCCAATATTTCCCTGCAAAGCAATAAAACGATACATTGGAACAAGAAAAAGCTGGGCAATCTGGTTGAGTTGACTCAACAAATCGGTTTGTATCTTCAGGGCAACAAAAATGGAGGGGTCTACTTGCAGGCCGATAAAAAGCTTGATTATGGGTTTGTCATGCAGGTGATGGCGACCATCAAGCGTGCAGGGATAAAAAATATAGGCATGGTCACGGACCCTAAAAGATGAAGCGGATTCGGGTTGCAAGATCGTGGGATTTCAATCAAATGCTGGTGGTGTCGGTATCCGGCCATCTTTTGTTGATTACGTTTGTCTTGTTTATGCCCAAAACGGCGCCTATTGAGAAAATCATTCCGCCGGCGTTTATGGTGGAACTGGTCGAAATCACCCAGGGTGAAAAAAAATCCGCTAAGAAACCTTCCAAGAAAAAACAGGCTTCTGTTCGCCCCGAACCTGTTAAAACCCGGACTCCGCCAAAGCCGGTTGTTCCCCCAAAATTGATAGCGCCGACGCCGCCTGCGGTAAAGCCAAAAATCCCTGTGTCCAACAGCGCATCGGATCAAATTTTAAACAGTCTGGACCGGTTGAACACTTCGACGGAGTTGGATAAAAAATTCGATCAACTTGCAAAGCAGATACCCAAAGTTCCCGTCAAACCACCCGAGATAAAGAAAAGCCAACCGATTGAGGAAAAAACGTTTGATGAAACGAGTGCGATGGAAAACCCTCTGGATGAATTAGCAGATTTGAATAAGAAGGAAACCCTTGATGTTGAAACCCCTCCAGAGCCTGCCGCCCCAAAAAAACCTGACACCAGTTTGAAGGAATTGGAGTTTGCTTCACTTTCCAAGTACACTGATAAACTGAAATCAGAACAGGAAGTAAAATCATCGGCGGATTTGCTGAAAGAGTTGAAGGAGATGAAACAGCCGACTCTTGTAGACCAGCAACCAACGATCACTCAACCTCAGGAAGTAAAGGCTTCGTCTGCTGGAGAAGAAAAATCCAAAGCGTATGAGTCTATTTTAAAGAAACTCGAATCGCTGGAAACCGAACCAAAAGATGTCGAAACGAAGGTCGTGGTCCCTGAAACAGTGGTTCAAAGTTACCAGAGCGATATACGAAAAGTAAGCGTCCCGAAACAGGTGGAGGTCGATCTCGTGATTTCGCCCAACCAGGCTTATGTTCAGTCCTCGACGCCGGGTGAGCCGGGCGCCGATGCCCTCGCATTGTATAAGGGGATGATCATTAAGAAGGTTATGGAAAACTGGAATGCGCCTCTTGGGCAGAATCATGATAAAAGGGTGGTGATATCCTTCAATATTTTCCCCCAGGGGAATATCGACCGCCCCGACCTGCAAGAAAGTTCTCGTGTGGAGTTGCTGGATAATCTTGCTCTAAGGGCTATCCGCGCATCCGAACCCTTTCCAAAATTCCCGGAATCTTTAAAATCGTCAAACCTTAATATCAGCATTCACTTTAAATATATTCAGGAAAAAATAAAACATGATTCTTAAAATTATCCTGACCGCAGTTATTTTTATCCAGTTTTTTCCCTCCTTCGTTTTTGCGGAAGACCCTAAAATTCGTATTGAGTTGGAGCGTGAAACCCGCAAGAAGGTGAGCATTGCCATTCCAGAGTTTGTTCTGGAGGAGACCTATGAGGACCCTGCGGGGCTGGGAAAAGAATCGCTGGAAATTTTGAAAAATGATTTAAAACTTTCCGAACAATTTGATTTGATCGATCCGAGTGTTTTCAAGGAAACCGCGCTTCTTGAGCGCAAGCGAAAGACGGTGGATTACAATAGCTGGAACGAGATGGGAGCCCAGTGGTTGTTGAAAACCGATTACAAGATCAATCCGCTGGATAAATCCTTCAACGTTACTTTTCGATTGTATGAAACCGCCACAGAACGATTTCTTCTGGGGAAACGATACACTTCCACGAAAAAGTTTTTACGGAGGATCATCCACAGGTTTGCCGATGAAGTCGTATTGCAGTTGACAGGCAAAAGAGGCATTGCGGGGACGAAAATTGCGTTTCTGTCTGCGGACAATGGAAGTAAAGAGATTTATACCATTGATTTTGACGGCCACGGCTTGCGTAAGATCACCAATGAAAACAGCATTATTCTCACTCCCGCCTGGTCGCCGGACGGAGGATGGATTGTTTACACATCCTATGCCGCGCGCAACCCGGACCTGGTGATGATTTCCGCTACGGGGCAAAAAAGAAGAACCTTGCTAAAGTTGCCAGGTCTCAATGCCGCTCCCGCCTGGTCCCCAAATGGCCAGCGTATCGCGATGGTGCTGAGCAAGGACCGCAATTCGGAGATTTATGTTCTGGAGAAGAATTTTGGCCTCAAGCGGTTGACCCGGCATTTTAATATCGACACCTCCCCCACCTGGTCCCCGGAGGGCACTCAAATCGCGTTCACTTCGGATCGGTCCGGCACCGGAGCGCCGCAAATATACATCATGGATGTCGAGACCGGTGATAAGGGGGGAGTGAAAAGACTGTCCTTTGGTTCTGGATACAATGACGACCCCTCCTGGTCGCCAGATGGTGATAAAATCGCTTATACGGCCCGGGTGGGTAAAAAGTTTCAAATCAAGGTTTATGACCTGAAAACTAAAAAGAGCAAGCAGTTTACATTTGGTCCGGGAAGCAGTGAACAGCCTGCCTGGTCGCCCGACGGCAGGTTCATCGTTTACCGCCACCGGGAAAATGGAAAATTGCAAATTGTTGCAAAGTCGGTGGATGGCGGAAAAGCGCGACAATTGACCTTTGCCGAGGGAGGCGGGTACAGCCCGGCCTGGTCGCCCTACTCCAAAAGGTGAATCTGGCACAGAAAAACCAAAGATATATATAGTTACGCCTGATTTACCGTTGCTGTTTTCCCCCTGACGCCCTCTTTAAAACAGGCCGCTTTTTCCGACCCCACGGGTATACTGTGATATAAATCAATAAGTTTGCTGTTGCCAACCTGAAAAACTTATTGTACAATAGGTGTAATTCTTGTGGTTTTTTTATGTAATTAATAGATATGCATAAACAAGTATCCAAGTAGTTGGGCAAGTATCTAACTTAAAAATAGTAAGGTTAAATAAAGTTTCAGTTCTATTAACTGTATTTTGCCAAAATAAAGACGAGGGTTATTATGCGAGGACACAAGGTTTGGATAGGTATTTTAGGAATAATTATAGGGTTGGTATTTACTGCTTCTTGTTCGAAAAACCTTATTCCTCCGGAAATTGAAGCGACCGGGACCGTTGGCGACAGCGAATCCGAAGAACTCGCAGAATCCAATGGAGGAGGCCAGGGTTTCGCTCCTGAGCAAGACTATCCTTATGATGAAAATGGAAATGGTTCGGAAGAATCGGGTTTTGTACGCCAGGAAAGTCTGGCTGGCGCGGGCGACCTCGGTGGGTCTTCAGAAGGCTCTGATTTGGTCCGTGAAGAAAACCTGACAGAGTCTGGAGAAGTCGATGGTTCCTCCATTTATTCGCAGGGGAACGGTTCGGAGAACGGCTCATCGAATCCTTTCTCAGGCGGCTCAGCCAACAAAGACGAGGGGATTCAGGAAGCCCGGTTATTTTCTTTCAAGCCCACGTCAGAGTTGAAAGACATTCATTTTCAGTTTGATAAATACGATCTGGATTCCAGTTCCAAGAGTATCCTGAAGCAGAATGCGGATTTCCTCAAGCAACATCCCAGCGTCAAAGTTGAGATTCAGGGGCATTGCGACGAAAGAGGAACGAATAATTACAACCTGGCCCTGGGTCAGCGTCGGGCCGCTTCTACGAAAAGATATTTGTCTTCGCTGGGTATTCCGGAAAACCGGTTGCATGTGATAAGCTACGGCGAAGAAAAACCTTTTTGTAATGAGAGTAGCGATAGTTGCTGGTGGCGAAACCGACGGGCTCACTTTATGGTTGCAGAGTAAGCCATTCCTCGGTAGCCTAAGGCTATCTTATATAGTTTGACGAAAATTGGTGGACCGTAACGGAAAATCCCGTTGCGGTCCGTCCTCGTTTCCTCTCTGCTTTTTGCCGGAGAGGATTTCCGCCATTAGAATAAAACTTTCTAAATTCCTCTTTGCCGATGAAAACTAATAAACTCCAGTGGTCCAGCATTTTTTTCCTCATCGTTGTGCTTTTTTCCCAGACAGCGGCGGCCGGGCTTTTTGATAACGACGAACAAAACTGGAGAAGGATTTTTGGTGAAATAAAAAAAATCAACGCCCGTTTGGTGTCGTTGGAAATGGGCAAATTGAAGGGCATGGAAAATGTTCAGCGGGATTTATCCGTCCAGCTTGAGGAACTCAAGAGTTTGATCCCCGCTCTCCAGGGGAGCGTTGAGCAGAGCCAGGCGGAAGTCTCCGGATATTTCAAGTCCACCAATAAAAAACTGGCGGATATTGAAACGCAATTGAAGCTGGATATCCTTAAAAATATTGATGAACAATTGAGCAAAGTTGAGCAACAAATTGCAAGCCAGCTAGGCCAGCAAAAAACAGCCAACGATCAATTCCAGGCCAACCTCGCAGAAAAATTCAGCGATCTTAAAGGCGGAATGGCCGCGGACATGGAAAATTTCGCAAAGACCAACCAGAAAAATTCTCAGGAATTGGCCCGCTACAACAGCGAATCTCTGGGTGAAGTGGTCAAGCAGATGAACACCCAGAAACAGTCTCTCGACCGCGCCAATGAAATCATCAAATCTGAACTGATTCCCACGATCATCAAGCAAAGTGAAGACACCAGCACCCAGCTTCAAACGGAGTTATCTAAAACTAGCAATGCTCTTCTATTGGGAATGTCCCAGGCAAGTAAAGAAAATAAGGACGCCCTGCTTGCAGGACTTTCAGGTATAGAGGCTAAAAACCAAAAACTGCTGGAAGTTCTCCAGTTAAATTTTAAGGATGGGGAAACAACCCGGTCAAATATACAGCTTCTTTCGCAAAATATGGGTGCGGCCAATGATAATATCAAGAAACTCAGAGATGGTGTCGCCCTGCAACTGGATACCCTCATAAAAGATCAGCAGACACTTGCCGTTCAACAGGGTGCCGGCGCAGAAAAAATTGACCAGAAAGTAGGCGTTGTTGCGCAAAGCCTGAAAAGTACGGATGAAAAAATCAGCCAACTCATCGTCACGTCCGGCAAGCTTGAGACCCAAAGTGGGAAAGTGTCCCAGTCCCTGCAAACCATCGAAGGGGGGTTGGCGAATGTGAACCTTGTCAGCGAAAAGCTGACGACGCTGATCAATATATTGAAAGCTATTGCCCAGGAGCAGGGTAAGTTTGCCGGACTCATTACCGGTCAGGCGGAGATCAAACAAACTCAAAATGAGTTGAATCAGGGGCAGGCGGCAATGAGTAAAGCCCAGTTTAATATGGGCAAGAATCAGGAAGTGATCAACCAGGCCCAATTGGACAGGAAAAAAGCTCAGGATCAGGTGAGCCAACAACAGGCCCAAATTTCTAAAGCTCAGGAAGAAATTCGAAGCGCTCAAACTCAAATTCTGAAAGCTCAGGAAGAAATCCGAAGCGCCCAAAGGCTGACCCTAAAAACCCAACAGGAAGCTCAAAAAACGCTGGCTGATTTATCTCGTAAGGCAAATGTGAGTATTTCCAGAAGCGATGCCATAAGAAAGACTTTATCCACACTCGAAAAGAGCCCTCCCCCCCTCAAAAAATAAAGAACGCGGTATTATATAATATCCCTCCCTGTATCAGCAGAAACTAAATTTATACCTTCCGGTATCTTCTCCTGTATTTTATAATGACCCGCGATCAAATTATCTTATTTCCCTTTCCCTGAAAAATGGCAAAACCAGTTTCTGAATACATTTGTCAAACCTGCGGTCATCGTGCGCCCAAATGGTTGGGTAAATGTCCGGAATGCGCAGAGTGGAACTCATTTTCCGAAGAATTGCTTCGGGGCCGCAAGAATTCAGTGAACCACCAGACCGCTCCGGCAAAAAATGGGGGTGTTCAGCCGATCACCGATGTAAAACCCCTGAATAAAAAGCGCTGGACCACAGGTATCAGTGAATTTGACCGAACCCTGGGTGGGGGCATGGTGGAAGGATCACTGACCCTCATAGGAGGCAACCCGGGTATCGGCAAATCAACCCTCCTTTTACAGAGCATGGGGCAGGTCGCAAACTCCGGGCAAAAGGTTCTTTATGTTTCGGGCGAGGAATCGCCTGCGCAAATAAAATTGAGAGCCGAGCGGCTGGGCGCCCTTTCGGAAAATCTTTTCATCAGTTCGGAAATTTGTATTGAAGAGATTCAGCGCCTGATCGACAAAGTGGCCCCGGCCGTCCTGATTCTGGATTCCATTCAAACATTTTACACAGCCGAGTTGTCATCCTCCCCCGGCAGTATCGGACAGGTCAGGGAAGTGGCGTTCAAAATTTTTCAGGACATAAAAAAACGTTCGATGGCGGCCTTGCTGATCGGCCATATAACTAAGGACGGGGCCATAGCCGGCCCCAAAGCCCTGGAGCATATCGTGGATACGGTGATATACTTCGAGGGCGATAAAGGCCATTCCTATCGTCTCTTGCGGACCATCAAAAACCGTTTTGGGCCGACGCCGGAAATCGGTGTTTTTGAAATGCGCCCGGAAGGGCTTGTGACGGTTGAGAATCCGTCGGAAATTTTTCTTGCTGAAAGGCCCACCGATTGTCCGGGGTCCGTCATTGTTTCCAGCCTGGAAGGCAGTCGGACTCTTCTGGTGGAAGTGCAGGCGCTGGTGAGTGCTTCTTCCTCAATCGGCATGCCCAGACGCATGGCGACCGGATTCGATCAAAACCGTATGACCCTGATGATCGCGATCATGGAAAAGCGGCTGGGATTGCAATTTCAAGGGGAAGATATTTTCGTCAATATCGCGGGCGGCATCAAAGTGAATGAGCCCTCGATTGATCTGGGAATCGCGGCGGCGCTTGCCAGCAGTTTGAAAAACGAAATGATCGACCTGCAAACCGTGATGATCGGCGAGGTGGGACTGACTGGGGAGGTGCGGTCTGTTACGCAGTTGGAGCCGAGGATCATTGAAGCCGAGCGGTTGGGGTTCAATCGTTGCATCGTGCCTTTTACGGCCAAAAAAGGCAACAGTCTGCCTAAGAGTAAAATGGAAATTTGTTTTGTGAAGGATTTGTCCCAGGCCTTTGAAATTATTTTTTCATCATGACGACGAAATTAAAAATGAATGGTTTTATTTTGCTTGCCCGGTTTAAAAATAAATGAAAGTTTGCGTCATCATTCCCGCCGCCGGTCAGGGAACCCGCATGGGTTCTTCCACCCCCAAACAGTATTTATTACTGAATGGGCAACCCATTCTCCATCACACTTTGATGGCTTTTGAAGCCTCCGGTCTGGTGGATTCCGTCACCCTGGTGGTCCCCAAAAATGACCTGGATCAGGCGAGAAAGAAATGGGACTGCAAAATCGTAAAAAATATCGTGGCCGGGGGTAAAGAGCGTCAGGATTCTGTGTACAATGGGTTTAAAGCTCTCGATTCGGATACGGATATCGTCATCGTTCACGATGGCGTGCGGCCTTTTGTGGCTGAGGATTTGATTGCGAGAAGCATCGACGCGGCTAATAAGTTTGGCGCGGCGATTGTCGCCATTCCTGTGAGCGACACCATCAAACAGGTGGATAATGAGGACTTTGTAACCCATACGGTGGATCGAAACGGATTGTGGCGAGTGCAAACTCCACAGACGTTTCAATACACGGTTCTTGACGAAGCCTTCAAAATAGCGGTGAACGATTCCTATTACGGGACGGATGAAGGATCTCTTTTGGAGCATGCCGGTAAAAAACTGAAAATCATAATGGGATCGGAACTGAATATCAAAATTACCCGCCAAGAGGATCTCATTTTAGGAGAGGGGATTATAAACAGTGGAAAATTTAATGGCGACTGCTGACAGCTGTTACTAATTCTTCGACAAACACAAGTTCAGATTGAAGGCATTGGAATAGCGAAGACAGAAATCATTATGTTAAAAACAATATTCGAATTCATAAAATTATATTTAAGGAGGCCGGTCATGCTGGATGTAGGAACACAAGCGCCTGATTTTTCCGTACAGGATCATCATGGCAAGAGCGTCAGTTTGAAAGATTTTCGCGGAAAAAAAGTGGTGATCTGGTTTTACCCAAAAGCCGATACCCCCGGTTGCACGATAGAAGGAAAGGGTTTCAGCGAGGACTATAAAAAATTTGAAGACAAAAATACCGTCATTCTTGGCGTCAGCTTAGACAGTGTTCCAGAGAACAAAGCGTTTGCGGAGAAATTTTCTTTTCCCTTCCAGTTGCTTTGTGATGTCAATCATGAAATCGCTTTGGCGTATCATGCTGTGCAAAGCGCGGAAGATAAATACGCCGCACGCATTTCCTATGTGATCGACGAGGAAGGAATTATTGTGGAGGCCATAGACAAAGTCGATACCAAGACACATTCCTCCGGGCTTTGTTCTCGTATGTGACCAAGAATTCATGGCTCGTTAACTTTTGATCCAGCGCCAAGCCGGCCCTGCATGTTTGGAGAAAAAATGGCATACAAAGATTTTCTGGTTCGTAAAACCATAAGTGATAAGGAGAAGCAGGGTAAACAAGACCTTCTTCACACCCGCATTGCTCCGGTTGATTATGAAAAGGTGAAAAGCGTTGCCGATCTGGTGGATGCTTTTGGCGGGTGTTCCATTCAGGCGCGCAATATTGGTCTCGCCGCCAACGTCTATAAAAAAATGCTGACGGATACCGAGCGGCCCACCATCATGCTGGGCCTTGCCGGTCCGTTGATCGCCGCGGGTCTTAGAAAAGTGATTCGGGATATGGTGAACAACAATATGGTGGATGTGATTGTTTCCACAGGGGCGGTTCTTTATCAGGATTTTTATGCGGCGCTGGGAGGCGGACATTATTACGGAAGCCCTAACGCAGATGATACAAAATTACGGGAGTTGTTCATCAACCGGATTTATGACACTTATGTCGATGAGGAACTGTTCGCCGAATATGACTCGATGATTGGACGATTTGCCGGAACTCTGGAGCCCAGGCAATACTCCAGCCGGGAATTCATCAGCAAACTGTCGGAAACCATCGATGACGAGGATTCGATCCTGGTCACCGCGAGAAAAAAAGGCGTTCCCATCTTTTGCCCTGCCATCAGCGACTCCAGTATAGGGATAGGCCTGACCGAGCATTATTATATGTCCAGAAAAAACGGCAAAACCCCCATCACCATTGACACCATTCGTGACAATTATGAATTGACCCAGATTGTGGTGAAGTCCCCCGGAACCGCCGCGTTTTATGTGGCAGGGGGCGTTCCAAAAAATTACATCAACGACTCTATTGTCATGTCCTATATTTTTGACCAATACACGGGCGGGCATAAATACGCTTTGCAAGTGACAACGGATTCTCCGCATTGGGGCGGCTTGAGCGGCAGTACGCTGGCCGAGGCGCAATCCTGGGGCAAGGTCAACAAGGAAGCCAATTTCGCCATGGCGTTTGTCGAGCCCAGTGTTTCTCTCCCTTTGATATATGGACACGCCTATCAGAACCAGTTTTATAAAGATCGTAAAAAACTGCAACTCAAATGGTCCGGGGATGTTTTGCAGGAATTAAAAATCGTATAATAACCCTTACGAGGCGTTTGGGATGGACCCGAAAAAACAGGTGGTTTTTGTCGCGCCTGATGAAGTGCCGTCCTTTGAACTCAAGGGCATTTGTATCGACCAGCTATTGCCCAAAGAGGCTTGCAGTCAGTTTTCCGCCTACCGGGTCAAAATGAAGCCGCATCAGGTGAAAAAGACCAGTTACCACAAAGTGGGTGAAGAGCTTTACTATGTATTAGACGGCCAAGGTTCCGCTGTCCTCGATGGCAAAGAATACGTTTTATCGAAAGGTTGTTTTTTTCGTGTTCCCCCCAACACCTTGCACCAGTTTATAACCGAAGACGATATCCTCGACCTTTTGAACTTCCATAGTCCTCCGGTATTTTCCGATCACGACACTTATTTCGAAGATTAAAATCAATGCCATTGCTTTATCTAAAAAAGTCGAAACACTTGCTTTAAGCTGGTAAAACAGCAGGGCAGATTCGATAAGAAGTGAATTCAATTTTTTGGAAAGGGGAAGCGGATGAATAAATATATCGCTGAGCTTATCGGGACTTTTTGGTTGGTTCTTGGGGGGTGCGGTAGTGCCGTTTTAGCTGCCGCTTTCCCTGATGTGGGTATTGGGTTACTTGGTGTTTCTTTTGCCTTTGGTCTGACCGTATTAACGATGGCCTATGCCATTGGACACATATCCGGTTGTCACCTCAATCCCGCAGTCTCTGTTGGTCTGTGGGCAGGAGGCCGGTTTCCGGCCAATCAACTGTTGCCTTACATATCCGCCCAGGTCATTGGCGCAGTGGTCGCGGGTGGTGTGCTCTATTTGATTGCCAGTGGAAAAGCCGGATTTGAGCTTTCTGCCGGTTTTGCTTCCAACGGCTACGGCGCGCACTCTCCGGGTGGATATTCTATGCTAGCGGCTTTGGTTGTTGAAGTCGTTATGACCATGATGTTCCTTATCATTATTCTTGGCGCGACTGATAACCGGGCGCCGAAAGGCTTTGCACCGATTGCGATTGGGTTGGGGCTAACACTAATCCATTTGATCAGCATTCCGGTTACGAATACCTCGGTGAACCCGGCTCGCAGTACTGGCGTCGCCCTGTATGTCGGGGACTGGGCAGTTTCTCAGCTATGGCTTTTCTGGGTCGCTCCCATAGTCGGTGGTGTGCTTGGCGCAATCATCTACCGTTTTGTGGGTAACGAGAAGGGCCAAGATACGGAGTGAATATATAATGAGCCTATTGATAAGGAGTTGGCCATGGAATCTACAGGATTAATTTCATTTCTTTTAATTGGATTGTTGGCGGGATGGATTGCCGGAAACTTAATGAAGGGCGGTGGGTTTGGGCTGGTTGGAAATTTAATTGTTGGAGTTGTTGGAGCTTTTCTTGGTGGTTTTTTGTTTGGACTATTGGGGTTGAGTTCGGGAGGGCTTATAGGTTCTCTGGTCACAGCCACCGTTGGGGCCATGACTTTGCTTTTCCTGGTTGGGTTGATTAAGAAGGGTTAGAACCAAAATCGCCCCTCGATCCTTTATCAAAGAAATTACCTGCCTTCTTTGTTTGGAAAAAGGGGCTGATGACTGATAGAGACGATGAGGGTGCTCCTAAATACTCAGGAGCTGAGCAATTTCCATAAAACCCTCCTTTTCGGCACACCGGATGATTTCATCAAGAGGATCGTCCATGTCGATGGCTGCGGCTGTTTTGGAAGAACTATTAAGGGTTTTACGAAAACCCGCTAACAAATTCTCGACCGCCTGATGGGTTCGGACATTTTCCGATGGCCCATAGCAATCACTCCAAAATTGGTCTAATAAAATTTGAGGTTCCAAACATTCCTGAGTATGCATTTCTAACTCCTTATTTAAATTATATTAAATATAATTTACGCAACTCAAATTAGGAATACGTTAGAGTCAGATTATGTTTTGCTTAGTTTCCGGGTAATGAAAAGCAGGAGGATTTTTTGAAACTGTTTGAAATATATGTTCTTATCCATTCTTTGCCTCGAAGTGGCTCCCAGGAAAAATCAGTTTCACCCAACCCTCAATGGAGATGTTGCGCAGATCACAATGGATTGTGACACCGTTCCTTTTTTATTCTGTGAAATTAAATTATCTTACAGAATATGAAACCTGCTCAATGTTTAAATAATCAGGGGATGATCGGAAAACGGGTATTTCTTACGGTATCTATTCTGATGGCTTCTTACGCGAATGTTTTTGCGATCCCTCTGAATGCCACGCCTGACACCGAAAGAGCGGTCACTGTCTCAAAGACAACCGGCTGCCTGAACCCGCATTACGAGTATAAAAAATTCCGTCCGAAAACCGAAAAAGATCTGCCCTTTCCACCCGGTGCCATTGTTGTGGTGAGTGAATGCATGGATGACCGCGTCGATGCAAAAATTTCTTCGGATGCGGCATTGAAACAGAAAAAAATTGACAAACAGGAAGCGATCAAGAAATTAAGCTTTCTGATAAGTTATATTTATCACCAGCAGAATGATTTGGCGGGCAGTTACCGGGCAACCGATCGCGCCTATGATGACCTGACAGAAAAGAAAACCCCGATCCCGAAAAGTTACGATCGCACGGTCGCAAATTATGAACATACTCTCAAAAATTATGGTGAGTATCAGGCATTTTTATCCGCCTTGCCGAGGGCTGTATCCGATTACGAGAAAAAGACAGGATCTTCATTCAAGGATTTTGCTTTAGAGAATGAAGATGGAATCATCACCATGATGAAAACCGCTGCGCTCGGCCCCCCCCCCGATTCACTGAACAGGTTGGATACAAAAACAGAGAACACTGGCAACGTTGTGGAAACACTCGATGAGAATGCATCCGAAAAGAACGGCGCCCCAAAGGATAAAAACGAAGCCAGAAATAGTTTATGTATGCTGGCGGGCGCTCTGGGAGGGAAAACGGTGGCTGAAAATATTATTCTCGCAACCCTTTCCAATCCTTTGAGCACGGCCCTGGGGGTTTCTCTCGGAGCTACCGTATGTGCTGAAAATTTTTATGAAAAAATGACCCTTTGGCCCAGAAATTTCAAGACACAGGTGGTGGATATGGGCGCATATATAAAAGAAGGTCTGGAGGAGATTGGCAACGGACTTTATAATATTGGAAGAAAATATTTATATGTGAGTCCATCGAAAGCCAGTGATAAAATTTCCGAACATTTTGTAAACGCAAAAAGCTGGTTGAACAGGAAGCTGGGGTGGCGGTAGTCACTCAGGTGTCATTTTATTCAAAGGGCCTGGTTTTTTTGTCCTGACTCAATCCTCACCAACCTCCAGTAATATTCGCACATCGTCTATTTCTGGAGAGGACTTTAAACTTTCTTTCAATTCTTCCAACAGCGGATTCATTTCGCGGATTGATTTATTGGGGTCGACCTTCAGGTGGATTTCGAGGAGGGTGGTTCCCTTGAGGTGATGAACCCGCATACCGGTTTTTTTCAGGTCGAGTCCGGCATCTTTGATCATAGGGTCCACAATTTTCTTGAGATCCGCTCGTGTTGATGGGTAGATTCGCAGGAGCTTATGATCCTCTTCTCCGTCAACATGGACAAGAACGTCCTGAACCTTGTCAAAGGCGGTTATCAAACCTCGTCGTACCCGTTCCGCCACCGCGTGTCCCTCCGTCACCGTCAAATCGGTATCCACCAGAATATGGACGTCCATAAAGACTTCCCCGCCCAGGGTTCGGGTTCTCAAGTCGTGATATTTGATGACTTCGGGAATGTCGTCGATGATTTTTTGAATTTCCCTGGTGTGGTCTTTGCTCAGTCCCGTGTCCATGAGATCACGCAGTCCATCGGTGAGAATCTCATAGCCGACTTTGAGGATCATTATTGCAACCACTCCTCCCGCCAACGGGTCCATGATGGGATAGCCAAAATGGGCTCCCAGAATTCCTGCCAACGCCGCGACCGATGAAATAGCGTCGGAACGATGGTGCCAGGCATTGGCGATGATAGCCGGGCTGTTGGTTTTTTCGCCCACCCTTCGGGTGTAATGAAAAATTCCTTCATTGACCAGAATAGAAAATACCGCAGCACCTGCCGCAAGCCAGGTGGGGACGAGTTGTTTCCCGCTTAGGATCGCCTGAGACACATCGTAGGCGATCCAGAACCCGGCTAAAATAATCACGCCGCCCACAATAGTGGCGCCGATGGTTTCCGCTCGCCCGTGTCCGTAAGGGTGGTTGGAATCCGCAGGAATTTGACCGATTTTATGGGTCGCCAGCACAATCGCGTCGGTCAATAAATCGGATAAGGAATGGACGGCATCGGCAACAAGAGCTGTGCTGTTGCCCACGACACCCCCGATGAACTTGACCACGGAAAGCATCAAGTTGGCGAAAGCGCCGACCAAGGTCGCTTTTATTCCCGGTGAAATGTCTGTCAGATTAAACATGATTTCTTAATAAGCTAATACGAATGATTGTTCTGGTTGAACCGAGTGCACTCTATATTAAGATGAGTATTGAAACTTTAAGGTTCGGTTTTATGGCCATTGCGGTTATTTGCACTCAGATAGTTTAAAATTTTTACATTGGCGGCGGGGAAGGGATATTGTTGAATATTTTTCAAGGTCACCCATTTCCATTCCTCACAACTGGTGGCTCTAATTCTTCCCGGTTTAAGATCGCAGGTGAAGACATGCAGAGTGACGCGAAATTGGGTGTAACTGTGTTTGATGGTCAGGATCTTTTTTTTGATCGCAATTTGAACTCCCAACTCTTCCTTTATTTCCCGCTCAAGACAATCCTCAGGGCTTTCGTCTTTTTCCAGCTTGCCGCCGGGGAACTCCCAAAGACCGCCCATGAGACCTTTTTGGGGCCTTTGCTGGATGTAGATTTTCCCATTTCGCTGGATGACTGCCGCGCTGACTGCAATTTTTTTAGTAGCGGATTTAATTTTTGCGGGCGGAAACTGTTCCTGCACTCCCTTTCGTTTTGCCTGACAAACAGTGTTCAGAGGGCACAGCAGGCACAAAGGTTTTTGCGGCAGGCACACCGTGGCTCCGATTTCCATGAGGGCCTGGTTGAAATCTCCCGCACCTTCGGCGGGGATCAAACTTTCCGCAACCTGCCAAAGACGGTTTTCCGATGCTTGATTGGCGCCGTTTTCTGGAAGACAAAATAACCGCGATATCACCCGTTTCACGTTGCCGTCAAGAACCGGAATGCTTTGGTCGTAAGCAATGCTGAGGACGGCCCCTGCCGTGTAGCGCCCGACTCCGGGTAGTTTTAAAATTTTATCCAGAGTGTCGGGAACCTGATTGTGAAATTCCTCAACGATCATTTTTGCCGACCGATGAAGGTTTCGTGCTCTGGAATAGTAACCCAGACCTTCCCAGTGTTTTAAGACGCTGTCTTCACGCGCTTCGGCAAGAACCTGGGCCGTGGGATAGGATTTTATCCATCTCTGGTAATAAGGAATAACGGTTTTCACCTGGGTTTGCTGGAGCATGAATTCTGAAACGAGAATGTAGTAAGGGTCTTGAGTGGCGCGCCAGGGCAGGTCGCGTTTTTCCTTACGATACCATTTAGCAAGAGATGCCTGAATGGACTTAATTGTTTTTAAGGCCGGCATGAAGAATGCGTTCAAACGCCGATGGCGTCTTTGCTCCATATCACTTTATGGAGTTGGGTCTGGAGACGGACGGGAAGATTGTCTTCAAGAATCCATTTGGCGAGATCCTTGAGGTCGAGTTTTTCATAGACGGGAGAAAATAAAACCCGTGTTTTTTCAGGAATTGAGTATTCGTTTAGAATTTTTTTACTCCAATCATAATCCTCTCGATTCAGGATCACAAATTTCACTTCATCCTGTGAGGTCAGTCGGCTGAGATTCGAATAATTATTTCGGGGTTCTTCTCCGCTGGACGGGCATTTAAAATCCATGATTTTAATGACCGCCTCCGGAACTTCATTCAAGGAGAGCGACCCTCCCGTTTCCAGCATGACGGTGAATTTTTTTTCAAGTAGCGTTTGCATTAAAGGATAGACCTCTTTTTGCAGTAAAGGTTCGCCACCGGTTATTTCCACCAGGGAAATTCCGCAACTCTCCACCTTTTTTACAACCTCCGCCACCGTCATCTCCTTGCCCTCATAAAATGCGTACTCGGTATCGCAGTAGGTGCAACGGAGATTGCATCCGGTGAGGCGCACAAAAATGCAGGGAAGTCCGGTGTGCGAGGATTCGCCTTGAATACTTTTAAAGATTTCGTTGATTTTCAGCATCACCAGATTCTACAACAAGTCCGGGGAGGGGTCATCCCCAATGTGGCGAGGTCAAGTGAAACTCAGGCGGCTGGTCAATATTTTGGTTCCCATGCGGACTTTGGCGCTAAAATCGGACCAGGATTTTACGTTCGCCATCTGTTTCATGATATAGGTGGGCTGGCTGTAAAATCTTGAGTGGCATTCGTCCTGAATTTCGCGCAATGTTTTTTCGGTGAAATGCCGGTTCCAGAACTGGATTTTAAATTCGGGAGTGGGGTTTTCGGCAAACTCCTGCCAATAGTCTCTTGGGATGATGCCTTCTTTCAGCATCTGGAAATACAGTTCGGTCTTGGGATAGGGGGTGCAGATCGAGAATTGCGCGTAATCGGGTTTCAAGCGTTTGGCCAGATCGACGGTGGCGAACATTTCCTTGCGGGTTTCGTAGGGGATGCCGATCATCATGTAAGCGAAGAATCCTATTCCCGCTTTGCGGGTTATTTTACAGGCGCGTTCGACTTTTTCAATCGTCTGACCTTTTTGCAGGTATTTCAGGTGACGCGGGGTGGCCGATTCGATGCCGTAATGAATCCGGTAACACCCGGAACGCTTGAGCGCGCGCAGGATTTCCTCGTTGACGGTATCGACGCGGGCGGAAATTTTGTAGTTGATCCTGATTCCCCGTTTGACGATGAGATCACAAAATTCCAGCAGGTTTTTTTTGTTGATGGTGATGGTGTCGTCCACGAAAAACAAATCGTCGACTCCTTGCGCGACCAGCTCTTCCACTTCGGCGACCACGTTTGAGGCCGACCGTGCGCGGAAGGTGGTTTTTCGGATATCGCAGAACGAGCAGGCCGCCGGGCATCCTCTGGTCGCCTGGATGGTGAAAAACTGCTGTCCCTCCCCGATAATATGCACGTATTTGCTGACGTCTACCAAATGACGCGCCGGATTGGGCAAGGTGTCCAGATCCAGAAGTTTTGTTTCCGGGGGATTGACTTTGGCCACGCCATCCAGCTTCCATCCCAGTCCCTTGATATTTTTTAATGCACCAGAGTCTGGCCCTTTGGCTTCCAGAGTCTGTATGAGTTTGGTGAAAATGGGTTCGCCTTCGCCAAAAACCACATAGTCGATCAATGGCAATTTCAGCGTTTCCTCAGGGTACATATTGACATGCGGCCCACCGAGACAAATCTTGACGTTCGGTAATTCCTGTTTCAAGAGCTTGGCCGATTGCAGGGCATCCAATAGGTTGAAAGTCATGATACTCATGGCCACCAGGTCCGGTTTGATTTTTCTAACCCGCTGCCTAAGGTCGGATTCCGTGACGTTCTCAGGCGGGCAATCAATGAAGACAGGCGTGTTGCCGGTCTCGCGCTCGTAAAATGCTGCGACATAAAGAAGACCCAGCTTGGGGTAATACCCTTTGCCGCCTTCCAGGGCTTTGGGGACGGAAGACTCAAGGGACAGGGTTTCGGGTGGCACGAGAAATAAAATTTTCATGGGATTACAAAGATTTTTCTTTTAATATCAGGTCGATCAGATAACCTGCGTGTTTTGAAAGGAAACGAAAGCCATTGAAGCCTATCGTGACGGTCACCAATATTTTCCCGGAAATCGCTTTGGAGAAATTGTCTCCCCATTGCGAATTGCAAATAAATAACACTGAAACTCCCCCGACAATGGAGGAGTTGAAACAGTTCGCCTCTAAAAGCGCGGCATTGGTCACATACTTAACGGATAAAATCGGCTCGGACATAATCGATCAGGGCAGAAACTTGAAAATAATCGCCAATTACGGGGCGGGCTTTAATAATATTGACGTGGCGTATGCCCGTCAAAAAGGCGTCTGGGTGACGAATACCCCTGGTGTCCTGCACGAAACGACGGCGGATCTGACGTGGGCGATGATTTTAGGCATCGCCCGGCTTATTGTTCCGGCGGATAAATACACCCGTGAAGGCAAATTCAAAGGCTGGCAGGCCAAACTGTTTTTAGGCGGCGATGTGTACGGCAAGACCCTGGGCGTCATCGGATGCGGAGAAATCGGCAAAGCCGTCGCAAGACGGGCGCTGGGGTTCGACATGCGCGTTCTGTACACCCAGAGAAACCGATTGCCGGAGAGCCAGGAAAAGCAACTCAATGCAGAATTTGTTACGCTCGATGACCTGCTCACGCAGTCCGACTTTGTGACTCCGCACGTTCCCCTGACCGATGCGACAAAATACATGATCGGCAAAGAACAGTTGGCGATGATGAAAAAAACGGCTTATCTTGTTCACACCGCACGCGGCAAAGTGGTCGATGACCGGGCGTTGGTGGACGCGCTCAAGGCAGGAGCATTGGCCGGAGCGGCGCTTGATGTTTATGAAAACGAACCGGAACTCACGAAGGGAATGACTGAACTCGACAATCTTCTGCTACTTCCACATATCGGAAGTGCCAGTACCGATACACGCAATCGCATGGCTTTGCTGGTTGCGGACAATGTGCTGGAGGCTCTGGCGGGAAAACAACCGCAAACTCTGGTTCCGGGGTGGTGATGAATTGAAAGTTTAAAAAATTATTTCCTCAAACATTGAACCTAAAGTGAGCGATGTCGCCGTCCTGAAAAACGTATTCTTTTCCTTCGACGCGTAGTTTGCCCGCCTCTTTCACGGCGCTTTCGGATTTGTACTGGACAAGGTCGTCATAATTATAGACCTCCGCGCGGATGAAGCCTTTTTCAAAATCCGAATGGATCACCCCCGCCGCCTGAGGGGCTTTGGAATTTTTCTTTAAAGTCCATGCCCGGTTTTCTTTTTCGCCCACGGTGAAATAGGTGACCAGATCGAGCAACTGGTAGCCGGCGTGGATCATCCGGTCCAATCCGGTTTCCTTAAAACCCATCTCTTCTAAAAACATTTTTTGTTCCTCCGGGTCTTCCATTTCCATGATCTCCTGCTCCAGCTTGCCCACAAGCGCCACCACGACCGCTCCCTCCTCGACGGCCAGGTTCCGGACGGCGGTGACATGGGCGTTTTCCGATTCTGACGGGTCGGCGACATTGCAGACGTAAAGCACGGGTTTCGCCGTGATCAGGTTGAGAGATTTGACAAATTTTGTTTCTTCCTCGGATTGGGTTTCAAGGATGCGTGCCGGTTGTCCGTCGTTCAGGATTTTTAATAGTTGTTCGATCAATCTCATTTCAAACTGGGCTTCCTTGTTGCCGCTTTTGGCGAGTTTTGCCTGCTTGAAACTTCTGCGTTCCAGGGATTCCATGTCAGCGATCATCAATTCGGTGTGGATGACTTCGATGTCGGAGAGCGGGTCCACCTTATTGCTGACGTGCGGGATGTTGTCGTCTTCAAAACAGCGGACCACATGGGCGATGGCGTCCACTTCGCGGATATGACCCAAAAATTTATTTCCAAGACCCTCGCCTTTGGAGGCGCCTTTGACGAGGCCCGCGATGTCCACAAACTGCAAGGTGGTGCGAACGGTCACTTTCGCCGTGACCAGTTGGGAAATCACGTCCAGCCGGGGGTCGGGAACCGCCACCATGCCGTTGTTGGGCTCGATGGTGGTGAAGGCGTAATTGGCCGACTCCGCACCGGCGTGGGTGAGGGCGTTGAAGATCGTCGATTTGCCCACATTGGGCAGGCCGACCAGACCGCAGGTGAATCCCATAATGTCCTCTTTTTTAAGATAATTTCAGAATAGCGATTCCGGCGCAAACGAGGCAGGCGTTGCTTTCATGTTCAATAACCCTGGGGGTATCAAGGGAAAGAACATAGTAAATCCAGTGGGAGAAATGAGCAAATTATTTTGTCACGAAAACAGGATGCGGATCAGATTTTCTGGCGAACCTGAATATACTTCACCAGTCCGAAAATTCCGATTGCCGCCACAAGATGTTTTAAAGTGTGGCCGCTCACCAGATGATGGGTGAAGGCAAATATCCACGGGTCCCTTAACTCGCAAACTTTTGCCAACCCATACCAGACAATCACGGAAACCAGATGCCCGCCTCTGGTATAGAGGGGCTTAAAAAGGATGAGAATGAGGGGGATGATCAGGACGGGTAAAAACTGAACCAGGGCGTAAGGCCGAAGATCGCCCTGGCCGTGAGATTCCGTGACGCTCCAGTAAATCACGCTGGCGATGCCCACCGCCAATAAAACTGGCAGGAGGGCGAGCCCTGATTTCAGGTGAATGCGTTCGGCGATGATGATCGAGAAAAAAGCCATGAAGACGAGCGTCATCGGCAGTCGATCCCACGCCTGGGTGTCGTTTGTGGGCGCTAAGTGAAAATACGCGGAGCAGGGCCCTAAAAGAATCAAGCCGGCAAATGCGACCAGGAAGGGAATGGCTTCGGCAGGATTGGCGAAGCGGGTGTTGTCCTGCCAATGTTTCTTTAACGTGAGTAACCCCAGAACGCCCACCCCCATAAAAGGAAGGTTGGAGACGACATCGCCAAAATTCGGGATGCCCCAAAGAGCGCGGCTGTCCGCAAATAGGAAGTAGCTCTGATCTTGAGGAACGGGCGGAAAGGTGAAGGTTGCGAATATTCCCGCGACTGCGATAAAAATAATAAAGCCAGTTTTGACAGGCGGGCTCATTTCAGATCAATCGTTGTTTTCGCTGTGCCTGATGTCCAGCAATCGAAGCTCAACTTTATTTTGGCCGTTCCAGGTGTTGATATGGATCTCAAAGGCGATGTCCACAGTATCCACCGCCGGGTCGATCATGGCGACCGCATCCGCCATCCCGAAACCGATGGCGTCTATTCTGGCGTTGCCCTTGGCGGCTCGGAAGCGCACATGGTTCTCTTCTTTTCCCATGGTCTTGAGATTTTGAATGCGCACTCCCCTCGCCATGAATACGGGAACAGGGTTTTCTGCGCCAAAAGGCTCCATCTGGTGAATGGTTTTGAATAGGCTACGGTTGATTTTTTCAATGCCCAGACAGGCGTCTATTTTGAGTTCAGGAACCAGGTCTTCTTCTTTTAAAAAACAGTGCCCGACTTCATTGATGGCCTGCCGGAATTCTGCAACCTTGTTCTCTTCAATGCTGAGGCCGGCGGCGTAGGCGTGGCCGCCAAACTGGATGAAGTATTTTGAACATTGGGTGAACGCCTTGAACAAATTGAATTTTGGAATGCTTCTGCCGGAGCCTTTGCCGACGCCATCGGCAAGGGCGATGAGAACGGTGGGGCGAAAATACTTTTCCACGATCCGGGAGGCGACGATGCCGATCACACCGGCGTGAAAATTGTCTGAAGCCAGAACAATCACGCGTTCTTTTTCCAGATCGACTTCGCGGTCGATCATGTACTCCGCTTCTTCCTGAGTCAACTTCTGAATTTCTTTTCTTTCGGTATTGATTTCATCGATTCCCGTCGCCATCGCCATGGCTTCCTCCAGACTGGTGGAAGTCAGAAGATGCAGACCGGCGTCGGCTTTGCCCATTCGGCCCGCGGCGTTCAACCGGGGGCCCAAGCCGAACCCGATCGTCTGGGCGTTTATTTTCCCATCCACTTTGGCCACCGATTTGAGAGCGACCAGGCCCGGTTTGGCGGATTCCTCCATGACGCCCAAACCATGCGAACATAAAATATGATTTTCTCCCGTGAGCGGCGCGACATCGGCGACCGTGCCCAGGGTGAACAAATCGAGATGCCGTTTTAAGTTGGGCAGGCGGCTTTTTTCCCATCCCGCCTGATGATGGAGCGCCGACCGAACCGCAGTCGCGAGTTTGAACACGATGCCCACGCCGCTTAAAAAACGGTAAGGGTACTGACACCCCGGCTGATGCGGGTTTAAGACGGCAACGCAGTCGGGCAAACCGTCCTGGCCTACCTGATGATGGTCGGTCACGATCACGTCCAGCCCGATGCTGTTCGCGATTTCCACTTCGTGGTTGCCGGTGATGCCGCAGTCGGCGGTTATCATGAGCGAACTTCCTGCCGCGCGGATTTTTCGGACGGCATCTGCGTTGAGCCCGTAACCTTCGGCCATACGTTCGGGCAGGTAGTAGTCGATTGCAACGCCCAGATCGCGAAAAAAATGAATTAAAAACGCGGCGGAGGAAACGCCGTCCACATCGTAATCGCAAAAGACGGTGATCTTTTCTTTTGCCTCAATCGACCGGACAACGCGATCCACCGCTTTACGCATTCCCGTCATCAAGAACGGGTCGTGCAGTTTCGTCAGATCCGAGTCCAGAAAATACCGGGCTTCGCTTGCTGAAGTTACGTTGCGGTTGACGAGTAGTCCGGCGACGACGGGCGATATCCCCAGTTCTTTGACCAGCGCGTTGACGGAATCAGGGGAGGATTCAAAGACGCGCCAGGTTTTGTGGAGCAGAGAAATCATAGAGACTCATTCATCGTTGAAAGTTGACAAGGGATGTCTTCAAACGCATTCTTTTTCATTCGTATTCTTTAACTCCCTTAAAAGTTTTCCGGTGAATCGGGCAGGGGCCGAATTGCTGTATTTTTGCCTTATGCAGTTTCGTCGGGTAACCTTTATGCCGGTCGAATTCATATTCGGGGTAGCTTTGATGATACTCCCGCATGATCCGGTCGCGGGTGACTTTGGCTAGAACAGAGGCCGCGGCGATGGACAGGCTTTTGCTGTCTCCCTTGACGATGGTCCATTGCTGGGCTTGATGATCGACCCGTTGGTTGCCGTCGATGAGCAGAAGGTCGGGAGGCGGTTCGCATTTTTCGACGGCCTGTTTCATGGCTAATAATGCCGCCTGCAGGATGTTGATCTTTTCGATCGTTTCGACGGATACGACGCCCACGCCGTAGGCTAAAGCGGTTTCAATGATCTCGGGAAAAAATTTCTCTCTGGTTTTTTCAGAAAGTTTTTTGCTGTCGTCCAACCCTTTAAGAGAAACTTTTTGAGGAAGCAAAACCGCGGCGGCCACCACCGGCCCCGCCAGAGGACCACGCCCTGCTTCGTCAACGCCGATAACATAACGAAAGCCCTGTTTCGTCGCGGTGGTTTCATATTTCAGCATCCTTTAGTCGCCTCCCTGGGGAATCATATTTCATAGCGAATCATCAGGCAAATTTTTATTACAGCGAATGATTATTCGAGGTATTATATTGTCATAGCAAAAAAATAATAATCCCCCATATAATTTGAATTATGAAAACAAAAATTAGAGTACTCATTGCGGCCTTACTTGTTTTAATTGTAGCTTGTGTTTCCACACCCGAATCAGGCAAACAGGCTTTCATCATGATTTCTCCCGGTGAGGAAGCTTCCATGGGCAAGCAGGCCTTTGGGGAAATTCTCCAAAAGGAAAAGGAGTCTACGGATACCCGGTTGGTGGCAATCACCAAGCGTGTGGGCGAACGGCTGGCCGTGAATACCACCATGCCGGACCTGGAATGGGAATTTAAATTGTTTGAATCGGACCAGATGAACGCTTTTGCTTTGCCTGGAGGCAAAACCGCGGCATATACCGGCTTATTGAAAGTGTGCGGGAACGAAGCGGCGTTGGCGGCGGTGATGGGGCATGAAATCGCGCATGTGACGGCTCGTCACGGAGCGCAACGCATGACCCAGCAACAAGCGATATCAGTTGGGATGCAAATGGCCACCGGTCTTGCAGGACCGGGCCGGGAAATGATCCTTGGAGCGCTTGGGGTGGGGGTTCAGTATGGCATTCAATTGCCTTTCAGCCGGGGCAATGAAGCGGAAGCGGATCAGATCGGTTTGGTCTACATGGCGCGGGCGGGGTACGACCCGAACGAAGCGGTGAGATTCTGGACCAGGTTCAGTCAAATGAAGCAGGGGGCTCAGCCTCCAGAGTTTCTTTCAACCCATCCCGCGGACGCGACCCGGATCGCCAACCTGAAACGGCATTTGCCAAAGGCTTTGGCGGAATATAAAAATGCGAAGACCCAATATGGTTTGGGCGAAACGTTCGCTCAAAAATAAAACAATCCGTTGGACCCGCAGTAACTCCCGCTTGGGGGAGTCGGTGAGGTTAGCGGGAACCTGAAGGAACACAAAACAAGCCGGGTGCTGGAAAACCTCCAGACCCGGTTTTTTTCAGGACGCGGTTTTCTTCTTAGCCTTGGTCTTTTTGCTCTTTGCTTTGGTGGTTTTTTTGACCGCCGTTCTTTTAGGCCGCAATTCTTTCAGCCTTGCCGCTTTGCCGCGCAGTTCCCGCAGGTAATACAGTTTTGCCTGCCGGACTTTTGCTCGTTTCACAACTTCAATTTTTACGACTCTGGGGGAATGCAAAGGGAAAATCCTTTCGACACCCACACCGAAAGAAATTTTTCTCACTGTCAGGGTCGCACGGACACCGCCGCCATGCATTTTGATCACGATTCCTTCAATTATCTGGGTCCGTTCCTTCTCTCCCTCGACGATCCGCATATGCACTTTCACGGTATCTCCGATGTGTAATTCCGGGACCTCTTTTTTCAGTTCCCCGGTTTCAATTTGATCGATCAGGTTCATTGATCCTGCTCCTTTCCGCAATACAATTTGTTATTTGAGTGATAATTTTTATGAGACTTTTTAATCATTTGCAAGGGCGTTTCACTACCGCTCTACCCCAAGCAGGCGGTCCAGAATAATGGCAATGGCCGCTCGAACCGGCAAATGATTGTATTCTTCTGATCCTTTGATCGGATTGAGCGCAAAATCCGCTTTTTGGATAATATTTTTTTCCAACCCCCAGCCGGTGCCAAAAATCAGCAGGTATTGCTCTTCTTTTTTGAGTTCCGTTCTCATTGCGTCGTAGCCGATGCTTTGGGCAAGTTCCCTGGCATGGGTGACGATCGTTTTGGGTTTCTGTCCTGACCTCTCGGTAATGTCGGCAACCACATCTTCCAGGGAATTTTTCACCTCGGCTGTGAGCAGTGCCTCCTTCCGTGTCGGATTATACGTTGCTCCGTGCCCTGATTGCCAGTGGCTGATAATTCTGGCGACCAACTTTTGCTGGGTCGCTAAGGGAGTGACGATATATAACACTCCGGTTCCATAAGTCCGGCCGATGCGGGATGAATCGTGCACATCCAGCGTGGTGACGGAAGAGACGACGATCTCGCCCGCCTTGTTGTAAACGGGAAAATGGACCAGCGCCAGATGGATGTTGGAATGAACCCCCTCAGCCAATGTCAAGTTCTTTCAAGGTCGCCTTGTCCTGATCGGAAAGCACAAGTTTTTTCAATAGATCCGGTCTCACTCGAGCAGTTTTTTTCAAGGCCTGCTTCCTTTGCCAGTCCTGAATATTTTTATGGTTGCCGGAAACGAGAACCTCGGGAACCTGGTGTCCGTTGAAATCCCGGGGCCTGGTGTACTGCGGATATTCCAACAGCGGGTCCGAAAAGGATTCTTCCACCACCGAATTTTCATCGCCAAGCACGCCCGGAATCAGCCGGGAAACCGTTTCGACCACTACCATTGCCGGAATCTCTCCTCCTGACAGGACATAATCGCCGATAGAAATCTCTTCGTCCACACAATGCTGATGCACTCTTTCGTCGACCCCTTCATAGCGACCGCACACCAGAATCAAATTTTCTTCTCTCGAAAGCTCCCAGGCTTTTTCCTGATCAAGGGGCCTGCCGCCGGGGGACATTAAAATCGTCCGGGCTTTTGGGACCTCTTTTTTAATGGCGTCAATCGCGCGGGCGATGGGCTCCACGTTCATCACCAAACCCACGCCGCCGCCAAAGGGGTAGTCGTCCACCTTTTTGTGTTTGTTCAGGGAATAGTCGCGCAAATCATGAGTGCGTATGTCCAACAGCCCTTGTTGACGGGCGCGATGCAATAGGCTCTCGTTGAAAGGGGACTCGAACATTCCCGGAAAAATAGTAATGATGTCAAACCGAAGTGTCCTCAATCAAACCCTCGACGTTATCGAATATCAGCTTTTTTTCTTCAATGTCTATATTTTTTACAACCCAGTCGATCATCGGAATCAGGACTTCTTTTGTGCCGTCCCGGACCACATAGACATCGTTACTGCCGGTTTCGATGATGTCCTCCACTTTACCGTAGTGACGGCCATCTTCGTCATAGACGTTCAATCCTATTATCTGGAACCAGTAATACTCACCCTTCGGAAGTTCTTTGAAATCCGCCTCCGGCGCGAGCACCGTTTGACCCGTATAGGCTTTTGCATCATCAATGGTATTGATGTCTTTAAATTTGACGATGAGCTTGCCTGGCATCCCGCGCAACGATTCAATATCCAGCTCAGTCTCTTGCTCTCCCTGTAGTTTCAGATGACTCAGGTTGTTCAGGATATCGGGTTCGGTGACAAAGGGATGAAACTTGAACTCTCCCTTTAAACCATGCGTTCGGGGAATTGTTCCGACCGGGACCCATTTCATTTATCACTCGATGATTTCCAGGACCGCCCTTTTTTTAAGTTTGGTCGCGGTCGCGTTTAAAATGGTGCGGATGGCATGGGCGGTTTTCCCCTGCTTGCCGATCACTTTCCCTAAATCTTCCTTCGCGACACGAAGCTCAAAGACGGTGGTCTTGTCTCCTGCGATCTCTTTTATTTCAACCTTATCGGGTTCATCCACCAAAGCCCTTGAAATGGCTAAGATGAGATCTTTCATGACATCCTCCGAGATATAGCAACTGCACTTTTCTAACCGAGAGGGAGCAATGAGTGGTAACCACCAAAATCAAATAATACCCTAGTTGGAAGCGTGAAAGTTATTGCGTCGTTTATTGAGCCGGTTGCGCTTTCTTCAAAAGAGACGCCACGGTTTTACTGGGCCTTGCACCTTTGGCAATCCATGCGGAAGCTTTTTCCAGGTCAATCTTGCAATTGTCTTCGGATTTTAATGGATCGAAGGTTCCTAAAATTTCTAAAAACCGGCCGTCTCGAGGAAACCTCTGATCGGCGGCAACAATACGGTAAAAGGGCCTTTTTTTCGCGCCCCGCCTGGTCAATCGAATAACAACCAAACCTGTCTCCTTTCGTTAATAATATAGGGTTGTGCTGAAGTATTGCAAGAAACTTTCGTTTAAAAAAAGCTTCCTCAAACGGAATCTAAAAGGGAGATTGACC
>JAJDAY010000017.1 GCA_029261655.1 Nitrospinaceae bacterium | reverse complement strand
CCGCCGCTGTCACCCCATATTTATCTTCCAACTCCTTCACAAATTCCGACATTTCCAAAACACTCATGCTATCGATAAAGGACACTACATCCTCTTTAGTGACGGCCATCACGACCTCCTTTCAACAATCAATTTTATAATTTCAATAAATATCAAATCACTATATACAAAAGACAAGTAACCCTACCTGCCGAATCAAAACCCTTACAACCAAACGCCAATCAACTCGACGCCTTTTTCTCTCGGACCGCGTCCAAAGTTCCCACAAGTTTTCTGAGCAGACTGCTGAACACGCCGACAAAATTGGTGGTCGGCCCCTGAAACACGGAAAGCATCTGACCGAGCAAAGCCTCTCTGGAAGGCAGGTCGGCCAAGGCGGCAACCCCTTCGGCAGATATCATTTTACCCTCCACCAGACCACAAACCACTTGCGGAGTTTTTTTAGAGTCAACCTTACGCTGATCCGCCAGGGCTTTGGCGGGAGCCACAGGATCATCGAAGCTCACCAAAACCGATATGGGGCCGGTAAAACTGGCGTCAAGCACCTCAAAAGGCGTGTTTTTAGCCGCAAGCTTGGCCAGGGTGTTTTTGACCACTCTAAACTCGACGGACTGATCCTTCATGCTGGCACGCATGGCGGTGATACTGGCCGCGTCAATCCCCTGATAGTTCGCAAGAACAGCCGCGGTCGCTTTCTGAAACACTTCGTTCAACTCCTTCACTGCTTCTTGTTTTGCTGGATTTGGCACAAAATCAACCTTTCAAAATTTTATCAACAAAGCCCGAACGAAAACATATAAGTCAGGAAACGATTATTCCCGCTCACGGCATATAGGCGACCCGGACACCCGCCCCCATGGTGCTTGAAATTGAGACCCCTTTAACATAATGCCCTTTACTGGACGCCGGCTTCATTTTGACAAGCGTGGCGATCAAGGCATGATAGTTTTCAACGAGGTCATCAACAGAAAAAGCCACCTTGCCTAAAGTGGCGTGAACGATACCGCCTTTATCCACGCGAAAATCCACCTTACCGGCCTGAATTTCCTCAATCGCTTTTTTAATATCAAAGGTGACCGACCCGGTTTTGGGATTCGGCATCATGCCGCGAGGACCGAGCACCTTGCCTAACTTACCCACCTGCCCCATCATGTCGGGCGTGGAAACAACCCGGTCGAATTCGAGCCAGCCGTCCTGAATTTTTTTCACCATGTCTTCGCCGCCAACAAAATCAGCGCCGGCCTCCTTGGCTTCAATTTCCTTTTCACCCTTGGCAAAGACAAGCACCCTGAATTTCTTTCCCGTCCCCTTCGGAAGCACCACACTGCCGCGAATATTCTGATCCGCTTTCCTGGGATCCACGCCGAGGTTCACCGCCACATCCAAAGATTCATCAAACTTTGCGTAACTGGCTTCCTTAGCCAGACCCAAAGCCTCTTTCAACTCGTATTTGGTATTTCGGTCGACCTTCGAAAAAGCCGCCTTCATCTTCTTACCCTGCTTTGCCATGAGCCCTCACCTTGATCGTTTTTGTTAACCTTCAACCTTCAATCCCATGCTGTGCGCAGTGCCTTCAATGATCCGCATAGCCGCCTCGGTATCGCCCGCATTGAGGTCTGCCATTTTCACCTTGGCAATCTCCTCAACCTGCTGACGAGTGACCGCCCCCACAGACTCCTTACTGGGATTGGAAGATCCCTTGGCAATTCCCGCCGCCTGCTTCAACAAAACCGACGCTGGCGGAGATTTTGTAACAAAGCCAAAACTTCTATCCTTATACACTTCAATAATGACAGGAATGATCATGCCTTCCTGCCCCTGGGTCTTGGCGTTGAACGCCTTGCAGAACTCCATGATATTGACACCGTGCTGACCCAGCGCCGGCCCAACCGGAGGCGAAGGCGTTGCCTGCCCCGCCGGAATCTGCAGTTTGATCTGCCCCATCACTTCTTTAGTCGCCACGTTCTTGCCGTCCTTCCTTCATATAAATTCACTGCGGGAAAACACCTCTCCCGGTTTTTAAACTCTCTCGATCTGAGGAAATTCCAGCTCAACCGGAGTCGCCCGACCAAAGATGGAAACCATGACCTTGACCTTGCCCTTGTCGGGGTTGACTTCCTCAACCACGCCATTGAAATTCAGAAACGGGCCGTCGATCACCCGCACGCTCTCGCCCTTCTCAAAGGAAAACTTGGGCTTGGGCCGGGCCGATTCTCCCTTGATCTGATCTAAAATCACCTTGACCTCGGACTCAGACAAAGGCACAGGAGAGCCGCCTCCACCCAGAAAACCTGTGACCTTGGGAGTGTTTTTTATCAGATACCAGATATCCTGAGTCATTTCGCAATTGACCAGAATATAGCCAGGGAAAAACTTCCTCGACGAGATTTTCTTTTTTCCCTTACGAACCTCCACAACCTCTTCAGTGGGAACGATGATCTCACCCAGCTGATCCTTACTGTCGGAATGCTCGAACTGCTCCTCCAAACTCAGCTTGACCTTGCGCTCATACCCGGAATAGGCGTGAATAACGTACCACTGCATAGACAAAATTTTGATCCCAGGTGAAAAGCAGAGGCTAGATGAGTCCCTGCACAATTTTTGATAAAAGAGCGTCCACGATCCCCAAAAACAACGCGATCAGAAAAACCACAACCACAACCACCGTGGTGCCGCCAATCGCTTCCTTTTTTGAAGGCCAGGTGACTTTTTTCACCTCGACCTTGACTTCCGACAAAAACTTTGTGGCTTTCGATATCATCAACAACCCCATAAATTAAAACTACAGGCCAGGAGGGATTCGAACCCACAACCCTCGGATTTGGAATCCGATGCTCTAGCCGTTAGAGCTACTGGCCTATGTGAATTCCCTGACTACATCCCACTGGAGCCTCGAACCGAATGAACGACATCCGAGCCAAACCGCCCTCTGACACTCCCAATCCATATTACCGCGGTAACACTATTTATTTGGTTTCCTTATGGGGGGTATGCTTCCTGCAGAACCGACAAAACTTTTTAATCTCCAACCGACCTGTCATTACCTTCTTGTTTTTGGTCGTGGAGTAATTTTTTCGCTTACAATCACCGCATGCCAGATGGATAATATCTCTCATTTTTCGTCTAACTTTCCATTTAAGAAACGAGAAAGCAACCCGCCCACGCTCTCTTCAAGCCCCTTGTATTCAAAAATAATTCCGCCAAAACTGAAAGCCCACGATCGGATTTGAACCGATGGCCTCTTCCTTACCAAGGAAGTGCTCCACCCCTGAGCTACGTGGGCAAGACTTTTACTCTCTTTCCCCTCACAATCCAGAAAAGTGGAGCGGGAAACCGGACTCGAACCGGCGACCCTCAGCTTGGAAGGCTGACGCTCTAGCCAACTGAGCTATTCCCGCAATTTCCCACCAAAAAAAAACTAAGGATGGGGAGGGGAGGATTCGAACCTCCGAAGGCGAAGCCGACAGATTTACAGTCTGTTCCCTTTGGCCACTCGGGAACCTCCCCGGACAGAGTGGGAATACGTTCCCCCCGATTCTACAGGTCGGGTAACCACCCCTCCAAACAAGCAAATTTATCGGGACACCGGACCCGTTTTATCAAAGCGCAAATTTTCAGCTGGAGCTGGCAAAGGGACTCGAACCCCCGACCTGCTGATTACAAATCAGCTGCTCTACCAACTGAGCTACGCCAGCTCAACAATAGAAAAACGCTCATCTTACTGACTTAATTTCCCTTTTGTCAACACAAAACGAAAAATTTCAAGAATTAATGAATGTAGATGGGTTTTTAACCTCAGAGGGAATACGATGTTGCGGAGTCTATCATGGTTAAAAAAATTTTAACAGGAAAATGTATGCTCCAAAGCGCAATTTTGCAAAAATTATAGCATGCCCGCCCCAAAAAATTCTATCTAAAAAATAAACTAAAGTTCGGCCATTATTTTCAAACGGTTAGATTTAATTCGGCGGGCATGGAAGTCGGCGAAAAACCGGCGACGGTTTTAATCCGTCCATTTTTCTCACGGGTTTTCCCGCCAATGGTTCAAAAGATCGCTCAGGGTTTGCTCCAGGGGTATTTCAGGACGCCAACCGGTCCTACTTGTCAGCTTCGTCGGGTCGCCACAGATTCGCGCGGCTGTCTCCTCACGAAACAATTTCTGATCGCGTTCTATCCGAATGGGGATACCCGCTGATTCCAGCAGGCTATCCAGAACAGACTGGACACTCACGGATTTGCCTGCGCAGACATTGAACACGTCTCCCGCTTTGGCCCCCTCCATGATCGCATGGTAGGCGCGAACGGTGTCTCTGACATCCATGAAATCACGGTGGGATGCCAGGTTTCCGGTTTTCATCACCGGTTCCGCTCCCTTTTCAATCGCCGCGATCTGCCGGGCAAAAGCGGAACAGACAAAACGGGAACTCTGCCTGGGACCGATATGGTTGAAAGACCGGACCCCGACCACGTCCAGCCCGTCCCGTAAAAAATACGATATCGCCAGCATTTCGGCTGAGGCTTTGCTGACGCCGTAAAGGGAAACCGGTTGTAGAGGTTCCGTCTCTTTCACCGGGCTCTTTTTCTCAGTCACCGCTCCATAGGCTTCAGAAGACCCGGCAAAAAGAATTCTACAGTTCAATTGCAATTCCTTGACCGCCTGCAACAGGTTCAAGGTGCCGGTCACATTCGTATCGAAAACCACGGCCCCCGATTTTTCCGCATCCGGGACAAAAGAAACGGCTGCAAGATGGTAAATCCTCCGGGGGCGAACGTCTGCCAGAACATTTTTCATCTCCTGCCCGTTTCTGATATCCGCAGGCCAGACCCGGATCTGTTTTAGAATGTGCCGCACATTTTTGCAGTCGGCCTCATTACGGGCGAGACCGACCACTTCTTCGTTTTGTTTGAGCAGCCAATCGGCTAAATGCGAGCCGGCAAAGCCGTGGATTCCGGTGATCAGGTTTTTCACAGTTTTCAAGGAAGCCGTTTAAAGTTTATGAATTTTCACAATTTTTAAAATAAAGGAAACTTTGCCATATCTCCCCGACTTATGCAAAAGTCACCGCGCGCGAGGAAGAACAAAAAATCAATCTCCAAGCACCACCTTTCCTGCCACCATCGAAAAATCCACAGACTCCCGATCCCGCTCGAAGGGAATGTCCGCCCAGTTCTTCGGTTTACCCGACACACGAAGACCAATAAGGTCGGCGGGTCTTTCGGAGAACAGCACCCCAACGGGCAAATCCAACACCTCGGCACCCCCCAGAGTCGCCATTTTTAAAATTTCCAGCCTTGAAACATCTCGCAACATTTCATCGGCCACCCTCAACTCATGGAAAAAACTCAACGCGTCGTTACTGGCCAGGGAATCCGTCCCAAGCCCGACGGGGATTGAGCGGTCGAGCATTTCACGGACCGGCATGAACCGGGTGCGGCCAAACCAGCGGGTGCTTCCCGGACAAAACACCGCGCGCGTGTTTCTGGATTGTAAAACTTCCAGGTCGTCTGCGCTGTGGCTCAGGTGAACCCCGATCATCGAATCCAGGACGCCCAGATCATCCAGATAACGGACGGGGCTTTTCCCCGGCGGGGCCCAATCTTCGTCATACGATCCACGCTCTTTGAGCAACTCCTCCAACTCCCCACCCCCCTCTTCAAGAAAACGGACTTCTTCGGGAAACTCCGCCAGATGACAGGATGAGAGACAATGGTGGCCCGCCGCAAGTTTCTTCAGCCCTTGAAATAACGCAGGCGACACAGAATAAGGCGCGTGCGGGGCCAGCCCCAGTTTTAGCAACGGTCCCGCTGAATTTTGCCGTGAAAAAAAAGACGCGGCCCGCTCCAGAATTTCATCGGCTTCACGGCCCTTGAAACCCAGCACTTCCAGAAACACCACCTGCCTAAACGGCAGGTCATGATATTGAGACAGTAGCTCCACCTCTGACAAAGTATCTGCAAGCGTCGTCACCCCGGAGCGCAACAGTTCCCTGGCCCCCGCATGCAGGGCCGAAACACGATCGCTTTCAGGCATCCGGGAATTTTCCTTTATCACCAGACGCACCCAATCGGTGAACTTGTCACATTTCGGAACCTTGCCCCGGAGCGCGGAAAGAGAGAGGTGGCAATGGGCGTTTACAAATCCGGGGAGGAGGAGATGGTCGGACAAATCCAGACACGCCGTTGATGTCGGTGACTGCGTGGGCCGAATTTCTTTGACCCGTCCCTGCTCGATGAGCAGTTCACCGTTTTCGATCGCATCACCCTCCATCGGAAGAAGAGCCCCGAATTTTATTTTTATATCGTCCGGCATAGAGTTGATTTTTTCTTTCCCCTGTTCTTAAAGGGCGCGTGAGCGAAGCGAATGTCAAGTTCCCCTGTCGCTGGAAAAGGAGTTAGAACAAAGTTGTCTTGCGGTAGTCTAAGTAGCTGTCGCCGAATTTTTTTAGCAAAGCTTTTTCTTCTTCGCGCGCCCGATAGACATTCAAGGGAATGACCACAAGCGCCAGATACACCATTCCAAAAACCGATCCGCAGGCGGACAGCAACCCGAACAGAGTCAAATTGATCCCGACATAAATGGGATGCCTGAAAAATTTATACACTCCCCCGGTTTTCAACGCATCCGTGCCAGGCAAAACAGCGAGAGACTTTCCCAGAGAAACCATCCCCGATATCCATATACCCAGCCCCACCCCTCCGAGGCCCAAGGCAATCGGCACAAGCTCCGGGCGGCCGAAACCGAAATTCTTTGGAGAAAAATAAACCACCGCTAACGGAAAAAAATACAACAGGGGAACAAAGACGTTCAAGGCAAACCGTTGACCGGAGGATAAGGATTTAAAGTCAATCATCGGACCGGTCCATTTTTCAACAAAAGTTTTGTGAAAACCTCCTGACCGGCAAGTATTTCTACATCCATAATCACTTTAATAACCGGCAGGGAAAACACAGAAGGATCGACTTTAACGCTGTCTTTTTCAGACACCAGAATACACTCTGCCTCCGCCTTCCGGGCCGCCTGTTCGATAGACTTAAAGTCGTCTGCAATATAACGGTGATGATCGGGAAAGGCGTGAAAAAAAACCACCCCCGCACCCGCCGTCTCCAGCGTGTGCCGAAAATCATCCGGTTGGGCGATTCCGCAAAAAGCCGCCACCGGCAGGTCTCTTAAAACTTCAACCGACATCGTTTCC
This sequence comes from Nitrospinaceae bacterium, assembly GCA_029261655.1. Lineage (GTDB taxonomy): Bacteria > Nitrospinota > Nitrospinia > Nitrospinales > VA-1 > JADFGI01. The sequence goes on along the minus strand of JAJDAY010000017.1, from coordinate 190,175 downwards.
TGACTGTCCAGCCGGACGAGGGATTGTAACCGGAGCGCGGTTTTAACGACCGGAACGTTTGCGGGAAACTTCGGCAGGGCCTGCGAACTGGAATTTTCATGCCCCCGACATCGGGTGAAACAAATCAAATCGGCTCGATGACTTTCACTCACGGGTTCGCGCAACTCACCGGCGGGAAAAAGATGACCGTTGCCCAGCGGTTTTTCCTGGTCAAACAGAAGGATATTGAGATCGCGCCGAAGCCGCAGGTGCTGATACCCGTCATCGAGGATCAACAGGTCCACGCCAAAATGTTCTAAAGCATGCAGGCCTGTGAGAGCGCGGTCTTTTCCCGTGAGTACGGGAATATTTTTGAGTCGCCGGGCGATCATCACCGGCTCGTCGCCCGCCACGTCAGCCGAAAGCAGGATTTTTTGGCCATCGCAAACCACGTTTACTTTTTCCCTGGAATGGCCTCCATAGCCACGGCTGAGGATCGCGGGTTTTAGACCCCGGTCCCTTAGAATACCCGCGATCAGGATAACGATCGGTGTCTTGCCGGTTCCGCCGAGTGTGAGATTACCGACGCTGATCACACGAATGGGCAAAGAGCGCGAGGAAAATATTCCCGCACGGTAGGCCAGCCGGTTCAAACGCAGGCCGAGACAATAAAAAAACGACACCCCCCGAAACAGCAGGTGCAATGGAACATGGTAAAATTTCCGCCGGGGAGAAATTATCCGGTGATAAAGTGCTTCCAAATCCATAAAAATTTATCCATTCCTTGCTGTCAAATTGGAGGTATACTCCCGGCCTATGGAAATTTTGTATCATACCATTGTCGGCATCGCCATCCTAGCCGCATCCCCTTTCATCCTGATTCGGATGGCCCTCTCCGAGGGATTTCGAGAGGATATGCTTGCCCGCCACCGGGGAGGAAAATCCCTGCCTCCCTTGCCCGGTTGTCTGTGGATACACGCCTCCTCCGCGGGAGAAGTGCGAGCGGCGAAAATTCTTATAGATGCATTGAATAAAACCGGCAATCATCCTTCCATCGTCCTTTCCACTTTCACGCAAACCGGCTACGACCTGGCGAGAAGAGAAAGTATCGAACACGTGTTCCGTCTGCCTTTTGATTTTCCTTTATGGCTCAATCCGGTTTTTGAAAAATTGAACCCCTCCCAATTGATACTGATCGAAGCAGAATTCTGGCCTTCCCTGCTCAGGCTGGCGAAGCGCCGAAACGTGCCCGTTATTTTAGTCAACGGCAGAATGTCAATACGCTCTGCCAACCGTTACCAGAAAATTCTGCCCTTCTTTCGCTGGATCACCGACCCGATCTCGGAATTCTCCATGCGCACGCAAGCGGATGCAAACCAGGTATTGGCGCTTGGGGTTCCCGCCCCAAAAGTCCGGGTGACAGGCAACATAAAATTCGACGCCCAAACGGGCAATTTTCTCCCGACTCTCAAAAACCCCGGACAAACACATCCCTGGGTCGTTTTCGGGTCCACCCGCCCCGGCGATGAAGGACCGATCATGGAATCCGTTTTACGGCTCAAAGAGGACTTTCCGGATCTCAATATCGCCATCGCGCCAAGACATGTGGAACGTTGCCAGGAAATCGAACGCCTGATTCAGGAGTACGGGGTGGAATTCAAACGTCATTCCCAGTTTCCGTCCCTGCCGGATACAACCGCAGGAGAGATCATCCTGATAGACACCATGGGCGAACTGAATCATTACTATGCCAGGGCCGCCGTGGCCTTCGTCGGAGGAGGGTTCAACCCAAGGTTCGGCGGACAAAACATTCTCGAACCCGCGGCCCTCGGTCTGCCCGTGATTTTCGGAAAACACATGCAAAACTTTGCGGAAGAAGCCCGGCTGTTGAAGGAATCGGGAGGCGGCGTTCAAATCGACGACCCGAATGAACTTTATCCGGCCCTGCACCGGCTCCTCACCCAACCCGAAGAACGCATCAGGCGCGGAGAATCAGCGGCTAAAACCATAAAGGAAAATCAGGGCGCGGTGCAAAGAAACTTAGCACTGGTCGAACAAACGCAGACTTAAATTTCAAATGATGATTCTATACCACTCACTTTCAAGTGTCCTGGCGTTTCTCGTCGCCCCCTGTTTTTTAATTTTTTCTCTTATCACCAAAAGCAAACTGCGCGGACTTTGGCATCATTTCGGGTGGGTTCCCCAACCGTCATGCGCGTCATCCAAAAAAAACCTGTGGGTGTTTGCGTTGTCTCTTGGAGAAGTGACGGCGGTGGCCCCCGTACTGAAAATCATTCATGAGGAGCGACCGGATATCAACCTCGTCGTTTCCGTCACCACCGACTCAGGTTATGACGGGGCCCGGCAAAAAACTTCCTTCGCCGATCGAATCATGTTTCATCCGCTCGACTGTCTGCCCTTCACCCTGATCGCGCTGAACCGCATCCGCCCCGATGGTTTCGTGGTCACGGATACCGGGTTCTGGCCCGGTCTCCTCGACCTGCTGTCCCGGCGCAAAATACCCGCGTTACTTTTTAACGGCAGATTGTCCCAGCGCTCGTTAAAAAGTTACCGACGATTGGGAAGTTTTTCTAAAAACTTGTTCAATCGGTTCAGCATCCTCGGCATGCAAAGCGAAGACGGGAAAGACGCTCTTTTATCTTTGGGTGTGGACCCTTCCCGATTGCAGGTGTTGGGCGACCCAAAATCAGACGCGCTCGTCCTGCTTCCTGAAAGTGAACGGAAAATAATTCGCGCCCAATTGAGCCTATCCGGGACAAACCCCGTGTGGGTGGCAGGAAGCACTCACAAAGGGGAAGAGGAAATCATTCTGGAGGTGTATCAGAATTTAAAAAAGAAATTCAGTGATCTTGTTCTTATCCTGGCGCCGAGACGGCTGGAACGGGTCTCAGCCGTGGAATCGCTTTTAAGAACCCGGAAAATTGCATTCACCAAACGCACGGCCATCACCGAAACCTCAAAAAACCCGGTGATCCTTTTGGACACGATGGGCGAATTGGGAAAACTGTATGCCATCGCCAGCACAGCCTTTGTCGGCAACAGCCTCATTTATCCAGGCGGCGGGCACAGCCTCATGGAGCCTCTCGCTCAGGGAGTGCCTGTCGTGCATGGCCCCCATGTCGAAAATTTTCGCCAGACAGCAGAGGAACTCAGACAAAAGGAACTGGCCTTTCCGGTGAACGACTCAGGGGAGATGACGAAGGTCATGGCCTCGCTTTTAGAAAACTCAGCGACGCAATCGACACTGGCAAAAAAAGCATCGTCTTGGGTCGAGTCCCAGCAAGGCGCGTCCCGGCGCATGGCCGAACTAATTCTGGCGACTTTAAAAGATTAATTTATTGAGACGCTTAAAAGAAAAACAAATTTTCACCGCAAAGACGCAGAGAACGCAAAGAAAACCAAAGTTGAAAAGCCCTGTTGATTTAATTATCTAGAACTATTACCTTGAGTTCTGGAAAAATAAATCCAACTCTAAATCACCTAAATTATTAAAAATTTAAAAAACCAAATAAGGAACTTCTTAGAATAAACCTTTACTTATCGCTCGTTTAAATCGCTCGTTTAAATTTTTTCACCTTTAAGATGAGAGGATTAAGGTGAGGAGGGATAAAGTTTGTTTGTCTTCAATATTTCCTTTGCGTTCTCTGCGTCTTTGCGGTCAATCTATCTTTTGTTCTTTCCTATTTTACTCACTCCCCACACAGCCAGGCTGGAAAATAAAAAGGCCGGCACCAGTTCGTAGACCACCGCATCGGACAACCCCGAAACTTTCCAGACAACGGTGGTGAAAAAACCCGTGAGCATACCCGCGACCGCGCCCTGGATCGTGACGTTTTTAGAATACAGGGTGAACAAAATCACCGGACCGAAACTCGCCCCAAGGCCCGACCAGGCGAACAGCACGAACCAGAAAATCACCCGTGTTTCCATCAGAGCGACGGCCATCGCCCCAAGGCCCAGAAGCAGAATCGTGATTCGGCTGACCCTGATTATTTTTTCATTGGACAGGGTGCGCCTGAGGATTTTCGTGTAAACATCGTGCGCCACCGTGGAAGCGGCGACGATGATCTGGGCGGACACCGTGGACATGATGGCCGCAAGCACCCCTGTCAATACCACCGCCGTCGCCACTTTGGGCAATAACATCTCCGCCGCCTTCGGGAATAAGTGCTCAGGGTCAGCAAGACCCGGAAACAGGGCGTTGCCGGCGATTCCCAAAACGATCGCCGAAATGTAAATGATGAGTCCCCAGGAAATCGCGATCCACGCGCCGACCTCGATGGTTTTCGTGTCCTTTGCCGCCATGTAGCGGGTGATGACGTGTGGCTGACCGGGGTAGCCCAGACCGATTCCCAATAGCCCCACCAGCGACCCAAAAAACGCGGCGGTGGTTTTTCCACCCATCCAGTCCAGGGTGTCTGGCGACGCCTGCTGGACTTTCTCCACCATGCCGCCCCATCCGCCCAGATGCCAAACAGCGACCGATGCCAGAAGGGCGATGCCCAGGACCATGATCAACCCTTGAATAAAATCCGTCCACACCACTGCGCGGAACCCGCCCATCATGGTGTAAAGAATCACAATGGCACCGCCCACTGAAATGCTTAAAAAATGCGGAACTCCGAAGATTGCGTCGAAGGTTTTTCCAATCGCGGTGAATTGGGCGGCAACGTAGGCCATCATGCAGGCGAAGATGATCGCCACGGAAATGACCCTGAGAATATTGGAGGTGTCCTTGAAATGGGCTTCGAGGTAGTCGGGAACCGTGAGAGCGCCTTCTTCCTGGGAATGTTTGCGTAGTTTTTCAGCGATGAGAAACCAGTTGATCGCATACCCCAGCAGGCAACCTGGCAAAAACCACAGGGCCGACAGCCCGTCTTTATAGGCCAGGCCCACGGTCCCCAGCACCGCCCAGGCACTCTCGGAACTGGCGGTCGAGGAAATGGCCGTGACCCAGGCTTTGAGCGAGCGGTCGGCCAGGAAAAAATCGGCGGGGGAACGGGTGCTTCTGGAGGTCACGAACCCTATTCCCAGCATCAAGAGGACATATAAAATGAAAACCGTTCCGATGACTGCGGTGAGTTCGGTCATGGTCCGGCATTATATCGGAGAATGGCCTGGCAACTAAGAATTTTCCTTATCCGGGGTTTTTTATCGCGCTGATTTAATCCACCGTTTTTGCTACTATGTCTTTTTTCTAAAACCACGAGGGTTTGTTGGCATGCAGTCTTACGACTTTAAATCGATAGAAGAGAAGTGGCAAAAAATCTGGGAAGAGGACGACACGTTCAAGGTCGAGAGCGACCCGTCCAGAAAAAAGTTTTATCTGTTGGAAATGTTTCCCTATCCCTCAGGAAGAATCCACATGGGCCATGTGCGTAATTACGCCATCGGCGATGCCATCGCCCGGTTCAAACGCATGCAGGGTTATAACGTTTTGCACCCTTTGGGATGGGACGCGTTTGGCATGCCGGCGGAAAACGCGGCCATACAAAACAAAAGCCATCCGGCCAGGTGGACGTTTGAAAATATCCGTTCCATGCGCAAACAGATCAAGCGTCTGGGCTTCAGTTATGATTGGGACCGTGAAATCGCCACCTGTCGACCGGAATATTACCGCTGGAATCAGTGGTGCTTTCTGCAATTTTTAGAGAAAGGCCTGGCGTTTCGAAAAACCGCCACGGTGAACTGGTGCGCCGCCTGTCACACCGTTTTAGCCAACGAGCAGGTGGTCGACGACTGTTGCTGGCGATGCGACAACCCTGTCCAGCAGAAACAGCAGGAAGCCTGGTTCTTCAAGATCACCGAGTACGCGGACCGGTTATTGGACGGCCTGAAACATCTGGAAGGCGGCTGGCCGGAGAGAGTCATCACCATGCAAAAAAACTGGATCGGCAAAAGCTATGGCGCCGAGGTGGATTTTAGGGTGACAGGCAATGACGCCGTTATCAAAATTTTCACCACCCGACCCGACACGCTGTACGGCGCCACTTTCATGGTTTTATCTCCTGAACATCCTTTAACAAAATCGCTTTCTAAAGGAACCGATCAGGAGCCATTTGTAGAAGCTTTTCTCGCCAAAGTCGCGGGCGAAGACAAAATAGAGCGCACCAGCGAAACCGGAGACAAGCAGGGCGTTTTCACCGGAGCCTATGCGGTCAACCCGCTCACGGGAAAAGAGATCCCGGTCTGGACCGCCAATTTCGTGTTGATGGAATACGGCACCGGCGCCATCATGTCTGTCCCGGCGCACGACCAGCGCGATCTTGATTTTGCGCGCAAATACGATCTGCCCGTCCAGGTCGTCATTCAACCCAAAAACGGCGACCTCGATGCGGCCACGATGACCGAAGCGTATAAAGATGAAGGGACGATGGTCCACTCCGGCCCCTTTGACGGTCTTATCGGCAAAGAAGGCATCAAGAAAGTATGCGCGTACCTGAAAACGGAAAACATCGGCCAGGCCACGGTCAATTACAAATTACGCGACTGGGGCGTCTCCCGGCAACGCTACTGGGGGACCCCGATCCCCGTCGTCCACTGTGATGACTGCGGTATTGTGCCGGTCCCCTACGACCAGCTTCCGGTGGAACTGCCAATCGACGCCCAATTGGGCGATCAAGGTCAGTCGCCCCTGAAATCCTTGCCGGATTTCACAAACACCCCTTGCCCGAAATGCGACCGGCCCGCCAAAAGGGAGACCGACACGCTGGACACCTTCGTTTGTTCTTCCTGGTATTTCGACCGCTTCACCTCCCCGCGTGATGACACACAACCCTTCGATCCTGAAAACGCAAATTACTGGATGCCGGTGGACCAATACGTCGGCGGCATTGAGCACGCCATCCTGCATCTTTTGTATTCCCGGTTCTTTCACCTCGTCTTGAAAGACCTGGGCCGGATAGAAACCCCTGAACCGTTCGCCAATCTGCTCACTCAGGGGATGGTCATCAAGGGCGGGACTAAAATGTCCAAGTCGAAAGGCAATGTGGTGGACCCGGACGACATCATCAAAAACTATGGCGCGGATACCGCAAGGCTTTTTATTTTATTCGCCGCCCCTCCCGTCAAGGATCTGGACTGGAGCGATCAGGGGGTGGAAGGTTGTTTTCGTTTTCTAAAAAGGGTGTGGCGGATTTGCCTGGAGTTTTTGCCGGAAATAAAATCCGCCCCTCCGCCACCGGACCCGTCCGCTCCCCTTTTAAAAGAACTAAAAGGATTGCGCCGGAAAACCCACATCACCATCAAACGGGTGACGGAGGACATCCAGAATCGCACTCAATTCAACACCGCGATATCCGCCTGCATGGAACTGGTCAATCATCTGTATACGTTCAGGGAGTGGTGGAATCAAACGGATAATAAAAACGCCGAGGCTCAAAGCATTGTCAAGGAAGCCATCGAATCTTTGGTCATTCTGCTTTCTCCCTTCGCGCCGCACATAACCGAAGAGATCGGTTCCAGACTCAATCCCGATCAACGTGTCGGGGAAATCCGCTGGCCCGTTCACCTGGACGCGCTGATTCAGGCGGATGAAATATTGATCGTGATTCAGGTCAATGGTAAAGTGAGGGATAAAATCACAGTGCCTGCCGCCATGAGCGGTGACGATATAAAATCGCATTCGCTCGCAAGTTCCAAAATTCAGGAATTCATCGGTGAGAAGGAAATCAGGAAAGTCATTGTGGTCCCTGGAAAACTGGTCAATATCGTGGTGAAATAAAAAATGAAATTCCGAATCAAAACCCTTGGCCTCCTGACCGGTCTGATATTGATTTCAGCCTGCGGCTATCACCTCACCGGCACCGGCACCACTCTCCCAAAACATCTGAAGACGGTGGCCATACCGGTTTTCGACAACTCGTCGTCAGAGCCGGATATCCACCGAAATATGACCAACGTCATACGCCAGTCTTTCATCAACGACGGCCGCCTGAAAGTGGTGAATCGAAAAAACGCCGACCTTGTGATGCGCGGCGTGTTGAACTCCTACACCTTACAGGCGGTGTCCTTCGACAGCAATGATGTCGCCATAGAATACTATGTGGCGCTGGGCGTGGCCATCGACGTTAAGGACATGGTGAAACGAAAACAGTTTCTCAAACAAAATTTCACCACCAAATGGGACTTTCGCACCACAGCCGACGTCATCAATTCCGAAGCCGCCAGACAGACGGCCCTCAACGACGCTTATAAAGAACTGGGCAACCGTCTGGTGAGCATCGTCGTCGACCAGTTTTAAAACCACGGTCGTTTTGAACCCCAAAGAAGCCATTCGGCAAATCGGACAAGGAAAGATCGCTTCGATTTATTTTCTATACGGCGAAGAAAGGTTTTTTCACACCGAGATCATTCACGCGATCGTGGAGAAACTGATCGACCCTGACAACCGCGAATTCAACCTCGAAACCTTCGATGCGAAAAACAGTTCCGTCAGCGACTGGCTATCCGCGATAAAAACCCTGTCTTTTCTGGGCGGAACCAAAGTGGTGATTGTAAAAAACCTTCATGAAATCACTTTGCCGCCGGAAGGATCCGCCGCGCTTCTCGAATACACTCAGGACCCTCTTCAGGAAACCTGCCTGATTCTGACGGCGGAAAAAGCGGACCGGAAGAAAAAACTATTCAAGTCCCTCACAAAGCATGCGGGCGCCGTGTCCTGCGATGCCCCCGGCGAAATGACCCTCATTCCGTGGATCAGCAATCGGGCGACTGCGTTGGGCTATGCTCTTTCCCCGGACGCGGCCCGGAAGATGATCGAAAAAACCGGCGCAAAACCCGGCGTTCTGGCCCGGGAGCTGGATAAACTCATGACTTACGCCGGGAAAGACCGGTCCATCTCGGACAAAGAGGTGCTGGCGATGGTGGGGGATATCAGGCAGGAAAATCCGTTCGCGCTGACCGAGGCATTGAAAGAAAAAAATGCCCAACAGGCTCTCGCCCTGTTACACAATCAGCTCGGCCACGGAGAGGAGCCGCTAAAAATCCTGGGAACCATCGTTTGGCAACTCAGGGTCATCTGGGAAGTCAAAAACTATCAGTCGCAAAAATTTCCGCCCGCAAAAATCGCGCAGGAAATGGGAGCCAAACCCTTTATGGTGGAAAAAGCCTTGAAACACACGCGCAATTTCAGCCAACCGGAACTGATAAGCAATTTTAAGGCTCTGGTTCATGCGGACCGGCAATTGAAAACTTCAGGGCAATCTTCCCAGGGAATTCTCGAATCGCTGATTTTAAACCTTTGCGCAGGAAAAAACTGAGGGTTGGAGACCGCTAGACGATCACGACTCGGGAGAGGTCTTCCGCTTCCGCCTCAAGCGGAGGCGGAAAGTTGATGGACCTTTTTGGCGAGGCCGGAAATTTTTCTGGACGCTGAGCGTTTATGAATAACTCCCTTACTCGCTACCTTGGAAATTATTTTAATCGCTCCTTTTAATTCTGCTTCAGCTTCCTTCTTATCCTTAGCCTCAACTTCTGCCAATACTTTTTTGGCGGCGGTTTTAAGCTGAGTGCGATAAACCTTGTTTCTGGCGTATCTTTTTTCGTTTTGACGGTTGCGTTTGATTGCTGACTTATGATTTGCCAATGATCCTTCCTTTCAAGCGTGTGTATTAAAAAAACCCTTTTAAACCCCTCGGTGAACGGGGTGCGACCTTATAATTACGAATATCCCCTGAAAATTCCAGCCAGAAGGTCGAAGCCGACCCCCGGAACAGCCGCTTAAGGGAATGTAATCATATACTTCATTCAGGCCGATGTTGTCAAGCCTCAAGCGAAAAGAAGGCCCCACCCAACACCACAATGCCGGAAAGTTTAACACCTAATACTTTGAAAAAAAAGGTTTTTAAAAAATCAATACCGGGTGGGACCGGCAGACGACGAAAAAAACACCCCAAGTTAAAGCCCCTACTCTCATTCCCGTGGCGGACTTTTCTTTTTAGACCGAGTCTTTCTATTAGATTGTTTGTATCCAGCTTTTCAAATAGGTTCCGTTTTCCAAATTTTTTATCCCAGAATCAATAAAAAGTTAAAGGAAACCTCATAGACGCCGATACCAGACAAGAGAGGCATTTTCGTAATTCATAAATTTTCAATGAAATAGAAACTCGTATTATAAAATTCCCCCTTCTCTGGTGCCCTCTCCGGGATGCAAAATGAACCTAAAATTAAAACCCTTTTCCATACTCATCGCCGAAGACGACGAAGATGATTATTTGTTGACTCTGGAGGCCTTGAAAGAGGCAGGGGTTGATAATACCGCTGTGCATTGGGTCAAAGACGGCAACGAGACCCTGGAGTATTTATTCTCCCGGTCAAATGGTAGCAATGGCTCGTCCGGGCAATTGCCAAGCATGATCCTGCTCGATCTGAATATGCCTAAAAAAAGTGGCAGGGAAGCCTTGAAAGAAATAAAATCCAACGACCGTTTCCGTAAAATACCCGTGATTATCATGACCACATCATCGGCAGAAACGGACATCGCATATTCCTACGACCTAGGGGTCAATTCATTTATCCAAAAACCCGACCGTTTTCATGACCTGGTCGACGTTGTGCGGGTTGTGTTTGATTACTGGCTCAACACCGTAAAATTGCCACAATAAAATTATTTTATGAATCGCGAAGACATCAAAATATTGATCGTCGATGACGATGACGATGACGCGTTTTTAATTGGAGATCTTATTCGGGAAGGTCTGACCAATCCCTCTCCCACTTTGGACCGCGCCAAGTCTCAGCAAGAAGCCATCCTGCAATTGGAAGCAACCCCTTACGGCATTTGCATTTGCGATTACCGGCTGGGCGAAGGCGATGGAATCCGACTGCTGAATAACCTCCGATCAAAAGACATCACCACCCCGATCATTGTCCTCACCGGTCAGGGAGATCAGGAAATCGCGGTGGAGGCCATGAAATCCGGCGCCACCGATTATCTCACCAAAGGCAAGTTGACCAGTGAGTCCCTGGCCAAATCAATCCGTCATGCCATTCAACTTCATCAGGAAGCCGAACGCCGAAAACACACAGAAGAAATGTTGAAAAAGTCCCATCAGGAACTGGTGGTGGCGCATAAAGAATTGCAAACATCCCTCAATAAACTCAAGACCGCCAAAAATCAAATCTTACGGTCTGAAAAATTAGCGGGGATCGGTCGCCTGGCCGCCGGCGTTTGTCACGAAATTCTCAATCCGCTCAACATCATCTCGGGATATTCCCAGACCTTGCAAATGGAGCGCCGGGACGACCCGGCTTTGCAGGAGGATTTGGGTTCCATCACCGAAGAAATTCACCGGATCGAGAAAATCATCAGTGGATTATTAAAATTCTCCCGAAAAAGAGACGTCGATCTTAAACATGCCGAAATCAATAATGAGCTGGAATCCGTCCTGTCCATTGTCGAAGGTGAAATGAATTCGGAAGGAATCAACGTGGTGCGGAAGTTTTCCCCCGATTTACCCACACTCCTCATGGACACCGACCGCATGCGCCAGGTTTTCCTGAACATCATAAACAACGCCAAATACGCCATGTCAGGTGGCGGCCAACTCACCGTCCATACCCAGGTGGTTGACCCTGTAAACTCTTCCAGCTTCGCCACTGAAACCGGGTCGCTCCCTGAAGAAAGTAAAAAGGTATTGAAAATCAGTTTTACCGACACCGGGACTGGAATTAAAAAAGAACATCTTGAACAGATTTTTGATCCCTTTTTCACCACCAAACCCGAAGATAAAGGAACCGGGCTGGGCTTGTCAGTTTGTTATTCCATCATTGAAAAACATGGTGGAATTCTGGAAGCTGAAAGCGATGGGAAAAATGGCACCGCATTTGTTATTGAATTGCCTATTAACCAGAATTCGGCAAATGAAGAGTCCATGCCCCCTCCCAACGAACCCTGAATCAGACCTATCTGTTTTATTCCCCCCGTCAAGATTGACCGTAAAATTTCTCTCCTACGCAAAACAATTGCCATCAACCCACTCTTAAACTCTCTTTTATCCCAAAAAAAGCCACGGCAAAGTTAATTTCCCGGCAAACGGTTGCGGCAGGAATGCTGGGGATATATATTTTTCCAATAGAACCAGTTAAATCCAATATCTCCACCCACAAAGGGGGGTAAATATAATGGCTAACGATAAATCCCGTTGCGTTATTTTTCTGTTAAATGCCCTAATCGCCTTCTTCCTGTTGATACCCTCCTTTTTAGTATTTGCAGATTCCACCATGACGCGTCCGGGCCTCTCGCCCAGAACCGCCACCGATTATATCCACGCCGTCATTCAAGCCGACAGAAGGGTTTATTCTCATGATATCGTCGCGCGCTTGAACAAATTGGGCGCGATAAAAGCCACCGAAAACTGGGAGGAAGACAACACCCTTCTCCTGCCGGCGCAATTTCTTTTGAAATCGGCTGAATTATCAAATGATCGGGGAATCGGCATGAGATATTATTTGACCAGCCTCTGGCCCATCAATAAAAAAAATTCCCCTAAATCAAAGAACGAAATAACTGGCCTGCGGCAAATCGCCCACAACCCCAAGGAACCGTTTACCTGGATCATTAAAGAAGGAAACCGATGGTTTTATCAGGCCATTTACCCCGACATCGCCACTTCCGAATCCTGCGTTACCTGCCATAACAATCATCCCAACAGTCCTAAAAAAAATTTCAAGGTTGGGGACGTGATGGGGGGTATCCTCATAAACCTTCCCTTGGGGAAACAGGAAAAACATGCTGAACCGGGCAAGCATCAATTTCCACCGGAAATCGTTTCAGATTATGTGCATTCCGTTCTGGAGTCCGACCGGGAGATTTATTCCAGATACATTGTCGATCGTCTAAAAAATCTAAACATCATTCAGCCATCGGAAAACTGGTGGACCGATAAAACCTTGCCGCTTCCCGCCCAGTTCCTGCTCAGCTCATCCCAGTTAGTGGAAAAACGCAAACTGGGCGTTCATTTTCGACTCATCAGCCTCTGGCCCATCAACCCGCAAAATGGACCAGCAAATGAGTTTGAGCACACGGGACTGGAAACGGTAGAAATTCATCCGGTCCGGCCTTATATTGGCATCTCCAAAATAGGCAGGAAGAATTATTTCAAGGCGGTGTATCCGGATTTTGCCGTCACCCAGGGATGCGTAAATTGCCATAACGCCACTCCCACCAGCCCAAAAAAAGACTTCAAGCTGAATGATGTCATGGGTGGCATCGCGGTCAGCCTGGCCATGGAATAACGCGGGTAACCTTGATCTCTTTCACCTGATTTTCTACGACCCTTTTTACAAGGTGGGTTGTCTCTAAATACCCTTTAATTGCGCCGGAGGTTTTCATTAACTCCGGTTCTTTTCCCTATCCGGTTTTCCCTCCTGAAATCCCTCGCCCCGTCAAATTCATGGAACCCGGTTTTAAGAAGAACGTGACTCGTCCTTAACCCATTCGCCATAAAACACTGTCATCCTGATACCACGATGGACACGTTGAAAATTTGCTTAATTTTTGGCGGATTCCACTCATCAAGGTTGAGGATAGTCTCCTCCTCCGGTGCCTTGCATGAGTGGTTTTCGTCAATCATCAAATTTCGAATAAACCTTCATTGGGGATGAAAAATGGTTTCAGACATAAAGATACTGATCGTAGATGACGGCACTCTCTCCGGCCTGCCTGTTCTGACAGGCTTAAAGAAACACGGCTTCGACTATATCGAACTCGCTGTCAATTCCAATTGCATGTTCGATTACCTCGACCGTGGCCACTTCGGGCTCATCATCTCAATTTGGTCTAGAATCGAAATGCCAGGGCTGGAGTTTATCAGCATCCTGAAAAAACAACCGAAATACAAAGACATTCCCCTCATCATGCTCTCGCATCCAACAGTTACGATGAATTTTCAAGATGGGCTTTGGGATGAGGATATCCGGTTTGTCGACAAGCCTCTCAACTTTAAAGTTTTGGGCGACGCCATCCGGGAAGTTCTGGGGGAAAAAGAAATTTCGAAATAAAAAATTACCAAAGAACGATCACTCCCTGGCAATCAAGGTCTGTAGTCTGGGGATCGCCTCCTCAATATCTTTTTTCTGCAATTGCCTGGCCAGCAAGGCCGCTTCCTGCAAAAGAGGTTCGATCTCGTTTTTTCTTGCCGTGAACAGGTACAGGGGAATCATGGCAAATAAAGGTTGCAGGATTTTAAGCGTGTCTTTCTGCTCACGGCCCAGGTGGACACGATTTTGCAAAGTCGCCACTCCCCGTTCGACAGCCTCCCAAAGAAAAGAATAGTCGCCATCCTCCTCCGAGGCATTCATGCCTGCCGGCAGGTCAATCGGACGAAGTGCCTGTACCTGACTGAAATAAGCGAGACCCTCATCCCATTGACATTTCCGCCAGCAGGACATCCCCATCAGGAACAAAAGCCCCGCCCGACCGGGCGCGTCCTGAAACTCCTTTTGAACTTCCAACGCGGAGTGAAAATGCGTCACCGCCTTTTTCAACTGCGCCATTTCCCAGTAAACGCAACCCAGGCCGGCATGAACAAGGGCCAGGTCACGGGCATTGGGGTTATCCTTGGCCAGCTTCAAGGTCTTGATAAGACAGGCCGATGCTTTGGTGAACTGACGATTTTTCTGCAGGGCAAAACCCAGACTTCTTAAGGTTAAAAACTCCCCATGAAGGTCGTTTCGCACCCTCATTGTTTTTAATTGCTCTTCCAGATCCGCGACACTCAATTCGGCCATTTTACCCGGTCCCGTTTTAAAGTTATAATATGGCTTGCAAAACAGCCATCGTGATAATTTCTTTAATTGAAAAAATATTATGGAGGAGCCATGCCCCCCTTTCAAGAAATAGAAACCCACAAAGTCAAAGAAATGCTGGCACAAAAAAACGTCAACGTGGTCGACATTCGTGATCCCGCGTCCTATTCCAGCGGACACATCCCAACCGCGGTTTCAGTGAGCGACAGCAATGTTCAGGAGTTCACCGAAAACACGGATAAAGACACACCGTTGGTCGTTTGTTGCTATCACGGAATTTCCAGTCAGGGAGCCGCGGCGTACTTTGCCGAGCAGGGATTCAAAGAAGTCTACAGTATGACAGGAGGGTTTGAGGCCTGGCAATCGGCTTACCCGTCAGAATAAAATCTTCATGGAAGGCCTAACCAGGTACGCCAGTCCTCGCCGATCATGCCCTTGTCCTTATAACGCCTGAGCGCGTCCTGACAATGGCAGGCAGGGTCCGTTTCCCTCAATGCAAGAAGTGAATTCCGCAACAGCGCGGGAAACCGTTTGATAGAATCGCCCACCTGGGCGCGTTCGACATCGGTCTGCATGCCTTCAAAAAGTTGGCCTGTTTGAAATTTTCTCGGCGTCACCCCTTCGGCGTAGTTGGTCAGGTAACAAAGGGAGGCATAGCACATCTCCAGTTCGCGGGCGAGAAAGGCTTCAGGCACCAGAGTCATGCCGACCAGATCCGCGCCCAGAAGGCGCAATTTCCGAATCTCCGCCGGGGT
Source organism: Nitrospinaceae bacterium (assembly GCA_029261655.1). Taxonomy (GTDB): domain Bacteria; phylum Nitrospinota; class Nitrospinia; order Nitrospinales; family VA-1; genus JADFGI01. Next base: position 174,672 of record JAJDAY010000017.1, on the reverse strand, counting down.
CTCCAGCCTCGGCCCCTGGGTGCAGGCGTACACCGCGCTTTCATGATGCACCACACCGAGATCATGCACGGCATCGTGCAGGACCGAGCGAATCTCAGGACAAAACGGCTCGCTCTGACGGATGAATCCAACGCCCTTGTTTTTGAAAAAAGTAGATTCCCGGTTGCGGGTTTCATCGAGGAGATCATGAGGCACAACAAAGTCGCCCGGTTTGAACCGGGTGTTGATGATGCCGGGACCGGACCACGAGACAATGCGCAGGACCCCGCATTCTTTAAGAGCGTAAATGTTGGCGCGGTAATTGACAAAGGGAGCTGTGAGGGAATAGTCTTTCTCGCCATGGCGTGACAAAAAAAGAAACTCGCCTGCCTCTGATTCAAACCGGTGCAGGGGAGCGCTGTCGCCAAAGGGAGTTTTCAAAACCGTACATTCTATTTCCCGGCCCAGGGTTTGTTCGGCCAGCAAGTGGTACGCGCCGCTCCCGCCGATCACCGCTAAGGGAATATTCATAAAAATATTTTTTCAGTCGAGATAGTTTTCTATATCGCCGACGTAATTGGCGGCGGACTCACGAATGCCGCGAATTTCCTCTTCGGTCAATTCCCGTTTCACTTTGGCCGGAGAACCCAGAACCAGACTGCGCGGCGGAATTTTGGTTCCCGCTGTCACTAAAGCGCCCGCACCGACAATCGAGTTTCCCCCCACTTCCACGCCGTCCATGACGATCGCCCCCATTCCGATCAGGCATCGGGAGTGGATGGTGCAAGCGTGCAGGATCACGTTATGACCGACGGTCACTTCGTCACCCACGATCAAGGGATGTGTCTTACGGGCGACATGAAGCACACAGCCATCCTGAATATTGGTGTGATTGCCGATGCGTATATGGTTGACGTCCCCTCGAATGACCGCGTTGAACCACACACTGCTCTCTTCGCCAATGACCACGTCGCCAATGATTTGAGCGCTCTCCATCACCAGTGTGGAATCATGAATTTTGGGGCTGTTTTCTTTAAATGGATGAATCATTTTCTTACCCTTAAAATTTAATTGATCCGATATTGTGAATGCTTTTTTAATAAAGTCCAACTCTTATTCCCAACCTTTTTCGGCATGGGAATTATTTATGCCGTTCCCTGCCGTCAACCTCTCGCGCGTGAGTTTCCCGGATGATATTGAAACTTTCCCTGGCCAGTTCACCGCGGTCCGTTTTCCCCTGAATGGGAGCGTGCACAAACACCGTCACATCCAAGCGCCAGTTTTTTAACAGCCTGAAAATATGTTCAAGAAATGTACCTTCAGACCAGCAGGCAATGGAAGGTCGGGAGCCGTCGTGGTAAATGAGGGTGACCGGCACAACATCGCAACCCGCGCGTACCGCGGCTTCAAACGTCGATGTTTTAAAATCGAGCACTTGCATGCCGTCGCTCGCCCGGCCTTCCGGAAACAAAATGACCGAACACCCTTCCCTCAACCGATCGCTCATTTGCCCAATGATTTCTTTGACCTGATGGCGTTTATCACGCTCGGCAAAAATAATTTCGCCCAAACGAGCCAGATGATTGAACAAGGGCCATTCGGCAATTTCTGCTTTGGAAACAAAAAACGCTGGAAAACAGTTTCCGAGCGCAAAAATATCCGGTGTCCCGACATGATTGGCCACAATGAGGGAGCCTTCCCTGATTTTCAAACCACCGACCGTTTTAATCCTGATATTAAAAATCAGGCAGGAGCACCGCGCCCAAAGGTGGGCGAACCAGGCAAGAAGACGGTGCCGTCTTTTTTTTGAAATAAACCCTGCGAATCGCAACACCACACCGATCACGGCAAAACCCAGGTAGACCGCGCAAACAGTCACGGCTCTGACAAGCAACAGCAGATAACCCATAACGAATTTTTTAGAAAGTTTGCGGCGGTTTTTTTTTGACAGAGGTCATGTCATAAAAAACCAGCCGGCCCATATTAGCCACTAAGGAAATGAGAGTCGCCCAAAGGCTTATCGTCCTGGTCTTTGGAACATTTAAGACCTGAAACATTTCATGAGCGACCCTGGACCATGCCTTGTGACTGCGGAATATACTATAATGAATTTTATCCACGCCGCAAAAATCTTTCGCGCCGGGCAAAAGATGAATCCGTCCACCCGCTTGCGTGCGCAAAAAATCATTGATCGCAGAAACCGCCTCCTGGGCCTGGTGGTAGTCGATGGCACTGCGGGGATAGAAAATGGTTTTGAGAATGCGGAACTGGCGTTTGGACACGTCTTTAGAAAAATCAAGGGGGATGGGGTGGACGAACACTTCCGCGTTAAGAGCGTTTAATTTTTGCAGCAGGGTGTCCAGGCAGGCAATGATTTCACTTGCGGGAACCCCGTACATGATGTCGTTGCCGATATCAGTGATGAGGGCGACCACCCGGCAGTCGCGGTCCGCGTGTGCTCTTGCGGATTCGAGTATTCCCGAGGAACCGATCGAGGGATACCGGATATTGAAAATTCCTCCCCAGGCGCAATATCCCCGCCCCGGACCCATCGCGTTAAAAACCTCGACCCGTTGCGGAGCGAGGCCCGAAACGAGGCAATGGGTCAGCGCCCGATACCCTCGGGCAAGATTGCTCGCTCCCATCAAAATGAAGAGACAAGAATTAAGTGCCCGTTCAGGCGATTTATTTATTGAAGAAGAATCGATTTGCAAAACGCGGGTTAATAAACCGTCCGAAGCATATCGGGAACACCTTCTCTGGCCGCGCTCTTATCCAGTTTTTTGTGCAGGTCTTTATAAAACGCGACCATTTTCTTTATATTGGCGGACTTGGGATGCCCCGACAATTCCATTTTTTTAGACTCCAGTTCAAAATTTTTGATTTTAGCGGAATAATCTGAATACCGGTTTTTCCACCAGATTGCGGGTTTCCCGCCCCAGCGGGAGTCTCCGGATTTTCCCAAAGGCTTTAAAATCATCTGGGAACCGGTCGTGTCCATCTCCACCCGGTAATCCCCAAGAAAACTCATGCCCAACAGACCGTCCATCTCTCCCATATGATTGTTGACGCTGGCCTCCACCATGTCCACTGTGGCGTCCCCCACCTGAACGGTATTGAGAGCCACCATGGGCATCCACACCATGCCACCGGCGGTGGTGAAAGGAATTTGGGCCGATTTAGAATTGCTCCGATAGCCCAGCTTTTTGGCGATTTTTTCAGAGATCGTCACCAGTGAAGCGCCTGTATCCACCATCAACATGGCCTTGACCCGATTGTTGAAAACCACTTCCGCCATAAAGTTTCCTCCAGCTGTCTGAATCAGCGGAATCACGTGATCCTGATTTATAAGGCTTGATGAGGGCGAATAAGAAGACCGCACCGGTTTTTTTAAAAGCGGCAGTGGACTGGCGCCTGAAGAATTTGTGGACGGTCGTCGCGCCGCTTTGTATTGTTTAAACCCCTGATCGTCTTTGCGGAATTTTTTCGGAATTTTATACAGACTATCGGTGAAATGGGTTTTACCCTTGTCGTCTTTCCATGAATACATCCCCGCCTCAGCCATGACGGACGGGAACGCGCTTAGAAAAAAGAATACGCCTAAAATGACAAACTCTCGATATCGAGTCATATTATTCCTCAAACAAAATAGGTTTGACATACACTTCACGGGGCCGGACTCCGTCCGACGGACCCACCACGCCTTCTCGTTCCATGCATTCCACAATACGGGCGGCGCGATTGTATCCAATACGCATTCTTCTCTGGATATAAGAGATCGACGCCTGCCTGTCCTTCGCGACCAGAGCCACCGCGTCGTCATATTTTTCATCGAACTCTTCCTCCTCTTCCGTCCCTTCGGATTCGTCCAATCCAATAGAACCGAAAATATCTTCTTCCGAATCTTCATAATCCGGTTTTTGCTGTTTTTTAGTGAAATCCACGATCCGGTTGATTTCCGCGTCGCTGACCATGCACCCGTGAATTCTTTTCAGGCTGGAAGTCCCCGGCGGCATCATCAGCATGTCGCCTTTACCCAGAAGTTTGTCAGCGCCCATGCAGTCCAGGATCGTGCGTGAATCCACGCGGGAAATGACCTTGTAAGAAATTCGGGCCGGAAAATTAGCCTTGATAATGCCGGTCAGAACATCCACCGAGGGCCGCTGGGTGGCGACGATCAGGTGAATCCCCGCGGCGCGAGCCATTTGCGCCAAACGAGTCAGGCATTCCTCAACGCCTTTGGACGCCACCATCATCAGGTCGGCCAGTTCGTCGATGAAAACCACGATATAAGGCAGCCGGGCCGGGGGTTCCGGGATGTCTTCGTCCTGTTCCGGATCGTAGTCTCCATCCTCAATCTCCTTGGCGCGCAGTTTTTCTGCCTCCTCAAACTTCTCTTCATACTCCTCTTCCAGTTTTTCAACGAATTCGTTATACCCGGTGATGTTTCTGACCCCCGCCTCGGACATCAACTTGTAACGGGTTTCCATTTCCGTCACCGCCCACTGCAGGGCCGCCGCGGCCTTTTTAGGATTAATGACCACAGGCGCGATCAGATGCGGAATGCCGTCGTAAATGGAAAGCTCCAGCATTTTAGGGTCGATCATGATCATTTTCACTTCATCGGGTGAAGCGTTCAGCAGGATACTGCAAATCATCGCGTTCATGCCCACGCTCTTGCCCGATCCGGTCGAACCTGCCATCAGCAAATGCGGGACGGTCGCAAGATCCTGGACGACGGGTTGGCCTATATTGTCTGTGCCAAACGCCAGGGTTAAATACGAAGGCGAATCCTCAAATTCGTCAGAACACATGATGTCCTTGAAATAAACGGTTTCCTTTCTGGTATTGGGGATTTCAATGCCCACCACCGGTTTTCCCGGTATCGGCGCCATGATGCGCAGGCTGACGGCCCGCATCGCCAATGCCAGATCGTCCGCCAGCGCCATGATTCTGCTGACTTTGATCCCCGGCGCCGGCTCATATTCAAACAGGGTGATCACCGGGCCTGGGAGCACCTGCACCACCCGGCCCTGAACGCCAAAATCCGCCAGCTTTTGTTCCAGAATGGCACTGTTCGCAAGGATCTCTTCGCGCAATTCTTCCACGTCTTCCTGCTCGGGAGGGTCCTCCAGAAGCGACAGCGGCGGAACCTGATACTCGTCTTCCTCCTCATCGGCCAGCAACTCTTCATCATCGACGTAAAATTCTTCTTCATCCTCTTCTTCATCTTCTTCTTCAACGGGTTCCGGTTTTATTTTTTTCTTTTTTTCCATCGGCTGGATAATCAGGGGCTGAGAAGGCGTGACGATGATCGGCTCACTGATCAACTCCTCTTCTTCCAGCTCTTCCATTTCCAGCCGGTCGGCTTCCACCTGTTCCCGCCAGTCAAGAAAGCTTTCCTTGATGGCCGGTCCCAGCGCAAGGGTCCGGCTAATCATGCCGAAGATGAGGTTCTTCGCGGAGTCGATGAGGGCATTGGCGGACAGCCTTGTCATCCCCAGAATGGAAACAAACAAAAACGTGCCCAGAACCAGCACCGCACCCCCCTGATTCAGCCAGCGCGTCAAAAACGCTCCTATGACAGAGCCCGTCATTCCTCCGGTCGCCACTTTTTTACCGAAGTAAGGGTCTGCTTGCAAGAGCACCGCCCCCAGCGCGCACAAACTGACGAGGCACAAAACCGACGAGACAAGCGCCCAGGGCCAATGTTCAAATTTTTGTCCGCGAATCAACGCCCACCCAAGGATGAAAGTCAAAACGGGAAAGAAAAACGCTCCGCTGCCAAACATCTGCACCAGGGAATCGGAAATATAAGCCCCGACGGCGCCACCCTGGTTGAGGACACTGCTTTTTCCCGAAACCGCGTTGTTGAAGGAAGGGTCCCCCGGCGAATACGTGGTCATGGAAAAAAGCGAAAACAGCGTGAACGCCAGGATCAGAATTCCGAAGAAATCGCGAATCAAAACGGAAAAGTTTTTTTCATTCATTTGGAAGGTGTTTTGTCATTTTTTAAGTTTATCAAACGAGGTGAGGGGTCTTGAAGCTCCGTGTCCCGCCGCCAGTTCGTATCGTCCTTATCAGGATAATCCAGATTGTAATGCAGGCCCCGGCTCTCTTTTCTAAGCCTTGCACCCTGAATGATCAACTGCGCGGTGATCGCGATATTTCTAAGCTCCAGAGTGTCTTTGGTTATTTTAAAATTCCAGTAATATTCCTGAATTTCATCGAGCAGCAGCTGGATACGGCGCTCGGCCCGTTCAAGGCGCTTGTCCGAGCGGACAACGCCCACGTAGTTCCACATGAGCCTGCGAATTTCGTCCCAATTATGGGAGACCACGACCGACTCATCACTGTCCACGGCATTGCCGCTGTCCCATTGTGGAATATTGTTTTTAAATTTCTCCAAAGCGCCTTGGCGACTCAGTAAGGAAGCGGCTTTATCCACTCCCCGGTGCGACAGCGCCAATCCCTCCAGGAGAGAATTGGAAGCTAAGCGATTGGCTCCGTGCAATCCCGAACAACAAACCTCGCCGCTCGCCAATAGCCCCGAAATGTTGGTTTGCCCGTTGATATCGACCCCGACGCCGCCACACATATAATGGGCCGCAGGCACCACCGGAATCGGTTCTTTGGACATATCGAAACCGAAGTTAAGGCAGGTCTTGAAAATATTGGGGAAGCGTTCGCGGCTTCTGTAACCTTCAATATGGGTCATGTCCAGATAGACACAATCCTCGCCGCTTTGTTTCATTTCAAAATCGATGGCGCGGGCCACAATATCTCTGGGGGCAAGACACCCTAAAGGATGATGTTTTTCCATGAACGTCTGCCCGTTCTTCCGGCGCAAAATACCGCCCTCGCCACGCACGGTTTCTGAAATCAGGAACGACTTGGCCTCGGGATGAAAAAGACAGGTGGGATGAAACTGAAAAAATTCCATGTTGGCGATTTTCACTCCCGCCCGATAGGCGATGGCCACCCCGTCTCCCGTCGCCGTATCCGGGTTCGACGTGTACAGATAAACTTTTCCGGCACCGCCACTGGCCAACAGCGTGACCTTGGACAAAAAGGTTTTGACCGAGTTTGTCGTTGTGTCCAGCGCGTACAACCCAAGAGACTCGTCCTCGGAACTCCCCGGAGTGATGGACGGGTCCAGCTTGGCCAGGGTGATGAGGTCAATGACCATGTGATGAGTAAAAATCTCGATATTGGGTTTTTCATGGACGGCGGCGATCAGGGTGCGTTCGATTTCCCAGCCGGTGAGATCGGTGGCATGCAGGATGCGGCTCTTGGAATGGCCGCCCTCCCGACTCAGGTGATAGTCTTTTCCGTGGCGGACCCGGTCGAACTTGGCGCCCAGACCGATCAACTCCCGCACCCGGGCAGGACCCTCCCGGCAAATGACGCGGACCACATCCTCCTTGCACAAGCCGCGCCCTGCCTGCATCGTATCCTGTGCATGCAGGTCGCAGGAGTCATCGTCGGCCATCACGGAGGCGATGCCCCCCTGGGCGTATTTTGTGGCAGACTCCTCCAGCGCATCCTTGGTGATGATGCCGACGGACCCAAATTCGGAAACTTTGAGCGCGAAGGTGAGGCCAGCCACTCCACTCCCTATAACCAGAAAATCCTTGTAAATATTCACTGTTGTATTATAGCCACTTAACCCTTTTATTTCAACGGGATACTATCCATTTACAGTGAAAGTTCTTGATTAAACGGAGGCGAGAGAATCGGTGGCTAGATTTAAATAAAGGCTGAAGGTTAGGAATAATGCTACAGAAGTGAGTCTTTACCGGGGATGATGGCAGGAGACGAAAAATACCCCTTACTATAAACCACCGTCATTGGTGATATTACCGTTTGGTCCGAAGGTCCAGGTGACAAGAGGAACCAGCAGGGAAGCGTGGGTCCCGGTCGCGTTAAAAGCGGCTTCCGTACCGTTATTGACGGTGATGGTCACGTTGTTTGTGGGCAAAAAACCATAATTAGGTCCCTGTATCCCCGGAATGTCATTGGTGCAGGGGGTGAAGGGAGAGTTTCCTGCGGTTCCCCAAAAAATGGTGCATGCCAGGTGTACATTTTTCAGATCTCCAATGACCGTCGCGCCAAACGAGCGCGACCTGTACTGGGAGAACTGAGGAAAAGCGACCGCGGCTAATATCCCGATGATGGCGATGACAATAAGCAACTCGATCAGAGTGAAGCCTTTTTGATTCTTAAGATTTTGACGGGAATAACTCTTCATAGCCAAGTTTCTTCCTGAAAAAAATCCCCACTCCGCCCCTTGGGGGACGGAGCAGGAATAGTTAAGCGAACCCTAGCCTAAAGGACCAGTACGAGTGATGGCACCATTCGCATCGACAGAATAAAAAGTAGCGGCTGGAAGTGAAGCGTGGAACGCATCTACGTCAAAAGCTGCTTCTGTAGCAGTATTAAAAACGACACCCTGCACACCTTGGGTTTGAGCAAAACCATATAAAGGTAACGTGATATCGCCTACACCACCACCACCAATGACACAAGCGGTAGTGGGGGTGTTATCACCCCAAACAGCTTTGCAAGCCAGATAAATATTGTGCAGGTCCGCTTCGACTTGTGAACCATTCGCACGGGCACGGTACTGGGCGAACTGAGGAATAGCTACTGCCGCCAGAATACCGATGATGGCGATAACGATCAGCAACTCGATCAGGGTGAAACCTTTTTGATTCTTGTGGGCGTTTAATTTTGACAACATTTTCGTTCTCCTCATTATTAAGATTGAACTACCGGTTTATAAAAATAAAGGCACATTGAAACCTGCTAAATTCAGTTTTCCTTTTATAGGTGCAAACCGGATGCCAATATCATCGACAAAGTCAAAATCTTCATAACTTCCCAAAAAATAAAGGATTTTTTTATATCCCCCCGAAATTAATTGTCACAAATATAGCCACAAAAACACAATTCGACAATTTATGTCACCGGAGATAACAATAAATTTCAATTTCCCCGCCTCAGAACTTGGTATAATTTTGCGGGTCGGTCCGAGGGCAGACTCTGAAAGGAATTGTTTTATCGGCGGTTGTTACTAATCAGCCAGGGCCGGACGCCGACCGTCCGGCCTCTCAATCCCCTTCAAAACACTTGAATTTCCTATAAAAATATCATTTCCGGGCGGGACTCATGAATAAGAACGCAACCAAACGAGTGGGGATTCTGGGAGGCTCTTTCGACCCCGTCCACAAAGGGCATATTGGCCTGGCGACGGGAGCACGGGAGAAGTTTCGGCTCGACCGGGTTGTGTTCATCCCGGCCTTCCTGTCCCCACATAAGCTGGGAAGCGACCCCGCCCCCCCCCTTCATCGGCTTGCCATGCTCGAACTGGCCCTTGCCCCCTATCCTTTTTTTTCGATCTCCCGGATCGAACTTGAGAAAAAGGAGGTCTCCTTCACCGTCGATACGCTGTCTCAATTGACCGCCGGTCACCCGGACACGGAGTTTTTTCTCATCATGGGAATAGACGCTTTCCAAGGCATCAATACCTGGAAATCCGTGCATCGGCTTTTAGGGATGTGCCATGTCATTGTTGCGACCCGGCCCGGCTATCCTCTGGACAGGATGGAAGGATGTCTTGAAACCGTGTTCGCCGACCAGGCAGGTTTGTATTCACCCGCAACCCGAGACGGGGATGTCATGGTTTTTAATCATCTTGAAAAAAAGACTGCGATCCATTTTTTCGACCTCCCCCCGATGGACATCTCCTCAACCGCCATCCGTGAAAGAACCCACCGCCGTCTGGAAATCAAAAACATGTTGCCACCCGAAGTCGAAAATTATATGATTACGAACCGACTTTATCTGGCGTAGTCCCACCTTTGACAGGGGTTGCATGAAAGAACCTTTGAACGCGTTACGGCAACTTGTATTGACCGCCGCGGAAGACAAACAGGCCATTGACCTGGTGACACTCGACTTGAGAGGCCGTTCAGATTTGACGGATTTTTTTGTCATCTGTAGCGGCAATTCGCGGTCGCAAGTGCAGGCCATCGCGGACTCCATCCAGGAAAAAACTTATGGAACCGAATTCAAAGTATCCGCGGTGGAAGGTTACCAGTCCGGCAATTGGGTGATTTTGGATCTGGGAGATATTTTTGTCCATATATTCCATAAAGACGCTCGAACGCATTACGACCTTGAACGTTTGTGGGGCGATGTCACCGTAAAGGAAACAGTGGAATCATGAACACTTTAGAGGAGGGCCTGAGATAATGCCCAGCAAGAAACTTCCCTCGTATCTAACCAGGCTGAAAGAAATCAGGACTAATCTGCTTGCAGACGTTGAAAAAAATTTTAAAATCAGCCAGTCAGAACCCCCGGAACCGGTCGCGGATATCACCGATGACGCCGCCCGGATTTATTCAAACCAGCTGATGACAAACCTTGGGGAGCAGGATTGGGAAAAACTGAAACAGGTCGATGAAGCCCTGGATAAAATCAGGGACGGTAGCTACGGAAACTGTGCCAATTGCGACCAACCCATTCCTGAAGCCCGGCTGGATGTGGTGCCTTTCGCCAAGTTTTGCGTGGAGTGTCTCAGTAAAATAGAAAATGAGCCCCACAGTTCAACGAATAGCCCGCAGAACACGATTCCCGGAGAGATGGTTTGACAACACCTCCAGATGCATAGTTTTTGTTGAAACCTGTTGAAAAATTGCGTGTTCGATTCATTCCCCGGAGAGAATCGCGCCCCTTGAAAAAGAAAGGCCACGGAAAGATAAAAACCGATTGAAATTTTTCCTGAACCCTTGGACACACCTTCCGGGCGGGCGTGATATAATCCCGCCTTCCAAAATATCAACCTGTTTTACGATCACACGTTAACAACTAAAATACGGCCCCGATTACAGTGACTCTGAAAAATATTTTACTCTTACTTATTTTTATTTTGCTTTCGGTATACATCGCCTTCCTGAACCCTCATGAAGTTCAGGTGTACCTGACGCAATCTTTTTCTCTGAGCATGCCCATGGTGATTCTCCTGCTGGGGTTTATTCTGGTCGGAGTCATTGTCACGGCCCTTATGAGTTGGGCGTTAAATGTAAAATCCGCTTTTGGGAATTTAAAAAACCACTTCCAAAGGCAACACAATGAGAAAAGGCAACAGTGGTGTCAAGATACCTACGAGAGAGGTAAAAATGTTTTTGTCGGTGGAAATCTTGACAAGGCCAACGTTATTTTCAAAAAAATCCATGAAGAGTTTCCCAACCACGTTGGCGCCTTAAATTATTTAGGGGACATTGCGCGCCGGAAAGGCAACAGCGACCTGGCTTTGGAATTGCATTTGAAAGCCTCGAAAATAGCTCCGGGCAGTTTTAAAACTCTCAATCTCCTGGCCGAAGATTATTCCAACACCGGGTCCCTCACAGAGGAAACCGCGACTTTGGAAAAAATCCGCCAAAGCGAACCCGACTCTCCGTTGATCCTATCTAGAATCCGCGATTTAAAATTAAAAAATGGAGACTGGAAAAACGCCGCCGTTCTGCAAAAACGCATCGTCTCTTTAACTGATGACACGAAGCAGAAGGAAAAAGAAAATGAATTGTTCAGCCAGATAACTTACAAAAATGGTCTGGACTATTGGGAGAAAGGGCAGATTGATTCGTGCATTTCCGAATTTAAAAAAGCCCTGCGCATCAGTGGAAAATGCGTTCCTGCCTACATCACCCTGGGCGACGCCTATCTGAAATCGGGCAACAAAAAAAATGCCATCAGGACCTGGGAAGTGGGCCTGACCCACACGCATTCCCCCATGATTCTTCTTCGTTTGCAAAAGATGTTTGAAGGATCGGACGACCTGAAAGGTCTGGTAAGAATTTATCAGGACGCGCTCCAGTCCTCCAACAACTCTGCCAAAGATACTTTGGTCCTGCTAAACGGGGTTTTTTACATGGAGCGGGGAGAAACGGACGAAGCCATTCAAGCTCTTGAAACCATTCAACCGGGTAAATCAATATTGCATTCTGTTATTCTTGCAAATGCCTACCAGCAAAAAGAAGACATCCCCAACACCGAAAAAGCTTCGCTTTCCGCTTTCAGTCTGGCAAAGGAGTCTTTGCTGAAAATAGTTTGCACGGAATGCAACGCGTCTTTTACTGAATGGGCGAGCACCTGCCCGAAATGCAAGGCCTGGAGCAGCCTGAGACTCGCCCCTCATTAGCCAAACAGATAGACAAACAGGCCACAGATCGGCCACTGCGTCTGTTCAACTTCCCGCTTTTTCCTTACACCCGGCCTGCCGGTTTTTTTAATACCGGTTGATGAGTTTCAGATCCAGGATTTTACTGTCTTTTCTGAAAACCTTGGCCGAGACCAGCGATTCTTTTTCCAATTGAAAAAACATCCCCTGCTCGGGGTAGCGCGCTATTTGCGCGTTCATGGTTTTTGGGACTCCGTATTGCGCGACCAGGTCGTTGAATTTTGCGCCAATCTTGACTCCCTTTGAAAACGATCCCTTGAAAGAAGACAGGATTTCAATTTCATCCACAAGGGTCGACTTATTAACTGCATGAACCACCACCCCTTGATTGAGATACTCTATGACCACGCTATCGGTCAACGACTCTGTTCCGCGATTCACCGTAAATTTCTCTGGAATGCCCATTAAGGCGATCACCTGACTCACCGGCATTCCCACTTTCAGATTTTCTCCAATGACCAGAGTTGCTTTTTCCTCGGCGACAGCCGAACCGGTCAGCAAACATACCATCCATAACACAACCAACGTTTTCATCGCTTTCACGAGTTTCTCCATTAAAAAATTTTCCCAAAGAAATTGCACAGCCGCCCGCCGAGGCGACCTAACTAATTGAAATATTAAGGTTTGCCAACAAACCATCTGATAATATTATACCCCGCCCAGGCCCCCAAGATAAAATTTAAATGTAAAAACCCTTGCAAAACCCCGTGTTAGCCAGGCCCCGGAGCGGCCGTATTTTAGTGGGGCAGGCGTTTTTCAGTCCTCCTCCGAATCAAGGTTCACATTCAGATTCCGCCTTCGGTCCCGCTTCATTTTGGTTTTATCTTTTTGAAATTTTCGCCACTGGGCCGCGTCCTCCTTTTTGGGGATCGCGGATTCTTCAAACTCATCCTCATCGAAATCCAATCTGGAAGAGATCTGCCGCCTGGTCTTCTGCGTCGTTTTGGGCGATACCCGCTTTCCCTCCTCGAACTCCTTCTGGGTCAACGCCTGCTCCATCAAAACGAGATCTTTGACTCCCTTGACAGCTCGGCGCTGAAACAACGCTTCGCCTCGGGTTTTTATTTCTTTCGAGTTGACCAGACCGGATTTCCATAATTGCGGAATGCCGACATATCCATACAAGGCTCCGGCCCACGCGCCGACCAGTGTCCCCAGGCGGGCCGATTCCTTGCCCATATTGAGCGAACCCGTCAGAACACCGGCAAAGTCCTTCCCCCCTTTCAACACTCGGACCAGGGCCAGCGGAATCAGGGTCAATACATGGCCCTGGGCCGGACTCGTGATTTTGTTTTTGCCATGCAAAGAAGCGTTCTCTGCAATCCAATCATAAAGAGAACCCGGTTCCTCATCGAATCGGTCGAGCACCCCCTGAACGGTCAGGCGCACCGCCTGAAAGATTTTTTTGTCAAACGTCTGCTCAATTTCAGGGAACCGCTCTTTAAGAATGAGTTCAATTCTTTCGCAGGCCTCCACCGCACCTTCCAGAACCTGTTGGGATTTTTCCTTGCCCAGTCCTTCTCCGTCTTCATCCGGTTCAAGAGAAATAAAGCAGGTCACCAGATGACCCGTAAGAGCCGTCCCGATAATTTCCATCGGATTGCGGCTGAGCAGGAGTCCGGTTTCCAGACACTGCCGAATCATTTCGGGGGACTCTTTCTGGTGGAATAATGCAATGGGAATGGCCAGGGACGGGGTACTGCAACCGGTATGATCCTGATCCGACGGGATCAGCGGCTTGCGCCCTGGAAACGATTCCACCGCTTGATAAAAACCTCCCTCCGCATGGCGAAAGGCGCCATAATAATTTTCCGGACCGGCGGAGGCAAGCTCCCGGAACAAATCTGAAATTCCGGCGACATCGGCCTTTTTATTTTTCAGAATAGAGTCGCACACCGCTAGAGCCCGTTGGGTCTGGGTTCCGTATAAGCCTTTCATCCGGTACCGCTTGACCCCCTTGCCGATATACTTACGGACATCCTTGAAATCGTCCATCGACCCAAAACACTGCTTGACGGTTTCGGGCTTGAGGCCCTTCACCGCCATTCCCATGGCGTCGCCCACGGTCATGCCAAACCAGCTCCCAAGAGTTTTATCTTGCAGGGAATTCATACGATGAGAACGCCTGTTCCAATCCGGGATCGGCGCTTATGGAAAGCAACTCGGTGGGACTGTCCTGTTCGGCCAGAACTCTTTTGATTTTAGAGGCCCTTTCCCCCAGCGCCTGTTCCGCCGTCAGGGTGGCCAATTCCTTCAGGTTATTGGTTTCACTCAAGTGCATCAACACCACCAACCGCAGGCCATCGTGATTGGCAGACGCCAGTAATTCGCCGCAGGCTTCATTGGACAAATGACCGACTGCGCTTTTGATCCTTTGCTTCAACGGCCAGGGATAGGGTCCCACTTCCAGCATATTGATATCGTGGTTTGCCTCCACCAGGAGGGCTGTGGACTTTTTCAGTTTTTCCAGGACAAACGGCGTCACCGTTCCAAGGTCGGTTGCATGGCCGATTTTAATGTCTCCATGCCGGATGACAAAAGCCACCGACTCTTCGGCATCGTGGGGCGTGGCATACGGTTCCACCATCATGTCTCCAATGGCCACCGGCTCTTCGGAACGAATAGGGGCAAAGGAAGGAATACGCCCAATTCGGCTACTAATTTTTTTAAGGGTTCCTTCGGTGGTGTACAGGGGAATGTTATGTTTTCGCACCAAAGGCCCGACCCCTTTGACGTGGTCCGAATGCTCGTGGGTGACAAACACCGCGTCCAAATCTTTTATGTCACGCCCGATACTGGCAAGCCGGGCGCTTAATTTTTTTTCACTCAACCCCGCGTCCAATAAAATTGAATATTCATCTGTTTCAATATAAGTCGAATTTCCTGCGCTCCCACTGGACAACACGCTGATTTTCAAACAGTCCGCCTTTCAGGATAGGTCATACACTTCAGGGTTTAGGAAAAATTTGTATTTCATCGGTGAAAAAACGTTTTTCGCATTGACTGGGATCGTCTTTCACAATGGATTTCCTGAAAGCATCGTCGATGCGCAACCAGCGTTTTGCAAGTTCTGTGGGCACACCACACTCAGCAAGGGATTCCTCTAAAATCATTTTCCTCAAATCGAATAGCTCGGTGGTGATGAACATATGCTTGTGGCCGTTTTTTGGCAGAGCGCCGGAATAAATTTTTCCGCCGCCCATGTTAGACACCATAAAATCGGTTTGTTGATTTTCTATGGTTTTCTGATCGATTGTGGAAAAGAATTGTTTCAACCAGGGATGCTCATAAAGTTTGTCATAAAAAACTTTGTGGACGCGTTCCAGAACAGGCCTTCCGCCAATGCTTTCAAAGAGGGTTGTGTCTTCCATTGAATCGTAATCCTTGTTTCAGGAGGGGTTCTTTTTTCCGTGGACGAGGGCCAGAGAGTCCATCAAAAATTCGTCATTGACATCAACGAGTTTCGCGGCCACACAATAAGGATAATATTGAGGGGGATTCACATTGACCGGCGAGTCACAACGAAGAACTTCTCCTTTAAGTTCATTCTTCCTCAATTCTTCGCTGTCGCTTATGTATATGGAAATTCGGCAACTCACCGGCAAGGGTCGATCCAATCTAAAAGAAATTCCCTGCACGGTCAAATCCACCAATTCGGCGGCCATTCGAATTTCGCTTTCCTGAATCTGAATTTTAAGAGAAACCGACACTCTCGGAAAAATTCGTTTATCGTTGTTTGATGTTGTCATGAATAAAATTATCGCGGGTGTCTTTAATCGTCGATTTGGGCTTTCTGGAGTTTACCGCTGTAATCCACATAAACCGATTTCCATTCGGTGAAAGTTTCGAGAGCCGCGGTTCCGGCTTCGCGATGTCCGTTGCCGGTCCCTTTGGTGCCTCCAAAGGGGAGCTGAATTTCCGCCCCAATGGTCGATGAATTGATGTAGGTGATCCCGGTGTCCAGATGTTCAATGGCCTGAAAGGCCCGGTTCACATCCTGAGTGTATATCGAAGAAGACAAACCGAAAGAGGAGTCGTTGACGATCTTGATACCTTGCTCGAGGTTCCTGCATGAAATAACACTCAATACCGGGCCAAAAATTTCTTCCTGAGCAATGCGCATTTTAGGAGCCACATCCGTGAAAATCGTGGGCTTGAAAAAGAAACCATTGCTACACCCGCCGGCACGATGCACCCGACCACCAAGCAGCAATTTAGCGCCTTCATCGACGCCGATCTTGCAATAGCCGTTCACTTTCTCTCTTTGGATTTCGTTGACCAGAGGACCGACATCGGTTTTTTCTTTCAGTCCGTCTCCCAGTTTGAGTTCCTGCGCTCGCTTGACCAGAAGACGGGTGAATTTTTTTATAACTTTCTTATGCACGACGACCCGACTGCACGCCGTGCATCGTTGCCCCGTGGTGCCGAACGCACCCCAGACGACGCCCTCGACGGCCAGGTTCAGGTCCGCATCCTCCATCACCAGAATGGCGTTTTTGCCGCCCATCTCCAGGGAATAGGGTTTCATCTGTTTAGCGCAATGTTGAGCGACCACACTGCCTGTGTCGGTAGACCCGGTAAAGGACACCATATTTACTTTGGGGTGATCGAGCAAAGGCGCTCCCACTCCCGTTCCCGACCCCGTAACATAATTGACCACTCCGGGAGGCAGTCCCGCTTCTTCTAAAATCTTCACAAAATGATAGACCGAAAGCGGTGTGTCGCTGGCAGGTTTGATGACCACGGTGTTGCCTGCCACCAGAGCCGGAAATAATTTCCACGACGGAATGGCTAAAGGAAAATTCCAGGGCGTAATGGCGGCGACGACACCGACCGGCATTCGGACCGACATGCAAAACTTGTTATTCAATTCTGACGGAACCGTCTCTCCTGCAAGCCTCCTGCCTTCGCCAGCCGCGTAATAACCCATGTCAATGGCTTCCTGGACATCACCGCGTGTTTCCTTGATGACCTTGCCCATTTCTCTCGTCATGTCTTTCGCCAGGGCCTCCTTGTGCTTGACCAGGTTTTCGGCAACCCGGTACAACAGCTCCCCTCTTTTGGGAGCGGGAGTATTTTTCCAGCCCGGAAGCGCACTCCGGGCGGCTGAAACGGCAGAGTTCGCGTCTTTCGAGTTGGACTCCTGAAACCTGCCAACAACTTCTTTGGCATTGGCGGGATTGATATTTTTAAAAGTCTCTCCACTGGAGGAGGTTTTCCATTCCCCGTCGATAAAATTTTTATAAGTCTTTACGGCCATGACGGATTCCTTTATTTTTCAGGAATAAAATTTTTGTAGATTGGGCGATAAACTTTCGACCTGAGTCAAAAAACGATTCGCGTCGTGAGTATACCCGCCCTCCGCGTAGGAGCGACCGGTCGTTTGAACGTTCAGAGAAAATGCAGGCGTATCATCCCAAATTCCAACAAAACGAATGATGGCCGTTATTTTATAGCTTCACAAAGTGTATTACAAGAGAGGAAGATGAGATGGTTAGAAAGAATGTTTTTATGGGGGGAATAAAAAAATTCCCGCTTTCCTCAAAACAGTTTTTGTTTTGGAAAAACGGGAACTTTTAAAAGAAATGAAATTTTGTTAATTGATCGGTGTGACGGAAAAATTATCGAAGATGACATTCGCGGCATTGAACCCACTTCCAATCAATCCGATTTGACCGCTTGCAATGGTGGCGTCCTGAACCTCTCTGCGAAAAACATTCACGAAAGTACCATCGGTGTAATCCCAGTTGCCAGGATTGGGATCTGCAAGCCCCAGCGGATTTCCAGCTTCAAGAGCAAGGGGGTCCCAAAACTTGACTCTCAAAAAATCGTCTTCTACCTGAGCCAGCATTTTATATCGCACCCCATCATCAAAATCTATACCTATTTCAGCCCCAGCACCAGGTCCAACAATATTATTCTCATTGACCCCGTCCCAATGGATGATCTTCAAACAATAATTCCTGCCATCGCCGGGAAGACAATTTCCTCCAGGTTGTTTGTAAATCAGGAAACTATAATTTTCGTTGGCAGAGACATAACGCAAATAACCACCGACAAAAGTATTGGGAGTTGCAGTGGCATTAAAGGGATTAGGGTCAGGAGCTGCGCTTGGAGTCAGTTCAAACTCCACCTGATACTTCTGCCAGCTACAACCGTTCACTGCGCGAGTCAAAAAACCAGGCGACGTCATTATTAAAGCATCGTCAACCCCGTCGAGAGGAGCATCCGTATCAACCGCGTCAATATCATTGGGGTCATCGAGTTCAACCCAGTTCGGGTCTAACCCACCATTAAAAAGGTCAGTGAAGGTTCCGGTGCCGGACTGGAAATTGGTTGTACCGGCACTGAATACAGGATATTGTTTGCCATTTGACACAACCAGCGAATTTGCTGACACAGTAACACTTTCATTCGGCTTCGACCAAGGATAAGACACCGTGCTTATCGCTTGCCCAAAAGAATTTGTAAAACTGACTGTTGGAGTCATTGTTGCCCCATTAGAAGCCGCAAAATTTATGCTGACGCCAGAAGAGGCCGGTTCGCCCGCTTCATCAACCAGTGTGGCCGTGACTGTGCTTGTATTATCAGGGCAGTTAACTGTAACCGGACTGGCCACAACATCCATTTTCCCCCAGGGCGCCATTACCAGATTACGTGGAGCCTGGTTGCCGGTGAACGTTTCTCGGTAAAAAGCATCCGTATAAGTACTACCTCCTACCACGGTAGCGACGCTTCCGGCCACATAGTTCCCCTGAGGAAAGTCTATATTTTTGGGATTTGGTTTCTGGGACCGGGCGAGCACCTGAATGTCCACTCTGCGGATATCATTCAACTCAGCCTCCTTGCCAATGAAGTTAAAAGGAGGTCTAGGTACTGGTACTCCATTCACCAAGTCTGTAGCCACCCCTGAAGGAAGCGGATTGTTATTTTTGTCATAATAACGGATGACTAGGTTGTCAATGTTCTTCGCCATTAAATGGCGTGTGACTCCCGTTCCTGTCTTTTGGGGAAGTATTTTATAAATATTATAAGGCAAGCTTGTTAAGGTCATAGCAATCGGGAAAGTGGCGGTTTCCGTTCCATCGACCTCTCCATCTTCATCCCTGTCAAAGAAAGGTTTGATATTAAAAGTCTCACCCCCACCAGAGTCACTATTACCGGGAGCAAATGTCATCACTTCATCATTTTGAATGATTCCATCGTTATCCTCATCATAAACGGCGGAGATATAATGATCGGAAGCCGCCAGAAACCGGGTTCCGCGGAATACGTTGTAGCCCGCGTTTTGCACGGCTCTGGTTAAAAATTCGGTCGCAGCACGGCCATTGGTTTGCATTTGGTTCACTTGATTCTGCACGGAAAACGAATTCCCCTGATGTGTCATCACATTTGCAAGGACCCCGAGCAAGACGATGGAAACTGCGCCCGCCACTAGCAACTCAACAAGAGTGAACCCTTTTTCATTTTTATAAATATTCAAAACTTTTTTATAATCGGCCATTTTTCTTCTCCGCCAAAAAATATTATTCCAGGAAACCCACCCGCTCGACACCAAAAATAGACGGCATGAAGGGGGGCCAGAAATCAGGATCGCCAAAACGGTGATCCCATCCATACTGTCTGGTTGGAGGCTGATAACACCTGGCTCCACCTGACCCCTGACACCAGTTTCCCGTCTCCTGTACACTTGTCCAAAGCCCAATCATGGCTCCTTTGAAATCGGAAATCCTATCAGTCCATCTCTCGTGATAGCGCATATAATTGTGCAATCCCCCGCCATAAGTTCCGCCTGGGGCATCCGTCGAGCTGTAACCGCCGAAAAAGGCCGCACGCACCGTTGCCTGTGTGCTCCCATTAGCTCCCGGTGTGGGATACCCTCCACACGTTTTAGTATCGTTCCATGAAATGGATAACAGGTTGATGGCATCCCCAATGATGGCGGCGCCCACGGTATTCACTGAGTTGAAATCTCCGTCAATATAGAGGGGATTGTCAGTCGCAAAGGTCGTGTTCGCCGAAAGTTGCGGCGAAGACCCTGCTCCGATCTGCATCAAACGAATGGCCTGCCTGGGGTTACCGGTATTTAAAAAAGGTACGGGCGCAACTGGTGAACGGGAAGCATAAACTAAAAATCCTGCGTCCGCCAAAGTGCCGCCCCCGTTTACCGGGTCCGCCAAATACTGGGTATACCAAAGCTCCAAAGCATATAGATCGATATCCGTAGTTTGTACGGGAACTCCAACGGCCACATTACCACCCGGCTGATTCCCTTCCCGGCAGTTATTAATCTGGACGGGTCCATTTTGAATAATAGGCCAGGGCCCGACATATGGAACTCCTGGAGAAGTCTCGCCTGCGGCTATCAACGCGGTCACATCCGTATTGGGAGCCGGGCGGGAAACGACAATGTTTGTTCCAGCTCCAGGGTCGCCCTGGCCTATGATCTGAATACCATCCACATCCGGTCGTTGTGGGTTTGCGGCCCGTTGTTCATAAAACCCGCCGCGTTGAAACTGGGTATTGCCGGGGGCTTGAATAATAGGTTCGTTGACAAAGACAAAATCATTGAATGTCGCTTCCTGCGCGTCATTATCCATAATAAAGTTGATCGGGGCATTGTCTTCCCAAACGAGACTTGTATTAGTAGTTTTAATTTGTGGAGACGTACAGGCAACCGCATTTTGCCCCTTATGCCAGTTTCTAATTTCGCCTGCCGCAGTGATGGAATGAGGTGTGGGAATGGGATTTCCATTATTGGGATCAAAATTTTGAAAACGCAGGCTTCCTGAACAACCGGCTCGCAACCAGATATCTCCATTGGAATGAACGCGCCCCCAAGAGGTCATACCCGGCCCTGGAGTGATTTCCAGATCGGAGTCATTGCCTCCGTCCCCCCCATAAAAGACAAACCATTGCACCAGTGGTGTTTCCAGAATCCTGATTTTTTCGCGCAGGGTTTCCTTGGAGTTATCCGTCAAAGAAGTGGATTCTGCTTCAATTTCGTAAGTGTAGGCGTAATGCGTGAGGATACTGTTTCCCTGTACGGTTTCATACAAATACCGGGTCTGGGGATTGGTGACTTTGTATTTAACATTATGGCCGCGATAATTATTTACGGTGATGAACCCTTCTCCATCCCCGCCATTGTCTGCTGAAGTGGTATATACCGCCAGGTTTTCAAAACTTCCTATAATCGCGTTGGCCGCCAGGTCAATACCAACCTCTGCGGCGTAAAACGCATTTTTACCCTTGCGTTGCGCATTTGAGGATTCCAGGTTCAACGAAGTCATCTGCAGAGCGCCCACGGCAAGGGCGGCCAGCATCGACATGACGAACAAAAATATGATTACGGTGCTACCTTTTTCATCATTTAAGAATGAAGTTTTTTTCATTTTATATCCTCAAAATATCAGTTGTCTAGCCACCACCAACAAATTGTCTTCTATGCAAAACGGTACCGGTTTGTATCGATTTGTTATTCCCAGAGTCGTCTGTCCAGGATGTGGTCACTTGCACATCCACCAAACGAATGGCACCTGGATTGGTAAAATTCTCCGCGGCCGGTGCAGTCGTTGGGAAAATTGAAATTACCGATTCAATTGTAAACCCATCCGCTGTCGCTACAGTGGCGGTCCGCGTTCTATCATTTGTCAGGGCGTATCCATTCACTGTAAAAAAATCGATGGCCTGGTCACCCACCAGATAGTCGAACCCGAAGGCTCCCCCTGTCGGTTCGTTAGTAGCGAACCTTTTGATTTCCTCCAACTTACTGCTCGAATACATAGTCGCTCGAGTCACATCCTTTGATTGGTTCTGAAAACGAGTCACCGAATTTATTGATGAAGCCAACCCTAGAATTCCCACACTTAAAATGACCATGGAAACCAGGGCTTCAATAAGCGTGAACCCTGCTGAACTTTTTAAAGGGAGAAAAATATTAAATTTGGTTTTCATATTATTTTTTTTCATGAATTGTTTCGCTTAACTCCACAGAGGCGCTTGCCCTTCATTGTATTGCCAGTAATCCACACCGCCCGTCGCCTGAACGATGCTGACAGCTCTTAACAGGATATTGGAGTTTCCAATTTCACTGGTAGGGGTCAAAAACACCGTACCACTATCGCTCGCTTCTCCTCTGGAATTAAAGGTGAGAATAGTCCCGCCTCCCGCCAAATCAACCGAATTGGCAGCGGCATTTCCATCCGGGTCGTTGATTCCACCAAAGAAGCCGAAGCTAACCCGAGTCAGGAGAATTGTTTTGACGGCTTCTCCAGCATCCACAACTGCATCGCTGTCAGTGTCGTCATGAATCGTGTACTGATTTGTGACTGTATTGAAGTTGACAATCACATCATTATTATTTTTAATGGCCGAAATCCTCGCCAACTGGAGTTCCATCGATAGTTTTTGAGAATCTGCATTCACTTGTTGCCTCAGCACCATTAGGGAATAATCCGGCACAGCGATAGCGGCCAAAATCCCGGCAATGGTTAATGTGACCAGAAGCTCCGGTATGCTATATCCCTTTGAATTCGCTAAAAACCGTGTCATTCCAATTTCCCTGAAAAATCGTTTCATAGTGCTTTTCACCTAAAATACAGGCTGAACTCCTTAAATTTAGGGCACTGGTCCAATTACTAGTCAGCAAAATCCAGACCAAAATCAGGAAACATTCTCAAGAAAAAAGAACCTCCTTAAAACCATCGGTTTTCTAGGTGTTAATCAGACAGGCCAAAAATAAAGCCCTGGGGAAGGCTCACCTTCTGGAATTAAATTTACGTAAAAGGTCACATATTTTATTATCTGAATGACAATATCAGACACCCCGATCACGATCATGGGGAGGCTGGAAAGCTTTTGGCACAAGGCTCTGGGAAGGGTTTGTCTGCGCTGTCAAGCCCGCCTCGGCCTGACCCGAAAAGAAGAATTTTACTTAATTTTTCAGCGCTTCCTGGATATAGGATTCCTCGACCTGGTCCATGATTTCGATGGACCCGATGTCTTTGACTAAAATAAAGCGGATCTTCTGGTGGGTGGTCTTTTTGTCCAGGTGCATGGATTGAATGATATCCCCGGCCTCAAGAGAGGGAAGCTGGGTGGGCAGGCCAAAGTTTTTGATCAGACCGGTGATTCGACGGGTCACGTCCTCGCCACACCGGTCCATGACCTCGGATAATTTGGCCGCGTACACCATGCCGATCGCGACGGCTTCCCCGTGGGTGTAGGTGGAATAGCCGGTTAAAGATTCAATGGCATGACCGATGGTGTGGCCAAAGTTGAGCACCATCCGGTAATGACTTTCACGCTCGTCCTTTTCAACCACCCGCGCTTTGATGGCGCAGGACGTGGCAATGATATGCTCCAGGGCTTTAGGGTCATGGGAAAGAATATTTTGAAATTGATTCTCCAGATACTCGAACAGCCTCGCGTCTTCAATCACCCCGTATTTGACGACTTCGGAGATGCCGGACTTATATTCTTTTTCAGGAAGCGACTTGAGAGTCTCAAGGTCAACCACCACCAGCCGGGGTTGATAAAAAACGCCTATCATGTTTTTTCCCAGGGGATGATTGACGGCGGTTTTCCCGCCCACGCTACTGTCCACCTGGGCAAGAAGGGTCGTGGGAACCTGAATGAACGGCACGCCGCGCATATAAGTCGCCGCGATGAACCCGGTCAAATCGCCGATGACGCCGCCTCCCAACGCAAGCAGAACGGTTTTTCGGTCGCATTTCCACTCTATCAGTTTATCGTAGATTTTTTCTGCCTGTTCCAGGGATTTGGATTTCTCGCCTTCGGGAACTTCTATAACGTGGGTGGGGATGTTCGCCTGGGAAATGCCTTTTGAAAGCTTTCCGCCATAAAGCCGGTTGATGGAAGGATGGGTGATGATGACAAGACGGCTGGGTTTGACAAGCGCCAGGACCCACTCTCCCACTTTCTCAAGGAGGCCCTGGCCGATCAGGATTTCATAACTCCTGTCGGCCAGGTCGATATTCAAGCGCTTCATTAAACTATTGGGTTTTGGAATAGGCGTTGGTCAGAATGGTGGGAGTGACAAAGATCAACAGTTCTTTCACGTCATCCGCGTCATCCAGGTTTCTGAACAGCGCTCCCAGAACAGGGATTTTGGACATCACCGGAACCGACTCTTTATTGCGCCGGACTTCACTCTCATAAATTCCTCCAAGAACGGTGGTATCACCATTTCTCACCAAAACTTCGGTATGTGCTTCCTTGGTGGTGATCTCTGGAAACCCATTGACCGATACCGCCAGATTGGCCGCGTTTTTCGTCGCATCGATCACCATATAGACATTATCGTCTGAAGTGATGTGCGGTGTGACTTTCAGGCTGAGTTCCGCGTCAATAAACTCGATTTTGGTCCCTTCATTGGCGGAAGATGTTTGAAAAGGTATGGATCGTCCGCTTTCAATCCGGGCTTCTTTGTTATCAAGCGTCGTCACTTTCGGACTGGAAAGTATCCGGGCGTCGCCTTTCTTTTCCAGCGCCGTCAACTGAACATCCAGGTTCAAGCCATCCGACAAGCCTTCCAACCCCAACGCAAACCCTGAAGTAGCGCCGGCGGCAAGTGCTGATCCCCCTGGAAGCAAATCCACAAGAAATGGAGAGTTGGCTCCCGCAGGAGATGCGACCGTCGTGTTATCATTAAAACCACTGAACGTGGTTCCCCACTGAACGCCCAACTCCTGGGAGACGTTTTTATTGACTTCCACGATTCTGGCTTCGATCATGACCTGCGGTGTCTGGATATCAATCACGCGCACCAGTTTCACCATGTCGTCCAGGTTCTCATCAATGTCTGTCAGAATCAAGGTATTGGTCCGACTGTCCACGGTTATTTTTCCGCGTTCGCTTTTGATCGTTTCAAGGTTAAGAGCGACTTCCTTGATATTCGCGTAGTTGAGGCGGACAACCTCGGTGACCAGTTCAGCCGCTAGTTTTTCCGATACTTCTTTGTCGCGCTTTCTGACATTTTCTTCTACCTCGCGCTCATCTTCCTGAGCCAGTACCTGCAGGGAAGCCACACGAATAATGTTTTTACCCAGACACTGCTTCCCCAGACCACTGTTCTTCAAGATGATTTCCAGAGCCTCATTCCAGGGAACGTCCAGCAACCGCATGTTCACCTCCCCTGCAACCTCGGGGGAGAGAATCAGATTGAAACCGCTGATTTCAGAAAATATGCGAAAGAGGTTACGGACATTGGCGTCCTGAAAGTCCAGGGAGATTTTTTCCTTGACCCCGCCCAACAACGGTTCACAAGGATCGACCCCAACCTCGGCCAAGAGTTCTTTATTTTTCGCGGAGGTATTGGCTTGGGATTTTTCTTTTCCAGCCATTTTCTCCATGGGGTCCATTTTCCCCATTGAAGGGCTTAAGGCCTGAACCGGGGCTCCCTTTAAATGGATGACCATCTGATTATTGACCGGCTTTTGAATGTCATAACCCGCCGCTTTATTCAGGGCGATTTCCAGCCGCAATACCCCGGCTTCATCAAAACGAATTGCCCGGATATTATCCACCACCCCTTTGTTGACTTCCACTTCATCGGTCAAAGACCCCTTCTGCATTTTGGGGAAATCCAGCACCAGTCTTAGAGGGTTCAAAAGCTTGAAGGCGGTGTATTGGATGGCGCGGCTGGATTCAATGGTAATGATGGCCTCGCCGCCCGAACCTTCTTCGGTGGTCAACTGGATGATTTCCGACTCATTCATGATCGCCTGCGCGACCTGGAGATCGTCCGTATTTTGAGAATGGGATTTTGCCCCGGATGTAAAACCTTCGGCGGGAACAGTCCCTTTAGCGACCAGCAAAAAAGTAACTGCCAATACAGGCCAGCTCATGCGAAAAAATTTAGTATTCACGATGGCTCCTCACCCTTCTTCTGGGACTTCATTGTTAATTTCCAGTTGTTTCTTATTCGATAAAATATTACCCAGATAATCCCGGGATTGTTCCAGTATGGACATCTGATTTTTGTCGATCGTTTCTACCACACCAAAATTCGGTCCCAACAAGTCTCCTTCTTTTACGGAATGCCCCTTGTTGCCTTCGGTCTCAACCAGAGCGATGGTTTCGCTGTTTTTCCAGATAACGCCCACCAGCTTGATACTGTCGTACTCGGTCTGGATAGGAGTGAGAACCATACTGGGCTTGGTATCGTTGGCTTTCTGAATGAGGGTCTTGTACTTCTTGACGGTGTCAAAATAATCGTCCTCGTTCATAGAAGCGATTTTTGTTTCCTGGCTGAAGAGGCCGCCAAAATGTTCCAAATCGGCATAGAGCCTGGGATCGGTATTTTTAATATTCCGAAAAACCTCCATGGGAATTTGCGGCAGACTCTTCAACTCATCCGCAAATTTTCTAAACTCCAGTTCAGTTTCATCTTTTTCATCCGGTTGAATGAGTCCTTCTTTGGGGTCCACCAAAGGAACGAACGGATCGCGCATGTGAACAAAAATAAACCGCTGACCGGGAGGAGCGAATTCTTTTAACAAAGCGGATTCCTGGCCTGTCATTATTTCTTTCTGGATCAAACCCAGAAGACTTTTCAACTCAGCGGACGTTTTCTCCAACGCGTCCCTGGACCCACGGAAATACGACCGGTAAAACCATTTTCCGGCTGGAGATGTGGCGAAGGTGACGTATTGAGAAAGTTCTTTGTCCGAGAAGTTGCGGAATTTGTATAAAAATGACTGCAGAAAATATTCCCTTGCCGGGTCAAAATTATCGTCCCGGACATTGCTGGTCACTTTTCGTTCAGGTTGTCCCTTCCACTGGTTGTTGTAAGGAAACAAAACCTTCGTCAACATCAAGAACGTGTCCAGATTGTAATCTGTCATTCCCAGCGTGGTTTCCAATCGCTCCGCGAATTCAAGCCGGGTTTCTTTGGGCGGGTAATATTTCAACTGGTCCAGGAAATCTTTTTTTTCTGCTGTCATGCCCGCGTTCAGATCCATCATTTCTGCCTGGGCAATTTTTTGGCCGAGAGGCGACTGATACCAATTGACCAACGCTTTCATGCTCGCAGGTTGATAGTCGATCAACATGCGCCGCTGGATGGAATGCAACCAAGCGTCGGGCTTATAGACCCTACTCATCATGTTTTTGATCATCAGGATCTGGCCGGGAGGAAACTGCGACTGAGACAGAGGCCCCTCGAACACATGAAAATCTATTTTATGAGCGGTATTTTCAACCCCGGCGGATTTCAAAAATTTGTTGAGCATCGCCTTGCGGTTTGCTGAGCCGGGTTTTCCACTTTCAACAGCGCTGGAAATCGACGCGACACCCAGAAACGCAATTATGAAAAGCGCCAGGACGGTCACGAATTTTGGCGATTGATGATTTGATCCCAATATCATTTTGAAAGCTCCAAAACCTTGGTTTATTACTCTTGGCTCACTGACTGGGCAACTGCCGCCTGCTGGGCGACCTTATTTTCCGATTCATCTATATAGGCGTAGGTGCTTGCGATGATTTTTGTGAGCACCGGATGGCGCACGATTGCAGGCTCGCCTTGCCGGCCCGCCAAGTTTTCGCTTTGCAGGTCCATATTCAAGTCAGAAAAGCTGACCAGTTGAAGACGGTTCTGCATTTTATCGAGAAAGTCCAACGTGTCCCAAAACGACCCGCGCAATGTAATGGCCACAGGAATTTCTTTGTAAAAGTCACTCACCTGGCCACCCTCAAGTTGAAACTTGGTGATGTCAAACGTTGCCCGTCCACTGCCAAAACCAGAGACTTCCTTGAGCAAACCCGGCATGTCCTTTTCTCTTGGCAACTGCTGTTTCACAGCATCGAGTCTTCCTGTCGTGTGGGCAAGGTTTTGCGCGATGGATTCTTTTTGAGCCACAAGCCGTTTATGATTGGTCAGCTTTTGCGCCATCTGGGTTCTTTGAGTCTGAAGCTTCGCCAATTCCACCTGGGAATCCTGATACAGGGTAAAAAAGTAAGCTGAGATCATCAACAGACCGACCCCCGCACCGGCTAAAAGAAAGTGCGCGCCCTTTACTTTTTCCAGAAACTCATAGGGTAACTTTTCAAAAATTTTTTCAATCATGGGGATTTAAGCCGCCGTTTTATTTTGGGTTGTAGGCATATAACAATAAATAGAAAATTTTCTGACTTTTGTTTTGCCTATCAAGGCCAATTCGGTTTTAAACAAAAAAACCATATCGAAATAAGGAATTTTCTCCAATCGCTCCACGAACCTGGCAACCGCATCGTCTTCCAGCGCATGACCTTCCAGCAATAAAAACTCCTTGGCTGGCTTTTTTTTCGTATTGGCCGCTGCCGGTTGGGGGGTATTCGCCGCACCATTGGCGACCGGGTTGTCAAAAAATATTGTCGGCACTTGTCCGCTTGAGAGTCCCTGTTTGTCCATCTGGGTTATTTTGGTCAACCAGATTTCCTCCGGTAAGCTCAAGTTGACGTCATAAAGAGTTTGCGTGGCCGGCATCTGGTTGGCCCGCAGATTTTCTATTCCCGTAAGAATCGTATTCACCCGTCGTTGTCGGGCCTGCAGGTTCCTGACCAGATTCACTTGCCCCTGAAGAGCTGTGACTTGTGACTGCAAGGTCCTGACCTCCATGTCGACTTTGCTGATCCGGCTTTTTTCGATCAGAAGACTGAAGAGGATCATGAGAACACTCCCCATGACCACGGAGACCGACATCAGGACATGCTTCTGGATGGTCGATCTATTTATTTCTTCCCGGTAATCGTGCAGGTTGATTTTAATCATTGGTAATCAAACCTTCTGGCGGCAAGACCAATAGCTACGGTTGATAAAGGACCCATTCGGTCAATTGTTTTTTGATCAAATTTACGCTTATTGACTTTGATTCCCTTCATGGGATTTAAAATTTCGACCGGTGTTTCAAGGTGGTGGGCAAACAAACCATCGACGCCGGATATCAAAGCTCCGCCTCCGGTCAACAACACACGCTCCACCTGGCTGTTGGAGGTGGTGCTGAAAAACTCAAAAGATTTTTGCACTTCATTCAAAATTTTGTCGAAAGATTTGACGATGACCTCGACCACCTCTTCACTTTTTATTTCAGAAGGAATCTCACCAAACTTGAGTTTGGCGATTTCTTTATAGGGCAAATTAAATTTGGACATGAGCTTGTTCGTGCATAGACTGCCGCCAAAGGGAATGTCGCGCGTGTAGGCGGTCAGGCCATCCTGCAAAATGTTCAGATGGGTGAAAGATTCTCCCAGATCAATGACCGCAATCGCTTCCTGTTCCATGGCATTTAAGCCCACTCCCAGCTCGAAAGCATTGACCATGGCAAAAACATCGAGGTCGATGATCGCCGGCCTCAAGCCCACGTCATACAAAAGGTCGATTCTGCTTTCGATGATGTCCTTCTGAACGGCCACCAGAAGAATTTCCATCGTTTCTTCTTTTTGGTTTTCTTCCGAAGGCTTGCCTTTGGTGTCCAGAATTTGAAAATCTATACTGACATCATCAATATCAAATGGAATGTATTGCTCCGCCTCCGCTTGAATGTTCTGGGCGAGGTCTTCAGCCGACATCAAGGGGACGCGAATTTTTTTGATGATAACGGCTTCCCCCGCGATCGAGGCGACGGCATATTTCGTGTCGATCTTTTCCACCTTGAGCATTTTTTCCAGCGTATCCACCACCTCATCCGTTTCCTGGACCACTCCATCCACAATGGAACCCTCTTTAAGAGGCATGATGGAAAAATTCATCAATTCAAATTTGTTTTTAGACCCTGATATTTGCGCCATCTTGATGGAATGAGTTCCAATATCGATGGCCAGTAAAGGAGTTTTTTCTGATAAAAACATAGACGGTCCTATGGAGTTTCCTGCGTTCGGGTTTCGTGAGACACGTTGGTAAGCATATCTTCAATCATTTGAACGAGTTATTAAAAAGCAAGCCCTATACCAAAGCCTCGAAAAACATTTAACTTATGAATTCTAAAAGGGTTGTCTAAAAAAACCCGTTTGTTTTATAAAATTCCGCGACTACAAAATTCACCACCTGTTACCATTAATGGACACTTTCACGACTTCCAAACCTTTTTGTCCCAAGTAACCAAAGAGCCATTTTGCAAAA
Organism: Nitrospinaceae bacterium; assembly: GCA_029261655.1. Taxonomy (GTDB): domain Bacteria; phylum Nitrospinota; class Nitrospinia; order Nitrospinales; family VA-1; genus JADFGI01. The sequence goes on along the minus strand of JAJDAY010000017.1, from coordinate 144,328 downwards.
ATCCCTTTTCGAACCTGGGGATTATTTCTTTGACTCACCGTTGCCATCGAAAAGGCTGGAACGATCAGAAAGGTCATAGCCAAGGGCCAGAATAATTTTCCGCTTGGTATCCAATCGACAATCATTGCCTTTTTCAATCCGGTCAATGGTCTGAACCGTCACCTTGGCTTTACGCGCCAGCTCAGCCTTGCTCATCATTTGGGACTCTCTTACCTGTTTGATATTGTTGAAATTATCCAAAACACTGCCCTTCCCTGAAAAGTCGGCGTTGACTGGTGAAAACTGTCTGATTAAATTTATTATGTGGAATAACCCAATACTAAATTAAGTTAATATATTAGTCAATTAATATTTTTCTTTTAACTTAAAAGTATTAATATTTTAACAAATTAACATATGATTACACAAGTAAAATCTACCCCCATCAAAATCGCTACCCCTGACTTTTCAATTATCTAGGGAAAACACCCGCTCTCAACAATAGCCCTGAGTCGCCCTGTTCAACCAGATGTGATGGGCAAGTCTCGAAAACTTCCTCAGTTAGGGCACCGGTTTTTGGAAGAAAAAACGATTGTCATTCAGATTCAGAGTCATACCGGTCACGAATCCTCCCGCGTGCGGGGTTTTTGCATTGAATCCTGAAAGGATTTCGCTTACATTCTGTCCCCATGAAACAAGTTTATATGGATACTCTTGGTTGTCAGATGAACGTCGCGGATTCGGACCGGATGGAACTCCTGCTTTTTCATTTCGGCTATTCCCGAACCCCCCACATGGAAGACGCAGACCTGATTCTGGTGAACACCTGTTCCATCCGTGAGAAAGCCGAGCAGAAAATATTTTCCCTTTTTGGCGGCATAAAATCACTGAAGGAAGCCAACCCGGGTCTTGTCATGGGCCTCACCGGATGTCTGGCGCAACAGGATGGAGAGCGGCTTTTAAAACGCATCCCCTGTCTCGATTTTATTTTAGGTCCCGACCATGTGGAAGACATCCCGCTTGCTGTAGACCGGGTGCTCGAAACTAAAAAACCGCTGGTATGGAATGATTTTGATAATAAGAAAAATTATTCCATCCCCCCGGTGACTGGCCAGGGCCGGACAAACTCCCACCCCAGCGCATTCGTCAATATCATCAAGGGATGCGACAAGTTTTGCAGTTTCTGCGTGGTGCCGTTCACCCGGGGTCGGGAAAAATCCCGCGAGGCGAATGAAATTTACGACGAAGTCCGCGCTCAGGTGGAACAGGGCGCAAAAGAAATCATCCTGCTGGGCCAGAATGTCAATGCTTATGGCAAGCGAGGTTTAAAAACACCGGTGGCCTTTCATCAGCTTTTGTACGGCATCGCCAGGATTCCAGGCGTCAAAAGACTTCGCTTCACCACCAGCTATCCCGGAGATGTCACCCAGGAAATGCTTGCGGCCTACGCGGACATCGACATTTTAGTGAATCACCTGCACCTCCCGGCGCAAAGCGGCAACAACCGTGTCCTTGAAGCCATGCGCCGGGGCAACACGGTCGAAGAATATCTGGCCCTGATCGAAACCCTGAAAACCCGGACGCCGGATATCGAGCTTTCCACAGACATCATTGTCGGCTTTCCGGGGGAAACCGATCGCGAATTTGAAGACACCCTCAGGTTCATGGAACAAGTGGAGTTCAGCAGCAGTTATATGTTTTGCTACAGTCCACGCCCGGGAACGCCCGCGGCGGAGTTCCAGGACGATGTTCCCGAACCCGTCAAAAAAGAGCGTCTGCAAAGAACGATCGAATGTCAAAACCGCTTGACGGCGATGCGCGGGGAAAAATTTCTAGGCAAAGAGGTGGATGTTTTAATAGAAGGCGAAATCAACCGGCAGGGAACAACTTTAATGAAAGGCCGAACCCCGCATTACTGGCAAACCCATTTTCCGGGAACGGCTAACAGGTTTCAACCGGGGGACTTCGTGAAGGTCAGGGTGGAGAAGGTGGCAGGCCATGCTCTTAAGGGCCAGGCGGTGGTTCAGTAAAACCCCAGCCGGGAATACACTTCGTCTTCCAACTGCCCAAGATGCGGAAGAATAATTTTGAGCGCCAGCCTGACATCGCGGATGAATTTTAAATCCGGCGGACTGGACCGGTCGGCAAACTTCCTGAGAGTTTCTACACAAAAATTATCCAGATCCATGATCTGATTGAGCGTCTCGGTGGGCAGGTCCTGGAGACCCACTTTATTTGTTTCGAGAAATCGAAGCATCTCGATCAGGCTGAGTTTCACCTCGACGCTTTTATCCCGCAAATTCTGAATCAAACTGGATTCGCGTTCCTTGAGGTCTTCGCAGATCCCGCGCAACAACTCTCGCAACTTCTGGTAAAAAGCATCGTGCTGTTGCTTGTTGAGAAAAAGTTCTCCCTGGCCGCCGAAAAGAAGGTTGAACACGGATTCGATCTTGAATTTGTCGGACGCCATCACCGTATACAGAATAGAAATAAATTCCCATTCGTGAAAGGGCAACCCCAGGTCCTGAAAAATTTCCTCAAGAGAACCGCGATCCCCCCTGGGGGTTCTGGCGGGTTCTTCTTTGACCAGCCCCAGGGTTTCCGATTTCCATTTGGGAACCAGTTGAACTTTTCCTTCCTGAAAACTGACGACACTCATTTCCTTGAGAGACTCCAGAAAATCCGTCAATGAAAAGGCCGGAGCATTGAGAAATTTATCTTCCAGCGAAAAAAACGCGCGCAAAATCTGTTTTTCCAGGGACGAGACCTCAAACTCTTCGCCACCATACAGACCGACCAGCGACGATTCCAAGGCCACGTTGAGAAACCGTATATTGAGTTGCTTCGACCTCACCTGGCTTTTATTGAGCGGCTGAATTTGAAACGTGCCTTTGGCGTAATCCACCAGCTTGACGATCAAGCCGTCTCCCAGTCTGCATTTGTAAGTCGAAAACATTTTTTGCATGTCCCACGCCGTGGTCATCACCTGACTTTTTCCAGGCATCCACTCGTTGACATTGATGTCATCCGGGAAATGGCTCTCTCCTGCATATTGATAAAAATGAATGACATCTTCGATACAAAATTTCTTTTTCAATCGGGGAATTTCTTCGCCATCGGGATCCAGAAAAATCAAATCCCGTTCCGTGTGATCGTTGGAAATGAAAGGAATCATTCTGTGACCGGGAATCAATAATTTTCTATCGACTTCAAATTTGCCCAGGTGAACGAGCAGGGGAATGTGCTGGATCTTTTCCAGAACCGCGGAATACGGAAGAAAATCATCGGCATCCGTACCAATAATGTATTTATGGTCGGACAACTTTCTTTTCAAATGGTTCAAGGAATTTTTGGACATCTTTTTGCGCCACCGTTTCTCGACTTCACGGGCAAAATCTTCCACCCTGAACGGAGACTGGGATTCCCGGATCAGGTTGTCTATCACATTTTGCAGAGTTGGTTTACGAGGCATTAAAAGCTGGGTAAAGGCGAAAGCGTTTTTCCAAAGCGTCCTGACTTCTGCGGGTTCCTGAGAAACGCTCTGGAAGAAAATTTTAGGGACTGAAACAATTTTTTAGAACCCATATTCGAACGATGAGTTCCGATCGCATCCTCTGGAAAGCAAATATCCTATAACAGATATCCGAGTTCCAAAATTGGAGGCGTATGTTAGCATATTTTTTTTTATGTGCCAGTTTTTTTTAAAAAATTTTCACCAACCCCCGCCGGTTTCAAATTAATTGATTTCAGACAGGTAGAAAGCTATCATTCTTAAGATGACATTCATCAAGAAGTAAAAACTAAAGAAGGCGGTTTAAATTTATTCCGCCGTCCTCTTAAAACAGGATCCATCAGCCTTAGGAGAAGTATTATGGCGTTAAACCTTGAACCGGTGTATCGGGAAATCTTTCAAAAATTTGCAACCCGCAAAAAATTTGTTATCAAAAGCGTTGAAAATAATAGGCTGACCGTCGAACAGAATGAGGAAATTTGCGGGCAAAAAGAACCGCGGATATTCGAGTTTAAAAGTCCAAGAGAATTCGAAGAGTTCGTCCGCCAGGAAAACCAGTTCGAGCTGGACATCGTCAACCAGTTGCAAGGCAACCAGATGCCCTACAGGTAGTTCTTCCTCTCACTTCTTAACGGTCCATTCTCCGTTTTCCTGTTGGATTTTTTCACCCGGCTGAGCGCTGTCCCGGTTGAGGCTGGCAAAAATTTTCCGCACCTTGGGCAGGTCGCCGTCAGAGAAAGCCTCGTTGGTGGCGATGGTGCGTGTGAGGATGGCCAGTCTATCTTCGTTTTCCTCCTCGATGATCGCCTGTACAAAATCACCGAACTGCGTGTCCTGTTTGGTTTTTTCGTTATCAAAAAAAACCAGCAACCCGGTATTGCCCTCCCCCGCGACGCCAGTCTGCTTAAAATTCTGGATATCGTCGCGATTGAACTCCTGCCTCTGCATGGCGCGTATGGCCTGCTTTTTCCCACTCGGTATTTCGGCGGTGGTCACCAGTTTGCCGGTCTCGTCCACCGACCGGACAGACGCCAGGAGCAGCATCTCATTTCCCAATTCTTCATAGCTTCCCAGGATCTGGTTTTCCAGCGCGGTTTTCTGGTCGACCACCGTGACATCGACGCCCACCAGTTTTCCACAGGCGGCCAGCCAGAGAATCGCGGCCATTCCCGCCCAGACTTTCAAAACTTGCCCGCCTTCAGCCTTCGAAAGTTTTTTCATCTTGGTGTCCTTCATCCTGAGAATTTTTTGAGAACCAACGCAGAGTTTTTAGAGCCAAAAGAGATGCAGTTGCTAATGGCGATATTAACAGATTTTTCTTTTCCCCCGTTGGATAAATAATCCATATCGCATTCAGGGTCTGGATGTTCCATATTGATGGTTGGAGTCAGAAAACCGTTTTTCAGCGACAACGCGGACACGGCAACGCCCATCGCCCCCGAAGCTCCCTGAGGGTGCCCGATCATCGACTTGGTCGAACTGCAGGGAATCTTCATCGAATGACTGTTGAACGCCTGCTTGACCGCCAGGGTTTCTATTCGGTCATTGAGAACCGTCGAGGTGCCATGAAAATTGATGTAGCCAATTTCCTCTTTATTAACCTTGGCGTCTTTCATTGCCAGATTCAAAGCCCGGGTCGACTGTTTGCCGTCGGGCATGATCGCGACTCGATGATACGCGTCGCAGGTGGTTCCATAGCCCAGAATTTCCGCCAGAATCGTCGCTCCCCGCTGTTTGGCATGCTCCATTTCTTCCAATACCATCATCCAGCCGCCTTCGGCCAACACAAAACCTTCACGGTCGATATTGAAAGGCCGGGACGCGCGCTCAGGCGCGTTGTTGAAATTGACCGGGTTCGCTTTCATCCGTTCAAACCCGCACATCATTCCAGGAGTCACGCAGGCCTCCACGCCGCCGGTGAGAAACCAGGTCTCCTGACCATAACGGATGGCGTTGAACGCGTAGCCGATGGCGTCGGTGGAGCTTGTACACCCATTGGAAATCACATGGCTTCTGCCCTGCAAACCAAAATACATGGAAAGCTCACTCGAGAGCATTCCCACTAACGAATTGGATATCGCGTAAGGACTGATTTTATGTTTCTGACCGGAAAAATAAAGCTCAAACTGTTTTTCTGAAAAGTCAAAACCCGCGCCCCCGCTTCCGACCAGCACTCCCATACTTTCAAAATCCTCTTCAGTGAAAGAGCCAAGGTCGATGCCCGCGGCCTCCATCGCCTCAATCGCGGCGGCCACCGCTACGGGAACGGCGCGCGGTAGTTTTTTGAGGTCGGCTTTGGAAAAATAACGAGAAGGGTCCAGTCCTTTGATTTCACCGGCCACCTGACAGGATAATCCCTCTGGGTCAAAACTTGTGATTCGGCCCACACCGCTGACCCCGGCACAGGTGTTTTCCCAGAATTTTTTGACTCCAATTCCGTTGGGGCTGACAGCACCCAGACCGGTAATGACAACGCGTCGCAACATATATTAGTGCGGACCTCTTTCTTTAAGAGCTATGGAACCACTGGTAAACACGGACATAAACCGATGGGTTGCCCCGATTGTTCGAGGGGCCCGTGAGCGTGACGAGCTTTTCTTTCCCACTTAAGCGGACTGTAAATTTATGTTAACATAAGCAATTGATGCCGGGCAACACCCGCCAGACAGGTGAGTCGCCTCACTTTAAGAACCCTTGCACCCAGCATTATTAAAGCGGGTCGATTCCTGGACCGCCAGCAAAAACGACCCAGCCTGCTTAAATAAACCCTGAAAACAATCATCCCTATCCCTAAGGAGCACAGGACTGTTGAAACTATCGTCTTCATTAAAAGAAAAGATCGGCCAGATGATGGTGACCGGGTTTCCCGGAACCGGTCTCAACCCGGAAGTGGAAGACCTCATCGTCAACCACCACGTAGGCGGTTTGATCCTGTTCGAGCGCAACTTTGAAAACCCAAAGCAACTCACCCGATTGATCCTGGACTTGCAAAAACTGGCGCTCGCCACGCCGCCGCACACGCCCCTGTTCATTTCCGTCGATCAGGAGGGAGGCCGCGTCTCCCGGTTAAAACCGCCGTTCACCCTGTTTCCCGACCCCTGTTGTCTGGGAATCGCCCGTTCAGAATCCCTGGCCCGGCGTTTTGGCCTGGCCCTTGGCCGGGAAATGCGCGCCGTCGGAATCAATGTGGACTACGCCCCGGTTCTCGACATCAACACCAACCCGGACAACCCCATCATCGGGAAACGGGCCTTCAGCGACGAGCCTGAATGGGCGTCAAAACTAGGAGTCGCTTTTATGCAGGGGTTTAAGGAGGCGGGAGTGCTGGCGGTTGGCAAACATTTTCCAGGACACGGCGACACGGCGCAGGATTCTCACCTCACCTTGCCAACCGTGGACCGCGACGGCCAAACGCTGGAGAAGGTCGAGCTTCAGCCTTTCAAGGCGGCGATTCAAAACGGGCTGGACATTATCATGACCGCCCACGTTATTTACAAAGCCTGGGACGAAAAATTACCCGCGACTTTTTCCGTCCCCATCCTGCAGCAACTGCTGAGGGAAAAACTGGGGTTCAACGGCCTGATCATTTCCGACGACCTGGAAATGAAAGCGGTGGAGGATCACCTTCCTTTTGAATCTTATGCCAGGCTTGGAACCGAGGCGGGCATCGACTTGTTCCTGATTTGCCACGACACTAAAAAAGTAACCGCCTTTCTCCTGCAGATGTTAGAAGATGTTGAGTCCGGGCGCATCCCAGGCGAAGTCATTGACCGGTCCGTGCAACGAATTTTAACAATAAAAAGTAAAATGCCGCCTGTGGAATCCGGCCTCACCGACCTTGAAACCCTGACCCAGAGCCATCAATCCCTGGTGGCGGAAATGCAAGCGCACCTGCCATCTTAAACTCGCTGACGAAACAAACCAAAGCACGAAGCAAAGGGCGCGCCCTTTGGGACGGGTGAGCGGCCTGCGTCACGCGGGGTTTTTCCCAAACCTGCTGGAGAGTAAAAGGTAGAGAGCCATCACATTGACCCCGACGGCGGTGAGCCAGATAAAAATCGACAACTGATCCAGCAGGGCCAGCGCAAACAGGAAGTGAGTGAAGTCGCGGTTGGCCAGTTTATCAATCAAACCGTTTTTTTTCCGGTCCGTATTTTTGCCGGAACCGGTGGTGGACTTGCCTGCAATGATGCCATCACTCATGAGAAAAAAGGCCAGCAAACTGCCGGACGCGGCCAGGCCGCCCAGGAGTAAAAAACTCGTTTCACCGTGCGTCTGGTACAACCCCAACCCGATCGAAAAAAATACGGCGACATGCACGACATTGTCGCAAAGGATATCCAGCTTGGCCCCAAAGGGCGATTCCATGAACTTGATGCGGGCGATTTCTCCATCCACGCCATCCACCCAGATCGACAGCAATAACAACCCCGCGCCGCCAACGCCCATGGCGTAACCCCCTCGCGAAAAACACAGCGCCGACCCAAGACCCAGAATGAAACTCAGCAACGTGATCTGGTTCGGGGTGAACCGGGTGTTTAACAGCTGTCGGGTCAATAGTTTGGAGACAGGACGCGACAGGACGCGGGTGACGAAACTGTCATTGGCCAACCCGCCGGATTTTGCCAGGATATTTTCGCTCGCGGTCTTAAAATCCTGTTCGCTGGAAATTTTAAAATGATCGTTTTGCGGGAAATAAACCAGCAATTGTTTTTCACTGGCGGGTGTTTCTGGCTCAGATTGAATCAACCGTTCTCTTGCCCGCTCCAAACCGGAAAAATTTGAGCTGTCCACTTGTTCCAGCAAAGAGGCCGTGGAACCCCGATCGAGCCAAAAGGACGGGAGACTCTCATCTCCTTCGGGACCGGAGCCGGAATGAACGGCTGATTTAATTTTATTTTTATCGTGGATCAAAGATCCATCCAGTAGCAACAGCTCGCCGCTTCCATGCGCAATTTCAGCCAATGGCCTGGAATCCCGGGACCAGTCCAGTTTCAGCGTCACTCTGGGGTCCTGAAGGAGCCGACGGCCCAATTCTTCGGCGGCTTTCGGGTTCTTGCCCGTCATCAAAACCAGGCGCTCGACCCCGCCCCGTTGAATATTCAGGATATTTCTCAGCAAAAATGGAATCCCGGCAATGGTCCGCCAGTGCCAATCCACAAAACGGCCGTTCCCCGCAGGCGGGGGCAGAAATAACACCGCTGAATGACCTTTATTTTCAGTGGCTGTTGGAAAATATTCGGAATTTTTCAGCATTTCATATATAATCCAAATTGAAATCAGGGACAAAGGATATCAAGCCGAAAAATTTAATCAAGGGCAAAACCCCGTTGATAACTGGTCCCTTTAAGAAAATCCGTCCTCCCAGGGATTACGGGAAACAGCAAGCCGGGTCCGTTTTATCGTCATTTCTGACGGACATCGCCCAACCCAGGAAAATTCACAGAAACCATTGATTTTACCGCATTTTTGTTTACCATTGTGTAATGCGTCAAAGGATTTTACGACAAATTATTGAATAGACCAAACTATCGTATAACTTTAGATCAATCCTCCATCAGGGGATATTTTTAACCTCATAACATTCAGGGATCATAAGCACGTGAAAAAAATTCGAATCGCCATCATCGGAATCGGTAATTGTGCCAGCTCTTTAATACAGGGAATTCACTTCTATAAAGGAAAAAATCTTGAGGACGCCATCGGATTGATGCATGGCGAAATCGGGGGCTTTCGACCGGATCACATAGAGGTCGTGGCCGGATTCGACATCGACAAAAGAAAAGTCGGACAGGATGTCCATGAAGCGATTTTTTCCAATCCCAATTGCACCACCGTTTTTCAACCGGATATTCCGCCTGCCGGTGTGAAGGTGCGGATGGGCAAACTCCTGGACGGTGTTTCAGAGCACATGGCGGATTATGACGACAAAAAGACCTTCCTGCCCGCAACCGAAAAACAGCCCACCCAGGAAGATGTGGTGAAGATTTTAAAAGACACGGGAGCGGAAATCCTGGTGAATTACCTGCCCGTCGGCTCGGAAGAGGCCACAAAATTTTATGCGGAATGCGCCCTGGAAGCCGGAGTCGCCTTTATCAACAACATCCCCGTTTTCATTGCCAGCAACCCTGAATGGGCCAGGCGGTTTGCTGAAAAAAATATCCCCATCATCGGTGACGACATCAAATCCCAGTTCGGCGCAACCATCACGCACCGTGTCCTGACCGACCTGTTCAAAAAACGCGGCGTCAAACTGGACCGGACTTATCAGCTCAATACCGGCGGCAACACGGATTTTCTCAACATGCTGAACCGCGACCGGCTGGCTTCCAAGAAAACATCCAAAACCGAAGCGGTGCAGTCGGCGGCAAAAAAACGGTTGGATTCAAACGACATCCACGTTGGCCCAAGCGACTATGTGCCCTGGCAGAATGACAACAAGGTTTGTTTCATTCGCATGGAAGGACGGATATTTGGAGACGTCCCGATCAACATGGAAATGCGTCTTTCAGTGGAAGACTCACCCAATTCCGCCGGCGTCGCCATCGACACCATAAGGTGCGCTAAACTGGCGCTCGACCGTGGCGAAGGGGGGGTTCTGCACGGGCCTTCGGCTTACTTCTGCAAACATCCCATGCATCAGTTTGTGGACGAAGAAGCCCATTACATGACAGAGGAATTCATCAATGGAGATTCCCGGAAGAAAACTAAAAAGTGCCTGATCATTGCCGCAGGCAAAGGCTTGCGCTTAAGGTCTCAGGGAGACAGCAAACCTCTCACACCAATTTTCGGCGTTCCTTTGATCGAGCGCGTCATACTGAACGCGCTGGAGGCGGGAGCCAATGAGTTTTTTGTCGTCACCGGTTATCAGGGCGCTCCGTTAAAATCTTTTTTGCAAAACCTTTCCACCCGCCTTGGAGTCCCCATCACTCCCATTGACAATGAGGACTGGGAAAAAGAAAACGGACTGTCCGTTCTCAAAGGCCGACAATATTTTCAGGAACCGTTTTTGTTATTAATGGCGGATCATTTGTTCGACCCCGCCATCGCGCGGCAACTGATGGCTTATCCCCTGGCAAATGAAGAAATTGTTCTTGCCGTCGATCAAAATAAATCCAGCCCGCTCGTCGACCTGAAGGATGTCACGCGCGTCACGACCGACGCCGGCAATATTCGGAAAATCGGCAAGGGACTTAAAAATTTCGATGCGTTCGATACCGGAATCTTCTTTTGCCGGCCCGTCATTTTTAAAGCCCTGGAGCAAAGCTCACGGGAACATGGAAACACCACTTTATCCGGCGCGATTCAAATTCTGGCCGAAAAAAATCAAGCCCGAACGGTCGATATCGGCGGACGGTTCTGGATCGATGTCGATGACCCCGCCGCTTTCAAACGAGCGGAGAATGTCCTGCTTACGGAAATTGAAGATGGGGCGACGCGTGACTCGACCGACGAACCCACGGTCATAAAACCCGTTCAGCAAAAAGTGGAAAAAAATCGCTGAAATAAAAAATGCCCTTGAAAATATTTTCAAGGGCATTGTCTTAAGATCGCTTTCCAGCGGTCCCCCTTCACCGCATTGACATCCCCGCATACTTATCTTCGTTGGCTTTGACCATCGCCGCCAGACGTTGGCGTAAACGCAGGGCGCGTTCGGGATGATCGGCTGAGACATTCACCTGCTCGGTGGGGTCTATTTCCAAATCGTACAACTCCTCTTCTTCGTGACGGGCATCGACGATGTATTTCCATCTGTCCTCACGGACGCCCAGCAAATATTGCCCACGGGCGGCGGCGAAGAAATACGCTCTCGGCGGATGTTCAGGCGCGAAAAGACTGCTTCCCTGCCACTCGACAGGGGCGGGCTGACCCAATAAGTCCAGCACGGTCGGGGCCAGATCCACATGCGACCCCACCGTCGAAACCCGATATCCCTCAGGAATGAGTTTAGGATTCCATAAGATCAGAGGGACTTTCACTTCCTCATCGTAAACAGAAAAACCATGCCCGGTATTTTTGTGAATCTCGCGGAAGGCTTCTCCATGATCTCCTGTAATGACCACCAGCGTATCGTCTTTCTCTTCTCTAAGATAGGCCAGAAGTTCCCCGATGTATCCATCGACTTCATTCAAGATAGACTGATAGCGCTCAAGACCCGTCTTGCCCTTGTTCTCCTCTGCACTGCCCAGGGAATAGGGATGATGTGTCTGATCGGTCCAGGCGACCATGAAAAAGGGTTTGTCCTCCTCCTCGTTATCCTTAAGGAAGCGCCGGATTTCATCGAACAGGTACTTGTCCCTGACGCCCCAGGATGAATTCCGTTTTTGGGGAGCCAGATCCAGCTCGGTACGAACCTGCTGAAAATCACCGTTGTCGAAAACCCCCTTGTTGGCCCACTGCGGATCGCCCGATGCCAGAAAAACCGTGTGATACCCCCGGTCTTTTAATACCGAGGCGATTGAGGGTGTGGAAATATTCTTGAGGCGAAAATTTTCCTTACTGTATCGTTTGAGCGGAGGTGGGGTCGCATGCAGAATCGAAGTCAACGCGAACGCCGTCCAACCGACGGGGGTGTAGTAGCTATCAAAAACAACGGCGTTTTTCGCCTCAGCCGCGAGACGCGGAGTGACCGGGGAGTCTTTATCATAGACGGTCAGGTAATGCGAACCCACCGATTCGAGCACCAGTAAAATAACGTTCTTGATGGGACGCATCCTTAACTTTTGCATCAGGGGGTCTGAAAAAGTCGAGGCTTTAACGATCAACCCCGGACCCTTGAAATCCAGCATGTCCGCAGGCGGAAATTCGACTGACAACAGGTGGGGTTTTGTTCCCATCAATTCCGGCAGGGCGGAACTGATAAAGGTCCAATGCGGGCTTTCAACGATGTGCCGATCCTGATGGGCAAACCACTTGCTGTCGTTCAATTGAAATCCCAGAAAAAACCAGACACCCACTCCTGTGAGGCCCGTTGCACACATAACGTAATAACGCCTTGACCCATAGCCGAAAACACGGTTGAGGCCCCAGATGCTCAACAAATACAGAACAGGCGTTCCAATCAAAGCGGTCAAGGCCCAGGGAGTCGCATAGGGAAGGATAGAGGACTGAAGTTTTGACACATCGCCTGTCCCTAAAGAAAACAGGTTGGACGTGAGCTGCGCGCCAAAATAGGCAAAGAATTGCCTGCCGATGACCGCATAGATGACGCACACGACTGCAAAAAAAATAAAACCAAAATAGATGGATCGGGAAATCGGTCGATTAGAAGACGTCAGACGAAGAGCCAGTTCACCGATCAACCCCGCCCCCAGAACAAAAAGTAAATCCGACTGGGAAACGCAAGCCGCCCAGGTGAGATAGATCCAGTCAAAATATATATTCCATGACACGTCCCAATCCCAGATATTCCAGGATTTCGAAAGCTTCACGTACGTCGCTTTGATGACGACCAGAGCAATGGCCAGGCAAATCGTAGGCCAAAAAAGTGAACGCGGCGGTGAAGTATTTTTTATTTTCTGCATGACACTTACTTAAAGGCGCCCTCAAAAAAAAGCGCGTGGTTCATTGTTTGTTCAACCCATCAGGCACTCGATTAAAATCAAACCATTTTCCCAGGCAGTTGGCCCGTGCCACGGACGGGCGCTACAGGATTCCCAGTTGTTCGCCTATCGAACGTAATTCCTGAAACCGCCAGTCGATCTGGCTTTCCTTCCGGGTCCACTCCTTCTTATCCCCCAACCAGCGGAATTGAATATACAAGCGGGCAAGAAGAAAGGTCCGATCGAAATCAGCGGGCGTCCCCTCCGGCCACCTTGAATGTTGATATTCCAGCACACATTGTCGAAAAGTCTCCGCTGTCCAGTCTTCGGAGGCTCCCCATCCATCGGTCAATGTGGCAAGATCAATTTCCCCAAACGAGATCGCCGACGATTCCCAGTCAACGGGATAAATTTCCTCTTTTTGAAACAAAATATTATTCGGATAATATTCACCGTGGATCACCGTCAATACTGCGGCCAAAGGCTCGGCAAACATTTCCTCACTATTCCGGCAAAGATGCGAAAGCCAGGGGTATTTGCCGTGCAGGTCGCCTGCGAGTTGAAGGGTTCGCTGAATCCAACCGCTGAAATACTCCTTCTGATAATATTTAAAATCCGGAATCGCGATGGTCCTGGATTCATTTAAAGAATGAAACCGGCCAATCCAGCGGGCCGCCTCGACAACAACCATTGGGTCTTCAGCATGCTCCAAACGGTCGGCTCCCGGTAAAAACTCTATGACCAGCCAGGTGGAGTCGTTCGTTTCACCCTGAGCGCTCCCATAATACCTGGGTGTGGAAATTTGCAGGGGTTCCAGCACATGACTATAAACCGAAGCCTCATAGGCCACATTGCCTTTGTGATCGAAAGAGTCCTTCTGAAGACTCCCGTATTTGCAAAAAAGTTGAAGTTTTTTTCCATCTGCCAATTGGCAAATAACCATCTCGCTCGGAAACGTACTGGCGTAAATATTTTGCTGGCGATCAATCACGGTCACAGGCGATTTTGTGATCCCGTTTTTACTTAGAATATCCGTCAATTTGGAGATCAGGATTTCTTTAGAAGGTAAATCAAACAGCTGGACTCCCATGATATCCATTTTCCCTTTCTTCATATCAGGACTGAGCTTGCCGAATCCCTTCCGAAGAACTCTTTTTATTTTGGAAGTTTTCCGTTGAAACTATTCCCTGGTTGACCTGGCGACCCTTTTCGATTTCAAGCAAAACATCGCAGTTTTCCAGAGTGCTCAAGCGGTGGGCGATTAAAAAAGTCGTGCGGCCCTGCATGAGACTTTCAACCGCCTGCATGATACCAGCCTCCGTGTGGATGTCCACGGAGCTTGTGGGTTCGTCCAGGATCAGGATGGGTGCGTCCTTCAGAAAAGCCCGCGCTAAAGCAATGCGCTGACGCTCGCCCCCTGACAAACGCATGCCGCGCTCGCCCACCCGAGTGTCATAACCATCAGGAAGCGCGGTGATGAAATCATGGGCGTTGGCCGCTTTTGCCGCTTCCTCAATTTCTTTTTTGCTCGCCCCCGGCCGACCATAGGCAATGTTTTCTTCGATACTCGTTGAAAATAATACAGGTTCCTGCAGGACAATAGAAAACTGATTGCGAAGGTCCGCGATTTTGTAATTGCGAAGATCCACGCCATCGAGCAAAATCTGACCGGCGTCGGGGTCGTAGAATCTTGTCAACAAACTCACCAGGGTGGTTTTTCCAGCACCCGTTTTGCCAAAAATTCCGACCCGGGTCCCAGGCTTCGCGATAAAAGACAATTCCTCAAGCACCCGATCTTCCCTGTTATATCCAAACGAGACCTTACGGATTTCAATCTCACCATTAGCCCGTTTGAGCTTAATAGCATCGGGCTTATCGGTCACATCCGGGATTTCATCCACCAGCTCAAAAGCCCGCTGGGCGCTGGCAAGTGAATTCTGAAGTTTCGCGACCTGTGCGCTGATCGACTCCAGAGGCACATACAATTGGGCCAAATAGGCAAGCACCATGAGAAGCTCCCCCACCGACAAATTTCCCGACCGCACATTTCCCACCCCCACATAAAGGACAGCAGCGGTTCCAACAGCGATCCCAAGGTTGACCAGAAGCCCAAACAAACCTTCCGCAAAAGACAGCTTGACTCGGGCGCGAACGGTTTTATGGGAGTGCTTGACGAAACGCTGGCGTTCGTTTTCTTCACGGCCAAAAGCCTTCACCACGCGAACACTCGTCATGACCTCCTGAACAATGTGCATGACGCCGCTTTCCATTTCTTTCATATCAATGTATTTGGCCCGCATCCGTAAGCTGTAAGCCCGACACATGATAAAAAGCAGGGGACAAACGCCAAGCGCGATGAAAGCCAGTTGACGATCGATCATCGCGGTCACATAAATCATCGCCGATAGCATCGCAAGAGATGCGAGAATGGGAATCACACCAAAAATGGTGATGTACTGAATGGACGGTGCATCGTATTGAATGCGATAAATAGAGTCCGCCGTACCGCGCTTGTCATGAAACATAAAGGAAAGCCGTTGCAAATGGCGGAACAACCGTTCGCGAAAGTGCAGGGTCATGCGCTCGCCGGTGTGAGTTTGAAACACATACGTCGCCGCCGTATTCAAATGTATAAAAAGCACCACCAGAATTTGCAGGACCACCGCCAGAATTAAAAAGCTCGCGGGTGATTGGGAGATCGATTCGGGCAGGAAAAATTGAATGACGCCGGGAAGGGGTTCCTTGCCGATCACGCTGTCCACAGCAATTTTTAAAGGCACTGGAAGAAGAAGCGCGAGGGGAGCCGCGAGCAGGCCGAGCAGAAAAATTCCGCCCAGATGCGGCCAGTAAGAACGCGCTTCCTTGAGAACTCGACGGAATACAGAGAACCCGGAGTAATTTTTTTCAGGGGCTATCAAACGTTCCCCCTTTTCAATCCTGCTCAAGAGCTGAAAGCAAGGACGAGGTCGCAAACGCGCATTCTGAAACCAGACGACCGATCAAGGTGACCGTGATTGTCCCCAGGAGACCAAAAGCCAACCAGGCCTGATCCCAGGCGGCCCAACCCGTCAACCCGGCAAACAAGCATGCGATGGTCACAACCACCGGGCAACATTTTGGCCAGGCGCGGAATCGGATCAATTGTTTGCCATCGCCATGCTCTTCTATGGCCATCAATGTGCGCACCGATCCACACAAACCGCCGCGGATTTCAAGGTCCCAATCGTTGTAGTCGTTGCCTCGAAAAACCGGAGTGCTTTGTTTTTTCAAATAATTTTCCAGAGCACCCAGCCTGCTTTCAGGAGCTTTCCAGGTTTCACTCCACAGAGTCACGATCCGGCTCCAGGGAAAAACAAACTGGGAGAGTCCGCGATTTCGCCAGGGAGTGAGACCGTGGCGGAACCTGCCCGTCAAGCGGGCCAGCGGTTGGATCAAATGCAGATACGCGGTGATCGTTTGTTTTTTTAAAGTTTCCCAGGCGGACTTGGGTGGGGTTGGAAAAGACGCCCTTCTTGCGCTGCGCACTGCCTGAATCACCGGCAGAACCACAGCCACTCCGAATAAAGGAAACGCCCATTGCAACGGCGGCCACCAGATGCCGATGAAAGAAAACAATGCCAGAAAAGCGATCATGAAATACCATTCCGGCATCAGCGGTAAAGATAAAAGCGTTCCCGGAACCCGT
The DNA here is from genome assembly GCA_029261655.1 of Nitrospinaceae bacterium. Classification (GTDB taxonomy): domain Bacteria; phylum Nitrospinota; class Nitrospinia; order Nitrospinales; family VA-1; genus JADFGI01. The sequence goes on along the minus strand of JAJDAY010000017.1, from coordinate 127,611 downwards.
TCGTACAGAGATTGAAACAGCGCCGTCCCCCAAACTCCCTGGTAAATCCGGCTCTTTCCAAGGGTCACCGGTTGCGTCAGCCGTTTGCTGTAAATCCGGCCCTTCCATTGCAAATGGCCCGCAGAATTATACTTTTCCGGCCACTTTTGTTCCAGCAGGGCCTCCGCTTTTCCATAACCCAGCTGCTGTTTCCAATAAGTCTTCAACGAATTTCTACTGTGATGCCAGACAACCGCAGACGCTGTGAACCCAATGGTCCAACCCCTTTCCTGCATCCGCCAGCAGACATCCACGTCATCGCCCGCCGCCCGGTAACGCGGGTCAAACCCGCCGATGGCCAGAAGCGCTTCCCTGCGGAATGACTTGTTACACCCCGGTATATGCTCAGCCTCCTGGTCCGAAATCAAAACATGAGTCGGCCCCCCCGGCGCGTTGGCCACGCAATCGGCAACCAGGCCGTCGCCTGGCGGGGAAATATTGGGTCCGCCCACGCCAACGTAGTCCGTGGTCATGAAAATGTGAGCGAGATATTTGAGCCAGTGCGAATCGGGGTAGGCGTCGTCGTCGATGAAAGCGACGATTTCTCCCGTCGCGGCTTCGATTCCCGTATTGCGGGCATTGCTCAGGCCCCGGTTTTCTGTGCTGATTAAATGGCAATCAAATTTTTCCGCGATCTCGGGAGTGGCATCGGTAGAGCCATCATTGACAACGATGACCTCGTAATCGGGATAATCCAGTTGTTGCAATCCTTCCAGAGTGTCGCGAATGGTATTCGCGCCGTTCAAACTGCAAACCACCACCGAAAAACGCGGCCATTTCAGGTTCGGCTGAAAAGTGATTTCCCCGAAAGCCCGGCGCACTTTTATCAAAGCGGGCTTTGGCGAGCGGTCGCGAGTGGTCAGACCAAAATCCCAATCTTCGATTGAGTTGCCCCCCCGATGCCATTCATCGGTCCAGGCAAAAACAAACGCGCCTGCGCAACCGGATTCATAAGTCGTTCTGACCTGCCAGTCCAGACCATCGGCCTGAGCGTCCACTCCGTGCGACTGGCTGTCCAAACCGATTTCCCCCATCACCAGCGGCCGTTCATCCGCGATATTCTGCAGGCGAGCGAGATATTTCTTTAGATTTTCTTTAGACTCCAGATACACAATAAAACAAACGATATCCAGAATCGGCAACTGCAGGTATTCCGTGGTGGGAAAATTTACATAGGTAAACAAACCTTGCGGGTCTTCTTCTTTGCCGATTTTAACCAGACGCTCAAGAAATTTTTCGATCCTGTGTTTTCCGTGCCAGCGGACAATGGATACCGGAATTTCATTGCCGATGGCGTAACAAAAAATGGCGGGATGCTGAGCGCAATCTTTAACCGACTGCCGGAATCTTTCCTCAATATCCCGGACTCTTTTTTTATCATCGAGAAACGCAATGTGCTGTTCCCAGGGCAAACCGACCATGAGCCGCAAGCGAAACTTTTCGGCAAGATCCAGCAACCAGATAGGAGGAACGGTATAAACGCGAACCGTATTCATTCCATTCGCGGAAATTTCCGCAAAATCCCGCTCGACCATTTCTGGCGGAGGAAACTGGGCTCCGTCTTCCAGCGGACAAAATGTTCCATAAGTCACACCGCGAATCCAGAATTTTTGATCGTCGATGAAAAGAAACTTTCCCCGTACTTCCGGGCGGGTAAAAGGTTTCTCAATTAAACTGGAATGTACTTGCGGCAACTGCGGGATTTTTAAACGGACCACGATACTCCCTCTAAAAACAGGTGAACCTGAAATGAAATAGCGCTGGCGTTTTATTCCTTTTCAGGGGCACGCCGCAATAACTTGTATAACTATCAGCCTATGAAATCCCCAAACCATAAGAGAAGGCGCTGGGTCACAAAATTTTGTGATCTGGACAACATTAATTTTTTCTGGTGAACTGAGTCATCATCTGTATTTTTTCGGGCATTGTCAACGAACAAGATGTGCTCTATGTCACATTTAATGCCAAAACAGGCTATCCCGACACCGATATGATTTCAGACATTTTTCAACCCCTTTAAGATCAAATAATTGCCCTAATGGGCGCTCTGATGTTCCTTATTGGAATAAAATACGGCAAGGCGATATGCCTCAATTTTTCCCGATAAAACCGAATTATTATAAGGCCTAAACGGGCAATAAAATTTAGATGCCGAAAGAATAATCTGAAGCGAGACGATCCTCTTTTAAGGCTATTGTCACGGGAAAATATTAGGGCTACTATTATCCGAGAGGCCCAAAAGAAACACTCACTTTTTTGAAAGGGACCCCATGCAGAAAAAGATCCATTCGGTTCTGGTGATCGGTCTGGGGAAAGTCGGCGCGCTCGTAGCTCATCTTCTAAACGATCAGGGATACCAGGTGACCGGGTTGGACCGCGAAGCTCACTCTGACCTTCCCTTTGATTCCATTGTTGGCAATGTGGAGGACAAAGAGGTTGTCGAAAGGCATCTGGAAAACCATCAGGCGGTGGTGACCTGCCTTCCTTGGCATTTGAATCTTTCAGTGGCCAGATCCGCTCACCGGGCGGGATGCCACTATTTTGACCTGACAGAAGATGTTTCAACCACCAGAGAAATCAGAAAACTTGCCAAGACCGCTAAAGGCGTCATGGCACCGCAGTGTGGTTTAGCGCCGGGTTTTGTGGGAATCGTTGGCGCGGATTTGACAAAATCCTTTGAGACTCTGCGCAGTATTGAATTGCGTGTCGGGGCCTTGCCTCAACACCCTCGCGGCATGCTGGGCTACGCCTTCAACTGGTCCGCTCAGGGGGTGGTCAACGAATACTTAAATGACTGCGAAGTTATCAAGGAGGGGAAACGAGCAAAAATTCCGTCGATGGAGGGCCTGGAGACCATCGTCATTGACGGAGTTCAATTGGAGGCCTTTGCCACATCGGGCGGGTTGGGCACCATGTGCGAGACCTTCGATAACAGAGTCCGGCATCTCAATTACAAAACCATCCGCTATCCCGGACATTGCCAGTTAATGCGATTTTTCTTCAACGAACTTTTTATGAAAGAAAGGCGCGATTTGGCGGGTGAAATTCTGGTGAACGCCAAACCTCCGGTGAACGACGATGTGGTGTACGTCCATGCCGCCGTCGAGGGTCTGAAGGAGGGCCACCTGCGCCGCGAAGAATGGGTGCGCAGTTATTTCCCCAAAGAAATTGCGGGAGGAGTATGGAAAGCTATTTCGTGGACCACATCGGCCTCCGTGTGCGCGGTGCTGGAAATGGTTTCTGAAGGCGATCTTTTAGCCCAGGGGTTTTTGAAACAGGAAGAGATACCGCTGGATTTGTTTTTAAAAACCAGGACAGGTGCTTTATTTGCACAGAACCAGAAGACAACCTAAAGATGCGAGCCTAAAGAGGAGGGATCAGGACGCTTCCACGGGAAAATCAGATACCTCCATTTTTTGATGCGCCGCTTTCACTTCTCCGACCGCCAGATCAAAAAACACATCCAGCCTCGCGCGCATATCCTCTGACAGGGACACCAACTTGGAGCGTGCGTCTTTCGGGTTTTCCCCTTCCAGGATAAATCCATGCTCAATGGCGCTCTCAAGATATTTACCCGCCGTTTGCGCGCTTTTGATACCGATCATGAATTTCAACGCATCGGTTTTTCTAACCGGTCGGTCGCATTTCCATATTCGGGTCAATAAATCCCAGTAGGCGGCGGAATAAAATTCCGGGTCGCCCAGGAACACGTCGAGCCAGTTCCGACCCACATGGTCGATCATGTTCAGGTATTCTTTTCGCTGGCCAACCGTATACTTGAGTTTCATACCATTCTTCCTCGAAAATAAAATCGGCTAAATCTAACAGATTCAGCACCTCGTTACAATAAATATTAGATTTATTATTGAAGTCAATCTTAGGTGTATTCTTATTTATTATCAATGGCTTCTCTTTGAATACAGACCTTTCCAACCCGGTTTCAGGTGATTGCGAAACATTAGAAAAAATTTTAATTATATTATTGACATCAAAAATATATGCACTTATTATTATAAAATCCAGGCGTCAAAAAGTAAAGTGAAATTGCGCCTGGAAACCAATAATGCAACGAGGAGGTCTCGCTATGAAAAAGACATTCTTTATTTTATCGGCGGTTTTAGGGGTGTTTGCAGTCAACACCGATGCATTTGCCCTGTCCAACAGCCGGGTAGCCACACCAACTTCAACGGGTCTTTATCTGAATGGGTTTCAGGGGGGAGATGGCGTGACCGCAACTTTAGTCACCAGGCGCTACGGCGGAGGCCACCGGCATTATTATAAAGGACACCGGTATAATCGGCATTTTCGCAGTCATCGATTCGGGCATAACCGGGGATTCCGGTTCAATCATTACCGTCCTTACTATAAACCCTATCGCAATTTCTACCAAAGACCTTACCGCGGTTACAACAATTACTACCGGGGAGGCGGGTATTCAGGATACAGCAATCACCGCAACCATCATTTGCGCCATGACAATGGCCACAACAAGGGACACGGCCGACACTCATCGCCTAACAATCGTTACTGAATGAATCGCGGCTTTAGAAATGTTCTTGTCAGGGACGAAAGCCCGGAAGGCCAGATGAGAATGGGGAATTCTTGGAGGATTCCCCATTCTTGTTTTCTTCGCGTCAAGGAACCGCTAGACTACGGGTTGGTTCAAAGGGTTGGTTCAAAAACTTGAGCGTTGAGATGGAAGACCTGAAACAAATACTGTCCAACCACCGCCGATGGTTCCGCACCCTGGGTAATGAAGGGCAAAAAGCTGAACTGGAAGATGCGAATCTGCAAAGGGTCGACTTTGAAGGCGCGACCCTCGTGGAAGCAAATCTGCAAGGAGCCGACCTTAAGCAGGCCAACCTCAAGCAGACAGACCTTCGCGGGGCCAATTTACAGGACGCCAATCTCAGCGAAGCTCAATTGCAAAATGCCAATCTGGAGGAGACCGACCTGATGTGGGCTGATCTTACAGGAGCCAACATTGCAGGCGCTAACCTGAGCGGAACGTATTTACGCGGGGCCGACTTGAGCGGAGCCATCGGCATGTCCCCATCCCAACTCAACGAGGCCGTGGTCGATGAAAACACCCTCCTGCCGCCATCGGTCTACGAAAGGCGCAATTAGCCCTGCTTTGCGCTTAAATTTCCGGCGAAATATATTAAGGGGTTTTAAAAGTCCCGCACCCGCTCCACAAACTCGGGATGGTCAATGAAGGGATTGCGATTGCCCTGAACGATTTCGATGAGAGTGTTTCTCTCCTCTTCCCATGCGTCCGGCGGGTCTTCAAGATGCCAATTCCTCAACCGGTCTTCCAGGTCCTGGGCGATCGCGAACTTATACAGACGGGACATATAAAAATAAGCGCGGGCGATGTCCCCCAGCGCACCGGGCCTTGGGTTCAATACCGGCTTGTTCGGCTCACTGCAGTATTTGTATTCCTCCACCCCGCCAAACAGGAGGGAGGGTTCTATTTCTTCCTTATCATCTGGAGCGATGGCGGGGAAAAGATTGTGCATGTCCGCCTCCCTTTTCTTGAACTTTTGTGAAAGCACATTGCAACAGCGAGACCCGTTTTCTCCCTCAAGCCGCCCCCCCTGGCACAGGGCTTCGTCCCAGCATTTCAGAGGTTTGGCGAAAGTCGTGACCGGGACGGCATGGACCCAGTCTAAAATTTTTCGCTCCGTGACCGGGGTTTGGCCTTTCGTACCATGAGCGCACACCTGCGGAGCCAGCTGTTGAATCCTGTCAAACAGGCATCCGCAATGAAGCGTCTTATTTTGCCCGTTCTGCCAATAGATTTTTTTCAACTCTTTCTTCGACAGCTCAAAGCTGATCATCTGGGAAGGTTTGAACGCCCTTTCAAATGCCTCTTGCGCACCCGCCTCAACGGAGTGATATAATAAAATAAGGCAGGTGACGACCCAAAATCGCCATAAAATATTCATGCCGGAATTATAACAAATTCCTGCCTTGAAATATCGTAAAGCCATTTTTTCTCATTCCAGGGGCTGGCCCCTGAAAGGTTAAATGCAATGAGCCATCTGATCCTCCCAAAAACCTGGCAACGACCAGAAAAAGAAATCACGCCTGAAAATGTCTTCAACAATCGCCGCCATTTTCTGAAACTGATGGGCTTTGCCACGGCGGGAATTGCCGGAGGGCTTTTAGCGCCACCAGCGTTTGCCAAGGGCATGGAGACCAAACTCACTGAATGGATGATGGGAAGCAATCGGGTCGCGGGCCTGAAACCCCTGGAAAATTTAAACCGCAACCCGGACTTCACCATCCGCCGGGCTATGACAAAAGAAAATGCGGCCTTCAAGTACAACAACTTTTATGAGTTCTCCGCCGAGAAAGAAGAGGTGTGGAAAACCGTCGACGCTTTCAAGCCCAGGCCCTGGGAAATCGAGATCGGCGGGCTGGTGGAAAAACCCGGCGTGTATGCCATCGACGACTTTATTGAATCATTCAAGAACGTGGAGGAACGCGTGTACCGCCACCGTTGCGTGGAAACCTGGGCGATGGTCGTGCCCTGGAACGGCTTTCCTTTGTCGGACCTGATCAAAAAAGTTCAGCCTGAAAATAAGGCAAAGTACATCAAGTTCACAAGCTTCGACGACCCGACGGTCGCACCGGGGCAAAAACGTTTCAGCGACCTGCCCTGGCCTTACACGGAAGCCCTGACGATGGCGGAAGCGATGAACGAACTGGCTTTCGTCGCCACTGGAATATACGGACACGACCTGCCCGGCCAGCACGGCGCTCCCATCCGGCTGGTGACTCCGTGGAAATACGGATTCAAAAGCATCAAGTCCATCGTTAAAATCGAGTTCACCGAAAACAGGCCCAGCACCTTCTGGAACACCGTCATTCCAAAAGAATACGGATTCGAGGCCAACATCGACCCGGATGTCCCGCATCCGCGCTGGTCGCAGCGGCGGGAGAAAATGATCGGCACGGGAGACATCTTCGCCACCATGAAGTACAACGGCTACGGCGATTATGTCGCCGAACTCTATGAATAAAAAAAGTTCGTCCCGGCTAAATTCCTGATCCGATTGCACGTTTTTCCCAAACCTGCCATAATGCCGCCATGAAAAAAATTGTCATCATAGGCGGCGGTATTGCCGGGCTGGCGGCGGCCCACCGCCTGCAGGAAGAAATCGATCGCGGCGGATCACTCGACTGCGTTGTTCTTGAGGCGACGAATCAGTTTGGCGGCAAGATCGCCACCGAAAGGTTTGACGGGTTCGTCATCGAACGCGGACCGGATTCCTTCATCTCCCAGAAACCGGCGGCGGTCGAGATGTGCAAAAAACTCGGCCTGGGCGACCGGCTGGTCGGCACCAATCAGGAACAAACAAAAACTTATGTGTACACCGGCAAAAAACTGGTGACCATGCCGGACGGTCTCAGCCTGATGATACCCACCAAATTCCTGCCGTTTGCATTCACACCGCTGTTCAGCCTGCAGGGCAAAGCGCGCATGGCGCTGGACTTGATCATTCCCAAAAAACGAGGCAATGGCGATGAGAGCCTGGCTTCTTTCGTGCGTCGGCGGATGGGCGAGGAAGCGCTCAGGAAAATGGCCGAACCGATGCTCGCCGGGATTTACGCGAGCGACCCTGAGACCATGAGCATTCACAGCACCTTCCCGATGTTTGTGCAGACAGAAAAAAAATACCGCTCCCTCATTCTGGGGATGCTGGCCAGAAAACGCCAGCAACTCATGCAAAAACCCGCCCCCCCCGGTCCCGGGAAAAACCACCAGCCGTTTTCATTATTCATGACGCTCAAAAACGGCCTGGGAGAAATGGTGGACGCGGTGATCGAAAAATCGCCCGACGTGACTTTTCGCACCGACGCCAAAGTACAGGAGGTGACAAAGGGAACGTCTACTTCATGGAGGGTGGTTTTGGAAGATGGAGACACCATTGATGCGGACTCCGTCATGTTCGCCACGCCGGCAAAATTGTCGGCGGGTTTTCTGCAACCCATCGCGCCCAAAGTGGCGGATTTATTGAATCAAATCAAATACGTTTCCACAGCGACCGTCACCTTGGCTTACCGCAAGGAAGGGTTTTCACATCCGTTGAACGGGTTTGGGTTCGTCGTCCCCCGGACCGAGGGCCGTAAAATTCTGGCCTGCACGTGGACGTCTTCCAAATTCCCCCATCGCACACCCGACGGGTTCGTCATGCTCCGGTGCTTTGTCGGCGGCGCCTTGAATGAAGACCTGGCGGAACAGGAGGAGGATGCCATCCGAAAGATGGTCAAAAAGGAACTTGCCGATCTCATGGGCATCCATCAGGAACCCGAAATCTGTAAAGTCTTCCACAACAAAAAATCCAATGTACAGTATCGGGTCGGACATGCGGCATTGATCGAATCGGTGCAAAAAGAATTGCAGGCCTTCCCCGGACTGTTTCTCACCGGAAGCGCTTACACCGGTATCGGAATACCGGACTGCATACAGAACGGCACGCGGGCGGCGGAATCGGTGATTGATTTTTTTTCATGCGAATCCCCAACAAAGGATTAGCATCTTAAAAAAAGGGCGTCATCCGTGAGTCCCTCATGAAATAAGGGCCGGCGAGTGGTCAGGCAATGAATCAACGAATGATTAGAGATCTCTTTTCTAGGAGTTTTCCATGAAGTGGGCGTCAGCCATAACAACCCAGGATAATATTGAATCCGGAATCGAAGAAGCTTCCGAGAGCATCCTCGCGCAACTGGATGGAAAAGCACCGGACCTCACGGTCATTTTTATTTCACCGGATTTTGCCGAGCGCTATCACGAAATTTCTTCCCTGATAAAGAAACGGTTCGACCCCGGACTGCTGATCGGTTGCTCAGGCGGCGGCATCATTGGCCAGGGCCAGGAGGTGGAACAGCAACCGGCGTTCAGCATCACATCCGCTCACTTGCCGGGAGTGAACCTTCAACCCATCCAGACCGAAACGAATTCGTTGCCCAATCAGGATACCGGCCCCGGTGTCTGGCGCGACTGGCTGAAAGTTCCCGCCGAAAATCATCCGCAATTTATTTTAATTGCCGATCCGTTTTCGTTTCAGGGCGAAGAGTTTCTTTCAGGAATGGACTTCGCGTATCCCGGCTGTAAGATTGTCGGAGGACTTGCGAGCGGCTCTCAGTCCCCCGGCGGCAACGCGCTTTATCTGGGAGACAAAATATATTCCCAGGGCCTGATCGGGGTGGCTCTCAGCGGCAACATCGAAATGGACACCATCGTGGCCCAGGGGTGCCGCCCCATTGGAAAAACCATGCTGATCACAGAATGCAAGCAGAACATGTTGCTCAAACTGGACAACACCCCGCCGATGGAAATTTTGCAGGAAATCAACGAAACCTTGAGCGAAAACGACCGCGACCTGATGAAGACCTCTTTGTTTCTGGGAATCGAAATGGACCCCATGAAGGACGATCCCGGTCACGGAGATTTTTTAATCCGCAACCTCATGGGTGTGGACCATCAATCCGGGGCGCTTGCCATCGGATCGCTCTTAAGAGAAGGCCAGCTGGTGCAGTTTCACCTGCGCGATAAAGTCATGTCCGCAAAAGATCTGGAGCTGTTGCTGTCGCGCTATCAATCTGGCGGTAAAGCCGATGACGCGGCGGGGGCGCTGCTGTTTTCCTGTCTGGGACGCGGACAATATTTATACGGCAGGCGCAACCACGACACCGACATGTTCAAAGACAAATTGGGCGAAGTCCCGCTGGGCGGGTTTTTCTGTAACGGCGAGATCGGACCCGTGGGAAAAGCCACTTTTCTGCACGGGTACACCAGCTCTTTCGGAATTTTTCGCCCGCAACCGAAAAACGCCGAAGCCTAGACCCAGGTTTCAGTCTTTTTTCAAATAAATGTATTTAGAATTTTAAACGGAGAAAATCATATGGCTGTCGAAGTGACCGTTTCCACCACTCCCAACGAACACGCAATGAAATACACCCTCAACTGTCCGGCCATTGAGTCGGGCTACAAAACCTATAAAAATTCCGCCGAGTCTGGCGATTGTCCGGTCGCAAAAGCCCTGTTTGCCATCGAAGGCGTTGAACAGGTATTTCTGATGGCGGACTTTGTGACCGTCAACAAACAGGCCGGCGCCAAATGGTCCAATATGGAGAGCACGGTTTTATCAGCCATCAAAGCTTCTTATTAGCCGCCTTCGATAATCCCCATGAAAATCACCATTCTCGGTTCCGGCACCATGGTGCCTTCGCTTGAACGCAACTCATCGGGAATTCTCATCCAGAACGCGGGGAAAATTTCCCTCGTCGATTGCGGCTACGGAACCCTGCACCAGCTGTTACGGTTAAAAATCAATTATCAGGATATTGACCGTATCTATATCACTCACAATCACCCCGACCACATCTACGATCTCATCCCCCTGCTGTTCGCCTGCCGTTATCCTTTAGCGCCGCGGGAAAAAAAACTCGAGATTGTCGCCGGACCCGGATTCAAAAAATTTTTTGACCGACTCCTTAAAACCTATAACGGTTGGGTGACGCCAAAGACGTATGCGGTTGAAATCATCGAACAGGATGAAGAAACCCGTGAGTATGAAGGCTTGACCGTCACCACGAAGAAAGTGAACCATCTGCCAATCAGCCGTGGTTACCGGATCATCGACGAACAGGGAAAAGTCGCGGCGTTTTCAGGCGACACGGATACCTGCGACGCAATGATCGAACTTGGAAAAAACGCCGACCTGATGATCCTGGAATGCGCGACGCCGGACGAATTGAAAATAGACGGCCATTTATCGCCCACGCCCGCCGCTCAGCTCGCCCAAAAATCTCAATGTAAAAAACTTTGCCTCACCCATTTCTATCCCCCCTGCGACCTGACCGAATTTCGTAACATTGTGGCCCGGACATACACGGGCGAATTATTTTTTGCGGAAGACGGGATGGAGTTTCAATTATAAGAACGTCCCATTATCGTTGGCGATGAAACCCAGGCACGTCAATCTTTTCTGGCGATATCGGGGTCACCTTTTTCGGTTCAAGGCTTTTTTCAGGGCCCAGGCGACGTTCACTTTTTTTCGACAAAATTTATAAATCGCCTCACTCAAAAGCATGCGACCGCAATGGTCCCGCAAAATGCCTGCTTCACTGCAATTGATGATCGTGACCGACCCTTCCCGTTTCCACGTCGTGAATGCCCAGTCGAACCATTGTTTGGAAACGGACATGGCTTTGAGCGTCGGCAGACTGCGGCCGTGAATGTCGGTTTCCAACACCATGTTTTCCTGTTGCCGCATAAATGTGGTCTCCAGATTTTCTTCGGCGTTTTCGCCCTCCCGGCTGTGGGTTTTTTTTCTTGGATAAGACAGGTCCTGGCCCACAAACAGGATCGGATCGGTTCCCATTTGAAAAGCCAGATCATAAGCGATCGACAACACGGTTCCGCCGGGGGTGAGGTGCCCAAGGTGCGGAAGCTGTTTTTGGATTTCAGTGAGGGTTGGGATGTCCGGCGCAAATTTACTGTAAAACACCACACTACCTTCCCACAGGTCAAGCACTCTTGGGTGGATGATCGAGGGCGCAATCAAGGTCATTGCCCGTGTGGGCAAACCCTTAAAAAATTTTGCGATGTCATCCTGCGGGTCCAGACAAGCGACAAAAGAGGGCACGATGCCGTGCGCCATGAGAGGTTTGAGGGCGGCGTCACTGGCAATGATGACGGCTTTGTCTTTTGCCTGGACGAGGAATTGAATATTTTTATCCAGCGAAGGACCCGCGCCGACCACAATTCCGGGGTAGTTTTTAAATTTGTTTTTCAGCGACGAAACGCCGGGGTTGCTCTTGAGCGCGTTCTGGTTGAAACGAAAATTTCGTTTCCAAAGTTCGTTAAACCTGAGAAGGGTGGCGGATTTGACATCCTGAATGTGGCGGTCCTTGTTCATGCCGACAATGTAACAAAAAAATTTTGAGAACCCAAACCGCGGACTTAAAAATATCGCAAAAAAAAGGCCCGGGAAAAACCCGGGCCTTAAAAGAGAACCTGAATCTATTGCTATCGTTTAACGAACCAGGTTCACGGTTTCCGTCAACAGGTCGTCGGTGGTGGTGATGACCCGGGCCGCCGCCTGGAACGCCTGCTGGGTCTGGATCATGGTGACGAATTCGGATGCCAGATCCACGTTGGACAATTCCAGAGAACTGCCCAGAATACCGCCAAACCCGCCGGTATTGGCGGCGCCGATGATGGGCTGACCCGATTGATTCGATTCGGCAAACAGATTTTGTCCGACCCGGCTCAACCCCACCGGCGACAAAAAATCAGCGAGGGCGACCTGAAATAAATCTTCAGACTGGCCGTTGTTGAACAGACCGGAAATAACGCCATCGGAATTGGTGGACAATCCAAGCAGGGTTCCTGTCGGGAAACCGTCCTGCACCAGAGAGTTGTTGTTCGACTGCGCGGCGAATCCCGTGAGCCTGCGATTGGTGGCGCCAGAGGAATCGACCAGATCCCAGTTCAGGGTTTGCGTGGCCGCAGGTGGGTTGGCGGCGGAATAGTCAACAACGATCGAAAGATCTGCCAAAGCCCCGCCGTTAACCGCTGAAAGCTGACCGGTCGTGTCGAAGGATACGGACCCGGTTCCCCCTGATGATACGGTTCCCTGAGAGGGGGTGGCGACAAAGTCCCAAGTATTGCCGGTGGTAGCTTTAGTGAAGGCGACACTTAAAATCACCTGAGAACCCACGGAGTTGAAAAGGGTCACAGGCGACGTGAAAGTGGTTCCCCCTGACGAAGCCGCGTTGAGATTAGCGCCCAGAGCGAAGGTGGTGCTTGCCACTGGCGCAGACTGCACTCCCGCCAGGTCGATATCTGTGAGGGCCGATGAGGTAACGCCACTTGTTATTCTAAAGCCTTGCAGGGTTTCCCCGGTTGAAGCCTGGACCACTCCCTGATCGTTTAAGCGAAATTGTCCATTCCGGGTATAAAAATTTCCCTGGCCGTTGTTGACGGTGAAAAACCCGGAACCGTCCACTGCCAAATCCAATGCATTGGAAGACGCCTCGAAAGCCCCCTGAGAAAACGACTGCAAGACACTCTGCAATTGAGCGCCCCGGCCTACCTGACTGGTGGTGTCGCCGTTGGCGAGCAGGGTGCTGAAAACATCGCTGAAAACCGCCTTGCTTCCTTTAAAACCGACGGTGTTGACGTTGGCGATGTTGTCGCCAATCACGTTCAACGCCTCGCCGTTACTTTGAAGACCAGACACCCCGGTAAATAACGAACTGATCAAACCCATGAGCCAATCTCCTTTTTAATTAAATTAAATGCTGACACGCGAGATTTCGCTCACAGCTGTTTTTTGACCGTTGATGATGGCCTGGGCTCCGTCCTTATCAAAAATCACATCGGTGATTTTTCCCGAGATGAAAGTTTGAGCCGGTATTTCCTCGCCGCTCAAAGATTGGGCTTTAACCTTGAAAGTGTAGGCCCCGGATGAAACCGGCTTGCCCTCGCCGTCGTTGCCGTTCCAGATCGCCTGATTCGCACCCGCAACTTGATTGGACAGCGTGAGCGTCGTCACCTTGGCGCCCGTGCTGTCGAAGATGTCAACCGCCACCTGGGCCGCTTCTTCGCTCAAAGAAAAATTCAACGTTTTCGTGTCGCCGGTGTTGTAATCAATCCGGTCACCGGGAGAGTCCACGTTTTTACCGACCAGATTGACCAGCGAGGAATTGTTGACCGCTTGTTCAAAACTTTCAATTTGCTTTAAGTTTTCATTGACGTTGGTCAACTGCTCCAGACTGCTGAACTGCGCCAACTGTGCGCTGAAATCTTCCGCTTTCTGTGGATCGAGAGGATTCTGAGCCTCAAGTTGAGCGACCAGCAATTTTAAAAAATCATTTTTGCCCAGTTCATTGGCGTTGGCCACATCGCCGGAAGATACTTTCGATTCCGCTAAATCTGTTGAAGTGGGTATCAATCCTGATATCATATTTTAAATCTCCGAAAATCTTGATTTAAGTTGGATTCGTTTGAAGCAACTCGTTTTTATGCGAACACACTCAACGATTGCGAATCGTAATTGAGAATCCGGGTTTGCCCCGTCACCAAAGTTTCTGCGGACGGTTCAGGCGCGTTGTTTTGCTCCGCATAAAGAGAACCTGCAAAACTGGAGCGGCCTTCATGCGCCGTGTTCTGCTGACCCGCCTGCCCTTCATTGCCACCCACCAGCACAGAGAAGCTGTCTACTTTCAGGCCCTGACTTTGCATGGAATCCCTGAGCTGGACCAAATTATTTTCGATGATCTGTTTGACCGCCTGACTTTCAGCAATGATCACCGTACGCACCGAATCTCCCGCTGTGGTCACATTCATGCGAAGAGTCCCCAAAGAGGGCGGGTCCAGCCGGATCTTGATTTCGCTTTGCGATCCATTACTGCGGAGCGAAACTTTGTTGATGATTTGATTGATGACCCGCGCTTCCGTGGTTCCTTTGGCACTCAGAGTTTCAGCGGAAACCGCTTTCGCCCCTTCAACCGTCCGGGCGGCGGACTCGGAAACCGCGTTGACACTTTGCACCTGTACTTCGGCGGGCAGTTTTACCCCCTGCGTGTTTTTCAGTAAATTATTTGCCGCTGTATTTTGAGCCAGTAGCGGATTGGCTTGCTGGTTCGGAGGTTGAGACGGTTCTTCCAGTTTGGGCGCTTGGGCAACGACCTTTTCAAGCGGTTTCTGGATCAGTTCCTGAGCCGGGTCGTTGGCAGACTGAGTCAACACTTTGTCGATGGAAGCCTGACGCTGAGGTTTGTCCCCCTGTTTGCTGAAATCGGAAAATTGCGAAAGAAAATCCGCTTTGGTTTCCGCCGATTTTTCCCCGCCCAGTTTCACCAGAACATCGTCCGCACCCTCTTTACTGGCTTGAAGCTGGGTCTGATTCCCCTGCACCGATTGAACTTTGGCCAATAGATTTTGGGCCTGCTGTTCGGTCAACCCCGCTTTGACTAAAAGTTCGGCGGCCTGACCCCCCTGCCCCTGCAAGAGAGAAAAAAGTTTTTGCTGTTGGACCAGCGGGTCAGCGGAGGGGTCGATCTGCAAATCGTCCGGGTTCAGGTTCAACTGCTGAGCCAGGGACTGCAAAAGAGCATTTATGTCCGTATATGCTTGCCTCTCTTTTTGCCCCTGGGAATCTATTGGTTCTAAAGTTTGCGCTCGATCGTCTGTCACAACCTGTTTTTGGTCGGTTGCGTTGTCAACCCCGGCCCGCTCCTGAAAGTTCGTGTCCTGCGCTTCTTTCGCTTGCGGTTTGGCAGACTCCTCCGCCGGACGGTTGTTATCCGAACGCTCCGGTTTATCCGGTCTGGTCGAAGATACCTCCCGTTCATTTTCAGGGGAAGCTTTGCTTTCTTTCGTCGTCGATGATTCCCGTACAGCGTCCTTCATATAATTCTGAAACGTGCTATCGCCCAGATTGGCAATATTTCCCGTGAGGGGCACATTTCCGATCGTCGGAGCGGGGAGAATCGAAGTAATGTTTGTCTGGTTGACCACGGATTTTTATCCAACTCAAAATTAAACAATCATTTCCAAAATCCAATAAAAGCAAAAGATATGCCAAAATGGGGCAACTCCAGGAAAAACGTTTTAAAATGGAGGATTATGGATTTAAAGGAATTAGACTAAATAAGGTCAAATAAGGCAATAACTTCCCAGTGGGGAAAAATAATCAGGGTAGACAAGCATAAAACAGGATAGGATCCCCTCCGGCAATACGGATTGCAGGAGGGGTTTTTGGAACGTAAAAAATTAGGATATACTTTTCAAACAAATGCGATCCCATTATCGAAACTCAGACCGGGGTCGGTGGTAACAGAACAAGTGCGGACAGAACGTTATTTTGCGATTTCACGATGCAGAAACATATGCAGTTGATTTTTTGACCCAAAAACGGTTAAATAGCGAACCTTTCCTGCCACCCAAAAAGCCAGCGTAGCTCAGGGGTAGAGCAACTGATTCGTAATCAGTAGGTCGGCGGTTCAATTCCGCCCGCTGGCTCCAGTAAAACAAGTAGTTAAGAACCCGCGTTCCTGTCGATTACCTCGACTATGATAAAACTATGATAATTTTTCCAGGACCGCTACAGCTTCCTTGAGCTTTGCCTTACTCAAATGAGCATACCGCTGGGTAGTGGTAATGTCCTTGTGTCCGGCTAATTCCTTCACGGTGTAAAGATCGACTCCTGATTGCACAAGTTTAGAGCAGAAATCGTGTCTTAAATCGTGAAATCGAAAATCAGGAAGTTTTGCTTTGATACAGGCTTTTTTGAACGCCTGATAGACTCCCCACCCGGTATAAGGCTCCCCATTAACCTTACAAAACACATATCGGGAATGAAGTTGTCTTGTCCTCACTTGGTCTTTGATCACTTTCCAGGCCGGATTGTTTAAAGGAACTCCAAGGCAATGAGAATTTTTCATTACCTCGGCTTCTAAAACGATCAGCCTATCTTTGAGACTTACCTCAGACCATTTGAGGTTTACAACATTCGCTTTCCTTAAACCCGTATTCTTAGCCAATAACACAAGGGGGCGGACCCATTCGGTCAAGAGACTGAAAATCTCTGAGAATTCCTTTTCAGAGAAATACTTGACCCGCTTGTATTCCTTTTCCCGCTTGATCTTGCTAACGGGATTTTCTCTGCACCATCCCCAAAGCTTATAGGCTTTATTGAATGATGCCGAAAGAAACGCAAGCTCACGGTTGATGGAACTCGGTCCTATTCTCTTCTTTCGTTTCAGGACATATTGAGTGATTAAATCTGCAGTGATTTCGTTGAGGTAGAACTTTCCAAAAAACTTTGAGAGTGTTTTGGAATAGGATTTATCATCCCTTTGCGTGTTTGGCTTTTTATCCGGTGTCACTTCCTTTAAGTACCGTTCAGCCAAATCTACAAATGTTTTATTCTTCCCTCGAACAGACTCCAGATAAGCACCCTCCGCGATCTGGGTTTTGACCTTAAAATAGATCGATTCAGCAATCTTTTTACTGGTCGTTCCCGTGGATTTACGGATTTGCCGTCCCCGAAACGAATAACTCATCCACCAGACCTTACCTTCCTTTTGCCTATAAAGGGCCATCAGCAACCTCCTTTCTGGAAGTTGATTTCAGGTCTGGTTTCCCCTTATCTGTAATGGGAATTGTATCAAAGGGAGAATTCATCCTCAAATTCCTTAACCTTGCGATCAATTAAAATGTCTTCCTCAACTTTGTAAGAATTCATCTTTTGAGCAATTTCCTGTTTTTTAAATAGAATCAATCCTTCAATTCGGTAATGAGGTAAAACCCCTTTCGAAACCCAGGAATAGAGGGTTTTGGGTTTAACTCCGAGATATTCGGATAATTCTTTAATTGATAAAAATTCTTTTACGGGCATTAGAATTAATTAACTTTTAAATGATTTAATTAAATTATTAATTTGACGGTCAATTTCTTTTTCTAAATCAAATAACTTCTTTTCTTTCTTTTCCTTTTTGAACCATTGATTAATTGAAGAATTAAAGTTTTCCTTCATCAATCGTTCTAATTCTTTATCTTTATATTTTTCTAATGATTTTCTATGTTCCCTTCTTATCTTGGACATTAAAAATTGAAATCCTCCCATTCGATTAATGCTTTCATCATCCTCGAAATTGTAGAATTTGAATCGATCGAAATAGGAAACTAATTCTTTTGAATTGTTTTCTAATTCGATTAAATTCATTTTCAAATTACCTATTTCAATTGAGAATCGAGTAAGGGATTTTCCATTCATCATTTTCATTTCGTTTTCAGTTAAATTTCCCTTCTTCGCGTATTTATTAAGCAATTGAGATGTTTTGTTAAATATTCTTATTTTTGGATTAGTTCCTATGTAGATAGTATTGCCTTTATAAAAATTGACACTCTCTCGCCTGTAGCCCATTACCCAAAGACGGGCTAAAACGATATCCAGAGGAAGGGTTTCAATATCGGAATGAATTTCAATCCTGGATATATTGAATTGATCTAATTCAATTTCATTACTATTAGGAAATAGATTAAGCAGATATTCTTTTAATAAATAAAATCGATCAAAGTATTTTGAGTGAATATCTATTTTTGTATTACGAATACTTAAATTAGTTGTTAAATCAAATTTGTGCGGTTCCCACATAACCTCAGCAAATTCCAGTTGGCAGAAGTTTTTATAGATTCTTCGTCTCGCATTATCTTTCCTTGTTCTTCCTGGTTCCTTCAATTTAGAAATATCAGGTTTTAAGGAAGTGGTTAGACTGAGGTTGCCGATGCACATAGAGAATTTCTGTACGACTTTGTTGGTAAATACCCCTGAGTGATCCGGGCTAATAATTTTGGTCATAAAAAAAGCCATTGGCAAAAGCCAATGGCGTAATCATGAATGAAATGGTATTCAATTGTTAGGACACGAAATCCACAAAACGTGTCCCTTTTGAGTTTGTATAGATCAGCTCAATCTGTTTTTTCCTTTTTGGTCCTCTTCCGCAAACTCAGTCTTTTGATTTCCCTATATAGAGAATCGGGATCATCGCCCTCATAGATTCCCAAATCTTTGACGAATTCTAATATTTCGTCATTTGAAAGTTTGCCCAGTTCCATTTCCCAACCAAAGACCAAAACAAAACTTAATTTAAGGTTAACTTTATGGGGTTTAAATGGATTTGTCGTTATGGCTTTTGAGAGTTTCTTGAAGTACTCCTGGTCTCCTGCCAATTGGGCCTTTTTAATTTCCCTCATTGACCAATCGGATTGAATAAGGGATTTATCCAATTGAATTAGTTTTAATATAGAATCCTTGCCTCCATTTTTAGCCTTATCAAACAATTTAAATGGAGATTCTCCCCAAAGAGCGGCAATGAGGAAAAAATTCATCCAAGCGTAACAGGATAAAAGAATTTCTGCCTGTTCCCTAGTTAGGTGTATTTCATCTCCATCCTTGCTTTCCTTTTGCTCTTTAGTGGCCAATTTTCTTAATTGTTTAATTACCGGCCCTTCTTTTAAATATTTATCAATATCATCAACATCCCGATACATTTCTTTATCCAAATCCCCGATAAATGAAAATTGCTCTTTAGCTGATTCACTATTAAGAGGATAAAAAGATTTCCAGTCGGGGAAGTTTAAATTTTCAAAACTCTTTAATAGTTCAGGGTTAAATACAAAAGAATCATTCTTTGATAGCTCAAACAAGTCAAATATTATTAAAAACTTGGCAAAAATTAATGCTAATTCCCTTTTGATTTTTGCTGATTGAGAAATTTTATTAGTGGTCATTTTGGTGAGAGTTAAATAAGGTTGAAAAATTAGTATGATTTGATGAGGTTTGGGTTTCCTAAAGCCAAAAACAGCTCTCAATAGAATAAAAATTATGTTTAAGCTGTAAAAATTCTTTAATCACCATCCGTTAAATAATTGAGAAACCATATTTTGACATTCAAGTCCACAAACCCTATATTATGCTTGGCTAACCAATTGATAGTTGAATATTTACAACCGAATTTATCTTGATCGCAACTGGTTCACTTTGAGGTTTCATTCAATTGGCAGAAATTCTTGTGAGCCCATAGTTTAGGAGAAAATAATGGCACAAGAAGCTAAACCGGAAAGAATAGCCCCTGGAACTTTAACAGATGAGGACATAAAACATCTGTCATCTTCTGGGGAGCTGATCCTAAGAAATTTTGATCCAGAATGTGTCAAACAGGCTTGCTATGAGTTACGAGCTGGAGCAGTCTACTATGACTTGTCTCAAAAACCTGAGAAGAGGATAGACGTACCTAGTGGTGAATATATATTACTAAAGCCTCGGCAAATGGTCGTAATTATTACCATGGAAGAGGTCCGACTTCCCAACGACATTCTTGGTCGTATACTCACTAAGGGACAGTTGTCCTCAATAGGGATTTTGCCCGTAAATACATATGCCGACCCAGGATTCGATGGCCAACTCGGAATTGTCCTCTTCAATGCCTCAACATCTTATTTAAAAATTAACACCGGGGATACCATTGCGAAGATTGAGTTTAGCAAACTTTCTAAGAGCGTTGAGCGACCATACAATGGGCAACACGGCTACCATACAAAAATATGGCCAATTCCCAGAGACAAAATTTTATCCAAAGAAGAAATTAAGGCAGATAGTAGAATCTTAGCTCCCGATATAGAGCTTGAGAGATCTTATGGCTCAGAGGTTTCGAACGCCATGAGTAGAATATGTCGCTATGAGAGAAGACTTATACTCTCGGGCTGTGCATATTTCACATTGATGTTGGTTTTATTGAAATTTACGTCTACGCAGACCGCCACATCCCTGTGGATAGCAATAGGTTCAGGTGTTGCAGTGAATCTCATAACCGCTTTGGCAACTATAAAGGTAACAAGTTTATTTGAGGGGAATAAATGAATTTATCCGAATTGATTGAATACCAACGTAGGTTTGACTCTCGGCACGGCTGGGGAGCCGTTAGTAATGAACCCAAAGATTTGGTACCGCTAATTTCAAAGGATCTGATTGGTCTTATTGGCGAAGTTGGAGAATTTGCAAATCTTCTAAAGAAAATCCAGTTACTAGAGCCATACCCGGAAGAATTAGAAAGAGAATGGGTTCAAGGGAAACAATCAATGAAGGAAGAACTCATTGATGCGTTTATTTACTTCATGCGAATAGCAGTTCATCTTGATATCGACCTTGAAGCCTGCTACCAGGAAAAAATGGTGAAGAATGAGGAAAGATTTAAAAAATTTGAAAAATAGTTTCTAATGGAAATCCTCATTAAGGGATGTCGTATTCCTACGCCATACTTTTTTGCCCCTATTAATACGGGCTTCTCGGTTGATGGTGAACCAGACGCTCGTCTTATTCGGTTTCACGGAGAGCGCTCGGGCAGAGGGATTGGCGTTGCCTACGTGGGGAACGTAGCTATTAAAGAAGAATTTCGCACCAATCTCGGCACTTTATTTATTGGGAAATCATTGGAGAAATGGAAGTACCTGACAAAAACAATCCTAGCCAATGGATCCATCCCAGCGGTCCAACTTGCCTGCCGATTACCGGGGCCGCCTTCATCTAGAAAATGGCGGACAAATTTTCAGGATAAATTTATTGCGAGAACGCAGCGCACCATTTTGGATTTAGACCCAAAAATTATAACTAAAATTAAGGAAAATTTTATTCAATCTGCAATCAGGTCGGCTGAAGCCGGCTTTCAAATTATCCAAATCCACGCAGCGCACGGTTATTTCTTTTCACAAATGATGAATAGAAAATTGAATTTGAGGAAAGATGCTTATCGCTTTAGCTCTCTTCAACCCCTCGAACAAATTATTCGAAAAATAAGGTATGAGCTACCCAATATTTTAATAGATATTCGTGTTTCCATGTTTGATGGATTGGAAAATTCAGCTGAAGAAAATTATAGAGTGGAACAAATTGAATATATATCTCGAATGGATGTGGATTGTATCAGCTTGTCGGCTGGTTTATATGATGTAGATAGGGCTATGATATATCCTGAAGCAGAAAAGGGGCATGCGGTATATTTAAAGGCAGGGTATAGTTTTTCCGAAAAGTACCCGGCCTGTCTCTGGAACATTGCAGGCAATATATGGGACCTAGAGGTTTTAAAGGAGAACCATAAATCTAATTTAACCTATTCAATCGGTCGTTCCCTAATTGCCGATCCAGCGTTTGTGGAAAAATACTTGAATGGGAGAGTAGATGAGGTCCACAAATGCGTCAGGGCCGGATATTGCCACTATTACAGCAGAGGCAGATCGCATATTAAATGCAAAATTAATCCCAACATAGGCAGCTCTTAATTTTTGCTTATTTCTATGAAACCAGATTATTTTTACAGCATCTAGAATAATGCCTTCTCTAAGAGTTTTTCTTAATTCGAAAATGAATGAGTTTCCTGTGGAATATATTCAACCATTTAATGAAAAACTATAAAAAATATGAGAAAGAATGGCGAGTAAAGAACTTCAGTTTTTAAGCTTATTCTCAGGGTGTGGTGGGTTTGACCTTGGTTTTGTGAAGGAAGGGTTTCGGTGCGCTGGTGCATACGATATTGATCCCGTTGTTCTTGAAACACATCATAGGAACATTAAATCCCCAGTCTTTAAATGTGACCTAACTCAATCAACCGAGATTCTATTTGGTCGTAAAAAAATTGATGTTTTGTTGGCGGGGTCCCCTTGTCAAGGATTCTCAACCTTGGGGAAAAGGAATATAGATGACCCGAGAAATGAGCTATTGCTGTTATCAGGTCGTATTGCCTTGAAAATTAAACCAAAGGTTTTTATTTCCGAAAACGTTCCTGGGGTAATGTCTGGAGCACATAAAAAATATTGGGATTGTTTGCAAGACATGCTTAAAGAAGGTGGATACCAAACTACAGAAATGCGTTGTAAGGGAACTGAAATGGGAATTGCTCAAACCAGAGTCAGGATGTTCCTATTAGCTTGGAAAAATAAGAGTAACTTTGATACAGAAGTAAGATCATCCAAAAAAAAAGTCCTAAGAAACGTAATTCAAAATCTAAACGGCCTTACAAATCACAATCCTCAAAAAATACCTAAAGGTAGCGAGCAATATTTAATTTGTAAGAAAATCAAACCAGGTCAAAAATTAAGTAATGTAAGATCTGGGCCGAGGGCAGTACATACCTGGGAAATTCCCGAAGTTTTTGGTATTACGACTATTAAGGAAAGAATGGTCTTGGAAGAAATACTTCTCATTCGCCGACAAAGAAGAGTAAGAGATTTTGGAGATGCCGACCCAATTCCAATTGACCTAATATTTAAAAAATTTGGTAAGAAAATTATAATGTCTTTGGAAAAAAAAGGGTATTTGAGATGTTTTAAGGGGCATTATGATCTGAAAAATACATTCAATGGGAAGTTCAGGCGAATGGCTTGGGATGAGCCATCTAATACGGTAGACACGAGGTTTGGAAACCCAAAATATTATTTACACCCGGAGGAGCACAGAGGTTTTACGGTTCGTGAGGCATCACGAATACAAGGTTTCCCAGATTCATTTGTTTTTAATGGTACAGAAACACAGCAGTTTAAAATGATTGGTAATGCTGTTCCTCCACCAATGGCTAAAAGTTTGGCGAAATTAACAAAAGGACATTTAGAGGCGGGTGAATAGCAGCAATGGAAGATTTCATAGAAAATAGAGTTCAAGCCTGGGACAAAAAAGCTTGGAACAATAAAGATAAAAACGAACATTATTCAGAAATAAATAGAATAATTCTTTTTTTAGAGGAAAAGCTTTTTTATTCTTATGAACCCACTAAATGGGAGTATCCCGAATTTCGCGACCGGTTAGAAGAGTGGTTGAAAAATATTGCTGTTGATAAAGATCAAAAAACTTTGTTCACGAGCCTTCCAAACATTTTTTTTATTGGAGAGAAAGAGTTTATTGACCTATATCGATTAGCATACAATGGCCCTATCGCAAAATGGATGGTAGAAGAAACCGGTTTATTACTCAACAACCCTGAAGCGTATTCTTTGCTGAGGAAGGCTATTGAAAATACTTGGTTTTTACCTGTAACAGATAGTTTGCGAATAAATATGTTTTTTCATCTTAATAACATTCCGGGCAGCCAGGATTGGAGGCCTGATTTGAGGTCCTTGGTAAAATTTGGAAATCCCGAAAAGGTGAAGAAGGAATTTTTGAAAAATAAAATAAAACGAATAGTTTTGTTAGAAGATTTTGTTGGTTCTGGAGTACAAAGTTTGGATACGGTGAAGAAATTTGTGAAAACATTGCCTGAAATTTCTATTCTTTTTGTTCCCTTGGTGATTTGCCCTACAGGATTAGAAGAGGCAAAAGAGATCGCGACCAAAAATAAAAATTTAACTATTTACCCTATCTTAGAGTTAAAGCCAGAAGACTTTGTCCCGGAACTTAAGCATGAGAACAGATCAAAAGATTTATTTAATCTCTCTGTCTTGGCCCACAGATACTATTTGAAAACTACAAATGGTGTCCCTATGGGTAAAAAGCCATATCATCCTTTAGGTTTTCAACAAACCGGGGGTCTTGTTATTATGTGTACTAATACGCCTGCCAACACTCTTCCCCTGTTTCATTGGATTTCGGATTCCTGGAAACCATTATTTCCCAGGCATACAAGGGTTTAATGTGGAAAAAAAAATAAATCCCTTTAATGAGCTTTATGTTACTGAATCGATCGGCGGAGATCCTTTCGTAAAATTATTTAGTCCTACCCTGGTTAACGATTCGTTACCAATTTTTCAACCTGGAAATGTTGTTCTAAGAGGCTTGCAGGGTTCTGGCAAAAGTATGCTGATGAACCTTTTGAAACCAGATATTTTTATTGCATATAAATATTCTGGTGAGGAGTTTCCTATTCCAGAACAATGTCGGAAATTCATTGGAGCTGGAATCAACTTGACCACATCAGGAGCCACAGATTTTGGGGAAAGATCAATAACTGATGATTCAATTGATGATGAAATAAATCCTAGCCCAATATATTTGGGAGATTTTTTTAATTATTACATAGTTGCAGATTTGTTGAATTCTCTCGATGTCATTTTTAAAACACAAGACAAAGAAATTGCAGATGAGATAGGTGTTTCATTAGATATTAATTCATATAATAAATTTGCTAAAAAAATTTGTAACGAGGGATGCTGGGAAGGTTATTTAAAAAATGTAAAAAGCTACCCCGATATTGTCCAGAAAATTTTGGAAAGAATTAAGAAATATCGTTCCTTCTTTAATTACAATATAAATTCCATTCCAAATGAAATAAAGGTTACCAAAACAAAAATTGGCGAACCAATTTCAACTGTAGCCAACAAATTAAAAGAATGTGGAGTATTAAACCCTGAAACTCAAATATATATAAGAATTGATCAATATGAAGAACTTTTTTATTTGGAAAAACTATATACAAACTTTACGCCTCAGTATAGGCAGTTAATACATAAACTACTTGGAAGCAGAGAATCCGCAGTTTCCTATAGGATAGGCACACGAAAATATGCTTGGCCTGAAGCTCCTCAAATAATTAACTCTTCTAATATCCTTGAAAAAGAAAGAGATTTTAAAATAATAGACCTTGATGAGACCTTACGCCAAAAGGAAAGCAAAAAAGGGTGGGTTTACCCGGATTTGGTTGGGGATGTATTTTCTCGCAGGTTGAAAATGTTCAATTATGAGGGTAGTACAGGAGAAAATATTTTAGAATACGTATTTGGGAAAAAGCTTTCACCGGAGGAAAGGGCAGCCGAGTATATTACTCATCCTTCCATGGAAAATATAATTGGTTGGGAAAAAGACTGGCCAGAAATGTGGAAAAAAACTTTTTCCACACTTGCAAATGACAATCTTTTGTCCGCAAAGCTAGGTGAGGCTTGGCTGAGGCAAAAGGGTGTCGATCCCAAGAACCCCAATTCATTAAATGATTTTCCTTGGGAAAAAAAAGAGAAGAAGTGGTGGAAAAAGGAACGAATTGAGCAAGCCTTAATGCAAATTGCATCAAAAAATAGGCAGAGATTAATTTGGCGAGGAAAAGACGACATAATTTATCTTAGTGGAGGAAATATTCTAATCTTTTTAAGCATCTGTCAGCATATTTGGGATGTTTGGATTAGAGATACTAGGAAGAAAAAATTTAATCCAAAAATACCTCAAAATATTAATGGAGAAATTCAATCTATAGGAATTCGCGAGGCCAGTACTTTTTGGTATGAAAAGATATCAGAAAGGCCAGGCGGGAAAAAAAGAAAAGAATTTATTGGACATCTTGGTTCTTTTTTTAATAAATCTATGACTGAAGATATAAAAATGTCCTACCCTGGTGGCAATGGTTTTTCATTGAATTTAAAGGATTTGAATTCAGATGATGAGATAAAAAGCTTTCTCAACGAAAGCGAAAACTTTGGAGATTTAATTGGATTGAAACACACATCCAAGAGGAAGGGGGAGAGGAGGTGGAAATGGTACATGAATCAAATTTTTTCTCCTTATTTTAATATTCCTTATGTACATACAAAGGAACCACTTTATGTAAGACTGCCTCAAATTTATGAATGGCTCGGTGAGAAAAAAAGAATTAAAAAAATGAGCAAAGATCAATTAGAGCTCTTCTGACAATTATCGAAATAAAATATGTTTGATAATCCATTCCGACCTTGGGGTCTTCTCCCTTGGGTATTTGAGAAACTTCCTAAAAAAAAATGGCAACTAATTGGATGCTTAGCTCCCGAACAAAGATGTTTGGGGGCTTTGGAGTCGCTATTTAAAAAAAATCTTATAGACACATATTTGCTTTTAGAAATTATTGATCCACCACATCCAAAAATAACAAAAAAATCGAAAACGTTACGCGATAAAATAAAATCTGAATTAAAAAAACTTGATAAGAAATCAAACGACCATATTTTACTGTGCAACCTTTTGGAGTCTCCATTTGAGAATGTTCTTAATAAAATTAATTCATTTATTCCAGATTCATCCGAAAATATTATTTTAGATATTTCTTCTCTCCCAAAAAGATACTTTTTCCCTATATTAAAAAGGCTTTTATCAAAATCTGATACTATAAAAAATCTTTTGGTTACTTATACGGTTCCCGATGGTTATGGCGATGGAGAATTGGCTTGGGATCCCCTCAATTGGAACCATTTTCCGTCATTTGGTCCAGAAGGGTATGAGGAAGGGGAACCTGAGATTGCTTTTATCGGAGTTGGCTTTTTGCCATTCAGGTTAGGTGGGCTTTTAAAGGAAAATTATGAGAATGCGACGGTTCAATTTTATTTTCCCTTTCCACCAGGTCCATCGAATTACCAACGAACTTGGGAGTTCGTTAGGAAAATTCAATCTGATTTCCGAAAAATAAAAAATGATGAAATCACAAGAGTGGGGCTTGTAGATGTCCCTGAAACTTTCCGCCAAATTTGCAAGAAAACAGGGTTTGGGAAAAGGGAGGCCATATTTGCACCTTATGGGCCCAAAACATTTTCGCTGGCAATGTGTATTTATGCTTGCAAAAAACACTCTCCCGTTTATTACACCCAGCCAACTATATATAATCCATCATATTGTCATGGAATAAGTAAAATTGAGGGTGAAAATGAAACATACGTTTATTGTTTGAGCTTGGATGGTAGGGACTTGTATAAATTAGAAAGCGCGGATTAAACCCTTTTTCAATTATCATTCTACTGATTGTTTATCAGCAGCTCATAAAATTTTGACTATGATAAAATTATGATAGAAATTTTCCACCAAGGCAGAATTTATGGAATTTGTGGAATCTATGGAACGTCTAAAACTCTCTGAATTTAAAGCAGATAAGTGAAACCAGCCTGAAATCAAAAACTTCCCAAAATCGTCAATTTAACATTCGTAATCAGTAGGTCGGCGGTTCAATTCCGCCCGCTGGCTCCAGTAAAACAATAATCTTTCCAATAGCTTACCTTTAGTTTCACCTAAGTTTCTCCTGTATCCCAAGTGTACTTTGAGCTCCATGGTACTGCCATGGTACACCGACAGGAGAAATTCCATGCCTTCAGTTCAAAGAAGAGTCTCTAAGAATGGAAAAGTCAGTTATCGCGCTTTAGTCAGACTTAAAGGCCACAAACCTAGAACAGCCACCTTCCTCAAGAGAGCAGATGCGGTAACTTGGGGTCAAGAGACAGAGACCAAGATTAGACAGAGCAAATACTTCCCTGAAAGATTTTTAGAATCAGACAGGAATACTCTTGGTGACCTCTTGGATAGATATAAGTCAGAGGTTCTTCCAAAGAGTAGAGCCAAGGGTCAGCTAGGTCAGCTTGAATGGTGGAAGGATCAACTGGGAGAATACAAATTGAAAGACCTTACTCCTTCACTGATCGCCAAGCTACGAGACAAGTTAACCCAGGAGCAGAGTGATAGAACAGGAAGGAATAGAACATCTGCCACAGTTAACCGCTATCTAGCTCTACTAAGTCATGCCTTTACTATCGCCATCAAGGAATGGCAGTGGATGCCTGTAAATCCAGTACTACAGATAAGTAAGCCTAGAGAAGCCCAAGGTAGAACAAGGTTTTTAAGTGAGAATGAAAGAGAGAGACTATTAGCTATCTGCAAGTTAAGCGAGAGTGTTCATTTGTTTACTATTGTTACCTTAGCTTTGTCCACAGGTATGCGAAAAGGAGAAATACTTGGATTGAAATGGGAGAATATCAATCTACAGAACAGGAGAATTACTCTTGATAGAACAAAGAATGGTGAGAGGAGAGTGGTTCCCCTAGTAGGTAAAGCCTATGAGCAGATAAGGAATTTGTATCTAAAGCTGGAGCCTGACAAAGATTCTCTACTTTTCCCCTCACCACACAACAGTAATCAACCAATCAGCATACGAACAGCTTGGGAAACAGCAATAAAAAAAGTTGGTATAAGTAACTTCAGGTTTCATGATCTTCGTCACTCAACTGCATCTTACTTGGCCATGAATGGAGCATCACTGTTAGAGATAGCAGAAATTCTAGGTCACAAGACTTTGCAGATGGTGAAGAGATACAGCCATTTTTCGGAGGACCATAAGGCAACTGTCTTAGAGAAGATGAATAGGAAGATGTTTGGGTATTGATGTTCCCCAGTTTTTCAACCAACTCTAGAATATTCATTTTTCATCTGATAACGTATTGGTCCTGAGTCATTGGTTTCTGCTTTAAGGTCAACGGGACGCTCACGCAAACATTTATTGGATTGGGAAAATACTATCGTGTCAAGCCAAACCTCCCGAATTTTTTTACTCCAGGCTAGTAAAATGTTTAATATTTAATAAATTGAGACTGGTTAATTAAGGTCTCTTAATTCAGAGGTAATTGTTTCAGTGTCTTCAAAAATTCGCATCCCAATTATCGATCTTTTTGCCGGCCCGGGAGGACTTGGGGAAGGTTTCAGTGCCTACGGTAAGTCTGACCCCATTTTCAAAATCGCTCTTTCAATAGAAAAAGATCGATTAGCCCATGAAACTCTCGAACTAAGAAGTTTTTACAGACAGTTTGAGGGGCGCAGAGTCCCTGAAGCTTATTACCAGCACCTGAGAAATAAAGCAACCCGGTCTGAACTGTTTTCAAAATATCCGGTGGAAGCTGAAAAAGCAAAGAGAGAGGCTTGGCGAGCCACTCTTGGGGAAACTGCGCCGGATGAAGTTGATGAACGAATCAGGAATGCTCTTAAGGGAAAAAAAACGTGGGTTCTTG
The DNA here is from genome assembly GCA_029261655.1 of Nitrospinaceae bacterium. Classification (GTDB taxonomy): domain Bacteria; phylum Nitrospinota; class Nitrospinia; order Nitrospinales; family VA-1; genus JADFGI01. The sequence continues at coordinate 98,285 of JAJDAY010000017.1, read as the reverse complement.
CGGGTGGCCCTCCCTGCCAAGCTTTTTCTATTGTAGGTCGTTCACGTAAAGGAGGTATCGACCCCAAAGATCCAAATGTCTTTCTTTATCGGGAATATTTGAGAATACTTGCAGTGCATACTCCTCCTGTTTTCATAATGGAGAATGTCAAGGGCCTTCTGTCCTCAAAGCTGGGGAAAAATCGCATTTTTGACCAGATACGTTCAGACCTTAGAGACCCTGCTATTTCGATGAAAAGACTTAATGGTAAAACCCATAAAGTGCGAAATCATGCCAAGTACATGATTTTCCCCTTGGTTAAAACAACAGCCGACCAGACCCATTTGTTTGGCGATGGGGATTACAAACCAAATGATTTTATTATCAAATGTGAAAACTTCGGCATACCCCAAGCGCGGCACCGGATAATCCTTGTGGGGGTAAGAGAAGATCTCATTGTTCCTCCCGGTAACTTGGAAGAGTCAAAAAAAACCATGCCTCTTTCGGAAGCTTTAAAAAATCTTCCTAAGCTAAGAAGCGGCCTTTCAATTGGAAATGATTCCAAAGACGCTTGGAAAAATACACTTAAGGAAGCGGAAGAAAAACGCTGGTTCAAAGCTCTACATAACCAGGATCATAAAGTTTACTTGGAGGTAAATAATACTCTAAAAGATTTGAGTGTTCCTAGAAATGACAGGGGAAGCGAATTTATTAAAAATGCAGGAAACGGGTCAAAGCCCCCCTCCTGGTTCTTAGATTCAAGAATACAAGGCATTTGTAATCACCAAACAAGAGGGCATATGGGGAGCGATCTTTGGCGATATCTATTTTCCGCCTGTTTTGCGAAAGCACATGGAAGATCTCCCAAGCTTATTGAATTTCCCAAAGATCTTCTTCCGAAGCACAGCAATGTTGGCCAAGCTCTTTCTGATAAGCTTTTCGAAGACCGTTTTCGAGTACAACTTGCTGACTCGCCCTCTTATACAATCACGAGTCATATTTCAAAAGATGGCCATTATTACATTCATCCCGATCCTGCGCAGTGCAGAAGCCTTACGGTGAGAGAAGCTGCCCGACTTCAAACATTTCCTGACAATTATTTCTTCTGCGGCCCTAGAACATCTCAATATATTCAGGTGGGAAATGCCGTCCCACCTCTTCTTGCAAAACAGATCGCAAAAATCGTGCATGAGGTTTTAATCAAAAATGGGTTGGTTTGATAAAAATGGCTGACCGGATTTCTCCCTCACGAAGAAGCTGGAATATGTCCCGTATTAAAGGGAAGAATACCGGACCGGAAATAATCGTTCGTTCTCAGCTGCACCGAATGGGTTTCCGGTTCAGGCTTCACCGCAAAGATCTTCCTGGCCGACCTGATATTGTTCTCCCGAGGTACAGGACCGCAGTTCTTGTTCATGGATGTTTTTGGCATAGGCACAGGAACTGTAAGTATGCCTACAATCCCAAGAGCCGAAAAGAGTTCTGGAAAAAAAAATTCCAAGGTAATGTTGAACGGGATAAGCGAAATCTCAGGGAACTTTCTTCTTTTGGTTGGAGAACAGTTGTTATCTGGGAGTGCCAAACAGCCGACCCCGCAAAACTCCAGCGACTAATCAGGAAATCCTTCAAGGGTTCCTGACTTTCCTTAAGTCCTCTCCGAATCCTGTTGACCTCCTAGCGTGGAAATAAATATTTAAGACCAGTAAATATTGTTTTCCAAATATTTTAAAGGGGATAGCAGGCTACCCATTCAAAGTAAAATCTAATTCTTCAATATATTACTTCTATTATTGAACAATACTTGACATTTATTTTAAAATACACTAGTATATTTATCATATAAACTATCATATTGGTGATTTATGACAAGAAAATCAAACCGAGAAAAGTTCATTGAACTTTGCGAAAAACGAGTAATTAAGGCAATTAAGCATATAAGGCTTGTTGGTAACCTCTCAAACAAGACCAATTACAAATACGATGATAGCGATGTTCAAAAGGTAATTTCTGCCTTAGAAAAGGAAATAAAAGGTCTGAAAGCGCGGTTTGATACAAAGGCAACCGGAAATGGAATAGATTTCAAGCTATAAAAGGCAGAATCCTAATTTTAGTATTTTTCAGTAGTTGACCGGGTTGTTAATAGATCGAGAAAGGGGAAAAAATGGTTAACCAATTTAAATTAAGGTTTGTTTCTAATGAAGCTGAGGAGTCGCAAGGTATGAGCGACTCAGGCATTGAAACTTTTCGGGGCTCTCCTTATGCGAGCACTGCAAGGGAATGCGGGCAGAACAGTGCTGACGCATTTAAAGAAAAACCTGTCGAAATCGATTTTGATCATATTGAGATTTCTGCTTCTGAGCTGCCGGCTCTTGATCAATATAAGAGGACTGTTTCATTATGTCTGAAAAAAGCAGAGGTTCTAAATGATACCAAGGCAATTGAATTTTTTACCCATGCCCAAAAAGTTCTAGGAAGGGAAAGAATTCAGATACTCGAGATTTCTGATTTAAATACAAAAGGTCTGGTGGGCCCCAGTGAGGAAGGAAAACCGTTTCATTCTCTTTTGAAGGGATCAGGAGTTAGCGTAAAAGAAAGTGATACTGCAGGAGGATCATTCGGAATTGGTAAAAATGCGGTCTTTGCCATTTCCGAACTTCAAACAGTTTTTTATTCCACTATTTATCAAGATCCTGTCTCAAAGACAAAAACTTTTCTTGCCCAAGGCAAGTCCATTTTTATATCTCATCAGGATGAGAAAAATGATCCTAAAAGATCTGTCGGTTATTGGGGACGGGATAATTTTAAGCCTGTAAGTGATGCAGGTTCAATACCTGGCTGGCTAAATAGGGAAGAAGTGGGTACATCGATATATGCTGTAGGCTTTAAGGTATCAAAAGACTGGCATCACAGGATGGCTGCTTCATTGCTCACAAATTTCTTCAGTGCAATTTTGAGTGAAGATATGAAATTTTCTCTTAATAATGGTGAGATTCTTATTAACAGCGAAACGATTATGGATTTATTTAATGACCATAAAATAGTAAAAGCTGCAGAAGAAAGTAACAAACTTGAAGCATTAGAATTTTCCAAAAGCCTTCTGGAATGCCTTACATCTGAAAAAACGATTGAGAAAATTTTGAATATCAATGGTCTGGGAAAAATTTCAATACGGATTCTCATTAGAGATAAATTAGAGAAAAGAATTGCAATCATACGAAATGGAATGATGATAACCGACGGACTTGGGAATTTTGGGGACAGGTTTGCACGATTTAGTCTGTACAGTGATTTTGTGGCCTTGGTGGAACCACTTGATGAGGCAGGGAAATCGATGATAAGAAAACTAGAAAACCCCAGTCATAATGAGCTTTCATCAGAGAGAATTACTGATGATGAACAACGATTAACTGCTAATAAAGTTATGAAAAACCTAGCTCGTCAGATTCGTGAAGCAATTAAGGAGGAGACTTTAACCAAGCCGGAAGACGAGGTTGAACTTGATGAACTCAGCGAGTTTTTTGCAGATTCTGATGATAGCGACAAGCTTCCTGATCCTGAAGCAGAAACAAATCCCGAAACGTATTCTTATTCGCCACCTAGGAAACCAAAAAAGAAATCGCAAGTAGTGCCTGTTCCCGTTGAAGCTGAAGGTGAAGAAGGGGGAGCTGGTGGCAAAAATGACTCTGAAGGAGGTGGTGGAGATGGCCAAGGGGAGGGTACCGGTGAGGGAACTGGTGGAAAAGGTAACAAGAGATTTGCTCTTCCTGTGGGCCTTGAGGAATTCAGAAATCTGCTTGTTTCAGGCAGTGGTTTTCACAAACGAAGAATATTTTTTACCCCGGATGAAACCTGCACAGCTACGGTAAGAATAAGTGCCTCGGGAATCGCTTACAGCGATGACTTGGTTGTTGTTAAATCAGAAAAGGGAAATATAGAAAACGGAGGATTTACAATTGATCTCCAAGCTGGGGAAAGAGAAAAAATTGATGTCGAGTTTGCAGAACAATATGAAGGGCCTATTGAGATAATGGCTGTTAAACACCAGGAGGAGGTACAGTATGAAAATAACTGATAAGACAAGATTCCCTCATCCTGTATTAAGTAATTTCACCGGAGATTATAATGAAAGCCGTTTTTCAATAGAGATCCATAAGATTGATGAAATTATCCAAGAGGGGAAAATTACCATTCACTTTAATAGTGAAATTTCTGAAAAAGCTATAGCGGAACTGGTAGAAAATAAAAAAGGGAAGATCGGTCTCTTTGTGGTCTGCCTTGAAACACATTATAACAAACTTGAAACCATCGAAATAAATCAAACTTCTTTTAAATTTATCCCAGGGACTCTGCATGGCAGGGTACGTATTCGCCCTGTGATCTGGGTAGACCAAGAAGTTGAAGATTTCACCAGTGATAATTTACACGAGGAGTTTGGGAATGAACCAAGGAAGCTTATCCTTGGAGAAGTTATAGCGGTTGGGGAGGAGCAGGTTTTTGTTGCTGGTCGGCAGAAGCTGGCTCCCATGGAGACTATTTTCAAACTGGGAAAAGATGAATCAGTACTCCCAAACCAGATAATGGTTCGGACTGATAGCGATAAGATAAAAATTCTGGCCTCGAAAAAAACTTACTCCTTTATTCATAAGCTCAGGAATACGTCTGTAGGAAAAAATATATTGCTCAACAGCATTTACCTTCCGGCTGTCATCGAAGTGCTATCGACTCTTCAGGAACTGGATGAGGCTGTAAAGGGAAAAAGATGGTATCGCACATTCAGTTTGAAATGTGATCACTTGGGAATAAACCCTGAGAACGGGGAGATGCTTAGGGATGCCCAAGAACTTTTAAAATCCCCATTCCATAGAATAGAAGAGTGTAAGGAGATAGCATCGCTATGACTGAAAAATTGAAATATCTTACTGAAGACTTGGTTAGTGATCTTTACAAAAATGTAGAAGAGAACCTGGATCTTTATAAGCACGGCGATTTTCTTGACCTAGCCAGAAATAGTGGCTGGGGATCGGAGCTTAAAAGCGTAACAATGAATATTGAACTGCTCGCTGGGCTGGAAGGCAATACTGGCGCTGAAGCTGAGGTCAGGAATTCAATGCTTGTACATAAAGCTTTAGAGGGCATGACACCTAACCTTGCGCGTGAAGAAAGGATCTGGACAAGATTAACTCATGTCGAATGTTTTGAGTATTCCCGAAAGCGATGGATTTCAGAAGGTGCTGATGATTCTGAAATTGAAAGGTCGATTAAAGTTCATTTTTTTGCGGATACGGCTAATAGAATACGGGACGATAATGCAGTTTCCAGATTATGGTGGAACGCACATATTGCTCATATGACTTGTCCTTCAGATCCCCTATCAGCCCTTGAATTAGTTTTAAGTAAGGCTGATATAAGGAGCAATTTCATTGAGAGACCTTGGGTTACCAGTCGGGCTAATGTAGCTGGCGGGATAATACGTGCCATGAAAAACGATTCCTGGATATCTGAAAAAGAGGTTAATTATAGAGAGTTTATGAAGACGGTCAATAAATACGGTGGAGGAATACTCTTTGAAATAATGAATGAGGGAAAGGTAGACCAGTTTATGACTCAGTGCAGTAGAAAGGCCCGAAATGAAATAAGTTCTTAATTAACTCAAGTCGGGTTCCTTTTTAAAATTATTGTTAAAAAAATAACTATTGAAGATTCAACCGAAGATTTCGAAATGATAAATTGGCAATATTTCCCAAAATCCCAGAAACTTCCTGATCATTTGGATAATGTAATAAAAGTTTTTGAAAAACATTCGGAAAAATTAGATTCAAAAAGGAATAATTTTAAAAGTGATGAAGTTCTTTCAAAATTACAACCAGCCTTAACCAGATTGGGGTTTTTAGTTGAAAGATCAAAAAAATCTTCTGACAAAATCAAGGTCCCTGTATTGTTTGGCAAAAATGGTAAGCTCGAGAAATTCTTTGAAGCTGACGCATTTTGGGAGTCGGAGCTTACTGTTTTAGAAGTTGAAGCTGGTCGCGGAGTAACCAATTATCAATTTTTAAAAGACTTGTTTCAGGCATGTATGATGAATAACGTTTTGTATCTTGTTATTGCAATAAGAAACACATATCGAGACAGCAAGGATTTTGAAAAAGTTATTGGTTTCTTTAATACTCTGTATGCAAGTAATCGCCTGCAACTTCCTTTAAATGGAGTTTTGATTTTAGGCTATTGAAGATTATTTATTAAAAGTTTTGAAAATTGGTTTGCTTAGAAAAAATACCACTACACCCCACAGCGAACAGGCAACCACTAACCAGATAGCGACTTAAAACCTACCCAGGCATATTTAAGAGTCCCCTCTAGGAGTCTTTAGGGTTGGTTAATTAACTACCCTTAAATTGCGCTTAAAGAGAACACCTACAGAAATTGAGGGGGGAGGGGATGGAGAAGTAAAGCCACCCTAAGCGCTAACTAAGCCCACAGCTAGAGGCTAACTAGCCGCTAAGCATCTCTAAACACCATTTTCCCTCAACCCCTAGACGCTAGCTAGGCGCTAAACCATTTTCATCACTTTAGCAGGTCCTCCTTGTTCAGTCGCTTCGCTCCCTCACAAGGAGTCCCAACCTATTAGTCTAATTTCTAACTAAACCTAAAAACCACCTAATTAACAATTATTACTCGGTCGCTTCGCTCCCTCGATTAATATAAATAATTAGAAACGTTTTAGGGGTACTTCTCCTTCAGTCGCTTCGCTCCTTCAGTCGAAGCACTCAACCTATATAAAGCTATTTAGGTCTGTTTATTGTCAGAACTAATTACCCCCGTTTGTCCTATAAAGGTCTATTAGGTTATGTGGGGGTATTTGTCTCCCCCCACCCCCGCACCTAAACTTTCAATATAAATGCTCTATTACCCCTTCCGGCCCCATTTGATATGTAGCTTGTTCCAGCTTCCTTCATGGCTATATACAACTGAGTTGTCTCATCCTTTGTTTTTCCTATCAGTCTCTCAAAGGAAGATTGGGGTATTCCTAATATCTGCTTTACTGTCCCTATAGCCTGTTTGCCTATTTCCATATTCTGGATGTATTTAATAAAAGCTAACTCATGGTTAGATCTTTTTACTTTCTTTCTGGCTCCTTCAAAGTCCCAATTCTTGACCTTGATGCCAGGCATATTCTTCTTAATTCCCTTTAATATCTCTTTAGCTATCTTGTCATGCGGAAGGAGAATATAAACCTCTGTTTCAGGACAATTTCCTTCATTGTCTATAACTCTCCTGCACCTTACTCTGTTAATAGCTTGAACAATGTTTGTAATTATCTGTCCGTTCTTTAAGGCCTTTCTTATATCTTGATATTTCTTCCATTGTCTTTGTTCCCCATTTTGGAGCCATTTGGTGGTTTGAGGTCCCTTACAAGCCATAAAGACATTTGCTGTCCAAGTATCGGGCCTATAGGGGAGGCCAAAGATCACTGCTGTATCACAATCCCGCCACTCATTTGATCCATCGATGGAGTTCCAGTGTCCAGTCTTCATCTCAAACGTTGTTTCATGAGATGTCAGAATGGGCTCTACATCTTTATGGCAGCAGATGAAGACCTTTCTGCCCTTATTGATTTTACTATTGAGTTCCCCTATAAGTTTCCTTGATAGTTCATTAGCATTGTTCCGCATGAACCTTTTCCCAACCTTGTTACCTGTGCTTACATGAAGCGTGACTTTCTTATATGACCTTGCGTCTGAAGGAGGGTTGGTTACAAATGCATCATCGAAGAGTTCATAAAGGACATTACTTCTGGCTGTCGCATCCAGGACAACAGCTCCTTTTACTCCCTTAGGCACAAGTAACCTGGCGGTATTCAATGAAGGCTGGAAATCGCAACGAGCATAATAGACCCAGGATTGAAAGATAGTGTGAAGACTTTTTATCCGGTTGTCATGGAGCTGGCTTAATCTTCTTTTCTCCTGGTTGTCACTTTTGAGGATTTGATGATCGTAGTTAACCTCTTTCCTCATTGCCTCTCTCAGTGCAGTAAAGTCAGGGAGGTTTTTTTCTGCTATCAGTTTGTTCAGGATCATGTGTTCTGAGACTTTATTAATCTTAGATTCCGTTTCCAGAGTATTTAGGAGATCGATCACACTTTCTAAAGCTTGAATCTCCAGTGGGAACTTTTGTCGAATAGATTGTGGAATAGCAGCGAGAGTTTGCCTTAAGCCTTCCAAACCTGCTTTGGAATGTTCGACAATATCAAGGGCTTCATCTATAACTACCAGATCTCTGGAGTCTTGCTGCCAGTTATGGAAATAAGGCCAGGTTTGTTGGATTGTTCCTTCTTGTCCAAGGTAGTCCAAGGCAAGCTCATAGGCCCGGTGGGTTACCACAACGAATGGATAATTCTGAAGGTCTTCGAGCTTAATTTTTTTCTTTACATCACTGTGGTAGGCTAACGCCCAATCCTTTCCAGATAGTTTATTAATTTGCTCAGCTATAATATTTGCATCATCCTTTAGCCGAGTAACTATGAGTACCCCTGGGTTATCTTCTTTAGAAATCTTTTTGGCTAACATTGAGCAGTAGACAATAGTGCCCTGTGTCTTTCCTGTTCCTGTTGGTGGCTGTGCTATGGTCCATTGATGTGGTGCCAACTTATGGTGGTCTACATAAAAGCTGAAGCAGCAAAATAAATTCTTCCAAACCAACTTTAAGGGCTCACTTGAGACATTGCCTAGCCGGTTTACCCAATGGTTCTCCATTTCTTCAACAAATTCATCAACTTTGATCATTTCTACAACCTCTCGGTTTGAAGTGAATAAAAACACAAAAAGCCCCACCAGAAACCTGGCAGGGCCTTTCAATTGAACTATTTGTTTTTAATGTGTTAGTGCATATTTAGGGTAAATTCACCCTGTGAATAGGTGTTTTAAAGCGATATCTTCCCCATAGTGAGAAAGCGAAAACAGAGCGAAATCTGGAGGCTAAGCAAGAGGACTTCTGATGTGCAATCAGTTGCTCTATGCAAATAACTCTTTTATTTTTAATGGGTTACTTGATTTTCTTGGCTGGAGGGTACAGTAGAGGTGCACCCAGGGGTGGGTATGTGTGATTTTACTGCCTAGGGGCCTTAAATGGGAGTTATGGAGAAACCTAAGAGGCCAGGGGGGGAAATTTAGCAATCAGTCTGTACGTTATACCCTCTCAGATTTTTGTGATGAATTATTCGCTTATATCCCATTTCAAGTTGCTTTATTGCACCTTAGTTTTTCCTTGAGGTTTGGGCTGGCCCTTATCACCACATTTTCTATTTCACATTGTTTTTTACACAATATTTCTACATATCAGCAGAGATATATCTTAAGTCGAGATATATCATAAAATTGATTTTCTGGTATATATAGATTATAATTCTAAATATTGTATAGCTTTAGCTTGGTAATACAATATGAAGGGTAAGTAAACATATCATCAAACATCAATCATTTCACTAGACATATCATAAAGTAGATATTTTGATATATAAGGGAATTTTATGGAACATCATAAACCTAAGTTACTCGATCTCACAGAGAATACTCCCATAGATTTTAATAGGTTTCATAAAGAATATAGCAATGCAATTTACGCACTAGGGCTACTAGAAGGCTCGCAGAAGAAATTACAAAACCCAGACTTGCTTGTTTCTCCATTAACAGCTAAAGAAGCCACAGTGAGTTCTCGAATTGAGGGAACGGTTAGCACAGTTTCAGATGTATTTGTTTTTGAGGCCGGAGGGAAACAAGATGATATCGATACAAGGCAGGTAGCAAATTATCGAATGGCCATAAGCCAAGCAATGCAAGACTTGGTAAGGGGAAGGCCCATTAGTAGTGCTCTCATGGAATCCCTACATGCAACTCTTCTTAGGGGAGTGAGGCATCGGGGGCCTCTGGGAAAGTTTAGGGCAGAAACAGTGTATATTGCACAAAAACCAACCGATCAGATCGATAAGGCCCTTTACATACCGCCAGAGCATTATTTGGTTAGAGATTATATAGAAAATATAGTGGATTACCTTGGAAAAAGTAAAGATGACATATTAATTAAGGCAGCTATGTTTCATTACCAATTTGAAGCAGTTCATCCTTTTTATGACGGCAATGGTCGTTTAGGAAGACTCCTTATTCCTTTAATTCTTTACCATGAAGGAACCCTTTCTTCCCCTATTTTATACTTGAGTGGATATATTGATGACAATAGAGATGAATATCGGGGCTGGCTCCATGAAGTAGACGAAACTGGGTCTTACGAAGGATGGATAAAGTTTTTTCTTCGTTGTGTAGCTGCCCAGGCCAAAGAAACCCAAGAACTGATTGATAAAATTTATACCCTCTACGACGAAACTAAATCAAAGTTTGACGCTACCAAATCACCTTATTTGATTCATTTTGTGGATTTTCTTTTTAATGCTCCAGTATTTACAACTACTCAAATAAAGCAAGAATTAAAAGGCATATCAGTATTAACTATTTCACGTTTGTTAACCCTCTTTAAAGAACATAAAATCATTGAAGAGCTTTCCTTTCGAGTACGCCGATCAAAAGTATATGCCTTTAGAGGTTTACTTAATCTTTTGCGTTAATTCAAATAAAAACCGCGGCGGCGGCGGCTTTCTTTTAATTTAATCAGAAATGATTGGGTGTGTAGTTAAACAAATTATCAACAGTGCCTCTTGGTACACTCTTGGTACAGTAAGAGGAGAATTTAGGTAAAACTTAGGGAAAGAAACAAAAGTGTAACTGGTTATAAAATCAGGCAAAACCCAAAAAGCCAGCGTAGCTCAGGGGTAGAGCAACTGATTCGTAATCAGTAGGTCGGCGGTTCAATTCCGCCCGCTGGCTCCAGTAAATCAAATAGTTAGAGCCAAATCATCCCTGCCAATTTAACCCGACTATGATAATTTTTCCAGGACCGCTATAAAATGTCAGTTAATCTGGGATTAATGGAAAGGCGGTCTGGCTGAATCAAGTCCAATTATTGTCCCATTTCTTACGAAATCCTCCGATAAACCCTACGGTCAAAGCATCCCTCAGGGGTCACAAAAGCTCCTTCGCCCAAACTCAAATATACCAATTTTTATAAACCCCTGACTTTCCCTTAACGAAACAGAAACAAAATACTACTACCCTGATTAAACAATTGACGCTGTGAATGCCAACTTCACTCATCATACTTGGGGAAAAAACACCTCGTGCTCTGTGAGTGGAATCCGACTAGAAATTGTGATCTAAAAATCTTGACAGAATTGGTATCTCCTTCATGACCGGTAGCGCAAAAAAAGCAGAAGAAGTAACTATCAAATCATACAACCCGATCTCACAATTTGAAGATGTAAAAAAGATCTGGAATGATATGCTTGCCAAATGTCCTCATAGTTTTTTTCTGTCGTGGGGTTGGAAAGAAGTTTGGCTAAAAAGCTTACCAAATGATTGCAACCTCTCTTTGATGGTTGGCTTCAACAATAAGAAACCTATATTCGCTTGTTTTATTGGTAGTCAAAAAATATTCCGGCGCGGCGTATTTAGCACTCACCAAGTTTCCTTAAATAAATCATTGGACAAATCCCTTGACGTATTAACTATTGAATACAATTCGATACTCGTAGACCCTGAAATAGAATTATCTTTGGAAACTTTTATTAAACGAATGCCTATAAAAAATTGGGATGAGTTTTACTTCCCTAATATTGCATCCAGCAATTTTCCAAATATTGAATTTAATACTAACTTCCTGGAAAATTACAATATTTTGCGACAAACAACGCCCTCTTACTACGTTGATCTAAAAAAAGTCCGTGAGGCCGACATGGATTATTTGTCTTTACTCAGTAAATCCCGGCAAAAAAAAATTCGTCGATCGATTAAAAAATATGAAAAATTAGGTGATGTTCGGTTCCATGTTGCGCAGACCTTAGATGCTGCCTTGGTAATGTTTGACGAATTAAAAAAACTTCATCAGATAACGTGGGTAAATCGCGAAAAACCCGGGGCATTTTCAAGCGATTATTTTTATAAGTTTCATAGAGATCTTATTGCAAGTCGTTTTAAAAACAATGAAATTCAATTATTACACGTTACTTGCGGGCAGGACACAATCGGCATTAATTACAATTTCGTATATAATCGCAATGTATTCTGCTACCAGGGCGGTTACAATTATTTACCCGACAGGCATTATTTGCCGGGGATGATGTGTGATTATTTTTCGACGCTTTATTGTGCCGATAAAGGATTGAATACGTATGATTTTCTTGAGGGAGATGTAGAATATAAAAAGAGCCTATCAACTGATTGTAATGAGATGCAAAACATATTTTTGCAGAAGAAGAAAGTACGTTTTGTAATCGAAAACCAACTAAGACAAATATATCGTTCTATTCAGAAAAATCTCCCAGAAAAGGCGTCATTTGAACTTCCCCCACGCTTTCTCCGTTCCCCTTCCAGTACCGCAATACGGCTTTCATGGTCGACCGTCTCTATTGTTTTTCTATAATTCTCAATCATGGCGAATATGGTTTGCCTTTCTATAGGAGAATTTCCAACGAACTACTCTGACCATACGATGGTGTCTCATCTTCCAGTCTTGCAATGCGCTTTTCCAAGTTTCTCATTTTAAGATTTCTCCAGAAAATGGTACCTCTCGGCGCTTTTTTGCTCTTCGACACGCTAAAAGGGTCTGTAAACTAGAGACACTCCGCCGTAAACATTGAAAGGGGATGCGGGTTCAAAAAACCGCCCCCCCCTTGCATTGATTCTCGTGTTGGCATTATAGTTTTTATCCAGCAGATTGTTCAATCCCAGAAAGACCGACCAGAGAAAAGGCCCCATTTCTCCTTCTCGCCCAAGCATCAGGCGGGTCGTGGTATAGGAAGCATTGCGGGTGGTGTTTTCGTTGTCGACAAAAAAATCGCCGACGGTTTGAAATTCAAATCTACCAAAAAAACCCTGCTCGGAGGTTGCACTCAGGGTTCCCGCTACCCTGTGCTCAGCAATACCGGGAATCCGGTTTCCCCCAACGTCTATCCCATTCGATACAAACTCGGTAAACTTGAAATCAGAAAAGCTGTACGATAAGGTACCGCTCATACGCGCTGTAGGCTGAAAATGGAGTTTGGCTTCCAACCCCTTCCTTTCAGATTCCCCTGCATTTTTAAAAAAATTTCGTCCCGGAGATCCCGGCAGTTCGAACGGAACCAGTTCATCGCTTGATTCAATAAAAAAAAGCGCCAGATCATATTGAAAGATTTTCTGCCTTTCGCCCTTCACCCCCACTTCATAACTGATGGACTTCTGGGCATCCAGGTCGGGATTGAACCCCGGCCCTCCTGAAGGATTCACAGTCAGCTCCGTTGTGCTCGGGACTTCAAAAGCCGTGGCCACATTGCCATATAAATGCAGTGATTCACTCAAATGAATCACCGCTCCTGCGGTTCCGCTGAACTCCGAGAGATTGCGAGAATCCGATTGATCTCCATCCCCTAAAAATGTGTCTTCCAGTTCAAAACGCACCCAGTCAAAGCGCCCCCCGACGGCCACATCAAGCCAAGGGAAAAGCCGTAGTTCATCACGCAAATAAGGCCCCACCGTGAGAACGTTTTCTATCTGATCCAGAGTTTGGGTTCCTTTCCGACCCAGGTTGTTATCGAATCGTTTTCGGTTGTCGCGCTGATAGAAAAAATCGACTCCCGAAATCAACCGATTGGGTAAAGCAAACGGTTTGGCATCCCAAACGGTCTTGAGTCCAAATCCCGGAGCCAGTCTTTCAAACTCGACGATCCCGCCGCTGGTGAAAGGAAGTTTGTTAGAAAAATTTCTATGGTTCAAATGCAGGCTCAATACCCCTTCAAGCTGATCCGTCAAATTTCGTTTGTAAATGGCACCCAGGTTTTGCTCACTCACCTGTTCCCCCGCCGAGAACAGCAGGTTGCTGGCATTGGCCTGTTCCGGGTTGGCATCGGCTTCCTCTCGAGTTAAGGCTCCAGGGTCTTCGGCGAGTGGCGAATTGAATTGGGAGACAGAAAACGTCCAGTCCGATTTTTCATCTGGATAAATCCTGAATTTTCCGAAAAGCAAGGTGTTTTCCGTGGCACTGTTTTCACGAAATCCATCCAATTGCAGATGCGAGGCATAAAAATTATAATTCATCGAATCGGCACTGCCGCCCATTTTCATTTGATATTTTTTGAATCCGAATTCTCCTACAGTGAATCGCGGATTAAATTTCAGGGGAGCATCCGGCCCCTCTTCGGTTACAAAAGAAATAACACCTCCCGAAGCATTTCCGTAAAGCGAGGAAGAAGGTCCGCGGATCACTTCAACGGAATCGATGATTCCCGGATCGATAGAATCCAACTGGGTCTGACCGTCGGGCATGGTATATGGAATTCCGTCGACCAGAACCTTGACCCCTCGCACACCAAACGGAGAACGCGCTCCAAACCCACGGATGGAAATCCTGAGATCCTGGGCGAAGTTGGATTGATTCTGGAAAAACAGGCCCGGAAGAGAGGTCAAAGGCTCATCCAGGGTCAGGGCCTGCCGGCCAAGCTGAACTTCGGGTCCTTCCACTTTGTCGACGGCGGCAGGAATGTCAACTGACTTTTTCCGCGAACGGACGGCGAATACATTGAGGGGAGGCAGTGTGTTAAAGAGCCGCTCTTCTTTTTCCTCAAAATCACCGGCCTGAGCGTAACCCTTCCAGACTGTTAGCGTCAAAATCAAAAACAAAATGGAAGGAACCAAAAACGTAAGATAAATAAAAACTGGAGGGATTGAATTTGAAGAGGCATTTTGGCGGAAAGTAAAAAAAGTAAGCGCCGGCACGGGATTTATAAAATTTTTTACGGCCCACATATTTCCTAAACTTTCTGCGGCTGTAGGTCTTCAAACGAATTAGGACCAAAGTTGGCAATTCGCTAAAGATAAATTATCAGGAAAAGCCGGCTTTATATCTTCTCTGTAAGCCCATTTTTTACTCTTCATGCGAATGTCCGCTTTGGGTCGTTAGCAGACGTTAAGATCGTATTAGAGACACATTTGGTTTATAGCCTATTGATTATTGTCGGTCAATATCATGTTGGGAGGGGGGTCCCCCGGGAGTGCCTTTGGGTTCCATGCATGGGTGCAGGTGGAGCCCCGGGTGGAGGTCGGCGAACTGATACCAGCGAACCGGGACCAGCTTTGACCGCTTGCCTTTGTTTTCTCTTAAAAGAGGACATACTTCTCCCAAAATCCTAAATAAGGTTTTTTCAGGGTAAATTTAGGAAAAAATGCCAGGGTTTCTTAGGGAAAGGTTATTAGGTCTAGACCCTAAATTAAAGAAAATCAATAAATTATATGTTTCATTTAGGGCCAAGTAGGGGATGGTAGGGTCTGGGGAAGCTGTTTCGTAATCAGTGGGTCGGCGGTTCAATTACGCCCGATAGCTCCAGCAAAACAAAGTTTTACCAGTTTTACATCAAGCCCTTCATCTCAAACCCCTCCTTCTAGTTGTGAACTCCCTCATTGTCCTGGGATTTGTTTTAAATGACCGCGACTTTCATCTAGTTTTCTCTGGGAGTTAAAAGGTCCAATCCAATATTTCCAGGTGTTCTCTCAGTTGAGATACTGTTTTAAATTTTTTTAGAATTATACTCTTTTTGAGACCGCTACAGATATGTTTAATAACTTGAGGGTGTTTAGAATAGTTTTTGCTTCCACCCAAAACTTCATGGAAAATTTCAATAAGACCCACCAAATCATCCTTCAGAAATTCAGGTTTAGGGTTTCCATAATGGAGCAAATCTAAAACCTTGAGTCCAAAGTTGAGGCCAAATTTATTTACAATAATATTGTCGGTGTGCAGGTCGCCATGATACTCGTTTCTCAGATGGATTTCTTCGATTCCTTTAGTCAAAGCGTAAAGCAGATGAAGGGCTATATACGGGGCCATTTTCTTTCCCCGAAAATTCAGAAGAAATTCGGACAAAAGAACCCCTTCTACATATTCAGAAATTAAAACAGTGATCGGAATTTTTTTATAGAAGATTTCTTCTTGTGTGTGATATTGAATGAGCAAAGAACATTGACGCAATTTATGTAATTTTTGTGCGTATTTTTTTGCGGCCTTATCTTTCAGGTTCCTGTGCGGGAAAAATAACTTGGCTGCTTTTTCAATTCCCGTTTTGACCTCATATATTTTGTATACTTCTCCCTCCCAGCCGGAGCCCAGCCTGGAAATGACCTTGTATTTTCCCGCAATGGATTTTCCTACGGGCAAATTAAATTCTTTTATTTTTGCAAGGCTCATTTAACTGGTTGCTGGAAGGTTATACTACAAGACGATTTTCCGACTGGAATAGTACCTAATCTGAATCTAAAATGGGCAAAGTAAATAGTTTGAAATATGGAATAATTCATACTCCCAACGTCCTACTGCATACGGGCCATCGTTAAGGATGGACCAGAATCGCAAATTTGGAGGCACGCTAAATCAATGAAAAATGCCTCTATTCACACGCAAGGAAACGCGTCTGTCTAACCAGGGGAGTCTTGTGACTGGAATTTTATCGCCAATCCGGGCACTATAATAAATTCGGAATCAAACAAAATTCATATCATTCTTTCCACAGTCACAAAAAGACTTTCAGGAAATAATTATTTTTGGCAGATGAATCGAAAACACACTTCCCCTTCCTAAAACGCTGTCCGCCTTGACAGAGCCTTTATGGACCTGGGCAATGTGTTTAACAATGGCGAGACCGAGGCCAGTCCCTCCGAGATCCCGGCTTCGAGCTTTATCGACACGGTAAAATCGTTCGAACAGGCGAGATAAATGTTCTTTCCCGATCCCGCCCCCCCAGTCCCGAACCTGAATGACGATTTCGTCGGACTCCTGTTTGCACGAAACCTCCACCCGCTTTTCAGTACCGCTATATTTGATCGCGTTGTCCACCAGGTTGATGACCGCTTGCTCCAACAATTGCGGGTTTATTTTCGCTTGCAGATTTTCATCGCAAATCAATTCCACGGTGGCATTTTGTTTGGCCGCCCGGTCCTCGCAAGCCTGAATGGAGGATTGCAACACCCCTTTCAATCCGGCATCTTCCATGGTGATGGCAAAACGATCGGAATCATGCTCCAGTCGGGAAAGACTGAGAAGATCATCAATGATGGCATTCAACCGGTCGACCTGGCGGGCGATGATTTCCAAAAAGCGGGAAGCATCTTCCGGATTGTTGATCGCGCCTTCCAGCAGAGTTTCTACAAATCCTTTGATCGAAGTGATGGGGGTCTTGATTTCATGAGAAACATTGGCGACAAAATCGCTCCGCATGTTTTCCAGACGCCGAAGGTCGGTCACGTCGTTCAAAACAATCACTGCACCGATGCAGTTATCACTTGCGTCTTTTAAAACCGTTCCACGGGCCTGCAGGCTTCGCTCCCTGGGACCCCTCATTTCAAAATCGGCTTCCACCACGTCCGAGCTATTCAAGGCTCTTTTCACGAGTTTTTGAAGATCATTATTTCTCACCACTTCCTGAATATGTCTTCTTTTGGAATTTTTAGGATCCACCCCAATAAATTGGGCCGCGGCCTGGTTCATGCTGATCAACCGTTCCGCCCCATCCACCGCGAAAACACCTTCGGTCATGCTTAACAGGATCGCCTCGCGTTCATTCCTCTCTTCGGTGATGCTACGGATACGCCAATCCAATTGGTGTGCCATTTTGTTGAGAGCATCCGCCAACCCGGCCATTTCAAAAGAATCGTTTGCTGAAATTTTTCGGGTCAAGTCTCCGTGAGAAAATTCTTCGGCGGCGCGTTTCATGCCTTCGAGCGGCCGACTGATGCGCCGGGAAACCACAAGGCTGATGACAGCCGCCAGCAGCGCGATTGCCAACCCTGCCCAGAAAATCTTGACCTCTATGGAATGCAGGACCTCGTCTATAAATGTGACCGGAAGGGATGTCCTGACAATTCCCAGGACTTCGCCATTTTGAAAAACAGGAACGGCAAGATAGAGTAATTTTTCATTGACCGTTTGGCTGTAGCGGGTCGATGTGCCAATTTTGCCCGAAATGGCCTCTTTTACTTCCGGGCGATCGGAATGGTTGTCCATTCGCGCCGGGTCTTCGTGAGAATCCCCCAGGATCTGGCCGGAAGGACCGATCAGAGTCACCCGCATGGAAGCACTTTTGCCGACTTCCTTGCTCAGAGCATCCAGGGAGGAGATATTTTTGGCAGACAACTTTTTTGCGACCAGACGCTCAACCAGCCGGGCCCGAACCTCAAGGTCCCCGGATATCCGGTCAATATGAAAATCCCTGAGGGAACTCATGGAATACCAGCCCACCGCTGTTACAGCCGCCAGGGTGATCAACAGGTAGGTGGGGTAAAGCTGCCATAAGATTTTCTTCTTAACCATGGGGTCATTCCTTGAATCGATAACCAACACCGCGAACCGTTTCGATGTACCTAGCCGCCCCTTCCAGTTTCTTGCGCAAACCCACGATCTGGAAATCAACGGATCGCTCAGATGTAGAATAACCGTCTCCCCGAATAGCCTGGACAATCTGAAGACGGGTAAATACCCATCCGGGACGGGTTGCTAAATATTTTAGAATAAAGAATTCAGTGAAAGTCAGGGCAACGGGTTTTTCATCCACAAACACCTCATGCCGACCGGGATGTATCACCAGCTCAGAAAATCGTAATATTTCTTCTTCACTTTCACCGGGGGGTTCGCTTTTACTCCTTCGAAGCACAGCGCGAACCCGCGTCAAAAAAACTTTCAAGCTAAAGGGCTTTGTCACATAATCATCTGCGCCCATTTCCAACCCGACAACGATATCCGACTCATCCCCCTTGGCGGTGAGCATTATGATGGGTATATGCGCCGTCGCCAAATCCGTTTTCATGCGCCGACAAACTTCCAATCCATCCACTCCGGGTAACATCAGGTCCAGAATCACCAGGTCTGGATGCTGGGATTGAACACTCTTCAACCCTGCTTCCCCGGAATCAGCGCACGTCACCCGATAACCTTCCTTGGACAGGTTGTACCGAACCAACTCTTGAATGTCTTTTTCGTCCTCGACAATCAGGATACTTTCTTCAGACATGATTCACTTTTATTCCTGGTTGCAATTTAATTTTTGCGCACTTATAAAGAGTGAAGCACTCTTTTTAGAGTCAAAACAGGCTTTATATATTCTAACCTGATTAATCAGGACTTTCCTAAATGTTCTCTTTCGAATGTCTGATTATATTTCCATCCACCAGATAGATCACATCTTCAGCAATGTTGGTTGCATGATCGGCCACACGTTCCAGATATCGTGAGGCAGATAGAAACTGGATCATGCTGTTCAACTGATCCGGGCATTGCCTGATCCTTTCTTCCACCAGGGTATACGCTTCGCGGTTCATTGCATCCACTTCATCATCTGCCTTGCACACTTTGTGCGCCAACTCCGTATCAAGATTGACCATCGCATCCAGGCTTCCATTCAGCATTTCCTGGGCTTTTTCCGCCATGTCCTGAAGGTCAAAAGGAAACTCGATTTTATTGTGAGTGGATAAATATACTGCGCGCTCGGAAATATTCACCGCCAGGTCTCCGATTCTTTCCAGGTCGTTGTTTATTTTCAGGATAGAGATGATCAACCGCAAGTCGTTGGCCACCGGTTGATGCAGGGCAAGAATCTTGAGACATTCTTCTTCTATATCCACTTCCATCTGATCTATTTCATAATCAGCATCAATGACTTTTAATGCCAGGGTGGAATCTCTCCGGGTTAAAGCCCTGACCGCGCGTTTGACACTGGCTTCGACATTCGTCCCCAGGGCCAGAATCATGCTCTTGAGCTTTTCGATTTCTTTTGCAAAATGTTTTGAGTGCCTTGCCATACCAAATCTCCTTATCCGAACCGACCGGTGATGTAATCTTCGGTCTCTTTTTTATTCGGTTTGGTGAACATGCGGTCGGTGGGGCCGAACTCCACCAGATCTCCCAACAGCATGAATCCGGTAAAATCCGCGATTCTTGCCGCCTGCTGCATGTTATGCGTCACAATCACAATGGTGTAATTTTCCTTCAAGCCGACTACGAGCTCTTCAATTTTTCCGGTGGATAAAGGATCCAGAGCGGAACAGGGCTCGTCCATGAGGAGCACCTCCGGCTCCACGGCAATGGCGCGGGCGATACAAAGACGCTGTTGCTGTCCTCCGGACAACGCCAGAGCGCTCTCGTTCAATCGATCTTTCACTTCATCCCAGAGAGCAACCGACTTTAAGCTGTTTTCGACAATTTCTTCCAGTTTTGCTTTATTCTTCAGCCCGTGTATTTTGGGACCGTAGGCGACGTTTTCAAAAATGGTTTTTGGAAAAGGATTGAATTTCTGAAAAACCATTCCCACGCGTTTCCTGAGCACACTCACATTTTCCGACTCCTGGTGCAGGTCCCGTCCGCCAATTCTGATCGCACCTTCCATTCTGGCGCTCTCTACCAGATCATTCATCCGGTTGAGACACCGCAGTAGCGTCGACTTGCCGCAACCGGACGGACCGATAAACGCGGTCACTTGATGTTTGGGGATGATCATGTTGATATTGTTCAGGGCTTTTTTTTCTCCATAGAAAAAATTAAGATTTTCAATTTCAACCATGGGATTTCCCAACCCCTTAAGTTTCAAGTGAGCCATTTCGTTTGACGGCACTCTGTTCTCTACCTTTTTTTCAACCTTGTAATTTTCCATATCCTGATTGCCGGATCTCAATTTAATAATAGCCATTTAGTAATCCTTTTATATCATACCCCGGAAACTGCGAGTTTTTTGCGCAACCGATTGCGCAATATTACTGCCGTAAAATTCAACAATAATACAATCCCAATCAGCAATAACGTGGTTGTAAAAACCATGGGCCGGGCCGCGTCCACATTGGGAGACTGAAACCCGACGTCATAGATATGAAACCCCAGATGCATGAATTTACGTTCAAGGTGAAGGAAGGGCCAGATTCCATCTATCGGAAGAGTAGGCGCCAGTTTCACCACGCCTGTGATCATCAACGGAGCCACCTCGCCTGCGGCGCGGGCCATCGCCAGAATCAAACCGGTCAGGATCGACGGCATGACCGCAGGCAACACCACTCTCCAGGTCGTTTCAAATTTCGTCGCACCCACCGCAAAGGACGCTTCTCTAATCCCCCCTGACACCGAAGCCAGTCCTTCCTCTGTGGACACGATCACCACCGGCACGGTCAACAGCGCCATGGTCAATGAAGCCCAGAGAATTCCGCCCGTTCCATAAGTGGGTGTGGGCAAAGCTTCGGAAAAGAAAAAACTATCAATGGAGCCGCCAATAAAATAGATAAAAAAACCGACTCCAAAGACACCGAATACGATAGAAGGCACCCCGGCCAGATTATTGACTGCGATTCGGACGGCGCTGACCATGGCCCCCTGCCTGGCATATTCGCGCAGATAAAACGCGGCCAATACCCCAAGAGGCGTCGCCATCAAACTCATGATCATCACCATCAGGACGGTTCCAAAAATTGCCGGGAATACTCCTCCCTCTGTATTGGCCTCTCTGGGCTCATCCGAAATGAACTCCCAGCCTTTAACAAGAAAAAAATTTATCTTATCGAACCAGCCAAAATTATTGGGAGAATATATTCTGATGATCTGGGACAGAGGAATTACTTTTTCCACCCCGTTTATAGTAGTAAAAACAGCTTCTGCAGTTTGACTTTTTCTGAGTTCGGCTAATTGGGCTTCAAAAGTTTTATATTCATTTTGCAGTTCATCATTTTCCATTCGAAGCTTTTCGACAGCTTTTCCATTGTCAATGCCTTCAAGCTTGAGTTTCTTAAGCTCCAGGCGGTTCTTTTCCATATAGAAATTAACCGCTCCAATATTTTTCCGGGCAATTTTTTGGATCGCATTTATATTGTCATTGGAAACCGGAATCAACTCCTCAAGAATTTTCATCCCCTTTTCCGCACCCTGGGCCAGGACGTTTCCCTGGTCGCGAACTTCCTTAATAAAGCCGTAAAAATTACCCCATTCTCTTCTCTCCACGACAACGGCATCCTGAGGCAACTGGGTCGCCTTGATCGAGCTTTCCTCCACCCACAAAAAATCTGTCCCGTGGATGTCCCGGTTTCCCTGTTTGACCTGAACCCTGTATTTTAACGGCGCCTCCGGATTATCCGGATTCGGGATGTCTTCTCGTCCGGTGATTTCCCCTAAAATCGCGCGCCCATCTTCGACAAACAATTTCACGGTTTCTCCGGGCCAGAAAAATTGCGCGGCATTGAAAAAAATAGCCAACAAAAGAGCCGCGGTCATGATCAAAGATAAAGACAGTCCCGCGCCGGCCAGCCATATGAACCCGTCTCCCCGGTTCCAGACTTTTTTAAAAGCAGCTCTCATAAGACTCGATACCTCTTTCTCAACCTGAGACGCACCAGCTCCGCGAGCGTATTGACAATAAAGGTCATGACAAATAACAGGAAGGCCGCCAAAAACAAGAGCCGAAACAGGGTGCCGCCTTCAGGAGCCTCGGGCAGTTCCACTGCGATATTCGCGGACAAGGCCCTGAACCCGTTGAACATACTCCATTCCATGACCGGGGTGTTGCCGGTCGCCATGAGCACGATCATGGTCTCCCCGACCGCACGGCCAAAACCAATCATGATGGCCGAAAAAATTCCCGGACTGGCGGTCGGAAGAATCACCTGCAACGCCGTCTGCCACGGGGTGGCGCCCAAAGCAAGCGACGAGGCCTTGAGGTGCTCCGGAACATTGGAAAGAGAATCTTCGGTGATGGTAAAAATGATGGGTATGACCGCAAACCCCATTGCCAGACCGACCACCAACGCATTTCTTTGATCATAGGTGACACTGAAAACTTCGTTCAGCCAGGTTCGATGGTCGCCCATCAGAAACGAGGATTCCACCAAGGTTCCCGCATAAAAGGACAACGCTCCCCCGAACAATGTCAGCGGCACCAGAACCCAGATTTCCCGGCCGGTTTTAACCCGGGCTTTAAATTCGTCCGATATTTCATAAAACAGGGCCGCCAGCAGAACCACCCCCGCAATCACAAAGGGCGTCATAATCACCCCCGGCAAGAATCTTTCTACCTCCGGCGCAATCAACAGGGCCGCAAAAAATCCGAGAATCACACTTGGCAGCGCCGCCATCAATTCGATGGTCGGCTTGATAATTCCTTTCAGTCGATGATCCATGAACTGGGAAGTGTAAAACGCGCCTAAAATAGCAATTGGAATGGCAAACAGCATCGCGTAGAAGGTTCCCTTCAACGTACCGAATATCAGCGGCACCAGACTGAATTTCGATTCAAACTCGTCGGTTCCTCCTGTCGATTGCCAGACGTACTCAGGCTCCTTATAACCTTCATACCAGATCTTGCCGAAAACCGATTTGAGAGTGATTTGCGGATAGGGGTTGTTCATTGTCCAATGGTAAATTTTGCCATGAGCATCCGCCGCCAGGATGCCATCCCCTTTGCGGGACAAAGACACCGCTTTAAATTTTTGCCCCTCCGGATGAGGGAGGGTTATTTGAGTTTCGCCATGGGTGCTGTAGTGAACCCGGATTTCATTTTCTGCTCCGGAAAGAAAGGCTTTGGTCCGTAATGATTTGGAAAATAACGTGGTCGGTTCCGTATGCGGTTCGAAATTATTAATTTGATGCAACCGGGGTTTGCCGTCCTTAAGCTTCAGCCATTGAAGAGTAGAGACTCCTCCCTTGGAGTCGCCCACCACCAGCGTGTAGTCCCCTAAAACAAAATCCATGCTGGTGACGGAAACTTCAGGGCGATCGGTTTTCCCGATATTTCTAATTGCCCCCGGAGAGTCCCGGTCTTCCAGATCGGCACGAAGAATCTGGCCGGACGTGGTCCCTGCCATCAACGCGTTTTCCACGGTGTGAAATACCAGGACGGAAATTTCTCCCTTTACCGGGAAAGAAATGATGTCTTTAGAAGTATTCTGAGTAACGCCTCCCATCATATTGCGGCGCTCTTCCACCTGGATCACCGCCACCTCGTGGCCATTGGTTTTGACGGCGATGGAGTAGCCTTCTTCAGACTTGAAATGCGTGAGCGTTTCGACCGGTTTGCCATCTTCCCGGATCAAAACCGCTTTCCCAGGAATCAGCTTGGGTTGAACGGTTCGGGTGTCGCCCGAAAAAATATTTTCGAACTTCACCTGAACCGGCAAGACCCTTCCATCTGAAAGCCCCAGAATAATAAAACCATCTTCCGAGGGGGATACACTGGTGATCCCGGCCTTGAATAATTCGGGAAGCGGAGTCGCCGGCAACGGCTTTAATGTTTTAAGCGAGAAAAACTGAATTCCAGCCCCATCCACCCGGTAGGCGACTTCACGATATTCATCCATGCCCACGGCCAAAGGATACCTTGTGGCGCCGGTATCCAGGGTTCCCTCAAGAACCACTTTTGGGCTTTTAAAGAGAGGGGCAAACTCCCAGACGATGACGAAAAGAATAGCGAGGATGGCAAGGATGATGACCCCTCCCCCCAGCGTCACAAAATTCGTCGCCAGGCGATCAACCCAAAGACGTTTTTTGAGACCTTTTATGGAGTGCATACTCCGGTCGGCGGTGTCAGGCGCCGAACCGGATTCCATGGTTGCTTGTTCGGAAGTTGACATGCTCAGTTAGTCATTGACGAACCGTTAACAATAACCTGCAAATCTTCCTCGGCCACAGAATTGGCGATCGGAAAATAGCCGCCTTTGACAACCACTTCCTGGCCTTCCCTGGAAAGAACCATTTTAAGGAACTCACGGGTCAGCGGGTCGAGAGGCTTGCCGGGAGCTTTATTGATATAAACATAAAGAAAACGAGCCAGCGGGTAGCTTCCTGACAGAGCGTTTTCGGCTGAGGGTTCGACAAACTTGGAGCCTTTTTCAGCCAGAGGCAGTGCCCGAACTCCAGCGGTGGTGTAACCAATGCCGCTGTATCCCATTGAAAACCGATCGACACTCACACTTTGCACGACCGACGCAGAACCGGGTTGCTCTTTCACCTCGTCGCGGTAATCGCCTTTTTTAAGAACCAGTTTCTTGAAGAAACCATAGGTCCCGGAAGCCGAGTTTCGCCCGTACAGGCTAATAGGCCGTTTCGCCCAGTCCCCGGTCATGCCCAGATCCCCCCAGCTTCCAATTTCGTCATGCCCGCGCCGGGCGGACTTGGAAAACGCCGCATCCACCTGTGCCAGGTTCATGCCTTTGATCGGATTGTCCTTATTAACAAAAACCGCCAGGGCGTCTACCGCCACTCTTACCGGTGTGGGTTTATAACCGAATTTCTTCTCAAATGCGTCCATTTCCTTGCCCTTCATATTTCGGGACATCGGGCCCAACTGGGACGTTGCCGAGATCAGCGCGGGAGGAGCCGTGGAAGATCCTTTGCCTTCGACCTGAATATTCACATTGGGGTAAAATTCCTTGAACTTTTCGGTCCAGAAAGTCATCAGGTTATTCAGGGTATCGGAACCAACGCTGTTCAAGTTTCCGCTGACGCCACTGGCTTTGCCGTAGGCCGCAAGATCGGGGTCCACTTCCAAAGCCGAGGCTGAGCCTATAGAAATAAAAGACGCTGCCATAAATACGGATAGTGATTGAGTGAATTTCCTGCTAATCATTTGTTTTCTCCTGATTTTGTATTTTTAATATACACCTTGTCGAAAGTCATATTTTTTTCTGACTTCCATGGAATCTTTAAAACCTTGCTTATCAATCCTCTCGTTGGAGAGAGGAGCCGGAGGGTGTGAGACACCCCCCTCCGACAGGAACCTTCTTTGGAGGAAGAAGGATTTATTTCAAAAGACATTATTCAGTTACTTAAAAAATGTTGAATACCAGATCCAGCTGGAGCCGGTCCAGCTCATCTTTCGGACCCGTGATTTCCTCGGTGATAAAATAAGAGGCGTTGAATAAAATTCCATCATAGAGGCCGATTTTCAAACCAAGCTCACTGCCCTTGGCGTTGGTGCCGCCTTCGTGAAAATCCGAATCACTGACCGCGTCAACCACCGCGTCCCGTTCAACTTCCCTGTAGATGTATTTGGCCTGCCAGTCTCCCAGTTTTTTAACTTTTTTTCCGATCTTCGCCCCAACCTGCCAGGCTTTGTTTTCCAGATTGTCAGCCCGACCATTTACATTTTCCGCGTATTCCGCAAATATTTTGACCGGAACCCCCATGATCATGTCTGTCTTGAATTCACCCATGATGTCAACAATATCGTAATTTGCGACCAGATTACCTGCGGCATCAACCGTGTTGCCCTTGGTCGCCTGGGTGCTGACATTTCCCGCCAAACCCTGGTAATCGAAATAACCCACACTGAATGTGGCCTTGCCAAGACTGCCCAGTTTCTGGGAAACAACTCCCTGATAGGCCGCCAGGTAGGGATCATCCTTATTGCTGTTGGTCGCCGACGGGCCAAACTCTTCAACCACAAACTGCCCAAAAATCAATTCGATCTTGGTGCCTCCAAAACTATGCGTCAGTTTTTCCGTCGCACCTTCGAGGCTGAGATCACTGTCCCAGAGCAATTCGGATTTCATAAAAGGGACGCCAAACTTACCGCCCCGCAATTGCAGTACATTATATTTGAAATCGGCATAGCCTCTGTCAAAATTGAACCCTTTGGTCGAAAACGTATTGTCCAAGGTCTGATTGGTGGACACAGGATCGTCCCCTCCGGTGACCAGGCGAAACCCCGCTTTCAGGTTTTTCAGGAAAAAATATTCTCCGCCGATCCTGAAGCGAACACGTTCCCGGGTGCGATCAAAGGTTCGGCCCGAACGATTATTTTCACCACGAAACAAGCCTTCATGCCTCAACCTCAAATCTGCTTTCGGTTTGAATTTTTTCAGCCAGGAAAACGTTTTTTGCTGCTCCGCCCACTTTTCTTCCAGCGCCTGCAACCGAACTTCATCGCTGGACATGGCGGCTGTGGCTTGTAAGGGGATATTCACCAGTGCAAACACCCAGGCAAACAAAACAACATTTGTTAATAAAACCACTTTCTTTCTCATTTTTTCTCCCCTCATTAAATTCTGATTAAATGCAATCGATGAGGGGAGTATAGAAAAAGATTATTAGGAATATGTTAGGGAGAGATTAGACTTGGGTGATATTTTCCATATTAACCGGGAATTTAAGGGTCGTATCTCGTATTTTTCCGCCGGATGAGGGATTGCCCGCATTCGCCTTCCAGGATCGAACGAAGCCGGACGCTCGTATCAGGGCAAACAATAGCGACAAGGGGTGAGGACATGCTTCTCCCAAAATTAAAAATAAGGTTTTTGGGGGGTAAATAGTATTGCGCCTTTTAAGCTCGCTTTGGATCGCAGGCCATTAAAAATTTTCGGGCTGAGGAGTGATGATCAACCTGGTGGCGTCGTACCCCTGTCTCTCGATTTCCGCAAGCAACTTCTCATATAATTGCGGGTCCATTTTGCGAGAGCGGTTCAAAATCCATAAATATTCCCGGGAAGGGTGACCGACCACCGCATATTGATATCCGGGGTCCAGAGCAATCACCCAGTATTTCCCAGAAAAAGGCCAGAAAAACTGAACTTTAAGTTTGGCGTTGGTGGTCTTGTCGATAACCCAGGCTTTGCCTTCGGCTTCATTTAATTCTCCGCCAAAACCTCCTAGCCGGCATCGGTTGATCACCTGGATATATCCGTCCTGGCGCAGACTATAGTTGGCTTCGGATGCATAACAGTTTTCCTCGAAGCTATGTGGATACCGAGCGATTTCATACCAGGTGCCAAGATACCGATTTAAATCCACGAAGGAAACCACCTTCAATCCCTCCGTCGGAGGTTTGCCGTTTTCCTCTGATCCAGAAGTGAACTGTTGGGAGCTTTGACAACCTGAAAATAAGATGAAGGCAAACAAAACCCATCCGGTAGATTTTGTTTTTAATATTTTATAATTTGTCATCACCGAAATCCTATTTTGTTAAACGGGCTTTCTTAAATGAAGTTTTGTTTCAATTTACCAAACGAATGAACACCACAGCCGCGGTCATCATTTGCAGGCTGTTGATGAGGACACTTAATTTATGCAACCGGTCAAACGGTTTTCCGGCCTGCTTATTTCCGCCAAGCTGTAAATCCCGATAATGGTTGATTCTAGGCATCAATACCCGCCATGCAAAAATAAAAAAGAAACACACTGCCAAAAGCGCCGCCGATTCAGTTTTTGGCGCAACCATCAAGGCCGCGACCAAGCTCAGACCTCCCATGACTTTGCTGTACACAGGAAAGCTGATCCGAATAAATTGGCCCGCCGTGCTGGCAGGCAATTGAGTGAAAACCAGAGGGGTCATGATAAACGCAAAAAACCCCATGCCACCC
Source organism: Nitrospinaceae bacterium (assembly GCA_029261655.1). Taxonomy (GTDB): domain Bacteria; phylum Nitrospinota; class Nitrospinia; order Nitrospinales; family VA-1; genus JADFGI01. The sequence continues at coordinate 69,864 of JAJDAY010000017.1, read as the reverse complement.
AGAAGCAGGGCAAGAACAAATAATCCGCTGACGTGAAAAACCGAAAATATATCCATGACCACTCAATGCTCCAAATGAAGTTGTATTGAAAGGATTGGCTCCTACAGAATGTTGAAAGTAACCCACCCCCTTTAAAATTAATTCGATTTTTTGATCTGGTAAATATCCCAACTGACATATTTATCGGGTTGAACTTGCTCCAGATTTTGATATCGAAACACTTTGATCAAACATTCCGGCTGACTCCTGTTGTTCCTGCCGGGTTCATCATTTGCGCTGACCAGATGGGGTCTGATTTTCAAATAGGGCAAGACCTCTTTGTCGGTCGGCAAACTGCGGGTGCCCAGTCCGAGAACAATTGCGATGGCAGATTCTGAAAGTTTTTTAAATTTGATTGCACCCGTCTTCCCGGTTTCCGAAAGAAAAGTAAATTGATCGTTTGATACCGTCACCGTGTTTCCATTTAAAGCGGCGACGCTTTTTGGAATCCATTTGCCGATAATATTTTCAGGGCATCCTGCATCGACCCACTCTTTGTCTTCCCAGCCCAGAGAATAAACCGGTTGCACTAATGCGAGAAGCAAAACGAAATTGAATGTTATCAAAACTGTCAGGTGTCTCATAAACTTCCCGTCTCCTAAATATGAAGGGGTAGGACATTTTTTTGGATACGAAATTTTCTCTTTAATTTTCCTGGGCAAGTAAATCAAAGGCGCTTATATGCTCCTTAAACAAGTGGGCGATTTTGCTCAAGTCGTAGGGCCACGCATAGACCAGGGTAATGTCAGTGTATTTCGTTTTTAGAGGTTCGATTTCTTCAGGGATCTCAACTTCCGAATGAGAACCTCCAGGGGTTAACATCGTCGATGCAACCGTGATATGTTTCACCCCTTCAGCGATCATTTCCTCTATAGCCTCGGTCAAATTGGGAGCGCAAAATTCGTTGTAAGCCAACTTAACCACCCATCCCTCAAACAGAGGCTTCAAGTGCGAAAGCAGTTGTTCAAGCCCCGCCTTGTAGGGGTCGGATGTTGCCGTTCGGGGCCAATGCCTTAAAGTTCGATCAATTTCAATTTCTTCAGCGCTGGGTTCCTGTTTTGTGCGGCGGCGCTCTTTTTCCAGCCTCATCAGCTTCGAAACCTGTTCACTGGGAAAATCAGAGGGCAATCCTCCATGTCCAACCAATACAATTCCTCGTTTAGTATTTTTCATATCGCATCCTTTTTGATATAGATGAACCACACCCTAAAGTCAGAAAGAATATAAGTCGGGAGGAAAACCATATTCTTTTCATTTTTGATCTCCTTTAAAACGCCCCGCGAAATGTTCCTTCCTGACGTCGAACCTGGAATTCTCATACTGTGGTTTTTGATGATTGCCCTAACAGCTCTTCAATTTTATTTCTCCTGAAATTGAAAATTTTCTTCAAATCTTTTTGAATAAAAGCGGTCAGGATCATATTTCCCGGTGGACCAAATGGGATCTTGAAGCGGACCTTGTCCCTCAACAGAGTGCCGCCATTTATCTCTTCGAACTCATGCGTGTGTTCCCAGACAGAATAAGGCCCTTTGGTTTGTATGTCCGAGAAAGAAACATTGGGTTGCCAGTCCGTGATCAAGGATTGCCAGCGTACGGGCACCCCATGCAGGCGAAGGCGATAATCCAGCCGGGTCCCTGCAGTGATTTTTTCAGTCGATTGATGAAGAACCTTGAAGTTTAGAAATTTCGGAGTTAAAACTTCGAGGTTTTTTGCTTCGCTGAAAAAATCAAAAACTTTTTCGACGGGTTGTGGAACCCATTGCTCCATTTGAAAATGCTGACAAGGGTTGTCCAGGATTTCCTTTAGAGCCAAAGGCAGTTCGGGAAATTCAAAATGAAACCCCGTGCCTGTCATTTTCTTCGCCGAAACGTTTTGACTGGCAACAAGAACCTCGGCCATGTCTCCAAAAATTATTTTCAATGCCAGTTTCGGAACGGGAATCAGAACCGGCCGGCTCAGTTGTTTCCCAAGGGTCTTGGTGAATTCGGTATTTGTGACCGGATTGGGGCTGACCGCGTTATAAATTCCATCGACCGATTCGGTTTCAACCGCATGGACGTACATTTGGACCAGGTCATGAACGTGAATCCAGCTCATCCATTGGTTGCCGCTTCCTAAATTTCCGCCCAACCCCATTTGAAATGGCGGAAGCATTTTTTGAATCGCCCCTCCGTCTTTTCCCAGAACAATTCCTGTACGCAGACACACGGTGCGAATATTAAAATTTCTGGCATGCATCGCTTCCTCTTCCCAGTCCCGGCAGACTTTTGCGAGAAAACAGTTTCCGGGAGGAACCTCCTCCGTCAACACCGTATTCCCGGAACCGCCATAAAAACCAATGGCAGAAGCGGACACCATGACTTTCGGTTTGGATTGCAACTTTCCCATGGCTTGTACAAGATTGCGGGTGGATAACAAGCGAGAACTTTGGATGAGCCCTTTTTGCTTTTTTGTCCATCGTCCGCCAGCGATATTTTCTCCAGCCAAATGGATGACGGCGTCGATGCCTTTAAAAACGCTTGAATCCGGCGGGCCTTGTTCCGGGTTCCACGAAAAAACCTCGCACAGGACCGGCAACCGAAAACCCGCTTCTTCAATGTTGCGGGTCAAAACGGCTATCTGATGGCCTTTAGTATGTAATGCTTTTAGTAAGGCGTTGCCGACAAAACCCGTCGCCCCTGTGACCAGTATTTTCATGATAGATCCAATAAATTTTTTTTAGTCTTAGAGACGCTTGTTTTCGATTGTTGAAAAATTGAATTCCTCAACGGTTTTTAATCTTCTTCAATTTCATCAATGGCCGCTTTCATCGCTTGTGAAACGCTCATCGGTTTAATAGAAGGAAAAAATTGCGCTGCTTTTTCACTCTCCACTACGGTGGTATTTTTGATGCTTTCTATCAGTTTTCTTCCCACACTTGCATAAACCGGGGTGACCAACCCAAGCCACAGACTTGATAACCACGGGGTGAGCACAGGAACAGGAATCAGTAGCCTTTTTAAATTTCGTTGACGACAGTATTCCGCTATCAAATCTCTATAGGAAAATTGATCCTGCCCTCCGATTTCAACAATTTCATTTTGGTTTATTTTGCAATCGATTCCTTGTAATAAAAACTCCATGACGTCATGGACACTGATGGGCTGTGCTTTCACCATGACCCACTTGGGCATGAGCATAACGGGCAGGCGCTCTGACAAAGCTCTTATCATTTCAAAGGACAAACTTCCTGATCCCAATACTATGGATGCCTGAAACTCCAGGACTGGAACCCCGGAGTCTCTCAGGATGACACCCACCTCTTTCCTGCTTTTTAGATGCGGGGAGAGAGGACAATCTGTGGAATTGCCCAATGCCCCAAGGTAGATGATTCGCTTAATATTTTCGGTTTTAGCCGCGATGGCGAAGTTGGTCGCTGCAATTTTCTCTGATTTTTCAAAATCATTTTTAACATCGAGGCTGTGGGCCAGGTAAAATGCTGTGTCGATTCCTTTGAACGCGTTTTTCAGGCTTTCCAGATCAAGAAGGTCTCCTCGTATTATCTGAGGAGGGTTTGGCAAATTGCCTTTCAAAGAGTTCGCGTTACGCACCAGACAGCGAATGGCACATTTTTTTTTCTGTAATCGATCGATTAAGTTTTTCCCGATGTATCCCGTGGCGCCTACGATGAGAATATTATTTAATTCGTAATCTTTTTTGAAAGGCTCTGATACATTTGATGAAGTCAGGGTTTTCATTGTTTGACCCTTGTGTTTTAATAAACCCGATTTCTCAGGGTAGGTTTAAAGACAAAAATCTTCTCAAGATGAAAAGGCAACCCGGCTATCCATCCTGTTGTTTAAGCCCCTCCAGAGGCAGTATGGAAAACCACCAGGTTTTTCACCGGGTTGCCAGTTTTCTCATCGCTTTTTAAGTGAGGGTTTTCTGACTGACAGCCAGTCAAGGTACTCAGAAAAATTATTGAAACGGATTGCACCGGGAATTCCTTCCGGTGCGCCGTCCCCCCCCACCACCAGATCCACTTTTTTCTTTAAGTTTTCATTGATCGTTAATAAATGACCTTCAACTTCAACAGGGTCCATCGTCGGAGAAACACTGATGCACAAAACGTCCGCCTGGCTTTTTTTGACCGCCGAGAGGATGTCGTCCGGGGGAGTGTCCGGCCCAAGATAGATCACCTTCGCTTCGGTCACCGCGGTGACGGCGGCGCACATCTGAATTCCCAAGCGATGTGGGTCTCCGGGAAGCGTCGTTAATAAAACGACCGGCCCCTCCTTTCTTTCGTTCATGCGTCTCCACATGCTGCTTAAAAAATGTTCCAACCGTTCCGAGGCAAAGTGTTCCTGAGAAACGGTCAGTTCACCGGTCTCCCAACCCTTGCCCACCTGGTAAACAAAGGGAACCGCAAAGTTCAGAACGAAATCCACGGGGCCGCTTTTGCCCCACTCCTCGAAGAACCCCTGCGTCAGGGTATTTTCATCAAACCGGAGCACGGCTTCGATCCACTGCTCAACCTTTACTTGACCGGGAAAAAGCGTTTCATCTCCAGCAGGAGAAGCTTCCCTGGACGAGACAGGAAGCTGAACGCCAAGCAGTTTTTGCAGTTCTTCCATCGTTCCGCAAACCACCTTACTGGCCCGGTAGCCTGAGTCCAGGGCTTTCACAATCGCCCGCAATCGTGGGACCTCTGCCAGTGGATACCTCCTGTGTCCAGACGGAAGGCGTTGAGACTTCGGCGCCCCATACCGCTTTTCCCACATTCTCAGGTTGAACACCGTGACGCCGGTCAGTTTGGAAAGCTCGCCGATCGTGAGAAGGTTTTCTTTGTTCTCCGCATTCTTCATTCAGATGTTCCTTAAGTTGGTGTTAGATGTATCCAGGAATTGTAACTTTTTTTGGAAGCGTTTGGCTTCATTCAATTTAAAACTCCCCAATCCCAGCACAATTTGAATCCGGTCATGCTTTTCAGACAGTGTCCGAAAAACAAAACCGGATGGACTATCTCCATTACAACCTTTCAACAGGTTTGACAAAGGCCCGACAGCCACCATCTGGAAGCTATTTCCTGGTGTCTCTTTTTTGGCCAGTTCAGCATTGGAAAGAAAAAGTGTCAGCCAAAAGCTTGCAATTACAAATATCAGGATCCAAACCGTTTTCATGACCTTGTTCCAGTTTAATGATTAATAAATGCGGGTTTCCGTTACAGGTTCACGTCGTGATCAGGAGCCATCGCAATTCCCTGCGCGTCCACGTGATTGATGACCCGGACGCCGGAAGTCGCTTTCTCCACCAGAAACTTGTGGCCCGCGATGGTGGTTTGGAACGTGTTACCAGGCTTAATGTCGTATTCTCTTAACAGAGACTGCTCAAGCTGATTGAGTCCGACATAGATGTCCTTTTTGTTTTCGGCCATGGCCTGAGTGATCTTTCCCTGGGTTGCCACATTAAAAATCCACTCAAGGGGAAGATGGCCGTGATCGTGACCGACATGGGATTTGTGATTCATGGAAGCGTTGGAAACCCGGTTGGTTTCCTTAATAGGAACCTGGTCCCGGTAAGCGACCTCGCTGGCCCGGTTGGCGTCAACGATTTTCATGCCCGCTGATGTGCGCTCAATCAGGAAGTTGAATCCGCGAACCGTCGTATTGAACTTGTTTCCAAAGTCGATGTCATAATGATCCAGTTTCTTCTGCTCGAAGCGGGTCAGGCCAATCATAGCCTTGGGATTAGAAGAAAACAGAGTCCGCTCCATTTTGGCCTGGAGGTTATTTGAGAGTTTCCACTTGTAGGAGACCGTGGAATGATCGTGGTCCGAATGAGCCTGGACGGCGGTTGCCGTTAAGGTGATCGTTGCCGCGATTGCGAGGGCTTTTAAAAGGCTTTTTTTCATTTTCATTTTAATTCTCCTTAAAATATAAATTAAATGGGTGTTTAGTTTTTTTATCGAATCTATTTTGACAATATAGATATTTGTATAGATATTGTCAAGGAAATATTAAAAAAATCTATACAAATTTCCAGGTAAACCCCTATCCAATTGAATCTTAAGGTTTTAATATTTAACTATTTTTAAAAAAAGATTGAATACCCTCCAGACCAAGGGGTAAAAATAGTTTTGTAGAGAGTTTTTCTTAAAAAACCTAGATAAAAATCGAGACTTTACCCTCTTTTGCGACTCAGCCGCACCGGTAAGGAGTGGGGGGGGGTTGGCCAGGCTCTTTTATTTTGAAAGAGGGTCGTCGGGATAGGGCGGGGAATACGTTTGGGTAAAAGACTTTACCTTTAAAGACGGTCTTTTTGTATGCTTAAGGGGTGAAGGGCAAAACTGGATTGAATCATTCTAAAGGGCGCAAATCATGAAAAAATTAATTTTTATTTTTTTGATAAATTTTCTGGTGTTATTTGCTTCGCAGGTTTTGGCTAAGGAGCTCCTGGTTCTAAGTGGGGACAAATCTCAAAATTCCGAAAGATGGAAGAATGAAGTTCTCCCGGAATACCCCAATAGCGACATCGGGAAAAACCTCCCGGCAAAAATCGTGGTCATTCAGGGAAATAATTTTCCCGAATGGTTGGCGAAGGCCATGGACGAGGACCGCTTAGGTGAGATCGTCGGAACCCCCACATTTATCATCTGGGATGAAGATAGTAAAAGCGAGATGGGACGGGTGGAAGGATACACTCAAAAAATGAAATTTTATTCTCAACTAAGCGAAGCCATTGTGGAGGTTGACAAGGGGATGCATCCGGGTAAAAGGGAAGGTTCGGGAGGGCATGCCCAGGAAGAGGGTTCGGGCGGCGACCGGCGGGAGGAAGGCTCAGGCGGTCAACAACCTGGCGGTGAGTCAGAAATGAGCCGGGACATTATGGACCATATGTATAAAACTCCTGAGGAAGCGAAACGGGCATCCGAGATGCTGGGATTTGGTGGAGAAATCCACACGCATGAATCCCCCCAGGGAACCATTTATATGCCCGGTCCCACGATGTGATTTTTATGTTTGACAAAAGGGGCCTTAAAAAAATTTAATTCCCACAAAGAAACCCTCCTGGCATTCCAGGGATACGCCTAAAATGGCAGATATCATTTGAGACGGAAGATTTATGAAAAACTTTTCCATAAGGAAGCCCAATTAGAAAATCAAACTATCTTCGGACGTTGACCGTTGCCGGGTCAGACAATAGTGGCGGGGCGGGTATTCAGGCCGACCTAAAAACTTTTTCCGCGCTGGGTTGTTACGGGATGTCCGTGATCACCGCATTGACCGCTCAAAACACTCAAGGGGTCCAGGGGGTTCAGGAAATTCCCCCTGAGTTTGTCGTCCGGCAAATCCAAACCATCGTGGAAGATGTGGGCGTGGATGCCGTAAAAACCGGGATGCTGTTCAGTTCTTCCATCATCCGGGTAGTGGCAGAGTTCCTGCGCCGGAACCCCGTTTCATGCCTCGTCGTGGACCCGGTCATGTTCGCCAAAAGCGGTGACCGCCTGCTTCTGAAAGAGGCCACCGAATTATTTTGTCAGGAGCTGATTCCCCTGGCAACGGTGCTCACGCCTAATATTGCAGAGGCGACGGCTATTCTGGGACGCTCCATAAACAGTCGCGATGAAATGGAACAGGCGGCGAGAGACCTCTGTCAGATGGGACCGCAAGCGGTGGTGGTGAAAGGAGGAAATCTTTCGACCAGTGAAAGTGACGATTGTTTATTTGTCCGGGGTGGGCGGATACTTTGGCTGAACCAAAAACGGGTGAACACAGAAAACGTCCATGGAACCGGTTGCACTTTTTCAGCGGCGATCACCGCTTTTCTGGCGCATTCACTTTCAATTGAAAATGCGGTGCTTAAAGCCAAGAAATACCTCACCGGAGCGCTTGAAGCCGGGTCCAATTACCAGTTGGGTAATGGGAAAGGCCCTGTCATGCATTTTTTCCAGACCTGGAATAAATAACCGGAGAAAATATGACTTTTTCTAAAACCGTGTGGACGGCAATCACTCCCATTTACAAATCAATCCTCGAACATCCCTTCAATCGGGAACTGGCTCAGGGAACCCTGGCAAAAGAGAAATTTCAATTCTACATGAAACAGGATTCCCTTTATTTGGTGGAATTTGCGCGGGCGCTGGCCATAACCGCCTCCAAAGCTCAAAACCCGGACGATCTCGTCCTGTTGCTCGACTTTTCCAAAGGCGCTATCGTTGCCGAACGCGGATTGCACGAATTTTATTTTGATTTTTACGGGATTCAATTGGATGTCAACCAGGCGCCGGGGTGTTTTTCATACACTCATTTTTTAATTTCCACCGCCACCCACGCAAGTTATGAAGAAGCTCTCGGAGCCTTACTCCCTTGCTTTTGGATTTACCGGGAAGTTGGAATGCACATCCACAAAAATGCGGCGAAAGACAATCCCTACCAGAAATGGATCGACACCTATTCGGGAGAAGAATTTCAGGAGATCGTCCAAAATGCGATCGACCTGACCGATCGAGTGGCCAAACGGGCCAGCCCGCAACAAAACGATCGAATGCGCGAAGCCTTCGTCAACTCGACGCGCCTGGAATGGATGTTCTGGAACAGTGCCTACCAAATGGAACCATGGAAACCTTAAAACAGGTTCATCCAATTATTTTCTAAGAAAAGAGGAAGACAAGACTGCAAACAACGGGGGGTTGCTCTGATGGGACTGTCGTGCGGCAAGATCAACGCCTTCCGCTAAAGGCCAACTGTCAGCTGGCGTAGAATTGATCCCAGGTTTTTTCTTGCTGCTTATCCAGCTTATACCCAAATTTTTCTTCTTTTTTATCTTTCACTTTGGTGAGTATGATTCTTAATGTCTTTTGACTGGAGTTCGTTTCTCCCGGCAATGAAGGTACTTTTCCTTCCTCTCCATTCAGAAATTGCCGCTTTTTTATGTCGACAGGAGTGGATGCCAGTTGGTCGATTATATCCCGGGTGATTTTTTTACTACTCTTTCCTGAAGCCATCACGAATAAAATCCCATCGCAACATTTTTCAATAATACGAGTATGCGGGCCGCTCAGAACAGGGGCTGTTTTAATAAAAATCACATCGAAAGTATTTTTGAGCCCATCTAATAAAGAAGGAAGGGGAAGGGAGAATAATACATCCGGCGAGGACTGGGGGATACCGGAAAATTCACCCGCCGAGATCACCCAAACCCCCGAATATTTTGTCTTGATCAGGATTTGTTTTATATTTTTCGAATTGGATAGAATATTAACGATCCCGGGAGTTTTTTGAGTATCGAATTTAAGGTGAATTTTTGGGTGCTCCAAGTCAGCATCAATGATGAGGACTTTTTTGCCCACCTCTCCCAGAGAAATAGCCAGGTGGGACGTCACGGTAGATTTCCCTTCGCCGGGGAAAGAGCTGGTGACAAGAAAAACCTTGGTGGACTTATTCGTGAGCAGGGGCAAAAAATTGGTTCTCAGGTTTTGGAATTCTCTCCTGAATTTGTAGGCATTTTCTTTGGAAGAGCTAAAAAACCCGTTCTTTCCATATTGTTCAAGCGAACCCAGAAGACGATAGGGGAGTTGGCTTTTTACATCGTCATCATTTTTAATGGTGGTGTCCACGGACTCCAGGAAGAAAACTAGGATGAGTCCGCCAAAAATACCAAAGCTCAAAGCCAGGACCAGAAATTTAATTTTTTGCGGCTTAAAGGGCCTTATGGGTACTTCGGCGCGATCCACTATACGGACGGGGGGCACATAATAACTTGAATAAACACCCAGTTCCTTTCCCCGGGTTAAAAGTTGATCTAGAAGTTTTTTATTCGACTCGGCTTCTTCCTCAATCTGTTTGAACCGGATCGTCTTCTTATCCAGGTCCATGAGGTTGGCTTTTTGTTGCTGTTGAATTGACCTCAATTCCTGCTCTTGCTTTTGTATGGCTCTCAAATCCGCTTTGAGCGATTTTAAAAACCGGTTCATTTCCTGAGGAATTCTTGCTTCAATGGCTCTCATTTCCTGAAGACTATTAATTCGATCCGGATGAGATGGTTTCAGATTTTTTGAAAGATATTCCTGTTTTATAACCTCATTCAGATACAAGGTCCTTAATTCGCTGATGGTTTCATCTTTCAGGGATTCGGGGATAGAATTAAACAATTGTTCCGGCGATTCCGTGAGGCTTTCAACTTGCTGAATCATGGACTTAAGTTTAATAATTTCCGTTTGGACTTTGTTGGTTTCTGTGAGAGTTTCACGGTATTGCTGATTGGTGAAATCCCGTTTGTCATCCAGTTCGACCATATTTTTTCGTTGAATAAAATTTTGCACCTTTTGATTAGACTGCTTAAGCCATTTGCTCAGTTCTTTCCCCTGGGATTTCAACCATTCTTCAGCACCGGCTTCCAGGTTCATCTGATGATCCACCTGGGAGGAGATATATAAGTCAACCAGGGTGTTTGTTATCTGTGCGGTCAAAAGAGGTGAATACCCCTGAAACTCGACTCTCACGATTTTACTGTCCTTAACAGGAGCCACTTCCAGCCTGTCCAGAAAACGGTCGATCAAAAGGGAATAGGGATCTGTTTGATCATTGGCCTGTTCTTTTTCCTGCATGAGGCCAATAGCAACCAGTATCGAGAGGGTCCATTTTTTTACACCCGAAAAATCAAATAAAGGCGGGGTATTAAACTCTTTACTTTCCAGTAAATCAAGTTTTATCAACAACCTTTTGATCAGGGAACGGCTTTGAAAAAGAGAATACTGTGTTTTAAAAAATTCCTCGTCCTGGTAGTCCTGAACCAGTATGTCCTCAAGGGAGATGGTCTTGGGTGGCTTCGATTCAATTAATATTTTTGTGGTAGCCTTATAAATCGGAGGGGCTTTCAACAAATAAATGGACGTTATAATCAGCGAGACCATAATAAACAGAAAAAGAATGAATTTCCGTTTTTTTATAGAGCCAATAATTTCAGAGAGTTCCAGGTCTTCCATTGAAAATATTTTTTTCCTTTCCTAATCTTTTTATGCGAGAGTCCGGCCCTATCCCAACCGACTGCAAAGTCGGAAATCAGGCTTGATGGTTTATTTTTGCCATCAACTAATCACAAAAGTGGTCAGCGGAATGGGGGGCAAACAAAAAGCATGGCCCAATCACCTCAATACTTTAGGAAATGGTCGAACGGACGGCAATGTTCCATTGAACCCAGCCGGGAGGAAAATCCATTTTTTAACGAAAGAATTCCATGACTATAATGCGAAAAATGATATTAATTTTGTCAAGTTATACACTTTTTGTCAATGGATTCTTGATGAAAAATATAGAAAGAATCAGGATGTCTTTCAATCTCAATTTGATCCAGTTCCACTAAAACTTTGTAGATAACCTGGAGTTTCCAGAAAACTTTTTTCAATTCGCAGTTTGTTAAAAAAAGCTTCGCGGGATCAGAATGATGTCGCCGGGTTTCAAGGAAATGTTTTTTGATAAATCTCCCTCAAAAATCACCTTGTCCAATTCCACCTTGAGATTGCTTATCGTTTTTTGGCCAGAGCCCAGAGTGATTTTCCGATAAATTTTTGAAGCCGTGGGTTTCGCGGTTTCCGTAAGACCTTCCGCCATAAGAACCGCATCCAATACCGTCATTCCCTCCTGAAACTTGATGACCTGAGGTTTATTCACCTCACCAATAATATTGACCCGGTTTTCAAAATTGGGCGGAAAATAAATCAGGTCGTTATTCTGAAGGAAAACATTTTGTGTCAGATCGCTGCCCTCTATCAGGGCAAAGAAATCTATTCTGACTTTTTTCCCACGGCGCAGAAGATAGGCCTTTTTCAAATCCGCCTCTATTGTGTAACCCTTGGCGGTGGAGATGGCATGTAGCAGGGTCGCTGGAGTATGGACTTCGTAAGAGCCTGGTTCATTGACTTCTCCCCCCATGGAAATTCTTACCATGTCGCTGTTTATTTCTTTTACGACTACCGAAACGTTTGGACCGTTGATGAACCGCTCTAATTTAACCGCGATTTTTTCTCGCAATTCATTCGGGGTCAATCCCGCGGCTTTGATATCCCCGATCAAAGGAAAAGAAACCAGTCCATCTGGACGAATGGGCATCTCAGCTATCAAATTTTCATTTCCCCAAACCGAGATTTCGATCAGGTCCCTGGGACCCAGCCGGAAGCCCGACGGGTTCGACCGGCTTTTGGAAGAAGGTGCGTTACCCATTCGTGTCGAAGGCATTTGATTTTTTTTTTCCTCAACCGCCTTTGGTGTGAGGATGGTTTTTTTAGGGAGTGAAGAAGGCGACTGTATTTTCTTAATTTCGAACGCTTGGGGTTTCTGTGAATCGGTGAGAGTGCGAAAGGTTGACCTGGGGTTTTTTTTAGGGTCGCTGGCAATCGTTCCTGAAACCTGCGCTGAAGAAAGGTTGACCCACCCGAAACATGTGGTCGTGACGCAAAACAATACCCAAAAAATGGCGATGATTTTTCTAGTCTGGTACAATTTTTTCTCCAGAAAGTTGTGTTAAAAAATAAGTGGATAAGCTATTAGAAATTTTAGCAAGAAGGGCGGAAATTATCCTCAGCCGGGTTTTTCCGAATATCTTTCTGGATGAGTGATGACTTTCGTTTGCCCTTTTCCCCTGGCATCCCAATACCCCGTGACCAAAGCCGCGGTCTTGCCTCCTGCACGTGGTAATTTAGCGGCATTTACATTCGTATCGTCTATCCAATAGGCCAGATTGGATTCTCCCCGGAAATTTTCCACAATGACCCGGGCCGTGACATTGATAATTTTAACAACTGAATTCATGGGGACGTGGGCGGAAACAGAAACATTCTTTACTGACATAAGACTTCCATACATGCTGTCAAGAATAACAACATCCTGCTGTGCTCCTGCTATTGAGGTCTCAGCCTTTACATTGGAAATAGTCACCTGATCATGCGCCGTCCCGGCAGTTTTTATTCTTATCAGTCCTATGCCATTATTGTCACCTGATATCCGGTTAACGGTAAAACTATTCCATGTGTCTGCCCCAGTTCTTTTAAGATCAAACCCGTATTCTCGATTCCCGAAAGACGAACAATTCTCAATCGAACCCGGCGTGGAACCTCTTGTCAACCGAATCCCGCTTTCAGCAAAATTGACGCAAAAGACATTTTCGATTCTGAAATTTTCTCCCGTGTGCCGGGTCATATCAATGCCGCACCCCGCGGATGCGCCCGGATCGCCTCTCAATTGCAAATTGCGAATCTGCACCCAGTGTATCCAGTCCGTTTGAAGCAACCAGCTTTTAGGGACAATCAGGCTGAGATCACTTCCCGGTTTCTGAAGAAGTCTGGAACCAAAATTAGGAGGACTCGCGGAACCCGCGCCAAACAAGGTCATCCCGGGTGGCATTTCAATCTGAGAAACAACGAATTTTCCCGGAGGAATATAAACGGGGCCCGCCCCTGAATCGATAGCGGCTTGAATAGCGGCGGTATCATCCGTCACGCCATCGCCACGCGCACCAAACTTTTTAATATTGATTACGTCGGAACCGGCTTTATTCCTCTGAATGGGAGCGGCAAGAACAGATTTGGCAAACATCGCTCCGCCTAAAGAACCCAGACCCATATATTTTAAGAATTTCCTTCGATTCATAAAAATCAAGCTCCTTCTAAATCCAACCCTGTCTAACCCTGATAACGGCTTAACAAAAAACCGCTCAATCGAATCACTGGAAAAATATTATTTGTCCACCGCGGCCTGGAGTCTATTCAAGGGGTCGACTGAGGTCACTTTGTCGAACAGGAATTCTGCAATGACATTGTGCCCCTCCGGGTTAAAGTGACTGTCGCAGGAGTAAGACAAGTCGCCTGGACTCAAGCCCTCTTTTTTGTAATAGTCATGCACAAACAGACCGAAATTGAAAACAGGGACTTTTTCATTTTCAGCCCATTTTGTCAGGCGTTTTGTTCCGTAGGTGAAATCCACCTGATGGCCTGTTTTCCTCCTATAATCTTCCGCGAGGGTTTTTATTTCGTCCGAGGGATCATAAATATTGTAACCAGAATGCACCAGAATCATTTCGGCGCCATCCTTGCGGACTTCCCTGGCAAGCAATGAAAGCACGTATTCTCCGGTTTTCCACGCATACAAACCGTCGTCATGCTGTGGGTCTAACAGGCTGAATACAATCGGAAAACCCAGAATATGCGGAACCCCTTTGACTTTAGAGGTGGCCAGATAGTGAAAATAGAATTTATACGCGAATCTGAGTGCCGCCGATGCCTCCATCAGCAAGCTGAAGGTATCATGCAGGCGCGGTTTTTCAGGATAATGGAAGGTGTGTTGTTCTCCATCAATTTTTATTGTTGGCGTTCCATACAGATTGCCATCAGGCCCCCCACCCGGAAGGTTATTTTCTAAATCATTATCCGTTAAAAATAAAACTATGAGATCAAGATCAAATTTCTTGCCGTCCTGCAAATACCTTAGATATTCCTGGATAGTTCCATAACCACTCACTGAAAAATTTAAGACCTCCCAGGACACATCGCTCACTCTGCTGTTTAATTTTGCCTCCAGCCGACGAGTGCTTACCTGCTTCGGGGAAACGTGCATGCCTTCGATCAGGGAATCGCCAAAGACGCCAATGCGGAAAACCCCCGGCTCTTTTTTTAGAGTTCGGGGTGCATCGCGCAAACCGTGGGAATTGATGGACACAAAACCGTCATAACACCGTCGATGGATACCAGATTTACCGGGAATCAGGGACAAACCCAGGACAGGATCAAATTTTTTAAAGACAAAGGTTCTTGGTCCGAAATACTCAAAAACCCGAGCGCCCGTTTCGACAATACAAAACAACAAGACCGTGACGAAAAAATAAAAAACGATACGAATCGACAAGCGAGATTTTGAAGGCACTCTAAGGGCTCCCGTTTGAGCATTGACCGAACATCAGTCACATAAAGTTGAACACTGCTTTTTGGATGTTTTTTTTCTGCACATTGTCCTCAATCGCCTCATCGTATATAGCCATGAGTTTGCGGAAATTGATTTCGGATGAATATTTCTCCTCATAGGTCCGGCGGGCATTCCCTCCCATACGACGCATGTCCTCAGGGTGTTCGCTGGCCCAGCGCACCTTACGGGCAAGATCCTCCGCATCGCCGGGTGTGAAGTGCAAGCCCGTGACTCCGTCCTCGACGATTTCTTCCATGGCTCCGAGACGCGACGCGATCACAGGGAGTCCGCATTGGAAAGCCTCAACGATGGTCAGTCCGAAAGTTTCAAAACTTTCCGACGGCATTATCAGAAACGCGGCAAGGGCCATCTCCTCTTTGACCTGTTTCGGCTCTTTTCTTCCTAAAGCGGTCACGCGTTCCGGCGCCTGGCCCTTCACTTTTTTCATCAAGGGTCCATCGCCAACAATGCGTAGCGGAATATCCAGCTGTTTCCAGGCCCTGAGAAGAGTCTCGATCCCTTTTTCAATACCGAGGCGCCCGACGAACAGGGCGCTTTCTCGTTTCAGGTCTGCCGATGCTTCAAACGACTTTTCCTCAACAAAATTGGGTTTGACGGAAATTTTTTCAGGAGGAAATCCCGCCGCCACAAATTTTTGCTTGGAAAACTCGGTCAATGCAATAAACCGGCCCACCTTGGTTGCCCACGTTTTTCGACGCCGGTGATGATCCACCATCCTTGCAACCGCCAAAGAACCCACCCTGGAATCGCGATAGCACGCATGGAGCACGGCCTGATAGGGCGTTCCCTGAATGCAGTCCTCACAGGGTTTTCCCGCGCGCATCAAGAGGGCACCGGCGCAGATAGTACGATAGTTGTGCAGGGTCTGCACCACCGGAACATTCGCTTCCTGGAAAGCGTCATAAATCGACGGCGTCAATAGAGGAAAAAAATTATGGACATGGACCACATCCGGTCGGTTTTTCGCGACCATTCGCATCGCTTCCCTCCGGCCCCAGGACGAGTAGTGAGTTTTTAAACCCGTGGTTATCTTACGCCACACCCCCTGGATACTATCATTGGACACGCGGTGCAAGTGCACCTCATGCCCGTGTTGTCTCAGCAACACCTCCTCGCTTGCCACCACTGAATCCTCACCGCCCGCTTGCTGGTAGGTATTATGGAGGATATTAATTCGCATGAACCGCACTCAGGTGGGTTTTCTTTTCCGGTGACGGAGGTTGAGCGAATAAAAAACCCGTGAGAACAATCAAAGTGATCCCAATACCATGAGCGTGTGTGCTTAAAGCCGGCGTCAAGAGTGAATACGCAATACATTGTATCAAGACAGCTCCGGTCACGGCTTTTATCCTTGCCGGTCTCTTCAGCCTGAAATTTTTAAATGCCAACAAAATATAAATAAACAAGGTGAACGCCGCCATCCCAATACCACCCGCAATCGCCGCATTGAGGAGGTCGTTGTGGGCATGGGAAGGCGCCCACCACTTTTGCATAAAATATTCTTTGATCTTTTTGGGTCCCTGAATATATCCCTGCCCAACCCAGGGAGAATCGGCGATGATCTTTAATGAGGTTTCCCACACCTCTGTTCTCCCGTTGAGTGTGGAGGTGGTTGCAATATTTTCTCCTCGGGAAGCCACCGTCGCGGCATCATTGAAATAATCGGACGCACTACCGGAAACAAAGATGATAAAAACTACCAGCAACACAAACACCGCCGAAATTTTTCGGACGAAAGAACAGAATATCAAATTGTAATATAAGAGGAACATAACGAACCCAACCATTGCGCCTCTCGAGTAAGTGAGAATCATAAACCCAAATAAGGCGATCGACCACAATCTATCGACTCGATTCCTTGGAAGGATCCAAAATAGAACAGAACCTATTCCACATAAAACCCCAAGGCCATTTGGGTAGAACAAATAACCACCGAAACGATAGGTCCCTGTTTCACTAGAGAAACTATAGGCAAGGTCTGGAAAAAATATCAACCCTACCAAAACTATCCAGACCGGCAAGGATGTGATCCAGCGCAGGCAGTGGATAAACTCATCGCTGACACGATTCAACCCCGCACTGGAACTTTGTAAAGTATGATAATAATACCAGCAAAGAGAAATCAGCATCACCCACTCAACCACCCTGTAACTCGCAATCGCGATTCCCCTTGTGGGTAAAACACCCGCGGAAATAATCAAAAAAATGACATAATAGGCTAGCAGGCCGATTGCCCAAAAGTGGTTCACTGGAGTCTGAGGCCGCAAAGATTTTGGCGGTCTGAAAAGTAGCAGGGAAACAAAAATAAAACCGATAATGGAGTAAACAACCATTCGGGCAATACTTTGCGCGTTTATCAGGCCATGGTCCTGAGTGAGACCGGAACTGTCGAACTTGACAAATCCGGGCACTCCCACCGTAGCGATGACGAGAAGTGAACGGCATATTGAGTTGACTTTCATCTTGTTGTTTCCTGAATCTGCCTAATTCTGAGAATATTCCCGAGCCACAGGCGCTGACCAACTGAATTTTTTCACACGTCGGGTCGCCCCAGTTGAAAGACGTCGGCCCAGAGCAAGATTGTCCGCCAACTGGAGCATTCGATCCGCCAAAGCTTGTATCACTCCCTCTTCATTTAAGTCGTCGGTTTTCACTTTGAACCCGCAGGTGTCATCAACCATTTGTCTCGGCCCGCCAAGGTCCAGGCACACCACGGGCATGCCGTGCGCCATGGCTTCAAGAACCACCATCCCCCCGGAATCGTGGAGACTTGGGTACAGAAAAACGTCATGCACGGAATAAAGCGCCGACAACTCCCGGCGGTTCAGCCAGGGAATCCAGTCGATTCGCTCCCCCACCCCCGATTGATCCGCGATGGTTCGCCAGCGTTTCTCTCCTGGCCCGCTCCCGACTATGGTCAATTGGGCGTCCGGCCTTTCCTTAAGCAGGCAAGCGAGCGCCCTAAGACCAAGATGCATGCCTTTCCAATAAAGCACACGCCCAACGTATAAAATTCTAAACCGGGCGCGGGTCCCAGGGTCAGGCGCACCGGGTTCAGACGATGGCGCCAGTTCCCCTGAGTGGAGGCCGATGGCGAGTTGCACGGCACTCTTTTTCCGGTATTTCACCGGCAGTAATGAGAGCGTCTGTTCCGTGGTCACATAGATTTTCTCCGCCTGCTTGAAAGTCCGTCGGACAAAAGGATCTAACCTGATCAGGAAATTTCCCATGTCGCGGACGCCATCCATAACCCAGCCTCTCCAACCGTAACCCATGCGCAGTCGCCAGGGCGCACTTTCGCCCCCCGCCACCGGGCCAAAAATAAAAGGGATGCCCAGGTTCCCCATGAAGCTTGGCTGGCGGAATGAACCGAAGGTGATGTGGTGGACGCGATCAAATCCTTTCACTTTATGAATCTTTTTAGCCAGATGATAGGCGCCCCACTGCCAGAGAAAATAATAGAGATAAACTCCCCCGCTTCTCTTTTTCCACCACCTAGCCCATAATGGCAAATCGTAATATAGAAAGTTGAGGTTTTTAATCGCCGGAGACTGAGCCAGTCTGGTTTCGATAACCTCGCGATTATTGGAACGAGTCAGCACCCAGACTTCGTGCCCCAGCCTTGCGATCTCCAAAGCCCAATTCCAGCCAATGCCAGGCTCAGAGCCCTTATCAGGCTCACAGGCATAAGCGGATAGCAACACCTTCATGCCATATCTAGCCTCAGTGAGGACAACATCCTGATCAGAAATACGGCCCGCGGCAAGTTCTCTGATTCATGACACCGCAACCAATCCCGTGCAATACATGCTTTTATTATTTTTATTTTCAGCAAAGGTTGTATTTCAAGTCGCGCCAGATATTGGCGAGAAAACTCTCTGAACGCTTTCGGAAACAACTCTTTATCTCCAAACAGAAACATTTGCATCGAATGAAAAAAAACCATGTCGAACAAAGGAAGCCCCTTACGGGATGAAGACTCCCAGTCAATGGCCCGAAGAGAGCCGTCGGTTGCTTTTTTTATATTCCACGGCGCGAAGTCACCATGCTCCCACACAACGGGTAACGGCGAGGGATCGTCAATTTCCTCTAGGACTCGCTCAAGTACGGCGCGGGTTTCCGGGGCGATGCGATCGCAAGCCTTGATCTGCCGACCCAAATATTCCGCCGCTTCACGAAGGGATGTGGTTTCTCCGGGAACTGCCAGGTCAGCCAGGAAGGTCATATGGCTTTCGGTCAGAAAACGGTCACTCGACCGTCCGGGAAAAAACTCCTGGGTGGCGAATCCCTTGCCGCGATCGACAAATAGATTGCGGGGCGCCCGGCCTGGTTTTTCCTTTGCCAGGGTATCTAGAATATCAACTTCATGATTGATAGCAAGATTGGCTGAGTGCCCCAACGGAACCTTTCCAATAGACGCCACTTTTCTATCCTGAGGCTGGATCAGACCCAGAACCGCCTTGCGTCTTTGGCCGGGCGTGCCTATATAGATCACCGGAACTGGAAACCCGTCGGAAGACCACCCCAGGTGTTCCCAGTTACTTTTAACCGGAACGCTCACTCTGAGAGGAAGGACCCCAGGGATACAACCCAGACTTTTTCTGCGGTAGGCGGCCAGCAAACATTTCCATTTGATACGGGAAAAAAAATCATAAGGCCGCCATTGGTTAAGAACCGGCAGGGCATACTCTGGTTCGTGAGGCAGGATCCACCTTGGCTCTCCCCCCTTGCCGGGGATCATCCAGAACCGGGACCTCAGGGAATCCGCAACACCGTTTAGACAGAGTTCCGTTCCTTTGGGGAAGACTTTTTTAACGATGGCAGGGGCAATGCTATCATCCATAACGTTCCTCCGTCCGTTTTGCCATGTAGTCTAAAATGATCGCGTTTACATTGGCAACAACCTCGTCCAGGCTTTTCGAGGCATCCACAACGATGCCATTCTTCATTCCTCTGACCAGTTTCAGATATTCTTTTTGTTGTCGGGCGGTCTCTTCAAACGACACTTCCTGTTTGCGCTCTTGCAACACTTCAGGCGGCGCATCAAGCAGGATCCAGAGATCTGGTTTTGGTATCAGCCATCCAATCATACGCGCCAGCCACATCGGCCCTCCATAACGATAGCGAATAGGGTCGATCAACAGGTCATGGTAGTAGCGGTCGTAGACCACAAGCGTTGAGCAAACCATTTTCGGCCACACAGTCATCCACCAGCCCAGGAAGTAGTCCACCCAAAGATAAAATACCTTAGCCACCGATGTGATCAAGCTTCTGGGACTCTGCGCATGAGGGTCGACCACTGGCTTGCCATTTCTTTTTTTTATTCCAAGGCAGGGGCGCAAATGCGAGTAGACGGTTTTTCTAAAAGCCGGGGCCAGTTCCTGAATTCCCCTGTCAATGACGCTGGTTTTTCCGCTTCCATCGGGTCCTAAAAACACAACATGAAGTCCTGTCGGGTGCAATACCCGCCTGATGAGGCGAACAAATTCCGCCGCCCATGATTTTATGCTGTTGGATGGAAGTGTTGAGTGCAGGCACTTCTTAAGGGCGGGTAAATTTTCACGAACTTCGTCCCATTGACCGTCTCTCGCGGCCTGGCGCAACACTTTTGCGTTACCATTCGGCCAGAAACGTTCAATTTCTTTATTGCATTCATCAGGAGCTTTTTCCCAAATAGAGCTTAAATGATTTCCCTGTTCTTCATCAAGGACTTGCTTGTCGATTTTTTTTAACAGATAGTAAATAAATTCTTTCGAGGCTTCGGCTATAAAAAAACCCTTTTCCCTGCCCGCTTCATCAATCGCTTGCCTGCGCATCAACAATATATTACTGGCGGTTAAAAAGATTCGACCGTTCCTGAAATAGTCCCCGCATATGTCTAGATAGATGTGTCGATGCGTATTATCCTTATCCGTCCAGGTGAGGGTAAAGAAGTAGGCCGTTTGCTCATGTTGCAGGATTTGCACAACGTCCAGGGCGTTTTCGCGGCTGAAATCAAAAATGCATTTGTGAATCGCGGATAAAGAATCGAGGTCAACAACAAAATCTATGTCCCCGGAAATTTTAAAGGGCAATTCTTCGGATCGTCCGACGACACAGTATTTCAGCCCCACTTTATCAAGATGTTCAAAAAATGCGGACAATACCGTTGGTATTTCTTTATCTGTCGATTCAATAGTGCTCATAAAATTTTCCAGGCGGGGAATCCCGGTTGCTTTTTTACGGAACAAGGTCTCCAATGGAATGACTCAAGCTCCCCAACGTTTACTAAAATGCACGAACCCCTCGACAACTTCCATGAGAAGGTCTTCCGGGTTGCTCTGTTTTTTTCCCAGTTCAACCGAGTTCAATTTTCTTTTGTCAGCGGTGGTTAAGAA
Source organism: Nitrospinaceae bacterium (assembly GCA_029261655.1). Taxonomy (GTDB): domain Bacteria; phylum Nitrospinota; class Nitrospinia; order Nitrospinales; family VA-1; genus JADFGI01. The sequence continues at coordinate 48,496 of JAJDAY010000017.1, read as the reverse complement.
TACCATATGCTGGCGAGATTGCATTTTCCGTATTTGGAGCCAGGGAAAATCATCCACACAATCAACTTCTAAAAAAATCTCGCCCAGACGGCTTCTCACCAGTTTTTCAAAGGTTCCTTTTTCCATCCAGGACGGTATTCGATAAACGGGAGCCGTCGGTTGAAAATAAAGCTGTAGTTTTCTCTTCAACCAGGCCCCCAGGTTATGAATGGATGCGATGGGATGGCTGATAAAAAAACCTCCAAAAAAACAGACCTTTCTGCCCATTGTCATGGCTTCACCGTTCCTCAGTTTCACCGCGGCCCGGGCCATCCACCACGGCAATCGACCGGTCACCTTTGCTTCGCCACACTTGCAACGCCATTTTTTATCCGAGACCAACGCGGGCATCAGACAGGATTTAAAAAAAGTCACTGTGCTTTCAACAGGAAAAATACCCTCTATGAATTTCCGTTCGCTCCAGTTTGGAAAAACATTCACATTGAAACAGCGGGCCCGGCTCATCGTATGTAATTCAACGACTTCATAGTCCCTGCTGATTCCCAAGACCCGTCGTCCCCATATGGGACTGGGATAAACTATCCAGGGAACTCCGTGCCGGGAAAGGCAGGCTGCAAAAGTGCTTAACATTTGTTTTAAATCCGCTTGTCCCTTAAAAGTGACGTCAAGGTCCCGTCCGATATCATTCGGATAACCCTCTATGCCGTGCAATACGATCCATTTGGTTTCCGATAAATTTTTATGGCGTGCAAAATCCACATAAATTTGTTTGCGAAACCCTAGAGACATAAACTTCTCCGAACCTGAATTACGCCCCCCAACAACACCCTAGGCAGACCAATGGCCTGTGCTAAGAGCAAACCGGTTAGGAGGTTTTGATGAAAGAAAGAATTCGTCGTCTTTCCAATAGATCGAAGTGCATTGTTCTCGAATGACTACCGGCGCAAAGCCATAGAAATCAACCCGACGAAAACCTTTTTGAAAGAGAAGTTCTGGGATTTCAAGATGACCCGTGAACTTCTCGTGGTCAGAGTTATCGTGAATTAGTATTCCTTTCTCAACAAGCAACTCCAAAGCGATCTCACAGGCTTTCAATCGATCCCCACCATCTATGACTATTATTTCGTATTTTGCATCGGTAACGGCCTTCGGCAAATTCGTAAAACCAGGGTCTACAAGATTAAAATTTCCATCGGGATGTAATTTCAGGATCCGCTCATACCAGTCTTTATTAATTTCCAGGGAAGTCACTTGAGCTCCGCGGTTGGAAAACCATAATGTCGATTGCCCGGCGCCAAACTCCAGAACTTTTATCCCTTTCAAGTTTATTTTTTGAAGAAACTCGATGGCTGGATAACTCAACCAGGGAATCGGTTCACCCTCTGGAGTCAGGGAGACTCCTGCCAGCGCGGACTTGAAATGCCCTTTTTTAATCGAAAAAATCAGGGGCGTTAGCAAGGCGGCCGCTAAGCGACGCAAAAAAAGATACGCCCCTGACGGAAGCAAAATTTTTAATACATTGGCTATTTTGTCATACATCACTTTTTACCAATTTATAGGGTTTGCGTTCGAATATTTCATTTTGAAACCAGTTCTATCACCAAGGCTCCTGTGGGAAATTTAAATTTTTATTCTGGTTTATAGGCGTTATCAACGAGATTAGTGGCTATTTTCGGCCACTGAAATTCAGTCTCTACCATCAAACGTGAATTTTTTCCCATCTCATTGAGTCCGTCTTTTTTAAACAAATTCTGCATCAGCCCCATGGCTTTGGCAATTTCGTCCGGATTATTCTTCTCCAATATGAGCCCGCAACCCCAACGCTGAACGAACGATGTCATATTGGTCTCATCGCTGAGAATCAAAGGCAATTTCATTCCCGATGCCTCCAACACAGCGGTTGGAATCACATCCCAGCGCGAGGTATGAACAAACACGTCCATATGTCTCAATAAATTGAGCTTATCCTCCCGAAACTTCGGCCCCAGAAACTTGACGACATCGCTCACCCCAAGTTCATCACACATCGCCTCAAGGTTTTCTCGATCAGGACCGTCTCCAATGATCCACAATTGACCCTCTCCGCCATTTTTCCGATATTCGGAAAACCCCGCGATCATGAGGTCCAAACCTTTGTGGTTAGAGGCTAGCCGCCCGCAAAACCCAAACACCGGTCGTGTTTTCCTCTCCACAAAACCTGTTGTAAAAGCCAGGTCGCCCAGTTCCTGACCGTTGGGGATGAGAACAACTTTCTGCACTTTGAAACGTTTTTTGATACTGGAGACTTCAGCTCTGCCAATAGCGTGGATAATTTTTGCGCCCCTGACAAGATTGTTTTCGAACAACTTAATATAGATCGCCTTGAAGATTTTGTTCTGGGACAGGGAATTGGAATTATACCCTCCGTGTGGAGTTAAAACCCAGGGGATCCCTTTTTGAGCCAATCGCCGGCTGATTGCAAAAATTTCCGGAATAAATACAGAGTGAAAATGAATCACGACACCGGGCTCTAATGCGTTAACCGCTTGTTTCAGCTCTTTAGACAACATGAAACGAAACGAAGAACTCTTGAAAAGCCTGAGCGGATAGGTAGGCTTATGACGAATGACATGCGGGGTGTTTGTTATCCCCCAGACCTCACTATCGTGTTCGAGGAGCTTTTGATTTTTTGCCAGATAATGGACGACCTTGTTCACTCCATTCATGGAGTTTGGGTTGGCTTTGCCCAGGAGAATGTGGATAATTTTCATTAAGCCCTCAACAAATTAGTAGATCTAAGCCCCATCCATAAAACAATCAAACAGATCACTTGAGTTGCCAGCATGCCGCCCACCGCTCCGGGCAACCCCCACCACCCAATCATCGGATAGGCTGATGTGAGAGCGAAAACCGACATGGCGACATAACTCCAGAAAATCGGTTTTATATGCTCTACTGTTCTTAACGCCACACGCAGGGGCAATGCCAAAAAAACCAGAATGTATGCGACCGCATACCAACGGACCAGGTTATCGTAGACCGCATAGGATTCACCAAAAACCAGCGTCAGCCAAAATGCGGGCGCTATGAAAAATATGAGAGCAATCATCGCTGTCGCCAAACCACCGTTCATTAATATTTTCCCCAAATAAGTCTTTAATTTTGCAAGACCGTTTTCATGGTAGTAGCGAGACGCCTGAACGGGCACTATATTCTCCATGCCCTGAAATAAAATATGAGTGATTCCCATCAGATTTTGCGCCGCACGCAAACCGCCGACAGCGGAGGCTCCAAGCAATGCTCCTGCGGCAACCAAGAAAAAATTTCCGGAAGTCCACTGTAGCAGTACAGACGCGCCCAACCACTTGGAAAAATGCCAGTGCCTGGAAACTGTATTGCTTAATACAGAGGGGTTTACTTCCACCCGTTCGATGAAAAATGCCCCGAAAACAGTCGCGACTGCCGCCAATAGAGAGATGGTCCAAAGCACCCGGCTGGTGTCCATCGCGTCTCTGAAGGACAGGAACAGCCAAACCAGAACAACAATCTGCCCCACATAGCGGATCACATCGTTATAGAAAGCCGCGGACGCCCGCCCCCGAACAAAAAAGTAACGCCTGAGAAAGTCCTGAATTTGAACGGCAGTTGCGGCGCTTGCAAGGGGAAGTGCCAAACTCTCCACCCCCCATTCGGGGAACACCACGCCGCTCAACTGGACACCCCCGTACAAAAGCAGGAAGACCCCGGCAGAAAATACGACTTGTTGAAAAAAAATCGCGCCGTAATAAGACGGCGCATCCGCTTCCGTTTGCTTGGGGCCGATGCTCATCATCGGGGAGTTGATCATGGCATGCTGGACGCTGGTGACAACAAGAACCGCCATCCACAACAACGTGAACCGCCCAAACTCCTCGACCCCAAGATAGCGGGCAAGCAGGATGCCTGTTAAAAAATTAACCCCGCTCACCACGACTTGGTCGGCCAGCGTCCAATTGACATGGCTGTGACGGTACATCAGCGCTTTAGCGGTCTGGATCATGACCTGTCGTCGGCCAGGGTCAAACAAAAACCAGCTGACGGCGAGCCATCGAATATGTGACCAAAATATTTGATCCTGTTATTCATACGGATGTTTGAACGGCTTGCTCGACCTGCTCCTCGACCCAGGAATAAGTCCGCTTCAACCCTTCAATCAGTGGCCGGGTCGGTTGCCATCCCAGTTTTTCTAAGATCAGGCGGTTGTCGGAGTTTCTGCCGCGCACACCCAACGGACCGTCGATATGATCGATGGACAATTTTTTTCCCGCGACTTCCATGACCATTCGGGCCAGCTCATTGATGGTCACCATCTCTTCGGAACCAATGTTCACAGGCCCCGTCCAATTCGAGCGCATCAGTTTCAAGACCCCCTCCAGGCACTCATCAATATATAAAAATGACCGGGTTTGTTCGCCATCTCCCCACATTTCGATGGCATCCCCGTCTGACGCCTCCGCAACTTTTCGACACATCGCCGCCGGAGCCTTTTCCCGGCCACCTTCCCAGGTTCCCTCCGGGCCAAAAATATTATGGAAACGGGCAACCCGAACTTGCAGGCCAAAATTGCGATGAAACGCCAAGTACAGGCGCTCACTGAACAGCTTCTCCCAGCCATATTCACTGTCAGGATTTGCAGGGTAAGCCGAGTCTTCCGATGTTTTGGGATTGTCCGGGTCCAGTTGATTGTGTTCGGGGTACATGCAGGCGGACGAGGAATAGAAAATTCGTTTCACCTTTATTTTTTGGCAAACCTCAAGAATATTGAGGTTGATGAGCGCCGAATTGTGCATGATGTCGGCGTCGTTATCGCCGCTGAAAATAAATCCGGCGCCGCCCATATCCGCCGCCAGTTGATAGACCTCATCAAAACTTTGATCCACCGCCTGCCGGCAAATGTTTGGATCACGCAAATCACCCATAACAAATTCATCCGCCTGGGATCGAGAAAAATCAGGGTTTTTCAAATCAACGCCTCGAACCCAGAAACCTTCTTTTTTCAATCGGGCAACGAGATGACTGCCAATAAATCCACCAGCACCCAATACCAAAGCTGTTTTCGAAACATGGTTTTTCATTTAATGAATCCTCAATTATTTAGTATTGTTTTTGGTAATTTTTTGTTTTCAAGCCGGTATCTCAGCAACCCGGGACGACTTGTAAAGATATTGAAATTTTCTCTGAGGTCGCCTTTTCGTTCCTGGCAAATTTTATAGCCCCTTACGAATTCCCTGGCCACAAACGAATAGCTCAAAGACTTTGCATATGCATAGGCCCTTTCAGACATCGATTCGTATTCAACCGCAGACATTTCCAGAGCCTGGATCAGGGCCTCCGACAAAGCCTGAATGTTTAGGGCAGACACGATGCCGAATCTGCCGGGAACAACCCAATCTCCCCAACAACTTTCCCTCGAGGCTATCAGCGGAACCCCACTCGCGATTGCCCCGCCACAGGCACGCGCCATACCGCCAAACCGAAACGCCCCTAAATAAAAGTCTGTCTCCTGCATTATCTTTTCCATACCCCCCGCACGCGGTTCTACCGTAACAACATCGGTAAGATTATTTAACTCGACCGATCTTTTTAAGTTCAAGAAAGAACCAGACACGTCTGAGCCGACCAGTCTTATCTTGAACGGGTGGCCCGCATCCTTGACTCGCTTAGCCGCTCCCAATACCAGGTCAAGAGATTTATGATAAATATCCAGTCGGCCAAAATAGGTGAAAGTCCGAAAGTCATTGTCTGTTCTTTTTGGCGTCGCCAGCCATTCTTTATTGACACCAAAAGGAATGACCATGACATTTCTAGCGCCGCATCCCCGCAAAACTTCCGCCTCGTACTCACTGTGGGCATGCCCTGCGTCCATGGTGCGAAAAAGAAGTTTCCCAACGGACCCTATAAAAACACGTTTAAGAAGCGTCCTGAGTCTGGACTTTTGCTTGCCGCCAAATCTCAAATTTATTCCTTTCGGGTTCAACACTCCATGAGGTGAAACCACGACTGGAACCCGACATATCAATTTTGTAAAAAGCCCATACAGGCAATCCATGGGAACCAGCGGTGCGGGAATATGCACAATTTCAGGGCGATAACTTTTTATCAGCTTATAAATTTCCCGAAATCCACGAAAACCATATTTTATCCGGTGAATTTCCAGGGAAAGCCCTTTAACTCTCTCGGCCATGAGGCTGCAAACCCCAACCACCTGATGACCCAACTCAACTTGCGCTTTGGCCAATTCCCGCGTCATATCAGGCGCTCCTCCGGCGGAGGCAAAATCCCTGTAAATGTGCATTATTCGCATAAAAGCATCTCTCCTGAAAAACTCCCTGCAATCAAACCGTTCCTTAAAAACCCGGGAGGTTCAGGAAACCGTTGTCTGGTATCAATGATTGATGCCATCGACCTGCCAATTGTCCGCATAGTGTTTCAAGCCCAGCGTTTGCCTGAGGATCAAAAAAAGAAAAACCGGATTGTTGCGAAAGTATCTCCGCCATAAACGCCGTGGCTCCGTTGACAAGCGGAACAACCACTCCAACCCGCTCTTTTGCATCCACGAGGGCGCCTGTTTTTTCAAACCCGCATGAAAATCAAAAGCGGCGCCGACTCCGATCAGGGCGGGCACATCCAGCCGGTCCACGTGCTTTGCCATCCACCGTTCCTGCTTCGGCGTGCTCAGTCCGACCCAAACGATATCGGGCTTCGTGCTTTTTATGCTTTGGACAATCGCATCGTCCTCCGCATCACTGAGAGCGCGAAACGGAGGGGAGTAGGTTCCCACAATCTGGATCCCTGGAAACTTCTCCTCAAGTTTACTTTTTAAAATCTCCGGGACGCCTTCGTTGCCGCCGTATAAATAGTGGCGATATCCTTTGGCAAGGGACTGTGCGCAAATTTCAAGCATCAGGTCAGGCCCGTAAACCCGATTCACATTTTTGTGTTTGTTATAGCGTCCCAGCCAGACAAGAGGCATACCGTCAGGGGTGACCATTCCGGCCCGGTTATGAATATTTCGAATATCCTCGTTAGCCTGACTTTCCATCACCCCATGAACACCGGTGATCGTTACATATTTAGACTCGCGTCTGGTGATCCACCCGTCGATCACACTCAAGGCGAGATTCATGTTGATGGAACTGATCCCGACTCCCAGAACATTGAAGCGTTTAAGTGCAATACTCATACTTTCCCTCCTCTCCTCATGCTCACCTGTCAATACGCATTCTTTTGAAAAGCGACGACCATCGCCGTCATTATCAGGATCTTGACATCAAAAAATAAGGACCAGTTCTCAATGTAATGCATGTCATGTTCCACTCTCGCGCGCATCTTGTCCGGGGTATCTGTTTCGCCCCGAAAACCATTGACCTGTGCCCAGCCTGTTATCCCCGGCTTCACCCGATGCCTGGCCAGATAACCGCTGATGATTTCGCAAAACTCATCATCCAGGGCGAGCGGATGTGGACGTGGCCCGACCAAAGACATACTGCCGCTTAAAACATTCAGTAACTGAGGAAGCTCATCCAGGCTGGTTCGTCTTAGAAACTTTCCAACGGTCGTTACCCGGGGATCGTTTTGCCTTGCCTGCGCCGACCCTATGTCCGGGAGGCGGTCGTGGCGCATGGTGCGAAACTTGAACACCGAAAAATTTTTACCGTTGAACCCTTTGCGGTTCTGGCAAAACAGCACAGGTCCCTTACTTTCAAGTTTGACCGCGATCGCGGTGAGCATTATCAGAGGAGAGAACAGAATTAAAAGAAGCAGACTGACTGACTTGTCCTCCAACTCCTTGACAGCATATTTCCATCCGTCCAGGGGGATATTGACCAGATGAAGCATGGGAACGCCGCCAATGAAACTATAACTGGAGTACAGACTCTGGAAGCCCGCGAGGTCGAAACCGAGGCGGATATGCACCGGAACCTCCGCAAGCGTTCTGGAAATCGAACTGATCCGGTGTTCCGCACTCCAGGGAAGAGCGACCACAATATCGTCCACATGGTTCGTTCTGACAAAACCTAAAAGATCGCCCAGGGTTCCGAGGACCGGATACCCAAGCACCGAAGGACCGGCGCGCTCTTTTCTATCGTCAAAAATTCCCATGATACGAAGCCAGGGTTCCTTGGAGCGTTTCAATTTTTCAATGCACCGTTCGGCCTGTTCTCCACTGCCGAAAACCACTATCCTCCGAGAAAGCCGTCCCGTGCGCCCCCAGCGTCCAAAAAGAAAACGCCATAGCTCTCTTTCAAGAAAAATAAAGAAAGTAGAAGACATGAGCCAGGCGAAAAACCACACACGGGAGAACTGGCTCGATATCTTCAAAGCAAAGGCGAGCGCCAAAAATGAAAGCAACGTAACGACTAAAATACCCACGATCCTGGGAACCTGACCCAGGGGGTTGCATATCGAACCAACGTCATAAAGGCCCGCTCGATAAAATGCCAACACCACCGTCACGCTGGGAGCCAGGATCGCGAAGGCATAAAACCAGTTCCCGGCATTCTCCCAACCCAGGTGATACCAGCAAATGGCGATTCCGGTTGCAAGCAATACAAAAGCGTCCGAGAGGGCCATCAAGGTCGCAGCCCGATTCAGCGAATAAGGCTCACTCTTGCTCGACGGCCCAGGAACCTTTCTTCCGGGCTTTCTCTTGAGAGCGACTGTGGCCTCACCAAGAACCCTGCTCTTCTGTTCGTCGATCGACTCAACACTCACAAATATTTTCCATTACTGTAAAGGTATATATCAATCAAATATCAAGTAAGTTAATGAAAGTCTAATTTGCAATAAAATACGACTAAAAATAATGCAAATTACAACAAATTAAACCTAAGTTCCGAGGAAGAGTACACCAAAACCGAGGGAAATAAAAACTAAAATCGAGAAATGTATTTTAAATCACACCTATTGATAAAAGGTCATAAAACTGGGTCCGCCGGATAAAAATCACCCACCTTTTCTAAAGGCGAAAAATTTACAAGATTTTTGTCCGTCATAACAATCGCACCCATTTTTGGCTCTGTCCAATCACCGGGTTTCTGACAAAAAAAAGCCCCGCTCAAAAGAGCAGGGCTTTTAAAAACTCAGGAGCCTCCGGTCATTGGAATTCAGCCAATGTTTCCGGAAGCTCCCCTTATACTGTGATTAGACAAGGGATCACCTCCTTTGGGTCCAAGGGGGAACATCCTGGCTCAAGGCTCCTTGGCACCCCAAGCACAGTTTCGACTCCAATAGAATGAATAAAAAAGTTCAAAATGTCAAAAATCTTTGTACCGAATTGTTTGAAATTTTATTTTCCAAACAATCCTTTGACCGCATCGCCAATCTCTTCGGCTTTTTTCTGGATCTCTTTCGGGTCGCCTTTTTCCAAAACGTCCTTGGCGCCCTTGACCGCGCCTTCCATCTCACCGGCAATTTTTCCAAGACCCAGGTTTTTCACCGCGCCGCCTGCGGCTGTATTGAGAGCGTCGATCAATTTCTTGATGACTTCCGCGGGAGTTGCCCCGCCTTCACTCTTTCCTATGTTGGCCATGCGGACGGTCGGAAGATCCACGGTCATCTTTTTCCCCTGCAACCCTGCAGCACTCACATTGACTTTTCCATCGCGAATGATGAGACTCTCGATGATGAGTTTTTTCCCGCTTTTCTTGGTTTTTTCGCTTGCCGGCGGGCCGTCGTCACTGCCGGTCGTTTGGCCGCCACCGGCCTGGCCTGTGGCATTTCGTTGTAAAGCGTCGAGGTTACTTCCCTCAGGGCCATACTCGTAGGTGACTTGCGGGGCCGCGATGAGAATTTCCTTGATAACCACCGTGTTCTTGGTAATGGATGTGGCGTCTATGGACAGGCTGACTTCATCCAACTCAAACGCGGACTCCGTTTCAAATCCTCTGGGATTGGCCACTTTCAATCCTTTTAAAGTTCCCTTGCCGGATTTTAAGGAAATTTCTGTTTTATTCAGTGTGACCTCGGCATCGAGCGCCTGGGTACCATACTTTTCAACTGCCATTGTCACAAGAGAATCCATAGAAAATATCAGGAAAAAAATCAACACGCCCGTCAAAACCAGAACCATGGAGATCGTGACAATAGTGGTGCGTTTCATTTGGCTTCCTCTTTTTATTATTGGCGGTCGTGAACGTTATAAAACGACTTTATCGGCTCTTAAGATTAACATAATTAGCCTCCTTAAAGCTAAGCCCAATTCAGCATAATTTGTGGATTGCCAGAAGAAGGGTTACAATTTCCCAATCCCTTTTCGCATTATCAAGCAGGGCAACGGCTTCCTGGGGGACGATTTTTTTTATTCTATTTTATAGAGGTGGGTGATGCAGGTCACAAACTGGCGTAACAAAATAGGTTTGTTTTTAGTGTCGTGGATTTTGATGATCCTGGCAACGGGCCTGGCCCAGGCCGGGTCGAATCCTGAAAAAATTGAGAACATTAAAAAACTACTCCTCGTTTCCGGAATTCAGGATCAATTATCCTACATGAAAGACGGTGTCTTGAATTCCTATTCCCAGATGATCGGGTCGGCTTATCCCAACGTGCCGGACGCTTTCTGGACCGACTTCAACGCCTTGATCGGGGAGGGAGAAATGGTCGCCTTGACCGAAAAGATCATCCCGGTTTACGACAAGCACATGTCAAACGAGGTCGTGATAAAGCTGATCGCCATGTTCGAGACCCCTTTCTGGATAGAATGGAAGGAAAAAATGCCGCTCATCAGCAGGGAAGCCGGGGTCGCGGGACAACAATGGATTCATGAGTTGACTCAGACCAATGACTTCAAACAAAAAATAGACCGCCTGGTTAAAAAACATGAATTAGAAAAACTGAACCAGGCGTCAAAGAAGTCTAAATAAAAAGGGCGGGTTAAAGAAATTTTCCGCTGAAAGGTTCGCCGTTGGCGTCGTAATCGTTTTTTAAATGATGCCAGCTCAAATGGATATCGCAATTCTGGCAGATGGGTATTTCAAAACGCTTTCGGTCGATCATTTTTTTTCGAAGCTCCGTCAACACCGTCCCGCCCCAGACATCCGCAATACTGTCTTCTCTCAAGCTTCCAACAGGTGCGCTGGAAAACATGTCCGCGCAACACAAAACCACGCTCCCATCCCAGTAAACCACCATCCATTTCCACAACTGCGTGCAGGGGGCGGTGTTTGTCAGGTTAAAACGCTTGTGATTGAACCGGACAGACTTTCCCGAATCCATTCCGTAGCGGTCCAGAAACCCGTCTTTATCGAACCGCCCGGCCCAGTTGGAAATGATGTTGTTGTCGATGGGCGTCAGCTGGATGGTGCATTGGTGATCTTCAATGATTTTAAAAAACTCGTGGTCGAGTGTTTCCCGCATTGTTTTTAAAGTCTTGATACGAAAATTAACAGGGACCGGATGATGCCTGCGGTCATTGGCTTTGAGCAGGTCGATGATGTTTTTACGAACCACGTCGTAGCTCATTTTTTTCACGTCTTCAAACGTTTTTTTATCCAACTCGTCCAGGCTGATGTCCACCGCCACAGAATTTTCCAAAAGCGCGGGCGTTATTTTTTCATTCATAAAAAACGCGTTGGTCAGGACCTCGACTCTTTTTATCGTGGAAAAATTTTGCAGATACTCAATTTTTTCCTTGATCGTCTTGTCCATCAGAGGTTCGCCAAACGTGCCAAAATGGACAACTCCTCCACGAACCGCGTAATCGTCGATGATCTTGCGGTACAAATCCATCGTCATCGCACCGAGGTCGGTCAAATCCGGATTGGGGCACCAGACGCATTTGGCGTTGCAACGATTGGTCACGTCCAGAAGAAGCGCCGGGGGCCATTCCTCAAGCTCTTTTGCAAGATCCCTCACCGTGAAATCGAACAGGGGGGAATCGTGAATTCTACGGCGCAGATAATCCATTTCCTGAAAAAACGGGATTTTCTTGACCCAGCCCTTGATCCTTTTTTTGGCGGAAACCTTTTCTTTCCCCGGGGTCGAAATTACCGAGGGTTTTTCAAGCGTTTTCCCCGTCCTTGGGGCTGGACCCAATACAGACGGGCTCTGGGTTTTTGAGGAATCCATAGTTCTCTTTTTATGAAGGGGAACGGAAATAACGACTTTTTTCATTTTGCAAAGGCCGCTTTTCTTAACGGCATTTTTATCCCCGCAGATTAGGATTAATCCGGGACCGGCTCCCCTGGGACCGCGAGTTCCTGCCGGTACAGCTCGATCAATTGGCGGGCGGCAAAATCCCAGGAAAGTTTTTGACGCGCCTCTTCTCGCCCCCGCTTCGCCATCTGGCGAAAATTTTCCTCATTGTCCAGCACCCGGCCAATGGCGTCGGCAAGAGCTTGCGGGTTTTCTTTTGCGACCAGAGTCCCGGTAACACCATCCTGCACTATCTCCGGCAAAGCGCCCGCGTTCGTGGTAATCACCGGAGCGCCCGCGCCCAGCGCTTCGGCAACTGAAAGGCCAAAGCTTTCAATCCTCGACGGCAGAACCGCGACACGAGCCCTGGCAATGAGTTTTTGAATCTCCTCCATCGACCGCCAACCCGGCATCACCACTTTGGGAATCAACCCCAGCTTGCGCACTTTCTGTTTATAATCTTCCAGGCGATGGCCTTCGCCGACCAGAGTCAGTTTGATTGCGGGAATTTTAGTCGCAACGATTTTAAGAGCGTCCAGCAGTTCCGGGACACCTTTCTCATCCTCCATACGGCCCCAGAAAATAAGTTCCGGATTTTCGGACGGCGCGCGCTCAACGTCAAACCAGGAAGGGTCGATTCCTCCTGGAATCACTTCGATCAGGCTTTCAAAGCGATCGCCCAGACCCGCTAGAACCCGCTCGCGGGAAAACTGACTGAAGGTGATGATTTTTTGCGCCCGGCGGGCGGCGGATCGAAGCAGATGAGGGTTCACCGTTTTCAAAAACGCAATGGGTCGGCAAAGCGCTCGCAAAATTCCCGTGGACGGCACATGGGGCGCGTGGCTGGTGAAAAAATATACCGCGTTCTGCCTCTCGCTGATGCAGGAAGAAAAAAAAGCTTCCTCCGCGTTGCCGTGAACGATGTCGAACTTTTCCTTCCTGGCCAGACGGTTGAGCGCGAAACCGAAAGAGAAAATATCCAGGTTGATCGTGGCCGTTTTAAAGCGACGAGCCCAGTGAATTTTATAAGGAGCCTCAGGCGCGATTTTCTCTCCCGGCTCTTTGGAGTACAGCACATGCACCTCGCATCCCTGTCTCACCAAAGCGCAGGCCAACTGATGGACGGCGATCTGACCGCCGCCTTTAAAACGCGACCAGGGAGATGAAAATATAGTGAGGCAGATTTTTAGGATGGAATGTTCTCCTGAACAAGGATTACCTTTTTTCAGCGCAGGGGACGCACAGAACGTTTTCCGGCATGGCCATGATGCGGCCTTTTGGGATGGGGTTTTCGCATCTCACGCAAATGCCGAAACCGGGTCGATCGACTTTTTCCAATGCGGTCTCAAGCTTCGCAAGTTTGGCACGGGCCGCGCCCAGCGTATTTTCACTGATCCCTTGACTGCCAAGCGCCTCCATGCGGGTGAGACGGCCGATGGCGTTGTCGGGCGCCACCGGCTTGACCGATTCTGCCAGGCTTTCGATCAGATGTTTTTGGGCCGCGATTTCATCGACAATCGCGCATTTTAGTTTTCTTCTTTCTTCTTGGTTCATGACTAAAAATCAGCGCACACGCTTAAAGTCGATCTCCACGGTTTGGCCCTTTTTCCCGTTTTCAAAAGAGACCCATTGCTGGGTCATTTTATCCTCCCCGTCGAACCGGATCGCGAGGGAATGAATATGCCCTTCGCCTGTGACATCGATATCCGAGTCTTTAGATAAATCCATGGCAAGCTTGTTATCGTCCATGCCGGTCAGCATCAATTTTGGCTGGTTGTGCTCGGCGCAGTAATGGGTCATGGTCAACTGACGCCTGGAATCGTCGTGGTAGATCGACATCATTTCATGCGGCATGCCCTCAAACACCGTCTCCACGATGGCGCTGTCGGCGGCGGTGAGCTTGTAGCTCAAGGTGGACTTCATGACCCCCTTGTCCCCCATATCCATCGTGCCTTCCCAAACACCCACCAGTTTTTTCATGCGTTCAAACGCCTTGGAACCTGTATACGGCTTATGCTCATGCTCCTGAGCCGTCACTTGCGCGGCAACAAAAACCAGCAGGAATGCCGTCACCGCAAAAAATAAATTTTGAGTTTTCATATTTCAGATCTCCGTTTTAAATAAAACCAATGAAACGACCGACCCATCCGTTGGCATCGTTTGTTTTTTTACCGTAGGGAATTCATGACGGCATCATAGCATTATTCTGGTAAGGCTTTGGGGGGAAATCCGGGGGAGCGTTTTGTTCCCTGCCCCCCTTCAGGCAACAGGAAACCGGATGAAAATAAATGCATAAAAAAAATTTCGTTTCCCGTTGAAAATACGCCTCATCCAGTCCCCGCCTGTTTTTTAGCCATTCTCTAGGCTTGAACATCGGCAAAACTACCCTTACCATGGAATAGAAACCTTAGAGGAAGCAAGCTATGTTGCCAATGAGAACACGGATACTGATCGCGCTTAAATTCTGGCTGCCACGGCCCTGGGAATTGGGAAAATTCATTTCCTTCAAGAAGGTCGATTCCAGAACATTGGCGCAATACGAAATGCAAAAGGCTGAAAAATTAAGAGTTCACCTTATTAAAGAATTCGCGAGGAGGTAAATGAAATACATTTTAATTTTGGTGTGGTTATCCGTGTCTGGAAAAGAACTGCACATCGAAAACTATGTGGAATATCCAAATTTGAAAGCTTGCGAAGTCCACAGAGATGACGCAAAAAGCCAAAAAGGGAAAGAAGATTACCCCACCGAAGAGGACGAGGTCTACACCCTGAAAGACGCGTATTGTAAAAAAATCGGCTGAAGGGATTTTTCCACACCACAGTAGAAAAATCTCCGCCGCCCGGCTTTCAATCTTTCCCGCGCAAATAAAACCTTCCCCAACTTCCTCAATCTTGGTTTATAATGTGGCTTTCGTACTCGGTATGAATCGAATCAACATTTCACTGGAGAAAAAAATGACCCACGACCAAATTACCGCCGCTTATGAAACCTACCTCGCTGAGAATGAAAGTTTTGAAACCAAAAATGTAAAAGCGGCCGCCGCGCGCGCCCGAAAAGCGCTGGGTGAACTTGGCAAGCTTGCAAAAGCCAGAAGAGCTGAAATTCAGGAAAAAAAGAACAACCTGTAAGAGCAACCCCTTCGATAAGCAGGACACCAGGGCCAATAACCCCCTTAAAAGTAAATCGGGATAATGATTGTGCGGGTGCGTCGAACCGTGACCGCCATCTATCCATTCCGGCAAGCACACTCTTTTTTGTCCTTCCCTCTGAATCGCCTTTTCAGGAAGTCCGGGGGGGAGGGCAATTGCAGTCGGGAACGAGGATCACAACTTGCGGGATCCTGGCAAACAAATGCGGGGAGTCAAAGCTGAAAAGGGATGGATAACTTTCCGGGGCAGCTCTTTACGAGGGAGAAGGGCTCACGGAGAAAGCCCGAACCAAACTAGGGGAGCCTTGCTCATCGTCAGCAAGTTGCCCACCAGGCGATTGGTGCGGATTCAAAGAAAAAGTTGGCACCAAAAACAGAAGACGTTGCCCGGCGTGAGCAAATTCGCCCTCCGCTAAAGGAGTGCCGAAGAGAAGACTCGAACTTCCACAGGGTTGCCCCCACATGAACCTGAATCATGCGCGTCTACCAATTCCGCCACTTCGGCATATAACCATTATTTCAATCGGAGTATTATGAATTCTATCTTATTAAATTTCAAGCCGTATTCAGAGGCAACCCGGTTTATTTGATCATCTCGCCCCCATCCTCCTCAATCTGGACCAGGGTTTTCACAGACAAATGATCGTGCAGGATAAAATAAAACCCGCCCATCAGGATGACCCCGAAACTCACCGCCCAGACCACCATGCCGAAACTCACCGCCGTCAACTCCGGAACCTTCATGATATCGTGGAGTCCGATCAAAATCGCCGCGTTGAACGACCCCAAAAACGCCGGCGTGGGCAGTACCACGATCAAAACAGACACCAGCACAGTGAGCAGAATCAACGACTCCAGGGATTTATTGTCCAGATCATAGGCGTAGTAAAACGGGAGGTAGCTCAGGACAATCGCCCCCCAAACCAGCGCGGTATAAACCGTAATCTTAAACAGAGCCTGTAAATCTTTAGTAACCATGCAACCCTGGCTGAATTCTTCCACCAGGTATTCGACCTTGTCGTGCCACTTTTTCGGTAAAGGCCGAATGATCCCACGGATGATCGTCATCAGTTTTTTCTTGTGAGCCACCATCATGTAAATAAATCCAATAAGAGCCGCCACCAGAACAGCGCTCAATTCACCGAACCGAGTCGCCAGCGTTTGCAGGGAAACCCCGGAAATCACCGCCTCGGAACTGAGAACCTGGGCGTTGAACATAAAAACCCAGGCAAACAATAAAAGAATGGCAACGATGTCGAACAACCGCTCGACAATGATCGAGGCAAAGGCCCCGGAAAAAGGAATGCCGTGTTTTTTTCCAAGGAGGTACGCCCGAATCAATTCGCCCGCACGGGCAGGAAGTATATTGGCCATGTACCCGACCATCAGAGGAGAAAACAGACCGCTGACTTCCATCTGCTTCATGGGGGATATCAATATCCGCCAACGCAGCGCACGGAAAAAAAAACTCAACAATATGATGAGCACCGCCGGAACGAGGTAAATATAGTCCACCGTTTTAAAAGAAGCCGCAAGCTCCTTCATGGACACGTTGTACAGGGTGTAATAAAGAGCGCCTGCGGCAATGGCCAGCCCCAGGATCAGGTTCCAGGCGCTTTTCACAGGTCGTCCTCAAGAATAACCCTTGCGGTCTCAATGTCTTTTTTGATTTGCACGACCAGTTCGTCCGCGGATTCAAACGTCATTTCCTGACGAATGCGATCCACAAAAATCACCTCAACTTCCTGCCCGTAAATATCTTCATGAAAATCAAAAATATGCACCTCGACGCTCAAACGATCGCGATTGAACGTCGGGTTGAAACCAATATTCACCGCCCCCTTAAAAGCTCTCCCCGCATGCAGAATACGGACCGCATACACTCCCGTAGCGGGTATCTGCACCTTGGCTGTGTCCAGATTGGCGGTGGGAAAACCAATGGCCTGGCCCGTGTGATGACCGTGAACCACAGGCCCCAGGATGGAGTAATCCCGTCCGAGAAAACCCCTGGCCGCCTTCACGTTGCCTTCTTCTATCAATTCACGGACGTGGGAACTGCTCACCAGGTGATCCCGTAATTTAATGGGTTCCACCACATGAACATTAAAGTGAAACTCCTCCCCCATTTTCTGGAGGTAGGAAATGGTCCCCTCGCGACCCCGGCCAAACGCGTAATCAAACCCGACGACAATTTCCTCAACCCCAATGAGACCGACGAGAATGTCTTTGGCAAAATCCCGGGGTTGCTGGTCGGCAAACTGGCGGGTAAAATCGGCGCAGACGACCATGTCGATGCCGCACTCTTCGATCAATTCCATTTTCTGGCGAAAGCTGGTCAAAAGTGGAGGGACCCGCTTGGGCGCGATGATCTTTAAAGGATGCGGTTCAAAAGTAAAAACAATGGCAGTTCCCATACGGTCCCGCGCCATTTGGGCGGCCTGGCGGAATATGATCTGGTGCCCGATATGGACCCCGTCAAAATTTCCAATGGCCACCACCGGACAAGGGATGGGTTTTACAATATTTTTCGTTCCCCGAACAATTTTCATTCAATACCAAAATTTCTGTGATCCGAAAAAGGGAGGCAAGGTTAACTGGTAATTCCCTTGCAAGTCAACCTCGGATTCTGCCCTCTGGCGACAGGATCTGTAGTAGAATAAAAAAAGATTATCTGATAACATTCAGTCATATCCATTCAACAGTTCATTTCAGGGAGCGCTCCCATGTTCGACATAGGTTTTTTTGAGATCATGATCCTCATGGCCATTGCAGTGGTGGTCATCGGCCCGCAAAACCTGCCCAAACTGGCTAAAGCCATTGGTCGTGGCTGGGGAGAATTCCAGAACACCTTCAACAGCCTCAAACAGGATGTTCTGGACGAAACCGAAAGCCTGAAACAAAACGTCAACCTCGATGGACTGGAACAGGACGTGACCAGCGCCACCAAAATCGATGTCGATGTCAATCTGGACCTGGATGCAAAAGATTTCCAGATCAACGACCCCAACAAAAACTGAGACCCGACAACGTGGGAAATAAAAGCTGTGCTCATGCTTGAGTTCCCCTGCTCCGTTGCCTTCATGCCTCTTAGGCATCTTTTTTGTCAACTTCATTCCCTGACAAGGCACGCTATGCCCACGAAATCTGAAAAACCGGAAACCCCTTACCCCTCAAAACCGCGCCAGACGCAACCCCGGTCGCCCATTGACGCAAAGCCCGGCCCCCAGGCCGACACATGATAAGTTCGGTTTCATTTCATCCCTTCATTTCACATTTTCCCCCATCGTTGTTTGTGGCGGGGGTTTTGCTGTTGTTTCTTTCCCGGAAGAAAAACCGGCCCCTATACAAAACCGCGGGGTCCTTCAACCTGAGCATTGGGTTGCTGGCCGCCGTGATGGCGGATTTCTCCGGCATGCTTTCCACCGACATCGGTCTTAGAGCCGTGGTCGAAGTGGAGGGTCACCAGGGTTATTCTTTTTTGTTCACCATCCTGTACGGGTTTTGCACCGGCTATTCCTACACCCAACCCCACTCCCGCACCGCTCACATATTATACGGATGCGGTCTTTTGGCAATGGGCGCTTCTGCCTGGTCGGGCTACCTGCTGGTTTTTTAGTTGATAAATCCGGGTGTGGACACGCCGAACCGATGCACCAGTTCACCGCCGAAAAACCCGGTCGTCAGAACACTGACAAGACCAAGACCAAGAAAAAAATAATACCCGAATTGAAAACGTCCGCCGCCATAACGGGAAATCAACAGCGCCAGGAGAAAAAATAACACGGTGGCAAAGGCCGCCATGAGGTGATTGCCCAAAAAATCCTGAAACTTCTGGGTATTTTCCAGACTGAGCATTCCCAGAAACCCCACCGCGAATACCGGGAGAGCGCACCAGAACCCAAGACGAACATTGAACCTCCCTGCGACCTCAACCGCCTCCTCTTTGGACACTTTGCCATAGAATTCAAATAGAGCGCCGCTGACCAGAAGGCCGACCGGGAAATGAACAATCAGGGGATGAAGTTTTGCGAAAAACATGGGAGCGCTCAAAAAATATTATTCATTTGGATGACAGGCTTTTACGCCGACTCAATTCCGCGAGGATCACGCCGGTTGCAACCGACACATTGAGGGACTGCATGTTCTTGCATCCCGGAACCTGAACCAGAGCGTGGCAACGTTTTTTGACTTTTTCTGACAGCCCCTGGTTTTCGTTGCCCACAACCACGATACAGGGGAAAGAAATTTTTGCATCGTAAAGAGAATTGCCCGCCTCCGCGTCCGCACCGACCACAAAAACTTTCTTCTCGCGAAAGTCTCTTAAGGCCGATGCCAGATCCGTACTTTGATACATCGGAACCATTTCCAAAGCCCCCTCCGCCATGCGCGCGGCGGAAGACGTGACCTTCGCCTGATCTTCGTTCTCCCCCAAAATCAAACCCGCCACCCCGAAAAAAGCGCAGGACCGTAAAATAGCGCCCAGATTATGCGTGTCCCCCACACGGTCGAGGGCCATCATCACAGCATCTTTATCAACGGGCTTACGCAGTAATCCGTGAACCGACGTCAATGTTTTTGGCCGGACCACCATCACCGCGCCCTCGTGATGAGAACTGGCCGCCACCTTGTACAGGGACTTGGCGTCAAGCTCCCGGTAAGGAAGTTTATTTTTCTGACACCAGCGTTTTACATCCGCCAGGGCGGACGACCTTTCGGGACTGAAGAAAACCCTGCAGATGTCCTCGGGCCGGTTTTCAAACACCGCCCTGCAGGCGTTCCATCCATAGACCGTGAACTCCTGCTCCTTAAGCGGCCTGGCATACGTTTTTTTTACCGGGGGATTTTGAGGGATGGGTTTTTCATCAGAAGGCTTTGGGGCTTTAGAATTCGGGGTCGACGAACTTCGTGCCGTGGAATTTTTGGCGGGCGTTTTTGGGGCGCTGGTTTTTTTGATCGAGGCTTTTTTAGTGGAGAATTTTTTTTTATTTACCGTTCGCTTTAACAAAATAGACTTTCCTGAAATGATTTAATAATAAATGAGACCTTTACAAACCAGAAGATATTCCCCGCTCGTTCCAAAGACACTCTTACTGGACAGGCCGGGGAGGAACCACCGAGGAGTTTCCAAGATCCCATTTTTTGTGCAGTTTTAATACGGTCCCGTCCGCCAGTAATTTTTCCAAAGCCCGGTTCACCTTTTCCAGCAATTCGCCATCCCCCTTGCGCAAAACCATGCCATAAAATTCTTCAGTGAGAATATCCCCCACCATCTTGATCTTCTGAAAATAATCTTTTTTCTGATTTTTGTAATACAGCGTTCCCGTACTCTCACCGAGAACCGCGTCAATTTTTCCATTGATGAGATCGGTCACGGCGTGACCGTGAACATCGTAGCCTTTTTTCCTGAGAGACGGGAATTTTTCCAGATAAAAATAAGCCGTGGTTCCGTTTTGCGCACCCACAACGAGGTTCCGGTCCCTGATATCGGCCACCGACCGGACGCCTTCCAGGTCTTTCCGGACCACCAGCGCCAGACCGCTTTTGAGATAGGGAATGCTAAACGCCATTCTCTCTTTTCTTTCTTCCAGAATGGTGATGGAACTGATGACCAGATCGAATTTTCCGGTGATGAGTCCGCCGAACAAACCCGGAAACGCCACCGAGATAATTTCAATGTCAAACCCGGCCAGATCAGCAACGGCTTTTATGAGATCAGGTTCGAATCCGGTCAGCCGGTTCTGATCGTCGACAAACGCCATGGGAACCAGATTGGTGTCGGTGGCGACGACAATCTTTTTAAGCGCCTGAGGTTTTTCCGGGGCTTTTCCGCCGCATCCGTGAATGGACCAAAGCAGGGCCAACAAAAAGAACAAGCCAAGAACTTTGCCGACAGGAAACAGGCCAATGGGTCGAATCATTTTAAGTCCTTTCGGGCGCACTTGTATTATCGAACAGAATCACATCTTTGGCGGAAAAAAGAATGGCCACCCGCTCTCCCGTCTGCCAGGAAAGTTTATTAGATTCACCCGAACCATGACTCACCGGTACCGTGCAAATTTGGCCGCCCTGAAGTTTGGTTTTATACAGAGTTTGATTTCCAAAAAATGTTTTATCGACGATGACGGCGTTGATGCGGTTAAAGTCGGGATCGCTGTTATTGCTTGAGGCGAAAAACATTTTCTCTGGCCGGATGAAGCAGGTCACCAGGGGGCCTGCCACGCGTTTGCCCCCGGTCTCACAATTGATTTTAACTTCAGCATCCAGTCTGACGACGCTTCGGTTTTCCTCCTGGCGTTCGATGTTTCCTGAAAGCCGATTGATCGCCCCTAAAAACCCCGCGACAAAAGGAGATTCCGGGTGGTGGTACAATTTGGCAGGCTCTCCGACTTGCAGGAGCCTGCCGCCTTCCAGAATACCCATTCGAGTGGCCAGGCTCATCGCTTCTTCCTGATCGTGGGTGACGAACAAAAATGTGATCTCCAAAGCCTCCTGCATTTCTTTCAACTCCTCCTGCAGGCCTAGTCTGAGCCCCGCGTCCAGAGCCGAAAGCGGTTCGTCCAGCAATAAAATTTTAGGCCGGTTGACCAGGGCGCGGGCGATGGCCACCCGTTGCGACTCGCCGCCGCTCAGACGGCCGGGATAAGCGTCGCGTAATTCTTTGAGACGGGTGATCTCTAAAAGTTCCTCGATTTGCCGGAGAATCTTTGACTCCGGAGTTTTCCGAATCCTTGGGCCCACCGCGATGTTGTCATAAACCGTCATGTGCGGGAACAAGGCGTAACTCTGGAAAATAAAGCCCACCGGGCGCCGCTCCACAGGGAGGGACACCACATCTTCTCCCGCGATTAAAATGCCCCCACGGTCGGGTCGTTCAAAACCCGCCAGCATGCGAAGAAGCGTTGTCTTGCCGCATCCGCTCGGGCCTAAAAGAATGAACCTCTCACCCGCCTTGATTTCGAGGGACACGTCCTCGATCACGCTTTTTGAACCGAACGATTTGGAAAGATTCTTTAGACGCACCATTTGCTTAGAGTTTAAGCCTATCGTATTAAAAAATCATGAAATTTGTTGCGGACAAGCCGTTCAGAGCCAACCGGAAAAGTTAAAAACTTGCAACCTCGGCCTATTTTATATAAATTTCGGCTTTATGATACCTCGATGTTGATCGGGACAAACTGGGAGCAATAATGCGCGTATTGATTGTGGGAGGAGGAGGCCGGGAACATGCCCTGGCCTGGAAGGTCGGCCAGAGCGCGAAAGTGGAAAAAGTTTACTGCGCGCCAGGCAATGCCGGAACTGCCAAAATCGCGGAAAATGTGGACATCCAGGCTGATCAGGTGGATCGGTTGCTGGAATTTGCCCATGAAAATAAAATCGGCCTCACCGTGGTCGGGCCGGAACAGGCCCTGGTTCTTGGCATCGTGGACAAGTTTAAGGAAAAAGGCTTGCGCGTTTTTGGTCCTTCCGCGTCGGCCGCTGAACTGGAGGGGAGCAAAGTATTCTGCAAAGACCTGATGAAAAAATATGGCATACCGACGGGAGACTACCGGGTGTTCGAGTCGCCCGAGGCCGCGCAGGATCATGTTCGGACCCAAACCCAAAAACTGGTGATCAAGGCCGATGGCCTTGCGGCGGGCAAAGGGGTCATTATTTGTAACGACGGCCAGGCGGCGGCTAAAGCCATACAAACGATCATGCAGGACAAAGCCTTTGGCGAAGCGGGAAATAGGATCGTGGTGGAAGAGTTTTTAGAAGGGCAGGAAGTCTCCTGGCTTGCTTTCACCGACGGCAAAACGGTTTTGCCGCTCGACTCGGCTCAGGACCATAAAGCCGCACTCGACGGCGATCATGGACCCAACACCGGCGGCATGGGAGCCTATTCGCCGGCGCCCGTTTTTACCGAAGCGCTGAAAAAAAGGGTCATGGCCACCGTCATGCAACCGACCGTGGACGCCATGAAAATGGAAGGCCGGCTCTTTCAAGGCATCCTGTATGCCGGTCTGATGCTCACAGAAGACGGCCCCAAGGTTCTGGAATTTAACGCCCGTTTTGGCGATCCTGAAACTCAGCCCCTTCTCATGCGCATGCAAAGCGACATCGTTCCCTTGTTTGAGGCCTGTATCGACGGCACTCTGGATCAATGCTACGTGGAGTGGAAACCCCAGTCGGCGGTGTGCGTGGTCCTGGCGGCTAAGGGTTACCCCGGACCTTACGAAAAAGGAAAAGTGATTCATGGTTTAGAGATGGCCGAAAAACTTTCGGATGTGGAAGTGTTTCACGCCGGCACACAGTTATCGGCAGGCGAGGTGATCACAAGCGGCGGCAGGGTCCTGGGCGTGACCGCTCTGGGCGATGACACGGCAAAAGCCATCATTACGGCTTACAACTCGGTGGAGCAAATTTCATGGGACGGAGGAATGCACTTCAGGAAAGATATCGGCAGGAGGGGAAAGCAATAAATTTTCCCCGCTTAAATGAGTTTGCCCTCGGTCGGGGAGAAGTCAGTCCAGTTGCAGTTCTTTAGGGTCTTCGACTTTCACCATTTGTTTGTCGAACAATTTGCGCGACAAATACCAGGACCCCCAGGAAATGACCACCACCGTGGTCACTCCGATGGCGCCCCACAGGCCGACATTGCCGGAGCCAGACATGCCTCTTAGAAAAACAAACGCGCCCAGCGGCAACGCCATGATGAATCCGAAACAGGTCAGGAGCATGGAGCTTCTGGCATAATATTTCGGACGCACATCGATGTTGAGTTCGCCCAGGTATTTTTGATTTTCAGGCAAGGCCGCGTCCAGAAGCAAAACCTCACCTTCGCATTTCGGGCAATGCTGACCGCCCCAGAACGCATTTTTGCATTGCAGACAAAATTTAACCATATTCATCCCGGTTATTTATTTTACGAGGGAATTAGGATACCCTATTTCCTATAATAGGATCAACCGGGATTTATCATTCGATCTTTTCTCGATCTTCTCGAAAAGATCTTCCCTGGGCTATGGCCAACGGCTCTTTTAGGGGAGCTTTGTTTTCTAGAGGCCCAAAATATTAACTTGTCACGACTCCTTAATAAATTCGCATGTCTGAAAAAAAATATATTCTACTGACCCACGGAGGAGCAGGCTCAAAAAATGAGTATCAGGACGGCGCCCGCAAGGCCGCAGATACCGGCATTCAGGCTATCAATTCCGGCGCATCGGTGATGGACGTGGTTTGTCAGGCGGTGGCTGTGCTCGAGAACGACTCCCGGTTCAACGCAGGCGTGGGGTCGCATCCACGGGCGGACGGATCGGTGGAAATGGACGCGGCGGTCATGGACAGCCTCGGGAATTTTGGCGCGGTCGCGGTGATTGAGGGGTTTAAAAACCCCATTCATGTCGCCAATGCCGTGACCCGCACCCAATACAAAGTGCTGGCGGGACAGGGAGCGGCAACATTCGCCCAAAAAGCCGGGCTGGAAACCATGACAAAAGATCAGATCCCGGGGACGGGAACCGATTTTTCCACGACAGACTCATCGACCGATACGGTGGGTTGCGTCGCTTTTGACGGCACAAACTTTGCCGCAGGACTCAGTACCGGAGGCATCAAAGGCGCGATCCCAGGACGGGTGGGCGACGTTCCGTTGATCGGGTGCGGGCTGTATGCGGGCACGGCGGGTGCGGTCGCCGCCACCGGCGACGGCGAAACCATTGCCATGCACATGACCGCCATTCGCGCCTACCAGATGCTCGAACGCGGCGATGCCCCTCAAAAGGTCTTAGATGAGGTGATCAGCTGGTTTCATCCTGAAGACGACGCGTTTGGACTCATCCTGATCAACCGCAATGGATACGCTGGCGGGTGCAACCGCTCCATGGCCTGGGCGGCCGTCTCGGAAGAAAAATAACAAATTACAAACAAGCCCATACGGGCATTTTAATTTTTATTTGGCCCCGTTTCATCTGACACGGCGCAACGAAACCCCTGCCACACTTTGAACACTTCGGGCCGCTCGTTGAACCGGTAAGTGGTGCGCATATAATACGCCTTGTAATACCAGTTGCCGCCGCGCAGGGTTTTGCTGATTCCGCTTTTGGGTCCTTGTGGGTTTTTGAGCGGCGACTCTTCGTAATAGTCTGAGTCGTACCAGTCGGCCACCCATTCCCAAACATTGCCCGCCATGTGATGCGCCCCATAAGGCGACTTTCCTTGAG
Source organism: Nitrospinaceae bacterium (assembly GCA_029261655.1). Lineage (GTDB taxonomy): Bacteria > Nitrospinota > Nitrospinia > Nitrospinales > VA-1 > JADFGI01. The sequence continues at coordinate 22,998 of JAJDAY010000017.1, read as the reverse complement.
GCAAACCATCCACCGGCTCCATGACCGCAAATCCTTTTTCAACAAACTTTCTGCGGAAGGTCACGCGGTCGTTGGCCGGCCATTCATTTCCCCAGGGAAACATGCGCTGATCGTCTCCCCGTGCGGCTTTTTCCCATTCGGCTTCTGTGGGCAGACGCTTGTTTTTCCACCGGCAATAGGCCTCGGCGCCATACCAGGAGATGCGGTTTGCGGGCAGGCGTTCCAGCCCGGAACGCGGTTGAAATCGTCCGTCTTTTTTTTCGATAGTAACGGCGGAACCAAGTTGGATGTAACGCTCGCTGTCCTTCAGATGCCTGTTCAAAAATTCGGCGAACTTTGCGCTCGTGACTTCAAATTTATCGATCCAGAAAGTATCGAGGGTGATTTCATGGACGGGTTCCTCATCTGTATCGCCAAGGCTTTGGTCGTTGTCGATCACGAAACCCATGGTGAATGGTCCTTTGGGAACTTTCACCATGTCAGGATAGGGGGACGGTTTTATTTGCTGGAGGCATCCTGTTAACAGGAACGAACAAGTGAAAAGAAGCGAAAAAAGTTTAATCATGAATTAAGATTTTAAAGGAATAGTTCCGGGCAACATTGATGGAGCGTTTTTGATTATTTCATGGAGGCGGCAAGGTTTTTTTCATGGGGATGGACCCCCTTGTATTCCTGCTCCGATACGGCAGCGCCTCTTGGGAGGTAAACGGAAAATTTCGTCCCCTGCCCTTCTTTGCTGGCAACATCGATCGCGCCTTCGTTTTGCTGAACAATTCGGTAAACCGTGGCAAGCCCAAGCCCCACGCCATTTTCCTTGGTGGTGTTGAAGGGGTCAAATATTTTTTTCAATTGGGCCGCAGGGATACCGCATCCTTCGTCCTCAATGGTCAGCAAATATCCCCTTTTTTCGGATTGAAAATTCACGGCGCGAAAAGAGGAAACCTTTTTCAATTCTATTTTCAGGACGCCGCCTTCGTCCATTGATTGCAATCCGTTGATGCACAAATTCCACACCACTTGTTTTAATTCTTCTTCATCCGCATTGATCACCAGATGGTCGGCATCGGAGTGAAAATCAATTTGATGGGTGGTGGAAAAATCCTCGTTGTTTTTTATCAGCATGTTCACATCCTGAATGAGCTGAGTCAGGTCCACCAGAGTTTTACGGTTTTTACGGGGTTGCGAATAATTCAAAAAATCGGTGAGGATGGAATTGAGCCGTTCGGTCTCCTTCATCACAATCTCCATCAGTTTGCGATGATAGTTTTCCAGGTCAAGCCCCTTGCTGAGCATCTGGATGGAGCCGCTCACCGAAGCCAGCGGATTTCTTATCTCATGGGCCAGTCCTGCGGAAATGCGCCCAACAGCGGCGAGCCTTTCCGCCTGAGAAATTTTGTCCTGCAATTCATTATACTCTGTCAGGTCCTCAAACACGCAAATGACCCCTTTGCGCGGGTCATCAGGGCCGGAAAAACGGCTCACCTTCATGCGAATCGAAATGGATTTTCCATCTTTGCGTTCACATTCACCTTCTGTTTGAAAAGGCAGGGTAATGCCATCGGTCTGATTGAAATAATTTTTCAGGCTCGCAACCGTCAGCAGGTCGACGCAGGGTTTGCCAAGACTTTCAGCCTGTTCATAACCGGTGATTTTCTCCGCGGACCGGTTCATGGAGGTGATGCATCCAAGGGCGTCGGCGGTGATGAGGCCCGACTCCATATCCTGGACCACGTTGGCGTGGAAGGCCTGCAGTTCCACAAGGTTTCTGCTGGCCTCGGCCAGTTCTTTTTTTATTGCCCTGAGTCGATGGTTGAGAAGACTGCTCAAATAAGCTACGGAGTAGTAGGAACCTATATTCAAAAAAATTAAATAGAAGGCATACCCCCCTCCCATGAGGACTCCCGGTTCATGAAACAAATAGTGGGGTTGGATGAATTCATAATACTCCAGATCAATCAGGGACCCGTAGAGGATGCTCGCTCCTGCGGCGACCAAGTAACAACCCGTGCGGGAAAAAATAGAGCTGGCGGCGACAATGACAAAAAGGAATAAAAATGAAACGGGACTCTGGCTTCCCCCTGTTGTGTAAATGATCCCTCCGACTAAAAAAAGATCGCCGATGATCTGGAAGGACGTTTGCAGGGAAAGATTCTTAAATCTAAAAATAAGCGCGTAGAGGATGCAGAGCAGGTAACCCGAACAAATGACCCCGGTCAGGGGAACGATGGAAGATGAAAATTTCAGCCGCGGTCCAAAAATCAGCAGAAGAGCGACAAACCCCGTCAAGAGCGCCACTCGGATGACCATCAGGGTCTTTAGCCTCTGCCGGAGTTCCTGGTTATTCTTTATGGTTGTCATGCCATTTGGGGCAAATACGGGCGGGAGGTCTTCCCCCCCCGCAGGCGTCGTGTATGAAGGAATGGGACGGTTAAATCGCATCGCCCAATTTGAATATGGGCAAGTACATGGCCACAACAATGAAACCCACGACGAGACCCAGAAAAACCATCAACATGGGCTCAAGGAGTGAGGTCAGGGCGGAGACGGCGTTATCGACTTCTTCGTCATAAAAGTCCGCGATCTTTTGGCACATGATGTCCAGGGAACCGGAGTTCTCGCCGACGTCGATCATCTGAATCACCATCGGCGGAAATATGCTCTCTCTGGCAAGGGGTGTGGCAATGGTTTCGCCTCCCTTGATCGCTTCGATGGTATTGAACACCGCGCGTTCAACAATCTTGTTGCCGGAGGTGCGGGCGCAAACTTCCAGGCCCTCGATCAAGGGCACGCCGCTTGAGATCAGGGTTCCCAGGGTGCGGGTGAATTTGGCCACGGAAACCTTGCGAATCAGCATCCCGACCACCGGAAGTTTCAGCAACAACCGATCAATCTCAAATCGGCCGCGTTCGGTGGAATAGATTTTCTTGATGAGAAAAACAAACGCTACACCGCCGCCTAACAGGATATACCATTTTGTGCGGAAAAAATCACTCACCGTCATGACGATCTGGGTGGGCCCTGGCAAAGCGGCGCCACTGCCCGCGAACAATCCGGCAAACGCGGGGATCACGAAAATCATCAAAAAAGCCACAACGCTGACTGCGACCGTGACGATGACGCCCGGATACACCATGGCCGACTTCACCTTCTTTTTTAAGGATTCGGACTTTTCAATATAATCCGCAAGGCGTTTTAAAATAGTGTCGAGGATACCGCCGACTTCGCCCGCTTCGACAAGGTTACAGTACAGGCCGTCAAATGTTTTGGGATGCTTGCGCATGGAGGCGGAAAGATCGCTTCCGGTTTCAATGTTGGTCTTCACATTGGTGATTATTTCGCCAAACGTTTTGTTCTCGGATTGCTTGCCCAGAATATCCAGGCACTGAACCAGAGGCAGGCCGGCGTCCACCATGGTGGAAAATTGACGGGTGAACACAACGATGTCGCGACCGGTGATGGCTTGTTTTCTGGGGCCAAAAAAATCGCTCGAAGCACCCTTCTTTTTGACGGAGCTTGCTCGGATTTTCTGCGATTTTAGTTTGGTGAGCGCGGACTTTTCGTCCTCGGCTTCCACTTCACCGGATTTGATCTGACCCCTGATTTTGGCTTTATAAGTAAACGTTGGCACTGGCAATTCCCTTTAGAGATTAGGTTACATCTTCTTGATCTGTTTGCGAGTGTTTTCCAGTTCCGACCCTATTCGTATCAACATGTCCGAGGTGTTACGCAAACGATTCACCAGGGCGGTGACGATGGTACGGATATCTGAGGGCAAGTCGTCTAAGAGTTCGTCGAACTTTTCTTTATCGATGAAACCCACTTCAACATCTCCCACTGCGGAAACTGTCGCGCTCCGTACGGTTTTTGTGACCAACCCCATCTCACCGAAAATGTCGCCTTCCTTGAGAGTGCTGATCACCAATGTCTTGCGGTCAAGCTTTTTGGTGACGCGAACCCTGCCGCGCAATACGATGTAGGCGTTGTTGCTGGTGATTCCTTCGGAAATGATCACCTCACCGTCTGAAAAACGCTGAACAATGGACGCATCTTTTAGCAGGGTCATGCTTTCCCCATGGCTTGTAATGATTCTTTAAAAACCTTGTAAAACATCTCATGCTCGGAGATCGCTTTTTTCAGAATTTTCCCCAACTTGTCGATGTCCTTTTCATTGATGACCAGATTGACGCTGTAGCTGAAGGCCTGCATATTATTCAGAGTTTTAAACCCTTCGCCTATAACGGCAAGAAAAATATGCCGACGGGTCGCCATGGGCATTTTCACCAAAAGCTGGTAAACCGGGTTCTTCGCAAGAGGAAGGTTATCGTACTTTTCATGCAGGACCACATAATGGTAGTGCGTGAATTTCATCTTGTGAACCGCATGGGCGGCTGATTTGGCAAATTGAACCTTGAACCCTCTTTCCTCTAAAACCTCCGTCCACAGGGTTTTGTTGGGTTCGTCCAGAATGAGGGCCAGTTTGTCATTTTCATCATAAATCTGAAACCCTTCCCCTTCCTCCTCTTCCTCGAAATCGTTGGAAAGGATGATTCCAAAAGCATTGCCGGAGCCGTTTTCCCCCTCAGGCTCTCCTTCAATAAAAGTCTCTGTCTCTTCTGGAGCTGGAGCAGGAAGAGGACTGTCGACATGAATTTTCGCCCGGCATCCAGGACAGGCAATGGAAAAGGACTGGCCCGCAGGAATATTCTCATCAGGAATATTGATTCCGTGCTCACACTCGGTGCATTTGATTTGCATCCCGTCTCCGCAATATAAAAAAAATTATTTCAGTTCCGTTTCGTACTCTTCATCCATGGCCAGCTCGTCTATATCGGTGGTTTTTTCTCCCTTGGAGGCTTTGATGGTATCGATACCCCGCGCCACCACCGTCTTTCGGGAAGCGTAGGCCAGGGCCGTCTCTTCGGTGATTTGTCCTTCGGTTACCAGCTTCAGAATGTGCCGGTCAAAGGTCCACATCCCATAAGCTTCACCCGTGGAGAGGATCTCGTAAAAAGTTTTACCTTCCGTTTCACCGTTGATGATCGCGTCCTTGATCCTGAGGTTGGTGGAAAGGATTTCCAGGAGGGCGATTCTCCCGCCCCCAACTTTTGGCAATAAGCGCTGGCAAATGATCCAGCGTACCGTGTCCGCCAGCCGGATACGTATTTGCTGTTCTTCTTCTTTGGAAAACATACCGATGATGCGATTGATGGTTTGGCCCGCATCCACGGTGTGCAGGGTGCTCATCACAAGGTGACCCGTCTCGGACGCGCTCAAGCCGATCTCGACCGTTTCCCGGTCACGCATTTCACCCACCAGAATTACTTTCGGGGCCTGTCTGAGCGCCGCTCTTAAGCCGCTTGAAAACGCGTCGAAATCACTTCCCAGTTCTCTCTGGTTGAAGGTCGCCTGTTTGTGCGGGTGCACAAATTCCACGGGATCTTCCAGAGTGATGATATGGATGGATTTTTCATTATTGATTTTATCCAGAAGAGCCGCGAGCGTGGTGGATTTACCGCTGCCGGTGGCGCCCGTGACCAGGATCAAACCGTTCTTCTCGTCCGCGACTTTACTGAATTGCGGCGGGAGCTTCAGGTCTTCAATTGAGGGGATGCGGGTTTCAAGTTTTCTAAGAACCGTGCTGAAGTTGCCTCGTTGAGAAAATATATTGACCCTGAACCGCACCTTCCCGATCAAAAAATAAGAACAGTCGCACGAACCTTCACGGATCAGAGTTTCCGTCAACCGGCGGTCGGCATTGATCAGGTTCATCACAAAAGTTTCTGCCTGGAAGGGAGTGATCTCGGAGGACGACAACTCAAGCGGAACCTCGGTCAGTTTTCCCGCTGACTCGACTTGAAAAGGTTTTCCAACCGTGATGTTGAGGTCGGAAATATTTCCAAAAGACTCCAGCATGGTGGTCAGTATATGATCGATCTCGGCTTTTCTCATGGATCCCTTTTTAAATAAATTCGGGTGGCTTTTTCAAGAAATGAATGAACCGTTCTTTGACAATTGCTTTTTCAAACGCATCTTCAGGAGAGATTTTCCGGTCTTCCAACGCTTTGAGAATGGCATCGTCCAAAGACTGCATGCCAAATTTTTTGCCGGTCTGAATCGCCGAAGGAATCTGAAAGGTTTTTCCTTCCCGAATCAGGTTGGACACGGCGGGGGTCACCACAAGCACTTCCAATACCGCCATCCGGGCTTTTTTATCGACGCGTTTAAATAAATTCTGCGCCACCACTCCTTTAAGTGATTCCGACAAGGTCGTGCGGATTTGCGCCTGCTGATGCGCCGGAAAAACATCGATGACACGGTCGATGGTTTTAGCCGCACTTTGCGTGTGCAAGGTTCCAAAAACAAGGTGACCGGTGGAAGCGGCTTCGAGAGCAAGCTCAATGGTTTCCAGATCACGCATTTCACCCACCAGAATAATATCGGGGTCTTCACGGAGAGCCCCTCTGAGGGCGGACTTAAAACCTTGCGTGTGGATTCCCACCTCGCGATGGTTGATGATGCAATTCTTGTTTCGGTGGACAAACTCCACCGGGTCTTCGATCGTGATGATGTGGCTTTTTTTTCGGCTGTTGATGTAGTCAATCATGGCCGCGAGCGTGGTCGATTTACCACTGCCCGTGGGCCCTGTGACCAGCACCAGCCCCTTATGGAGCATGGCTAATTTGGAAATGACCGACGGCAGACCCAGTTGCTCCGCTGTCAGTATTTCACTGGGAATTTCCCGAAAGACCGCCCCGACGCCCCACTTCTGCTGAAAATAATTGGCTCGGTACCGCGCCAGATTGGGAATTTCATAGGCAAAATCAATGTCACCGGTTTCTTCAAAAATTTTGATTTTGTCTTCTGGAGCGATCTCATACAGAATGCTTTTCAACTCGTCGTTTTCAAGCTCCTTGTACTTGACACGTTCCATATCCCCGTGGACTCTGAGAACCGGCTGGGAACCCGCCACCAGGTGCAGGTCGGAGGCACCCTGCTCATTCATTAACTTAAAAAAAGCGTCTATTTTTGCCACGTATAATCACTCAAGAAGGTTGGCGGTAATATCAAAATTCCTTATCACATCGCTGGAACCGGGGGGCAAGTCAATCGGCTGTTCATTCAAAAAAAGTTTTGTCCCATTCCGGTTACCGATCGTCAATTGAATCTTTTCCCTACCATATACGTTTTTGCTGGAACCCCCGGGAAGAATAAAATCCTCTTCCTTGCTATTGTCTACCGTCACGTTGAACCAGGAATTCCCCTGCACCTGAATTTTTAAACGCAGAGGCTTTACATCCATCTCCGACAGGCTCTGACCGGAGGGAACCGGCGCCGGCGAATCTTCCATAACCTGTTGAATTATAACCGGTTTTTCTACTGATGGGGGATTTTTTTCCATTACTGCCGATTCTATCGGGGTTTTAGGCTCTTCTTTTTTATCTTCCTGGGGGTCAGAAGGTTCCGTCGTAACCACCGGTTCCGCGCTCCCGACATCCTCGTTTTGCGTGCCTTCTTCCCCGGTCATTTCGGAGGTGGGGTCGGTTGGCGTAGCCGGGGTTTCAATTTCAACGGAATCAGCCGCGTTTTGTGAGTTTTCCGGGTTGTTATCTTGATTCTGCTCATCAATATCAAACTCGATTTTTTCTGCAGGGTCCGCGTCTGATGAAACCTCAGGCTCACCCTGTTTGGCAGGTGTTTCTTTCGCAGGCAACCTGGCCTGCTGTTTTTTATTCTTATCTATCATGTCGCCGAAAAATGAGTATCCCAGCAATAATCCGGCGGTCAGAGCAAGGCCCAGAAAGATATAACCCGCCGTCTTTTTTTTCCCGGACTTGACGTTGTCCTGGGTGAGTTCAATTTCACCAAGTTCTTTCTTTCGATCTTTGCCGACAGACTCGTCGTAGACGTTGACCATTTCTTCGGAATCAAATCCGATGACCCGGGCGTAGGAACGGATATAACCTTTAACGAAAACCTCCCCTGGCATTTTATCGAACTCATTGTTCTCAAGCGCTTCCAGATAACGAATATGAATCCGGGTTGATTCGGCGATTTCCTCCAAAGACACGCCCCGAAGTTCCCGTTCATGTTTCAAATGCAAACCAAAATTTTCGACCATGATTAATTTTTAGGTTGTTGGATCAAGTCCAGATATTTTTTAGATAAACGGGCCCATTCACTTCTGGGCTCCAGGCGTATGACTTTTTTGAAATGCCTCACCGCTTGTTTCATTTCCTTATTGAGGACGAACAGCTGGGATAATTCGTAGTGGGCTTGTGCGAAGTCGGGGTCGAGAACCACGGCCTTCTTCAATGATTCCGTCGCCTTATCGAAATTCTCCCGTTCCTTGTAGGCCAGGGCAAGATTCAGACGAATGGCGGCGTTGTCTTTCAGCTCCAGGGCTTTCAACCATTGCTCCTCTGCCCGATCATAATTACCCTGGCTGAAATAACTCAACGCCAGCCAGTTATAAACTCGATGCGGCCTAACGGTTCCCGGCCGTTTCAGATCCTCTTCAAAATTGATCACGGCATTGTCCCAATCTCCTTGCCGCATATAGAGACGGCCCAACTGCCGGTAGGCCTCCTTGGAGTCATTATTAATTTTTAAAGCCTGCTTGAATTCTTCTTCCGCACCTTTCATATTTCCTTGAATAAAATAAGCCATGCCCAAATGAACACGATACTGCTCATTCGAAGGCTCAAGGTCGACGGCTTCTTTGAATCGGGCGGTCATCATCTTCTGGTCTTTTATGGACCCAAACCCCAACCCTTCCTGGAATTTTGTTTGGGCCTGGGATACTTCGGAGGCCTTGTCACTGGCACACCCTCCCAGATATCCGACAAACAATAAGCCAAGACATAGCAACAGCCTCGACGGCAGGGCAAGGAATTTCATCTGTACTGCATTCATAACTAATGTACTTTCAGAATGTTATGCCGATTTTGAAAACACGAAATTATATCAAAAAGCGGGGCTCAGCACAACCGGTCTAAAAACCATTTTATTGAAAGAGGGGAATTTTCATATAAATTATATAGAAATCAATTAAAACTCAAGAAAACAATTCTTCTGCCGATATTAGGAATGAGGAATTGTGCTTTGGTTTCCTGAAGAAGATAAATTTAGCAAGATTTTGGGACTCCAAAGACGAACTCTACATATATGACTCGTAGGAATTAATTATTAATGAAAAATTAAGGAGGTGACCGCCGACAAAAGAGGCTTTGTTTCAATTTTTAAAAATGAAACCAAATTCAATTTGCATATTTTGCATATATAGGAGTCAAACATAATGAAAATCAAGCTTTTTACGCGATTTTCCCAAGCCACCGCCCTGATGTTATTGATTGCGGTTTGCACGGGAAATGCTTTTGCCATAGAAAATAAATCTCGTGTCGTATCTCCTTACTGGCAGTCCGACAGCACGTCCTACACCTTCATTGCGGTGACCCATCCTTCTTTGTCTGGCATGGCCTCACAAATCGGAGTGACCGTCAATGCTATCCAAAAGGACCAGGCGGCTTTTGGTACAGCCACTTCTTTCACTCTTTCGGCTGGAACCACCAAAAGGGTTTTTATCGTTCGGACCCAGCAATCAGCCATCAACCCGACGAGCATTTCAACTGCGGCGTTCATATCGGGAACGACCAATTTTGAGCACGGTCACGTTCGCTTTGATCCGGTCGCTTCAAACCCGGAACAACGAACAGGAACCGGAGGAACAGGTGGAATTGATGGCTGGCGCGATGTCACCATGCTTTCCTACTGGGGCGCGGTCGTGATCGAGACCAACACCACCGGATTCGCGATGGAGTTCATCGGCGACATGCATGACAGTGAAGCCCTTGCTGTCAACGCTGATAATGCTGGAGTGAGTGGCGTTGGCCCGTAAGCAAATAATATAATTTCGAAAATGAATTTAGCCATATAGACTAAGGAGAACGACAGATGAAAAAAAATTTCTTAATCATGATGCTCACCCTGATGGGGTTTGTGGCCATGGCCGCGACCGCTCAGGCTCAAATATTATCGGCGCCGATCACGACGGACAGCGCCCGGGTCGCGGTTTCACCCTACGCCCAAACCGTGCCCAATGACAGTTACACTTTCATGGGTTTCAGCCATCCATCCCTGAACTCTTCGTTGACTCAGGTGGGTGTGGTCCTCGAAGTATTGGGTATGACCACGGTACCGAACAACGCGGCGGGCCGGTCGGTCACATTTACCGTGGACGCCGGAGAAACCCACCGGGTTTTCATTGTTGATGCAGGCAATTCCATTAAAGCGTCAAGCGCCGCGTTCAACAATTCCAGAACCCATATCATCACGACCGACACCTCCGCTCAGTTTGGGAACGTACGGGTTGTGGGGATAAACGAGGCCCCGACCGTTGCGACCAGCGTGGGCGGAGTTAGGAAGTATGACAACGTATCGCAGTTGAACATGTGGGGCGTGGTGTTCATTCCTTCCAGCGGAACCGGGTTTGCGATGGAGTTCGTCGGCGACGGCCATGATTCCTCCATTGGCGTTGTGCCCGACGGTATTCTGCAGGATGGAGACACCAGTTTTACAGGTCCTGCACGTGGCATCAACTGATCATTTGATGTAACATCCTTTCAGGGGTCAGCCATCCCGGCTGACCCCTTTTTTTCTTACCAAATTCCGGACCTGACCATGATGAAAATCCTTTCCACGGCTTTTTTCCTGTCTGTATTCCTGTTCTCCTGCACCTCGGGAGAAATCAAGGTGGATTCCAAAGAATCGGAATCCCACTACAACCTGGGGCTGGAATTCGCCAAAATGTCTCTCTATAAAAACTCCCTTGAGGAGTTCGACCTGGCGCTGAAACACGATCCCAATAACCAAAAGGCCAGGCGCAAAAAAGGTCTCGTGCATTTCGGACTCAAACAATTCGATGACGCCCAAACGTCCTTTGAAAAGATCCTCGCACTCGAACCGGAAAATGTGCAGGTCCACATCAATCTGGGAATGGTTTATTACGCTCAGGGAAAAGCCGACCGGGCGCGCAAACAATGGGAGCACGCGATCTCGGCCCATGAAACCGATAACGACTCAAAAGCTCACAACAATATCGCCAATCTCTATAAGATAGAAAAAAACTACGTCCAAGCCATTGAACATTACCGGCAGGCCCTGGCCCATGAGCCGGGCAACTCGACCTACCTCAACAACCTGGGAGACAGCTACCGCCTTATGGGAAATACTAAAAAGGCGGAGGAAATTTTTCAGAAATCATTGGCGGTAAACCCAAAAGGAATGCTCACCCATTTCAACCTGGGCATGCTTTATCAGGGCCAGAAGAAGCACAGCCAGGCGATCACCGCTTTTCAAAATTCGCTGACGGTCAATCCCTATTACACCGAGGCTCATTATCAGATCGCCTTGAGCCACTTCATGGAAAAAGACAAGGCCGCCGCCTTGCACTCCATTGAACTGGCTTTGAAAGCCGAACCTGCCAACCCAAAATACCGCGAACTGCTGTCCAAAGTGGAACTCTCCTGAACCCGACTCAACGTCCCCCGCACCCAAACCAGAAAAACTTTTACAGCCCCAACCCCAACCGAGGGTTGGATTTTCATCCGGGGTTGTATTTGACCTGCTGGGAGGCGGAAAATTGATTCCCTAAAACAAACAACTCGTTTATGATAGTTTGCAATGAACGATCCTACCGAAAATTCGGATACCTCGTCCGCGCAACGGGAAATCACCCCAGCGGAAATTAAAGAGTCGCTCGGAAACCATGTCAAGTGGGTGCGGTCGGGTGGCAAAGAAGGGCGGGCGGCCAATTTCCAGAAAGCCCGTCTCAAAGGCGCGGTGTTCATGGGGGCCAACCTCAGGCAGGCGAATTTTCAGGAGGCGTATTTGTATGGGGCCTACCTTAAAAAAACAGATCTCGAAAACGCCAACTTTGAAAAAGCCAATCTTCGCGGCGCCAATCTTCGCTGGGCAAACCTGAAAAACGCCAACCTGAAAAACACCAATCTGATGCGAGCCGATTTTCAGGAAGCCGACCTTGAACAAACTCAATTACAGGGCGCCAACCTAAAGATGGCCGAAGGGCTGACCCCGGAACAGATCGCAAAAGCCAGGGTGGATGAAACCACCGTTCTCCCGGAAGGCCTTAAAACTTCATCCTGAGTATTTTATTGTGAGGGTTTGGCGAGACTGGGCGGGGTCAAAACATCGCCTTCGCGGAATGGACCATGTTGCCGAAACTGGCAGTCGCGTCTTCAAGGGCAGTGGCTTCATAGCCGCAATGCGCGGTACAGTCCGCACACTTCGGATTGTTCTGGTGACCGTAGTTTTCCCAATCCGTGGTTTCTAAAAGTTCCTCAAAAGTATCCACGTAACCGTCGTCCAGCAGGTAGCAGGGTTTCTGCCAGCCCAGAACGGAGTAATTGGGATTGCCCCAGGGGGTACAATTGTAATCACGCCGTCCCTTTAGAAAGTCAATATATAAGGGAGAGTGATTGATGTTCCAGCGGCCGTTTTTATTTTTTTCCAGCAACTCATTGAAAAACTCAAAGGTCCGTTTTCGACCGAAAAAGTGGTCCTGATCGGGCGCGTCGCGGTATTGAAACGCCGACGCCAATGTCACCCCATCGACCCCAAGCGGCTTTACAAAATCAAGAAACTCTTCCGCCTTGGCAACCGTCATCTCATCAAAAAAAGTGGTGGCACTGTTGACCCGGTAGCCCATCGACTTGGCTTTTTTAATGGCCTCGACCGCTGTATTAAACGTGCCTTTCTGGGCCACAATGCGGTCATGATCTTCTTCCATGCCGTCCAGGTGAACCGAAAGCGTCAACAAAGGTGACACCGGAAGCTTGCCCAGAAAATTGTCCAGTAACAGCGCGTTGGTGCACAAATATACATAACGCCCCTGCTTGAGAAGACCCTCTACGATTTCCTGAATCTGGGGGTGCATCAAAGGCTCGCCGCCGGCAATGGAAACTATGGGCGCCCCGCATTCTTTGGCCGCCTTGAGACAGTCCGCCGGGCTGAGGTTCTGCTTCAGAATTTCGTTGGGCTTCTGGATTTTTCCACATCCCACACACTCCAGATTGCACCGGAACAGAGGTTCCAGCATCAATACCAGCGGATATTTTTTACGGCCCTTTAGTTTCTGACGAAATAAATAGAGGCCGATGGTGAGGGCCTGCCTGAGAGGGACTGCCATTTAAAGATATTCTCCAGAGTGTATATTCGTGTGACCCAGGTAACGGGAATAAATAATTGATATGATTTAGACGAAAGTATTATATTTTAGTTTCGAGATGGAACAAAATTTTTATCCGCCGGCCATGAAACCAAGGAAACCAAATTCATCCAATCCCGAGGACCGTCCACGCCTGTGGCCCTGGGCTCATCCCAAAAAAGCCTGGGGTCGATTTTGAAAAAAGGGGCCTTGTTATTAATTCTGGCACTCCTGGCCCTGTTGTTCGACGGCACTCTTGCCTACGACATTCTTGATTATCGCCTCGACAGCTTCTCCGACTGGTTGGGTTTCTTTCTGGTGGTGGTCATCCTTGTGACCATCGCCTGGGTGGAAACTCCCAAAAAGAACAACAAATAAAACACCTCGCTCCCGCCCGGAAGGAAGTGGCTTCAGCCGTTTATTGAGTTGAGAGGTTCTCAAAGGCGCAAGTACGAAGCCGATGTCAGCCGGGAGTTACCTCCCCTTCGGGTTTCACCAGGCTCAATAACGAATAAGGCTCCACCGGGCCTTCGGCCTGAATCCAGGCCGTTCCGTTACCGCCGTGGGCGACGGAAATGGACCCGCCGTTTTTATCCTGCATGGCGTTGATGCGAAATCGGTATTGTTCATTGGGCGAGATGTACTCCATTTCATCGCCGACCTGCACGCGGTTTTTGATTTCCACTTCCATCATGCCGTCGCCGCGTAAATCCAGCACCTGTCCGCCAAACACCTGTGCCAGATCTCCATCCTGCGGAGAATCGAACCGCTCGGTTTCGCGATTGGATTTGGAAACATAAAAGGCGGAGGTGAAACCGCGGTTGGCGGTTTTATTGATTTCATCAATCAGAACCGGATTGAACGACCGGTTTTCAGCCAGATCGTCGATCGCCTTGCGGTAGGCTTTGGTAACCAAAGACAGATAATTGAGGGACTTCGACCGGCCCTCAATTTTAAATGAAATCACCCCCGCCGCCCGCAATTCCTTGAGAAACTCGATGGCTCTCAAGTCCTTGGAGTTCATGATATAGGTGCCGTGCTCGTCTTCATCGATGGGCATCATTTCTCCCGGACGCTGAACCTCCTCAATGAAATAATTTCCATCGAGCGCTTTTTGAGGAAGAACCCCGGCGTTGGCCCCGTTGCCCTGGTCGCAGGAGGATGGCTTTGGCTCTTCACCTTCCTTATGGACGTTGTATTCCCACCGACAGCTGTTAGTGCAGGTTCCCTGATTGGCGTCGCGGTGATTGAAATAATTGGAAAGCAGACATCGGCCCGAATAGGCGATACAGATCGCTCCGTGAACAAAAGATTCAAGCTCCATGCCCGGTACTTTTTCGTGGATCTCTGAAACTTCCTCCATAGAAAGTTCCCTGGATAAAATGATGCGGCGCACTCCCTGATCGTGCCAGAACTCCACCGAAGGCCAGTTCATGGTGTTGGTCTGCACCGAAAGGTGGACCGGAATTTCGGGAAATTCGTTCAGCGCATACCGAATCAACCCAGGGTCGGACATGATAAAAGCATCCGGGTTGGCCTCCGCGTAAAAGGCCAGGGATTTTTTGAACGAGGCCACCTTGCGGTTCTGGGGCAGAATATTTGCGGTGATGTATATTTTTTTTCCCAGCCCATGCGTGGTTGCAATCGCCTCTTTTAAGGAAGCGTCCTTGAATCCGTTTTCCCGGGCGCGCAGAGAAAACTTGGGAATACCGGCATAAACCGCGTCCGCTCCATAAGCAAGGGCGTATTTCAGTTTTTCCGGACTGCCCGCGGGAGCCAGTAGTTCAGGAATCATGATTTTAAGTGGATAAAAAGTTTTCTAATTTAAAAACGCTCAATATTGAGCATTATCAAGTACGTGGGCTTTTAGAGAAAGCTTCTAAAACTCTACACCAACAAAACCCCCATCCGCAATGCATTTTAAAGAAAAGGCCCGCTTCAGCGTTTGCGGCAATTCGGGGACACCTTAAAACCGGAGGTTTTTGCGGTAAGTTCACTGCCAAACACGGCAAACCCCCGGCTGTCCTCAGGATAATCCGGGCAATCCGGCCACAGATATAATTTTGTTTGGGTGTTGCCGATCAAGCCATAATCAAAAATATCATTGTAATCCATTTCGGAAGGATTGCGGGGGGGCGCCTGATGCGAGTTATTTTCCCGGCGAAATTCCCAGGGCGGAACCACCGATGGATCGACCCATAGTCCCGCTTTCTGTTTCCACGCCCGGTATTCCTGTTCTTTTAGAGACTCATCCACCGGAAAATGGACCCGGTAATGCCAGGCCAGGCCGTGACGGACCAGCTCCCGGTTGAGGATTCGGCCATCTGGAAAAAACACCTCGCCGATGGCCCTTCCATAGCGGTCCGCAACGGAGTACCTCACCTCGACGATTTCTCCGAGCAAAAGATCCTCGACAAATTGTCTGGCCTGGCGGCCAAAAATTTGCCCAGGTTCGGGAGCGTCCACCTCTTTGAGACGGAGCCTGAGCAGTTGCCCCGAGTTGGTTTCCATCGTCAGCGTGTCGCCATCAACGACATCGACCACTTTGCCGCTCACCTGAACGGCAAAACATTCCACCGCCATGAAAAAAATACCGATCGCAATAAACGTTTGCACGATTCTCAGCATAACGGTTGTTCCCTTTTGACTTTTTTTGCCGAATAACCGGCCTTTCATGATTGCGGAAAAATCGAAGCCTTTGCTGTTTCCGTAGAAAGGCTTTTATCGATCATGAATTGCACATCCGGGTTGGCGTGAACAGGGTCGACGACCACGTCAGGATGAAGAGCCCGAAACTCGCCAAACACTTCCTCCACAAATGCCTGCCCCACGGTCGGGATGTTTTGAAAGTCCAGCACCACCCGGTTGAACTTTTCCACACCCTCTAAAACCCGTTTTGCCTGCAACTTGGAGACATAGGGTTCGTCCTCCATCAAACTGAGCTGGATCAGGATTTCAGTTTGTTCGATTGCCGGGTGTTTGGATGTCTTTAAACTGTATCGACCGGTCACGTCCGCCAGCGTCCGCTCACAATCGAACCGGATTGCCATGGAAACGCGGGTTCCTTTGGACTTGCCGGTTTTTCTTTTTTCCAGATACCAGTCGTCCCCAAGGTTGTCCTTGCAGTAAAACAAGCCGTCTGAAAAAAGCCCGAACACATCGAACGCCCTGGAAACCAAAAACAGGCCCCGGCCCGAATGCCCTTTGGGAAGCGAGGTGAAATTTCCCTTGGTCAAGGGCAGAACGCTTTCGCGGATATCCTGAAGTCCAAGCGCCTTTTGAATTGTTTGGAAAATTCCTTTGCCATCGTCAATGACGCTAATTTCCAGAGAATCTTTTTTCCAAACGGTTTTCACCACAACCCCTTTTCCCCCGGAATGCAGGAGCGCGTTATTGAAAATCTCCTCGAATCCGTAGCGGCAGATTTCCAGCACCGAATCCCCCAGGCGGGAGAAACTGTCCTTCATATATTCCTCCCAAACCTGGCCTGTTTGGGTCTCTGGTTGAATCTGGAAAATGAGGGTTTTGTCCAGCGAGGTTTTGAGAAAATAAGACGCGCCCTTGGTGGTCCCGGTTTTCACGATTTTCTTGTCTCGCAACAATCGGTTCAAGTGCCGGTGAACGGTCATCCGGGTCACCCCAAAGGCTTCCGCCGTGACCGCGACAATGCTTTTCGGGTGTTTTACAATCCCCTCCAAAATAAAACTTCTGATTTCCTGAGCTCGGGTCGTCACTTTAAATTCTCCCAAAACCACCGTGAACGGAATTTGTAACGAGGAGTATCAATATTTATATCTATTTATCTGATTTATAACTATATACAAAACAGGTTTGTATCGACCTATCGACCAACCTCACAAATTACTTTAACTATTTATATCAACCCATTATTTTAAAATAGGTTACCCAGATCAAATTTTTCATGAAAGGCCCGGCATGACCCTGCTTCGGGACGACACCCGCCCCGATATTTAGACCGTCAGGCGGGCGACAAATAAAACGCAAAAAATTGCATATTTATTTAAAAAAACTATTGACATTAAAATTGCATGCAAATATACTTATAAAAATTGATCGAGATTATTTTGTTTTGAAAAAGCGGTTTTTAACCAGGAGGCAGGTCATGAAAAAAACAGCGATCATAACTTTAAGCGTTTTCGCTCTTTTGAGTTTGAGCTCCCAGGCTCAAGCCGATCACCAGCACAGCTCTGACGATTACACGGAGTATGAAACCCACCGGACCGTGACCGACCACGAATGTCCTGAGGAAACTCACAGCCATGCGTACAGTCATCGTGGATACGGGAACCATCATAATCACCACAAACATTTCAAGCGTCATCATAGCTCTCATCGTGGGTATGGCCATCACCATCAACCCCGTCATATCTATGTGGAAAAACATGTGTACACCCATGAAGCTCCCAGAGTGACGCATCGCCAGACGTATCGCACCTACAACCCACAGCCGAGCTACGGCTATTCCAGTTATGGCTCAAGCTATAGCAATGGCTATCGAGGCGATGTCGTGGGCGACACAGTGATCGGCGGTGCCTTCGGTGCGGCGGCAGGTGCGGCCATTGGCGCGGCGCTTGGCAACCCCGGTCAGGGTGCGGCGCTGGGTGCGGCCATTGGCGGTTTTAACGGCATCAGCCGTGGGGTTTTCGGTCGTGGATTTCTTTGGTAATTTCGGGAAGCTTGCCCTCCCCTTCAGAGCCAAAGTGATTTCCGTAGGGGGCCTCCCCTCCTGCTCCCCCTCGGCCCCTTCGCCATCATCAAATCGGGATGGCGAAGGGAGAAGGGGTTTTCTTACCTAATTAGGAATGAACCATTTTTCCAGGGCAGAGTCAGGCATTGGGGTTTTTCTCAAAAAGGTGAACTTCCACACATTTTTTGAGTTGGTTACGGGTGCGGTGAAGCATGACCCATAGGTTGCTGGCGGTGATATCCAGTTCCGAACATATCTCTTCGGATTTCAACCCCTCTATTTCCCTGAGAACAAACAACCGGCGAAACTTGTCGGAAAGTTTGTCCATGCAGGTGGCAAGAACCCGGACCAGCTCCTGATCTTCGCTGGCTTTCTGAGGATTGATGCCCCACCTTATTGGAAGCGCCTGCCAATGCCCCCGGCCGTCAAATTCCGACTCACAGGGATCACGGTCGTCGTCTGGTTCCAAATCAAAGGTCTTTGTTTTCTTGATCTGCCGAAAATGGTCCATGATTTTGTGTTTCAGAATTCCGAAGAGCCAGGTTTTTTCCGTGGACTGTCCGGCAAACTTATCCTGGGACTGCAAAGCCGCCAGAAAAGTAACCTGAACAATCTCTTCCGCCTGCTCAGCGTCCTTCACACGAAGCAGGGTAAAACGATAAAGCATGTCCCCGTACCGCTCTACCCATTGACTGCTGTCGATCACATGTTGACCCATCGTTGAAGACCCTGAAGACACTGTTCAATTTTTTGCCAGCTCAATTTTTCATTCTAACTCAATCGACCATCATCATCAACACCGTCAGATCTATATGAAAATACGTATATTACAAAAATGAGGCACCGAGCCATTCCAGCGACAAAGGGGGGCCTTTTTTCTTTCCCACCTTGCCGACAGGCCAAAGGGACTCAAAAAGCGAGAGTTCTTCTTCAAAACAATCCTAAATAATTCAATAGTTTACATGGGACTCGCTTTGCCTTATCTTATAAGGAGGCGGTGCGCTCGACGGCCGGAACCTAAAAACTATCAATGCCTTAAGCCAGAACGAATAAAAGAAGGAGGCGCTATGCAATGCCCAGCTTGTAATCACCCGGTCACTCAAATGGAAGCCGGTGGAGTCACGGTCGATATCTGTAAAGGCGGATGC
Organism: Nitrospinaceae bacterium; assembly: GCA_029261655.1. GTDB lineage: Bacteria > Nitrospinota > Nitrospinia > Nitrospinales > VA-1 > JADFGI01. The sequence goes on along the minus strand of JAJDAY010000017.1, from coordinate 3,920 downwards.
GGCGGCATCTGGTTTGACAACTATGAGTTGAAGAAATTCGACGAACCCCATGAATCGGCGGGGGAGGCCTTGCTTGAAATCGACATGAAACCCGGAACCTTTGATACCGAGTCCCGCCACAGTTGCCCCAAATGTCCCGGCATCACCCTGGCCCGGCATTTCATGAGCGTCAAGCGAAAAGTGGAACTAGACGAATGCCCGCAATGCGGCGGTGTCTGGCTGGACACAGGTGAACTGGGACAAATAAGGAACCTGTTCAAAACCGAGGATGAAAGAATTGAAGCGGCGCAAAATTATTACGCCGATGTTTTTGACAGCGATTTAATGAAAGTTCAACAGGAAAGCGAAGAGAACGTGGCGAAGGCCCGACGCTTCGCCAATATGTTCAAATTCATCACCCCGTCCTATTATATTCCGGGCAAACAGCCCTGGGGCGCATTCTAGAAAAATTGATTCTGGATATTAAAAAAGGCCGACCCCCGTTTGAGGGTCGGCCTTTTCTGTTTTGGCTCCGGTGAGAGGATTCGAACCTCTAACAACTCGATTAACAGTCGAGTGCGCTACCGTTGCGCCACACCGGAATAGTTTTTTATGGAGGCTTAAAAAAGTTCGCTGTTTTTTGCCGACTCCCGCTAGTGGGGGGCTGAAAATTAATTCATTTTCAGCCTGTTGTCAAGCGGTTTTGAACTTACAGTTTACAGCATTTCGCTGCGGCCTTCCAGAGACTTCATCAGAGTCACGGAATCAGCGTATTCAATGTCCGACCCAATGGGCAGGCCGCGCGCGATTCTAGTCACCCTGACCGCCGATGGTTTTAAAACCTTGGCGATATAAGCGGCGGTGGACTCCCCCTCCATATCGGGATTGGTCGCTAAAATCACTTCTGTCACGTTGCCTTTTGCAACTTTTTCTTTCAATGACTCGATCGTCAGTTCCCCAGGGCCAATGCCGTCTAAGGGTGAAATGACTCCCATCAACACATGGTAAACGCCTTTGTACTGGCCCATATTCTCCAGGATATAAACATCGTGGGGTTCTTCCACCACGCATATCTGCGCTTGATTGCGCCCGGGGTTCTGACAGATATCACAGGGGTCTTTCTCGGTGATACCGTGACAGCGGGAACAAAGGATGATTTTTTCCTTGACGTTTTTTATCGCCGTCGCCAGCTTCAACGCGCGTTCAACGGGGCCGCGCAGAATGAAAAAAGAAAGCCGCTCCGCAGTTTTCTGACCGACTCCCGGCAATTTTTTTAATTCATCAACCAGTTCTGTAACCGCCGGAGGTCTTTTCACTTAATGGATCGTGTTAAATTTAAACCGGTGTTAGTGTTCCGGCAGAAAAGGTCTTGCATAACGCCTCACATCCCTGGAAACAGGCCGGGGATTTTGATTCCGCCGGTCAACCGGGTCATTTCTTCCTGAGCCAGCTCCTTGACTTTTCGATGCACCTCATTCATGGCCCCGATGATCAAATCCTCCAGCACCTCACGGTCCTGCATATTGATGAGCTCGTCGTCAATATGAATCGATTGAATCTGGTGAATGCCGTTGGAGGTGATTTTTACCATGCCTCCGCCGGTGGACACTTCGACGGTTTTGTTGGCCAGATCTTTCTGGATGTCGCCGATTTTCGATTGCAACTGCTTGGCCTGTTGAAAAATCGACCCCAAATCATTTTCCATATTATGTTGTCCGCCCCATTCGGGGCGCGAGTAAAGTTAAGTTGACGTTTGCAAATATCTTTTCTTTAAGACTCTGGTCTCAGAGCGTTTCTCTCTAACCGTTCTACCTTGTCACCACGCCGCCGAAAATTTCGAGCGCTTCCTGGATGATTTCGGATTCGGCGATTTTATCCTTCTTATTATAGCCGGTCAGAGTTTTTTTTTCTGCCTTGTTATCGGTCGATGGCTTCTCGTCACTTGCTGATGGCAGGGACAGTTGCACTTTAACGTCGCGTTTACAGACTGTTTGGACGCCGGCGCGAATTGCGGAAATATTTTCTTCTTTTTCGATCAACTCTTTGGTGTAGGGGTCTGACACCCGCAAATGAATCACAGAGTCGTTGAGTTCGACCAGGTCGCACACCGTGAGGTAATGGGCAAAATAAGATTTTTTATCTGAAATTTCCCGCTTGATTTCACTCCACTTGGACGGCGACACAGCCTGACTCTCGTCAGGAACCTTTGCGGTTATGGTTTCCGGATTGGCAAAAGACTTTTTTTCAGGGGTCGCAACTGGCAAAGGGGGTTCACTTTCGCTCGCTTCGGACTCGTTGATAACCGAAATCAAGGCGTCGATATTTTTGAAAGGACGCACATCCGCAAGGCGCAAAAGGGCCATTTCAAACACCGCGCGGGAAAGAGAACTGCGCTTCATCTCGGTCTCTGTCCGTGCCAGAACGGTGAACATCTGGTGCCACTGATCGGGATCCATCTCCCTGGACTGTCTGCCAAGAACCTTCAAGTCCGAGGTGGAAGCGTCGAGAATTTTTTCAGGGTTCTTGGCGACCCTGACCATCATCAGGTTGCGGATGTATTCCACCAGATCGCGGCAAAAGAGGGTGAGATCTTTGCCCGTATTGGCTATTTCCTGAACCTGATCGATCAGGCCGGCTGAGTCGTTAGCGATCAGCCGGTCTATAAAATTCTCCAGAGCGCCCTGGCCGACAATACCGAGAACGGATTCAACCGCGCCCGGGGTCACCTTGCTGCCGCAAAAAGCGATGACCTGATCGAGCAGGCTCTGCGCGTCGCGCATACTGCCGGACCCGTTTTTGGCGATCTCCTCCAGACTCCGGCGGTCCATTTCTATGCCGTCGTGTTTGCATATCTGGTCCAACTGCTGGACGATTTGCTTGTGCGTTAAAGGCTTGAATTCAAAACACTGACAGCGCGAAAGGATGGTTTCAGGAATTTTGTTTTGTTCCGTGGTGGCAAAAATAAAAACCACTTTGGGGGGCGGCTCCTCCAGCGTTTTCAAAAGCGCGTTGAAGGCGTTTTTGGAAAGCATGTGAACCTCGTCAATGATGTACACCCGGAACTTGCAGGAGGACGCGGAGTATTGAATGTTCTCGATGAGATCGCGGACCTCGGCCACTCCGTTGTTGGACGCCCCGTCGATTTCCTGAACGTCCAGAGAGTTCCCCTGGCGGATTTCAAGACAATGCGCGCACTCATCGCAGGGTTCGCTTCCCTGCAGGTTTTGGCAGTTCAATGCCTTGGCAAAGATTCTGGCTGTCGTGGTTTTTCCCACACCCCGGGTTCCCGAAAACAAATACGCGTGCGAAACCCGGTCCAGCTCAATCGCATTGCCCAGAGTGCGGACAATAGGCTCCTGCCCGATCATTTGGGCGAATTTTTGCGGGCGCCATTTTCTCGCGGAAACCTGAAACTCCATAAGGGGATCTCAAAAAATCTGGGTGAGAGGAAAACGGAAATTGATTGAAGGCAGAATTGCTGGGGTACTTGCAGCACACATGGGAAGTTGCTACCGCTGCTTCCTTCCGGACCTGACGGGGTTCACAAAGCCACGTTGCGCAAGGCCCAACAATTCTACCAATTTTTTTCAATTATTAAATGGATGCCTGCTCCGGGTCAGCAAAATCGCCCTCTGAAGAAAGTGGCGGAGAGGGAGGGATTCGAACCCTCGGTAGGGGTAAACCTACACACGCTTTCCAAGCGTGCGCCTTCAACCGCTCGGCCACCTCTCCTCAAATCCCGAAATCCGCTGATCCCATCCATTCAAAAACCTTCTCCTTCGTCTTGCAAGGAAAAGAAACAAATAAAAATGCGCCCAGGAGGACTCGAACCTCCGACCTACGGTTCCGCAAACCGTCGCTCTATCCAACTGAGCCATGGGCGCCTGCTAATTTTAGTTCCAGATCACCGGGTCCGGCATCACACGGCCCCCTTCATTATC